>JBGAKW010000050.1:0-5503 GCA_044224185.1 Gemmatimonadaceae bacterium | reverse complement strand
GGCGACGCGGACGCCGCGCTGACGGGATGTACGCGTGGCACGCTCACCAACAACGGCAACACGTATATCGGACCGGCACGCAGCGGCGTCACGGGAACGTGGATCGCGAGCGAAAGCGCCTCCCCCCTCGCCGCCGCGATTCGCGCACGCGTCGCCGCCGCGACCGCAGGTGTCGTCCGACCCTAGACCGAGCTGCCGCCATGAGCCACAAGAATCTTGTCATGCAGTCGTCCACATCGAGCGGGTCCGGAGATTTTACCGTTACGTCCGCGACCGGATGGCGCACGCTCGCGGATGCGCACGGCATCGGTCCGTCCCATGCCTTCTCCTACGCCATTCGTCATCGCTCGGCGTCGCCGGTCGAGTACGAGATCGGCACCGGCTACATGTCGGATGCCACGACCCTTGTGCGCGCGAGCGTTTCGGATTCCTCGAACGGCAACGCCGTCGTCGACTTCTCCGCCGGTGCCAAGGATGTGATTCACGCAGTCAACGCTGAGACAGTCGAACAGATACTCGCGGACATCGTGGCGCTGCAAGCCGATGTGGCAACGCTCGCGACGCAGGTCGCCGCCGCACAACCAGGCGACGCGACGCTGACGGCGCTCGCGGGTGCGCTGACGGCTGCGGGCAAAATCCCGTATGCCACGGCGACCGACACACTCGGCGAACTCACGCTCGACACGGATGGGACGCTCGCGGGCAATAGCGATACCAAGCTCGCGTCGCAGAAAGCAGTCAAGACGTTCGTCGATCTCCATGCGTTGTGCCTCGCGCCCTTCGAGCAACCTGGCGTGCTCGCGGTAGCCGTCGGCAAGGGACGGTATCGGTTCCCGATCGCGGTGACGCTCATTTCGGTCGCCGCGACCGTCAACACTGCGCCGACGGGCGCCTCTGTCCTCGTGGACGTGAACAAGAACGGCACGACGATCTTCACGACACAATCCAATCGCCCATCCATTGCCGCCTCTGCCTTCGCGTCGTCAGACGCAACGCCGGATGTCACGGCAATGGCGGCGGGCGACTATCTCACCGTCGACATTGACCAGATCGGCTCCACCATTCCCGGTGCTGATCTCGAAGTCCTCATCCGCTACAAGGTGGCCTAACGATGACGCTGATTGTTCCGAGCCTCAAGCCACGACTGTACGGCGTCGCGTCGCGTGCGCGATGGTGCGACGGCTCTGCGGCCGCGGCATCTGGAGCGTCCTTCGGCGGCGACAGTGGGCGCATGCTGATGGTGTCGACCGTCGCGCTCTCCTCCCTGCGTGTGCTCACCGGCAATTTCTGGCGCGGATTTGATGCGGCGATCTCGAACAAGTACATCACGGAGTCGACGTTCGAGAGCACGTCGTTGTGCGCACGCGCGAAAGTGGGGTACGCGATCGAGTACCCGTTAGGCACCATCATCGGGAACATCAAGTGGAACGGCGGCGACGACACGATCGACCTCAATCCAGGCGAACTTGCGTATTCGGATCTGTGCGTGCTGAGTGCCACGATTCCCGTCAGCACCGTCTTCTATGTGCGCGCCTACTATGAGTGCGGTCGCGAGACGACCTCGGGACGCATTCCGGTGGGGCGCATCAACTCGGCAGCGACCAACGAAGGCGCGGGGAGAGCAAATCCTGTGGTCGACCAACGCACGTTGGGGTCGCCCACCTACTCGGTCACGACCCCTACCTTTCCCGCGATCGCTATCACCACGGACAGTCACGCCTCTGGCAAGGCCGTGTTAGTGATGGGAGACTCGATCGGCGAGGGCAACGGGTATCCGCATACCGGCTACTCGTGGGTCGAGCTGATGCTGCAGAACATCTCGGCGTTCAGCGCGGCGACGCGGAGCGATACCGCATACGCGACGCACGGCGGCGGTGGCTACGGCGTGATCAACTCCGCGTTGGGCAACGTGCGCGCCGTCGAAGAATGCAAGCGGAAATACATAAAGTCGCGCTTGCAGATGGTGCGCGACGGGCAGATCACGCACGTCATCATCCAGTTTGGCCGGAACGATCTGACGGACGGACAGACGGGTTCACAGATCGGCACGAACGTGACGGCGCTCATCGCGTTGCTCAAAGCGGCGAATGCCGCCGTCAAGTGCTACGTCTGCACGATTCCGCCGAAAACGACGAGCACCGATTCGTGGAAGACGCTCGCCAATCAGACCGTGGATTCCACTGATACGGAGCGTGCGGCCTATAACACGGCGGTGCGCGCCGTGACGTTCGGACAGGATGGGAATCTCGACATCGCCGCGGCGGTGGAATCAGGCAGCACGGGGAAGTGGAACATCGTGACGACGACTGGCAACTGTAACGGGACGCCCACCGCGTCGAGCGTCGTCGACACCTCCGGGTTCTTCCCCGGCCAAAAAGTGATCTCCTCGAGCGGCGGCGTGGCGGGTTCGCTGCAATCCAAAACGTCCACGACGCTGACGACGAACGCGAACATGACAAGCGGCAGCGCCGCCACCATCACTGGCTACTACACCGATGATGGCATCCATCCGAACACCGGCGGCGCGTGGGCGATTGCCACGGCGCTCGGATCTTCGCCGTTCTAACGGAGCGCGCATGCTTGCGCTTTCTGCGCCGCTTGCGGCGCTGACCCTGACGTCCGGCGCCGGAGGCGCGACGACGTTGTTGCGCCTCCGGCCACGGATCGCTCCGGCGCCGTGTTCGTGGTCATCGACCGCAGCCAATCCGTGCTGACCCTTGCCGACCGGAGTACCTAACGATGCCCGCCACACGCGTCTCGCCCTCGCCGTACATCGACACGTGGAAGGATGTGCTGCTCGAGGTCTACCTCGAGCAGCCCAACGTGGACACCGGTCGCATGGAGCCGGCGACGGGCCTCACGGATGTGAACCTTGGTCTCGGCCAGACGGAGCAGGGCGCCGCGATCTCCGGATTGTCGGCATTGGCGACGGAGCGCGCGAACACGCCCGGGCAGTACTTCCTCGTCCTGGACCTCGCCGATGTCACCACGAATCTCCCGGCCAACACCTTTCCGCACGCGAGCGCGGTGTTCTTCCAGATTCGGAAAGCCGGGGACATCAGCGTCGAGTCGTTCGCCGTCGTGTTGCAGAACAATGCGCAACACGTGGAGGTCAGCCACCTGCTCGTCTCGGAAGGCTCGCAGATCAAGCAGCTCGTGAACTTCGGGACGAATCCCGCGGTCACCGATTTCACCTACACCGACAACGCGGCCCCGTTAGGCACCTACGGGAATTTCTGCAGCGGCGTCGGGATCGGTGACGCCGCGTTCGGCTGCGCGGTCGGCTCGACCAATCTCCGCAACGTCTATTTCGGCGCGACGCAGAGCGGCTACGGCAGCGCGTCGTTTGTCGCGCGTGAAGCGCAGTCCTCGCTCGCGCAGGCGATCCGCGCGCGCGTGGCGGCGGCGACCGCCGGTGTGGCCCGACCCTAGATGTTCCACGCGGAACGCCCTGGTGTGGTACCACTGCGCAGCGCTCGGCCGTTAGCCTCTCCCGCATCCCATTCTGGAGTGATGTGATGCGGGCGTGGCTGATCGCGGCGGGCGTGGCGGCAGTAGTCCTCTCTCTCTGGCGGCGCAAGCTTAAGCGCGCGAAACAACGGCGCATGGCGCTGGAGCGGTTGCGGGTGCATACGCGGGGCTAGCCGCTCATCGTCCGGCGATCGTCGGATCGCGCACGATTGCCTCGCACAGCCGCTCGGCGGTGGGCGCCATGCGCCGTGCGCCCGAGAGCCAGCGGCGGAGCGTCGAGGGATTGACGCCTAACGCGTGCGCGAGGCGCACCTGCGAGAATCCCGTGGCCGCCTGCGCCGCCTCGATCACCGCATCGCCAGTCGGAAGCCATTCAAGTGACACCGCGAGCCGAGCCGCGATCAGAATCAGCTCATGCAGCTGAATGGGCCGCTCGCCACGGGTGACATCGCTTCGCGTCGACTGTCCCCAGCCTAACAAGTCCCCCAGATCGCTCCACGACGGCTGCCCGTCGAAGCGGAGGGGATAGTCGGCCAACGCGACGGCGACGCGTGCCTTCACCTGCCTCTGGTGACGAATGCGATAGGATTCTGCCATAAATCGTTTGATTTTCCCTTGACGTATCGGATTTTCCGATACATTATCGGATAGGCACGTAGTCAACTCCCTTCCTCCTTACAGTATGCCTGAATCATTGGCCGATCGCCAGAAACGGTTGCCGTTACCTACTTCGATTCGGCTCAGCGCCGAGGAAATCGAGGTCGTTGATCGCGCCGCTTCGCTGCGGAAGGAGTCTCGATCTGCCTACCTGAAGCGCATTGTGGCACGCGAGGCGCGCGCTGATGTGCGGCGATCCGAACGTGCCGGCACCCCCACCGCTGCCTAACGATGGCTTCGGCATATCAGCGCTTTTGGGCGAGCGTTCGCATCGGTGAAGGCGACGCATGCTGGGAGTGGACCGGAAAGATCGGGCCGCGCGGCTACGGCCAGTTTCACGATAACGAGAGCAATACACGCGCCGCGCACCGCGTCGCCTACTTCCTGAACATCGACTACCTGCCCGATTGCCTGCTCGTGTGCCACAAGTGCGACAACAGGAAGTGCGTCCGACCAGACCATCTGTTCGCCGGAACGCCGCGTGAAAACATGCAGGACATGATACGAAAGGGCCGCGCAACGTTCTGGTCGATGAAGCAAAAGCAGTTCTGCCGCCGCGGTCATCGCATCGACGACAACAACGTGACCTTTGCTGGCCGCTGGCGAAAGTGCGCCATATGCGCCGCTGAAGTTGCTGCACGATCGGCGAGCAAACCCGCCGCCTAACGCCCCTGCACGTCTCTCTCCGTCTCATCATTCTCCGAGGCTCCCATGTCCCGCACCACACGCGCACTCGCCGTCGCGGGCGACGCGCACCCCCAGCGACGGTACCAGCGACCCGCTGACACCGTGTACCACGTCCCGACCGCGCGCATGGCTGATGGCCTGGATGCGCTCGTCCGCAGTGCCATCGTGCGCGAATGGCGCAATGCCCCCGCGCGCTCCGGGCGTGAGACGCAGGTCCTGCGCGACATGGCCCGCAGCGAGCACCGCCCGCTCGGACTGCGCGCGATCGAACGCGGACTCCTCGCGCTCGGCGACAAGCGGCATGCCTATGCGATCGCCGCCGCCATCATGGCGTGGGCCGAGGCATCGTTCGGGGGTGTGCGCGGCTCGCTCGGCGACGCGTGGGCACGCGAGCAGCGCGAGGACGCGGAAGCCGACGTCGCCGTCGTCGGGGCGCTGCGGTCGGCCAGCCTTGGCGATGTCGACACCGCGATCGCCGAGCAGAATGACCTGATCCAGCACGCGCTGCTCACGAAGGCAGCGCTCATCACGCGGCGGGACGAGCTCACGCGGCCGATGGGCACGCAACACTGGAAGGATGCCTAACGATATGCAGCACCAACCGCAGGCCCACTTATCCATTGCACAGGAGCGCTCCGCATGTCTCGCACGATGATCAGACAGGGTGATGTCTTACTCGTTCCCGTTC
>JBGAKW010000030.1:0-42699 GCA_044224185.1 Gemmatimonadaceae bacterium | reverse complement strand
GTAGGGCGCGTCGGATAGGTATCCGCTAGCGCCCGAAGGGGCCCTCCTCGCGCCCCCCGCCACAGGAAAGCCATGAAACGCACCCAAAAACCAGCGCGTACGTTTGAGACATGCGCATCACACCGCTCCCATCGACGCGTCGCAATTATTGGAACGACTCGCGCGCGCCTCGCTATTCGCTGACCTTCGCGCTCCCGCTCCTCGCGCTCTACGAACTCCTCGCCGCCGGGTTGGAGCGCCAGAGCAACGGCGTTCGCAACGGCGCGGACGTCATCCTCAAGTCACTGTTCGAGATCGCGTTCGGCGCACGCGGCCCGGTGATCTTCGGTGCGCTCGTCGTGTTGGCGATGCTCGTCTTCATTATCCGCGATCGCCGTCAAGTGAAAGATCCGCTCAAAGCGTCGACCTTCGTCGGGATGATGGTCGAGTCGGCGGTGCTGGCGTCGGTCTTTGGCGTGGTGGTCGGCATGTTGACCGCCCAGCTCGTCGGCCCGTTGCAGCGACTGGCCATCGGCCCCCTCACCTCGTTAGGCTGGCCGACGGCTCTCATGGTCTCGTTAGGCGCAGGACTCTACGAAGAGTTGCTCTTCCGCGTAATCCTCGTCTCGGCGCTCGTCTGGGTTGCGAAGAAGCTCCTCGGCTGGGGGCCCGTGGCCGCGGGAATCTTTGCCACGGTGGCGGGAGCGCTCGTCTTCTCGGCGTTTCATTACATCGGGCCGTTCGGCGACAAGCTCGAACTCGGATCGTTTGTCTTTCGTGCCGTGGCCGGGTTGGCGTTCAGTGCGCTCTATCTCGTGCGTGGCTTTGGGATCACGGCGTGGACGCACGCCCTGTATGATGTCCTGCTGTTGGTGATTAGGGGATAACGCGCCGGCACTCGCCACCGCCGGCATCCCTTCACCTCGTCGCGTCAGACTCGTCGCGTCAGACTCGTCGCAGGTTCCCTCGCACCAACAGAAAAATGCCGAGCAGCAGCACGGCCGCGCCATAGATCGCCCATTTCGTCTGTCCCGTCATAAAGCTTCCGGGCAAGACGTTGATCCCTTGAAGAAACCAGGTGCCGCCGATCAACACACACACGACGCCGGCGACCGTCAGTGCGATGCGCATCGAGTGACCTCCATGTTGTGAACGACCGCTGACAAAGATGCACACTCAACGGCGTCGGGGCCTTCCCATGTCTACGGTAGTTGCCGCGGCGCCGTCGAAAAGTAGTGGCCCGAATCTTCGTATTGGATCGACGTTGCCGAGTTGAACGCCGCCACGATCGCACTGAACTGCGTCGGTGTCAGGAACACCTGCGTTGTGGTGTTCGCGCCCTTGAGCGTGTAGTACATCCAGAACTTCTTGCTGCTCGTGTTGAATCCGAAGCTGTAGCTCGCGACTTGTTGCCACGCCATTGCGTACTCCCGGTTTTGAGTCTGGTGGTTCGATGCAGGTGACAGCGAGACGTATTCAGAACAGCTTCGAACCTACAATTGCATCTGGCGAATCCGGAGCGACGAGGATCACACGTCCTTGCTCGTCGGGGACGCCGAGGGTGAGGACTTCCGACTCGAAGGGGCCAATGCGTCGCGGCGGAAAATTGACGACGCCGAGCACCAGCTTGTGCTGAAGCTCTTGCGCGGAATAGCGAGCGACAAGTTGTGCCGACGACTTTTTCGCCCCGATCTCCGGCCCGAAGTCGATCGTGAGTTTGTAGGCCGGCTTGCGCGCCTCAGGGAATTCCTGCACGTCGATGATGCGACCGACGCGAATGTCGAGCTTGAGGAAGTCGTCGAACGTGGCCATTAGCGCTGTCGTCAGGTGCAACGCTCGTGCTTGCAAGCGCCGTCAGGAGTTGAACTGCCGAAAGTGATGATCGAGATGTTTCGTGCGCTCGAGCTCCAGGTCGTGCGCGCAATCGGCGACCGCACTCTTGTTCGTCGGTGCAGACTTGGGCCACGGCATGTAGATCAAGAAGAACTTCATGATGGGTGCAGGGATTGGGCTCTTTTGTGTCGCCAGCGTCGCTTCACCTAACGATGCCGCAAGAAACTGGTTCACGTGCCAGAATATCTGGTCGACCGTCATGCTCCCCCACTGCCGCGGAGAATCTGCACGAATTGCGTTGAGGCGCGCTTCGATGGAGCTACGAACGGCAGGATCGTGAAGCATCGGCATACGTCACGTCGGAGTGATAGGCGAAGTGATTCTGCTGATCACGGGTGAGCGTGTCAACGAACGACGGGCTTCAAGCGCGCGCGACGTCACCGGCATTCGCGCGCAGCCGCGAGCTGCAATCGCACATCACGCGTGGGTTTGACAAAATCACGCACGCACGTAACGCACGTGCGTCGCAAGCGCCCCGTTTAGCACCGAGTCGATGCGAAACTGCGGCACCGGCTCGCCCAGATTCTCAAATAACCGCCGTCCGCTCCCGAAGAAGACCGGCGCCAGAGCGATTTCCAGCTCATCAACGGCGCCCAGTCGCAAATACTGCTGGATCACATCCGCTCCACCGGCAATGCGGACATCGCGACTTCCCGCGGCGTCGCGCGCCAGTTCCAGCGCGCGCTCTGGCCCGTCGTTCACGAAGTAGAAAGTTGTTCCTCCCGGGCGCACCCAGGGCTCGCGTTGCTGCGTGGTGAGCACGAAGACCGGTGTGTGAAACGGCGCCTCTTCTGGCCACGCGATCTCGCCCTGGTCGAACATGCGCTTTCCCATGATGTTCGCGCCAATGCGCTCCGTGGTGCTGCGAACGAGGTCGTTGACGGGTCCCGTTTCGCCGCCTTTGCCGAGTTGGAGGTTCTCGCGGAAATACCGCGTGTTGACGATCCACCCCATCATCGCCCCCCATTTGGCACCCCAGTTCTTGTACCCAGGATTGTTCATGGTCATTCCATCGGGAGCCATGTAGCCGTCGAGGCTGAGGCCGATGCTGACGAAGACTTTGGTCATGATGCTGATCTCGGGTGTTCGAAGTTGGATTGAGACTAAAGCTCGACAGCGATAGCGGACCAACGGCCGTGCGCGCGCGCGCCGATCGCCGTCCATGCAAAGAGACCCTTCGGTAAGAAATTCTCAACAATATCGCACGCTGTAAGAATCGAGCGGGACTCGCAGGCCCATCCTCGCACAGCCGCCAATTGTGACGTATTGTTGGGCACGACAAAAGACATCGTCCCGCTCGTTTCGCGAGTCGGAGCTTCCGTCCTCGATATCCGTAGTTCCACCTGCACTGCGAGGTGATCATGCGCGGATCCAGACGTAGCTGTCTTCTCCTCCTTTCCGCGATCCTGGCGATCGCAGCTCCAAGTCCGTCGAACGCTCAAGCGGGCATCCTCAAGAAGAAGATCGCCGACAAGGCGAAAAAGGCTGTGAGCGGGGATGAAGGGAGCAAGGGCGCGGGCGCGACAAAGGTCCCCGATCAGGATACGGCGATTCCGTTCGGAAACGGACTCCTCGAACTCACCGAACCTGTTCTCGTAGCGCTTGAGAAGGGGCTGCGCAAAGAGATTGAGCTTCGCGAATCGTTTGCGAAGGAAATCGCAGCCATGAATCTGAAAACACCAGAGCAGTACGATGAGTGCAGCAAGGGCATCGCCATGACGCCCGCAGGACAGAAGATCGCGCTCAACATGGCGAAGATGATGGAAGGCAAGAAGCCGGAAGAACTCAAGAAGGTTATGGAGCAGAACGGGAAGGAGATGCAGGCCCTAAAAGAGAAAACCTGTGGTCCGGACCCGAGCCAATACGGCGAATCGTGGCGTGGGAAGCGTTTGGACGAGATTCAGAAGATGGGCGCTGCGGCCGCCGGGCCCATTACATCGCGAGTCCCCGATCATGACAATGCTCCCGCACTCGGCGCTCCCGCGCTCGGTGCTCACGCACTCGGGCATGGAGGGCCATATTCGGCCGAGGATGGCATTCGCGACGACGCTCTCGATGTGAGTTCCACCGCGCATCCGAGCGTCACGTCGCAAATGGGAGGCATGACGATCGACGAATACCTGTTCGCGCAGGAGCGCGTCCTCGCGTTCTGCGTCTATAAGCAGTCAGGCCAGCCACTCGGCCCTGGGCCAAAGAAATTCTGGATCCCCACCGGCCAAGGTAAGTACTGGGTGTACACCGCCGCCGAAGTGCAGTCGCTCCTCAAAGCGTGTCCGACCTTGATGGGGCTACTCAAGCAACTCAACCCGTGATGTCGCCGCGGCTGCTGCTACTCGCGGTTGCGCTGTCCTGGCACAGTGTGCGTCCCGGCATCTGGATGAGCGAAGGGCGCTGGGCGAACAGTGGTCCACTTGCGTCCGTCCGCGTCGTCGTCGTCCGCATGGATCCCCGCCAGCTGCAATTTCGCCTGGATAGCGCGGCGCGCGACTACGGACTCAAGGCCGCATGGACGATCGATCGCATACCCGACGACGGACTGGTCGCATTCAACACCGGCCAGTTCATCGGCGGGATTCCGTGGGGGTGGGTCGTTCAGGATGGATACGAACGCAAGGAGCCCGGCACAGGCGCGCTCGGTATGTCGTTCGTCGTTGACAGCGCAGGCACGACATCGTTGGTGACGCCTGAAGAACTGTCGAAGGTCCGCGGCCGAGTGCGCTATGCGTTTCAGTCGTATCCGACGCTGCTCGTTGGAGGCGAGATGCCCAGCGAGCTACAAGCCTCTGGGCGCGGGGTGAACCTGGCACATCGCGATTCTCGACTTGCGCTCGGCGTCCTCAAGGACGGGTCGATTGTTATCGCGCTCACCCGCTTCGGCGCTGCTGGCCGAGCGGGGGAAACGCTCCCTTGGGGACCTACGACGCCGGAGATGGCGGCCTTCATGCGGTCGTTGGGGTGCGTCCGGGCGATGATGCTGGATGGCGGGATCTCGTCGCAACTCGCGCTGCGTGGATCCGAGGGCAGTGTCCGGCGCTGGTCCAACTGGCGATCGGTTCCCCTTGCGGTTGTTGTGAAGGCACGCGAGACCCCGGCGTCGACGCGTCTTCGCTAGGAAGCTCACGATCCTCCAAGGGTTGGCCAATCCTTCGTCGGCCGGCTTGCGCGCCTTCATTCGCACCGTCGTTAGGCGACGGTATGGAAGACGTCGTTTGCCCTTAGAGTTTGATGGTCACCCCAGCCCATCGATACCGTGCCATCGCCCTGTCGATACCCTGCAACACTATCGCTCATGGCCCCACTCCGCGCAGAATTCCGCCTAACAGATACAAGGTTGCGGAGGGGAGGCTCGCGTGGCAGCACGGCACCGGTTGCACGACCGAATGGAGCGTTCGCGCCACCGACCCCTCGCGGGCGAGCGTGACGCACCCGCGCGTGCGGCCGGTTCACGCGTCCCTGAGTCAGCGCGCGCCGTCATCGAGCCGGCCTTCGGTCATTCCTTCGAAAACATCCGCATCCACCACGACGACGAGGCGGCAAGTTCGGCGGAGTCGTTAGGCGCGAGCGCGTACACCGTTGGGAGCGACGTTTTCTTCGCGCGCGACGCGTGGGATCCCTCTTCGCCCGAAGGCGTGCACCGCCTGGCGCACGAACTGGCGCACACGGTGCAGCAGGGAGGGGTTGGTGGTGGGGAAGGCGTGCGCGAGGAGGGCGACTGGCTCGCCGGCGTAACGTTAGGCGAAGCCCCATCGCTCGCCATCAACGATAGCGGTGAAGCGGAGGCACGCGCGGCCGCCGACGCCGTGCTGTCGGGTGGCAGCGCATCGTTAGGCTCCGCCCTCGTCAGCGCGCCAGCCGTCTTGCGCGAAGCGGAAGAAGAAAAGGAAACCGAGGCCCAGCGCGCGCAGCGCCTCGTCGGACAGTATCCGTGGATGCGGAGCATGTTCCCCGATTGGGCCGTATCGTTAGGCGGTAGCGGACTTTCGGCTACCAAGAGCGACGGGATGACGGCGCTCACGCGCAACGCCGACATCTCCTTGTCTGATGGCTTCTCCGCCAATATGGGTCAGCGCCGTGTCACCGAGACCGACAAAGACCACATGATGGCCTCGGAGCACAACGTCGGATGGAAAGACGGCATGGCCTTCGTCGACTGGCTCTCCGGCGGGAAATCGCTGGCCGATGACGGAACCAAAGTCGCCGATGAGGCGAAGCGGCGCGTGAGTCTCGGACCCGGCGGCGGCGCTTACTCGTCGTCGATATCAGAGACGCGCGACACCGTCACGACGAAGTCCAACAAAGAGATCTCGTACAAAGACGGTGAGTTCAATGCGACGTACGACCGCGAGCGCGAGTTCGCACTCGACGACGATCACAAGCTCGGCAGCAAAACGGGTGCAAAATTTGGCTCCAGCGGCGCGTCGTTGAATCGCGAGAACTCATCTCGTATCAAGGACGTCGAGACGGGCGCAGTCGAAGGCGAGAGGACCAGCAAAGGGTTTGGTTGGGACAAGGACAAGGGTCTCAACGCGTCGTATGTGAAGGAGAACACGACGGAGATCGACGGCCAGGCATTCAACCGCGCGAAGGGTGCCGCGTACAGCGACGGCAACGTCACCCTCACCAGCACCAAAGGTCAGGGCGCTGTCGGGACCAAGCCGGGCGAAGGGGCAACGTCGACGACCAACTCCTTCACGGCCGGCGCCGACGGCGTGAGCGTCGCGCAGTCGCGCATCGACGACAAAGGCAACACGACATCGATGTCGATGGGCGGCAACATGTCGTTAGGCGAAGACGGGATGCCGTCGTCGATCAGCGGCAACGTCGGCTTCTCCCGCAATGGAAAATCGGTGAAGCTGAGTGGTGGCTACGAGGTCACCGCCTCCGAGCCGCAGGCGGTCGGACAGCAGTTCGTTGTCGAATGGAAACGCACCCTCAACGCCGGCGCCGGAGGTTCGGCCAAAGGCGTCGGTGCCAACGCCTCGCACGCCGACTCGCAATTCGGCACCAAGGTCTTCAGGACCAAAGAGGAGGCGGAGCACTTCCGCAACAATCTCTCGAGCATGATCCCATCGGCCTCCGAAGATCCGGCGACGGTGTCCGGTGCGATGCACTTGGGGATCGGCGAGTCGCGCGGTTCCGGCGACAGCAGCTCGGCGGGGTTGAGCGCGTCGGTATCGCCGACGGGGGGGAGCATCGGCGTCGGGATGAGTTCGACGGATTCCAATTCGTCAAACGTTAGGCGCGTTGACCCGACGACCTTCGAGATCAGGAACACCGTCGGAACGCAGGACGCCAAGTCGCTGAGCGCGTCGACGTTAGGCGGAGTCGGCGCCACTGGACACGCCGAAAAAGACAAAGCGGAGATTGTCACCGTGCGCGTGGACGTCTCCACCGATCAAGGGAAGGCCGCCTTCGAGGCATTCAGCGGTTCCGGCCTCATTCTCCCCGGCGCCACGGTCATCCGCCGCACATCGAAGAAAGGCGAAGGCTCTGGCACCACCGTGGACCTCGGTCTCGCCACGCACGACCGCAGCGGGCGCACCGAAGAAGCACTCACGTACGACGAGAAGGGCAACAAGATCGAGCACTACATGGGCACAGCGACCGAGTCATACGCCGGCAAGTACTCGTTCATGAAGGAGAAGTTCGATCAGAACGTGCGATTCGATGCCTCCGAAGTGAACGACACCAATCGCTATTACTCGATCGGTGGCTCGGCCTACGCTACAGAAGGAAAGAAGAGCGCCGAGTTGTTAGGCGAGTTGACGAATTCCGAGACGCGGGATGCGACGAACGCGAAGTCGTCGGGGCGTTGGGGCGTGGAGGTTCAGATCACGCAGGAGATGGTCGAGCAGTTCATGAAGACGATGGAAGAAGGGAAGGTGAGAGAGGAGGGAATTTTCGAGGGCGACCCGCGCAACGCGCTGCGCGCGCAGCTGCAAGGCTCGGCCGACATGGGCGACAAGATGCGCGCGATGTCGAAGTTCTTCGCCGACTATGGCCACGATGGTAAAGCGATTCGTGCCATGACCGACACGCTCTACGGTGTCGCCAATCAGTGGTCGCTCTCCACTGATTACGACATGCGGAAGAAGAACAAGCTGGGCAACTTCCAGTACGACCTGACGCTGGAAGGCGACAAGAACTTCCAGGGTTCCGGCGCGCGTCTGTCGCTGGAGAAGAAGATGAGCGATCTGCAGAAAGCCATCGATCTCAATCCTGCAGCTGCCGGGACGCTGCACGGCAGCGTGCGCGACCTGCTCAAGGAAGTACGCCGTCAGCGTTCGGAGGTGGGCGACGAGAAGCGTTACACCGACATGCCTGACGAGTCGAAGCAGATGCTGCGACGCTCCCTGGCGCGAAGGGCAAGGATGCTAAAGGTGGAAAGCACCAGGATGCTGGCGCGAAGGACGGCGAGGCGGCCGACCCGGCGACCGAGCAACTCACGCAACTGCGGCGCGACATCGTTGGCGTGGATCGCAACCTGCAAGTCGACAAGGGGACCTTCCAAAGTTCGTCCGCGGGCGTCAAGCAGTACCTCGACGCCGTGATGCACAAGTATCCGCACGGCGACTTGCCGAGTGCGGTGCGTGAGGCGACGAAGTTGGAGCGCGAGGCGCGGGTCGCGCGAGATTCTGTGGCTGCGATGGAGTCATCGGTCACCGAGCTCAGGTCGCAGTACGTAGAGGCGCTGTCCAATCCGTCGGAGGCGCTCGCCGCCGGATCGGTGCTGCTCACGCAGCTGCGCGCCGTGCAGAGTGCGTACGAGCGCGCAGCGAAGTCGATGGCCGCCGCTGAGGCGAAGGTGTACGAGCTGGTGATGTGAGCGGGGTGTCGTTAGGCGAGCGCGGCGCTAGCGACGCACGCTTGGCGCTCGCCAGCACTTCTGCTACTTCGTGGTGCGAAGGTCCTCCGCCAGCCCAATGAGAATTCCCTCCGGTCCGCGGATGTAACATAGACGATACATCTGCTCATACTGGACGACGTCACCGACGAGTTTCGCGCCGTGTTTGTGCAGCCGTGCGAGTGTCTCGTCGAGGTTCTCAACGGCGAACATCACGCGCAGGTAGCCGAGTGCGTTCACTGAGGCTTGTCGATGATCAGCGATGACCGGCGGTGAGAGGAAGCGCGAAAGCTCGATCCGACTGTGACCGTCGGGCGTGACCATCATCGCGATTTCCACTTGCTGGTTGCCTAACCCCGTGATGCGCCCGGCCCATTCGCCTTCGATCATCTGACGCCCCTGAAGGCTAAGGCCAAGTGTTTCGAAGAAGGTGATGGCGGTATCGAGTGATTCGACGACGATGCCGACGTTGTCCATGCGTTTGATGGTCATGTGCTGTGTGTCCTCACTTCACATGGTTTGCGCGAATGAAATCGCTCGATCGGCGCGCACGTTGGATTTCGGAAGCTCGCTGATGCATACGCCGTGCTTAACGCGCCACAGTTGGCGAGGCTTTTGAAGGCACGTGCCACGCAAATGGCTTCTTGCGCGTCGTTGGGGTGAGTGATCAGATCAGCGTGTGTTTGAGGACTGATGGTGACGGACCGAACCCTTGAGGCGAGTGGGACGTGTCTCCGCTTCGGTATCAAACACAACGCGAGGCCCTGCTGCGATCTTCGGCCGTGCCAATGATGACGTCGCATGACCACGCGACGCGACGCGCTGCCCGCCGGGCGACGTCAGCAACCACGCTAATGCGCCGCCGATCACCGCGCCTCCGCCGATACTAATCATGATGCTCAGCGGCGCGGCGAAGTCGCCGTCGTTCGTAGCGGCTACGGCGTTCCGATAGAGCAGGGCGCCGACACTCGCACCCACCAAGGCGCCGAGTAAGACAACAAGCGAGCGATTCTCCGGATCCAGCGTGACGACAGGGCGCGGCAGTGTCGACTCGCCGACATCGCGGTCAATGCGCACTTGTGCCGTGGTGACCAGAAAACGTGGCGTCATACGCTGCTGCGCAGCGAGCGTGCGTGGAGGAAGTGCGACGAGAAGCGCCAGTGCGCCACCGATCAAAGCAGCACGTGCAGGAGGCATGAATCCCTCACTCGAGGAAGAGAACCGTCAAGCGAATGCTTAACAGCAATCGAGTTGAAACGAACCTTCAGCAATCTTCACTGCGCAACCCGTCGCTCACCACCCTGTTGCAACACCATGTTAGTCATGTACGCCGAGTGCCACCTCATGTCACACGTTGCCATCGTGAGCGCACGATGCGCCAGTGGCCCTCGACGAGACGCGTCTCCCACACCGCCTACTCTACGAATCCTCCTCTGCCCGAAGCCTTGCCACGAAGCGTGAAGTGGCACCGCTTCGTCACGTCGATGGCCGTCGAATCATCCGCGGCGTAATACGTTTCGTCGTTGCGCCTGCCCGCCTCGAAGAGAGAGTCGAGGACGAGGCTGCGCAGAATGGTGGAGACGCCAGCGGGTGGTGCAGACGCAGCTTGCGCTCGCGCCGTCGCGGTGGCGAAAGTAAGCAGGCATACGCTGCCGATAACGATACGATGCAGCATCGAGGGAATCCGGCGCGACCTTTGACTAACTATCCGCAGTGGGGCTCCGAATCGTGCAGCTTATCGCGGCGGCGCAACGCGACCTCTTCGCGCGAGGTAAGCTGCCGAGGGAGCGGCTCATCGTCGGGACGCGCCGCGCGAAAGACCATGCGGAGCTTGAACGCACCATCGTCCGTTACGAGGTCCCATCGCCCTTTTCGCTCGACGCTGTCAAAATGCGCGGCGACCGCGAGATAGAAGCTCTCGTTCGGGAGAATGGCGCGTGCGCGCCCGCGCAGCGACCCGTCGCGTTCTGGCCAGAGTCCTGAATCGACGATACAGAATCCACTGCCAATAAGCCGGAACCCGATTCGTGCCGTCGCGGCATCGGCGGACATCCCGATGAGCAACTCTCCTTCGGGCGGGAGATCGGGGAGCATCGTCTCCAGTTGCACGGTGTCTCGCAAGACCAGAGAGCGCCGGTTCATTGCCCAGAACCGATGCGGGTGCGTGGTCACAGCCGTCGAAACGCCGCGATAGGTCCACTCGATACTTTCCACGACCGATCCCTTCCATGGTGCGAGCAACGGCATGAGCGGATTCTGTGCTCGGATGGCCGATGGCAGACACGCAAGGAGGAGCAAGAGTGGACGTATCGTCATGATTCTTCTCAGCGGCGCGGCGATCGCGAAGTGTTCAGCGCTCGAAAACCCTAACAGGTGTGTGCCGGTTGCATAGCTTGCATGGCGTACACCGTGCGGTGGATTCTGTTCTTCCAGTTGCCGCGACGATTGATGGCTAGGTTGGCAATACGATACCGTGATGCATTGCGGGATGAGTCCCAGCCCTAGTTGAAAAATCAGGTGGTGCCTCGATACTCGAGCATGCAATCCCGCCAAGGATTTCTGCTCATCACACCGAGGACACCACCCATGCCAAGAGTACGAGGACGAGACGAGAAGAGCCAGCCATCCGCAGGGCGGCCCCCACACGCGGTTCCCGGCGACGCGATCGATGCGGAGACCGTGACGGTCGCGATGATTCAGGCCCTGATCCCGTTAGGCTTGCGCGCCGTGGAGGACGCCCTGGCGCACGAGGTGCGCGCGTTGGCCGGCCGGCGCTATGCACGGGACGACGCCCATCCGGGGATCGTGCGGTGGGGACAGCAGGCGGGCTCCGTCTACCTCGCCGATCAGAAACTCCCGATCCAGGTGCCGCGGGTGCGCGACCAAGTGGCCGGGCGCGAACTCCCGCTGGCCACGTATGCGCAGTTGCAAACGCCGCGCGCCGTCGACGCGGGTCTCTTCCGCCGGATCGTTGGCGGGCTGTCGACGCGGGAGTACGCGCAAGCCGCCGAGGCGGTGCCCGAAGCGTTCGGCCTAGGGCGGGCGAGCGTGTCGCGCCGCTTCGTGCGCGCCAGCGCCCGCGAGCTGCAACGGCTGCAGGAGCGCCGATTGGATGACGCGACGTGGCTCGTCCTGGTGCTCGATGGGAAGACGTTCGCCGCCGATCAACTGGTGATCGCGTTAGGCGTGACGACGACCGGGGAGAAGCGGATCCTGGGCCTCGTGCAGACGGCGACGGAGAACAAGGCCGTCTGCGCGCAGTTCCTGCAGGCGCTGGTCGAGCGCGGCGTCGCACCGACGGGGCGCCTGCTCGTGGTGCTCGATGGCGCCAAGGGCTTGCGCGCGGCGGTGACCGAGGTGTTCGGCGTGCGCGCCGACGTGCAACGCTGCCAGTGGCACAAGCGGGAGAACGTGGTGCGCTACCTCCCCAAACGCGACCAGGGACTGTGGCGCCGCAAGCTGCAAGCCGCCTATGCGCAGCCGGCGTACACGACCGCGAAACGCGCCCTCGAGCGCCTCCACCGCGAGCTCCACATGCGCAACGTGTCGGCTGCGGCGAGTTTGGCCGAAGGCCTGGAGGAAACGCTGACGCTGCACCGGCTCGGGGTGTTCGCCGCGCTGGGCGTCAGCTTCAAGACCACGAACCTGATCGAGAGTGTGATGGCGCGCGTGGAAGAACGCACGGCACGCGTGGATCACTGGCGCACGAGCGACCAGAAACTGCGCTGGTGCGCGGCGGCCCTGTGGGCGGCCGAAGCAAACTTCCGCCGCGTGAAAGGCTGCGACCAGTTGCCCTTGCTGATCGCGGCGCTCGACGCGAAGATCACGCCCCCAAAGCGCGAAGCCGCGTGAACACATCTCACCGAGCCATCACCTGATTCTCAACTAACTTCGGGACACATCCTGCATTGCGCGTGATTTGCATCAGCGCGCTAAGCGCTTGCTGTGCAGTCGAAGTACAAGTCCCATGATGAGCATACAGAGTCCGATAATGAGCGCGATGATGCCGATCACCAGTGACGCCATGCCTGCGTCGTAGTTATCGACAGGCGCGACGTTCGCCCCGATAAACCCATCTCCTGCGAGAATGACGCCAAGGATGGCGACTACTCGTCCGAGTCGCACCAGGCCGCGTCCTCCGGGGGAAGTAAACGCCGAGCCACTGATACACGCTCATTCCGATCCACAACCAAGCGATGAGTGCCGCCAACGCGCCGAGTCCAATCGCGCCGATGGGCGCAAGGTCGGGACATGCGTCGGCAACGTTAGGCGCACAACGGTTGATGCGAAACAAGCGCCACGCGCACAACGCTCCGGCAAGCACGGCGGAAGTCGCCCCAGCGATCAATCCAACGAGTGCACGTCTCCACGCCGGCATCAGCAGCTCGTGTCATCACGCGCAGCTCTTGAATTGACGAGCATCACTTTCTCAGCAAGGCGGCATAGCCGCGTCCAAAATGTGCGTGGCTGATCTAACGCGCGTTAGGCGCTCTCTAAGGTTCGGCACGGGACAGCGTCGCCGTCACGCGCGTGAGCCGCACATGGCATTCGTCCTTCGTCACGCGCACGCCCGCGCGCTCCCACGTCACTCGCCCGGGCGCCGAGACGCGCACGGTAAACGTGCCGGACTTCTCCATGAGCAGCGACGCGACGCCGCCCGGAAGCACTCCACTTGCAGAATCGGCGAGCGTCGCGTTGAAGGCAACGATCTTCACACCGTTCTCCAGCGCTGCACCTGACTCCGCCGCGCGGACCGTGACTTCCAGCCCCGGAACAGCGTACGTGTCGCACCCCTCCGAAACGAAGGGAAAGTGGCAATTCGTTGCGAACACGGAGAGCGCAAGTAGAACAACAACTCGCAACATCACTCGTCGCAGGTGTGACGCGGCAGGCGGCATGTAGAGACCAGACTGTGAGTTCGCATCTGATGACGCGCGAAGAGGGCACTTCAGCGAAGTCGAATTGACAATGTAAGCAACTTCGCCTCTCGACTCCTCCATCACCCGTCATCTCGACTTTATCTGCATCGCGGAGGCGACGTGTCGAACCGTCGGCCACCACTTCTCACTATCGTTAGGCGCTTCTTCCCACGTCGTGTCGCGCTCCTGAAATTGGGTCACCGATTCGCGCATCGCAGTGTACGCAGCGCGGCGCCCACGGTACCTGAAAGCGCAGGCGCCGAGTTAAACCAAAGCCGAATGCGTCTCCGCAGTTGGGACACTGTGAGAACGAGAAGAGAAAGCCCGTGATCATGAAGGCAGCCATGTAGGTAAGAATGACTGCGATCGGAACGCGCGAAGACCAACCACTCGGCTGAAGTGAAATGACCAACGCGCCGAATGGTACCCAGCCGAGCCAAAGGCCGATCATCCATCGATGAAGGAGACGGAGGCGACGCCACCGTGGGTCCATCAGAAAGGTGACTGTCGTGTGCGATCGCTACTCAACGGACGTTGTCTTGCCGAGCGTGCGCGATTTGTTGGAGCGCGGGGAGGAGATCGGTCCGCGCGCGCTGATGGAACGTTGATCGGGACCCTCGCGTTAGAAGTGACGTTCGAACGGACCACGCCTGAGTGTTCCGAAGTGACAATGCGCTCCGCCGGCCGCGCGAGATCTGAATCTGGTTTGGCACCGGGGGAGGCACACGCACTAACGGCGAGAAGAAGAAACGTTGTGCATGGGTCATTCTCCAAAAAAGGAAGTGCAGCTTCTTCACCATCTACAGAGTTCGTCACACAGCCTCCACGACCTACCCCGCTTGATAAGAGACGGCGCGCCTGCAGACGGCTGTTAGGATGTGAGCTTCGAGATAGTTCGACTTCGGACGCAACCAGTGCGGGCGCACGAGGGAGTCAGGCAACGCGTGTGTAGTGCCGTCGGCCTTGGCGAGCACGAAGCCGGTGCCACCGTCACGCGGACGCACGACCACCCATCGCTTTTCGCGCCCATCAGTCGTGCGCGCCGGCACATCCTCCACCAGCTCAAACCGGAGAGCGTCGCAGTAGAACCGAATCGCCGCATCGTAGTCCGGCACGATGAGCGCGACAAGATCGAGTGACATGGGTTCAGCTGGTCGAAATCGGAAAAGTCGCCCGCGACCTGAGATGGCCCTACTCCACGAAGAAGTAGCGAGCTACGCTGGCTTCGTACTCTACCACAAACGCGAGTCGAACACTCACTGCAAGGAATGGTAGCGCAGCTCAATCACATCCGCACGTACGCGCAACCACTGTTCTGCGCTCGAGCAAGGCCGAAGATCCCCGAGGGTACTGCATACGATCCGTCGATCAGCCCTTTGCGAAGTTCGCTATGCACCTCATCGGCGCGTTCTCCGCTTTTGGCTGCCAGGCGCTTCGACAAATGCCCCAAAGCAAAGTCGCAGACCAGCACGATCGCACCGCGCCTAACGAGATCGGCCATCGTCGGGAGCGTGATGCCCTCCGCAGGACTCGGCGCGCGGTGCCAGAATGGATTCTGCGTTGCGGGTTGCTGCGTTGTTGGATCCTTGGTGTTGTACTCAGCGCCGAGGGAGTAGCGCGCCCAGAGCGCGTCGCTCATGGCAGCGGGAACTGCTTGGGTGCGAACGTTGAGAACAACTCGCGCTTCATAGGCACCGGCTCGATATGCGCTCTGACAGTTATCGAGGTAGCGCTCCGCCAGCTCGAGGATGATGGGGTCGGCGGGGTCGCCGAGTGTCGGCCAGTCAAAGAGCGCTCGATCGGTCGCTGAGCGAAGCTTCTCGATCCAACTCAGGTCCCATTCGTCAGAATTTCTCATGACGGCACCGGCACCAGGCGAAGTGCTCGGCGAGCCCGTCGCGGTGGACGGTGGAACACAGCTCGCGAGTGCGGCAGTCGAGGCGAGGCGACCGACGCCGGAGAGGAAGTTGCGGCGCGAACTAGAGTCGGAGTTGGAGTTCATACCCATGTCAGTGCGGGCGCTGCAGCGCATTGTTAGTGAGAAAGTCAACGAGTCGATGCTCGGCGTCCACCGTGGCCGTTTCGTTCTATTCCAGCGTCGCTTTGGGTCCAACCAACCTCGTGCAGCGTGAAGACGACAGCGGGGCGACCGATCGCAACGCAGTCTCCGACCATCTCCGTGCACGCGGAGACGGATCGCGCGACGAGTGCAGCGACCAGAGACGCGGGACGAAGTGGGCAAGGGGTCATGCAAGACAGACCCTGTCACGCCTGCTTTGGTTACTTAGTGTCGCTGACATCTTACGGCTACTTGAGCAACCTCAGCGTGCGAGACGATCACACGAGTTGTTGTGCGTGGCCATGGCACGGACAACGGCTCGCCCGCAGCAGCGTACATGCTACGTTGTCTTCTTCCAACGCCTCGAGCTTCTCAGCTGGAGCGACGATTGCGAAGAACGAGCCGACAACACCGGCGAATAGGAAACGTTGCATCACTCTTCTGACGATCAAAGTGTGGCGCAGGCTAGGTCCGACGGTTCATCCGAGAGCGTGTTAGAAGAAGTTGCGCGTACTCGCGTGTGCGCAATCCCTGCGCCACCTGCCGGGTGCAACGCGTTGATCTTCCGAGGGAAAATGCGTGGATCGTCTGTTTCGTCTCGTTTGGGGATCGCCTGAATTCCGAGTGGATCGACAGGGAATGCCGGCCCGACTGGCGGCACGCCGACGACCGTTAGCTGCAACTCGCGCGGGAGCAGAGCGCGCCCTATACTTTGCGAAATCCGAACAAACTCCAATCCGGCTCCACCCGAGAACAAGCATGTCAGTCTTCACAATCTACTGTCATGGCACTGGCGGACATCGCGACAAGGATGACTCCGAAATCGTCGCCTTCTTCGGCCGTGGAGCGACGGGCATCGAGTACACGAACTATCTCATTCTCGACGGTGTCGCCGGCGCGCCGAAGAACAAGGACGGAAAGAACCCGCTGGCGGGGTCATTCAACTGGGCAGACCGGGACAAGGCGAAGAAGGGGAAGACATCGGCGGAACTCGGTGGAGGTGCTTCGACAAAGAACTCCAGTTTCGGGTTGATACAGGCCAGCGCGAGCGGAGCGGGGCTCGAGGACAACGTGCGCCACGCAATCGTGACGATTGCTGACGTCGCGGAACGCGAGGGACTGCCGGACACCATCAATCTCATCGGGTGGAGCCGCGGCGCGGTCACCTGCCTCGTCTTCGCAAACATGCTGTATGACCCCACGAGTGTCGAAGGGCTCTTCCGCAGTGTGAAGGTCAACATCTTCGCGGTCGATCCCGTCGCCGGCCAGGAAGCGGGGCACGGCAAGAATGCGGAGTCACGCCGACTCATCCCCCCTTCGGTGAAGAACTACCTGGGTGTCATCGCAACGGGAGAGAATCGCGAGACCTTCAAGCCCCAGGACCTGGCCCGCGTCCAAGTTGTCGACGCGAGATCCAGCAACGTCATGTTCCTCCCGTTTCCCGGGAAGCACTCGACCGTGGCGAAGAACGATGATCCGAACGCGAAGGAGGTGTCGGATATCATCTTCACGCTTGCACACCGTTTCTTCGACAATTTTGGGACGCATCACACGCGGAAGCCGAACATACTTTCTAACGACGCGATGCTTGAGCGCTACTCCGGGATCCTCACGCACGCACAGACCTACGCGAAGATCAGGCAGAAAGGCGTCATGCAGTGGGTCATCGGTAAAGGATTCGGGAAGCGCGACGCGGCGAATCAGCTCGATCAGTACACAAAATCCTCTGCGTATTTCGTCAATGAACACCATCGGGTGCTGTTCGAGCGGCAGTGCCCCACTCTCTATCGCTGGCTCTTCACCACGGCGGATGCTGGGGGTGGTCTGACGGGACGCGTCGTCGCGGCATCGCACCCGATTGGTCGCGAGGTCGCAGCGGCGTATGGAATCCGCCCGAACTTCATCGAGTCGCTGCAGTCACTCGGCGTCACCATCGAGGGGAGCAATGTCCGGCTTCCGGCACCGGGCTCCAGCTTCGATTCGCGGGTGCTGCACGACATCCAGGCGCGCGGTGACCTGGAGAAAATGGGGATCTTGCATTAGGGCACGCATGCTCCTCGAGGGCGCCAAGGGTGCGACGGCAAGACTTGTCCGTCGAGACATGCGTGCGCGCGACATCAGCCCGATTGCTGCTGGCCGGCGGCGCATCAGTCAGACGCAAGGTTGAAGCACTCACGAGCCTGGTGGGCGCAATCCCCGAATCGCCTCGCTCGCTCGCAGCGCGCCGTTAGGCAGAGGCGATTGTGGGTTGCCCGCCGGTACATCGCACGGACGCCGGTCGCCTCGCACTTGTGCGCGGCCATACGCGCCGCGCTCGACGGCGTCTCGTTAGGCGGAACGCCTGTTCTTCCGGTTGCTCCCCGGTGATGGCCGCATCGTCGCGTGGGGAAACGTCACAAGGCGGAGGAGCTGCGATATCTTGCGCGCCGAGGCCGCGGCGTCACCTCACCGCGGCGCCCCCTGCAGTCTCGCGAATTCCTCCACTTCCGCTCCCTCAAGATCCGACGCCACCCACCAGATGTAACCATCGGCCGTCCAGTGGATCAGATGATATCCCTGCCGCGTGATGCTACCCGATGATGTCACGCCGTCGGCACTCGGCCACACGAAGACGTTGATCATGTGCTGACGCCGAGCGTAGACCAAGGCGGCAACACGCCGGCCATCGATG
Organism: Gemmatimonadaceae bacterium; assembly: GCA_044224185.1. Taxonomy (GTDB): domain Bacteria; phylum Gemmatimonadota; class Gemmatimonadetes; order Gemmatimonadales; family Gemmatimonadaceae; genus SCN-70-22. The sequence goes on along the minus strand of JBGAKW010000030.1, from coordinate 24,334 downwards.
TACTCGAGCCGGCCGCCCAGCAGTGGATATCCCTGCGCGGCAAAGTCGGCGACCGTTGGCGAGTAGTCGATCTTGCCGTTGAACCATGGTTTGACCGTGTGTTGATCTGACGAGACTACATCAGTGAGGTGGGTTCCGATCAACGAGCGAACATGCGCAGCGAGCACCTCGTCGGAGACGCGCTCCTCGGCGCGCTCGCGCGTGGCGACCTGCCACGTTCCACCCATCACGATCAATAAAGACGCGGCAACTGCGGCAATCGTCCCCACACTAATGCGCGTGTGCCGTCGCGTTGCGGCTGAGGACGCGCTCACCGCGGAACGGACCCGTTGGCGAAGCGCGTCTGGAGCTTTGAGGGGAAGCATCTCCCGTCGCAGTAGATCGCCGAGCGCTCGCCGACGCTCAACTGCGGCAGCGCACTCGGTGCAGGCGCTCACGTGCTCAGCGACTCGTTCTGCTGAGGTTGCATCAAGTTGCCCGTCGATCCAGGCGTCGAGCTGCATTCGAGCCTCCGTGCAGTTCATCGTCCCTCCTCGCCCGCGAGGCGCAACGCTCGTTCAAGCTGATCCCGGGCGCGCGAGATCCGCGACATGACGGTGCCTAACGGTACCGCGAGCGCGTCGGCGATCTCGCGATACGACAGTTCCTGTAGCTCGCGCATCACCAGCGCCTCGCGTAACGGGGGAGAGAGTGTCATGAGCGCGTGATCGAGTTGCTCTCGTGTCGACGCCCGAATCGTCGCTGCGTCGGCTGTTTCATCACCGGGGAGCTCCGCGTGTACCGCCTCGTCGTACTCGACCCAGGTTGGCGCGCTTTTCTGCTCCGCCCAGAAGTCATGGCAGCAGTTGCGAACGATCGAGAGCAACCACGCGCGCAGATTGTCTCCGCGGAACGAGTCGCGATGGCGGATGGCTCGCAGCATTGCCTGCTGCGTCACATCCTGCGCATCCCATTCGTTACGCAGCAGGTGAAAGGCGAGTGAGTACGCCGCATCGAGCTGTTCCTGCAGCGACGCTTCAAAGGCGGTCATCGATGCGGCGTACCGAGAATCATCGTTAGGCGTGCGTCACCCCGCTCGAGTGTTCCCAGTTGACGAAGAGAAAGCCTCCCGGTGCGTCGAACGGCGGCTCGTTGGGCCCCGGGAGGACCTGGAGCTGCAACTCGTCCACACGATTCTTGGAGCAATCCCAGCATGCGAGCGTGAAGTCGCTGGCTTTGCGCGTATGTGACAGCAGCATGACGTGCACCGCTGCATGGTCGGTGACGAGTATGCCGTTTCGATAGAGGTGTCCCCATGCCCAGAGCGCGACGGCGCTGTTGATCGTCGGCACCAGCGGAGTGTGGACCCCCGTGTTGCCGTGATAGTAGAGCCCCATGATCACGCCGCCGAAGCGCGGATGGTGCGGCACATCCTTCGTCTGCACCCTGTCCATCACCAGCCGCCACTTCGTGCCGTCCTTGCTCTCGACGTTCGCGACGCCGTACACCGAGTCCTTCACGGCGCCGAGTTCCCATGCGTCGATGGAGAAAGTACCTGTTATGCGGGCGACGTTGTTGGAGTAGGGACCATTCTTTACTTGCGACTCGAGTCCTTCCTTTTCGTTGCCGAACTGTGCGAGCACCGGGCCAGCGCTGTCGGGGAACGGGAATGGGCCGGGGAGAATCTGGATCACAGGGCCGCCGCCGACGACGTGAATCGCCCGTGTGGCCCGCGCGCTCGCAGTTGCAGCTGGAGCAGCTGGTGTCGCTCTCGCACTGCCGACTCGCAGTGTAGTCAGCATGCCGAGCTTCTTGTGGGATCCCGAGCCAACGGGGCAATAAAGTTCGTAGTTACCGGTCTTGAGCGTCACGACCAGCGTGTCGGTTGCGCCGGGCTGGAGGAGAGCGATCCGTTTCTCGAGGCCATTCCCCTCGACTTCCACACTGTGCGGAATAGAGCCGATGTTGTGAACAATTAGTCGTGTAGCTCCAATCTCGGTGGTCGCGGGCGACGCGGCGATTTTCCATTCCGAGAGTTCGACGGTGACATCGTGCGGAGGAGAAGGCTTGGAGGGGGTGTGCAGTATCGTCGCTAAGAGAAGCAGGGCAGAGAGGTGCATAAGTCCAGTCCGGAAATGCGTGACGGAGAGCCCCACGGTGGGGCTGAGGAGGAGACTGGAGTTGGCACGGTTTTATTCCCCTTCGCGGAAGATCGGAGGCTCGGTCGCGACCGTGCTTCCCAAGTCGATGCTCGAGCGCTTCCACTTGGACGCGGGCGATGATGTCTACGTCGTGGAGACGAGTGAAGGGCTCCTCATCACGCCCTTCGATCCGGACTTCGCTGACGCCATGGAGGCGTATGGGCGCGGCGCGAAGAAGTTTCGGAACGCTTTGCGCGAGCTCGCGAAATAACTGTGACAGCGCGCCGACGCACACCGCGGTGGATAACGCGTCAGATGCTGGATGCCATACATCAAGCGCAGATTCGCGAACATGGCGGCACGCTCGGCGTCCGCGATGCGGGATTGCTCGATTCCGCGCTCGCGCGAGCGCAGCAGAAATGGCAATACGACGCGCAGTGCGATTGGGCGACGCTCGCTGCAGCGTACGCCTTCGCTCTCACGAAGAATCATGGCTTCGTGGACGGCAACACGCGTGTGGGTTTCATGGCAGCGTACGTCTTTCTCGGATTGAATGGTTACGACCTCGAGGTCGATGAACCCGAGGTTGCGGCGACGATGGAGGGGGTCGCGGCGAGTCGAGTTTCGGTAGCCGCGCTGGTGAAGTGGTTTGCGCGACGTATTGGGCCGCTTGGTGATCGGCGCGAAGGGTCTGCCTAACGATCACTGAACAGCTGCGGGAATTCTCCACGATCGCGAGGAGAATCCCGCGTCCACGCAGCCAATCAAATACTTGCCCCTCTCGCCTGCACTCACTCTCGCAACGTCTCCATCGGGGCGATCCGCGTCGCCCGCACGGAGGGAAGGAGTGCCGCCAACACCGTGACGACAACAAGTAAGCCGACACTCCCCACATAAATGCTCGGATCGTGCGGATTCACGCGCACCAATGTCGACGCAAGCAGGCGACTCAGCGAGAGCGCGCCGAGCGAACCCACTCCCGTACCGATCAGTGCAGCGAGTACCGTGTCCCGTGTCACGACTGACACGATGTGACGAGGCGCCGCGCCTAACGCGATGCGTACACCGATTTCATGTCTTCGCTGTGCGACGCCCTGTGCCACTACCGCCCAGATGCCTAACGCGGCGAGCGAAAGAGCCAACGCGCTGAACAGCGACATCGCGCGTGCGTCTTGACGCTGTCGGCGTAGTTCGTCCCCGATACTTTGCTCAAGCGACACAACGTCCGCCTGATCGACCGGACCTCCCGATGCGCGACGTAGCGCTTCGCGTATGGCGGCAAGCGTCGCCTGCGGATTTGCCGCGCTAATCCGAGCATGCATGAAGAGACCTCTTCGCTTCTCGTGCCAGGCTTGCTCCACAGGAACGTACACATACGCGCGTTGTTCGCGGGTGAGTGACGCCACCCAGAGTTTCGAGCGAGCAGCAACGCCGACCACTCGTGCCAGGCGTCGTCCACCGCCATCCGTAATCTCGACCTGAAGCCCAACGGGACTCGCGCCATTCCAATAGCGCCGGACTGCCTCTTCATCGACGATTGCAACTGACTCGGCGCCCGCCACGTCCTCAGCGCCAAACGATCTTCCTTGAACGATGCGGATTCCCGCGGTCTGGAAGTACGATGGCTCAATGGCCGGAGAGACAAACTGTCCGTTGCCTGGGATGGAGTCTTGGCCTGGTATCCGTACGCGGCCGAAGCTCGGAAGTGAGAGCGCGGCAGCGGAGACTCCGGGAATGGCACGGATGCTACGAATGGCACTCGTCGCGATCGCGCGCGCTTGCGTTGTGTCCCCCAGTGCTGAGGCCGGAAGCGAGATCTCCAGGCGATACAAGCCGTGCGGGTCAAAACCTGGCTCCCGATCTCGCAGCAGGCGCAGTTCCTTCGTCAGCAGTCCTCCTCCGGCGATGAGCACCAAGGCACACGCGAGTTCGAGTGAGAGGAGTGTGAGGCGGATGTAGGATCGAGGCGTCGCACCTCCCGCATCTCGCCTTTGGAGAAGCGCCGAGAGATCGAGGCGCCGAATGGAGAGCACGGCGATGCTTCCCGCTGCGAGCGCGGCGACACCGGTCGTTGCCAGGGCGACGCCAAGCATTCGAAAATCAATGGTGATCGGAATGCCTAACGTGTCCAGGGAGAGCCAGCTGCGGGCCATCTGCGCGCCCCAGAAGGCGAGCACCACGCCGACCACTCCGCCCGCGGCGGCGATGCACGCACTCTCGACGAGCAGGTGCTGCACGATGCGGGCACGCGTCGCTCCTACCGCGGCGCGCACCGCGAGTTCCTGCACCCTCGCCAGACCCCGCGCCAGAAGGAGCGTCCCTACGTTCAACACAGCGAGAAGGAGCACCAGCGCAACGACCCCTAACAGCAGAAAGCGCCCGCGCCCGACATCAGCCACAACACTTTCCGAAACGCGCAGCAATTCTCGGCCGTCCAGCGTTTCTGCCGTCGCGCTCCACCCGCGGTTCGTCTCGGGATACGCCTTCGCGACTCGCGCGGCGATGGTTCTCAACTCGATGCGTGCCTGCGCGAGGGTGGCGCCCGGTGCGAGTCGACCGATTGCCAGATCTCGACGCCCTTCTCGCGTGTCCGGTCTGCCAGGGAAACCCGGCATCATGGGAAGAAAGGCCTGTTCTCTCAAGAAGCGAAAGCGTTCAGGCATCACTCCCACTACGGTGAATCGCCCTTCTGTTCGTCGATTCATGTCCGCGAGGGTTATCACGGTGCCAATGACTCGCCGATCTCCTCCGAAGCGTGCGCGCCAGAAATCGTACGTCAGCACCACCGCTGGCGGACCTCCAGGCACGAGCTCGTCTGCGTCGAACACGCGTCCGAGGTACGGGCCGACACCTAACAACGAAAAGAAGTTACCGGTGACTTCGATGGCTTGGATGGACTCACTCGTTGCGCCGTCCTGGATCCACCGCGTCTCTTCGTAGAGTCGATATCCGGCAATGTCTGCGATCGACCGCGCTTCGCGCCAATCGTCAATCGTCACGCGTGACGTCCAACTCGACACGCAACCGCGAATCGGGTGACAAAATTGACTGCCCGCGGGAGCAATTTCTTTGAGCGATAGCAGCTGCTCGGGACGCGCGAAGGGAAGCGGGCGGAAATCGATGGCATCGACGACGCCGAGCATCGTTGTGGTTCCGGCGATGCCCACAGCGAGGGCGAGAATGCCGGCAATCGTCGAGACAGGGGTACGTCGCAGGGCGCGGGAGGCGGCGCGCACGTCGGTGGAGAGTTGGGTCATGACAATCGTGACGAGGCGCAAAGGATCGTAAGGTGAAGACTCATCCAGACCTTGGCGAGCGATGCGTGTCAGCGCATCCCCATTTCAGTGTGCGACGTCGTCTATCGCCAGCCCGAGGTAACGTACGCCCTGGTGAAGATCATGATGACTCCCGCCACGCATCCTGTGCCGAGGAGAAGTCCCGCTTCGGCGGGGCGAATAACGACCACATGATGGATCGGCTTCGGCGGAGAGTGATGCCCAGTGATCTGGCAGTCATTCTGCGCCCTCGATTGCGGATTGTGCGTGAAAGCGGGAATCAGTTGACGCGCGAGTGAGTGAAACCAAGCGGCGATCGAAGATCGCGCACTTGAGTGAAGGCGAAGCTGCGAGGCGTCGATTCCATGCGAACGCGACGCCAATCTGCTCCACTTAAGTGCTTCTCGATAGCGTTCACAGAGAACGCGCCCGCGCACACGCGGTCTTCGTTCTGGGGGGGGGCGTGAATTGCAGCGCACAAATGATCAGAAGCGGAGGCCGAGCGTGATCGGGATGTAGCTCGATCCGGGCGTTGACTTGGCAAAGCGGCGTGCCTCGAGGAACAGCTCGCGTCCACCAAGTCGTACGTTCAACCCCGCGCCCATCGCCAGGCCAATTCCATGGCGGACGGTCTCCTGCGTGACGGCGTGCGATTGGTCATTGGGATCAGTGCCAAGGGCGCTGTACATGTAGCCCAGCGTTCCGAGCATATACGGGCTCCACCGCGCCTCGCGCCGCGCGCGGAAAATGGCGCCGAGGCTGAGCGATCCGGAGCGGTCGCGTGTTGCGGCGCGCACCCGCGAGTATACGTCGGTGGCCAGGTAGGTGGCAAAATGCGAACTGAATTCGTTCCCGGTTAACTCGACACGCAGATCCACTGCGCTCTGCCCAAGCCGACGCTCCATTCCCAGCATCGCGTGGCGTCCACTCGCGGATGCACCAGCAAGCGGGCCGTTGGGCCCGAGTGCGACGCGCCCCGCATCCACCGCTTCGGAAGGTCCGATGCCGAGGAGCCATTTGGTCTCCTGCGAGGTGGCGGTCGTAGGCCACAGTGCGAGGGCGCCGAGGAGCAGCAACACAGAGAACTTCGTCCGTATCGCCATTGTCTACCTCCCGAAGAGTTGTGCGCGCTGACTAAAACAGTGCAACGTGTCTATGTCACTGATATGGTGGCATCGTTTTGGAATCACGGCAATACGATGCGCGAAGTACAGCCCCGCTCGTTTCGTCGGCGGTTGGTGCCGTCTGTGAATGGCATGGAGCTGATTCGCGGCGACGGGGCGCCACGGTCATTCCAAGTCATCACCCGCACCGCACGCGCCCAAAAACATATCCTGCTCTCCTCTCGTTGTTCAGCTCTAGTGTGTGTTTCGAAGACAATAGAACCTTCCGTGCGGATGATTTGTCTGGCCGCCTAACGATTGAGTTCCACTGCAAGGGATTCGAGTTGGGCTGCGTGCGAAGTGCGGGAAATGCGCAGGAATTGGTGTCGGCTGCAACGCATCTCAGGCCGACGCGCGTTTTACACGGTTGGCTGCCAACGGCCGATGGCGATACAACGTCGAATGCCTAGTCGAATCCGCTCGAGCGGCCGACATTGATCTGCCGCCGTCCCATGAGTGGGCGGTTCCGCGGAACCACTTCAAGTGAGCAAGAACAGAGTACGTAACGTTTGGTTCGCGAGCGGCATTTGATTCGAGAACACAGGAAACGCGAATGCTCCGACGGAACTCCGGCGTGTCTCGAATATCACGGGCGGACAACCTTGACCTTCTCATCCGAGCCGCTCGGGCAGGTGAGCAGGCCGGAATCGCGGGCATTTACGAGCATTTCGCAGGCGATCTATTTCGAACCGCCATCCGTCTTACCGGCTCGGCCGCCGATGCTGAAGACGCAGTGCATGACGTATTTGTGGGATTGCCGGAAGCATTGGCGAACTATGAGGAACGCGGGAGTTTCGCCGGATGGCTGCGGCGTGTGACGGTCCGGCACACGATGATGCGCGCACGCCGGAATCGACGACGGCGGGAGGTGGCGCTCGATGCGATGCCCACATTGACCGCATCCGATTCTGCGAACGCAGCCGTCGAATCAACGGAACGCCAGCGCGCGGTGGACGTCGCGATTTGCGCGTTGCCGGCTGGTCTGCGTGAAGTGCTGGTCCTGCGGCACTTGGAAGGGGCGACTGCGCTACGAACATCATTGTGGTGTGCGCGGATATCCTGTCCCCCAATGTCAGAGCAGAAACTCTGATATCTGTATGGATCGCGATTGAGTACGAGACAGGACTTTTTTGCGTGACGCGATCCACCGAAACGATTCGCGCCAAGAAAAATGCCGAGTTCGAGCGGAATGTTGAATCGCGGTAGGCGATTCTTTCCGTCGAGCGTCACTCTCGAGAGGTCGTGAATTCCGAACCGACAATCGCCAATGATCTCGAGCAGCTTTCAAGGCGGATCTGGCTGCTGTCGTGGCCAACGCTACGCGACCCGACTGGACTTCCTTGTGATGGAAGCGCGTTTCGCCGCGGTCTTCTCCTTCGTCCCGATCTTCTTTGTCGGCCGAGAGCTGCTTGAGGTTGTCGCGTCGCCCCCGACGCCGAAGTGGCCGAGATAGCGCTTGAGAGACCAAGCAGGCGCTTTCTTGGCGGCGTCTGCTATCGCGACTCGACAGAGAGGGTGCTCGCCCCGGTTACACTTCCTGCAGTCGCGCGAACCGTCGTTGTTCCCAACACTCGTCCCGTCACCAGACCGGAGATGCTATCGACGCGCGCGATCGCACTGTCTGCGACACTCCATCGGAGCGTCACACGAGAGAGATCGAGAGTCACGCCGCACCCTGCCTCGGAGCGCGACGGACATTCGTAACGTGTCGCCGACCGCCACGCGAGGCGTCGCGGGCGCCAGCGCAAGGCCAGCGATCGCCGCGCAGGGCGGCGTTTCAGGCTGCGCGGTGTCCACTCTGCAGCCTGTCGTTAGGCCGCCGCAGCCAATTACGAATTTGACGAGTTTAGAGAGTCGCACGGAATGGAGACCCCACGCCCGCAATGAAAGTCACACGGGCAACCCGCGAGAGTCGGTTCCGCATCGTTTAGAGAGAACGGTGTTAGCTTCAGACATGAAGAGGCGCGAAGGAATTGTTACGGCGAAGTGGATTCAAGTCAATAGAAATGTTGGCCTGCTGTGGATCGGTAGTCTACTTCTTTTGTGCGCCTCACCGCTTGCCGCGCAGTACGTCGGTAGCCTAGCCGTCGAGAAGAACAGCGGTCGGCCCGCCCACAGGAGGATTTCGCCGCCGCTCTGCTCCTTTAGGCCTGCGATTGCGTCGACACCGCCGACGAGCACACTGGTGTTGGGCCACTGCACGGGGAGCGCACTTCGCGAGAGGATGAAGTGCGGTATCCGGGCCGCGATTTCGGCGAACTGTCGCTCGTTAGGCTTCGCGTTTGGGTTGGTCAGTACCGACGCCCAGTAGCTGAGATACTCCCGATGCGCGCCGGCACCGATGAGCATGGCGTCTACAGAACGAAGCGTTGCGAAGATGTCGCCCCACGAGCCCTCGTCACCGTAATCGACCCCTTCGATCGCCCCGTTGTCGCCGGCAGCCACGCCATCGAGTGTCAGCAACATGCGCAGAATGAGTTTTTTCTTTCGACTCTCCGGCTCACGTCGAAAAAATGTCCCGGTTCACTGACTCCGCCGGAACGTTCGCCTTCCGAAGCGCGGCATAGTACTTCAGGGAGTTCTCGAGGGGATCCACCGGATCGTCTTCCGCCTGCAGCAGGAATGTTGGCGGTGTGTTCTTCGAAACGCGAATGTCGGGGTTGAGCGTAAATCCCAAATTCCGCGCAGCCAAATGCCCCGGATACAACGCCACCGCGAAGTCTGGTCGACTGCTTTGCTGGTCGGCCGCATCCACACGACTGTACGCTCGTTAATCGAAGCGCGTGCTGATCGCCGCGACCATATGACCGCCCGCTGAGAAGCCGAGCACTCCAATCTTGCGCGGGTCCACATGCCATTGAGCGGCGAGCGAACGGACGAGTGCAGCCGAGCGCTGCGCGTCCTGCAAGGCCGTCGCACAATTCAGATACGGTCCTTTTTTGTCACATGGCACGCGGTACTTCAACAGAACACACGTGATGCCTTTCGCAGTTAGCCAGTCGCAGACTTCTGTCCCCTCAATGTCGATGGCAGGAACGTTGTAGCCTCCGCCCGGAAACACCACAACTGCAGCCCCTGTGTTCTTCGAGGCAGGGAAGTATGGAGTGATCGTGGGGTTGGAAACGTTCGCGACGTAGCGACGAGGCCGACCGCCGACCAGACGACGTGCGCCGGTGCTATCCACAACGGTCCCCGACTGCTCGCGATCCCTCAACGCATTGGAGTTCAACGTGTCTGCCGGCCAGAGCGAAATCTGCGTGTGTCGCGGTGACGGCTTCCACGCGCCGTCCTGCGCGTGCACCAATGCCGGAATCTGAAGACAACAAAGAGTAGCCAGCAGTTTGTTCATGGCTTACGACTGATTCGCCTTGACTGCGTTCAAGAGAGTGCCGACAGCTTTTTCTCATTGTGCGTCTGTCCGTGCTGCGCGCCACCGCCGGCAGAGGTCGTGTGCTGTGAGAGACCACTCCGGAAACTCGAACGCAAAGGGAGCGTGTGATCGCCAGTGAGCAGCGCGCCCTGGATCATCGAGTGATCGTACACCCGCGGCCAAGCGGCACGGACTCGTTAGGTATCACATGGCACGAATACCGCACCAAGGCTGGCCGGTTGTCGCCTACACCTGCTTGACAAGAATCTCGTTAGGAGTGTTAGGAACCAGAAGCGGCGAGCTCGTATGCGAGGAAGCCTAGGAATACCCGATCAAAGCCTTTCTACGGCGCAGATGCGAGCACGCTTATTCGCTCCGAAGCATGATCGCGGGCGTCGCTCGCGCGGCTCGCCACGCGGGAATTCCGGACGCCACGATGGCGACCGTCGTCAACAGCAGCGCGCTTGAAATCATCACCGAGGCATCTACCGCGGCAGTGCCTACCAGCACAGTGCGCAAGATTCTCACGAGCGCGACAGAACCCGCGAGGCCAGCCGCGACGCCGAGCGAGCAGACAACGACGCTGGACCGGACGAAGCGCGCGATGATGTGCGTCGGCGTCGCGCCTAACGCCATCCGAATCGCTAACTCGCGGCGGCGACGTGTCGCGTCCGACGCCACCACGCCAAAAAATCCGAGGGCCGCGAGCGCCACGCCGAAGAGTGCGAAGGTGCCTAACGCAGTCGAGGAGAAACGTTGCTGGCGCAGTTCATCGCTGATTCGTTGGCTCTCAGCGCGCACGGCCCGTGGATCGACAGGGGCTTCGCTCAGTTGAACGATCGTTCTTCGAAGACTCGGCAGGAGTTGTTCCGCCAGTTGCCCCGACCGAAAGAAGAACGTGGCCGAGAGTCGAGCCGTGGGCGCCGGTGCCTGCGCGAACGGGCGATAGGTGTGTGCTAATGGTGGTCGCAAGAGACTTGAGACCAGCGGCGACGCGTCACGCACGGTGCCGACCACGCCGACCACCGTCGCGAGGACGCGCCCAGTCGCACTGTCGGCGAACGTTAGGCGTTGTCCGATCGGATCACGCCCTGGCCACAGTATGGCCGCCGCCAGGGAGTCGACGACCACCACAGGCGTATTGCCCACACGATCTTCTGGCAGCAGAGAACGCCCCCGACGCAGCGGAATCTGGAGCGTCGCGAAGAAGTTCTCGCTCACACGAGCACCGGCGATTTGTGGCACGGGTGTGTCAGGGGCTCGACCACTCACTTCGGTCACCGGCACGATATCGTTTGTCTTAATCGCGATGGTTGGTATACCCGCGGACGTCGCAATCGCCGTCCGCCCTCGCTCGAGAAAGCGCAGCTGTTCGGCGAGCGGCAACGGCGCGCCGCGCGGAGCGTCGATGTCGGCAGCGTAGAGATGTCTTGGCTCAAAGCCAGCGGTGCGATAGCGCAGCTGCAAGAACTCGCGACTCAGAACACCAGCTGCGCTGAGGAGCATGAGCGCACCGGCGATCTCGGCCACAACGAGCGCGGTTCGCGTACGTCGCGTGCTCGCACGCCCATCTGCTCCGACAGACATCGCGCGCAGGGCGCCTAACGGTGGTCTACGTGCACTCCACGTTGCCGGAACGGCCCCAGCGATCAGTGCCGTGGTCGCGGTGAGCACAATCGCCATTACGAGGACACGACTATCGACCGTGATGGGTATTCCCACGCGATCGAGCTGGAGGCCGCGGGCCACGACCGGCACGCTGACAATCGCCAGCACCACGCCGAGCACGCCTCCGCCTAACGCGAGGCACGCCGACTCGGCAAAGATCTGTCGAGCGACCCGCACCGCCGACGCACCCAGCGCACGACGCACCGCGATTTCACTTTCACGATGATGCGCGCGCAAGGCACCCAGGATGGCGACGTTCAGCGCCGCGACGAGCAGCACGATGCTTACAATGGTGAGGAGTAGAAATCGACTGACGCCGGCGCTCGTCCCAGTTCCACCGAGTTGGAAGAATTGCACCTGAAGCGATCCTGTGAACGGAACGACGGTCGCGCTCCAGCCCGCGTTCGTCTCAGGATGTGATGCGGCAAGTCGCGCGGCCATGGTTTGCGCTTCGACGGTTGCAGCTGACAGGCTACGTTCAGGCGCCAGGCGACCCAGTGCCAACGCGAAGCGTCGATCGCGATGTGTCGGAGCGTACATCCCTTCAGGCTTTAGCGGCGTCCAGAGTTCTGTTGAGAGAAGACCGAACGACTTCGGCATCACGCCGACGACCGTATATGGCGTCTCGCGTTGCAAGTACTCGTCACGTATGACTAGACGCCGTCCGATGATCGTGCTGTCGGCTCCAAAGACTCGCATCCAGAGCGCGTAGCTGAGCACAGCGACTGGTTCACTTCCGGGGGCTTCATCGCTAGCCTTCAATACTCGTCCGAGCGCCGCTGGTGTGCGCAAGACGTCGAACAAACTGGCCGAGACATCTGCGGATTGGAGTGATTCACTCACGTCGCTGTTGATGAGTCGCCGAGGGTAATATCCCAGGACCCCGACGGCTTCGAGGGCAGGTGAGTGCTCGCGCCACTCGGACGCCATGAGCGTCGATGTCCCCGTGCGGCACCCGAAGACACCTCCGCAATCCGGGCTTCCGCTTGGCGCGACTTCTTGCAGCATCACCAAGCGATCCGCAGACGGGAAGGGGAGTGGGCGAAGGTCGATGGCGTCGACCACGCTGAACATGGTTGCAGCGGCACCGATGCCGAGGGCGATGGAGAGCAGCGAGACGATCGCGAACGCAGGAGATCGTCGCAGGCTTCGGATCGCTAGGTGCAACGACGACGTGGCGTTCGACATTCTGCGACTCCAACTTGCGGTAAAAGGAATGCAGCGCGTGCGAGAGAACCTCGCGCGTCCACTGTTAGCGTATCGCGACCCACTGCGATGGACCGGTGATGCGTTTGGTCCCAGTCCAATAGTCGAGCCTAATTCGATAACTCCCCGCGGGGCGAACGCCGAGCAGCGCGCGCGCGGAAATCTGCAGATTCTTCGCGATCATGCCACCGGGCGGCAGCACCTCATTAGTCGGCCGCAGCTTGCATGGGATGCCGCTGACGGTTGGAGTGAGCGCGCCCGAGGACTCGATCACACTCAGCACCAAGAGATCCTCGGGACATGGGCTCGCGTCGAGCCGAATCGATAGAGCGGTCGGATTATCGGCGCGCATCGCAATCGTAATCGGATCGTCGATCGCTAGGCTATCCGGCGTGAGACTGAGGGACATCACGAGCACCTCCGGTCCGGCCATCGGGGCCGTCGCGCCATCGCCTCGCTGGCAGGCCGAGACGCAGATGAGCGCCGTGAGCACGCGTTGAGTGGATCGCACGAAGGTCGTCATCACGACGCATCCGGCCGAGTCGCTGCCCGTAGTTTGTCGCGCGTCACGCCGAGCGCCAGGAGCGCGTCGACGGCTGGATTGGGTTCCAGGGCGAAGAGAGCGCGCAGCAGATGCTGCGGCGTCGCCACCGTCTGACCGTCCAAGCGGGCCTCTTCTGGCGCCTGCATGATGAGGAGCTTTGTGCCGCGCGCGTACGGCCGAATTTCACACGCCTCCGGTTGGTCGAGCACGCGGGAGGGGAGTAAGCGCTCGGCCAACGCCGTCACCGCCTCAGCGCTCACCCCGGCGCGTGTGAGCAGGGCGCGGGTCTCCTGACTCGGTTCGCGGAGCAAGCCGCCGAGCACGTGCTCCGGGGCGACGACCGATGCCTGCACTGCATCCGCAGCGTAGCGCGCGAGCGTGAGTGCGATGCGGGTGGAGTTGGCGAAGGACTTGGCAAGCGTCTGCATCGGACACCTGAGCTGGAGGAGATGCACTCCCTACGACACTGTGCGCTTAGAGTTCCGCGCGGCAGATCGTTCGCGTCGTGCCACGCTGAAGCGCACCGGCAGGCGAGTTATGACAAACCGCGCGCACCCCTTTGCGCGCGCGATCGCTCGATCGTCGCCTGGCGGACGAACACGGCGCCATCGACTTCGACCCGTGCAGGCAAAAGCAGGCCCAGCCCAAATTCGCTGGATTGGTGCGTCGGCCTCAAGGCAGGCGCGGAAGGGGGCCGGATCAATCGGCTCATCCCATGCTGTGGTGAGAGAAGCGGGAGTGCGTATCGCCGCATCCAGTGCGCGAGAGAGAGTGTCGGAGATGTCAACGCGATAGCGCGAGACGCAATCATCAGCGGGCGCGGTCGGCTGCAACGACGGGTTAGACCGCCTTCGATGCGAGGGCCTGGAGTACGCGCCAAGCTACAACGGCAAGGCCGGCTGCGCAGGCGAACAGCGCCGCACTCAGACCCTGCAGCCAACGCCCGCGCCGTTGAGCGAGTGCGCCGCGAACAATGGGTGTGTCGCGCAGCAGCCGCGCGCCAGGAATAGGCAGTTGAGCGTGCGATACTACCCTCGCCCCGAGACGCCAAAGATAGACGGCGAATACAAAGAGCGACAAGCACGCGAGAGCCATACACCAAGCGAGTACCGAGATGAGCTGTGAGTACGCAGCGGAAGTGGGGAGTTGCGCCAGACCTGAAAGCCACTGCCGAAAGAACCAGAGGATGGCAGCGCCAACGACGACTGCCGCAATGACGAGCAGTGCGACCATGCGGCGCAATTGCGGATCGGCGCGATGGATTTCCATAATGTGCCTGTCTGTACCAACGCTTGTCATACCGGCGACCATTCATGAGATGGCTTCTGGAGTGCGGCGGTCGAGATGCCTCGGCTACGTGTCAAACCAGAAGGTGCGCATCTGGGCGGGTACATCAGTCGTCAGCGGAATCGGCGCCGCTGATGGTAGGACGGCGTCAATGCAGCAATAAGAGCATAGCGCTGCAGCGCTCGTTAGCCGGCCTTGTTGCGATCGATGACAGCATCTCGCGCTTTTAGGGTGGCGTACCTGCTCCTTGCTAAAGGCGTTAGGCTCTAGCCTCTCCGTTTTGCACCAACTCGCGAATTCGTTGGGAAGAATGGGGACTCTGATAACGAGCTCACCGCGGTCGGTCATTTGTGTGAGACCGGATTCCGCCGCCTCCAGCCAGTCGTCATAGGTGTCGTGCAGCCGCTCCGAAGGCGGCGGGCACCGGCATGATGCGTCGCTGGCGCTCCGCGGCGAACGCCAGGCAGGCGAGTACGTCCTCGTGCGTCAACGCCGGGAAGTCCGCGAGGACCTGCGCTTCCGCCATGCCGGAGTCGAGCTAGCCCAGCGCATCGCCCACGGAGATGCACGTCCCCCGGACACAGGGCTTGCCGAAGCGCACCGTAGGATCGAGCGTGATGCGGTCGAGGAGTGGCATGCTTGCACGCTATGGTGCTGGCGGTGGGGCGTCAAGTTGATGGCACATCGAAACTTACCCGCCGACGCGCGCCCGAGAGGTGCATTCTCCGCCGAAGGTGGAGAGCGAATGCCTAACGCCAGCGTTCACCTGCAGGCGAGTTACAACAAGTTGCGCGCATTTTGCGCGCAATCCATGGTAGCCGTTGCCACGGTGGTCGAGTTGCCGCCGAAGAACACCATGAACTACCGCGCATCGCCGAGCCGCACCGCGCGGCCCGGCTTCCTCCCGCATGCAGCTGCTGCTACTGCACCACCTTCAGCTTCACCGTCTTCCCAACCGCCCCAATCCCCGCTTCCGACAGCTTCCGATCAAGCGCCGGAATATCCTCATTGACCATCGCCTCTGCCCGCGCCCGGAGCGACGCCCACGTCTTGTCAAGTTCCACCCGACGCTCCTTCGCCGGCTGATTCACCTGCGGGCGCTCGCTCTCCATCTGGTTCAGCAGGAAGATGTAATGCGCGGTGAACTTCTGCGGGAAGTTCTCCACGTCGTCGTAGACCTTCGTGCGCCGCTGCACCATCTCCTCGTCCCACGTCTTGAGCTTCGCTAGGAGCGCGTCTCCGTCGCGCCTGATGGCGGCATACGCGTCGCCGGCCGGCAGCTCCGCGAGCACTGACGCCAGCCGTTCCTGCATCGGGTTCAGCTGGTTGACCGTCTCGTGCATCCGCGTGAATTCGCGCTCCATCGCCGTCATGAAGGCATCGTACTCTGCGTAGCCCGCGGCATCCGTCGCGACAAGCGGGTTCGCGAGGATCGCGCCCTCGGTCGTCACGGTCTTGCTGCCCATAGTTAGCGCGAAGCGATACGATCCCGGAGACGCCTTGTGCCCACGGTAATTCGCTTCCATGTGGAGGCCGGGCACCCCTGGCAGCGTCGCATGACGGAGATCCCAGACGATTCGGTTGAGCCCCGTCGCGCTGGTGAGCACTGGATCGGACGGCGGGGCGCTCGCCCACTTCTTCGCCGTCGTGTCCTGCTTCGACGAGAAGCGACGCACGAGCGCCCCCGCCGCGTCGCGCACCTCGAGCGTCACGCTGTCGCTCTTCTCCAGCTTCGGCAGCCGATAGTACAGCACGATGCCACTTGCCGGGTTCACGCCGCGCGTCGGGTTGGCACCGGTGAATTCCTCCTTCGAGTCATTCAGCTCGCTCCCACTGTTCGTCAGCACCACATCCGCCGGACGATAGAGCGCCAACTCTTGCCCCTCGGCGCGATACTGCCGAAGCAGCGCCAGGTCGTCCAGCACCCAGATCCCGCGCCCCGCGGTCGACGCGATCAGGTTGCCGCGATGGATCTTGAGGTCGGTGATCGGCGTGACGGGGAGGTTGCGCTGGAACGGCGACCACTCCTTGCCACCGTTCCACGAGATGTACAGCCCCAGCTCCGTCCCCGCGAAGAGCAAATCCCGCCGCACGTCGTCCTCGCGGACCACGCGGGTGAACGCGTTAGGCGCGATCCCCGTGTTGATGCGCGTCCACGTCTGCCCGTAGTCCGTCGTCTTATAGAGCCCCGGCGTGTGGTCGTTGAACTTGTAGCGCGTCGTCGCGATGTACGCCGTCCCCTTGTCGAACGGTGACACCTCGATCGCATTGATCAGGCACTCGGCGAGTCCCGGCGGCGTCACGTTCTTCCAGGTCGCCCCGCCGTCGCGCGTGAGGTGGACCAGTCCATCGTCGCTCCCCGTCCAGATCACGCCGCGCTCATGCGGCGACTCCGCCACGTACGCCAGCGCGCCGTAGTTCTCGGCGCCCACGCCTTCATTCGTGAAGGGGACGCCGGCCTTGCCTTGCTTCTCCTTCTCGTTCCGCGTCAGGTCGGGGGACACTTCCTTCCACGTCTTGCCGAAGTCGCTCGTCTTCAGCAGGACCTGTGCGCCGTGATAGAAGGTGTTCGGCTCATGCTTGCTCCAGATGATCGGCGCGTTCCAGACGTAGCGGTACTTCATGTCCTTCGCGTCCATGCTCTGGTACTGGATCGGCGCAGCCATGATGCTCGTGCCAACGCGCGCCTTCGTGTCCAGCACATCGATGGTGCCCGCGTAGCTCCCGCCCAGCACGTAGCGCGGATCGTTCGGATCGAAGGCAAGGAACGCGCTCTCGCCGCCAGCGGACGCACTCCAGCTCGCGGTACTGATGCCACCGCTGCCGAGTTCCTGGCTCGCGATCCGGACCGAGGAGTTGTCCTGCTGCGCCGCGTAGATGCGATAAGGAAACTCATTGTCCACGTTGATCCGGTAGAACTGCCCCGTGGGCTGGTTCATCAGCGTGCTCCAGCTCTTGCCGCGGTCGAACGAGATCGCGGAGCCGCCGTCATCGGAGAGGATGAAGTTGTCCGAGTCGTTAGGGTTGATCCACAGGTTGTGCGTGTCGCCGTGCTCCGTCGGCACCTCCTCCCACGTCTTCCCCCCGTCGTTGGAACGGAGCGCCGGAGCGCTCAGCACGTAGAGCCGGTTCTCGTCTTTCGGGTCGATGAACAGCTCGATGTAGTACCACGCGCGCTGCAGCAGGCGCGGCTCGTTGGTCACCTGGCTCCAGCTCTTGCCAGCGTCGGTCGACATGTAGAGGCCGCGCGCCGGACTGTATGAGTCGCTCTCGATGAGAGCATACACCTTGTCCGGGTTCGAGCGGCTCACGGCGATGGCCATCTTCCCCATCTTGTCTGGGAGGCCCTTGGTCATCTTCTCCCAGGTCTCGCCACCATCGGTCGACTTGTAGAGACCGCTCCCCGGCCCGCCGCTGATGACCTGCCACGGACGCCGCCCGTGCTCCCACATGGCGGCGTACAGTATGCGCGGATTGCGCGCATCCATGGACAGCTCCGCCGCTCCCGTCTTCTCGTCCACGAAGAGAGTGTTCTTCCACGTCACGCCACCGTCGGTGGACTTGAAGACGCCGCGCATCTTGGACGGCGCATAGAGCGCCCCCTGCGCCGCGACGAAGACGACGTCCGGATTGCGCGGATCGACGATGATGCGCGAGATGTGGCGGCTCTCGTCGAGGCCGATCTTCTTCCAGCTGCGCCCCGCGTCAGTCGAGCGATAAACCCCGTCGCCCGAGCTGGTCATCACGCCACGCACCGCGTGCTCCCCCATGCCGACGTACACTACGTTCGGGTCCGACTCGGCCACCGCGATGGCGCCGACTGTGGCAGTCTTGAACCAGCCGTCAGAGATGTTCCGCCAGGTGATCCCCATGTTGTCGGTCTTCCACACGCCGCCGCCGACGGTCCCCATGTAGTACGTCTTCGGGTCGCCCACGACGCCCGTGGCGGCGACGGACCTTCCGCCGCGGAACGGACCGATGGAGCGCCACTTCACGGGCTTGAACACACTGTCGGGGGGCATCGCACCGGGTTCCGGCGTTGCGTCGGCGGTGCGCGCCCTGGCGGCGCCGGCGACTGCTGTCTGCGCGGCGGATTGGCCAAGCGGCATCGACGCCGCGGCGAGGACGACGGCGAGCAGAAGGGATCGACAGGGCAGGGGTCGCATCGGGGGTCTCGGGCTCGGGGAGTGGGCCCAAGATATTCGTCTACCGTTGGGTGCGCCCGCTAGTCGGTCGGCACCGGGGGCTGAGTGGGGGACGAGGGACGCTCCGCGGCGGGGAGAACGGCCCGGCGACGCGAGGTCCTATCTCAGGCGTGGGAGGCCTAGCGGGGACTGAGAATAGTCGCTGCTCGCGGATGATGGCGGGCTTGCCGTGGCTCGGGTGCGCGGTGCGGCTGCAGGTGCGCGGGCGAGGCCGAGCTCTCGGATCCTCCTTTACTAGCGAAGGCTCATTGTTGACCCGTACGCCGGGATTCGCGGACGCGTAACGTGGAGTTGTGTTGCGGGGCATCGAATGGTGCGGCCGAAGACCGCATTCTACAACGCCCCGACTGCTCTAACACTTGTTAGGCGGCCCGCAATCACTTTTCGCCGGAGAGCGCCTCACGATACTCTTGCAGCCAATTCTGGAGCCGATCACGGCGTTCTCGAACGGGGAGATATCGTCGCGACCGCGTCCAGAGCCAACGCTGAAGCGCGTACGCCCTACTGCCCTGCCTAGGGTCGGTTGGATCAAGCAGATTCTCGGGGCCAAACACCCCGTCGATGTCACCGCGATCCAAATAGCCCATCTCCATGATTTGCAGTGCGTGTAGGCAGCGCTCCGGGTCGAAACCCGCTTGCATGCAGAGGGCGAGGCCGTACAAGTCAGCGTCGGCCTCGCGTTCGGGCCCGTGCAGGCGGTGCGTTGCGCGAAGGAGCAGCGTCGCGACCACCGTGCCCAGTACACCTCTGGGGAGATGACGCAGTCCGCCCCGAAAGAGGGCGAGATGGCCACAATCGTGGTGCGCAATCTCATGGGCCAAGACGAACGCGGTGCTCTCGTCAGACGCGAGGCGCTCCAGCAGTCTGCGGGTGATGTAAACGTTGATGCCGGATACCGTGAAGGCGGTGAGCTCTTGGGCGTGCAGGATATGCGCTATGAGCGGAGGCTCAGCGGGCCGCGCGGCATTTAGCCGCTCCATCACCCGAGCGACGCGCTCGAGTGCCCATGGCTCGGTCTCGACTGCATACTCCGCCACGAGTGCCGCGTGCAGGTCGGCGGACATCTCGGCGTCAAGCGCACTCTCGTGTTCGATGTCTTCGTCACCCATGGTCGGCAAGTTACCTAACGCTTGAGTTGAGCAGCACGCACGCTATAGCGAGAGCGGCGTAGCCGCTTCCGAAATGTGCGTGACTTCTCTAACGCGTGTTAGGTGGCATGCTTGTCGGCCGACCGGCATCGTGCAGGGACACTCGCCTTCTCAGTCCTCGGCAGCAGAAGATCGCCCTCATTCTAAGTGGCGCTCGAAGCTCTTCTTCACTGCCTCGAGTCGCTTGTGGAAGCAGAGAGTTACGAACGCAATGCACGCGTTCCCCAGCAAGCCGCCAAAGTTGGTGACAACGTCGTTGTGATGGGCGTCGCCCCACGCCACGATGACGAAAGCAACGAATGCGAGGAGCATCGTCATCACTCCGCGCCTCGGGCTAGCTGCTGCCCTATTCGCTCCGATCCAGGATTTGCGGATCGGACGGAGAATCTCCCGGGACAGGTTGGCCCTGTGCTGACAACATGGTTCTCGTTACACTCCAGGAAGGACAACAACCGTGCAAGCCAACGACTCGCGGACCGAAGGAAGCCTGGCCGCACTGAGCCGCGCGACGGACCAGGTCATCGAGACCAGGAGCTTCAACATCAGCAGTCACCTCCTTATCGCACAAACACCCATTTGCCGGTTGAGGAACTAACGAGGGAGTTTCGATGAGCCGACTGTCGAAACGAGAGTTGTCAGCCCGGATTCCATCTCTGATGCTGTGTGCCACGTTGTCGGCAGCGAGCGCGTTCTGGTCCGATCTCGACGCGCAAGAGCGCCGTGTCGGCGCCGAAATCTGGGGCCGCGTCCTCGAGGGTGGCGACACGACGGGCGTTCCTGGGGCGCAGGTCGAGATTCTGGGCCTAGCAGTGAGCAGCACGACAACTCGAACGGGGCTATATCGGCTAGTCGGCCTGACAACGGGACATCACGTGCTCCGAGTGCGACTGCTGGGATACCGGTCTGTGACGCTGAATGTGGAACTTCAGGAGGGTCGTGCTGATCACCTGGATATCCGACTTCAGCGACCGCCGACCGAACTCACAGAGGTTCGAATCGAGGGTGAGCTTCGCAAAGTACCGCCACGCTTCAACGACGTGTACCGCCGCATGGCCACGGCAAACGGCAAGTTCTTCACACGCGAGGACATCCAACGTCTCAACCCGCAAGACGTCCAGTCACTGCTCCTGCAAGTCGCGACGCTGCGAGTGAACTTCCAAGGCATCCAGTTTGCGCGATGTAACGAGGGCGGTGCGCTCGTCCTCTCTCCGGGTGGTGGAAAAGTGCAGATATACATCGACGGTTTTCGAATGACCGGGAGAGTCCGTCCAGTAGGCGAAGAGAACGCAATTGCCGCCGAACAACGTGAAGTTCTGAGGATGGTGAAGCCAAGTCAGATTCAGGCAATGGAGATCTACAGTGGCGTTTCACGGATCCCGGGGGAGTTTCTAGAAGACGCGTGCGCGGTGATCGCCATCTGGACCCGCACCTATTAGGCATGCTGAGTGGGATGCCTCGCCTGTGCCGACGCATCGGTCGGGTGGCGATGACGCTGGACGCACACCGACAAGGCCTAAAGTACGAGCGCGCCGGTTACTTGAAGCGTCACGAGCGGGCACGGAACATGTTCTACCTCGAGCAGCGCGACGACCTGTTGAAGATCCGAACGCCCGACCACGCCGATCTCAATGTGCTCGTCCGTCCCCATGCCCACGGCCGTGTCACCATGCCGAAACAGGCCGCGCGCCATTAGGTAGTTCATCCAGTCATCCACGATGGTGGCATCGTACCTAGCCTGCCGAACCTCCACCCTAGTCGTGCCCGTGCTGCTCGTCCACGTCAGCCCCGGCAATGAGGGCAATCCCTGCAGGACGCTGTCTTTGGCTGTCGCGTCCCGGATCCAAACGACCGCGTGCATCCTAGGCGAGAAGAAGACAGGCCCCGGCGTAACCTCCGGGCAAGCGTCGGGCCGCATACGCCGGGCGGCGCTGGGGTTCTGCTGAGCGAGAGCCGGCGCGATTGCATCGGTTGCGCGGACGGGTGCGACGATGTCCGCACCGCGTGGGGCACACCCAGCCGTCGGTTCGAACCAGAACGGGCTGGGCGCGGTCGCCATCGGCTCCGGACGGCTTGCAGAGGCAGCTACGCAAACCACGAGTCCGTATCGATACCACAGGCCATTCGCACGAATCATGAAAGTCGCCTAACGATAGCCTTCATCTGCAGGCGAGTTATAACAAATTGCGCGCACCTTGAGTGCGCGCAATCCCTAGCTCGCCTGTCAGGTGCAACGCGTTGTTAGGCAGCACCGCGCGCCGGACCGGTCGCGCGCACGGCCAGGAGGTCGTCGTCTCGCACGGGGCGGACATCGGTTGGGTTGAGCGTGAGCAGCGCCTGTGTGCGACCCGCATCCGTCACAAACTCGACTTCGAGTGCCTGCGGCCCATGCACGTGGACGATCGCGCCCATGTCGCCAGCACGCAGCCCCGCGTCCGGCAGGTCCCGGACAAGGACCACGGCGTCAAGTTCCTGAAAGGAAGCCGACATCGGATTACCTCGGGAAGGCGGTGATGAAGGGTGGGCGCTCGTCACCGGTGCGCAGCAGCCAGATGGCGACAATCGAGCAGCTGCGCGTCGGCCCCTGAAGAATACCCTCCACCTGGTACTTCCGTCCAAAGGGGCTCGGTAGCTCGGGCCGCGCGACGCCCGCGCGGGCGTGCGCAAGCAGGGCCTGCTCGAGGAGGGGCCAGCGGTCACGCGTGAACCCGAGCGTCGCGAAATACCGCGCTTTCGCGCGCCCGACGGGATGCTCCGGCGAGAGCCGATAGTCGCGCAGCTTGGCGGGCGCGCTAATCGCAACGTCGACGTTCGGAAGTCTCAAGGGGGGGCGATCAGATCAGGTCGAACGGCTGCCTAACGCTCAAGTTAGCCTGCAGGCGAACATATAAAATGCAGCCGCGCAGCCGCTGCTACCCTGGCTCGCCTGTCTGGCTCAACGCTCGTTAGGCGACACGGAGCGGCTTAATCCGACTAACCGCGCCTTTGAGTTTCTGCGATGCGTCCCACAGGTCGACGGCACGCTGCGCATTGAGCCAGAACTCAGGCGAATTCCCGAAGAGGCGCGACAATCGCAACGCCATCTCCGGGCTAACCGCGCGGCGACCGCGCAGCAGCTCGTTGACGGATTGCCGCGAGACACCAGCGGCTTCCGCGAGACTTGCAACGGTCAGACCGTAGTCCGGCATAAAGTCTTCGCGGAGCATCTCGCCCGGATGGGTCGGCCGTCGCAGCATCGGGCGTGTATTGCGCATGGACATGCGTCCTCCTAGTGATAATCGCAAACTTCGACGTCGTAGGCGTCGCCGTCCACGAAGCGAAAACAGATCCGCCACGGGTCATTGATCGAAATCGCGTGCTGGCCCTTGCGATCCTCTTTCAAGGCGTGAAGCCGATTGCCCGGCGGCACCTTCAGGTCATCCAGCCTGGTCGCCAGGTGAACGTACTCGAGCTTTCGCACCGCGCGAGCGATCACATCGGGCGGCAGGCGTTTGCTCGCACCGGTGACGAACAGCTCCTCCGTGAGGCGATCCGCGAAGGATTTGATCATGCCGAAATGTAACGCGTCACGTGACTAGCGTCAAATGCCAGATGTGTCGCCTAACGTAAAGCTCAACAGCGGGCGAGTTATAACAAGATGCGCGCACTCTGTGCGCGCAGTCCAAAGATCGCCCGTCAGCTGCAGCGGTTGTTAACCCGCGATCCGCTCGATCGAGGCATCCAGCCGACTCAGCACGAGATGCTGGAGCTGCACCTTCCGGCTCGCGTTATCGATGTCGATGCCGACGAGGTTCCCCGCCGCATCGTAGTCGAGCACGACGCCGGCCGAGATCTCGCGGCTTTCCGCGCTCGGCTGCTCGGCGAGATCGATATAGAGCGAGTCGGTGTCGGGATGATAGTTCAGCTTCATGGGACGAACCCGCGGTCAGGGAAGGCGTTATGAATAGTAACGCGGTCGGCGAGTGTCACCACTCGGAGATAGCGTCCCTCGAGCTCGGCGACGGGCGCCCAGAAGCGCCCGCGATTGTCTTCCTGGCGCTCCTCGCGCACGGCATGCTGGATGACCCAGATGCACCACTCGCGGCGGAGGTAGGGCCGCTTGCGCAGGACTTCGAGCTCGAAGTACGGGCGGGTGTCTAACGCTAGCGTTCACCTGCAGGCGAAGTACAACAAGTTGCGCGCATGTTGCGCGCAATCAATAGCTCGTCTGTCAGGTGCAACGCGTTGATGTTCCCAACGAGAACGCATGTATTGTCCGGCTTCGTCTCGTTTGGAGGCTGCCTCTATGTTGTACTCCGGGATCGATCTCCACAAACGCTCCGTCGTCATTCACACCGTCGATGCGGCGGGC
>JBGAKW010000029.1:0-42866 GCA_044224185.1 Gemmatimonadaceae bacterium | reverse complement strand
GCGTACGAGCGGTGGTACCGCCACCGCCCGCTGCCTGCGCTGCCGAAGGGCAAGACCGATGACGGGCTTGGTCGGCGCAGTGGCTGGTGACTGCAGCGTCGATGATTGCGACCGCAAAGTCATTGCTCGCGGTTGGTGCAAGACGCATTGGCAGCGATGGCGAGATGGCCGACAGATCGACGCTCCGTTGCGTCGATCGCCAGGCACGGGCCACTTGAGCGCCACGGGCTACGTCTACATGGCTGGGCGGCTCCAACATCGAATCGTCATGGAGGAACATCTCGGGCGCGAGTTGCTGCCAGGGGAGACAGTTCACCACAAGAACGGGGTCCGAAGCGACAACCGAATCGAAAACCTAGAGCTTTGGTCGACAGCGCAGCCTTATGGACAGCGCGTGGATGACTTGATTGCCTGGGCCGAGAACATCTTGAGCACTTATGGCAACTCTTAAGTACCGAGTCTGCGCCAGGTGCGGGCGCAACAGGCAAGTCAAGTTTTATGCCCCGAGGGGCACGGTCTGCAAGCCCTGCCAAACGAAAGCAGCCGCAGCGCGTGGAAAAAACGATCGTTTGCAGGCGGTTTACGGCATCACTCTGGATGAGTACCACCACATTCTGGCCGTACAGAACGGGGTTTGCGCGATTTGCAAGGGCCAACGAGCAGTGTTTGACGTGGACCATTCGCACGCCAGGGAGAAAGAGCTACGTGCTGCAGGTATGGATTCGCTTCAAGCCACGAGGCTGAGCGTGCGCGGCCTTCTGTGCAAGCGGTGCAACCGTCGAGGGTTGCCCGCGTTCCAAGACAATCCCGACACCATCCGCCGTGCGGCGGAGTACGTCGAGGAACCTCCTGCCATGTACGTCATTTTGACATGACGGTTAAGAAGGACAAGACGCATTGCGGGGTTTGTGGCTCGGACGACATTTACCGAGGCAAGCGCCAGTGGGTTTGTCGACCATGCTATTCGCGTTATAGCCGAAAGAGCTACAACAAACACAAGCTCGCACGACGCGACACTCGCCTGCAGAAGACCTATGGACTTACGCAAGAGCAGTTCGACGCGATCGTGGAAAGCCAAGGAGGCGGCTGTCTCCTGTGCGGCGAGCGCCCTGGTGGGCGCTACGGCCAGCTTGTCGTGGATCACGACCACAACTGTTGCCCAAGCAAGACAAAGACCTGCGGGAAGTGTGTCCGCGGAATCCTCTGCGATTGGTGTAACCGAATGCTCGGACTAGCAAGAGAGAGCCCCGAACTGCTTCACGCCGCAGCAAAGTACGTCGCTTCACCTGCTCACTTGGTGATCCTCACATGAGCTTTCGCTACCAAACGTGGAACGATCGGGTCGCGACTCTCGGGGACATCGCTGAGACCCAGTTTGAGTCGTGGGCGACCAAGGCCAGGCTCGGGTTCGTGCGGTACGGGCTCAACCGCCCGCCGCTGCGGATGCACGAGTTGCCCGCGCGTGTGAGGAACACGCCCGACTACCTGATGACCAAAGGGTTCATCGAGGTGCAAGGGTTCGGTCGGGACCAGATCCTCAAGGTCAAGTGGGAAAAGCTCAACTGCATGTGGGCTTGGAACAACATCCACCGACTGTGGCTGTTCGTGTGGGACTCCCACAACTCACGTCACTGTTTCGTGGACGTACCGACGCTCGCGAACCTGCTGGGCGAGTTCGCGGAGATGCGCAAGTTTCCTGAAGGTACTCCCTATTTTGCGATCAATGGAGACGCGGTGTTTGCGGTAGGAACGGAGAGTCCGTCGTGACCCATAGCTCCGACGCCTACGGGTCGAAGCACCCGTTCCAGTACTCCAAGCTGCGCACCTACCCGATGGACCCACGCGATGTGTCCAGCGGCGAGTGGGTCAGCGGCGAGCGCCGCCGTCGCTCGATGGATGAAGCTGGCGAGCAGATGTGGAAGCATCCCTCCACCGACGCGCTGCAGGCGCTGATGGAGGCGAGGCCCGATACGGAGCCGCAGGTTGGCGGCGACGACCCGCCGTTTTCCGTTGCCATGCAAGAGGCGCTTGCTACACTAAGTGACCTGGAATACGACGTGGTGATGGCCGTCGTCAGCGTTCGCCAGTACGCGGAGATGACTGGCCTGTCCAAGAGCACGGTCCACCGTGCTCGTCAGAACGCTCTTAGTAAGTTGAGGAACGCGCTAGGTGGGTAAGGGGAAGCACGATCCCGACGTTCTGCGCCGAACAGGCTTCGCCTGCATGACGCGTGGGCAGCGGAACGCTGCAGCCAAGCTCGGGATCATTCCTCCTGTCCGCTCCGATCGCGAGCGGCAGTTGCGCACCCGTTACAACCTGACGCTTGAGGCGTATCAGATCCTGCTGGACTTGCAGGGAGGAAGATGCGCTTGTTGCGGCCAGGAATGGCACGCCGATCTTTACGTCGAACACAACCACACAACGGGCAAGGTGCGGGCGCTGTGTTGCGCCCGCTGCAACAACCTCATCCGAGCCCTTGAGGGCCGAGAGCAGGAAGTCAAGCAAGCATTGTCGTATTTGGAGTACTACGATGACTGATGAAGAGGTCCGAGTCGTGAGCGACTCTGGCGGCATGAAGGGCTCAAAGCCAGCACAGATGGCGTGGGCCGACCCGCTGGCGCTCCTTGAGGTTGCCAAGGTCTACGGCTTTGGTGCGACCAAGTACTCACCTACGAACTACCGCCAAGGCTACGACTGGTCGTTGTCGTACAGCGCCCTCATGCGACACCTGCTGGCGTTCTGGTCGGGGGAGGACATCGACCCCGAGAGCGGGCTCTCGCATATGGCGCACGCGTGTTGGCACTGCCTCGCACTCCTGAGCTTCATGCGAGAGCACCCCGAGTACGATGATCGGTACAAGCCTGCAAAGAAGAACCTGCCGTTCATCCGAGCAAAGGAAGGAACGCTCGTGTCAAGCGACGTGTTCATGTTCCGTACAGATGGTTCCCGAAAGGATCTGCCCGCGTGAAGATCAAGCCGCACGTGATCATTCTGATGTTGTTGGGCTTTGCAAACGTGTTTTGCGTGGCGTTCAACGCTACGCTCTTTGTGTTGAACGACGATTGGTTTAGTGCTGGTGTCATGTTGCTCAATGCAGGAGCAGCAGGGTTGTGTTTCCACACGGCTCGTGTCATTCAGGGAGGATGGGCATGAGCGACGAAACCACTGACCCGCTGCAGCAGATGCGCGAGCGGAACGCTGATCTTGCCGAGCAGTTGACGCTGGAAGGCAAGCCGCTGCCCGCGGAGGCAGCGATTGCCGTCCGCATCGAGTGCTTGCTTGAGCTACTGCTCACGCAGCCCGTGCGCCACATGTACGAGATGCATTGCGAGTCGGTGTTCGGTCAGGTGCTTGAGGCCGAGCTTGCGGAGGCTCGCAAGCCGAAGCTGCATGTGGCCGAGCGTGTGCTGCCCGACCATTGGGCGGGGGTGCGGAATGGGTAAGGAGAATCCGCTGCACCAAACGTGGGAAGTCTTCTTCAACCCGTATGCGGTAGACAACCTGAAGTGGGAAGTGGTGACGCCAAACGGTTCATTGGTTGCAGCCTGTCTTGACGAGGACGTTGCGCGCCACATCGTCAAGTGCCACAACGAGACCCCGATTATCTATCCGAAGGATGATGAGTGAACCCCGTGTGGGCGCAGTTCAAGTCCACCTCGGAACAGGTCGGACGTTGGACCACTCGCAAGCAGATGCGTGATCTGCTCCGCTCGGACGCGGAGCTTACTCAAGTAAGGAAGCGACTGTTCGGAGCTTGGAGGTTCCGCTAGTGGGCGTCGTTCTCATCAACCAGTCCAAGTACATCAAGTACGACGAGGTGAACCGCATGGCCGATGCGCTCACCGTCCAACTGTCTCGGGACGTGGCCGCTGCGTGGGGCTCCCGCGGAGCCCGCACGGTTGTGCAGGCAGGGCTCAACGCTCACCCGTCATGGATTCCCATGTACTTGGTGGACGACATTCCCGAGGCTCCTGGTGCGCTCGCGTACCACGATGTCGACAACAACGGGAAGCCGTACGGTCGCATCGGCGTGAAGACCACGCTGGACAGCGGGGCCAGCGTGAGCAGTGCGGTCAGCCACGAGGTGGTCGAGTACCGCGTCGACCCGTTCTGTCAGTTGTGGGCTGCAGGCCCACGCTCGCTCGTCGCGTACGAGGCGTGTGATCCCGTCGAGAACAACGTGTACGACATCGACGGCGTTGAGGTCTCCGATTTCGTGTACCCCGCGTACTTCCAAGTGGGCGGGAAACAGCAGCAGTACGACCACATGCACGTGCTGCACGCGCCGTTCACGGTCGCGCACGGCGGCTACCTCATCACGATGGCCGAGGGCCAGGTCACGAACCAGTGGGGCAGCGAGGCTGACCCGCACCGCAAGGACGGCTCTCGCGGTCGCACGTTCTGGCGGCACGCGTCCGCGTACCGACTGCTGGGGGGACGGTGAACGGACTGCGGGTCATCCGCTCCAAGTACGTACCGAAGGACGCGGTGTACGTGGTCGACATTGGCGGGCGCAAGACCCTGTACTGCGGCCTCCCCCCGAAGCCTCGTTGGTACAAGCGTTGGTGGTTCAAGCTCCGCAAAAAGCCGCCGTACGACTGGCTCGGCACCCTGAAGAGTGCCGACACCCCGCGGAGGGGCGAGTTCCGTGTTGATTGACTTCTACTGCCCGCCCCACGGGCAGGTGATGGCGACCTTCAAGCACGCGCTGGTGCAGTGCCGTTGCGGCGAGGACGCCGCTCCTGAGGGCACGACGGCCGCGGAGCACCGCAAGTACTACTTCGGGGTCAACCGCCAACGTCGGGCCAGGAAATCGCTAAACGTGACAAGCGAAAAGCAAGACAGCAGGTCAGAGCGTTTTGACGCTCTGAAAACTGACGTTCAGCGGTGGATTCGACCCGCCCATCATTCTGAGCCGTGAGCAGCAGGAGCGGCGACAGAGGTTATCGGACTGTCGCTGTCTCTACGCGCTGCTTTTACTGCGGAGCAGCTAGGGCTGCAGACCTAGACCACTTCATTCCAGTGGTGTGGGCCAGGAGTCTTCCCGTTTCCGAAGACGGGAAGGTCAAAGTCCCGTGCTGCCGTAACTGCAATGGCCTCGCTGGCGGAATGCCCTTCGACACCGTTGGAGAAAAGGCAGATTGGATTGCTTGGCGCTTGCGATCCAAGCACAAGGTGGAGGGGCCGATCACGGTTGCCCCAACGATTGAAACGGACGACCTGAAGGGTCTCGGCAGGACCCTCAAGGGCGAGGTCGCCAAGCGACGAGCGGGCAAGGTGGAGATTCTGAGGCGCATCGCTCATCTAGAGCTTGTGGCCGCCGATCAAACAGCGGAGTTGGTGCTTACATGAAGAAGCAGTACACCGATGCGGCGAACAGGGTTCTGGCGCTCGCGCAGGCGTGGGAGCCTCGCTTCGATCTGCCTGGCATCGCGGTGGAGCACAGGTTCCACGAGACTATGTTGGACCCCGAGAATGGGGACACCACAGCGGCGGTGACCAAGGCGGTATGGCAGTACCGCTTCGCCATCATCCACTGGTACCTGCCCAACATCGCGGGCATGTCGGACGACGACCTTGAGAACACGGTCGTCCACGAGTACGTCCACGTGCTGCTTGGTCCGCTCGCGAATCACATCAAGGCTAGCGGCAACGACCTGAACGAGTTGGCGACGGAAAACGTCGCTCGCGCGTTGCTCGCCACGCGAAAGGGGAGCCCCTAAGGGCTCCCCGCAACGCGTCATCCTGGCAGGATTCTGAATCCATCCAGATTCTGAATCGGGATGACTCCCGAAGGTTACTGCTTCGATCCGCCGATCCTGAGGCAAGTGAACTTGTCCTCAGGTGGGGAGGTGGCTTCGCTACCGCGAGCCACCGATCGTGACAACGCGAGTCTTGGTCGAGTTGCCCTTCGACTGGTGACCGAGCGTTCCGCTCTTGGTCTTGCCCTTGGTGCCGTGAACCTTCACGACGCGCCCACCCGCAGGAGCGTACTGGCCGCCCTTTGCGCGCGGGGCCTTGCCCGTGCTCCTAGCCATTTTACTGTCCTCTGTATCCCTTGTTGGGGGTAGTGTTGGGGTTGTTGGTGACGCGGTTGCTCGCGCCCTTGCTCGACGCCGAGCCCGTGCTCGGCTGACGCCCAGTGCGTCCGTGACGCGGCTGGTGCCGCACCTTGCTAGCCATTTCAGCTACGCGTCCACTGCAGGACCGCGTTGAGGATGACCGTCACGCCAGCCGAAGCGGCGGCGAGAGCAGCAGCCTCAGCGGTGTCAACGCTCAGGTTTCCCAGCGCCGACACGGGGATGATCCCGATGGCGGTAGCAACCGCAGTCTTCGCGGCGCGGACGAATACGTCCTTCCAGTCAATCATTGCTTGTGTGTCTCCTTGTGTCTGTGTGCAACGAAATCAAACGTGAGGTAGGCGATGCCCACCACCACGGCTGCTACGCGATCAAGCAGCGTTGTAACGCGTGACGGACCAATCTCCACCGCCAACCTTCCTCCACTGCAGCAACCCGTCGTCGGCCGCGGATACGGTGGATACCTCCATCGCGAGAGTCGCCTCGTTCAGCGTGACGACCGCGCCCTTCTCCAACGAGAAGCTCTCGTTGAGGCCCTTGGCCCGCGTCAGGTCCACCGTCTTGGTGCCGTTGAACCACTGCAGGTGACCGTTCTTGCTGACCCAGAAGACGTGGGCAGCGCCCACGTAGTACATCGAATCCATCTTGTTCTTTCCTCGCGTTGCCGAACGTTTCGGCTTGGGCGGCAGGGGTGTAGGAGCAACGGGCGTGCCCGCAGAGGGGCTCGCACACCAGTCCGCAATCTCCCCGCCAGGGCAGTCGGTCACGTAATCACCGTGACCAGCCGCCAGGTTGAACGGGTTCCAGTAGCGGTGCGGATGGATCGGCGCAGACGCGCCGCCGACCACATATGTGTTCCGCAGGTTCAGGATCGCCGTCTTCGCTTCATCGGTGAACGGGATGTTCCCGTCGCCGTAGTCGAGGTAGCACACCGCCAGCGAAGCGATGTTGCCGACACCCTGAGCGCCTGAGCGCTTGCCAGGGATGCGTCCCTCGTACACGTTGCCGTGCAGATCGACCAGATAGTTGTAGTCAATGTCCGACAGACCCTTCGCGAACGCGTGGGTCTGAATGTTCTTGACCGTGCCCAGGTAGTTGTCCTGCTCCACCAACGGTGCCCCGACCGCGTGAACGGTCAGGGAGTTGGGGAAGCCAGGCTGCCACGCCGTCTGGGTTCCTCGGGGTGCGCTTGCGCCCCACGAAGCACGGTTGAAGTACGTCACAACTACTTACGCAACCTGTGTCCCACGCTCAAGCGCCACGAGGCGCTTGTCGATTGCATCGAAGCGTGCGGTATCCAGCTTCTCGTGCTCCTGAGCAAGCTCGATGAGCGCGGCATTCTGGTCCTGCAGCGTCCCGTGGCCGTTCTTGCGGCCCACCGACTGACGTGTGACGTGGGAGTTCCACCAGAGCGGGATGCCGACGACTACGACGGCTCCCGCAGTCGCAATCGCCTGGACGATGACGGCATCGGACATCTCACTAATACCTCGGCTTCTTGTTGGCAGCCGCTTTGGCGAGCTTGCGGCTGTAGCGCTCTTGCGCCTGATCGAACTGGGTGTTGGTGCGGATGGGCAGACCCAGGAAGCTCGCGACGTTCGCGCCCTGACGGGCCACGTCCTTCTTCGCTTGCGGGTCCAGCTTGCGGATGCGCGACAGCGCGGGCAGGTACTGCTCGGCCACGTACTGCCCCGTGTCGGTGACGCGCAGACCCTGCTTGGTGTCGACCGCGAGGCCGACCGCGCGCAGCGCCTGCAGCACGCCAGGCGCGTTGGCCCACGTCGGGTTCGGTTCCAGCTTGCCCTTCTTCATGTAGGGCTCGCCGCGCAGCGGGATGCCCTTGAACACCTGCTCACCGCGCGCCACCTCGTACGGCGTCTTGATGAGCGGGGTGACGTTGCCGAGCAACGGCTCCGCCACGCCCGACAGCGTGGAGCCCACAGGGTCCTTGGTGTCGAACGCGTTCAGGTTCGGCACCGCGTTCGCGAGCGTCTGCGTCATGGGCAGGTCGGGGGTCAGGAACACCTGACCGCCGTTCGGGCCACCCTCGTGCGCCGAGGTCGGGATACCGAACATCGACCCGTAGTACGACGGCACCACGGTGCCCTTGTCGACGGGAGCCTGAATCTCGTTCTGCGCCTGGATGTAGCGCGCGTACTTCTGCGGGGCCTGCAAGTACATCTCCACCTGCAGCGGCACGTTGTTGCGCGTCCACGAGTAGAACGGCACGATCCGCTTGACGTACTTGCGCTCAAAGCTCGACAAGTCTTGGTAGTCGAAGTGGAAGCGCACGATGTCGGACAGCGCCTGGTCGATGCCCTTGCCCTTGAGCAGACGGTCGTAGCCCAGCGCACCACGCAGCAACTGCTCGACGTGCGCACCCGCCTCACGGTTGGCGTCGAGGTACGCGCCGACAGGGGTGAGGTGCCGACCGAACCGCTTGCCAGCACCCGTCTCCACCGCGGAGTACTGACCAGTGTTGAGGTGACTCAACAGGTCTTCCATGTAGCCGCTGCGGGTCGCGTCCAGCGAACCGTTCTTGTACTTGCGCAGGTCGCTGAGGAACCTGATGTGCGATCCGAACTCCACGCCCGCGAGGTAGTTGTTGTACATACCTCCCATGAAGTTGCGGAGGTGGAAGCCAGGCGTAGCAAGCTGCCACTTCTTGACGAAGTTGAGCACCTTGTCGTAGCCCGCGATGAACTTCTTGAAGTGCTCGGGCGAACCCGAGATGTCGTCCATGCGGTTCAGGATTTCCGCGACATCGCGGTCACCCGCCAACTCGGGGTTGGCCGCGAGCAGTTCCTTGCCCTGCATGAACTGCTGACGCACCTGCTCCA
Source organism: Gemmatimonadaceae bacterium (assembly GCA_044224185.1). Classification (GTDB taxonomy): domain Bacteria; phylum Gemmatimonadota; class Gemmatimonadetes; order Gemmatimonadales; family Gemmatimonadaceae; genus SCN-70-22. The sequence goes on along the minus strand of JBGAKW010000029.1, from coordinate 33,946 downwards.
TGTGCTGCGGAGCCTTCAGTCGCTCAAGCGCACGAGACTCGACGTTGCGCGTCTTGTAAAGCTGCGACAACTGGTCCTGCATGTTCAGCGCGTCGGCCTGGATCTTGACGGCCTTCTGCGTAGCCGCGTCTTGCACGTCGGCAGCCGCCTGCAGCGCGCGAGCACGCTGCGTCTGGAACCCGTCAGTGACGCCCCGCGCCACTTCCTCCTGCGCCATGTTCGTGGCAGCAGCCAAGTCCTGCTGGATTGACTGCGGCGTGGTCGGTTCGGCCACGCTCTGCCACCCCAAGTCCAACGTGCGCTGGTACGCCTGATCCTTCGCGGCAGGCGTGCGCGGGTCAAGAATGGTGGTGCCCAGGTCGAGAGAGCCCTGCGGGCTTCCCTCGGCCCCGACCAACGCCGACTCCTTGGTCGGCACCTGCGCGAGCGCGTCCTGTACGGACTGCGCTTGGTCGTTGGCAACGCCCACACTCGCGTCACGGTTCTTCGCCAACCGCTTCTGGATCTTCGCGATTTCCTTGTCCAGCGCCTTGACCTTGTGCTCGGTCGCCTTGATCGCGCCAGGGTCTGTGGTGACGCCGTGCCCAGGAACCTCCTGCAGCACGTTCTCGTCCAGCAGCCTGCGCTGCTTCTCAACTTGGTACAACCGCTCCTTGAGCGCGTTGGCGTTGTTGAGCACCAGCTTGTCGATGTTGCCCTCGTAGTACGAGCCTTTGAGCTTGTCGCCGTAGTGAAGCTGCGCCAGCTTCTCGCCGTACGCACGCGTCTCGGCAGACGTGAAGCTCTCGGGCTTCAGGTCCAGCCCGCTGCGCTTGGCCTCCGCGGCCATCGCCTTGCGGATCGCGTTCTCTTCCTCACGGCTGTACTCAAACGAGCCCTTCTTGAGCAGGCCCGCACGGGTCTGGTCTCCGAGCACCAGCTTCTTTGCGTTCTCGGACAGCGCCCGCGGCACGTAGTTCTCACGACGAGCGAGGTCAACGCCGTTGGCGTTGGCCGTCTCGTGGAACCGATCGAACCAGTCGCTCAGCGCCGTGGCCGCACGAGACTCGCCCGCACGTCCCGACTCGATGAGATGGACAACCTTGTCCGCGCCCTCTTGCTTGATGAGCTTGCGGATCTTCTGGTACTCGTGCAGCGCGTCAGGGCCGAGCTTGCTCGCGACAGCCTCATTCGCGGCTTGCAGCGGGTGCAGGCCAGGGTGCTTCATGTCCTCTCGCAGAGCCGCGTCGGACTCACGACGCACGAAACGCAGCGAAGCCTCACGCCGAGCGTTGGCTACCACATCGGCCGACTCGGCAGCGAGCAGCTTGCGAATCAGGTCAGGCGACGAGTTGGGATCGCGCAGCGCCTTGGCAAGCTCGCCCTTGCGAGCGACCCGACCGAACGTCTTCTCGCCCGCGGTCTGCGCGGTGCCCTTGATCTTGTCCAGCACGGGGTTGAGCTTGTCGGTCAACTCCTTCGACACCAGCGGAGCCAGTGTCTCGGTCGGGTTCTCAGCGCCAGCAAGGCGCTGGACCTGACGGCCGTACCTGCCCGTACCAGGCACGCGCACGCGGACACCGCCCGTGTTGCCTGTGACCGCCTTGTACACGTCCTTGTTAGTGATGTTGCGCAGGCCGTGACCCTTGGTCGTGGCCTCCTTCAGCGCCTTGTCGAACTCGTGCTTGACGCCCGTCTCGATAGCGTTCTTCGCCTGCAGACGAACGGCTTCGGGTACACCCGCCTTGGCGGCGTCAACACCAGCCTTGGCGACGGCCTCGGCCGCGGCCTTGTCGCCAGCTTCCACGATAGCCCGAGCAACGCCCTTGCCACCAGCCTTGGCAACGTCGCTCGCGCCACCCGTCACGTAGGTGAGCGGGTCGAGACCAACGTCACCGCCGAAGCCGATGACATCCTTACCGCTGATGCCCACGTCCAACGGCGTGCCAGGGACGTGCGCTTCCAGCGCCTTGTTCAGAAAGCCCAAGTCCTTGGGGTGACGGTCGATCGCACGCTGCAGGTACGTGCCGACGCCCGTGTGCTCAAGGAAATCGCGAGCGTGCGCTGGATCGGTGTAGCCGTGCCGAGCCACCGTCTCGGCGGTGTGCGGCGCGATGCCGAACGCGTCGGCAGCGCCCGCGGCCGTGGTGCTAATCGCGTTAGCGGGGTTGATCGTGTTGCCAACCGCGTTGATGGTCTTGCCGAGGTCTCCCGACTCGGCTGCGCCAGCGATGTCCGCCACATGAGAGGCAACGTAGGAGCGGGGCACGTCGGCCAGGTTGAGGCCAGACTCCACCAGGTTCGCGCCGAAATCCCCAACGTCCCCAAGGACGCTACTGCTGTCACCCTTGGACTTCTTCTTTGCCTTCGCGCTGCGCTTTTGCGCCTTGTCGAACGCTCGCAGGTACGACGCGTTGGAACGGCCAGGAACGCCCACACTCTTGCCAGGTCCACCACCACGACTAGCGCCCCCTGAAGAGGGGCGCTGATGACTGGCACGAATGAGAGCAAGCGCCTTGAGCGCCTGCCCCGTGTCGATCGACTTGGCGCGGCTAGCCACTGACAGCTACCTCAGTGGTGGAAGTTCTGAGCGAACGCGAGGATGTCCTCGATGGACGGGCCGCGCTTCTTCTCGCGGCCCTTGTTGCGCTGCGAGATGAACGAGTTGAGGTAGCGGTACACCAGCGGGTTCTTCTTCTGGCTCGTGCGAGCAAGCAGCGAGTCAGCAACATGCGGATCGTGATGCAGTGCAGCCCATGTGGCAGCACGAAGCGAACCCTTCGCGAACGGGTTCCTGTTGCCCAGGTAGCGGTTGGCGTACTGGTGCCCGTAGTTGCCCCAGTCCTGGGTACCGAGCAGCGACTTGGCGAGGTAAATGTCCGACGACGACGGTCCGTCACTGGACGACGAACCACCGCCGCGGCCACCACCGCCACCGCCTCCGCCACCGCCCCCTCCGCCTCCACCAGAGGCGGCAGCGGCCTGAGCGTCGGCAAACGACTGCTGAAGCTGTGCGAGGTACGCGGCCTTCTGGTTGGCCGCGGACGCCGAGCGGTCAGCGAAGTTAGCGTCCACAAGGTTCTGGTACTGACCGAGCAACGCCTGCTGGCGGTTGCCCGCGTCCACGAGGTTGTTCTGCATCAGCGACTGCTGCGCCTGCAGCGGGTCGCCCGCGTTCGCCGCCTGACGCGAGAGGTCACGGCGCGACTGCGCCGTCTCTCCGCCGAGCAGTTGCTGAGCGGATGCCAGATCCTGCTTCTGCTGCTGCTGAAGCTGGGCGTTCTGCGCCGCGTACTGGTCGCGAAGCTGCTGCAGCTTCTGAGCGTTCTCCGCGTAGGTGCGGTTCAGTTGGTCGGTGTTCGCCCACATCTCCTTTTGCGGACCCGTGAGCGCGGGCGCGGCCTGACCGCCGCCCATCACACCAGGAGCGTTGACCTGACCCGTGCTGCCGTTCATCGCAGCAAGCTGGTTCGCTCGCTGCGCGTACGCGTTCTTGTACGCGTTCTCAATCTCGGCGTTGTTGTTCGCGACGGGGATGATCCTGGGGTCGACCTTCGGCTTGCGAGCCGCAGACTTGGCCTGACGCCAGACGTTGTTTGCCTTCTTGATCGCCATGCCTAGTAGACCTCTTCTTCGATGCGAGCGCGGCCGTAACCAGACCAACCACTCTCTTCACCGCGTTGCGCAGTGCGAACTCGGTGGCAGTTCGCGCACACAAGATCGCACTTAGCGATTTCAGCAAGAACCTTTTCAATCTTGCGACCAGCGCCATGACTGATGAGGAACTTCTTCTTCCCCCGCTCGGGAATGTGATCGAACTCAAGCGCGTGTGGATGGGCGTTGTACCCACAATCAACGCAGCCGTGAGTGACCTTGTAGTCCTGAATCCATTCTCGGTAGATCCGCAGGCGCTCTTGCATGTAATCGCGACGGTATTGTTTCTTGTCGTCGTAGTCGCGTTGCCGAATGGCAGTGGGCCTTTCGGGAAGACTCAGAACGGCAGTCATCCTCAGTAGACTCCACGAATCTGCGAGGCCAACTGCGCACGCCGCGCGGCCTCTTGTGCATTGATGTCAGCGAGGCCCGCGTACTGCGACTCCAAGCCCTGCTGGCGCTGCAGGTCAAGCTGACCCACCATCTGCTGGTACTTGCGAGCCAGGTCACCGAACTGCTGTACGCGGTTCTGGTTGAAGTCCTGCAGGCCCTGCTTGTAGATGCCGCTGTTCATCAGCCCGCGGCCCACGTACTGACCAGGCAGACTGTTGCGCATGTTGAAGAACTGGCGCTTGAGGTTCCCGAAGTCAGACGCGCGGTTCGCGAGCACGTTGCCCCGCTGGAACGCGTTCATCGCGTTCGCGTGGCCGAAGTCCAGATTGATCTTGCTGCGCTGCGAGTCGAAGCCCTGCTGCTCGGCGGGGTCCAACCCGTAAAGGTTGCCTGTTGCCATCGTCCTAAGAAATCTTCTCTTCAGCCCTGAACGCGATGCCGTCGAACGACTGCCGCAAGTCCGACGTGTACCCCGTGCCAGCGGCGACGTAGTAGAAGCTCGGGGGAGCCGCGCCCGTGTTATCGCCTCGCCACTTGATTTCGCCCGTGTCCAAAATGCTCAGCACCACCGTGATTGCATCCGCGTTCGCGTTGTTCACGCACGCGAACCGAAGCTCCTGATTCGGGCGGTAGCCCGTGGGCAGCGTGAGCAGCGTTTCGTTGAGGGTCATCTGCGGAACCGAAGGAGTCCGCTGCGCGGTGCCCTTGAGCCTCACGATCCCGAATGGGTCCTTGTAGTACTGCACCTTGTTGGTGGTGCCAAACGCGCTGCTCGTGGCCCACCCGTTGTTGAACACTGCTTGCAGTTGCGGCGTGCTCACCGTTGAGCCCGACGCAAGAACGTCTTGCCAATCCTCCACCGCAACCGAAGTTGCGTCCTTGCCAGAGCCGCGTAGCCGCAGCTTCTGCCAGCGGCTACCACTCACACGCTCACCGTCTTGAACATCTGGTACATGATCGAAGACTCGGCTGCCTGGCCGAAGCCGAGACCACCCGACTGCTGGTAGTGCTGCGTGCGAATCTTGATGTTCCCTGTCGGCGTTCCTGCGACCCGCAGGAAAGCGACCTGGCTGCCGTACGCGGTCGACCCCAACGTCACAAAGTTCTGCGACGAGTCGGTGTAGCTCGACCCGTTGTCCAGACTGATCTGCACCTTGAACTGGTAGCGAAATGAGCTAGAGCCCGACGCTCCCGAGAGCGTCAGCGCTGACGCCCAAGCCTCCACGACCACAGCCTTGCCAGGGTTGGAGATGGTCACCGTGTCGATGGTCTGGTACACGTCGGCTGCGGTGAACGTGTGGTTCGCGGTCGCGTAGCCCGACTGCAGCCCCACCCGATCGTCCACGTACTTCTTGCGGGCCAACTGGTTGTCGGACGACGGGTCCGACGCTGGGCCAGTGGGCACCGCGGTGAACGCGATGGTGCCGTCCTTGCGGATCGCGTTGGTGTTGATCCACGAAACCAGCGCGTCGAAGTTGGCCTGCACGTCGGCAGCATCGGCCGTCGTGCCGTTGGCAAGCGTGTTGGGAACAGTTACGTCAGCCATAGGATTCCTAGTTGCGGACCCGTCGAGGGATGTACTTGAAGGTCACGGAGTTGACCGACCAGTCCTGATCGCCCGTACTCGGCCCATTGATCTTCAGCGCAATCGCTGTCCCACGCCCCAGCGATGCGCCCTTGAGAATCGTCTGCGCACCTGTCGTGGTGTCGCTGGCCCACGTGAACGCGCCCCAGGTCGCGGAGCCCCAGGTGGCAGGGGACGGAGGCCCCGTGATGGTCAGATCGAAGTTTTTGACCGCAGACGTGAAGTCGTAGTCACGGAACACCTCGCACGGGAGCGTCTGGTCGTCGTTGCTGTCGCACACGAAAATCGGGTGCTTCCAGCGCTTGATGACCGCGGGGTTCTCCAAATCGAACCAGCGGGTGTAGACGTATGACGAGATGGGCGTGTCGAGGGACGACACCAGCCCGTCCACGAGATTTGCCGATTCGTGGAGCTTGACCACGCGAGACGTGTCAGACGCGTTGATCGCGTACCAGTAGCGAGTGCCTGACGGTGGGTGAAACTTAGTGAACGCGGCGAGCGGCAGGTCGTACTGCGTCCAGCCGCCCTCCTTGCCAAGCCGAGGATCGAACACAAACGTCATGTCGTTGGTGGTGGACCCAACCGATGTGGCCGAAACCCAGCACCGCTGGTTCACGTAGCCAATGGCGGTGTTCGTCGCGTAGTTCGCGTCGAACGACTTTTGGCCGATCAGCGTCCCCGAACCACGGGGAGCGGTGAGCGGCGTCATGTTGTACCAAAGGTCGCGGACCTGCTTGCCGTCGAAAAGTTGCAGGCCGTTCGGCCACGAGAAGAAGTAGATCCCCTCGTCGCCAATCGCGATCGCCTTCTGGTCGATCGCTCCAACGTCGCGGGACACGTTGTCCAACTGAAATGAGTTGGGGTCGTAGCCTGACAGCGCCCACACCGAGCGGTTCTTGAAGATGTAGAGCCGCTCCTGCCACGAGATGATCCCCGTGATTTGGTCGCCGTCGCCAGGCGACACCTCAATCCAGTCGTTGGTGCGCCAGTCCTCCGCGCCCTTGGTGCCCGTCAGATCCGAGAACGGGTGTGAGAAGCGGATGCGCGAGGTACGAGCGGTTCCCGACTCCACCGTGTTCGCGACGAACAGGTAGTTACGGTGGAACGCGATGTACTTGGCGAGCGGCATCTTGCCGCCAGCAGGCGCAGCGAGGTTGTCGTTGTACGCGCCATGCGCGTCCGTGAGTACCGCCGACGCGGTGCCGTTCCATGTGAACGCCGCACGCTCGGCGTTGCGCATGATGTAGTTCTTGTCGTTCGCTGTTGCCGCGTACATCGTGCCCGTGGTCGCAAGCGCGTCGGGGTTGATGTTCGTGAAGTTGGCACCAGTCGAGTAGGCGGCATCGTTGCCGTCCTGCACGATGATCTGCTTGGTGCCAGCGTTGGACGTGATGAACGACCAGATGTTCTTGGCCGCGGTGATGCCGCTTGAGTTGATGACCGTTACGGGGTCACGGCGGGTGAACCCACCGTTCGGGTCGAAGTCGACGTTCAGCGCGTCAGAGACCTGATTCGGTCCAAGCTGAAACGCGTCCGCGTTGTAGTTGATGCCACCACGGAAGTCAGAGGTGGGCAGCGTCTGTACACGCCCGACCATCTGTTACTCCCAGTCCGTCAGGTAGTCGATCATTTTCTGAATGCGACTCTTGTCTTCCTTCAGAAGCCCAAGGGCGACATTGCACGAATGACAGAGCAACGCCCTAGTCAATCCACTAACATGGTTGTGGTCGATGGAGAAGCGAGCGTTACCCCGACCAGGGTTACGCGAACCGCAGATAGCACAACCGCCCCCTTGGGCAGCGAGCGTTTCGTAATAACGCTCAACGGTCCAGCCGTACTCGCGCATGATCCGAGAAGCCCAGGACTTGTAGCGGTACTCAGGACTCTGCTTGTAAATCTTCTTGTTCCGCTTGCGACGGCAGGGCTTGCATTCGTTTTGCAGGCCATCAGGCTGCGAAACATTTTTGCCAAACTCGTTGGCCTCGCCGCACGTCGAGCAGAGCTTGACGCCAGCTACTGTAGCCACGTTCGCCAATCTTCCCAGGTCCAAATCAGCGGACCAAGATTGTTGCTGCGCTCAGCGCGCCACGCCTCACGGGGGTAGCCACCATTGATTTGCAGCGGCTGAGAGGACATGCCGTCCTCGCTGCGCACGAGCAGCTTCTGAACCTGCGCATCCCAACCACCCAGCAACTGCTGAGCCATGTCGGGATCGTCCTGCTGCGCGTACCCGCGTGCGAGGGTGTAGTCGGCAATGAGCCCGTGGAACTCGTTGGGGCAGTCGGGCGACGTGCCCAACGCGACCCAATCCAGCGGCTCACGGGTGCCCGTCACCTCGTAGGTCATTACCTCAGTCGGGATGCCCCACAAATAGAGGCTGCGGCCCCACACCGAGAAGTCGGTCGGTCGGGCCTGACTCGGGTCGGACTGGCGGTAACGCGCTCGCACCTGGCGGTGGGAGCGAGGGACCAGCGACCACGTGTCTCCCCGCACATCTTCGATGTAGCGCAACGGCGTCGGGTCGATCATGCCGTCCGTCGTGTCCAGATCGTACGACTGCGTGCCCACAACCGAATCGAACGTGTACGTCACGTGCAGCCAGTAGGGACTGCGGTCGGCCAGGGCAACGATCTTGTCGAAGCCCTCATTCATCCAGACGTTGATGAGAGCGTCAGGAACCTCGTCAGCCTCAACATCAAGCGCCGTCCGAACGTACGTGCGGATGTCGTCGGCACTCAATGCCGCCATTGGGTTCCTTTACTAACGACGGTGAACGTGGCAGAGAGATTCCCCCTGCGGGTCAATCCCGCAAGGGGTGCCAGCGCGGGTGGTAGCACTGCACGTAGCGCCTTCGGGCGCGAGAGGCTCGATCGCCTCTCCTTCCCAGGGCATACCACCCGCTACTGGCGTGAGACCAACGTATGCGTGGTTCCCGCCTGGAACCGCGCCGCTACGCTGGTAGGCGGAGACGCCGTTCTCATTGAACAACTGCCTGCGCATGTAAGCGTCTCCTTCTTTTGCTATGACTGGCCGTGGAACTCAGCCACAACCGTCACGGACGACTGGTCCGAGGCAGCCGATGCCTCGGTCGCAGCCGCGGTGAACACCTTCAGCTTCGGCGCAGTCGGGTCGGTAACGTCAAACGAGACGCCCTTACCGTTGTACGACGATGAAGGGATCATCATGCCCGAGCGCGTTCCGCCCTCCGACGCGATGATGAGCACGTTGTCGACCGTCTTCAGACCGACCGAGGACAGCGCAACGCTGTCCCCACCAGTCGCGTAGGACGACGACGCGGTGATGACCGCACGCTTGATTCGCTTGTTGAAGTGAACCGAATCAGCGCGAGCCTTGAAGTTCCCCGTACCGCCATACGTGATGGCGGTGATGCTGGTAGCACCCATGAGTACCTACTCCTTTCTCCTAAGAAGTAGGCTCAGGTCACGTCAACGACGATGACCTCAAAGGTCTTCGACGCGCCCGTGACGCCAGTGTTGGGAACCTCAGTCGCGTAAAGCTGCACCGTGTCCGCAGCGGTGACGATGCCCTCAAGGCTGAGCAGCCCCGTGAGAGCGACGGTCGGCTGACCGACAATCACGATGTCACCGACGTTCGCACCAGTAACCGTGGTGGTCGCGGCGAAGGGAACCTTCGCGGAAACGCGGGCCGAACCCGAAGCGGTGATCGAAGGGACCGCCTGCGTCACCGACTTGGTGATGAACCCCTTGACGGGACCGCTGGACCCGAGGAAAAGCGTCTCAAGAATCTGAGGAATCGCCTTAGTGGTATCGACTGCCATTGGTATCTTTCTCTGTTTCGTGAATGGGACTTAGTAGGCGGGTGGGGGAGGGATCGCCTCCCCCACCAACCGTGGCCTGGTAAGAGCTAGCTCTTGCCCGACAGAACGCCGAGGAATCGGCGGTTGCTCGTGACGAGGTTGCCGTAGCACAGGATCTGCGAGTAGCGAGCGTCCTGACCGTGCGGCTTCTCAAACGGGGTGTTCTTGAACCACACGTCCGAGTGGACCTTGAGCTTCAGGAACTTGGAGTTCAGGAAGAACACGCGACCCGAGTTGCAGTCCTCGTCCCACATGACGGGAGCCGACTTGAAGAGAAGGTTCTCAAAGCCAGCGTCAGCCTCCTTGGAGGACTGGTACCGAAGCTGCGGCTGAAGCAGGCCCTCGTACTTCTCGTACAGCGCCTGCGTGGTGAGCAGGAACTCAGGCTTGATCTTGCCCTTGGAGCAAGAGTTGAACATGTTGCTCATTCGACTAAGGCTCAGCGCCTCGGAGGTCGAGTCGAACTTGTTCTTCCACCACGTCTCGGTCGACGCGTCGATGCCGCCGACCGTTCCCGTACCATCGGTCTTGACGAGCAGCGAAAGCCCGTTCCAGTCCTTGGACGAGTTACCCGTACCGTCCGCGTAGAACATGATGTTCATGGCGTCCAGCGCGCTCATCTCGGCCTGGTCGATCTTCGCCTTAATCAGCGAGATGATCGCCTCCTTGGAAGAGTTCTGAGCCTCTTCCAGACCGTTGATGGCGACGGTGACCCCGTACTGCTTCCACGAGTACTCAGCAGCCGAAATGCCCTCGGACGGCGTGGTCGCGATGTTGTCGTAACCCGAGTACGAACCAGCGGTACCGTTGGTCGCGTAGAGCAGCGGCTCCACGAGCGACTGACCACCGCTGACCTTCTCAATGTGTCCCGCCTCGCGGAGCCAGTAGAGAAGGGTGATGTTGCTGAAGATGTTGTCCTCAAGCTGCGGCGTGTAGTGCTTCAGCGTGGTGGACAGAATCGTGTCGAAACTGGAGTTTCCAGCCATTGGTTTTGGATGCGTCCTTTATCTAGGGAGCAGGGGTCCCAAAGTCGATCTGACCCCAGGAATCCACTCCGTGATCTTCAAGGGCAGCATTGAGGGCATCCGCAACGGTCTTGATTGAACGCGGGGGCTTCGCCTGAGTCCCAGCCGCAGTGCTCCGTCCCGCAACGGGCGGGGTTGAGCGCTTGCGCTCAGCCGCCTTGCGGTTCTGGTCTGCGATCTGTGCCTCGCGCTGAGCGGCTGCCTGCATCTTGAGGAACGCTGCCTCAAGGTCAGGGATCTGCTGCTCAATCGCGTAGTCGAGAAGCGCCTCGGCGTCGACATTCTCCGCGCCGTAGGTCTGCGCTACTCGGCTGACCTCCGCCTCAATCTGTGCGATTGCGGCTTGCTCTTGCTGCTGTGCGATGAACTGCTCGGTCTGGCTCAGCCGCTGTGCGATGGGGTCGATTTCCTCGGTGTCCGCATCGAAACCAAGCTGCTGCTCAAGAATCTGCAGGGTGCCCTGCGGATCATTCTGCAGCGCTGCAAGAAGCTCTAGCGCGGCGGCAGCTTCCTGCCGCTCGGCCGCAACCTCTTGCTTGCTGCGGGTGTAATCCGCCTGACGCTGATACCCCTTGAGCAACTCGTCAAGGGTCACGTCCATCTCTTCGCCGCGGACCTTGACCTTGAACGACGGCTCATCGCCCTCGCTCGTGGGAGCATCCTCGGTCTCGGAGACCTCGGTGGTGGCATCAGCCTCAACCTCGGGCTGATCGGTCTGAACCTCGCTGTCCGTTGAGGTTGAATCGGGCTCGCTCTGCGCTGCGTCTGCAGCAAGAGCGGCGTCGATTTCCGCGTTCAGCGTGTCAATACCGTTGTCTGGCACTTGGTGCCCTCTCTGTCGTGGAGTCCGCGTTTGCGGGTGTTCCCTAGATGCAACAGAGATGGCATAATGTGTGTCCCAGCGAGCTACGCCGTGCCCAAAACGTCGTCGTCGCCAGTGCGGGAAACCAGCACGTCATCGACCGCCAGGCCGATGGGATCGAACTTGGGGCGCGCGGTGAGTGCGCGTACCGCTGGGTACGCGGTACCACCCACGTTGGCAGCCACCACAATCTCGTAGGTTCCGCTGTCAGCGGGCGTCCACGTCAGTGCATACAGGTTGCCACTGACCACGGACATCTGCTCGACGGCCTGCACCTCGGTGCGTGTGCCACCAGAGTCGAACCCGTAGATCGAAAGCTGCAGCGCCTCATCGGGCGTGACGGAACCCGACGAGTCGATGACCTCTGCGTAGATCGTGGTCGCAGCACCTGTAGCGACCTCATCAGGCATGAGGATCGCCAACGTGTTGCCGAACGCAATGGGCGTGAAGGAAACGGTGCCGCTGGCACCGCCCAACATCAGCAACATGGTCACGGCGTTACGTCGACCACGCCCGCTGAGTCGCCCACATTCGCGTCAACCTTGGCCTGATCCACGTCCTCTTGTGTGATAACGCCCTTGTCTACGAGCACCTGCACGAGAATCTCAGCGTCGGTCGGCGGAGGATCGGGCGGGGGAGCGGGAGGCTCGTACGTCTTCGCCTTGGGGTCATACACCCCACCGATCGCAACCTCGGAATCGGGCGGGAGTTTGACCGCACTCAGGCCAGGGTTCGGCTGCCACGGCGTGACGCCATCCCACACACTGACGTTGACCACGTTGTTGTCTGCATCAAGAACTGCATACCTGTCCATGTGGCCTCCTAGAAGTACGTGATAATGGTGCATTCGCCGCGGGCACCCGTGCCACCAGCGCCAGACGTGGCAGCCGAGGTGCCGACCGCGGCACCACCGCCGCCACCACCGCCGCCAGGCGTGGCACCGTTACCGCCAGCGCCACCGTTGGTCGAACCAGTCGCGGCACCGCCGCCACCACCACCAGGGCCACCCTGCCCAGGGATGGCCGAGTTGGAACCCGTGCCACCCGCGGTACCACCCGAAGCACCAGCAGAACCACCAGTGAGGTTCTGCCCACCGCCCGCGCCAACACCGCCACCGCTACCAGCGGACGCGGCAGTCGCTGACGAAAGACAACCACCGCCACCGCCACCGCCAGGCAGCAGCCCGTTCAGAGCGGTGACGCCACCAGCCTGCAGACCACCCGTGATGCCCCCGCCGTTGGGGGTCGCACCAGGGCACGCGCTAGCAGCAGGTCCGTTGAACGGACCAGCCGCGGCCGTACTGTTGACCTCGGTCGTGGACGACCCACCGCCTGCAGCCGCAACCGCGGCAGCAGCGTTGGTCCCGCCGTTACCGCCGAAACCACCACCAGCGTTGACGTAGGAGCCGAAGGTGGTGTTGTTGCCGTTGGTTCCCGCTCCACCGTCAGCGGTCGCGGTCTTCGCGGTACCACCGTTAGCAGTCGCGCCGATCGTGACCGACACGGTGCTTGTCAGGTCAGACGCGCGGTAGTTGGCAATGAACACACCGCCGCCACCGCCGCCACCGCCGCCCTGGCGGATTTCGGCAGCGGCTCCACAGCGACCTGACGCGCCGCCCCCGCCGCCGCCAACCGCGATGACCTGCACGGTCACCGCGCCAGCGGGCTTGGTCCACGTGCCGTTGGCGGTGAACACCTGAATGTTGGGCGGTCGGTTCGGAAGGAATCCTTGCGTCTGAGGCATTAGGCCACCCCGAGGTACGTCACGCCCTCGCCGCTGGTCGCGGCGTCGAGGTTCACGGTGTTGAGGTTGGTGATGTCGAGAGAGATGGACTCGCCAGGGAGCAGGGTGTAGCCGTTGGACGACGACACGCTTGAGTTCCCGACGTAGATCACACCCGTGTTGGTGTGCTTCGCTCGCACGGTGACCGAACGACACGTGGTCGAACTCGCCAGCACAACGCGCGTGCCTGCGGTCGTCACGTTGGTGACGCCGTTTAGAATCGAACCAGGCGAGACAGGCGTGCTGTTCACCGCGAGCGCGGTACCGCTCGCTATGCCCTGCACCGTGATGACATCGGTCGAAGCCGATCCAGCAGTACCAATCGCGGGCTGCTTGGCCGCGGTCGCCGCGCCCGTGGGCAGCGGCAGCGACGACGCGCTGACAGGCTGGGTCACGGCAGACCCGTCGACCTTGAGCGCGGTCGAGTTCTGACCTGTCGCGGTCAGGTCAACCGCGAGCCCCTTGGTCGCGTCACCAGGGATGAGGGCGGCACCGCCCGACTTCGCCCCGACCAGACCGATCACCGCGCGGGTGTCGGTGCCCGCGCCTGTGTCCAGATCCGCGGTCGTAAGCTCGGTGTCCACCGAGCCACTGACGGCCACCGTGCCGTCAACTGTGATCGAACCTCCACCGTCGTCAATCGACAGCGTGGAGCCGTTGTCATCGACACTGATCGCGCCGCCACCGTCCTGCACGGTGACGGTGCCGTCCACCGTGAGCGACCCGCCGTTGTCGTCCACGCTCAGAACACCCGACGAGTCCGACGCGACCGTGACGCGCAGTGCATTCGCCTCTACGCCACCACCAGCAGCAACGGCTGTAGTGCTGTCCGCGGTGCCGTCGACCAGTTTCATCTTCTGGTAGTCAGCGCCCGCAATCTCGTCGGTTGCGACGACGGTGCCGCTGGGCAGCGTTGCAAGCGTGCTCGCTTGGAAGGTCTTGTTATCGGCCACTAGACGTAGCTCTCACTCGCTCGGTTGTCCCAGGTGCCTCCACCTGGGTTGGTCCATTCGGTTTTGGTGGGTGACCCACCAGACAACGTGATGCGCTTGATGGTCCACGCTGGATCACCGTCAGACGGCGCAGTGCCGTCCCCGAGGTAATCGGCGTAGCCGACGTAGATCGCGGTCGACCCGATGTCGTATCGGGTCGTTGTCCGCTTCTCGTCGTACAAGGAACGAGGCACGAGCTAGCTCTTGACGTAGGCCGTCACGTTGAGCGTGGTCCACGCGGATGCGCTGACAAACGCGCCGTTGGCAAGCTCAACGCCCTCATCACCGAACCAGAGGTACAGCGGCGTAGCAGAAACAATCTTGGCGGTGACCGCCTTGGTTCCGCTCGCAGCGCTCGCGTTGTCGTAAACGGTCACGGTGGGGGTGACGGCACCAGTCGGGTTGATGAGCAGCGCGACCAGGCGACCCTTGGTCGCCAGCGCCGCTGCATCCGCGGTGTCGATGTAAACGGGCGTAGCGCCCTTACCTGCAAACCAACTCACGATGGACTAATCCTTGGCATGTTTGTTACGTGGACGGGTTGCGACTTCGCCTCAAGCGAGTCGTCTTCCTCTTCGTTCTGCTTGCGACCCCACAGGTCGCGCAGTCCTCCAAGGTCAAGATTGATGGTGATGTTGCCGTTGCTGCCTGCCGAACGCTGCGCTTGGTACTTGCGCAGCAGGCTGAACGCGTATGGGTCAAGCGCCATTACTGTCCTTGCAGCAATCCGTACTGGTTCTGAATTTGAGCGAGCACCTCAGGCGGCACGCCCTGGATGCCCTGCTGGTCACCGCCCTGCGGCGGAACGCCACCCTGATCGGGCGGAGGCTCAGCACCCTGCTGATCGGGCGGCATCCCGCCCTGCATGGATGGGTCCATGGGCTCGCCCGTTACAGGGTCCACGCCCATCGGGGGCGGGGGAGCCTGCAGGAACTTCTCGGGGTTTTTGAGCCCAAACCCTTCGCGCAGAACCTGTCCCAGCAGTACTGGTACATTGATTACGCCCATCTGGATGAACGGCGTCATGGTCTGCAGCAACTGCATGGCCTGCTGCCGCCTGAACGTCTCGTTCTGCGGCTGGGTCGACCCGCCCTCAACGTCAAAGTCGTACTCGCCAGCAATGTCGTCGGCGGTGAACGGGACCCACGTCATGGCTCCCGCGGCACCTACGACACGCGCGACCTGCTCGCCTTCAAGGTAATGCTGCGCCAGCCCCACAAGGCGACGAGCAATCTCGCTGATGGCGTGTTCAATGATGGCAAGTTTGTCAGCCGCACGGGCGTTTGCTGCATCTTGGATGATGCTGGCCTCGGTTGCGGTGCGTCGAATCTCACTCTGCGCGCCTCGCATGTAGTCGTTGACGCCAGTCACGAGGTTGATGTCGGCCTCAATGACCTCGGAGTGGTTCTGGTACAACTGCGCGTTGGCGTCGTTGCGCGGCAGAGGGATGATGAGGTCGTTCAGCGCACGATCGTTGTCCGTTTCGGCCACGCGGTAGGGGGTGTCGGACCCCAGCGCATCCTTGGCCGTCTGATCGAACGCACCCTTGCGCGCGATGAACTTGGGAACGTCCAGCTTGCGGGCGCGAACCATCGAAGAACGGGTCGCGTCAAGCTCGTACTGCAGCGGCTCGATGGCCTCAAGCTCACCGATGGGGTAGAACGCGTCGGGCACGTCGTAGTTCTCGATGAGCACGAACGGAAGCCCGAAGGGGTACGGGTAATCCTGCGGATCAACGAGGTAACCGACCTTCTCTTGGTCGGCAAACACCGAAAACTCCTTGGTTTCGGTGTCGTAGTACTCCCAAATCGTCACACGACCGTTCGGAGGCGTGGGAGCGTTGGCGTGATCGTCCTCAATCTGCCATTTGACGCTGCCATCGGCGTTCAGAGCACGCCGAGCAGCCGCGTTGTAGCGCTCATCTTCCTTGACGCGCTCCAACGGCAGCACAATCCGCTGCGCGAGGTACTTCGCGTCGTCCAAACACGTCGCTTCGGGGTCAATGAAGAAGTCGAACGGCGAAATCCGCTCGACAAACGGCGCATCGTGGACAGTTTCGATGGTTGTGAGCGGCACAGCGTCCACAACGTCCTGGTGCGTAGGCAAATCGTGGGCCATGTGCGGATTTTCGGCCGCAAACTGGTCCAGTTGCTCGTTGGAACCGTCGACTTCCTGCTGGATTTCCTCGGGAGTAGCCTCCCGCTCGCTCTCTTCGTACTTGTAACCGACCTTGCAGATGCCCAGGCCGTACACGAGGAAGTCTTTGACGGCGCGACGGAACTCAGGTTGGAAGTTGTAGTGCTTCCACCAGTAGTTCACGACCGCTTCGGTGATCGTGGCCTTGTCTACGTCCTCTTCCTTGCGAGGAAGAACCGTGATTTTCGGGTGGTTGACGCTGACGGACGGCGCAATCACGTTGATCGTGGCAAACGAGATGGCGACAGCGATGGAATCGCCGTCCTGATAGCCCATCTTGTCGTGACGGAGGCGGTACAAATCCCGCATCCGCTTCCACGTGTCGTCGTAACCCTCTTGCTCGCGCCACTTCAACGCGCCACGCACGTTGTCGTGCGCGGCCTTGAGCTTCTCGGTCTTGTTGAAGGTCGACTTGTAGGGGCCAGTGCCCCCACTGAACGGGTCAGACTCGTCAACCGAAGGCGTAACGCCGCCTCGTGCCACCTAGATCCACCTTCCGCGGCCCACAGGCTCTGCGTCGATGCCCGACTCTTTCCAGTGCGCGACGTTTTCGCGCATGGACTCAGTGATGGTCGGGCCGTTGTGCCATGCCTTCTTGCCTCCCGCGAAGGAGACAAGCGGTCCGCGGGAGTCCTGCTGCTCCCGCTCGCACGTCATGCACACGCCGTCGATGGTCGCGGCCTTGAAATGAGAGCAGTCAGCCATGCAGTGATGGCATAACCACTGTCCCACTCCCCGCCAGGCGTGACTTTGGCGGGTCGTTGCGACTAAGCAACCCGCCGCTTGTTGTACGTCCCGATCGGGACGTAGCCGTCTGGACTCTCAGGGTTCAGCAACTTGTCGAGGAAGTACTGCGCGGTCCAGTAGTAGTCCTTGGCTTCCTGCGCCTCGGTCTTGCGAACGTGCGGGGCCATCTGCCAGGTGATCGCAAGCGCCATCACGCGGTCGTCGTGGGGCGAGCCCGACGTGAGCCCCTTCTCGTCGCGGACGTAGGTCAGAAGCTCCGCGATTGTGTGCTCATCGGGAACCGCAAGATCGCCCCTAAGCGCAGTGACAAGTCCATCAATAATGAGGGGCTTGCTGACGCGTGAGGTGTACCAACCCACCTTCTGCTGCCTGTCGTCAGCGGTCGTGTCCCCATCCAACTCGTGCCGAACGTACAGGTAGGGGTAACCGATCCGCTGCAGAGCTTTGTTGGTTGTGAGGCCGTGATTGTTGACCTCCACTCCCACGAATGCGGTGTTGTAGTAGTACCCGAGCTTGGCAATCTCTTCTCCGAACAGGTCAGCGTCGATGTGGCCGTGCCAACACGCGACGATCATCTGGCGCTTGGTGGAGAGCACGTGGGCACACGAGTAGTCCCCGTGCTCCAAACCTTCGGCCACGTCAGCGCCGATGACGTACGCGTCGTCCTTCTCGGGCGGAACCCACAGCTTGAGCGCGCCGTTCTCGTGCTCCTTGAACTGCGGCGACTTGATCCCGTGCTTGTAGTGGTCAAGTGACCCCACCATCACGGGCGGGCGCGTGACGCGCTTGCGCAGCGCGTCGACATCGAACACGGGGTTACCCGAGCGGATGAACGCCTCTTCGGGGTTGTCGGGGTACTCCTGCGCAAGCTGCCACGGCGGCAGCTTGTTGCGCTGCACCTCGTACCAGTTGTCGTCGCGGTCGGTGTTGGCCGACCACGGGAAGAAGATGGCAACGAACTTGTTCGTGCCTGTCGTGGCCCCAACCCACAACGTGTGGAAGAAGTTGCCCGCGCCGTTGGCGGTGGAGATGCCGATGATCGAACCGCCGACATCGGCCACAGGCTCGATAGCGGCCCACGCTTGCTCGGGGTTGTCGAGGAACGCCCACTCGTCCACGAAAATCTTGGACGCGGTGCTACCACGAGCGGGGTCTTCCTTGGACGGCAGCGACTCAATGACGGAGCCGTTGCCGAACGAGATGCGCTTGACGTTCGCGTCGATGCGCTTCGGCATCCGCTCGCGCATCCACTCGGGCAGCCGCTTGTACGCGTAGTCCGCTTTGCTCAGCAGCTTGATCGCCTCGCGCTCGTTGCGCGAGAGCATGATGAGGGACTGGTCCTCCCAAAACGCGGCGAGCCACAGGAAGAACACCGCGCCGAGGGTGGAGTAGCCGATCTGGCGAGCCTTGAGCACGAGCGAGTAGCGTTCGTACATCCAGTGCTCGACGGTGGTGATCTGCGCTTCGCGCAGCGTGAACGGGATCGCGCCGCGGGTTGGGTGCTGGATCTTGACGTACTGCGTGCAGAAGTACGTGAACGCGTCGATGTCCTGCGGCGAGCTACCGCGACAGCGCCGATACCGCGCTTCGTTGAGAACCTTGTCGGCGGTACTCACCGACGCGGCAGAAGGCCGTGGCTGACAAGAAGGCGGAGGATCTTGCCGTGAGCGCCCGCGCTCAGCGGCCCACCCGTGCGGTTGCGGAACCCAAGCGCAGCCGCAAAGTCGTTCGCGTAGCGCTCGTTGGGGGACTGGTGCGTGCTCTGCCCTTCACCCGCGAGCGGGAGCCCGCCCGCGCCAAGCTGGGAGTTAGGCGCACCCTGTTGGTGCGTCAACTGCAGGTACTGGCTCACCTTGGTGGGGTCCAACTGCTGAGCGGCGTTGAGGTGCCCCAACTCGTGCGCGACCACGAACCTGTCGTACGCGTGGTTCTTGGGGCCGTTGCCGACCTGCGTCTGCAAACGGTCAGGGTTGAAGTCGATCGCGTTGTGCGCTTGGTCAGCCTGTGCTCGCGGCACGTAGCCGCCCTCGTCGGTCACGGGGCGGAATGGGCCGACGTTGACCCCGCCCTGGTCAAACGACGAGGACATGTGAAACTGCGCGTTGGGGTTGCCCGTCTTGTTCTTGAGGCGGTTGAACAGCAGTTCCAGATTGAGCAGGTGTTGGGCGGGCTTAGGCCGCGGTGGCATTTGCGATCCTCGCTAGTACTTCATCCAACTCGGCTTGCAGCAGTTCGGCCAGTTCCTCGTCCGACCATTCGGACGGGTCCTGAGCGTCAAGCCGACCAGCGTTCATGCGCTCGTGGTACTTGAGGTACAGGTCCATCGCGCGCGGGTCTCCGCCAAGCGCCTTCTCGCGCATCGCTTCGACCACGGACTGCAGGTCGTCAGGGGTCAGCGCGAGACGCTGCTTGACCTCTTCGACCAACGGACCAAACCAGGACTGCTTTTCCCAGCGGATGCAGGTCGATTCATCGACCCCGTTCTGATCGCACCACGCGGTGCGGAAGGGTCGCTGTTCCTCTGGCGTCACGTACCACTCGGCGTACGCCTCACGCTTGGCTTGGTTGTGCCTCATCTGCTTGGAGGCGTAATGAGTGTCCCAAGAAAGTGGGACAGCCAGCCTAAGTGAGTATGGCTAATCGTTTGAGGCTCGTGGGACACACATCGTGCCACTCAGAGGTGAACGCGTGCCCGATCTGCGGAAGTGACACAAACCCCAAGTACGAGCCAGAGCGCTCAAAGTGGTGTGTACCCTGCACTGAGCGCGTCCTCGACAATCAGGCGCGAATGCGCCGTGGACGCAACGATCCGAGGAACCCGTGAAGCGGGCGAAGTACAGCAAGCTGCAGCGCCATCAGCGCGCCAGCGTGCGAGCCAAAGCGGAGCTTGGTCGGTATCGACTTGAGTCCACGGAGTGGACGCATCCGACCAAGGGCATGACGATCGAAGAGACTGTCGCTTGGAACGAGGCCCACGGGCTCGTGGGCAACCCGCAGCCAAAGCAGCCAGAGAAGCTGCATTGGCCTGCTGGGTGGCAGGGCATCTCGGTCTAACGACCTAGATCCAACAAACTGTGGGAGCGGGGCGGGACGACCGCCCCAATCAGTCATGCACAGAAAAGGAAGAACGAACCTACCGCTCCGTTCGTTCTTCGCGAGCGAGCGCAGCGAGCGGCTGCCTTCGCTTTGGGGCTACGGCAGCTACAAGCTGACGGAGCGTGTGCTCCTGTGGTCGCACACCTAGGCGCTGTGCTCGCTGCTCTGCGAGCATCTGCGCCGCTAGTGGCTACCACGTCCCGAGTGAAACGAGGGACAGGCTTGCAGTGCTGGCGTGAGCGCCAGCGCTGCGCTATGCGACTGCAAGCAAGTGAAACGGGCGCAGCAGGCGCTGCCAACATGTACTGCTTGCTGTGTGCTACCACGTTTGACCGACCAGAGAAAACGTGGTATGTAGGGCGGGTGAACCCGCCGCTCTATCCAGGTAAGCCCGAGTGGGTCTAATGACCCAGGAAGGGCGCTCTGACCAGCCCCGTTGTAAAACCGACCTCAAAAATACAGCGGGTCCCATCGCAAGCGCCTTGAACCCATACACCCCGCCCCCGCACGGGATACCCCCACCCACCACTTGCGTCCGCAACAGTACGCGACACACACTTCCACATTCTTCCATTCCTCTCATTGATTCGATACATCGTTGCGAGTGATGGGGGAGTGAGTGAGCGCCTTGAACCCCCGAGGTGCTCACGTCCTGCCGTCCTGCCGCACCGTCGCTACCAGCATCTGCGTGCTAGGTCATCCGCACTAATCCGCATTTCTTACTCAAGTGATCTAGACATCTGCCGATAACTATGGCATGATGAACACAGAGCGAGACCCCATCACCGCCGCACTCGCTGCCATCCGCAGCGAAGCGACCGAGCAGCGCCGTTGGAACGAATGGGTTCACGGCAGCGACTACACCATCCGCCGAGCAATGAGTCTGACGGCTCTTGCTCAACTGACGAAGGAAGTGGCAGCATGACTAGGCAGCAGCAGCGTTTGCAGCGTGAGCGCCGAGCCGCTCTCCGAGCTTGCGCATGGGCCGTTCTCGGCCTGGTGGCCGTGACTGGCCTCCTGGCAATGTGCAAGTACCCAGCAGATCAACTGAGCAGGAGCACACCGAAGCAGGTGATGAGGGAGCACACCGAGGCCCAGGAAGCGCCAAGCGTTGCGACCACGCTCCCGCCGATGCCCACGGAGGACAGCCCCGACACTGTGGCCGCAATCGACAAGTGCCGAGCCGCTGGTATGGCCTACTGCGATTACGAGAACCACGGGCCGAACCGTGGGGGAGAGGTGATCGGCTACCGCCAGAGCCCTGTCACGACGACCACTCAACCGAAGGTTGAGCCGACCACGACCACCACCGTGGCCCCGTACCAGCCTGTCCCGACTACCGTGCCCAACCCCGATGGGGACTGCACGTCACACAGTGCCGACCCGTTCAACTGCACCCCTTGACAGCCGTGCTAGATTGACTAGCACAACGCTCCGCTGGCACTCGCTGACACGCTCAAGTACGAGCACCTTGACCGCGGTCAGGGCGTGGAGTACGGAGCGCCTATGCAGGATGCTTCAGTCTACTCCGACCTGATGTCCTACGCGCTGGGCCGTGTCAACTGGCACGAGATTGCCGAGTCTTTGATTCAGGAAGTCAAGGAAGAGGCCGATTACCAGGCCAGCACTCACGGAGGGAGCTAGGGCCATGATCGTCGCACTTGTCATCATCGGCACGCTGTGCCTGTACGCGCTCATCGGTTGCGCTGTGTTCATGTTCTGGCGTGGCGTGGTGAGGCGTCACCGCTGGCGCAAGTATGAGCGGGATGTGGCAGCGTACGAGGCCACCTACGGCGCAGGCAGCGCCACAAAGAACCTGAGCGCCTAGCCCGCGCTTGTTCTTTGCGGCGAAAAACCCTACAATCGTAGGGTGAACAATCGAGCGCCGAGAACTTCCAGTTCAGCAACATTTCTGGACTATCTACGCACAGTGCGCGGTCGGAGACCGCTCACGTTGTACACCTACGCAGGCACGTTGGACGCGCTGCACGAGTGGGCCGACAGCGCCCACGTAGAACAGCTAGGCCACGCGCAGCTAGAGGCATTTCTGCACAGGACGGAGGGCAGAAAGCCGAGCACCATCCGCCGCGAGCTAATGACGTTGCGGAGCTTCTACGGTTGGCTGACGTACGCGGGCCACATCAAACGCGACCCAACCGTCATGCTCAAGGCTCCGACCGTGCCCAAGCGACAGCCCAAGCCACTGAGTGATGAGCACTGGCTCAGCTTGTGGTCGTCGGACCTGACGCCCGACGCACGGTTAGCGCTTGGCTATGGGTTCGTGCTCGGCTTGCGTCGTCACGAGGTTGTCGCGTGCAAACACGTAGACGAGCATTCGGTGACCCTGATCCGCAAAGGCGGGCACGAGCACTCAGTGCCGTGGCGAGTGATGCGAGACGCTCTGCCGCGCTCGCTTGACGTAGCCCAATGGGAGCCTGGCGAGTATGCGGGCCAGTGGGGCACGATCGACGCGCCTTCGGCGTTCTCTCGTGCTCTGCTCAAGTGGTGCCGTGACGCGAAGGTGCCCAAGATCACGCCGCATCAACTGCGCTACTCGTGTGCGACCAATCTCGCGCGTTGCGGTATGCCGTTACACCTGATCCAGAGCGTGATGAATCACCAAAGCATCACAACCACACAGCGTTACGTCAAGGCCACGAACGTGGAAGTGGTGGAGTGGGCACGGCTCAGGAAGCGGTACGGGCCGCACGGGTGACCACGGGCACGCGAGCGACAGCGAGCAGAGGCGGAGGGATGATAGTCCATTCGGCCCACTTGACATTGCTACTCAAGTGACGTAGAGTGATGACATGACCACGGCGAGTGTGATCGACCAGGACCCACGCCACTGGCTCATCATGGCCGACTGGATCTTGTGGCACGCGCTCATCGCGCTGCCCATCGGGTGGGGCATACAGGCTGGGACTGAGAGAAAGGCGAGACGCAATGCGTCGACTCGTCACCAAGCTGGCTCTGTCCAGCGCGGGACTTGTCGCTCTGCTCATCGTGAGCGGCGCGCCCAAGTTCCGTTAGTTCGCTGTGCTTGCTCGCTCTTTGAGCAAGCGCACGGACGCTAACCATTGAGCGGAGGGGCTCAACGGCGAGCCCCTCTAGCTCAACTGAGTAGGAGGACAACATGCCGAAGCACTACGAGCGAGGAAAGGTGTACGAGATGGGACCGAAGGTATCTCTCCCGTGGACGTGTCCGTCATGCGGACCGACCGACAGTCCCAACTGTTTCGTGGAGTGCGTGTGCTCCTGCCACGACGAGAAGAAGGGCTGATCTGATGCGCCAGCCAACCCTTGACGAGTGGATCGAGGACTTCCGAGCGGGCGTCATCGCCAGCGACTGGGACGCCACGTTCCCTCCCGACTACTTCACCGAGTATTTCGATGAGTCAACCGAAGAGTCGAAGGCGCTTCTTGAGGTCATGCAGACCAGCGAGGAAGCTGGCGACGCGCTGTACGACGTGCTTGAGCAGTTTGGTGCGATCGTGTGGGAGCTTGCCCACACGGCAGCCCGCACCGACATGCGGGACTACGTGGAGTTTTGCGCTGATCCGTGGAACCGCCAGGTAGCTGGCTGACAACGCCAGCGACGGCTGGGTGACAATCGTTCAGTCGCATCACCCAAACAGGTGAAGTTTTACTTGACTGTTCCTCAACTCGCTTGTATGTTGAGGCACATCAAGTAAAGCAAGCAGCGAAGCTCGCGAGGCTTCGCAGACTGGGACCGACCAAACCATGAACGCGCTGAGCATCGAACACACCACCGTCTGGCGAGCGCTGGCACAGAAGCACGGGCCAGCGTTGGCAGAATCTGACATTACCCCATTGGACTTCATGCAGGAGGTAGAGCTTGCTCCCACGTACGTGCTGGTAAAGGGAGGCATCGAGCCGACCCCCAAGCTCGGGGCCATCGTCCGTCGTGACGGGCAGGTCGTGGGCGAGGGCCTGGGCCGAGGCACCTACGGCGTCGTTCAGCCGAGCGAGGTCTACCAGTTCGGCCGTGAGGTCGAAGCGCTGAGCGACTGGCCGCTCGTCGCGTGTGGCGAGATTCGTGACGGATCACAGTTCTTCTTCACTTACCGTGGAGAGCCTGTCCGTGCTGGTCAGGTGAACTTGGACCCGTACTGCACGGTGATGTCGTCGCACGACGGCACGCTGCCGTTCATGGCGCTGCACTCGGTGTTCTTCGGGCCGACACCGTTGGTGTTCGGGCTTCCCGAGGACCGCACACAACTGAAGCACACGTCACAGAAGGAGGATCGGAGCCTTGCCGCGCTGCAAGCGGTGCAAGGAAACATGAAGCATCTGACCCATTGCTCAGAGTTGGTCAAAACTTTACGATCGACCCAGTTGGCAGGGTGGCAGGACGCACTCGATGTAGTCCTGCCAGCTATCAAGGGCACCAGTCGGGCAGCGACTCTCAGGTTCAATGCTCGTCACGAGTTGGGGGAGTTGCTCAGGGACGGATGGCACGATGGCACCGCGTGGGGCTTTGTTGGCGCGGTCGCTTTCTACGAGGCGTGGGCTGCGCCTGTGCGTAGGAGTGCGTCGGATGACGAAACGACCGAGCACGAAACGCGGGCGGTGAGGCAGTTCGATGCGTTGGTGCGCACGAACCGCCAGCAGTTGACCAGAC
Organism: Gemmatimonadaceae bacterium; assembly: GCA_044224185.1. Lineage (GTDB taxonomy): Bacteria > Gemmatimonadota > Gemmatimonadetes > Gemmatimonadales > Gemmatimonadaceae > SCN-70-22. Next base: position 9,152 of record JBGAKW010000029.1, on the reverse strand, counting down.
AGGCGTTGAGCCTGTTCACATAGGGCAGATTTTAGGAGAGCACAATGGATTCGCAGGTCCCTGACATCAACCTTGTTGAAGCAAGTAACACCTTTGACCCGTGCCGCCGTGACGCCGAACTGTCAGCGGTGGACGAGAGTCTCAAGGCGACTCGTCGGTTCCTCAACGCCAGCATCATGGCGTGCGAGGCGCACGCGACCCGTTGCGTGGAGAGCGGGGCGATGGCCGTCCACAACGAGACGTGGGCGTTCTACCGTGGCAAGGCCGAGGGGCTGCGCCTGGCGCTGCGAGCCCTGGCCGATGCGTAGGGTCGCCCAGTTTTTTTGGCGGTGCTGGTACTGGTTTGACCAGCAGGACCCGAGGCACATCAGCGACGAGATGAAGAGGTGGAGGTAGTCAAATGAGGAAAGTCAAGGTCACGCAAAACGACGCAGAGCGGCACTGGACCCTTCATTCCAACCCGAAGAGTGTCAAGCGGACCGCACATGGGTTGGAGGTCAAGACCACTGATGGGTTCACCTACCTGTTCCCTTGGGCCAGCGTGGCCGAGGTGCGGACGTGGACGGAGCCACAGTCATGAAAAAGATCATGTGGGCGCCTGCCGTGCGCGACGGATTTCCGCATATCGAGCCCTTCGCGTGCTGGCAGATTGACGAGCATTGGGTCTGCGGGAAGCAGCCCAAAACCGAGCATGACATGACCAGCAAGCTGCCGTGGACCCTGTATCACGCACCGTCTGGTGCTCATTTCAGCTTCCACGCGAAGCGAGAGCACTGCCAGATCATGGCGACACTACTCAACCAGGAGTGCGACGACTGGTCCAGCCCCGTCTACGCACATGGTCAGATCGGGGACGTGCGGGCGCTGTTCGCCCGTTACGAGGTACAACGGGATCTGTACGAGGCCGAGCGAGAGCTTGCCCGAGCGAAGGCGAAGGAGATGGCGGCGTGAGCGACGAGATGGCAACCCCGCAGCACGACCGACTGATGGAGGTGCGAGTCGAGAGTCAGGCGATTGGTGAGTTTATCGACTGGCTGTACTACGAGCACGGCGTGATGCTTGCTCATTACGGCGACGGAGAGCGCTTGTACACCTACCACCGCAATGTGAACGAGATGCTTGCCGAGTTCTTTGGCATCGACCTGCAGGAGCTTGAGCAAGAGAAGCGAGCGATGTTGGCAAGGCTTCGGGGCGAATCACAGGGGAGGAAAGCATGAACAGAGCCGAACTTGCTGAGAGTCTGAAGGGCGTGGCCTGGTGCGGGTCCACTGAGGCGGCGTGCGTATGCGGTGAGCCGCTCGGCCATGACGGCCCGCACGTCTGCTCCGATCACGAACGGTGCAACGGGTCCTGGTGGTACGCCGACGAGGGTGAGTTCCGCGTTGAGCGGATGCCCGCCACGTGGGACGCGACGTTGAACTGGCTGCTCGGGGGTGGCGAATGACTCTCGACCTGGACCGTGAGCGTCGACACAGTAGGCGCGGATACAAGCTGTACGCGCGACCGTTGCCCGAGCACATTCCGCAAGGTATGACCACGTGGAAGTTCAAGCGTGAGTTCCCTGGGGGCGAAGTGCCCGTCAACGAGACGCGGCACCTGATCCCTGGCGCAACCGTGTTCGATTCGCTGATGAACACGCTTACCGTATTTGAGCACGAGAAGGAGCGAGACCGCCGCGCTGAAGCAGCGCGGACGGGTTGGGAGAAGCGACGGGACCGCACCAACTACGGACCCCGCTCGCAGTCGGCAGCGTGGCGCAGGCACGTGCGGTCAGTGCTCGCACATCCTGGCCCGCTGGCCGACGTGATGGAAACGTTCAAGCTGACCAACAACGACATCGCGTCCGCGATTTCGTGGCGGCAACGGGGGGCGCCGTGGCTGCAGTTGGACGACATGTACCAGGACGGTTGTAGCGAGCGAATGATCGCAAAAACGCTTGGCATGGACCCCCGCACGGTCCGTGCGTACATCGGAGTGAGAGAGGCAGCATGAAGAACGTGGTAGTTACCGCAGAGCTTACGGTCAGTGATGGCGATGCCGATTGGCTCGTTGAGCAGTGGCGTGACGGCACGATGTGCTACGTGGTGTACGACGGGCTGACCCCCGCCGAGGGCACCTACTTTTTCGACGTGTCGCACCTGAGGGTGGAGGATGCAGAGTGAACTTCCAGCCCATCCTTGTCATTGGCGATTGGACCGCATTCATCCCGCTGGTCTGCATTCTTGGCGGGCTGGTGTGGGTGGTGTTCGGAAAGGACCACGATGAGTGAGCGACTGACCGACGATGAAATCGCTGAGATTCGGCGAGGGGCGACGGCTCACGACAGGACGTGGCCGTACCGAGCTATCCGCGCCCTGCTGGCCGAGATAGACGCACTCCGCGCCGAACGTGACGCGGCCGAGGACGAACGGAACTCGCTGCTTTGCGACCTGACCGACTCGGGGCGCGACAACAAGCGGCTGAACAGTGAGACTCTCGATCTGATCTGCGAGGTGCGCGAACTCCAAGAGCGCCTAGCCGAGACGGAAGCACTGCTGCCCGACCTGCGTCCATTGCTTCGCGAATATGACCGTCGCGTCGATGAAGCCACGAATGCCGAAGCCCGCATCGCCGCAGTGGAGGCGATGTGCGATCGTGCGGAGGCCGATAGGGAGTCAACGAACGCTCTGTTCACGTCTGCGGTTCGCGCCGCCCTGCGCGGTGAGTCTGCCCCAAACCCCCAACCCGCGCCGTGCGCGACGTGCGGTGGTCGGGGCGAGGTGTGCAGGTTGTGCGGGCCGATGCCCCGCGGCGCGGCTTGCCTCGACCACCACTACGAAGAAGGCGTCCCCTGCCCGTCCTGTTCGGTGTCCCCAGGAAGTGAAACACCATGAGCCGAAGCCAGAAAGTCACGATGTCGTGGGACCTCGACGCCGCGTTCGAGCTTGCTGAACTGCTCGAACGAGAAGGGCGACGGCTGAACGATCGTGGCTGGCTCGATGACGCCGCCGAGATCCACCGCCAAATCGGACTCGCGTCAGGCGAAGCACCATGAGCTACGGCCGTGATGACGGAACGACGTGGCCCGTGATCGAACGCGACCCAGACGGTGGCCTGGAGTGGCGGCTCAGGTACGCGCCCGACTCGATCGACCGACAGGACCGACTGTTCCTCGCTTCGGTTGTCGCGGCGTACTCGGCACTAACCGATCCGAGGAGCATCGCCCCACGTGCGAAGTTCGCTCGCGCCCGACGCGCCGTGAGGTCCGTTCTGGCCCCTGCGTCCCCTACGGAGGAACCCCGATGACCTGCAGTTTAGCCACGATGCTAGACTCCACGCGCTGCGCTTTTCCGCACCGCTCGCGAAGCTCGCTCGCAGGGCCGAAGCTCAAGCGGAGGCCCGCTAGTAGCACGGCGGCTGCCGCCGCCGCAGCTTGCACTACGAGTCTTGGGGAGACCTATATCTCGGTAGCGTCCGAGATGAATCCTGGCTCCCACAACTGGCAGCAATACAGGAAGGAGGAACGTCGATGACGTTCCTGTACTGGTTCATCGGGTCAACGGTTGCGTTGACCCTCGCGAACAAGCTGTGGATGCGACTCTTCGGAGTCGATCCAACGTGAGAGACCCAAGCTATTACCTGGCCGCGATCGACGCGATGGTGCCGCCTCCATTGGCGGTTGAGGTATACTGCCCTGACTGCTCAAATGAGCACGAGGTGTGGTTAGTCTCGCGCCCGACTCAGGGCGTCGGGACGCTGGACACCTCGTCGGACCGTGACGAGCGAGAGGGTAGCGCTCGCTCCGCGAGCCAGCGACCGACAATGCCGTACCGCTGCCTCGTCAGTGGCCGACGATTCTCGATTGATGGGTATACGCGATGACTACCGCAGCACAGTTGCACGCGTTGGGCAATCTCGTTGACGCGCTCAACGAGCTTGAGGCAAGTGGCCTCACGCTCATCACGTCGACCGAGGTGTGCGCGAAGACGGTTTCCTATCGGGCGGGCGGTGACCCGCAAGGAGTCGTCCGTCGTTTGGGCATTCTCGACTTCTACGAGACGAACACGCCCCAGTATCACGACGTGCGCGATGACCGCGTGTGGTTCTGGAACCACAACGAAACGGTGGTGTCAAATGCCTGACAACTTCAACGTCTACATCCGCCGTTCAAGCGACATTTGGATTCTTGACTTGCACGTCAACGGGAACTGGAAGACCCAGGTGTTCGGAGAATCGCTTCACGTAGCGATGGACAAGATGAAGGAGAAGATCGAGGCTTGGATCTGCTCGCCGTGGGAGGTCACCAGTGGTTGACGAGCGTTCGCCCCACACGCGTTGGTGGGAGCAGATGAGTGGCGACATCACCTTGAGTGAGGTGGTTTGTTGGTTCAACGAGAACGGCTACAGAGTTGTGAAGCTCGTCAGGACGGGCGGTGGCCCGTCTTACGTGGACCGCGAAGCGTTTCAGTGGGAATACCAGATTGAGGAAGAGTTGTGACATTTGAGCTTGCCCTGAGGCAATCTGACCTGAAGACGCTCGACATGTGCCCACACCGTTGGGTGTGGGAGCGCGACAATCCCGACGAGAAGTGGGAGACCAGCCCCGCTGCCATCGGCAGCGCGGTTCACGCTGGCATCGAGGCGTACCTCACGGGTTCGGTGTCCACCTACAACGAGTGCGTGGACGTGATTGTCATGGACTTCATGGCCCGCACCGAGCTTCCGCAGTTCAAGTGGGTCAAGGTGATGACGGCCGAGACCGCGCTCCGTCATGCCGAGCGCTACTTCGGCCATTGGTGGGCCAAGTACGCGGACCACTACGACCTGAATCGGCCGCGGCCCGAGTTGGTGGAGTACACGTTCAAGAACGTGCCGCTGTACGAGGATGACGAGCACAAGATCACGGTCAACGGGACCGTGGATCTGATTGACGATTGGGTCGAAGCCTACGACGACGCCGAGTGGGAGTGCCGCAAGCCGATCGACTGGAAGACATCGAGTCGTGGCGAGTACCCCGTGTGGGAGTACGCGAGGTGGGCGGTGCAGCCCACCGTCTACACGTACGCTCTGCGTCACGAGTTCCCTGGTGTCGAGTGGAGCGACTTCACCTACGGCGTGATGCACGCTGACGGCGTGCAGGAGTTCTCGGTGGTGCGAGGCCCCAGCGATTGGGCGTGGCTGCAGCAGAAGGCGCTGTCTTACGCGAAGATGATCGAGTCAGGCTCCGCGCCGAAGCAGGACAACCACGCGCTCTGCAGTTCCAAGTGGTGTGCGGCGTGGGCGCAGTGCAAGGGAGCTTCGGCTCCCGATCGTTGCTAATCAAGTAAGCTGTAGTACACTGTCGGCTCCGAACAAGGAGAACACATGGCAACCACTGGCATCACGGTCGACCCGACGACGGGCGAGACCACCGAGGTTCGGCAGGAGCGCACCAAGATCACGGTGAGCTTCAGCCGCAAGATCAGCCCGAAGCAGTACGAGTCTGCCGAGGCCAGCGTCTTCATCGAGGCCGAGGTCGGGCTCGATGCGACCGAGACCGACAAGGTGAACGCGATTGCTGACGCGTTCCGCGTCGGCAAGGCTGCGGTGTACGAGCAGCTTGGGATCGGCATGGATGTCGGCTCCAAGGGCGACATCAGCGAGGCTCGTGCCGCGCTTGAGTCGGTGTTCGGCCAGGTGACCGAGGCTCCTGCGCCGCGTTCCAACGCTCGCCCTTCCACAAACGGTGGTGGCGTCTCGCCCTGGGACGGCCTGGACCGCAACGCGGCCAAGAAGGTGATGTGGGAGGATCTGGCCGCGAACCCGCAGGACTGGTACGACAACCGTCGCACAGCGACGGGTGCCCAGCCGCAGTTCAAGCACCGCAACAAGGACTGGAACGGTGCGCTCTGGACTGAGTACAAGGGCAAGTCGGTGGTTCCGCAGGATCTGGTGATCCCTGATACTGGATTCGCCAACAAGGACAACTAGTCCAACAAAACGACGTGCGTCTAGTTACGCCTGGCGCACGGAGTGTGGTGGGCGGTGATGATTCATCACTGCTGGCGGAGCAGTTGACCCAAGTTCTTGGTCGGCCCTTGGGTCCCGCCCACCGCTTGATAGGTCGGCCTATGCCGACTGCGATCGGAGGTCGCTACTCGCGGGTCGCAATCCTCCCAACCCTTAGCTGGTCATGCGGCTGAGTGGCTGGGTTTATATCGCTTGTGCCGAGCGTACTTGCAGGCGGCACAAGCTCACCCCCAGGTTTATCGGCCAAGCCGTGCACGGCGACGAGCCGACAATACGGGAAATGCAGGTTCGACTCCTGCCCTGGGGGACTCGGTTCGCCAAAGTTACGTCTGGCGAACCATCGGAACCCCGATAGCTCTAAGGGAGAGCAGCAGCCAAGGGTTGGACGCAACCCGATGCGGCTGAAGGTGCAGGTTCGATCCCTGCTCGGGGCACTGCTTCCAAGGGTCCTGCGGGTCGCCTGCGGAGGCAAAGGGCACGTCCACGTAGAGGGCGTGAGTCAGGGTGCGTAGGGCGAAACCGCCAAGGGGCGGTCGGGGCTTCCCTGCCATATCGAAAAAGGACCGATCATGCGTTATGAGAACTACCTCGCAAACGAGGAACGCGACGAGCGTTACACCGAAGCCTATGAGGCGTGGTGTGAGCGCAACGAGTTTGACCCTGACGATCCACATGTAGAAATCGCTTTCCAGAGGTTGATTGATGACTACTGAGACTCCGACACCGCTCCTCCTTTCCGATGGCATTGCTACCGCCATTGCCGAGAAGTGGGGCAAGCCGTGGGCGAAGGGCTTCAGGCATCGGAAGCACGAGCGAGCGATGGAGGACACCATCATCGACCTGCTTCGGGAGCTTGGTCAGAGCGAGCCCGAGCCGTGGCCTGGTCTCACTTGGGAGACCAACGGGATCATGGTGCGGCGTGTAGCGGATACTCCCGACTGCGTTGAGACCGAGGTCTTCATCAAGGTGTGGTCGTCCAGTGATTGACCTTGACGAGATTCGTGGGCTTCTGGACGGTGAGCCCGACGAGCTTCCCGAGCGTTGGGTCGTCCCATTCGGCAGCGCATACGACTCGCTGGTGAGTCAGCTTGCCAGCACCGACGCTCGGTTCCGCTTCGGCATCGCCGCGATCGACGTGCTGGTGCGAGGGATGGGACCCAAAGAGCTTGTGATGCTCACGGGCTTCGCTCATCAGGGCAAGACGCAGATCGTGCTGACCGCGATCCTCAACAACCCCGAAAAGCGGGTCCTGTTCTTCAGTCTGGACGATCCCGCCGAGATGGTGCTGCTCAAGCTCGCGTCGATGCACCACGAGGTCAGCGGCGAAGAGTTGGAGCTTCGCATCCGCCAGGGCGACGAGACCGCAGCGGCACTGCTGCAGCAAACGATCGACGCGTACCCCAACCTGCTGGTCGTGGACGCTTCGCTCGGTGTTCGTCAAATGACGAACGCGGTGAAGGAGGCGGAGACCCACTGGGGAGCCGAGCCCGATCTTGTCGTGGTCGATTACCTGGAACTGCTGACCGACAGCGCGGACGACGGGTCCTCGGTCAACGAGGACGTGAAGGCGGTCGCGAAGAAGCTCAAGCGGTGGGTGAAGCAGCGGTCGTATCCGCTGCTGGTGCTGCACCAGAACACGCGGTCACGGGGAGCGCCTGGCGAGCCCATCACCATGCTGAGCATGGCGCACGGTGGCGAGCAGGAAGCGACCGTGGTCATCGGTGTTCGCCGCAAGCGCGACAACGACGGGTTGGAGGACTGGGAGCGCAAAGCGAACCAGGACACGCTGACCGTGCATGTGGTCAAGAACAAGCGCCCGCCGTGCAAGCTCACGCCGCTGGACGGCGTGGACCTGTTCATCGACGGAGTGTGTGGCCGCATTCGCCCTCTGCGCGAGGGCGACTGGCGTCCTGGCCTCAAGAGCGTGCCGCTGCTGGGCAGCGATGTTTACGTCGCGTACCGCCCGTACGGGCTGGAAGCGTCGGGCGAGGTGATGGGCTGCGACGATCACGAGTTGGTCATTTGGTCACCATACCGCGACCAACTCATCACGATCGACATGGCCTACGTAGCACACATTTGGGAATGGAGCCATGCTACCGATGAGCATGAATCTTGAGGCGTTTGAGGGGCAGGAAGTCATCGTCCACACGGTGGGGGGAGTCACGTTTGAGGGTGAGCTTACGCTCATCCCGACGTTCAGCGGTAACGGGTCCGCGGTGCGGGTGTCGCGGGTGGTGTACCCGAACAACCTCCACACCTATCTCGCTCCCGAAAGCGTTATCGCGGTTCAGACTCGTGAGCAAAAGTACGAGACCCGCCCGCCGCTCGACCCGTCCGTGGCTCATGTCTCTCGCTGAACGATTCGGACGCCTGTTTGATGGGCGTCACGACGCGTACGGGGAGACAACTCCCGCTGGGCAGGTGCTGTGCAAGCGCGACATCCTTGAGGACCACCACCAAGTGATGGAGCACCACCTTGCGGGCACGAATGACCTTGGCGTCTACCCGATGGTGCCGCGGTGGACCGCTGGTCCCCGCTCGGATTTCCCTGACCCCGAGTGGTACGTCAAGTGGGTGTGCGTCGATCTGGACATCGCTGCCCCTGGCAAGCGCCGCTACGACTTTGGAAACACACATCAGGCGGCGACGGCGGGCGCAGACCTGATACTCAAGGCTGGCGAACACAACATGGCGCTGTGGCCCGAGATTACGAAGTCGGGTGGAGTCCACGTGTGGGGATTTCTGGACCAATGGACCCCCGCCGAACAAGCGCGTCACGCTGTCCTGTGGCTGTGCTCTGAAGCTGATGTCCCAACCACCGAAGTCAATCCAAAGCAAACTTCACTACCCAGCGCGGATTCGCTTGGAAACTTTGTGCGACTCCCATTCTTCGGAGCTACGGGAACAGGTGATGCAGCACGTCCTATACGGGGACCCCTCACTTGGGCTCCAGTGCCGCTCGACAACTTCGTCTCCGCTGCGTGGAATCAGCGAACTCCTGCCCAAGTCATCCGAGACCTAGCGTCTCGGTATGTGCCGCCGATGGCTCCGTCGCCCATGCCGTATGTGGGCGAGCCGATCGAGGTCGACAAGGACTGGATCAAGAACCTCCCGCCGCTGCTGAAAAGCATTCTGAAAGGCGGAATGGGTCGTAGCCATGA
>JBGAKW010000049.1:0-6171 GCA_044224185.1 Gemmatimonadaceae bacterium | reverse complement strand
CGCCTCAAGGAGCGTCGTTTTTCCCGAGCCGGCGGGGCCGATGACGACGCCGTATTTCCCGGTCGGGATCGTGAACGAGATGTCGTCGAGACGAAAATCGCCGACGCGGGCGCTCAGCCGTTCGAGCTCAATCACGCGTTCGGATACCCCACAGCGCGTTCAGTGCGCAGTGCGCGCAACGCCACCAACGGAATCAGCGCCAAGATCACGAGCACAGCCGCAACGGGAATCGCCTCACCCAGCCCAAACGATACGAAGCGATCGTAACTCAACACGCTCGCCGTCTTCGGATTGTAGGTGAGAATGACGATGGCGCCGAATTCACTCACCGCGCGCGCCCACATCACCACCGCAGCGGCGAGCACGCCTCGCCCGGCGAGCGGCAACGTGACTCGGCGAAAGACACGAATGGGCGGATCGCCTAACGTGCGCGCCACCGCCTCGAAACGCGCATCGACGCGGGCAAACGCTTCGCGCGCGCCACTCACGAAGAGCGGGGCCGAGACAAACAACATGGCGCAGACAATCCCGATCGGGGTGCCGACGACGCGCAGGCCGGCGTGGAGTAGCGCACTCCCCATGGCGCTGTCGCGTCCGAGTACGAGGAGGAGCGCGATGCCGGCAACGGGGTGCGGGATCAGAAGTGGGAGATCAAGTACGGCGGCGACGAGGGCTCGGCCACGAAACGAGGAGCGTGCGAGCGCATACGCGAGTGGTGTGCCTGCGAGTACGCCGAGTAGGGTCGCCAGCGTCGCGGTGCCGCCCGTGAGTGCAAGTGCCGATCGTAGTTCAGCGTCGTTCCCGAGTCGCGCCGACACGCGACAGCGATGCGCGAGTCGTGGCGTCGGCGCTGTGGCGAGTTGGAGATATGGGAGGGAGTAGCGCGGAAGCCAAGCAGTGGATTGGGCGAGAGTGAGAAGTCTGTTGTCTGGCGAAACACCGAAAATTGACGCTCGGCGGCTGCGAGCAGCGGCCCATTCGCTCGCATCCGCTCGCATTCGCTCGCATCCTCCCCTATCCGACCCTTCACAGCCACGAACAATTAGCAATCAAGTGTGCACCCCGCGCGAGAGACTTGGGGCGCATCAAGTATATTCCCGCACGTTCGCCTCTCGTTCTTCGCGCTCATTACGCGCTCCCATCGCACCACCGGTGGCGGCGCACGCCAACCGCCCATGGCACAACTCGCTGTCGAGATCAAAAGCGTCGTCAAACGCTACGCTGGCCACGTTGCGGTCAAAGATCTCTCGCTCGACATCCCCAAAGGGGTCGTCTACGGCCTACTCGGTCCGAACGGTGCGGGGAAGACGACGACGATTCGCATGATCCTCAACATCATCGCGCCGGACGAAGGGACGATTGCGATTGATGGGAGGAGCAACAGCGAGCGCGGGGTGCTCGACAGAGTCGGCTATCTCCCCGAAGAGCGTGGACTCTACAAGAAGATGCAGGTGCGCCGGCTGCTGCGTTTTCTGGCGGAGCTGAAGGGGATCAGCGCGAAGGAAGCAGATCGACGCATCGACGAATGGTTGGAGCGACTCGACCTCAAGACGGCGCAAAAAGATTGGGGGTTGGCGAAGGTCGATGAGTTGTCGCGCGGGATGCAGCAGAAGGTGCAGTTCATCGGGACGTTGTTGCACGATCCCGAGCTGGTCATTCTCGATGAGCCATTCAGCGGACTCGATCCGATCAATGCGCAAGCCTTGAAGGACACGGTGGTCGAGCTGCGCCGGCGCGGGCGCACGGTGATTTTCTCGACACACTTGATGGACAACGCCGAGCGGATGTGCGACTCGGTGTGCATCATCGCGCGTGGCGAGAAGGTGCTGGACGGACGGGTCGACGAGGTGCGCCAGACGCACGGCGGGGAGCACATCGCGTTAGGCCTGGCGGAAGGTGGCACGGAGGCGGTGTCTGAGGTGCTCGCCGACACCACATTGGTACGACGGGTCGATGACTCCAACCGCTTCCTCGAGATCGAGCTCGCCCCGGGTGGCGAAGCGCAGACGCTCCTCAAGAGACTTGTGGCGACTGGGGCGTCGATTGAGCGTTTTGAGCGCGTGCAACCATCGTTGCACCAGATCTTCTTGCAGAAGGTCGGCGCCAGTGGGATTGAAGTGGGGATGAGCGGTCACGGGTGACTGCTGCCTAACGCGTTACAGTATGCGTTAGGCGTTAGGCGTCTGGTGTGGGCCCAGTTGCCAGAGGCGTTCGGCGAGACCGGAATAGCTCAGCGCGCGTTCCGACGCGGTGGTCGTCGCGCCCGGGAGCACCCAGAATATCTCGCGTTTGAGTGCGCGGGCGGCCTCGTCGGCGGCTAGCGGGGCATCGTCGCTGAACCCATGCAACACGACGACCACTCGTGCCGACGCATAGCCTAACGAGTAACACAGCTTGAGCGTGCGCTGGATGCCGCGAATCGACGGGACGGACGGATCCCCGACGAGCAGGACGCGGTCGGACACGTCGAAGGCGGCGATCACGTACTCCGACGGTGGCCCCGACAGCGCGAAGATGGCGGCCACGCGCGAGTCCCCATCGGTCGCGAGGAGCTCGCCGAAGTCCGCGGGGGCGGATCCCTCTTCCAACAGCGTGTGTCGAACACCGCGCGCCGCAGCGCGAGGTGTCGGGCCAAACAGCGCTACATCAGCGTGATCGACGAGTACCGCAAGCGACTCGGCCAGGCGAAACGCGATCTCGCCAATTTCACCTGAGCGCCGGTCCGAATAGACCGTGATTACCATGTGGGACGTGAGCCCGGCCTGCTGGTAGACAGGCCGGGTGCGGAGGGAGTGGAACGGGGGGGTCAGGCGCCTGCGCTGGGAGCGCAGTATTTGTCGATTGCGGCCGCGAGGTCGGCGGCGACTACGTCAGCCGGCCGGCTCTCGATCTGCCACCGCTCCATCATGTACACCAACTTGCCGTCCTTGAGCAATGCGATGGATGGGGACGAGGGGGGATAGCCAGTGAAATACGATCTCGCCTTGGCTGTCGCGGCGACATCCTGGCCGGCGAAGACCGTCGCGAGATGATCGGGTTTGACGCTCGCCTGTTGCAATGCGTGCCGCACGGCGGGGCGCGCCATGCGTGCGGAACACCCACACACCGAGTTGACGACCACCAGCGTGGTCCCCTGCGCGTTGGGCAGGGCCTCGTCGACGTCTTGTGCGGTGCGTAGCTCCGTGAAGCCAATGCGCGTGAGATCCTCGCGCATCGGGGCGACGAGGCGTTCGTCGTACATCGTGAATTGCGGTAGCGACATCAGACTGCAACCTCGGATGAACGGAAAGGAGTGGGCGGAGGACCTGCGTGCCTAACGATCGTCTTCCTCGCGCACGAGAGCGAGAATTGCCCCCTGCGGAACCACGAGGTAACGCTCGTTTTCGAAGGTGATCTCGACAGCGGCCTTCCGAAAAAAGAGGGCGAAGTCTCCCACGTGCGCCTGCATCGGAAGAAATCGCGTCTCACGAATCCCGTTCCCGATGCGCCATGGTTCATCGCCAGGATCAGCGAGATCAGGCATCGGGTTTCCGGGTCCGGTGGCAACGATTTTCCCGCCCTGCACCGCCTGCGATTCCATCGCCGTGGGTGGGAGATACAACCCGACTTTCGTGCGCTCCTCGCCTTCTTCACCCTTCACGAGGACGCGGTCACCAACGACGATGAGGCGCTTGGACGATGACATGAACACGAATGAGAGTACTGGGACGGAGTGCGGAAGGACGGAGAAAAGACTACAGGCCATCTCATAAATGGTCGACAGGCCATCTCATAAATGGTCGACGGCGCGCCGGCGCGCAGCGGCGGCCAGAAGCCGGCGGCCATTTATGAGATGGCTTCTAAGGACGTACTGTGGAATGAACGCGGCCGATTGCTTCAGTGCTGAACCAATATACTCCTGCTCAGCGCGCTCAGGGCTGTACCTTGGGGCGCACGAGGTGGTACTCGCTCTGCCGCTTGTATGCCCAGCGTGGCTTGCCGTTAGCGTCGAGGATGAAGTCTTCTTCCTGGGCGACCGAGACAGGTTGTCCGCCCCACTCCGGAACGGGCGTCGTCGTCTGCAGCTCCGACGAGAACCACATCCCCGGAATCACCTTCGCGTCGCCGCGACCGGGCACTCCCTCCTGATAGTCCCACAGGCCGAAAATCGGTCCCGCGCCGTGCCCATGCATCCCGATGGGATGCGAGTACATCGTCCCGTCGATCCCTTCCGACTTGAGCTTGGCGCGGGTGGCGCGCAGCACCTCGTTGCCAGTGCGGCCCGGGCGTGCTTCCTCGAAGAGGATGTCCTGGAAGCGGTTCGAGTTGCCTAACGCTTTCTGCAGCCCTGGCGGAGGCGCGTTCTCGCCGGCCTTGAGGACGTAGGCGTTGTGCTGTGTGTCGGTGTTGAGGCGCATGGCCGTGATGCCGACGTCGCAGTGCAACACGTCGCCCGGCTGGATGATCGGATCCTCGCCTAACGCGTCGCCCCGAACACCAGCGCGTTGGATCGAAACGCTCGGCTGAAACCAGGTGCCGAGTCCGAGGTCGTTGACCTGCTGGCGCCACCACCAGACCAGATCGGAGGTGCGCGTGGCGCCTGGCGTGACGACTTCGTTGGAGAACATGCGCCCGATGAGCGAGTGCACGAGTTTCGTCATCTCCGTGTACGTCGCCTCTTCATCCGGCAGGCGCGAGGCGATGAGTTGCAGCGGGAGTTCGTCGGCGTGCTTGAAACGAGCCGTCCATTTCCTGCCTAACGCTTCGCTCATCCCGTCGAGTTCACCGGCCGAGAGCCCGTCGGAGAAGGCGTGGATGCGCGAGACGTCGATGCCGATGACTTTGGGATTGCGTTCATCGATGACTTCCTTGAGGAGGAGCCATTGCTGGTCGCCCCAGAGCTCCGCGTTGCGTCCGCCGGCAGTGTTGTTGATGCGCTGCTTGGCGCTGTACGTCTTGTAGACGCCGCCCTGCGACGTGCCGCCTAACGCGAGTCGCTCGATGCACGACCCATCGCCTGGGTCGGTCTTGCCCGACGCCGCGCATTTGTCGAAGAAGACGTAGATGGTGCGTCGGCGTGCCGCGAAGGTCGTCGGCGCGACAATCGACGAGAAAACGGGGTCCTCGTTGTACTCGCGCATCGGCACGACCCAGAGGTCGATGCCGTGTGTGCGCATGAGACGCGGGAGAACCGTCGTCATGCGCTTCTCGAGCCATTTCTGCTGCAGCGCGGCCTGTTCACGGAGGGTGCCGAAGGGGCGCGTCTGCGCGAGGGCCGGTGCGGGCGCGAGGACGAGGCCGAGGGCCAGAAGGAGGGCTGGAGTCAGGTACGGGGTCCGGTTCGGTACCAGGTTCAGAGACCTGCTCGAGCCCGACGTCATGCCCAGAAGCCTGCGCACGTGACAATTCATCGCAGCGAAAAGAAGAGGGAAAGTGGGGTCAAACAACCCATGTATCGCATCGAGACGACGGCGAAGATACAGCGCACCCTACTGGCCATCTCAACAATGGTCGCCGGCCCCTGGCCGGCGCGGGGCGCCGGCGCTCCGGCGACCATTTATGAGATGGCTTCTAACCTCGAGAATCCTTATGTCTACCACGACTGCAACTAACTATTCCCAGCACCACTCCGCCACATCCTCCGAGACTTCGGACGACTGGCAGGAAACTCTCCTCGCGCTCGAAGAGGAATCGCGCGTGGCGTTCCTCAATGGCGATGTCGCCACGCTCGACCGACTCTGGGCGGACGACTTCGTCGTGAATTCACCGCTCAACGTGATCAACGAACGCGCCAAGGTCCTGGCGCTCCTGAGTTCGGGGCGCATTCGCCACACGTCGTGCGATGTCGAGATCGAACGTCTCACGCGATACGGCGACGTAGCCGTTGTGATGGGTGCCGATGTCGTCGACGGCCCGCCGAGTAATGAGCGCACGCACCGCCGCTTCACGAACATCTGGCAGCTTCAGGATGGGAAGTGGCGCGCGATTGCGAGGCATGCGCAGGTGTACGCGGGGCCCGGCGCGCGCTGAGGCGCTTTGGGGACGGAGTCCGGGGTCAGAGCCCGGGGTCAGAGCCCGGGGTCAGAGCCCGGGGTCAGAGCCCGGGGTCAGAGCCCGGGGTCAGAGCCCGGGGTCAGAGCCCGGGGTCAGAGCCCGGGGTCAGAGCCCGGGGTCAGAGCCCCAGCTCTGAGC
>JBGAKW010000008.1:0-293209 GCA_044224185.1 Gemmatimonadaceae bacterium | reverse complement strand
GAAGGATGTGTTCCTGCCGTGACAACTGGGAGGTTGGCTTAGAAGCAGCCATTCCTTGAAAGAGTGCGTAATAGCTCACCAGTCCAGCGGGAATGCGCCGAGAATGGTCGGGATTAAGCGGCCCACCGAAGCTTGGCCTTCTAGCATTGCTAGAGGGGTAGGGGAGCGTTCCGCGTGCGGTGAAGGGGAGGTGGAAACCAATCCCTGGAGCGAGCGGAAGTGAGGATGCCGGAATGAGTACGCGCAAACGAGAGTGAAAACCTCTCGCACCGGAAGCCCAAGGGTTCCTGCGCCATGGCAATCAGCGCAGGGTGAGGCGGGTCCTAAGACGAGGCCCCAGAGGCGTAGTCGATGGGAAGCCGGTTGAAATTCCGGCCCCGCGTGGGAAGCGTTGAACCATTGAGGGACCGTGGAACGAAGGAGTCGCGGCTTTGTGGATGGCCGTTCAACCGCGTAGGTCGCAAGACCGAGACGGGAGCACGAGGGCCGAGGGGCAACCCGAGACCCAAGGATTCTGGAGTCGACACGCGAGAAAAGCTTGATGGGGAGCGACCCATGTGTCCGTACCGGAAACCGACACAGGTGGGCGAGGCGAGCAGCCTCAGGTGCACGAGTGAGACGTGGTCAAGGAACTCGGCATAATGGTCCCGTAACTTCGGAAGAAGGGATGCCTTTGCTGGTGACTTATACCAAGAAGCTGGTGAAGGCCGCAGAGAATCGGCCCAAGCGACTGTTTAGCAAAAACACAGGTGCGTGCCAAGCCGCGTAAGGCGCCGTATACGCACTGACGCCTGCCCGGTGCCGGAAGGTTAAGGGGAGAGGTTAGCGGGGGTAACTCCGCGACGCCTTGAGCCGAAGCCCCGGTAAACGGCGGCCGTAACTATAACGGTCCTAAGGTAGCGAAATTCCTTGTCGGGTAAGTTCCGACCTGCACGAATGGCGTAACGACTTGGGCACTGTCTCGACCACGCGCTCGGCGAAATTGCAGTCTCGGTGAGGATTCCGAGTCCCCGCGACAGGACAAAAAGACCCCATGCACCTTTACTGTAGCTTGCCATTGGACGTTGTCTCGAACTGTGTAGCATAGGTGGGACCCGATGAGGCCAGGGCGCTAGCCTTGGCGGAGGGGCCAGTGAAATACCACCCTGGTCGATACGACGTCCTCACCAGTCTGAACAAACTTCAGATGGGACCGTGGCAGGTGGGCAGTTTGACTGGGGCGGTCGCCTCCGAAAGTGTAACGGAGGCGCGCGAAGGTTGGCTCAGCGCGGTCGGTACTCGCGCTTCTAGAGTGTAACGGCAGAAGCCAGCCTGACGGGGAGACCGACGGGTCGACCCGCCACGAAAGTGGGCCGTAGTGATCCGGTAGCCCGGGGTGGAACGGCTATCGCGCAACGGATAAAAGGTACGCTGGGGATAACAGGCTTATCGCGCCCGAGAGTTCACATCGACGGCGCGGTTTGGCACCTCGATGTCGGCTTGTCACATCCTGGGGCTGGAGAAGGTCCCAAGGGTCCGGCTGTTCGCCGGTTAAAGTCGTGGGCGGTGGAGTGTTGAGGAATGCGGACTCTAGTACGAGAGGACCGAGTCGGACGATCCGCTCGTGTCCCGGTTGCCTCGCCAGGGGCAACGCCGGGTAGCGATGATCGGTGGCGATAACCGCTGAATGCATCTAAGTGGGAAACGCCGTCCAAGATGAACACTCCCTTGCTCCTTGAGAGCACTGAAGGGCCGGAGGAGACGACTCCGTCGATAGGCCGCCCGTGGACATGGGGCAACCCATTCCGAGCGCAGCGGTCCTAATCGCCCGTGCGGCTTGACCCTCCCTTTTGTAATTAGGGCAGGGCACGCGCATAAACATCAGGAATCAAGCAACGCTGCCTAACGCAGCGTCACATCAAACGATCTTCCCTCCTTCACTCTTCGATTCTTCGACAACGGACTCGGTTCCTGTCCGTCGTCTGCATGAATCGCTGGCGACTAGAGCGTAGGGGCCACACCCGTTCCCATTCCGAACACGGTCGTTAAGCCCTACAGCGCCGATGGTACTCCGATCGAGAGATCGCGGGAGAGTAGGCCGTCGCCGGCACCCCTTCGGGCCCCCGTCCATCAGGACGTGGGGCCCGTTTGCTTTCCCTGCAGCGATTGGGGTCAGAGCCCGGGGTCAGAGCTGGGGGTCAGAGCCCGGGGTCAGAGCTGGGGGTCAGAGCCCGGGGTCAGAGCCGGGGGTCAGAGCCGGGGGTCAGAGCCCGGGGTCAGAGCCCGGGGTCAAAGCAACGCGTTCTAAACATCGTCGCCCCCCTCCCCCCCCCAACGCGGGGTTCGTTAGGCGCCTAACGCCTCGACCTTCAGCCGCCTTCCAATCGCCCCCCCCTCCTACCGCAAGTTGCGAGCACGCCGCCGGATTGCCTTGATCGCCTCGCTGTGCTCAGTGAAGGTGCGACGGAACTCATGATGTCCGTCGCTGTCGGCGACGAAATACAGATAGTCGACCTTGGCCGGCGTCACTGCCGCCAGTAGGCTCGGTGCACCCGGTGACGCGATCGGCCCGGGAGGAAGCCCCGCGTGCTTGTAGGTGTTGTACTTCGAATCGATCCCGAGGTCCTTGTACAACACGCGCTCCACGTGCTTGCCTAACGCGTACTGCACCGTCGGATCGGCCTGCAACAGCATGCCTGCCTTGAGGCGGTTGTAGTAGACTGCGGCAATCACCGGACGTTCCTCAGGCACGCGCGCTTCCTTCTCGACAATCGACGCCATCGTCACGGCCGCGTGCCGAGTGAGGGCTCGTTGCTTGAGGAGCGAATCCCACTCCGGCTTCCATGCCTTCTCGAAACGCTCCACCATCGCGCGAATGACGTCGCGCGCCGTTGCGCCTGGCGGGAAGGTGTACGTGTCGGGAAAGAGATATCCTTCGAGCGATCCACTCGGGATGTCGAGGCGGTGCAGCAGCGCGGTATCGCGCGCGGCGACCACCACGGACTCGGGCGGCACCTCGATGGACTTGGCGACAACGCCGACGATGCCGGCGAGGGAGTACCCTTCGGGAATCGTGAACGTATGCACCAATCCCTTGCCACCGGCGAGTGCATCAAGAATCGAACTCCACGACTGGTTGCTCGTGAACTCATAGGTGCCGGCCTGAATGCGGCGATCCTGGCTCGTTAGGCGGGCGTACAGCCGGAAGAACCGTGACGAGGCGATGACCCCGCGTGCGCTGAGCGAATCGGCGGCGGCGCGAAACGACGTGCCGCCGGGAATGATCACGCGCCGCGGGATGTCGTCCCCACCGCAGGCGGCAGCGAACAGTATCGCACCTAACGAGAGGCGCCGGAATGTCTTCGCCAGCGCTCGTGGCGCGCCCGAACGACTCATTGATCTTTCCCTGCGTTCGAGGAACTCATGCCGAGCGACGCCTGAAGCAAAATAGTAGCGGAGAGCGCATCGATGTCCCCTTTGCGACCGCGTGTCGATCCTCCCATCTCCCGCACCGTGCGCAACGCAAACGCCGTCGTAAATCGTTCGTCAATGAAACGCGTGGGGAGCCCAGTGCGCTTCTCGAGTTCCGCGGCGATGTGGCGCACTTCGCGCGAACGATCGGTCTCATCGCCGTTTCCATCGAGCGGGAGCCCGAGCACAAAACCACGCGCCTCCAGCGCTGCGCCTTGACGGATGATTTCGGCGATGGGAGGGCGTTTCCCCGCGCGCCTAACGATGAACCCTGCGGGTGACGCGATGGTCCCCGTGGGATCGCTGATGGCGAGCCCGATGCGCTTCTCGCCGTAGTCGATACCGAGGAGGCGCCCGGACGTGGCACGTGATGCGTTAGGTGGAGTTGCCGGGGAGGTCGAGTCGCTCACGACTACAATCAATTCAATAGGAGGCTACGACGGAACTACGGACGCAGATCGCCCTCACTCGGAAAACTCCGCGTGAGGGCGACGGGTGGCGTTGCAGCACGCCGGGGAAAAATGCTCGTGACCTGATGTTTACCCCTGCGCCATTTGCTGGAAGAACTCGCGATTGGTCTTCGAACGCACGAGCTGCTTGAGGAGAAACGAAATACTGTCGTCGGCCGGCATGTCGCCGAGGAACGTGCGCAGGAGGTACACGCGATTCATCTCTTCCCGGTCAAGGAGCAGCTCCTCCTTACGCGTTCCGGACTTATTGATGTCGATGGCCGGGAAGACACGACGATTGGCGATCTCTCGGCTCAAGACCAACTCCATGTTGCCGGTCCCCTTGAACTCTTCGAAGATCACTTCGTCCATGCGCGAGCCAGTTTCGACGAGCGCAGTGGCGACAATCGTTAGGGAGCCGCCGTCGTCGATCTTGCGTGCCGATCCAAAAAAGCGCTTCGGCTTCTGCATCGCCGACGCATCGAGCCCACCGGAAAGAATCTTCCCCGAGACCGGAATGACAGCATTGTGCGCGCGCGCGAGACGCGTGATGGAATCGAGGAGAATTACGACGTCCTTCCCGTGCTCGACGAGACGCTTCGCCTTTTCGATGACCATGTCGGCGACTTGCACATGGCGATCGGGCGGTTCGTCAAACGTGGAGCTGATGACCTCAGCTTTCGGAACGGACTCCTGGAAGTCGGTGACCTCTTCGGGGCGCTCATCGATGAGCAGAACGATGAGCGCGACTTCGGGATGATTGTCAGCGATGGCGTTGGCCATCTTCTGCAGGAGAATCGTCTTGCCAGCGCGCGGCGGTGCGACAATCAGTCCGCGCTGTCCCTTGCCGATTGGCGCGATGAGATCGACGACGCGCATGGAGAGATCTCCATTTTCGAGACGCAGTCGCTGATCGGGATAGCGCGGGCGCAGGTTGTCGAAGATGAGTCGCGGCGTCGACGGATCGGGTTCGTCGCCGTTGACATGTTCGACCTTGAGCAGCGCGAGGTAGCGCTCCCACTGTTTAGGCGGGCGCACCTCTCCACGAATGGTGTCGCCGGTGCGGAGATCGAATCGCTTGATCTGCGACGGAGAGACGTAGATGTCGTCTGGTCCGTGCAGATACGACCAATCCTGACTTCGGAGGAAGCCGTAGCCTTCGGCGAGAATTTCGAGGACACCTTCACCGCGCAGGATGATGTCCTGGTCGAGAAGGCGTTGTTCGATTCGGAATATGAGATCCTGCTTCCGGAGCCCCGAGGTCTCCTGCAGGCTGAGGTCCGTCGCGAGACTTAACAGCTCGGCGACCGACTTTCGCTTGAGTTCGACGATGTCCACGCGAAACGTATTGCGGGGGGCCGATCCGTCACCGGCAGTACTCGGGACGGCGAAGGTAGTGATCCCCTTAAGGTGAGGCAAGACGAGCGCCGGAGTCACATCAGGCAACGCAGGGCGAGCTGAGCGACGACGAGCTCTTGGACTCATAGAGAGAGTAGCGAGTGGGAGCGAGTGCGCGCGTGAGATCGCTCACCAGAGAGTTGTGACGCGCGAAGAATGCATGATGCTATGCGAGACGAACTCGTGAGCAAGCGTGCAAATCGGCGAGAAGGGTGGGAGCGCGCGAAGGAAAAAGCGGGCGGGAGTTCGTTGCGATGGAGCACCATTCTCACGGCGAGGGTTGCCGGTTCGGTGCGCAGGTGCAACTGAATCGTGGCGACAGGTGGGAGAGACGATGCGCGAGGCGGGATTCGAACCCACGACCTTCGGCTCCGGAGGCCGACGCTCTATCCAGCTGAGCTACTCGCGCTTGGCCGGCTTGACGGGCCGGACGAAGGGGGAACGCTAACCCGCGCTGGAAAGCAATACAAGTCGGAGAACGTGGCCGATACTAGCCAATAGCAACGCGCGACGACGCGAGTGAGTGTCGCGCGCGACTTCTCATCCCACGACCACTGTTCAGCGTGACCGCTCCGAATACAGCCCTCGCCCCACTCGAGACGTCGATGCTCGACGTCTTCGTCGCGCGCCAGCCGATCTTCGACCAAAAAGAAGAGGTTGTGGCGTATGAGTTGTTGTATCGCCGAACGGGAAAGGACACCTCGGCGGGTGGCGTCTCGTCGGACGTGATGGCGTCAGAGGTGCTCGTTCACACCTTCCTGAACATCGGGCTCGATCGCGTAACGGGAGGGGCGAAGGCATTTCTCAATTTCACACGAGAGATGCTCCTCTCGGAAACACACAAACTGCTGGATCCGTCGACTGTCGTGATCGAGTTGCTCGAGACGGTGACGCCCGACGAAGAGGTGGTGGCTGCAGTACATCGTTTGGTCGCCGAGGGGTTCACGCTCGCTCTCGATGACTTCGAGTGGGACGACGCCTTCATTCCCCTGCTGGAGTTGGCGAGCATCGTCAAGCTCGACGTGCTCGATAAGAGCGCGCGAGAATTGCGCGAGCGCATTCGGCGACTGAAGCCGTACAACGTACGGGTGTTGGCGGAACGCGTCGAAACGAAGGAGGTGCGCGACCTCTGTGTAGCGTACGGCTACACCCTCTTTCAGGGCTACTACTTCCAGAAGCCAGAGACGCTGACGACACGCGACCTGTCCGCGGCGCAGCTGACGATCTTGCGGCTCATGAACCTGTTACGTGACACGAACGCGACCGACGATCAGATCGACGATGCGTTCCGCGGTGATGTCTCGCTTACGTACAAGTTGCTTCGCACCGTCAACTCGGCGTCGATGGGTGGGCGTGGCATCGAGTCGATCAAACACGCGGTCCGCCTAACGGGACGGGCCGAGTTGCATAAGTGGCTCTCGCTCCTTCTCGTCACGTCAGTGGCGGCAAAGAACGGAAGCGATGCGGAAATCGTACGCATGGCGCTTCAGCGCGCGCGCATGTGCGAGATGGTGGCGTTGCAGGCACGCGATCGTCGCGCAGCCGAAGGACTCTTCATGGTCGGACTCTTCTCGATGCTCGACGTCATTCTCAAAATGTCGTTGCCTGACGTACTGCGTCGTATCGAGCTCTCTGACGAAGTGCGTCGCGCCCTCCTGGCGCGTTCTGGCCCCTTCGCACCGACGCTGCAAGTCGTGGAAGCGTATGAACGCGCCTCGTGGTCGGTGGTGCAGGCAGAATGCGAGACGTTAGGCATCGACGTCTCGCTGTTAGGCGCGATGTACGTCGAGTCGATGCAGTGGACGCGCGAGCGATTGGAGCAGGTGGCCTAAGTAGTTGGCGAAGACTCGTTCTTCACCGCGCCCTCGATCTTCTCCTTCAGCGCATCGACGGTTGGTGCGTCGGGCGGCGTAACGAAGGGGAGAAGAATGGAGATGCGGCGATTGCTCGGATCGAGTGGACGCGACGGGACGCGGAGCTGCTTGTCGGCCAGCCCATTCACTTCGACAATGCGATCGTTCTCGAGCCCTGCGTCCTCGAGAATGCGCCGGGCCGCGTTGGCGCGATCGGCCGAGAGCTCCCAGTTGGTGTAGTGGCGGCGTGCGTACTGCGCGGCGTCGGTGTGCCCTTCGATGACGATCGGATTCTCCAGCGGCTTGAGCTCAGCCGCAATCACGCCTAACGCAAGCCGCCCTTGCTCCTTCATGTCGGCCGAGCCGAAGGGGAAGAAGGTGTCGCCATGTTCGTCTTCGATGAGTTCGATACGCAACCCGGCTTTAGTTACCGACACTTCGACGTGTGCCTTGAGGCGACCGATGGAGGCGATGGAGTCGAGGCGTGTGCGAATGACCTGCTGCACCGAGACGAAGCGCTTCTCCTGCGATTGCCGAATGGCGAGCGAGATCGCTTCGCGCTTGATCGCCGCGGGTGAGGATCCAGACGCGAGCGGAGAAGAGCCCGACGAGTATCCCTTCTTGAATCCGACAGGCGACGAGAAGTAGCCCTCAATGGCTTTCTTGGTCTGCTCGTCCATGCCGAGGATCCACATGACCATGAAGAAGGCCATCATGGCGGTCACGAAGTCGGCGTACGCCACCTTCCACGAACCTCCGTGATGGGCGTGGCCGCCTTTCTTGATCTTCTTGACGATGACGACCTTACCCCCGCCGTGCTTGGCCACGTTAGGCTGCCTTTCTACGCGTCAGCGCTTCGAGCTCGGCGAAGGACGGACGATCGGTTGGCTCAATGTTTCGGCGGGCAAATTCCACGCACGTCATCGGCGAATCACCGCGCGCGAACGAGAGGAGCGCGGTGCGGATGCACGACATGTATTGCCCTTCGCCGCGCTGCCGGACTTCGATGGCTTTGGCGAACGGCCCAATCATGCCATACGAGAGAAGAATTCCGAGGAATGTTCCGACGAGAGCGGCGGCGACCTTTTCACCAATTTCTGATGCTGCGCCACCAATCGAGCCCATCGTGATGACGACGCCCAACACGGCGGCGACGATGCCGAACCCTGGCATCGCGTCGCTGACCGTAGTGATAGCGTTAGGCACCTGATGCTCTTCCTCGTGCATTCGCTCGAGATCCAAATCAAGAATGTCGGCGAGATGGTGGTCCTCGACCGCACCGGTCAACAGCACCTTCAGCGTGTCACAGAGAAAGACGACCGCGTGATGGTGATGCGAGAAGCCGGGATATTTCGAGAAGATCGAGCTCTTGGCCGGCTCTTCGATATGTGCTTCGAGGGCGATCAGGCCGTCTTTGCGCGCCGTCTGAAACACTTCGTATAAGACCTGCAGGAGCTCGCCGTACGATTTCTTGTTGAAAGGCGTCGGCTTCAACAAGCCTAACGCGGCGGCAACGGCGGCTTTCAGCACGCTCGGCGGGTTGGCCATGATGAACGAGCCTAGTCCCGCGCCACCGATGATGATGAACTCGGTGGGCTGCCAGAGGACTCCCAATTTTCCGTGGTGCATCGTGTAGCCGGCGATGACGCTGCCGAGTACCACGATCAGGCCGATGAGCTGGAACACGCGTGAAGGGAGTCTACTGTGAGAGATGTCCGATTCTTACTGGGCTACACTTCGCAGTATCGACTCGCGCGCGAGGAAACCTGAGCGGAAATCGCGCAGCGAAGGTGCGCGTTCAGGACTCGGATTTTGCGGTGACTGCGGAGAGTTTGTGCGCGCCGCTGCCATTGCCGCTGGCGCGCGTAGCCGCGGCCGGCGCGAGTGCGCCAACGAGCGCCGCTGCTTCGGGCGCAATGTTGGCGCGACGATTTTCGTCGACGATCTGCGCGACGATCTCCTCGCGCACAATCGACACGTGGGGGGGAGCTTCGATGCCGATGCGGACTCCGCGCTTGTCGGAGGCCAGCACTACGATGCGAATGCCACCGTCGATCACGATGGCGTCTCCAGGGCGACGGCTCAGGATCAGCATCGCCTAGATCATGTTGAGGAGAACTTTCGACATCTCATCGGCGGCACTCACGAGCTTCGCGGCCGCTGCATACGCCTGCTGGTGACGCATGAGGTTCGTGAGCTCTTCGTCGAGCGAGACGCCACTGACCGACGCACGCCGATTATCGGATTGTGAGGCGAGCGTGTTGTAGATCGAGTATTGGCTTTTTGCATCGGAAACGGAGACGCCGAGGTCGGAGACCGTCTGCGTGTAGTGATCGCCGAACGATACGCCACTCGCGAAGCCGATTTGCGTGGCGAAGTTCGCGCCCATTCGCGTCTGCAGCGCCGCCATCCCCGCGTCATCACGGAGGGCGCCGAGTGCGAGGGCAATGCTGTTGTTGCCAGGCGCGTTCTGCACGTCGCCAGCCGCAATAACGCCTGCGTTGGCCCTGACTTCGGCAGAGAGCCTGATGCTCGTCGCGGTAGTGCCGGACGCATCGAAGAAGTTGACCCGCGAACCAGTCGGCCCGTTGGCTGGGATCCAGTTCGCACTGCCTAACGCGTCGCCGGCCGCGGTCCAGCCGGAGGCATGCAATTCGTTCACACCGTTGACGATCGCCTTGGCAATTTCGTCGAGACGCGCAGTCGTCGCCGGGATGTCGGTGCTGATGAGCTGCGCCATCTGCCCAATCGCTCCGCCAACGTTCTGGAGCGGATCGGGATCGTTGACGATGCCGATCGTCGGAACGGTTGCGCCACGCACTTCGAGCGGACGTGCGTTCGACGCATCAACGAGCGCCATCGATCCGACGTAGACGGCGACCGTTCCGTTGGCCTGCGTCTCCACGCGTCCACCGATCTTCTGCGCCAGCTGATCGGCCAGACGATCGCGCTGATCGCGCAAATCGGGAGCCTGCAATCCGCTGACTTCGGCGGTTGAAATCTGTTTGTTGATCTCGGCGAACTGCTTCGTGATCGTGTTGACTTCGTCCACCGCGCTCTGGAGGCTGGTGCGCGTGCGGTCGGCGACCTCGGTAATGCGAGTCGCGAACGAGTTGAGCTGGTAGGCGACTTCCTGGCCACGCTGCCTAACGACACTCTGATTGGCGGTATTGCCCGGGTTGTTGGACAAGTCCGACCACGAGTTCCAGAACTGATCGAGGGTATTGGAGAATCCGGTCGCGGAGGGTTCCCCGAGAATTTCTTCGATGTTGCTCAGGACATTCTGTCGAACGTCGTTGCCGGCCTGCCCAGCGGCATCGCGTCGGTAGGCTGCATCGAGGAGCTCATCGCGCATGCGCACAATGCCATGCACGTCGACACCCGTCCCGACGCTTCCATAGGGGAATTGCTGAGGGGCACGGGTGACGAGTTCGGCGCGTTGGCGCGAATACCCTTCGGTCTCAGCGTTCGCGATGTTCTGCGAAATGGTTTGCATGGCGATCTGCTGTGCCGTGACCGCCGAACGTGCAATGCTGAGGATGCTCCCGGTCGTCGACATCTAGGCCTGCCGATTGACGAGATACGATCCGTGCATCGCTTCGCCGCGCGGTGCGTCGCCGTAACCAACGCGTGGGGTGGCGACACCGGCGAGGGTGCGCACGAGGTCTTCGCCCGTGGTCAGCGCCTCGCGCAGGATTTGCCGGTTCGTGGAGACTTCACGGGCGAGGTTGCGCGCCGACAGCTGCAACGCTTCGCGAGATGCGCGCAGCTCGTCCGTGGCATAGGGGCCCATCGACTCCAGCAGGTCGCGGAGCGAAAGGTCTTCTGGATGTCCGAGGCGAACATTGAGTGAGCGGCGGCGTTTGCGGGCTTCGGCCAGCGTGTGCAGCACGCGTTGCACGGAGAAGACGGAATCATCGACGCCTTGCAAGTCGTCGGCGGCGACCGATTCACGCTGCTTCTGCATGATGGCAATGAGCTCGTCAATGAGGCGGCGCTCAGAGACGAGCGCATCGGCGAGGCTCGAGAGGAGCGCCGGCCACTGTGCAGGCGAGATGTGCATCATCACGGGCGATGGATGGAGCTGTCCTGCGGTCATCACTTCGTCCCTGACTTCGAGGAATGAGTCGCATCCTGCTTTTGGAGGGCAGGGCGCAGTTGATGAAGGAGTGCGTCGCCGATCCCGGCGTGCCACTGTGCCGGTGCTTCGTCGGCGAGATGTTGATCGAGCAGGCTGCTGAACATGTCTTCACCCGAACCGCCGCTCGTCAGGCCATCCTTCGGCACCGTTTCGCGCATGGCCTTGAAGAGCTCCTGCACGAAGACGCCTTCGAGCTTGCCCACAGCTTCCTTGAGCCGCTGTTCCGGGGGAACAGTGGCGGGAGTGCCTAACGAATTCGAAGCGCCGATTCTTGTCACCGTGCGACAACCTCTGCGGAGAGGGCGCCCACTTGCCGGAGCGCCTCGAAGATCTGTGCAACCTGCTGCGGCGGCGTGCGCACCGCGTAGAGCGCGGAGGCCAGCTGCTGCACGGTTGCACCGGTGGGGACGCGGACCGTTCCGCGTCCCTCCTCCTGGCTAGTATCGGCAGGTGTCGCCCCAATCGAGAGTGTGACCCCCGCCACACTCACGACGCCGGGGCCAAGAGTCAGCTCGCCGCCCGCGACGACGGTCCCCTGGCGCTGGTCGATTACGATGCGCGCCACACGTGCGATCGGAACCTTGAGATCACGAATACGTGAGAGCGAAGGTGCAGGGCCACTGCCCGCGCTGTCTTTCAATGTGAGCGTGATCGCCCCCGGGTCTTCGACCTTGGCTGTGCCAGCGCCGACGACAGAATCGATCAACGTCGCAATGCGAGATGCGACGCCGATGTCGGGCTCGCGCAGAATCAGGCGCGAACTCGCCGCGAATTGCGGACGGGGGAGATCGACTTCAACAACACCGCCGGTGGGAATGCGCGCGCTCGTAACGCCGGTGAGGGCGCGGCGACGATAGCCGTCGCCTTCATCGACCAGAAGCGGCCCCTGCGCCGTGGCGAGTGGTTTGCCTCCCACTTCGGCGATGAGTGGCGTCATCCACAGCACACCGCCGCGCAAGGAACGCGCATCACCGACAGATGCAACCTGCGTTTCGAAGCGACCACCCGGACGCAGATAAGGCGAGATTTCTGCGGTCACCAGGACGGCGGCGACGTTGCGTGTGCGGAGAAGCTCTGGCGGGACGATCACGTCGAAGCGTCGCAAGAGGTTCGCCACTGATTGGACGGTTTGCTGCGAGTTGCGACCGCTGGCGGTGTTGTCGCCGGTGCCGGAGAGTCCGGTGACGAGTCCGTAGCCGACAAGACGAAGCGGGACGCTTTGGTCGTCGATGACGAGATCACGAATGGGGACGCCCTGCGCGCGCACGTTAGGCGCGAGCAGGGCGAGCGCGAAGGCGGCGCGCGTTAGGCGCGTGAGTGTATTGGTCACGGCCAGAAAATCCCGATGATCTTCGAGACGATTCCGTTTTTCGGTTTGCCGAGCGAGCCTTTCGCTGCGTAGGCGATCTGTGCGTCGGCGACGAGGTCCGAGTGAATGACGTCCGATGCGCCGATGTCGATGGGGCGGACGAAGCCGGTGAGGGTGAGCGTCGTCTTGTTCTTGTCGACGTCGATGAGCTTGGAGCCCTTCAGCTGCAACAGGCCATCGGGGGTGACGGCCACGACTCGCGCGGCAATCTCGGCGACATAACGGGTGTCTCGAGCGGCGCGCCCCTGCTGCGTATCCTGGCCTGCATCGCCGGTCGCGACGGAGCCGGAGATCGGTCCGATCGCCGCACTGGCGGCGCCGCCAATGCTGGGCGGGTTGACGCCCACCGTCATGTTACGCGACCGGCCGGCGCTATTGTTGTTGTTCTTGTTGGCTTGGGCGAGCGCGTATTCGTCGATGACGACTTTGATGATGTCGCCGACGGCGAAATTGCGCCGATCGGAGGTCCACGAGATGTTGCGGACCGGTGCGGCCGCGGCGGCCGGTGTGGCGGCGGTGCCCTTGGGGGCGGCGGCAGGTGCGCCCTGCGCGCCTAACGAGGCCGCGATCGACAGGAGGAGTGCGACCACAGATGCCAAGCCGATCCAGGTACCGGCAAAGCCGCGAGTCACCCGATGTTCAGGGACGGCTCGGATGACGGTGACGCGGCGCGGGGTCGCGACGACTTCGCAATGGTGGATCATGGGTTCCTCAATGAGTCGAGGGCAACGACCTCGTCGCGCCCGGACACGACGCCCGACAGTCGGCGCTTGGCGCCAAGTCGGACGGGGATGGTATCACCTAACGAGGCGGCGATGACGGCGACGCCGTCGAGAGAGAGCTGAAATCCGTCGCGCTGTACGAGGAAGCGCACGGGGTGATTGGCGTGAAAGAGTGGCGCAGGTGCAACGGCTGGCGCGCGCAGCACTTCGCCCGCCCGCACGAGACGACGTGTTACCCAGCCAGCGCGCGCAGCCGTGTCAATCGGCGTGGTGGCGCTTGCGTTCGTGGCCGGGGTGAGCGCGATGTCCCGCTCGGTGAGCACGGTGCCGCGCGGAAGCAGGCGAGCGGCGATCTTCACGAATGACGTGGAGTTCCCGTCCGTACTCGGCGAACGACGGAGCGACGACACACCGACGTTGGCCGACGCGACGCCGCCGTGCTGCGCTGCCAGTGGCGACGCAGCAAACGACAGTGCCGCAAGAGCAGGGGCGGCGAGCCTAACGAGCGACGAGAAGAGCGTGCCCCGCATGTTACCGCGACATGTTGTTCGCGATTTGCGCCATGTCCTCGGAGTTCTTGATCGACTTCGAGTTGATTTCGTAGGCGCGCATGGCGGAGATCATGTCCACCATCTCTTGCACGATCTCGACGTTGCTTCCTTCGAGGTAACCCTGCTGCACCCGTCCCATCCCTTCATCAGAAGGGAATCCGACGGTGGGCTGTCCCGATGCAGGAGTCTCGACGTAGAGGTTCTGCCCCTGCGCCTGCAGACCAGCGGGGTTCATGAAGCGGGCAAGCTCGATCTGTCCGAGCTCTTTGAGATTGGCCGTGTCGTTACCGACTTGTGCAGACACGACGCCGGTGGCCGAGATCGAGATATTCGATGCATCGGTCGGTATCTTGATGCCCGGGACGACGGCGAAGCCTTCGCTGGTGACGAGCGTGCCGGTGTCGGAGATGCCAAACGACCCATCACGCGTGTAGGCGAGCGAGCCGTTAGGCAGCTGGATCTGGAAAAATCCCTCGCCCTCGATGGCCAGATCGAGTGGACGCGAGGTCTGCTCGACGGCGCCCTGCGAGTGGAGGCGTTGCACCGCCGCGAGGCGCGTGCCGCGTCCGACTTGGATTGCAGGAATCGTGTTGCTATCGGGATTGCCGACGATGGCCGGGTTCTGGACGCTCTGGTACAGCAAGTCCTCGAACTGCGCGCGGCTTCCCTTGAAGCCCGTCGTGTTGACGTTGGCGAGGTTGTTGGCGATGACTTCGGTGCGAAGCTGCTGCGCCATCATCCCGGTGGCCGCTGTGCGAAGTGCCGGATCCATGTCGTGTTCTCGTTAGGCGGAAGTTCGGGGGCGCTGCCGTTAGGCAGGCACCTTTCCGAGGTCGTTGGAAATGGTGGCGCGGACGTTGTCGAGCGTGGTGAGCGCCTTCTGCGCGTCGGCGAAGTTGCGGGAAATGGAAATGAGGTCGACGAGCGAGGAGATGGTGTTGACGTTGCTCCCCTCGAGCGCGCCCTGTCGGATGTCGCGCTGGTCGGCGACGATGCTCGTCTTGTTGGTGTCGGGAATGAAGTGCGTTCCCGCTTCGTGCATGAGCGTCGCGCCGGGCGGTGCCGCTTCGACGCGGAGACGATCGACTTTCTTGCCATCGACCGCGACCATTCCGGTGCGATCGATCGAGATTTCCTTTCCCTTGGCTTGAATCGGTCCGTGTTCGCCTAACGCCTTGTTGCCGTCGGCGTCGACAAGAAAGCCCTCGGCGCTGATGCCCCACGACCCGCCGCGGCTCCAACGTTCGCCGTTAGGCGTGCCGACGACGAAAAAGTTGCCCTCGCCCCGAAGGGCAACGTCGAGCGGATTTCCAGTCGACGTAATGCTCCCTTCGCGCAGGTCATTGGCCGTTTGCGGGACCGGCGATTGTCCGGCGACGAGTCGCGCGAACACACGTTCGGCTTTGAAGCCGTCGGTGTTGACGTTGGCAAGATTGTTGGACGCCACTTCCTGGCGGCGCTCCCAGTAGCGGAGGGCGGAAGCAGCGCTGGCAATTCCGTCGGTTGGCATCGTCGCGTGAGTGAGGGTGAACGCCCTCGTGCAAAGGCAACGCGCGTGCCCACCACCGGCGCGTCGGCGCCGATGGTGTAAGTTGCTGCTAGGCCAACACTTGACCGTTTGATGGCGCACTTGCGTGGGGCCGTCGCGCGGGCCATCGGAAGGAAAGTCCTGCCGCCTTCGAACCTTTCTGCCGGGCCGCTCCGGTCGCCGCATCGCGTCGCTGTGCGGCATCCATCAACGCGAGTGCATCGCGGGAGAGACCCGTGCGGCGCGCGATGTCGGCAGCAGGTGTGCCTAACGCCACGAGCGCTCGCGCTTGCGCCGAGCGCACGGGCGTCTGTGCACCGCACGCGGAACGCGACGGCCACATGGCGAAGGCGAGCAGGGAGAGCGATGCGACGGCGAGAACGCCCGTGATGGTAAGCGTCAGGAGATCGCTGGTGACGAGATCCCAGATGCGCACGAGCGTGTGCATCAATGTCTGCATGAGCGTCTGCATCGTTAGGCTGGTGCGCGGAAGTGAGCGAGTTCGGTGCGAAGCTTGGAGAGTGCCTTGGCGCGAATCTGTGAGACGCGCGATTCCGTCAGCTCCAGCACTTCGGCGATCTCGTGCAACTTGAGCTCCTCGAAGTAGTAGAGCGTGAGAACAACGCGCTCCTGATCCTTCAGCTTGTAGAGCGCTTGCTTGAGGATCTCGCGCTCTTGTTCCCGATTGATGTCGTCTTCGACGTTGTTGTCGTTTTCCGAGGACAAGGCTTCGGGCGGGAGGAGTGGTTGTCCTTCGTGCTCGGTCGCCGATTGATCGAGGGAGATCTGCACCGCGTTCTCGGTATCTGCCTGCCAGCGCCACAGCGTAGGCAAGTCGATGCCCAGGTGTTCGGCGAGCTCCTGATCGGTCGCCGGTCGAGCGAAGATCCTCGTTAGGGTCTCGCGTGCCTGCGAGATCTCGCGGGTCTTGCGGCGAATCGAGCGTGGGACGTGATCCTGGCGACGGAGTTCGTCGAGGATCGCACCGCGGATGCGCGGAACGGCGAAGGTCGAGAAGGCAAGACCGCGCTGCGGCTCGAAGGCTTCCAGCGCATTCATCAAGCCGATCGTGCCGCATGAGACCAACTCGTCGAAGTCGGCAGGAGCGGCCAACGCCTTCGAGAGCTGTCGCGCAACGTGGTGTACGAGGCTCAGGTGCTCGCGCAGCAATTGGTCGCGTGCCGCAGCGTCGCCCAAGGCGAGAGCTTTCCAGAGGATGTCGGAGGCCATGCGCTCAAACCTTTCTCAAGAGTCGATTCGGCGCCGCGCTGGGAGGAGTCGAACCTTCGGCGAGAATGCGTTCGCCCAAAGCACGGACAGCTTGCGCGGCGGTGGAGCCTAACGCGGCTTCGTCGGTACCCAAGCCGGCGGCGAGGGCGCTTGCGAAGTCCGGATCATCCGGGATCGATCCCGCGTACGGGACCGTGCGCGACAGGAATCGCACCGATGCCCCATTCAGGTAGTCGTGCAGCCGATCGGCGGCTTCGTCATCCACGCGATTGGCGACGATGTCGACACGGACATCAGGCGCACGTTCGTGCAGGAGCTTGACGACGGCGTACGTCGCAATGAGCGAGACGCGATCACCGGCAGTGACGGCAAGCAGCCGCGACGCGCCATCGTGACACGCCGTGATCAGCGACTCGGCGCTCGAACCGGCATCGACGACGACGAGCTCGTAGCCCTCGTACAACGATGTGACGCGACGCATCAGCAGCCGGCGCTCCGTCGGACGCAGCTCTTCGTCGCCGACGGACGCGGGAAACAATGACAAACGTTCGGCAACAGGCACGAGCAGCTCGTGTGCTTCGCGTCCGCCACGGAGTTGCCCAAGCGGCGCTCGCGGCTCGACGCCTAACAAGTGATGCAATCCGCCCAGTCGCTGGCCGGCATCGACGAGGAGGACGCGATGCCCGACTTCGGCCATCGTGGTCGCGAGGAGCGCGGCGACCGTGGACGTGCCGACGCCGCCCTTGCCGCTCCCGACAGCGACCACGGTCGGCGTCGACGCCTGATGCGCCGGTGCGTGGTGCGCACCGTGCATCGCGTCGGCGACTCGCCTCACGTCGAGAGGAGATTTCACGCCGCGGCCCCATGGCGCGCGTTGTTGTTCGCGACGCCCAGCGCATCGAGGATGCGTCCCTTTGCCTGGTGCAGATCGGCGGGGACCGACTGTCCGTCGGCGATCCAGCGAATGGGGAGGTCGACGCGTGCGGCGACGTCGGCGATGGCGCGTTCGTCGTGCAGCTCGTCGACTTTCGTTAGGCATGCGTGTGTCGGGCGACAGGCGGCCAGTGCCTGGACGATCGATGGTACGGCATCGGGGCGCATCGTTACCGGAAGCACCAGATGCACCTCGTCGGGCGAAACGGCGCGCAGCAGTGATTGCCACTGACCGTTCGCGTCGCTCGAGCGCGGCGAACGCCCGGGTGTATCGACGATGACCACATCGCGATCATCGAGGCGTTTCATCGCCCCAGCGATTTCCTTGGCATCGTAGATGACTTCGAGCGGGAGGTTCGTGACCTCGGCGTACTGCTGCATCTGCTCGAGTGCACCAACACGGTACGTGTCGAGCGTGAGGAAGCCGGTCTTCAATACGCCGAACGCCGCGCGATGCATTGCGAGTTTAGCCGCCAACGTCGTCTTGCCCGAGCCGGTGGGCCCGACAACCGCGACGATGAGTGGGCCGCTGCGGCCGCGGCCCCCCTGGCTGCGCGGGAAGATCGGTGGCGCTGGCTCGAGGCGCGTGCGAAGGGTCTTGAGATCCTGCTGGCGTGCGGCGATGACCTCGACGCGCGTGTGACCAGCGTCGCGATAGACATTGCTGCGGATGATGAGCACATCTTCGCCTAACGCGCGCCGCGCGTCGTCAAAGACGCGACGAAGATCGGTGCCGTGGAAGGTCTCAAGCAGCATGATTCAGTTCCCAGGTGGCAACAGAGTTGAGCTTCACCGACGGCGGGAGTTCGGCGAGCGAGATGACCGGAAGTGGAGCGAGCACAGGTTCCACAAGGCGACGAACGCCAACACGCAGCGACGGAGGCGTGATGAGCGGCGGCATGCGCCCTTCGGTGGCGTGTGTCGTGGCGACGAAGTTGAGTTCGCGCAGGAGATCGGCGAGGATGTCAGGCGTGAGCGGCGCCATCCCCGCCGGCGCGTTGCGCGGCGAGAAGAGCCCCATCAGCGACGCTTCGAGGCGCGAGCCTAACGTGATGCCGCGGACGGCGCCCGTTTCATCGGCGAACGCGCGCGCGATCACATTCGAGAGCGACCTGCGTACATGCTCGGTGAGCACTTCGGCGTCCTTGGTCTGCTCGACGCCGTCGCCTAACGCCTCGAGAATCGTGACCATGTCGCGAATCGGGATCCGCTCGCGGAGGAGGCGCTGCAGGACGCGGTGAAGTAGGCCGAGTGAGACCTTGTTGGGAATGAGGTCCTCGACAAGCGCCGGATGCGTCTTCTTGAGCGTCTCGACCATCTCCTGCACATCCTGGCGTCCCAGCAACTCGGCGGCATTCGCCTTGAGGGCTTCCATCAGGTGAGTGGCGATGACCGTCGTGGGGCCGACGACGACGTAGCCTAACGATTCAGCCTCGACCGATCGCGAGCCAGCGATCCAGCGCGCCGTCAGGCCGAACGCCGGATCAATAGTCTCGATCCCTTCAATGCCATGAATGACAGAACCCGTGTCGAGCGCGAGCTTGAAGCGCGGCATGACTTCAGCGCGCGCGATCTCGGCACCACGCAGCTTGATGATGTATTCGTTGGCCGGAAGGCGAATGTCATCACGCACGCGAATGGGTGGGATGAGAATGCCGACCTCCAACGCTGCCTGCTTGCGCAGAAGCTGGATGCGCTCGAGCAGGTCGCCCCCCTGACGTTCGTCAACGAGCGGGATGAGCGCGTAGCCCACTTCGAGCTCGATGGGATCGATCTGCAACAAGTCCCGCATCGGATCGGAGACTTTTTCCGCGGGCTTCGCTGCTTCATCGGCCGTTGCCTGCGCATCGGCGACGCGCTTCGCTTCAGCAGAAGTCGCGGCGCGCGACAGAAAGAGGAGGGCAGCGCCTAACGCGAGAAAAGGAAGCTTAGGGAGGCCGGGAATCAGACCAAAGGTGATCAGCACGCCACCGGCGACCAGCATCGCGCGTGGATACGCAGCCAGTTGGTGCGCGACCTGCGCGCCCATGCGCGACTGCCCCGACGCGCGCGTGACCATGATGCCAGCGGCGGTCGACACGATGAGTGCCGGGACCTGCGCTACCAGTCCCTCACCGACAGTGAGAACCGTGTACTGCGACGCGGCCTGAGAGAGCGGGAGGTTGCGCTGAAAAACGGCGATGAATATTCCGCCGAGAATGTTGATGCCGGTGATGAGGAGCGCGGCGATCGCATCTCCCTTCACGAACTTCGAGGCACCGTCCATCGCACCGTAGAAGTCTGCCTGACGAGCGATCTCCTCGCGGCGGCGACGTGCTTCGTTCTCGTCGATCAACCCGGCGGAAAGATCGGCGTCGATCGCCATCTGCTTACCGGGCATCGCGTCCAACGTGAAGCGAGCCGCGACTTCAGCGACACGTCCAGCACCCTTGGTGATAACGATGAAGTTGATGCCGATGAGAATCAGGAAGAGCACAACGCCGACGGCGTAGTTGCCGCCGATGACGAATGACCCGAAGGCCTGAATGACTTCGCCGGCGTGCCCCTCCGAAAGAATGAGGCGCGTGGACGCGAAGTTGAGTCCAAGCCTAAACAGCGTGAGCAGCAGCAGCAGCGCCGGGAACGACGAGAACTCGAGCGGCTCGGTGGTCTGCAGCGTTGTCAGCAGCACGACCAGCGAAAGCCCGATGCTGGTGGCGAGCAATAGGTCGAGGACAATCCCCGGTAGAGGAACGATCATCAACCCGAGGACGAAGACGACGGCGATCGCCAGGCCCATCTCGGCGTTGCGCCTGGCGGGACCCTCCAATGCCGGTACGGGGCGAGCCATCGTGCTCATGCGCGAACTTCCTGCAAGCCTTCACCTCGAAGGATTCGGCGACGGATGACGAAGGCGAGAATTTCGGCGACGGCCAGATAGAGCTCCGTCGGGATCATCTGCCCGACTTTGGCGCTGGCGAGGAGGGCGCGCGCCAACGGACGATTCTCGATGCACGGCACGCCGTGTTCTTTCGCCAGTGCCTTGATGCGCTCGGCCACTTTGCGCTGGCCGAGTGCAAGCACGATCGGTGCTGGTGCCTCCAGCGGGTTGTACTTGATGGCGATGGCGATGTGAGTCGGGTTCGTGATGACGACATCTGCGTTCTTGACGTCTTTCATCATCTGGCGGCGAGCCAGCGCGCGTCCGAACGAGCGCAGTCGCTGCTTCACAAGCGGATCGCCTTCTGCTTGCTTGGCTTCTTGCTTGATTTCGTCGCGGCTCATCTTGAGCTGCTCTTCGAAGCGCCACACCTGCCAGATGTAATCGAGCGCAGCGAGCCCGAGATAACAGAGGCCAGCAGTGTTGAGGAGCTTGATGGCGTACTTCTGCGTGACGACAAGGAAAGACGACGTCGGCTGTTGCGAGAGCGCGAGGATGTCGTTCCACGCCGCGCCTAACGCCGAGTAGACCGCGAAGCCGACCAGCGCCAGCTTGACGAAGGACTTGAAGAGATCGGCCAGGGACTGCACGCCCAACAAGCGCGATGCATTCTTGGCCGGCGACAGCTTACTGAAGTCGGGCATCAGCGGCTTGGTGGTCAACACGCCGCGTGCCTGCGGTGCGGCGACGGTCAGTCCAACCAACATCAAAGCCACGCCCCATCCGCCGAGAATCACCATCGTGCGCAGTCCAAAGGAACGCACGAGGGCTACCGCGGACTCGGTGCCCAGCGGAGCCGAGCCTAACGCGGAGAGGCCGTCGGTGAAGATCGAGACGAGTTGGCCGCCGATGGAGCCACCCATCATGTTGAGGAGCAGCGCAGACCCGAGCAGCACGATCGACGTGGTGAGTTCGCTGCTGCGCGGGATTCGCCCTTCTTCGCGAGCCTCTTCCCGTCGTTTGGGGGTAGGTGCTTCTGTCTTTTCCTGGTCGGCGAGTGCCATATCAGCGCGCTCCCGCCAAGGCGCCCACGGCGCGTGTCAACATTCCATCGTAGCGCCCTTGCCAATCCATGAACCAGGCGCCGATGAACGGAAAGGTGGCCACCAGCGTGCCGAGACCGACAAGAATCTGGATCGGAAAGGCGAGTTGCAGGATCTGCAGCTGCGGCGCAGCGCGACTCAGTACGGCCAGCGCGACGTTCGCAATCAACACCACCGCGATCACCGGCGACGCGAACTGCAGCCCAAGCGAAAAGAGCGTACCGCCTAACGACACAAGTCCGAGCGCTCCATCCGCGATGTGCATCGCGCTGCCAACGGGAAGGCGCCGCGCACTGGCCGCGAGCGCATCGAGCATGACAAGGTGCCCGTCGAGCGTCAGGACCAGGACAAGGGCGAAGAGATTGACGAGTTGACCGAGCGCCGTGGACTGCTGCGCGGAGAGCGGATCGACGATCGCACTGCCGGAAAGCCCGATCTGAATCGAGAGAAGCTCACCCGCCGATTCTGCAGCACCGATCAGGAGCGCCGCGCCAACACCTAACGCGAAGCCGACCAGCGTTTCGCCGACGATGCTCTCCGGGGAGAGGACGGGGATTCCCACGGCTTGCGATTGCGCGACTGGTACCATCAACACCGAGAGCAACACGACCAATCCCGTCTTCACCATCGCCGGAATCGGGCGAGCAGAGAAGACAGGAGCCACGAGTACCAGCCCACTCACCCGCGCTCCAAAGAGCACGAGCAGCTGGACTGAGCCAGTGGCAAAGAGGTCGAAGCCCGGCAGCGTCATCAGCTCGTTAGGCCTGGCAAGGAGCGAATGAGGCGCTGCGTGTATTCAACAAGGAGTTGCAGCATCCACGGGAGCGCGACCAGGAGCGTCGCCGCCACGCCGAGCAGCTTGGGAACGAAGGTGAGCGTCTGCTCCTGGATTTGTGTGACCGTCTGCAGGATGCTCACGAGCAAGCCGATCACGAGCGCCACCGCGAGCAACGGAGCGGCAACGAGCATCGCGACCAGCATGGCGTCGCGCGCGAGATCGGTGACCATCGAGTACGACATCAGTGAAATCCTTGCACGAGGCTCTGCACGAGGAGCGACCAGCCATCCACGAGCACGAAGAGGAGCAGCTTGAACGGCAACGAGATCATCGCCGGCGGGAGCATGAACATTCCCATGCTCATGAGGACCGATGAGACGACGATGTCGATGACGATGAAGGGGAGAAACAGGACGAAACCAAGCTGAAAGGCGGTGCGCAGTTCGCTCGTGACGAAGGCACTCGTTAGGACGATGGTCGAGACGTCCTCGGGGCGCGCCGGCGCGGCGGTGCCACTCATTTCCACGAACGCGCCGATGTCGCGCTCGCGCGTCTGGCGCAGCATGAACTCGCGCAGCGGAACGAGGGCATTCTTCATCATCTCGCCCTGTTCGATCTTGC
Source organism: Gemmatimonadaceae bacterium (assembly GCA_044224185.1). Taxonomy (GTDB): domain Bacteria; phylum Gemmatimonadota; class Gemmatimonadetes; order Gemmatimonadales; family Gemmatimonadaceae; genus SCN-70-22. The sequence goes on along the minus strand of JBGAKW010000008.1, from coordinate 270,223 downwards.
CGTCGAGCCACGGCGTGATCGCGGTACGATTCATCTCGGTCATCGTCGGGGCCATCACGAAACCGGTGAGCAGGAGTGCGAGCGCCGAGATGAGTTGCGCCGGCGGCGCGGTCTGCGTGCCTAACGCTTGCTTGAGGAAGTGCAGCACGATGAGGATGCGCGTGAAGCCGGTCATCATCAGCACTAACGTCGGGAGGAGCGTGAGCAACCCGAGCATGATGACGACGCCGACGGAACCGCTCAGCCGAAGACCTCCGTCTGCATTCTTGTTGTCGAGCGAGAGCTGCAGTTGCGGCATCGCTTTCTGCAGCGCCTGATCGAGTGAGGCCGACTGCGCGGGCTGGGCAGCGTTAGGCTTGGCGATCTTCGCGGTGGCTGGAGCGCCGGCGGCAGTAGTCTGTGCCGCGCCCTGCGCCACGCCGGACGGACGCGCGCCAACCGCCTGCGTCGCCGACTGCAGGGCAGCAGCGCGCTGCTGCTGAAGCGTCGCGCCAATAGCGTTGCCAGCGTTAGGCGCCGGAACGGCTGGCCGCGCGGTGGTTGCACCAGGCGCCGGGCGCTGCTGCGCACTCGCTGGCGCGCCCGCCGCGCCCGTCGCGTTCTGCGCATGCGCGCGCGACGGCGACAAGGTGCTCACGACACTGAGCGCCATGACAAGCGGCAATCCCGCCGACCGCAGGCCGTGCATCAACGCCGATTTGAAATCGCGTGACGCGTGCGATGCGCCGTTCGAGACGGCAGTGACCACCTCGGGAAGCTCCGACGGAACCTGCTCGAGCTCGAGAATCTGCCGCACACCACCCTCGCCGACGCTCACCGCCACCAACTGATCGGCGATGCGCACGACGGCAATTCCCTGGCGAGGACCTAACGAGATGCGCTGCACGACCTCGAGGTTTACCGCGCCGGGAGAGCGCACCCCAATTCCGCCCTGTGTCACCTTGCGCAGCACACGCATGGTGATGGCCAACAGGCCGAGGACGAGCGCTAGCGTTAGGCAGACGCCAACGAAGGAACTGAAGGTCACGCCGCAGCCTCGGTAATCGCCTTCTTCGAGAGGATGCGGGTGATGCGGACGCCAAAGTGTTCGCCGAGGACGACGACTTCTCCTTCAGCGAATCGGCGGTCGCCGATGTAGATGTCGATCGGTTCGCCTGCCAGCCGGTCGAGCTGGATGACGGAGCCGCGACCCAGGCGCAGCACTTCCTGCACCGTCATCGAAGTGCGCCCTAACTCGATAGAGACGGGGAGCGTGAGATCGAGAAGGAGCGCGATCGGAACCTCGCCACCAGCCGATAGCACGGCGGTGATCTCCTCGAAGTTCGCGTCCATCGGGTCGGGGTGCGTCATATCGGAGGGGGCGGTCATTTGCTTTGCACTCGGCTTATGGGAAGGGCGTCGGTCTCCGGGGCGGGCGCGAGACCGTCGGTGATGCGAACGGCGAGCGAAGGACCGATGCGTCCCGGAGCGCCGCGGAAGCGACGCTGCCCACCAATGGTGATGTCTAACTCTTCTGTGCGGGGGAGCCCGGTGGAGAGTACGCTGCCAGCAGCGAGCCCCATCAGTTCACGCACCGACAGGCGGAAGTCCGGCAGGCGCGCCGCGGTCACGACCCGCGTCCCGCGCAAGGTGTGCTCCGCCATCTCGCGATGCTGCGCCTGTTCGGCGGGTGTCCCTAACTGAGAAGAACGTCTCTCATTCCCGCCGGCAAAGAAGCGCTCAAGGACGGAGAAGGGAAGGCAAATGAGCAAAAGGCTGCGGGTTTCAGCCGTGGTGACGTCGATGTTGGCGACGAGCACCGGATCTTCACGATTCGCAATGCGAAGGATCTCGGGAATGGATTCGAACCCCGTGAGCAACGGCTCGAGCGCGACATAGTCCTGCCAGACTTCCTGCATGAGCGCGAGCACACGGTCGGCGACAGTGCGGACCGCCATGCGTTCGATAGGCGTGAGCGCTCGGTTCGGGAGCGCCGGCGCGCTGCTTCCGCCAAACAGGCGATCGACGAGGAAGTACGCAAACTCGTGCCCGAAGTCGATGACGCCCTGCTGTCCACCCGACCCTTGCAGCTCGAACGTGTACGACGCACAAGGTGTCGGAAGCGAGAGCGTGAATTCTCCAAACGAGAATTGCTCTACGCTTTGCAGCGCGAGCTGCACGCCACCGCGAACACGTCCGAGGAGCCATCCCTCCAGCGACTTGGCGAAACGCTCGTACATCGCTTCGAGCGCGCGGAGCTTTTCCTTCGAGATGCGATGCGGGCGACGGAAATCATACACCTGCGCATCACTCGATACGCTGCGCGCCGCCGGAACCGCCTCGGCGGACGCGCGAACGCCCCCGCCGAGGAGGGCATCGATCTCGTTCTGTGAGAGTGTCTCGGAGCCCACGGTTACTGAATCACAAACTGTGGGAAGTACACTCGGCGAATCACCTTCTTCTTCTTGCCGAAGAGCGAGCCTAACGAGTCAGCGAGCTCCTTCTTGATCGCTTCGCGATTCTTCATTTCGGAGAGATCCTCGACCGTGCGAGCGCCTAACACACGGAGCACGACGTCGCGCGCTTCTGCATCACGTGTCTTGATCTCCTCAACGTCCTTCGCCTCATTGAACTCGATGGCCGCAGCGAGCATCAGAAAGCGCGAGCCACCGCTCCCCGCCGGGTTGAGCACGAGGTTGTCGATGAGGTGGAGCGACGACGCTGACTCGCCTTCTTTCCCCTCTTTCTTCTCGCCGTGTTCACCAGCTCCACCCTCGCCTTCGGCAGCGGCGCTATCGGCGGCTGTGTGTGCGGCGACGACATAGCCCGACTTTTTCGCGACCATCGGTCCAACGGCGAGGAAGCCGCCAGCACCGCCTAACAAGAGGCTTCCGACGAGTGCTCCAATGAGGACAACCGGTTTCGGCCCTCCCTTCGGAGCTACGGTGCCTTCGCCTTCGGCCGGTGCTTCTTCGTGGTCGGACATGGGTTCTCGTGAGTGAGCGTTGCTGCGCGCCACTTCTGCGCGCGGTATGGAAAAGCACGCCGCGGGCCACGTCACGAGAGCGGTTTCGAGTCGCGTGGTGAGACTCGTAAATCTTTGGAGCTTATTGTGTTACGGGATTTTCTATGCCGTCTGATACGGCGCGGTGCGGTCGGCACGAATGCGCGCCCCGGCAGCCTTTGCCGGGGAGCGGGGGCGGCACTTTTCGCCGCCAGAGGTCGCGCGCGGGACAGCCCATGTGTGCGGACGCCGAACGCTCGGAGGCGCGCCACCCCGAAAAGTCGAGGTGGCGACGCCTGCCTAACGAGCTGTCTTACCGCTTCAGGTTCACCAGCTCCTGCAACATCTCGTCGCTGGTCGTGATCACCTTGCTGTTGGCCTGGAAGCCACGCTGCGTCACGATCATGCTCGTGAATTCCTGCGCGAGATCGACGTTCGACATTTCGAGCGCGCCGCTCGTCATCGTCGACTGCGACCCTTCGAGCGCATAGCCTAACACCGCGCCACCTGAGTTGCCCGACACGGCGTACATGTTGTCGCCGGTGCGGAGCAAGCCACCGGGGTTGTTGAAGTCCGCGAGGACGATCTGGCCGAGCGTCACGTTCGTTCCGTTCGAGAACGCGCCGGTGATGAGACCCGTGCGATCGATCGAGAAGTTCGTCAGCTGACCAGCGGCGTAGCCATTCTGGTCGCGCAACACGGCGGAACTGGTCCCTGCGTACGACGTGATGCCGTTGATCCCCGTGCCCAGGTCCAACGTGATGTTGAGCGGATCGGCGCCGGTCGGAGTGAACGAGACCACAGGCGGTGACGTCGGCGCCGCGGTCGTCAGCACGCCTTGCGTATCGAAGGTCAACGTCTGCGGCGTGGAGTTAGGCGGCGTGAAGCCAGCGGGGAGATTCGTTCCATCCAACTGCCACGACCACGTGTCGGCCGCGGTCTTCCAGAACTGCACCTTGAGGTCATGCTCGTTGCCTAACGAATCGTACACCGTGATCGAGCTCTCGGCCCACGAATCCTTGTTCAGTGGGTCCGCACGTCCGGCGGCGTCGAACGCGCCAGTGAAGACCGGTGCTGCGGAGTTCAGGTTGCCAGCGAGCGCCACCTTGTCGGTCGCCTTCGCTGCGGTCTTCTGCCCGACGGGGAGTTCAATGTCGCGTATGCCGTCCAGGAACACGCCGTTCTGCGCCATCTTTCCCTGCACGACGAAGCCGTTGGTCGGCGAGACGAGCTTGCCCTCTGCGTCTAACTGGAAATTGCCGGAGCGCGTGTAGTAGTTCTGGCTCCCCTTCGCGACAACGAAGAACGAGTCGCCCTGGATCGCGAGATCAGTTCCGAGCCCCGTGCTTTCCAGATTTCCCTGCTGGAACATCATGTCGATCGAGCCAACCTGCATGCCGAGTCCGACCTGGATCGGGTTGATACCGCCGTGATCTCCCGGCGGACGCGACGCGCCCTGCAGGAGTTGCGCGAAACCTTCCTTGAAGGTCACGCGGCCCGCCTTGAACGCGACGGTGTTCACGTTGGAGATGTTGTTGCCGATGACGTCCATGCGAACCTGATGGTTCCGCAGGCCGGAGACACCGGCAAAGAGTGAGCGCATCATGTGAGTAGAGTCCTGTGAGGAGGAAGAGGGTGGATCAGCTGATGATCTTCACGATCGCGCTGTACGCGATGGTGAATGGACCGATGTTGAGCTGCGCGGTCCCATCTGATCCATAAGAGAGCCCATCGATCTTGCCGATGGTGTACGTCGTCTGTTGCACTCCCTTGCCAGTGGCCGGGTCGGTGACATCAATGCGGAACGAGTATCCACCTGCGGATAGTTTGTCGCCGGCAGTACCGACGTCGAACGTCTGCTGGCTTCCACTGCTGATGTAGCCTAACGACCGAGTTCCGACCTCCTTGCCAGAACTGTCGAGAATCGTGAGCGTGCCCTTGCCGCTCGTCTTGATGTCCGCCATCACCTGCCCGCCCATTTTGCCACTGGCATCTTTCGCCAGGACAACACGGTCGCTGCTGACGATGGCCGTTTTCCCCACGGCATTCATTGCCGCGGAGTTGTTGAGCGCCTGCAGGATCTGTGTAGACTGCGTCGCCTGTCCCTCGAGCGCCTTGTTGATGTTCAACAACTGCTCGAGCCCCGAAAATTGCGCGAGGTCGGCGGCCATCTGCTTTCCGTCCATAGGGTCCATGGGATCCTGATGGGCGAGTTGCGCGGTGAGGAGCTTGAGGAATTCCATCTTCCCCAGCTGCCCGCCCGCCGTACGCGTCGTGCCACTGCTCGGTGATGCGGTGAGTCCGGTGCCGATGGGCACCGAGATCGGTTTCGTCGTCGACTGAATGGGCGTAGCCATGTCAGCGATTCTCCTTGCCGTCACGACGCTGCTGCCGTGACCGTTGCTGGGACGCGCCTTCACGCCAATCATCGGCGCGAGGCTGGTTGCGCGAATCCTTCGCAGTGGAACCGCCGCCATCCGAAGCCGCGGTTGAACCGATCCGCCCTCCCACCGCCTCACGTTCGCCGGCGAGCGTCGTGGCGTTGAGCGAAACTGGTTCCGTGGAACGTTGGGTCGTACGCACCGTGATCGAATCACCCTCGAGCCCCTGGCGTTGGAGCGCCTGCTGCAGCTCGTTAGTGTGAACGCGGAGGTTGTCCGCGGCGCGCGCATCGCTCACATCGAACGACGCACCGATCGTCGAGCCGCGCAGGTCGATACGAACGCGGTCTTCGCCGCCGTCAGGGGAATCGAGACGGAGAAGTACCGATGACAACGGGCGATCACCCGATGATTCCTGCATCTTGAGGACGCGCGCAATGCGTTCGGTCGCGTCGCTCCGCGCCAGACTCCCAACGGAGTCGGTCGACGCGCTTTCCTTCGCCATCGCGGTTGCGATCTCACGCGTCGAGAACGCTCGTACGCTCTCGTTGCTACTTGTACTCGCGACGCCACCCGAGATGTCGCGCGATTTCTCACGTTTCGATGACGAAGCGTGCTGCTTTGAATCGTTGGAGTCGTGAGCATCGTCGCCGGTGCGAGGGCTGTTCGCTGGCGTTACCACGGTGGAGAGCGCACCGCGACCAACGGAAGCGAGGTGGGATGGAGCCCCCGCGCCCTCGGCCTGCTCGGTGTTGGCCAGCACGCGTTCGCGTGTGACGTTGTGCTCGACCGCGCCCACTTGCGCCTCGCGCCCGGCGCTCGCGTTCTGCGCGACCTGGGCCACCTGGGCGACCTGGGCGACCTGGGTCACCTGCGCGACCTGCCCCACCTGCGCGACCTGGGCCACCTGCGCGAGTGGAGCAATCGTTGCCACGCGCCCGACATCCGCGACGCGCGCCACCTGCGCCACCTGCGCCACCTGCGCCACCTGCGCCATGCCACCCGTGCGGGGTGGCAGCTGCTCGCCCCACGGGAGCTTCGTTAGGCGCGACGCGCCATCTCGCTGCCCCTCGGGCAATTGTTGTACTTGCTGCGGCGGCGCATGCGGAGCGTCCGCGTTGGCGTCGGCAGCACGAGACCCCGCTGCGTACGGGAGCACGACGTCCGCGGCCGACCGGGCAATATTCGGCAACTTCACAATGACCGGCGTCGCGTCGCCTCCCCTCCGCTCGTTAGGCAGCGACAACGGCAGATCCGGCTTCAACGCATTCGGGTCGATCGCCGCGCGCACCGGTGCGGGGAGAGCGGGCATCGATGCCCGCTCGCGCGTCCGCGACTCGCCACGGGCGACGGTTTGTGCCGATGACGAATCGCTCTCTGCTCCACGTCCCGGAAGCTCGAGATGCCCTCCATCGCGCGGCCACAATGACCGGAGCCCCTCTTCGCGCGCTACCTGCGCCAGTTCGCGATACGCCGCTGCGTTCTCGTAGCTCCCGTCGATGACGACGTCGACGGCGCGCCCCTGCGTGTGCTTGGAGTTGCGCGTCCATGTCACGATTTCGCCGGGTTCAGTGCGCCCCTGCGCAAAAAGCTGGTCCTGGCGCGACTGCGAACGCACCGTCTCCACCACCTCCACGCTGTAGCCGAACTCGCTCTTCATGCGATCGATCACGCGATCGAGCCGGATCTTGAGATCGGGGGCGATGGCATCAACCGATCGCCTAACGACGTCCACGTCCTCGCCAGTTGCAACGGTGCTTGCGCTCGTGTGCGCTGGCGCGGGGTTCGCGGCTCTTGCGACGAACGACGTTGCGAGCGCCGCACCTTCACCACCGTTGTTCAACACGTTTGGCACCGTCGTACTCGCCAGCTCGGCGATGGCCGTCTGTACGAAGTGCGCGGCGTCGGAGCCCTCGGACAAGGCGGGCGATAAATCGACGCCATCGTCGACATCAGCACCCTTGGTCGCTGGCTTCGCGACGTCAGCAGCTTGCCGAACACCCGCGCGCATCCACGCACCGCCGTCGGGGGAGCGCGTAACGGCGGTCGTCACCTGGTCGCGCGCACCGGTCCTCACGATATCGGCGTCGCCATTCGTGCGCGTATCCCCAAGCATCGGGCGGTCGCCTAACGACTCGGCTATCGCCGATTCCAGCGCCTGCTCAGCCGCGCCTGGCGTGCTCTTCTCATTGTCGTCACGCCGTTCGCCGGCAGCGACGACGCTGGGCAATGTCGTGTCTGCGTCAGCCTTGGACGCCGAGTTCGGTGAGTCCGACGAACGCGCAGCCGCCAGTTCGCGGCGCGCGCGTTCGGTGCGACGCGGTGCCGCTGTCGCCGGTTTGTCTTTCATGGCACTTTCCAACGCCGTGCGAAAGCTCCCGTTATTGGAGTCTGTGGGAGAGGTCGCCGCGCTGTCGTGCGCCGGCGCGACGTCCGGAAGGGGACGAACAAATCCTGTGATCGGTGCGGTCATGGCTTCACCAGCGCACTGCGCATCACCGCCTTGCTGATCGCTGCGGCGCGCGCGGGAGGAAAGTTCTGAAGAATCGCTGCTGCCTGCTTCTCACTTACGCTGGCGATGATCGCCTGCACGTCCGTGTCGTCGAGCTGCTCCATCACTTTTGCGGCATCCTTCGCCGGCATGGCCGCGAAGATCTTTGCCACTTTGGAAGTGCTCGGCGGCGGAGTCGTTGCAGCTGACGCAGGGGCTGCCATCGGCTTTGGCGGAAGAGCAGGGAGGTGCGGCTTCGATGCCGCGGCATCGCCCGCCGGCGTGCCGTGCGATTCGACAGTGGCTACCGCGCGGTTCCACTTCGTCTTGTCGAACTCCGCCGGTTTCGCCTCCTTCGTGGTCACCGCTCCGCGGGTTGCGGCTGTCGGAGCGTGCTCGGAGGTGCCCCCGGCTGCCACGTGTTCTCCCGCCTTTGGCGCGGCGGTCGCGGCCTTCGCGGGCGCCTTCACGCCCTCGCCCTTCGACGGTTCACCTTTGGGCGCGTCGACCTTGGCTACTTCAGTGGCGGTGGCCTCACCTTGCGTTGGCCCCCCCCCGTCGGCCGGCACGCTGTCGGCGTGAGCTTCGGCGCTTTGCGTCTTGGTCTTTGTCGCTTCCTCGACCTTGGCCAAGCTGTCGGCAACAAACTTGGCACGGACAGCAGTGGCAGCGGCAAATGCTTTCTTCGCCTTCACGACCGCGGCCGCGGAGCCACCACCCAATCCGACGAGCAGTCCGAGGAGGGCAAGAATGATCAGCTTCATAGTCGTTAGGCGTCCTCAGGAGCACCGCTGTTGTCAGCCGGCGAGTTAAAGCGTGTCAGCGCGATCGCATCCATTTCGTGGAGATCGCGCGCCTTCTCTTCGTCGCGATGCACGCCGAGTTGCTTGTCGCGCAGCCTGTCGAGCACGCGACGTTCCTGCAGCGCGGCATTCAGCGCCTGATGCTTTGCGTCTACCACCTGCTCGGCGGCCATCGTGCGTTCCGAAGCGGCTTCCACCCGCTCGCTCAGTTGCATGAGCGTGTACGACAACGAGACGATTTCGCCGACCGTCGGCGCTGCGCTCGTTGCCTCCGACACGGAGCGATGCGCCGCCGCATGGGCCGCAGCGAGCGTGTCGCGTACGTCGCGCTCAGCGTCTGCACCGCGGCGCGCGTCGGCGAGTTGGCGCGCGATTTCCTGCTCGCGCTTCGCCTTGAGATCGAGAAGTCGTTGTAATGGAAACTTGAACATCATCAACTCTTGGGTCCGGCGGTTCCGGCGCGTTGCGCAACGGCGAGCAATGCCTGACGACTCTGCTCGAAAGGCGTGCGTTCGTCGGGACGCTGTTGCAGAAAGGAGAGAACGCTTTCGCGCGATCGCAGCGATGCGTCAACCAATGGGTCGCTCCCTTTCTGATAGGCGCCGACGAGAATGAGATCTTCTTTCTCTCTGTAGGCTGCTTCCAGCCGCATCAGCATATTCGCCGACGATCGCTGTGTCTCATCGATGATCTGATCGCGGACTCGGCTCTTGCTATCGAGAATGTCGATTGACGGGAAATGTCCGGCGCTCGCAAGGCGGCGCGTGAGGACGATGTGGCCGTCGAGAATCGAGCGTGCTGCGTCGGCGACTGGTTCATTGAAGTCGTCACCGTCGACAAGGACCGTGTAGATACCAGTGATGCCACCGGTCTTCCCGTTTCCCGCGCGCTCGAGGAGGCGCGGTAACGCGGCGAAAACTGACGGTGGATATCCTTTCGTGGTCGGCGGCTCGCCGGTGGCGAGGCCAATCTCGCGCCACGCCATGGCAACGCGCGTGACAGAGTCGACCATGAGGAGCACCTGCTTTCCCTGGTCGCGGAAGTATTCGGCGATCGAGGTTGCGACGAGCGCACCGCGTGCGCGCACCATCGCGGCTTGGTCTCCCGTCGCCACAATGAGCACCGATCGCGCCAGCCCATCCGGGCCTAACGAGTGCTCGATGAAGTCGCGCACTTCACGACCGCGTTCGCCCAGCAATGCGATGACGTTCACGTCGGCGGTTGATTGGCGAGCGATCATGCCTAACAACGTCGACTTCCCGACGCCCGATCCGGCAAAAATGCCGACGCGCTGCCCGCGCCCGATGGTCAGCAGGCCATCGATGGCACGCACACTGGTAACGAGCGGTGTGTTGATCAGCTGTCGCTCGAGCGGGTGCGGAGGTTCGGCAGACAACGGGACTCGCTCTTTTGCTTCGAGCTTTCCCTTTCCATCGATTGGATGCCCCAGTCCGTTGAGGACGCGGCCGAGCATCCCAGGGCCGACGTCGACGCCAAAGGAGCGTCCCAGCGGCTGGACGCTGCTCCCCGGGTGTAGGCCAGCAAGATCGCCTAACGGCATCAAGAGCACGCCGCGCTCGTGAAAGCCCACCACTTCGGCGAGCACCGAGTGGTCGTCGGTGAGCGAGGAGATGCGACACAACTCTCCAATGCCCACGTCGATTCCCACGGCCTCGACGACGAGTCCGACGAGGCGAGTGACCCGGCCGTAGCGCGCGAAGCGCGAGACGTCGCCAATTCGGCGAGTGAGGGTATCAGGCACCGGTATACGTCAGTCGGCGGTAGAGTCGTTCGAGCGCGGTGTCGACGCGCCCGTCCACGATGCGGTCGCGTCCTTCGATGAGACACCCGCCAGGTGCAATGCGCGAATCAGCGATGTATTGCATCTCGGCGCGCGGCGACCCCGCTGGCGATTCGTCGGCGGAGAGCACCTCAGTGATGGCACGCAAGTCCAACGGATTTACACGCACAACAACCGGCTGATCGATCGGAAATTCGGTGAGCGCCAGCCGCACCATTTCCCCCATCGACGATTTATCGGCGGCGATCTCCTGCCCGATGATGTGTCGCGCGATGGCGGTGGCGAGTGCGGCGACGTTCTCTTCGATGTTGCCGAGCCAGCGATCGCTCTCCTGATTGAGGCAATTCAATGCGTCACTCGTTGCGGCGACGGCGCTACGCAACCGCGCCCTTTCCGCGAGTTCCCCAGCTTGCCGTCCTTCCTCGTATCCACGAGCGAACGCCTCTTCGAGCGCCCGCGCTCTCTCCATCGGATCTGCCCCCGTTGCCTCGTTAGGCTCGGCGTTGGCATCCTGTAAGTGACCCAAGGCTGCGTGTAAGCCACTCGTGTCGAGGGCCAACTCAGCCGGCGCCCACGACACTGGTGTGGGCGACGGAGACTGGCCAGTGCGCGGCACACCGCGCGGCTGGTTAGGCGACCATGTCATCGTCGCCTCCGCTCAAGACGATTTCGCCTGCTTCCTCGAGCTTGCGGACCATCGCCACGATGTTCGCCTGCGCTGCTTCGACGTCGCGCATGCGCACAGCGCCCAGCATTTCCATTTCGTCGGTGAGCGCTTGTACGGCGCGTTGCGACATTGCGCCGGTGATCTTCGACTTGAGTTCGCCGCTGACCGCCTTGAGGGCGAGCGCCAGCTCCTTCGAATCGACGTCGCGCAGCAGGCGCTGCAGCGCTCTCGCATCGAGCGAAGAGATGTCCTCGAAGACAAACATGAGGTTCTTGATCTGATCGCAGAGCGCCTGATCCACCGCGCTGACGCCATCGAGCAAGACTTTCTCGAGCGACGATGCGACGTAGTTGAGGACAGACGCCACCGCAGCTGGTCCACCAGAGACCGACATCCCCTTCGACGAAGAGAGATCCGCATCAGCGCTCAGCGAACGTTCGATCAACACCAGCAACTCCGGCGATACCTTCTCCATCTTGGCCATGCGATAGACCACATCGCTGCCGACGGCGGTGTCGAGCTCCTTGAGGATTGCCGCGGTGTGCTGCGGATCGAGGTGCGAGAGGATCAATGCGATCGTCTGTGGGTGCTCGCCCGCAAGCATCTGCCCCAACTGCTGCGGATCGGCGTTGCGAAGGCGGTGCAGTCCAACGGTATTCTGCAGCTGTCCCTGGATGCGCTCGAGCACTTGCTGCGCCTTACGAGAACCGAACGCCTTCTCGAGAATCTCGCGCGCGGCGTCGACGCCGCCCTGCGCGAGCGAGTCGGCCACCATGATGCGTGTCATCCACTCATCGAGCACCGAGTCAACGACCGCGGGCGACACGCTCTCGAGTCGCGCAATCTCGAACGAGATCGCGTCGATCTCGTCGGGCTGCATCTTCTGCGTGATGGCCGCAGCGACGTCGGTGCCTAACGCGAGACAGAGAATGGCCGCTTTCTGGCGTCCGGAGAGTGTTTCGGGTTCCGCAAGCTCCATCCCGCCGCCACCGCGATGTGTAAGCGCCGTCGACATCGCTTATCCCTCCTTCATCCAGGCGCGCATCAGCTTCGCCGCGACCTCTGGTTGTTGCGACACCGTGGTCGCGACACGCCCTTTGGTTTCCTGATTCGCCTGGAGCGCGGCGAGTTCAGGGAGCATCGTCACGGCGCGCGACGGTTCCTCGACCTCGGGGGCACCGGCCGGCAGCGCCGTCGAATCAATGCGAGGGGTTGGGGGGAGCTGGTGGTGTGCTGTGGCGTTAGGCAGCGTGTTCGCACGCGCAACGGCCGAGGGCGCAGGCGCGCGAAGCGACTTGAGCGCCATGAATCCGATGACGAACGCGAAGACGAGCGCCACGGAATTGAGAATGAGTGGCTGGTTCTGTTGCACCTTCTGCAGAACAGTCGGAGCAGGCTCAATCGGCGCTGCCTCGACGGCCGGAATCGCGAATGGGACAGAGACGACCGACACCTGGTCGCCACGCGCAGCATCGTAGCCAACAGCCGACCTAACGAGTGTGTCGAGCCGGGCAATCTCGGCTGCCGTGCGCGGCGTGTATTTCACGCTGTCGCCTTTGCCCACCTGCTTGTCATTCACAAGCACCGCGACCGTGAGTCGCTTGATGGCGCCGGGTGCGGGGGCAAAGACTTCGGTGCTCTTCGAGTTTTCGTACGTCGTCGCCTGATTGCTCGATCCGGCACCGCCTTGTTGCCCTGGAACGATCTCGGCCTTCTGCTCCGAGGCCGTTACTTGCTTATCAGGATCCATGACCTGCGTCGTACGCTCCATCCGATCGAAATTCATCGACGCCGAGACCTGCACGCGGGCGTTCGAACGACCGACGATTTGTCCAACGATCTCCTCGGCCTTCTGCCTGACGTGATCCTCAACCTCGCGTGTCACCTCGAGCTGTCGGCTCGTTAGGCCCGCGAGCGAACCTCCGTCCGCAGGAAGCGAAAGGAGTCGTCCAGAATCATCGACGATCGTGACGTTGTCGCTCTCGAGGCGATCCACGCTGGCTGCAACGAGCTGCCCGATGCCGCGCACGACATCGGCGGGTGGCTCTTCGCCGTTCTTGAGGCGAAGCATCACGCTTGCCGTGGCCGGACTTCCAGCGCTGCGAAACGTCGCCGTCTCCTGAATCGCGAGGTGCACCTGCGCCGCGTCGATTCCGCGCATCTTCCCGATCGTACGCTCCAACTCTCCCTCCAGCGCGCGGCGATAGTTGATGCGCTGCGTGAAGTCGGTCATCGCGTACGCCGGCTTGTCGAAGATCTCCATCCCCGGCCGGCCAGCGTCAGGCATCCCACCTTCCTTGGCCACGGTAACGCGCGCCTTCGCGAGGTCGGCGGTCATGACCAAGATGTCCGTACCGCCGCGTCCGAGCTGGTGCTGAATGCCAGCTTTAGTCAGTGCGTCATCGATCTTCGACGACTCGTCGAGCGACACGCCGGTGAACACCGGAACGAACGTCGGCGCGGTCGCCCACTTGGAAACACCCAAAATGAGGACAACCGCCGCGAGTCCCACGGCAATCGTCGCCACTCGGCGCCACCCGCCAAATCGATCGATCAGTTGCTGCATCCCGTCAGGCATCCGCGAGGCTCACTCAGCTCTGCATGTTGATGAGGGTGCGATACGCATCGGTGAACTTGTTGCGCAGCTCGACCATCAATTCGAGCGAGATGCTTGCCTCTTCGCTTGCCGCCATGACCTGATGCAGTTCGACGTTGTCACCGCGGAGGAACTTGGCCGTGAGGTCGGCCGAGTTGTCCTGGGCATCGGAGACTTTATTGATGGCCGCTGTCAGCGTGTCGCCGAACGACCCACCTTTTGCGCCGTCGCCCTTGCCGATGTCGATGGTGTACTTCTTTGGACCATCCGGACCACCAATGCCTCCGGTTCCGCCGAATGAGCCTCCCAGTCGAGCTGCACCGATCGGATCGCTCATCGTTAGGCCTTCACGTCGAGACGGCCGCCACGCACGTTAGGCGTCGTCGGCGCCATATGGCCTGACAACACGCGCCCATACGTCAGCGGTCCCATCGCCCCTAACTTCGCGAAGTAGGCGCGCTCATCTTGCGTGAGCACGCTCCAGAGCGCGGGGTCGGTTCCCTGCGGAGCGGTGGCAGCAATGGGCTGCGAAATCGTCGCGGTGGCTGATGCCTTGGGTGCAAGCGGCGCGGCGGGAGACACAGCACGCTGCGCCGTCCCGGAACGCTGCGCCGACGTCGCGTCGGTGCGCGCCGCCCCGGGCACTTGCGGCTTGTACGTTCCGTACGGTCCACCAACTCCGTTGATGCTCATGGCGTCGTTAGGTATCAGTGAATAAGTGATCAGATGTCGATCGCGCGGCGCAACAGCTGCTTCGCCGCCGAGAACACCGTTGCATTCGCTTCGTAGATCCGCTTCGCTTCCATCAAGTCCACCATCTCATCGGTCACGCGCACGTTCGGATAGCGCACATAACCGTTCGCGTCGGCGTCGGGATGCCCCGGGTCGTACACGAGGGGGCCTTCGCTCGGATCCTCCTCGATAGCTACCGCGCGAACGCCGCCCATGGAGTCGGTCGGATCGTTAGGCGTCACGCCCTCGTTCGAGCCGCCGATCGGCGGGAGCGGGGGATACGCTGGCGGCGCACCTTCGCGGATCGCTTCTTCCTGCTTCACAAAGCGACGGCGGTACGGGCCACCGGCATCCGTACGCGTGGTCTCGGCGTTCGCGATGTTCGTCGCGACCGTCTCCATTCGCATGCGCTGCACACTCATCCCACTCGTCGCGATATCCATCGGACGAAAGAGCGGGGGACGCGGAGTGCGCTCCGTTCCGTTAGTCAATAACGGAAGGAGGCCAACCGGATTGATCGGCATCAGCGATCCCTCATCGAGACGCGAAGCTTCGCGTATGTCTTCTCGAGCAACTTCGCCGTGGACTCGTAGCGCAGCTGTTCGTCGGCGAGCGCTGTCATCTCGGCCTCGAGATTGACTTCGGAGCCGGGAGCCGTCGCGCCATCGGGAAGGGCAAAGCCGCTTCCGTTCTGAAGCGAAGCGCCAGCAACGCGCTGCGCGATTCCGCGCACACGCTGGCTGCTTGCGTCGAGCGCCTCTCGCATTTGCGGCGCCTGCGACACGCGCCCAAAGAAACCGAATAGCATCGAGGTGACTCCCGGTGAAGTCGTTCACGGTCACACGACCGCGTCCACCGGTAAGGCAATGCGCGGACCAATCACCGACACTGCAAAAACAGAAGGGCGCTCCATCGTGCGGAGCGCCCTTAAGTCGTTGTCGCTGCTACTAGTTAGGCAGTCACTCGCCAGGCAGTTCGCCTTCATTTTCTCCTCGGCTCTTCTCGCGCAGGAAGTGCCGTCGCGGAAGACATTGCCGTGCGACGACGGCCAGAGTTGCCAGTCTACTCTTCCGCGACTCCAGCGCGTTGCGGGCCATTCAACTTGTTCCGCAGCGTGCGCACACTGATGCCTAACAGGTCGGCGGTCTTCGTACGATTGCCGCGCGTCAGCTCGAGTGCGCGCTTGATCAACGCCTTCTCGGCTTCTTCCACGTTGAGCGTCGTGAGGACGATGCCATTCGGGGGCGGTGCCGCCGGCACGTCAATCGCGCCGTCGATGCTACCGTTCTGCATTGACCGCTGCATCGCGTGCTGGATGAGCGCGTTCGTCCCGCCGGTGCGCTGCTGGTCAAACAGGTGCGCCGGCAGGATCGGGTCGTGCGACAGAATCACCGCGCGCTCCACCGCGTGTTGCAGCTCGCGGACGTTCCCTGGCCACGGATACTGCTGCAGCAGACTCAGTGCGTCCGGTGCAATCCCCGTCACCTCTTTTCCGACGTCTGCTGCCGTCCGCAGCGCGAAGCGAAGCGCGAGCATTGGAATGTCGTCCGGGCGAGAGCGCAGCGGAGCGATCTCGATCGGGACGACGCTCAGTCGATAATAGAGGTCCTGGCGGAAGTGCCCGGCCGCGGCATACTCCGCGAGATTGCGATTCGTCGTCGCGATCACGCGTACGTCCACGCGAATCGGATGCGTCCCACCCACCCGCTCGAACTCCTGTTCCTGCAACACACGCAGCAGCTTCGCCTGGAGCTCCAGGCGCATCTCGGAAATTTCGTCGAGCAACAACGTGCCACCGTGGGCGCGCTCGAACGCCCCCTCGACTCGCTTCACCGCACCGGTAAAGGCACCGCGCTCATGACCAAAAAGCGCGCTCTCGATCAACCCCTCGGGAAGCGCTGCACAATTCAGTTTGATAAATGGCTTGTCGCGGCGGTCGCTCTGATCATGGATGGCCCGGGCAAAAAGTTCCTTGCCGGTTCCGCTCTCGCCCTGCAGCAGCACCGTCGCGCGCGTCGGCGCAACCATCGCTACGGTCTGCAGATTGCGCCTGACGGATGCACTCTCTCCAATGATCTGCCGCTCGTTACGGAACTCCATGACCTCGCGCCGCAACGACTCGTTTTCGCGGCGAAGCCTAACGAACTCGAGGGCCTGCTCAACCGCGAGCTCCAGTTGCTGCGTGCGAACCGGCTTCGTGATGTAGTCGATCGCCCCGGCCTTGATTGCCGCTACCGCATGCTCAATGCTCGCATAGCCGGTGAGCATGATGAGCGGAATGTCGTATCCCTCACGCTGGAGGAGTGAGAGAAACTCCAATCCCGTGAGCCCCGGCATGCGATAGTCCGAGATGATCAGGTCGATACTATCTCGAGCCAGCACCTGCAACGCTTCCACGACGTTCCGCGCTCCCACAGGGCGATGTCCCGCGCGAGAAAGCGTATCCTCGAGAATGAGGCCGACGGATGGTTCGTCATCGACGTACAGGATCGTGGCCATGCAGCGTTGGGCGCGAAGCGCGAGGGCTAGGGAAATAGTTGCTCGTTAAGCATTCGGCAGTGCACGCCGATACTGCTCTCAAGACGCACAGCCTGACGGTCGGCAACTTCTTCCGCTCAGCGCCCAACGCCGGTCCCATTTGAGATGCGCATCACGAACAACCAAATCAGTCGGAATTCACTCGCGGGGTTGCAGGCAAACCTGCGCCAAGTCGATGAAGCGCAGCGTCGAGCGACAACCGGACTCCGAGTCGAAACAGCATCGGACGATCCTGCCGCGTCGACCTCGATCATGGGTTCAGCGTCGTCGCTTCGCGCGATCGACCAGTACAAGCGCAACATCAACTCGGCAAGCGCGCGTCTCGATAACGAAGAGACGGTGCTCACATCACTCACGCAGGTGCTCGAACGAGCGAAAGAACTCGGCATGGCGCAGGCCAACGCGACCAGCAGTGCGCAAACGCGCCTCGTCGCCAAGGCCGAAGTCGATGCGCTACTCTCGCAGGCCGTCCAGTTAGGCAATACACAGCACGAAGGCGAGTACCTCTTCGGCGGCGATCAGTCGTCGACTGTTCCATTTACAGCTGCAACTCCGCCGTTCGCGACCACGCCGCCCACCGGAACGCGTCGCACCGAGATTTCCTCCGCTCTCTCCGTTCGCTCCAATCACAACGGAACGGAAGTCTTTCTGAACACCGGCGCGCTGCAAGCGTTGAGTGACCTTTCCACCGCGTTAGGCGCGAACGACGTTGCCGGGATCGCAACCTCGCTCTCTTCCCTCGACGCAGCGCACCAGAACGTGCAGGTCGTCACCGGCGAAACCGGCGCTTCGCAATCGCAACTCGAAGTCGCGACATCGAACCTCGATGCGTTGAGTACTTCGCTCACGACCTTCAAATCCAATCTGCAAGACGCCGATCTGGAAAAGGCGGTGACCGAGTTGGTCGCTCGCCAGACGGCCTATCAGTCTGCGATGCTCGCAACATCACGTGTTATGGGACTCAATCTGGCGGAGTACCTGCGATGACCGTTTCGGCCGCGCTGATGCAAGACGACACGCTGACGCTCGCGTCTGACCTTCTCGGGTCCATAACGGTTCCCGCTCACGAAATCATTCGCTTCCCGACTGGACTCTACGGCTTTCCCGAGTGCCGGTCGTTCGCATTTCTGCCGACGCCGCGCGAGGGGTTGTATTGGCTGCAGTCTGCCGACTTCTCCGCGCTCTCCTTTCTCCTCGTCGATCCGTTCCAGCACTTTCCCGATTACCACATCGACTTGGACGACGCCGACGTTGCCCGCCTGGGCACTAACGATTCACAGCATATCCTGGTCCTGGCGATCGTCACCATGCCGTCCGAACCCGGCGGGCCGTGCACGGCGAACTTGAACGCCCCGGTGTTGTTCAACCTGTGCGACCGCCACGCACATCAGTCCATCCGACAGAATAGTACCTACGACATTCGCTCACCGTTTGCACTCGAGTCGTAGTCTGCGTTAGGCACCACCGCCTAACGGCTGTGCGGTAATTGCTGCCTCCGGCGCTGCGCAAGCGGCGCCTCTTGCCGGGTCCAATTGGCCGCCGGCGACCGCGCGAAAACGCAAAGTATAACCCCTGCAACGAGTTGCACGCTGGCATGCCCGGTGCGTTAAGGCTCCGTGGGCGAGTGTGTCCGACGCCCACGCGAAAAACCTAACGACTGAGAATAGAGCATTCGCCATGGCGGCTTCACGCACGCAGCCACCACCCGCCCCCCCCTCCGCCACCGCCGCCGCACACTTCGCGCGCGGCGTCCAGTTGCACATCGCCGGCAATGACACGGAAGCCATTCGTGCCTACAGGTGCGCCATCGCCGCCGACCCCGGTCTCCCCGAAGCCTGGAACAACCTCGGCACGCTGCTCGCGAATGTGAATAGCGACGAAGCACGCGAACATTTCGAGAAGGCGGTGGCCCTCAATCCAGCGTATGGCGAAGCGCTCAACAACCTCGGAATCTTCTGCAGCCAGAACGGCGACCATACCGCTGCGCTCAATGCGTTCGAACGCGCGGTCGCTTGCGACGCCACGCGCCCCGACTGGCTCAATTCTCTCGCCAACGCGCTCGTTGAACACTTTCGCTTTGCCGAGGCGCTCGACGCGTACGATCGCGCCATCGCACTCGACGCCGCGAACGCCGATTGCTGGAGCAATCGCGCACTCGCGCTACGCGGATTGCGCCGCCCAGACGAAGCCATCTTCTCGCTGCGGCACTCGCTCACCCTCCGCCCCGACAACGTCGACGCGCTCTCGAATCTCGGGATAATCCTCAAAGAGCAAAAGCTGTTCGCTGACGCCGAGTCTTCGTTGAAACGCGCGACGGAACTCGCCCCACAAAACCCCGCGATCTGGGTGAACTACGCATCGGTATTCGAGATGCAGGGACGCTACGACGAGATGCGCGATCTCGCGCGACACGCGCTCTCGCTCGATCCATCGTACGTCGAGGCGCACAACATTCTCGCGAACGGCGCTCTCGAATCCGGCGACATCGATCGCGCCGAAGAAACACTCCTTCGCGTCATCGCCTCTGACCCGCTCAATCGCAACGCCAACTGGAATCTCGCCCTTATCTGGCTCATGCGCGGCGACTTCGTGCAGGGGTGGAAGCAATACGAGTGGCGCAAGCGCATCCAATCAGTGGTCGTTGAACACTTCGCCTACCCGGGTGAGGAGTGGAACGGTTCACCGTTAGGCGGTCGCTCCATCCTTCTCTACAGTGAACAGGGAATCGGTGACGCCATACAGTTCGTGCGCTACGCTGCTGTCCTGAAGGAACACGGGGCAGGAAAAGTCCACATGGAATGCCCCTATCCCATCGCTCCGCTGCTCAGCGGAGTCGAAGGAGTCGACGGTGTCGTCGCGCGCGGGACTGAGTTTCCCGATGTCGACCTCAACGTCAGCATCATGTCTCTCCCGGGCTTGTTAGGCACCACGCTCGACACGATTCCTGCTCGCGTTCCCTACATCCCCTTGGAACCGCGCCCCGTCGCGTCGCTCGTCACCGCGCCGGAAGGTGTTCGCAAAATCGGTATCGTCTGGGCCGGAAGCACGGCGCATGCACGCGACTTTCTGCGTTCAGCGCCACTCGACGCGTTTGGCCGTCTCTTCTCCATACCCGGCACGAAGTTCTTCTCGCTCCAAAAGGGAGATGCAGCGGAAGCGCAGCTGCACACTCTCCCCGATGGACTCGTGACCGACCTCGCGCCACACCTCGACGACTTCCGCGATACCGCGGCTGCAATCCAGGCACTCGATCTCGTCATCACCGTCGACACATCCGTCGCACACCTCGCGGGGGCACTCGGCCGCCCCACCTGGTTGCTGTTGCCGAGTGTCCCTGACTTTCGCTGGATGTTGGATCGGGAGGATTCACCGTGGTATCCCACCATGCGCCTGTTCCGCCAGCCGCAAGCGCGCGACTGGGAGAGCGTCTTTACCAATGTGGAGACGGCGCTCGAAGCCGGCGAAATCGTTTCGCCAACGCTAGCACCGCCGACTCCCTCGGGCGACGACATCGTTACGCTGGCCACTGCCGCCCGCGTTCGCGACGGACGCTCACGTTTCGACCTCTGGTTTCCGCTCGCGCGCCTCGCCGATGGCGATGACTTCCGCGCCTATCAATCGGAGTTGTTAGGCACGCTGCACGAAGAAGGTATCCGGCTCTTCCTCGACGAAGTTCTGCATGGCAACGATTGCTTCATCGACCTCGAGCCAGGGCTGGGCCTAACGATGCTGTCAGTGGCCACGGCGCCTACGGCACCTGCAGCGCTTCGACTGGTGCCGCGCGACCACCTCGACGAAACGCGACTGGCGCAACTCGTGGCTCGACGCGCCCCGTCCATCGATCTCTCGCAACACACCGACGTTCGCAGTGCGCTCGCCGTCTGGCAGCGCACGCCGAAACCCCGGCGCATTGTCGTCCGCACTGGCTACAAGACCGACGCGGCGGAAATTGTCGACGCCATCGGAAGAACCCGGGGGGGCGATCGCCCCGATGCCGTCCTCTGGCCCGACGCTGCTGCCGAAGGCGTCGGTGGCGCCACGAAGTTCCTCGCCTCGTTAGGCTATCTGCACGTCGCGCTTGGCGTCGACGAGGGTGGTCTCACCGTCAACGCGCTCCCGGATTCGCTCACTGGCGTCACCGTCGTCTCGATCACCGATGACTTCTTCGCCTCACTCTCCGCAGTTGATGCATCGGCAAGCGACGGTGCCGCAGCTCACGATGCGCCGACGCTGGCCGAAGCGCCTAACGCCAGACCCACGACAATAACAACCACCGCCTACGAGGCGCCCAAGCTCGAGCGCGCGAGCACTCGTGCAGCAATCGGCATCGATTGGGAATTGCGCAGCGACTCCGGCTGGGGTGTGTACGGTACCAACCTCGTCGCGCAACTCGCCCGGCGCGCGGACATCGCGCCCGCGATCTTCGTCGCCGACTTACGCGAGATGCCGCCCGTCACTCGGCGCGCCATCGAGCCTGTCGTTCAACAGGCCGCCGTTCGCGCCGACGAAATGAATCGCGCGCCTAACAAGGTCTTTGACTTTGATGGGCTCATGCTTCGCGCGCTATCGAACAACATCGTTCCAGGCCCACTCTGGCAGCGTCTCCGCGCCCGCCGGAACGCAGGGGTGATCTTCTTCGAGGATACCGCGTTCGATGCCGACGCCATCGCGCGGGCGCGCGACTTCGACCTCATCATCACCGGATCGACGTGGAACGAAGAGGTCCTGCGCTCACGCGGGGTCGAGAATGTCGCGACCGTACTCCAGGGCATCGACCCGACGATCTTCCATCCAGCGCCGCGCTCGGGACTTCTATCGTCACGCTTTGTCGTCTTCTCTGGCGGCAAGCTTGAGTATCGCAAGGGACAGGACATCGTCGCTGCTGCGTTCCGTGCGTTCCAGCAGAAGCATCGTGACGCACTCCTCGTCGTTGCGTGGCACAACGCCTGGCCCCAGCTCATCAGCGACCTCGATCGGCGCGGCCACGTCCGTGGGATTCCGCGATTGAGTGAAGGTGAGTTGCAGCTGCCGGAATGGCTCGCTGACAACGGTATTCCGCGCGATGCTGTCCTCGACATCGGTCGCCTGCCCAACGCAATGATGGGGCAAGTTGTCCGCGAAGCCGATGTCGCGCTCTTCCCGAACCGATGTGAGGGTGGAACGAATCTCGTCGCCATGGAATGCATGGCCTCCGGCGTTCCGACCATCGTCAGCAACAACACCGGTCACCGCGACCTCGTCGCGACCGGCGGGTGCATTCCGCTTGAAGTCCAGGGAAGCGTCACTCCACCGTCTCAGTTCTTCCGCGGCATCGAAGGGTGGGGCGAATCGTCCATCGACGAAATCGTCGCCCAGCTCGAACGACTCTACAACGATCGTCAGTCTGCTTCCCACATCGCGGCGCGCGGCACCCAAGCCCTCGGCGCCATGAGCTGGGAAGCGCAAACCACGCGCTTCATTGACGCTGTCCGCCCTTTGCTGGCCTAACGAGACTCCATGCCCAACATCATCGACATCCGCGACAGCTACCGCGCCACGATCGCCTTCCTCCCCACGCGCGTCGAATTTCCGATCCTCCTCAACGAGCGGCGCCTCTTTGGCTGCGGCGTGGAGATCGGCGTGCAGCAGGGCGAATTCTCCGAGAACATCCTGCGCTACTGGCGCGGCATGCACCTCATCTCCGTCGATCCGTGGTGCGAAGACAAACCCGAGAACTACGTCGACATCGCCAACGTGCTGCAGGGAACGCACGACCTCTACTACCAGACCACGACAAAGCGTCTCGCCAAATACGGAAGCCGCAGCACCATCTGGCGCCTAACGTCAATCGAAGCCGCGGCGCGAATCCAGCGCCACTCGCTCGACTTCGTGTACATCGACGCCCGTCACGACTACAAAGCCGTGATGGAAGACCTCGACGCCTGGTTCGATAAGGTCCGACCTGGCGGCATCGTCGCTGGTCACGATTACATCGACGGCACCTTCGCCGCTGGAGAATTCGGCGTGAAGTCTGCCGTCGACGAGTTCTTTGCCGAACGCGAACTCCCCGTCTATTCCACGCTCCTCGACACGCCGTGGCTCACCTGGATGGTCGAAGTCCCGCCGCCGCCGCAATCGACCGAGCTCCCCGACGTCTGATCGATTGCACGCACTCAAGAAATGCCACGGCGCGCCTAACGACTCGCGCTTCACTCAAAGACTTCCACTCTGGTACTCCTCACATGTCTCGCACTGAACTCGGTATCAACCTCTCCACGCCCATCGGACGTCGTCGCGTTGTCCTGCAGCTCGATCCGTCCCACATGAGCCAGAAGATCATGCTCGACGAGTTGCAGAGCGGACATCTATACGAACAGGAGACGAGCAACTTCGTAGGCACCATTCTCCAAGCGGGCGACACCTTCGTCGATATTGGCGCGCACGTCGGCTACTTCTCGATGCTCGCCTCCGCACTCGTCGGACCAGAGGGGAGCGTCTATTCGTTTGAGCCTGAGCCGCGTAACTACGCACATCTCCTCGATCACATCGAGGCCAATGACGCCACCAATGTGCGCCCGATGCACATGGCAGTTGGAGCCAAACCAAGCATTGCCGAATTCTTCGTCAACAGCGATAACGACGGTGGCCACGCGCTCTGGGAAGTCGGACGTCACCCGTTCAATGAGCGCACGCGAAGCGCGCCGCAATCTCGCAAGGTCTTCGTCACTACCCTCGACCAACTTTTCGAAGGGCGCGACGCACGCTCGCTCAAAGCCATCAAGATCGACGCCGAAGGGGCGGAGTTCGCGATTCTCGTCGGCGCCAAGGAGCTTCTCCGCCGTCATCGCGTCCCGTTCATCATCGCCGAAATCAATCGCTTCGGCCTCGAATCGATGGGCGTCACCGAAAATCACCTGCGCGCCATGATGACCGAGATGGGTTACGAGACCTACCTCTTTCAGCCCGGCCAAAGTGTGATCCAGCGCATGCTTCCGCACGAGACGGTGGAGTCGAACTACGTCTTCAACGTCCTGTTCCGCCATCCGGAAGCACCCGCTCTCGCTGCTTGACTAAAGTTTTCTTCGCGACCCCCCGATACAACGACTTGGAGGGACGGCACACCGCCGAATCCCCTTAGAGGAACGGATTCCTCTACTCGACATTCCAAGGAGCTACACAAATGCGTATCAACACCAACATCAGCGCCATCCGTGCCCAGGGTAACCTCGCCAAGGTCAACGACGCCGTTTCGTCATCCATGGCCAAGTTGTCCTCGGGCTTCCGGATCACCCGTGCCGCTGATGACGCCGCCGGTCTTGGCATCGCGAACGTTCTGCGTGCAGACATTCGCTCGTTAGGTCAGGCGTCGCGTAACTCGGAGCAAGCCAACGCCGTTTTGAACATCGCTGAAGGTGCCGCCGGTACCGTCCAGACGATGCTCGAGCGCATGAAAGAATTGGCGTCGCAGGCGGCTTCGGACAACGTTGACTCGGCGGGACGTGCGCGTATCACGAGCGAGTACTCGGCGCTCCGCAACGAAATCACGCGTACCGTCGCGACGGTCAAGTTCCAGGGCAACACGCTGCTGAACGGCGCCTTCGGGGCAACGATCGACTCCTCGAGCACCGCGCTGGCCACGACAACGGGTGTCTATGCCGCGCGCCTAACGGGCGCTGGACTCGGAGCGCTCACGCTCTCCTCCGGTTCGAGCGTCGTCACCCTCACCAACGGCTCTGTCTCCCAGACCTTGGGCGTCACGGCCGGCGCCAAGCAGACGTTGAACTTCACGCAGCTCGGCGTCTCGATCGACACCGCCGGTAACGTCGGTGCAGCCACGCTCGCCGGTAACATCACCGTCGGCGGTGGTTCGGGAACGTTCCTCGTGTCTTCGTCAGGTCAGTATAGCGGTAACGACACGATCGCCATCACCGGTTCGCAACTCGACCTCAGCGTCTCCACGCTGACCACGGCCACCGATCCGGACACCCTCGCCCACGCGCAGTCGGCGCTCTCTGAAATCGACGTCGCGATCGGCAAGGTCAACGTTGCACTCGGTGCCATCGGTTCGCTCCAGAGTCGCATCGATATCGCAACGCAGAACGTGAAGACCACGATGCAGAACTTCAGCGCCGCCGAGTCCACGATCCGTGACCTCGATATGGCGCAGGAAATGACCACCTTCACCAAGAACCAGGTCCTCTCGCAGGCAGGCACCGCGATGCTTGCGCAGGCCAACCAGAGCGGTCAGAGCATCCTGACGCTGCTCCGCGGCTAATCCCCGATAGTCGCGACAACACAAAATCCCGGGGCTAGCGCTCGCGCTGGTCCCGGGACTTTGCGCCAATAGAAAGAGGACTTATGGCAGAATCCATCAGCAGCGTAAACGGACTCGCAAGCGGCATTCAATGGAAAGATCTGGTCGATCAGCTCATGACGATCGATCAGCAGCGCAACCTGGATCCCGTTAACGCTAAAAAGACGTTGCAGCAGAGTCGCGTCGATGCCTGGAAGCAGTTCCAGACACTCGCCGCCAAGTTTCGCGATGCCGCGCGCGCACTACGTGATGGCACTGCGTTCGCGACGTACAAGGTCACCGGTGGAACTTCGCCCTCGACCGGACGCGCGCTCTTCACCGCTTCGGCCAACATCGGGGCAAGCCCCGGCAACTATTCTGTCGAAGTCCTCGATGTCGCTCGCTCCAACAAGCTGAGTGGCAACGTCGTGGCCAGTGCGACCTCCGCGTTAGGCCTCGCCGGCGAGTTCGCCGTCAATGGCCAGAAGGTCACAGTCTTGGCGACCGACACCCTCGCCTCGCTCCGCGACAAGATCAACGCCCTCAACACCGGCACAACGCCCACCGGCGTCAGTGCCTCCGTGCTCAGCACCGGTGCAACGCAGAATCGCCTCGTCCTCACGTCCGACTCGGGCGGAGCGTCAGGCATCGAACTCACCGACGACGCTGGTGGTGTGCTTCAGTCGTTAGGCGTTGTTGACGCCACCAAGACACTCAACATCGATTCCACCGGTGGCACGCAGACGCAACGCGTCAACTCGGCCACAGCTGCAATTGCCGCGATGCTCGGCGTTTCCATGCCGCCCCCGTCGACCATCGAAATCGGTGGACGCACAATTGCCGTCGACCTTACCGTCGACTCGCTCTCGACCATCGCCGCGCGCATCATGGCCGCCGGTGGCAACGCGAGCGTGACAACCGAGACATCCGGAGGAAAGTCGAGCTACCGCCTCGTCACCAGCGATACCGTCTCCGCATCCACGCCCGACGGTCAACGCGCGCTCGAGGTCCTCGGCTTCGTCAAGAACGGACGCTCCGGCATTTCTCAGGTTGTGACGAGCGAAAGCTCTTACACAGATGGTTCCGGCGCCGCGGCCACAGCCTCGACGCTCCTTACTGATTTGAGCTCCAATGGAAATCCACTGGGCCTCGTGGCCGGCGACACCTTCGCCATTCAAGGACAGCGCGGCGATGGTACAGCTGTCTCCGTGAGCCTGACGATCGGCGCCGGCGACACTCTGCAAACGCTCGTCGACAAGATCAACAACAACACCAACGGATTCGGCTCCACGTCGCGCACCGCGACGGCCTCGATTCAGAATGGCAAGCTTGTCGTCACGGATAACTCGGCAGGCGATTCGCTGCTGTCGCTCTCGGTTCTTGCGACGCGCGCCTCGAACGGCACAACAGTGTCGTTAGGCAGGCAGCTGACCTCCGCCGTCGGACGCCAGCGCGAAGTCGTCGCCGGCACCGATGCGGTTCTCAAAATCGATGGCGTCGCCGTTCGGCGCTCGACAAACACCATCAGCGACGCCCTCTCGGGTGTCACGATCAACGTCTCGCAGGCCGAAATCGGTACGACGACCAACCTCACCGTCGATCGTGACGTCGATGCCGTCACCACGAAGGTCAAGGATATCGCCACCGCGTACAACGCAATCCTGAAGTTCCGCGCCGATCAGCAGAAGGATGGGCAACCCCTTCGGAATGATCCGACGGTCCGGTCGTCGATCGCGTCGATCACGAGCACGCTCCTCTCCAACGTGAGTGGACTCACCGGCGGCTTCACGCGCTCGGGATCCGCCGGACTCGCGTTGCAAGGCGACGGGAGCCTCGCCCTCGACGAAGCAAACTTCAAAAAGCTGCTGAATTCGAACTTCACCGATCTCAATACGCTCTTCGGGACAAACGGGAAATCCACCAATCCCGAAATGAGCTACTGGACGTCGACCACAAAGTCCGTTCCTGGCACGTACGCCGTCAACATCACCGCTGCAGCCACCGTCCCCTCGGTCACCGGGACAGGCTTCTCCGGCACGTACGCGGACGACGGAACTCCCGATACGATGAGCATCACCGACGCGACGAGCGGAGTGACTGGCACCATCTCTCTGGCCAACGGCGACTCGACCGACACCATCGTCGGAAAACTCAATTCGCTCTTCGCGACGTCGCACATGGCCATCAGCGCGTCCAAGAGCGGCAACGACGTCGTGCTCACCGGCACGCGCTACGGAACGGCTGCCACGTTCACCATCGCCTATACACCTGGTGGAGCTGACGGCACAGCGCAGTTAGGCATCGCCGCCGCCACGCTGGCTGGCACTGACGTCGCGGGCACCATCGGCGGTGTCGCTGCGCGCGGGGCAGGGCAGATCCTCACCGGAACGCCCCCCATCACCGGGCAGCCCACCGAGGGACTGGGCATCACCTACACCGGGACGGCGTTAGGCGCCATCGGCGACCTCACCTTCACCCTGGGATTGGCGGGCACGCTGTTTAACGTCTCCGACTCGATCGCTGCGCCCGACGGGACGGCGTATCAGCAGACGCAGCTCCTCAATAAATCGATCACGGACCTCGGAAACCGTGCCGATACTCTCCAACAGCAACTCGATCGAAAGCGCGCGGCGCTGGTGAAACAGTTCACGGCGATGGAAACCGCAATCAGCCGGATCCAGCAGCAAGGCACCTCGCTCACGAGCTTCATCAACTCGCTGAACGCTTCGTCAAACAACTAAGGCGTTGAACGAATAACTCTCGCGCTCGAGGAGACATGTCGTACGGAGCTGTGGCGAAGCAGGCCTCGCGGTATCGTGAATCAGAAGTGTTGTCGGCGTCGCCGGCACAACTCGTCGTCATTGTGTTCGAGCATCTCCTCGTCAACCTTCGGCGTTCCGCGCTCCTCGTCGCGCCGAAGGATTCGCTCGCGCGTAGCGAGGCGTTGGAGCGCTCGCGCGCAGCGCTCACCGAGCTCCTGGTGACACTCGATCACCAGCAGGGCGGTGAAATCGCCGCTCGTCTTTCGTCGATCTACGTCTACATGCTTGGCGAACTCTCCGTACTCGGCGTGAAGCCTGACGCCGAGCGCCTGAGCGCGATCATTTCGCTCGCCACGGAGCTGCACGAAGCATTCGCGCACATCGCGACGTCTGCCTCGTCTCCCGCGCTCGCCGCTGCCGCGTCCTGACGATGTCACGCGTCGCCGAAGGAGCCGCAGAGCTCACCGCGCTGTTTCAGAGCTACTGTGCGCTCACGGAGTGCGCGCTGCGCGCCTGCGACTCAGGTGACGAGAACGCGCTCGCCGGCGCGATTGACGGACGTGACCTGGTCGCCAAGCGCCTAACGCCACTCATGCGCGAAATGCTCGCCGTCCGCCGAGCCGCGCCTAACGAGCGCGCCAAGGCAGAGATAGAGCGGGCACTGCTCGCGGTGCGCACGGCCGCGGAAGAGGCGCGTCAGGTGAATACCGCGCTCGAATCGAGGGTCGGCGCTGCTCGCGCCGACATCGGCACCCAGCTCGCGCGTCTCAGTCACGACGACTCGGCGCGCTCGGCGTACGCGGCGGCGACCGTGCCGCAGGGCGATTCGCTCCTCGATCTCCGTCGTTAGGCATGGTGCGCCACCATGACGCCGCGCTGGGAGTCTCCGCTCGATCGCCCCTCGACACGCGATACCGCGCTTCTCGCTGAAGTCCTCGGCGCGTTAAGCGAGCGGCTCCAGGATCCTGTGCCGGATGAGTCCTCGTCCGAGGAACTCACCGAGTTGATCAGCGCAGCCATGGCGGAACTCCATCGCGTCGAACCCGCCCTGCGGAACGAAGGGGGCGTTGCGCCTGTCCTGGGGGCCGGGGTTCTACAGGAGCTCCTCCGACGGAAGAATCGTCCCAACCACGACACCCCGGCCCAACTTGTGCACAGTGTCGACCACCGGCTCTGATGCACTTGCGAATTAAGTTCATCCTTCTGGATGCCGATAATCACGAGCAAGGAGGATGCCGATGAAAATCA
Source organism: Gemmatimonadaceae bacterium (assembly GCA_044224185.1). Taxonomy (GTDB): domain Bacteria; phylum Gemmatimonadota; class Gemmatimonadetes; order Gemmatimonadales; family Gemmatimonadaceae; genus SCN-70-22. Next base: position 240,949 of record JBGAKW010000008.1, on the reverse strand, counting down.
ATAGCGGAAACACTGGACCCCTTCGCCCCGCCCCCCCCCCCGATCGCGCCCGCGACGTGCAGTCAACCGGCGACGCGACGTCGAGTCGTGGCGCACGGACTCCGGCGCAAATCGAGAAGCTCGATCGCGTCGAGATCTCCGATGCCGGTCGCGCCAAGGCGACAAATCTCGCGCCTGCCGACCCTAACTCCGCTGAACGTCTCGCACAAATCCGCCAGCGCGTTCTGCAGGGCGCCTACGATGTCGACAAGGTCGTCGGCGACGTCGCCCAACGTATACTCGACCGCGGCGACGTCTAACACGTTCGCGCCGCATCACAGTCCTCGCCGAGCAGTACTCCCATGCGCTTCCTCGTTGTAGACGATTCGGCTACGATGCGCCGAATCCTGGTGAACTCCCTGCAGCGCATCGGTTACACCGACTTCGTCGAAGCCGGCGACGGCGTCGATGCTGTCGCTAAATTCGATAGCTCCGTCGGTTTTGTGATCACCGACTGGAACATGCCGAACATGTCGGGCCTCGAACTCGCCCGCGCACTTCGCGCCAACGCCGACGCAAAGAGCGTCCCCATTCTCATGGTGACCACGCGGAGCGTGAAGGAAGACATCATGGCGGCCATCCAGGCCGGCGTGAACAACTACATCGTAAAGCCGTTCACACCGCAGCTCCTCAAAGAGAAGATCGACGCTGTCCTCACCGGACAGGTCGCGGCTGCCTAACGAATCGCCAATGAGCATGAAACCTCCGTCCGAGCTGCTGTACGATTCAGAGGCTGCCCTCCGTCTCGTTGACGGCGCCCTCCAGGACATCGGCGATATCGGTGTCGACGAAGCGCAGCAGGGCGCGCTCCGCCAAGTCCCGAACGGCGCGCACGCGGCTACGGGACTCGCGCCGCTCGGCCTCGTCGCGTTATCCGACCTGATGGCGCGCGGCTACCGCGAAATCCTCGGCGTCCTCGATTCGCTACGGCAGAGCAGGCATTTCCTTGAACGCGCGACCGTCGACAAACTGCAGCACACGCATGACAAACTGCGTGAAGTATCTTCGGCCACCGAGACCGCCGCGACCGATATCCTGAATGGCCTCGATCGCGCCAACGTCATGATTGACGATCTCGATGCGATCGCCGCGGAGAAGGGCAAAGACCAACGTTCGTCGGCGATTCGCACCGCGTTGCGCGACGAGCTTTTCACGTTGATGGGTCACATGCAGTTCCAGGACATCACGTCGCAGCAGTTGAATTATGCGTCCGCTGTGCTGACCGAGATGGAAGAGCGTCTGGCCGCAATCGCGCGTGTGTTCGATTCGAGTTTCGTGCAAGGGCTCGAACCGCTCCCCGAGATCTCCGTCAACAATGGGCCGCGGAACTACGATCCCGAGGCGACGACGAAGAATCGCGAGGAGCGCCAGGCGATCGCGGATTCGATTATCGCCGCGCAGCGCGGTAAGCCCTAAATCCGCTAAGCAGCTCCGGTATCCGAGCGCCCCGGCCAGCACCTGGCCGGGGCGTTGTACTGTTTGGCCCCTGCGCGTTACGCAAAAAGCCAGCTCGTCCTCGTCTGCGACGTGGCCAACGCAGCGACAGCGGATAAGGCCGCCCTCGCGAGGTACGCGGCTTGCCTCCGTGATATCTCAACCCCATCTACCTCGCGATAGACGAATGTGACTCACTCCATCTGGGTCTTATTAAATTCGGGCGCAGGAGCTGTGCAGTCCGAGAAGGCGCGAGACGCACTCGTTAGGCTCATTGCCGACGAACTCCCCGCAGCTAGAGTCGCATTCACCGACGAGTCCCACGACGTATCGGCGCTCGTCGCCAAAGCACTTGCCGATCGGCCGCATATGCTCGTCGCCGGCGGCGGCGACGGGACGATCAACGCCGTCGCCCAAGCGATTGTCGGAACCCGCGTGGTACTCGGTGTGCTTCCGCTGGGAACTCTCAATCACTTCGCGCGCGACCTGGAGATCCCCTTCGATCTTTCGGAATCGGTGCGCGTGCTGCGCGAAGGATGCCCTCACGCCGTCGACGTCGGTAGCGTGAACGACCGGATCTTCCTCAACAATTCCGGACTCGGACTCTACCCTGAAATCGTTAGGCAGCGGCAACGCCGACAACGTGCCGGAGCTTCAAAATGGCCCGCCGCCGTTGTAGCGACTGCGCGCGCGCTGCAGCGCTATCGCTTATTGACGCTGCGCCTCTTCATCGCGGAGAAAGTCGTGCAGCGACGCGTCCCCGCGATTCTCATCGGAAACAACGAGTACTCCACCGACGGTTCGCTTGGCCCATTTCGCCTCGCGCTCGACGCAGGCACGCTCTCCGTCTATCTGCCACGTGCGCGGGGAAGGGCGCATCTCCTCTGGAATTCTTGGCGGGCATTGTTTGGGTCCGTCGCCGACGGCGACTGGTTCGAGGTGATGCTCACCGATCGCATTTCCGTCGATTCGCATCATCCCCGCCTTCACGTCTCACTCGACGGCGAGGTCACTGTGCTCCAGACCCCCCTGGACTACGTCGTGCGCCCGCGGGCCCTGCTGGTCATGGCGCCTCCGCCCCAAGATCCAGACTCGGGTTCCTCACCCATTCGCTGATCGCCAGCCGCAACATGTCACGCAAAAACGCAGCGCCCGCTTCGTACGGGAAGCGGGCGCTGCGAATTGCATCTATTAGATCCTTCAGTCGGGGCGACTGGATTTGAACCAGCGACCTCCTGCTCCCGAAGCAGGCGCGCTACCGGGCTACGCTACGCCCCGAATCCCTCCTCTACTTCCATATAACCACATGCGCCCTGAGAGACTCGAACTCCCAACCTTCTGATCCGTAGTCAGATGCTCTATCCAATTGAGCTAAGGGCGCCCATTTGTTCCTCCTCGACCAAACCGCCGACCTCAACGTGCGGGGTCGGCGATGACGGCTAACGCGAAGTCAGACCGTGCGTTGGAGAACGGTCAACCTAGACGGAGTGGATAAGGGCGTCAAGTGACGAAAAGACGCGTATTTCCACCTCCGCAAACACACTCTTAACACCCGACCGTTGAACAAAAAAAACACCCCCGAGTATCGCTCGGGGGAGGACGTATGGGCGGTACAAGACTCGAACTTGTGACCTCCACGATGTCAACGTGGCGCTCTAACCAACTGAGCTAACCGCCCTCTTCGCATCGCCGACTTCGAAACGCATCTCCGTGGAACCGAATTTCCAGTTCCGCGATTCAGAGAACGAGCTTCGATCGTGGGACACATACTCCTATTGCTGCGCCGAGAAGCGGGAAACGGGACTCGAACCCGCGACCCCAACCTTGGCAAGGTTGTGCTCTACCAACTGAGCTATTCCCGCGATTGCGAACCCAGTACCACCTTCACGAGCTCGCGAGCTGCAACTACACCGCGTACTTCTGCACCAGCATGTCCAGGCCGAAATCTGTTGGCCATGGAGGCGAGGGGAATCGAACCCCTGACCTCTTGAATGCCATTCAAGCGCTCTCCCAACTGAGCTACGCCCCCATCCGTCTGTCGAGGGGTGCCCCCCCCCGCCTTTCAGGAACCGCGAAGTGTATCCGGGGGTACCCTTGAAGTCAAGAAATCCACTCTAGCGAAGACGGCCAAGATCCTTATTTTGCAGCGACTTTTTGCCACTAGTCGTAGTAGTCCTGAAGTACGCGCGAAAATCACATCGCACCACGATGACTTAGTGGCGTTCGTCGCTGACGTCGCAGTAACAACGCAGCTGCATTGCCTGACGAGTCGCGAACATCGCACTCGCTCTGCAATCAATCACTCATTCGACGGGCCGCGCGCTCCACACGCGATCCCCACGCACCATCTGACTCCAAGTCCAAGAGGACTTTGTAATGACTGACGTTAAGCGCCGCCGTCGCCGCACGACCCCACAGGGGATCGCGCCGAGCGAGCCGGAGCGCGACATCCTCGACCAGTACCTCTACGAGGTGTCTACTTATCCGCTCCTCAAGGCAGCGGAAGAAATCGAGCTCGCCCGTAAGATCCGCGCCGGTGACCAGGATGCGCTCCAGGAACTCGTCAAGCGCAATCTCCGATTCGTCATCTCCGTCGCGAAGAAATACCAGAATCGTGGTCTCCCCCTCATCGACCTCATCGGCGAGGGAAACGTCGGTCTGCTCACAGCTGCAAGAAAGTTCGATCCCGATCAGGGCGTGAAGTTCATCGATCTCTCGCGCATCATCAAGGCGTCGGAAATCCTGCGCCAGAAGTTGCGCCGTGAGCCTTCGCCAGAAGAACTCGCGCAGTTGACGGGACTCTCCGTCGACGTCGTGCAGTCGCTCGCCGCCCTCAACACCGGCGACGTGCGACTCGATGCACCTATGGATCCGGAAGGCGATCGTGCACTCATCGAGCGCTTCGTCGCCGACGAAATGCCCGACACCGAAGAAGAAGCAATGAATCGCTTCCTCACCGACGAGATCGAGCTCGCACTCGGCACACTGCCGCCGCGCGATGCGAAGGTCTTGCGTCTCTACTTCGGGCTCGAAGGCGGGCGCGAACACACGCTCGAGGAAATCGGATCGATGCTCGGCGTCACGCGCGAACGTGTGCGCCAGCTTCGCGATCGCGCGCTCAAGCGCTTGCGTGAAGGCGATGTCGGTCGTGCGCTCAGCTCTTTTGCTGCCTAACGAGTCACGCGCGCAGCGATCTTGCGCACACGAGAGGCGGTCCCGATCGGGGCCGCCTCTCCTTTTTGCACCCCCCCGCCGCGGCCCCTTTCGCCCGTCACATTCGTGCTGTTGATTGCGACATCCCCAGCTTCGTACTCTCGCGTTGATTCATGATAAAGCTCGTCAACGTCCACAAAGGCTTCGGCGCTAAACAAGTTCTGCAGGGCTTCACGCTCGATGTCGAAGACGGAGAGACGATGGTCATCATCGGCTACTCCGGCACCGGCAAGTCCGTCGCCATCAAGCACATCGTCGGACTCCTCATTCCCGACCAGGGGCAGGTCATCGTCGATGGCCTCGAAGTCCCCAACCTCTCGCGTCGCGACCTCTACGAGCTACGCTCGCACATCGGATACGTCTTCCAGTTCGCCGCACTGTTCGATTCGCTGAGCATCGGTGAGAACGTCGCCATGGGATTGCGAAAGCAGGGAAAGCTCTCGCCCAAGGAAATCGAGGAGCGTGTCCGCGACGTGCTCGATCTTGTCGACCTGCCTAACGTGGCCGACCGCTTTCCCGCCGAACTCTCCGGCGGTATGCGCAAGCGCGTGGGACTCGCCCGCGCCATCGCGCTGCGCCCCAAGTACATCCTGTACGACGAACCAACGACGGGACTCGACCCCGTCACCAGCGCCGTCATCGACGAACTGATGATCCGCATGCGCGACAAGCTGGGCGTCACCAGCATCGTCATCACGCATGACATGCGGAGCGCGTACCGCGTTGGCACCAAGATCGCCATGCTCTACGAAGGCAAGGTGCGACAAGTCGGCACCGTCGAAGAAATTCGCAATTCGTCCGACCCCGTCGTTCGGCAATTTGTCGAAGGGCGCGCCGAGATCGACATCGACGACAAGTTGGAGAATTGAGATGTCACGCGCGCGCGCCAAGGAGGAAACGTCCGCGGGGGGTGTCGTGGTGCGCGTCGACAACGGACGCCCGTTTTTTCTCCTCATTCGCGACTCGTACAAGAACTGGGGCTTTCCCAAAGGTCACCTGGAACCTGGCGAGACGCCCGGCGCGGCGGCGCTTCGTGAAGTCAATGAGGAGACGGGGCTCGACGACCTCCAACTGCGCGGCGAAATCTCCACGATCGACTGGTACTTCCGATTTCGCGGGCGACTCGTGCACAAGGTCTGTCACTTCTTCCTGATGGAGACCGCCACCGCCATCACCTCACCGCAACGCGACGAGGGCATCACGGCGTGCCGGTGGGAGGAGTTCGATCGCGCCGCGGAGCTCATCTCGTACGAAAATGCGCGCGCAGTCCTGCGTCGCGCGCACGAACTGGTCAGCCAGCCATCGTCAGCGGCTTGAGGCCTAAATGGATGCTGCAGCGGAGGGAGCCGCCATCCCCTTGTCCATCGTCGTGCTTGCGACGCGTGCACGTGCGCGCACGATGGCCAAGAACGCATTCCCTCGCCGTCGCACGCGCCTAACGCTCGCTCGCAACGTCCGTGACTTCGAGCGCGCCTTTCGCGAGACGCTCGTCGACGCCGCCATCGTCGACCTTGGGACTCCCGGCGAGGAAATCGTCCGCGCCATCGAGTTGGCGCGAGAATTCCCGAGCGCACCGTTCATCGGTATCACACCGCTGCGACCGAACGACGCCCCCCTAGTGGCGCGTTGCATCGAATACGATTTCGCCGACGTCGTCGTCGACACCATCGACGATGACGCCCTCCGCGCGCTCGTCGCTCCGCGCGCCTTCACGTCGCGATTTGCCGACGCGCTCGCCCAGCCGCCCGAATCGCTCGCCATCAACACCCCGCTCCGGAAGGAGAGTTGGCGCGTGCTGGTCCGATACGGCGGGCGTCCCGTGCATACCGACGCCATCGCCGCAGCACTCGGCGTCACACGTGAGCACTTGAGCCGAGCCTTCGCTGCGGCCCCCGCTCCCAACCTCAAACGCGTGATCGATCTGGTTCGCCTGGTCGCCGCCGCCGAACTGGCCAAGAACCCGGGCTACGACGTGGGTGACGTGGCGCGCGTGCTCGGTTTTGCCTCATCCTCACACCTCAGCACCACCGCCCAGCGAATTGTCGGGACTCGCCCCACGTCGCTCGCACGCCTACGCGCCGTCGACCTGATTGACCGGTTTGTTCACGGTCGGATGCGGAGCCGGCCGCAGGTGAGTGCTCGTCCTCACGCGCCGTATCAAAAACGGTAACGGCTTCGCTTGAATGTGGTCCGGCCTTGTGATAATTTTCACAAGCTGGCCACTTCATGCGTTCGACCTTCTCCGCCTGCCTTCGATATGGCTTCCGATACGATTCTGCGCCCCGGTGAGATCAAAGACATCCTCCTCCGCGAAATCGAGGCGGCGGACCTGCATGAGCTCGATGTCGAAGAGGTTGGTTCCGTCCTCGAAGTAAAAGACGGTGTTGCGCGCATCTACGGCCTCAAGAAAGCCATGGCCGGCGAGATGCTCGAAATCACCTCGTCCGAAACGGGCAATAAAGTCACCGCGCTGACGCTGAACCTAGAAGAAGACAACATCGGGTCCGTCATCTTAGGCGACTACCTCCAACTCAAGGAAGGCGACGAAGTCCGCCGGACCGGCCGCGTGCTCGACGTTCCTGTCGGTGAAGCGCTCGTCGGTCGTGTTGTCGATGCGCTCGGTCGCCCCATCGATGGCAAAGGCGAGATCATCACCGCGCACAAGCGCCTCGTCGAATCGCCCGCACCAGGCATCATCGTTAGGCAGCCGGTCAAAGAACCGCTGCAGACGGGCATCAAGTCCATCGACGCCATGATCCCGATCGGCCGCGGACAGCGCGAACTCATCATCGGTGACCGCGGCACGGGCAAGACGGCGATCGCGATCGACACGATCATCAACCAGAAGGGGCAGGGCGTCATCTGCGTCTACGTCGCCATCGGACAGAAGGCGTCGACGGTTGCCTCGGTCGTTGAGCGCCTTCGTCAGAACGGCGCGATGGATTACACGATCGTCGTCGTTGCATCTGCTTCTGATCCGGCGCCGATGCAGTACATCGCGCCGTACTCGGGCGCCGCGATGGCTGAGTACTTCATGTACAACGAAGGAAAGGCGACGCTCTGCGTGTACGACGACCTCTCCAAGCAGGCCGCTGCGTATCGTCAGCTCTCGCTCGTACTCCGCCGCCCGCCGGGACGCGAAGCCTTCCCGGGTGACGTCTTCTATCTCCACTCGCGTCTCCTCGAGCGCGCCGCGAAACTCCGCGAAGACAGCGGTGTCGTTGATGGCAAGACGATCCTCAAGCCAGGCGGTTCACTCACCGCGCTCCCGATCATCGAAACGCAGGCTGGTGACGTCTCGGCCTACATCCCGACCAACGTCATCTCCATCACCGACGGACAGATCTTCCTCGAGACGGACCTCTTCTTCGCGAACATTCGTCCGGCGATCAACGCCGGTATCTCGGTGTCGCGAGTGGGTGGTTCAGCGCAGATCAAGGCGATGCGCTCCGTGGCTGGTCGCCTCCGCCTCGACCTTGCGCAGTATCGCGAGCTCGAAGCCTTCGCGGCGTTCGCCTCGGACCTCGACGCCGCAACCAAGAAGCAGCTCGAGCGCGGCGCACGCACGGTCGAAGTCCTCAAGCAACCGCAGTACTCGCCGATGCCGGTCGAGCAGCAGGTCATGATCATCTACGCCGTCTCGAACGGCTTCCTCGATGATGTCGCTGTCAGCTCGGTACGAGCATGGGAAAAGCGCTTCCTCGATTACATGAGCGCTCACTACCCGCAGGTCGGCGACGCCATCAAGAAGGAAAAAGCCCTAAGCAAGGAAAGCGAGGCTGCGCTGAAGCAGGGAATCGAGGCTTTCAAGAAGGTCGCTAAGTAGATATGGCCAAAGGCCGAGAACTAAAGGCGTCCATCAAGTCGACGGAGAACACGCGGAAGATCACGCGCACCATGGAAATGGTGTCGACGTCGAAAATGAAGCGTGCCCAGGATCGCGTCACCTCCGCTCGCCCATACGCCAGCGCGTTAGGCGACGTGATCTCGTCACTCTACACGCCCGAGCTCGCAGAACGCTTTCCGCTCCTCCGCCAACCGGCCAAGGTGCGGAAGGCGGCAATCATCCTGATCAATTCGAATCGCGGTCTCGCTGGGGCGTTCAACTCCAACCTGATCAAGGAAGCGCGCGTGCTGATTCAGAAGCTGCGCGCGCAAGGCACGGAGACAGAATTGCACATCTCCGGCCGCAAGGCGATCGGATACTTTCGCTATGTAGGTGAGCAGCTCGCCGTGGCGCGGACGGACATTACCGATCGTCCGACAGCCGAAGAAGCCGCCTCGCTCGTCGACGACTTGATGGCACGCTTCATCGCCGGTTCGCTCGACGCCGTCTACGTCGTGTATGCGCAGTTCAAGTCGGCGCTTTCGACTCCGCCCGCTTCAGAGCAGATCCTGCCGGTCAAGCCGCCCGAGCGCAAAGGACCGGCGCCCGACTATCTCCTCTTTCCGTCGGCCGAAGAGATCCTCACGAATCTTCTCCCGTCATACGTTCGCAACGCAGTGTATCGCACGCTGGTGGAAACCGCGGCGGCTGAACACGGCGCGCGTCGTACGGCAATGAAGAACGCCACCGACAACGCGACGGAGCTCCTGAGCCAATACCGTCGCGCGTACAACCGATCGCGCCAGGCGCAGATCACGCAGGAAATCGCCGAAATCGTTGGCGGCGCCGCCGCGCTCGAATAGCACGGCGCCGACGTGTTCGCATAGCCTAACGAGTCCTTCACTTCCGTCTTTCCCGTCTTCTCGACTTCTCAATCATGGCCACCACTGCAGCTCCTACAACGATCGGTCGCGTCGTCCAGGTCATCGGGCCGGTGCTCGACGTCGAGTTCGAAGCCGAGCAGCTCCCCGAGTTGTACAACGCCCTCGAGATTCGCGGTAAGACCGATACGGGCGATTCGATTCGCGTCGTTGCCGAAGTGCAGCAGCACATCGGACGCAACCAGGTTCGCGCCGTTGCCATGTCCTCGACCGACGGCGTGGTGCGCGGCATGGAAGCGCGTGATACGCAAGCCGCCATCGCCGTCCCGGTTGGCGAAGCCGCGTTAGGCAGAATCCTCAACGTGCTCGGCGAACCGGTCGACAACGGCGCTGACATCCCCGCCTCTGTCGAGCGTTGGCCGATTCACCGCAAGCGCCCCGACTTCGTCAATCTCGAGCCCAAGACCGAAGTCTTCGAAACGGGCATCAAGGTTATCGACCTCGTCGCCCCGTTCGTGAAGGGTGGTAAGATCGGTCTCTTCGGCGGCGCCGGCGTCGGCAAGACGGTCGTCATTCAGGAGCTCATCAACAACGTCGCCAAGGGACACGGCGGAAAGTCTGTGTTCTGCGGCGTGGGTGAGCGTACGCGCGAAGGCAACGACCTCTATCTCGAATTCAAGGAAGCGGGCATTCTCGAGAAAGTCGCCCTCATCTACGGCCAGATGAACGAGCCGCCAGGTGCAAGACTTCGCGTCGGGCTCGCCGGCCTCACGGTCGCCGAGTACTTCCGCGATCGCGAAAACGCCGACGTGCTCGTTTTCATCGACAACATCTTCCGCTTCACGCAGGCGGGATCTGAAGTCTCTGCTTTGTTAGGCCGCATGCCCAGCGCCGTCGGTTACCAGCCGACGCTCGCGACGGAAATGGGTGACTTGCAGGAGCGCATCACGTCGACGCGCAACGGATCGATCACGTCGGTGCAGGCCATTTACGTTCCAGCCGACGACCTCACCGATCCGGCACCTGCAACGGCCTTCGCGCACTTGGATGCCACGGTCGTGCTCAACCGCAAGATCACGGAACTCGGGATCTACCCCGCCGTCGATCCGCTCGACTCGTCGTCGCGTATTCTCGACGCGCAGTACATCGGCGATCGCCACTATCGTGTCGCCACCGAAGTGCAGCGCATTCTGCAGCGCTACAAGGAACTCCAGGACATCATCGCGATCCTCGGCATGGAAGAACTCGCCGAAGATGACAAGAAGATCGTTGGTCGTGCACGCCGCATTCAGCGCTTCATGTCGCAGCCCTTCGCGGTGGCCGAGCAGTTCACCGGCATGAAGGGGCAATACGTGAAGCTCGACGAGACCATCTCGTCGTTCGAGCGCCTCTGCGCCGGTGAGTTCGATCAGTATCCCGAGCAGGCGTTCTTCATGTGCGGCGGCGCCGACGACATCGTGCGCAACGCCGAGAAGCTCGCCAAGTCCTGAGGCCTAACGAGTCATGCTCAAGGTTTCGGTCATCTCCCCAGAGAGCACGCTCTTCGAAGGCGAAGTCGACTCCGTCACGGCTCCCGCCTTCGACGGCGAAGTGGGCATTCTCACATCGCACGCGCCGATGATGACGCTGCTTGGCAAAGGGACGTTGCGCCTTGGGAACGGCGGGAGTGCAGGGCGCTTCAATGTCGACGGTGGTTTTCTGCAGGTCATCGACAATCACGTGCGTGTCGTGACCGAGAAGGCCGTGCAGGGATAGGCGGTGCGCCGCGTCCGCGGCACTTCGCGTACAAAGTGCTGGTGAAAGACGGGCGTGTCCTTTCGAGGACACGCCCGTTCTGCTACATCTCGACAGCGATTCCATTCAGGCCATGTCTGTCCGCACCCCAAGCATCACGAACGTCATTCGGACGAGTATGTCGCTCGTCCTGGCGCTCGTCCTTTCGCTCGTGTGCGCGAGCGGGAGAGTTGGCGCGCAGGAAAAGACGCGACGCCTAACGGGAATCGTCGTCGATTCGGCTGGCGCTGCCATCCCGTACGCGCAAATCGCGGTCGATCGCACGAACAGCGTGACGCGGGCCGACGAGGCGGGGCGGTTTGCATTGGAAGGAGTGAGCACCAGGCGTGTGCAACTCCGCGTGCGGCGCATCGGTTTTCTTCCCGCGATGTTTGCTGTCGGTGAGGCGGGCGCCGACACGGTGCGCGAGCTTCGCATTCGGCTCACGCCGATTGTTCCGCTTCTCGACGGAGTGACGGTTGAAGTGCTCGAGGAGGCGTATCGAGCGCGGTTGGCGGGATTCGAGAAGCGAAGCGCGAGCAAGGTCGGTCACTTCATTACACGTGAGCGCATCGAGCGCTTGAACGGCGGGAGTCTTCCGGAGTTGTTACGGGAGGTTCCTGGCGTTCGCGTCGGTCGCCTGGAGGGGCTCGATCACGCCGTGCGCATTCGCGGCGCCAAGTGTCCGCCGGCGGTGTGGATCGATGGTTTTCCCGCGCGCGCGAGTGAGTTCGACCTCGACATGATCGACCCTGAGATCGTGGAGGGCATCGAGGTGTATTCCAGTGCGTCCACCGTGCCTAACGAATTCGCTGGCACTGGTGCGGAGTTGCAATGTGGTGTCATCGTGATCTGGTCGCGTCCCGCGCGGGCGCGCGGACGACTCGCTCCGCGCGATTCCACCGGTGCGGCACACCGAGATACCATCAGGTATTTCATCGATCGTTAGGCGTGAGCGGCGGCATGTTTTTCCGTTGTCTCGCCAGACGACGTGGTTTCACGAAACCACGTTCGTGGATGCTTGGCGTCGACGGGGAATCCCCTCAAGATCGTCGGGAATTCTACTGACTTCGCACGTTAGCGCCGCATCGCAGACTTCGCCCGCGCACGCGCGCGACCTCCCGCGCGCTTTCTCCGAGCAGCAACGCTGAAATCGTGGCGCTGTCTTCTGCCTAAACGGCGGAAGCGACGCTCCGCGAGATACGCCGTCGCATCGCTGAGCGGAGTCATTGCGCTCTGCCCGAGAAAGCTGTCGCGTGGACTGCTTCGTTCACATCAGAAGGAGTGACGTCGCGCTCCAGACCTTCTCTCGCAGGCACTTGCCTCTTTCCCAGCGAGGGAAAACGTGCATCTCTTCTCACGTCTGAATACCGTTGCGCGATCGATGATCGCGGCGACGGCACTTGCGGCATCAGCCGCGACGGTGGGCGCACAAGCGGCCGCAACGCTCACCGGAACCGTCACGAATGAGCAGGGCGCTCCAATCTCCGGCGCCAACGTGCTCATTCCACAGCTCAACCTCGGGACAACAGCAGCGTCAAACGGGCGCTATTCGCTCGCCATCGTTGGCGCGGATGTTGTCGGCAAAACGGTCACCGTCACTGTTCGATTCATCGGATTCAGTCCGGTCACCCAACAGGTCACGGTGGTCGCGGGCGCACAGACCGTCGATTTCAAACTGAAGGCCGATCCGTTCCGCCTCAACGAAGTCGTAGTTACCGGTGTCACCGAGGCAACATCCACCAAGATGCTTGCCTTCTCGGTCGCGAAGGTCTCGGCCGATCAAGTGGACCAGGTGCCGGCCGTCTCGCCCGTCGCCGCATTGGCGGGAAAAGTCTCTGGTGCGCGCATCGAACTTGGATCGGGCAACCCGGGTGCAGCTCCCACGATTCGTCTTCGCGGATCGACAAACCTTGGACTCGGCACGTCAGCTCCGCTCATCATCGTCGATGGCGTCATCACCAAACAGTCGCTTGCTGACTTTGATGCCAATGACATCGAGACGATCGAAGTCTTGAAGGGCGCAGCCGCTGCGTCGTTCTACGGCTCCGATGCCGCAAATGGCGTCGTGCAGATCATCACGAAGCGCGGAAAAAATGGGCAGGATGGACGCGTACAGTTCTCGGTGCGCAGCGAGGGCGGGCGGTCAAACATCGGGCACTACCCGAAGATGGCCTCGCACCACGAGTATTCGCTCAACCCCGATGGCTCCTTCATCCTCGACGCGGGAGGCGCACGGGTTGTCAAAACGACCACGGGTGCGGGCGGCACGAATACCTCCGGCATCATGGATCAGCCGTACCCCGCAGGTTCTTATCGCAATCAGATGAAGACCTGGCTAAAGGACGGCAACTTCTACTCGACGAACGTGCAGCTCGGATTGCGTCGCGGAAACACCAACTTCAACTCATCGTTCACCGTCGACCGCAACGAAGGCATTCTCCCGTTTGTGCGTGGGCAGGACCGCCGCAACCTCCGCCTCAATCTCGATCAGGCGATTGCGCAGAATCTCGACCTGTCGGCGGGGATGTCGTACGGATTGAACGAGAACGATCTCGGTGGCGAGGAGTCAGGACCGTTCTTCGCGCTTCTGCAGGCGCCCCCCGACATCGACCTCGAGTATCCCTCGGGTAAGCGCGAGATCAAGTACTGGCCGAAGCTCCCCGACTCGCTGGCCAAGAATGCGCGCGGCAATCCGCTGTATCAGTTGGCCAACGAAGACTACACGATTCGTCGCGAGCGTTTGCTCGGTTCGTTCGCATTGCGGTATCGCCCGACCAGTTGGTTGCGTGTCGAAGGAACGTACGGAACCGACCGCTCCAATCGTCGCAATCGCGACTACCGATTCCGCGGCTACCTCAATAGCAGTGGAACTCCGACGAAGGGCTTCCTGTCGATGGAGGCGTGGAACGACATCGCCGAGAACACGCAGGTCAACGCGACGGCGACGAAGCTCCTGTTCAACAACCTGCTGTCGTCAACGCGAGTGGCATATCTGTACGAGAGCGTCCAGAACGTTTCTGAATACGCAAGTGGCCAGGCGCTCAAGGTGACCGACACGCCCGATCTCGCGGGCCTCGATCCGACGCTGCTCTCGGTCAACTCGAGCCTCGAGAATATTCGCACGAAGGACCTCATCGCGTCGCAGAGCCTCACGTGGAAAGATCGGTACATCTTCGACATCCTCGCACGGCGTGACGGATCGTCGCTCTTCGGCTCCGAGCAGCGCTGGCAGAATTTCTATCGCGTCTCAGGCGCGTATCGCATCTCCGAAGACTTCACGATTCCTGGTGTGCAGGAGATGAAGATCCGTGCAGCGCGTGGAACGGCAGGACTGCGTCCCCGCTTCTCGGACCAGTACGAGACGTACTCGCTCTCGGCCGGCAACTTCTCGAAGCTGCAAGTCGGAAACAAGGACTTGAAGCCGGCCATACAAACCGAGGACGAGTTCGGATTCAACGTGACGTTCCTCAACCGATTCGACCTCGAATTGGTGCAGGCGAACCGCGTCACGAAGGGCGCATTCCTCAGCGTGCCGCTCTCGGTATCGGCGGGTGGTTTCTCCAGCCAGGTGCAGAACGCGGCGGACGTCAGCGCCAAGACGACCGAGTTCTCGCTGCAGACGCGCGTGATCGATTCCCCGAACTTCTCGTATTCGTTCAGCCTAACGGGTGATCACACGTCGCAGCGCATCGATCGGATGTCGGTCGCGCCGTTCAAGCCCGACTTCAATGGAGCGCTCGGGCAGGGGCAAGCGATCTTCTATTATCGTGCTGGCGAGCCACTCGGTGTCATCTACGGCACGAAGTGGGTCACGAACGTCTCGCAGCTGCACGACAACCCGGCGAATGCCGCGATCAACGACGCGGACTACACCGTGAATGCAGCAGGGTACGTGGTCAAGAAGTCCACGCAGGGCACGGCGGGCGAGCAACCCATTGCGTACGTCGATGCCAAGGGGCGCAAGGAACACGTCATCGGCAACGTGAACCCTGACTTCAACTTCGGCTTCGCCAACAACGTGAGCTGGCGCGCGTTGACGCTGTATGCGCTCTTCACCGGCGTGCAGGGTGGTCAGATCTACAACTTCAGCAAGCAGTGGGGCTTCCAGGATCAACGTCCCGCCGACCTGGATCAGTCAGGACGCCCAGCGGCGCAGCGCATTCCGGTCGCCTTCTACACGATCGGTCTGTACAACGCCCTAAATCCCAGCAGCTACTTCGTCGAGGACGGCGGATACGTGAAGCTCAAGGAGCTCTCGGTCGCCTATGCGCTCGGGCAGAAGTCGCTCGAGAAAGTGGGGCTCTCGCGCATCGTGCGCGGAGCGAAGGTCGCCGTCATCGGCCGCAACCTCTTCACGTGGACGAAGTACTCTGGCTTTGATCCGGAAGTGACGGCAGGGAGCGATTTCAACTTCCGCATCGATGGCTTCCGGTATCCGGCGTTCCGCCAGATCACCGGCCAAGTCTCGCTGAACTTCTAACGCCAGGGAGCCAAACATGACTCATACACGACCCATCGGCGTCCTGGCGACTGCGCTGGCGCTCCTCGCAACGAGCGCCTGCGGAAACCTGGAAGTCACGAATCCCAACGCGCCTGACGTCAAGCGCGCGTTGGCCACACCCGAGGATGTGCGCTCGCTCGCCAACTCCTCACTCAATCGCTGGTACATCACCTCCACCGAAGTCGAACCGTCGCTCATGTTCGCGGTCACCGCCGACGTGCTCACGGCCAACTTCGGAAACTTCGGAATGCGTTTCAACAACCTCGAACCGCGCATTCCGTACAACAACACCACCACCGGATCTGATCACGCCGCGGCGGAAACGCCCTGGTATGGTGAGTACTCCGCGTTAGGCGCGGCCAACGATGCGTTGCGCGCCATCAAGGGTGGCGTGTCGATGGGCAGCGTGGCTGCCACGAACCGCGCCATCGGGTCGGCGTCGCTGACGCAGGCCCTGGCACTCACCGATCTCGCGCTGGTGTTTGACAAAGCCTTCGTGATCGACGAGACCTCCGACCCCGCGGTCAAGACGTCGCTCTCCGATTACAAGGAGGTCAGCAAGGCCGCGTTAGGCAAATGGGACGCACTCATCGCATTCCTCAATGGCAAGACACTTGATTGGAACGATGAAGGCCCGATCCTCCCCGGTGTCCCGCTGACGTCAACGACCATGAAGCAGATCGCCAACACCATGGCGGCGCGCACGATGGTCTACACGTCTCGCACCAAAGCCGAGAACGATGCCGTCAACTGGGGGAAGGTGCTCACGTACGCCAACGCCGGTATCTCCACCGGCGCGCCGTTGGACTTCACCATCACCGGCGACTACAACACGTGGTGGTCGAACTACCTCACGTATGCCGATGAGTTCGATTGGTTGAGCGTCGACATGCGCATCATCAACAAGTTCGATCCGACGCAGCCGACCAAGTACAACGGCACCCTACCGCCGAAAGCGACATCGGCCGATGCACGCCTCACAACGGATCTTACCTACCGCGGAAGCGTCCTCGGACAGGCGGCGCGCGGCGTCTACATGCAGAGCCCATGGTATCACTCGCGCTACGAATACTACGCATGGGTGAGCGACAACCCGCAGGTTGGGCCAGCGCCCTACACACTCGCGGCAGAGAACGACCTGATTATCGCCGAAGCGCTCGTGCGCACCGGAGGGAGCAAGGCCCAGGCAGCGACACTCATCAACAAGACACGCGTGGGTCGCGGCCATCTCGCTCCGCTCACCGGCGGCGAATCCAACGATGTACTAATCAACGCCATTCTCTACGAGCGTGACATCGAGCTGATGGCCACCGGACCCGGCCTCCCGATGTACGATCATCGTCGCTTCGATGACCTGCAGGCCGGCACGCTGCGTCATCTTCCAGTTCCCGCCAAGGAACTCGAAGTGCTGCAGTTGCCGCTCTACAGCTTTGGCGGCGTCGGTCCTAACGACAAGGTGATGGACGTGGCCCTTTCCAACGGCACGACGATCACGATCAAGTTCCCAGCGGCACCCACGCGTCGCTCGCGCAGCAGCATCATGTAATGCACAAGCGCTGAGACCTGCGCACTGAGTACGAAGGAAGCGGGCGTGCACATCGAGTGCACGCCCGCTTCGCGCTTGCGTCAACAATCCCGCTCGCGTCTGGCGGATTTCGGCGTGCTTCTCCAGATTGCGCGGGCCTGCCTGAACCCTCCTCCACGAACCCGGTGCGCCGCCCTTGGCCCCGGGCTTCCTGGCTACTTACGTGGAGGATGCAGCATGCGAATCAGTAACGTTCGAGCGTGGGTGACGCTGTTCGCCGTTGGAGTTGCAGCATGCGGCGGAAGCGACAAAGTGTCCACAGCACCGACCAAAGAGCAGTTCGTCATTTCGCTCAACGGAGCGAGCGAGCGCCCCAATGCCGTCACCTCGTCGTCCACGGGAAGCGCGGTCGTGCAGATTCTCCCCGGCGATTCGGTCGAGTTCGTCGTGTACGTGAAGGCCGACTCGATCCTGGCATCGCACATTCACGCCGGTGATGCCAACGTCTCCGGACCGATCATGGTCTTCACGTTTGGCGGCCCCGTCACCGGACCGTTCGATGGTGCGCTGGCGCACGGCTTCATCACCCGTCAGTCGCAATTCTCCAGTGTCTTCACCTACGATTCGCTCGTCACACGCCTGCGCGCCGGCACGTCGTACTTGAACGTGCATACGCGCAAGTTCCCGGGCGGAGAGATTCGGGGACAGTTGGTGAAGTAGCGCAGCAGCCACGCATGCGAAGACGCGAACTTCTCGCCCTTCGCCACCTAACGCCGCGCGTAACGACGCATGTAACGCTCACCGCCTCACACGACCCGTGAGGCGGTGCTTGTTTTATCACACGCACATCGGCGAATCTTCCATATCGACGTGGCGTATGAGTGAGGCGCGACGCGTCGACGATGTTCGCTCACCCGCGTTCGCCAGCGTTCGCCAGCGTTCGCCAGCGTTCGCCAGCGTTCGCCCGCGCTCGCTCCAAATCGCGATGCACCGCGAGGTATCGGCGCGCATCGTGACGGCGGGGTCTGCCAATCCCTCTCCAAACCTGAATTGTCATGACAACTGTGCTCGATCGACGTTGGATTCGCGCGTTAGGCGCGCTCGCACTGCTCGCACTCGCGGGACGCAACGCTGCCGCGCAAGCGTGGGCGTATCCGTCGTTCCAACCCCCTACACTGACGCAGCGAGAGTTCAACTTCGGCGTGGCATCGGCCAGCGACGCGGGAACGTCGTTCGTGTTCCAGTGGCGTGAGCAGGCAGGGACGAAGTCGATCTTCTGGCTTGATGTCGGATTTGCAGATCCGAAGCCCACGGGCGCCGACAACGTCTTCTTTGCCTCGGGGAACTACGGCTACGACTTGCATCGCGCTAACGCTGACGTGCCGCTCGATTTTCTGTTCACGGCGGGCGCGGGTGTTGCCGCCGGCAACAACACGGTGCTCCGCATTCCCGTGGGCGTCTCGATCGGTCACCGCTTTCCGCTCGATGGCGGCGTGGCCATCACGCCGTACGTACATCCGCGCGCCTCTCTGGATTTCTGCGGCGGCTGCAGGAGCGACGAATCCCAACTCGGCCTGAACTTCGACGTGGGCGCCAACTTCGAGCTCACCCGTGTGATCGCGCTTCGCGCCTCGGGCTTTTTCGGCGGCTCCAATCGCTTTGGCGATAACGGCATCGGCCTCTCGCTCGCCTGGAACCCGCCGCAGCTCAAGCGTTAGGCGCGTCGTCAGGGACGCGGCGGCGGCAGGAGTCGCTCAATCAGACTCCAACTACGCTCTGCAGCGCCGCGTCCCCGCTCGACCAACGCGCGCGCGTTTTCTCCAGCCGCACGCGCTGCGCCGGTGTTGGCCAACCAGCGCGTCAGCACGTCTTCCACATCGTGCGAGTTGCGCACGGTCGCCCCTCCGTCGTGCTCCTCCAACAGGGCAGCGTCGCGCGCATTCTGGTTCCGCGGCCCAAACGCCACTGGCGCCCCAAAAGCTGCCGGCTCGAGTACCGAGTGAAGCCCAGCGTCGTGAAATCCACCGCCGACGTACGCCGCGGTCGCCAGGGCGTATAACTCGCCCAGTACCCCGACCCGATCAACCAGGATCACATCCGCGTTAGGCGCTTCGGGCGTGCCGAGGCGCGCGAGGGAGACTGCGTGCGCGCCCGCCCATCGCTCGATGGGCGCCAGGTGTCCCTCGTTAGGCTCGTGCGGCGCCATGACGAGGCGGACGCCCGGCACCGTGCGCATGACATCCAGCCACGCCGGGAGCAGGACGGCTTCGTCCGACGGCCAGGTGCTCCCGGCCACCAGTGTCGGACGATCGCTGGCGAGCGGCGCGAGCAGCGGTGAGTGCCGGTCAGTACGCTGCGCACGATCCCACACCTGATCGTAACGCGTGTCACCCGTCACCGTGATCACCTGGCGTCGCGCGCCTAACGAGATCAGGCGTTGCGCATCATCGTCGGAGATGGCGCCGACGGCATCGAGGCGGCCGTACGCTTCGCGCAGCAACGCGCTCGCCACGCCGCCCCGCCGCGACGAAGACGCCGACACCGTTCCGCTCACCAGGCCGAGCGCGACCCCCGCCGCGGCTGCTTCAGCGCACAACACCGGCCACACATCGAGCTTGGCAAACGCCAGCACCGACGGCGACAAGGCGCCTAACGCACGTCGTGCATCGCCAACCGTGTCAAATGGGAGGAAGTCCGTGAAGTCGACGTCGAGCCCGCTCGCGAACGCTTCCGCACTCGGCGAAAAGAAAGTGTACGCCAGTTGCACGTCGGGGCGCCGCGCTCTCGCCAGCTGCAACACGGGGCGCGCCTGCAACCCCTCGCCAACCGACGGGGCATGCATCCAGAGCAGGGGGCGCGTACGATCGCGCCCACTCGGTGACGTCCCCCAGCGCTCGAATCGCACAATGACGTCACGGCGCGCGCCTAACGAGCGCGCCAGCTTCCCCCCTCCCCGCGCCGGCGCGACTCGCGTGAGGAGCCGCGCTACCCCACCCGCCGCCGCGTACGCGAGGCGAAGGAGCGAATGCACGGATTACTTCGCCGCTGCGAGCGCCTTGTCGATGACCGGCCGGAACTGCTCGATCGGTTGCGCCCCCGCCAGGATCTCGCCGCCGATCAGAAACGAAGGCGTCGAGTTCGCCCCCGACTGCACCGCACGCTCCCGATCCGCTTCGATCATCGGCAGCATCACATGATCCTTCACGCACTGCTCATATGCTGCGGTATCGAGCCCGATCTCCTTTGCCAAGCGCGCAAACACGTCGCCGCCACCGGGACGTGATCCCTCACCCCCCCACTCATTGACAGTCGCAAACAACTTGTCGTGCATCTCCCAGAACTTTCCCTGCGCTCCCGCGCACATCGCGGCTTCGGCCGAAGGGCGCGCGTTCTGGTGCTGGTTCAGCGGAAAGTTCACATAGGCGACACGCACCTTCCCCGTCTTCACATATTCTTCGTCCAACTTGGCCGACGTCGAGTCATGCCAGGTGCGGCAGTAGGGGCACTGAAAGTCGCTGGCGATCACGACCCAGACTTTCGCTGATGCGCTTCCCTTGATGCGCGACTCGTCCGCACGTTTGACGCGTTCGTCCATCGTGACCGACGCCGATTTGGCGGCGGAAGCTGCCACCGGATCCTTCTGCGCGCTCGCTCCGTTCCCCGACGCTGTACGCGCGTCACCTCGACTGCAGCCAAGGACAGCAGCAGCGAGCACGACAGTGGCAAATTCTCTTGTTTGGAGGCGCAGCATGGGGGTCAACGTAAGGGTTGGTGCGCACGATTGATTCATGCGAAGCATTCGGGGTGTGAAGATAGCGCGCACAGTCAGTCAGGCGAATCTCTATCTGACCCACCAACGTAGGACTTAGCTTAGAAGCCATCTCATAAATGCTCGCCGGAGCGCCGGCGCCCTGCGCCGGCCCGGAGCCGTCGAGCATCTATGAGATGGCATGTAGAAACAGTTCAGTGTCATAAACGCACTGACGGTTCTTCAGCGGAGGAAAGCCGTAGCCCGTGTGGGCCACATTCGCAGTTCTCGCCTCATTCGTCCTCGCCACGCAGGACGTCCAGCTCCCCGCTCCCCCCCGCGGTTTCGCTCCTGACCAGGCTGATATGGTGGTCGACGATGCTCACGTGCTCTCGTCGTCGAGCATCGCGCGCATCAACCGGATCATCTTTGACGTCAAGCGTCAGTCGGGCGGCGAGATTGTCGTCGTCACGCTTCCTGACTTGGGCAACCGCGACGTCGGGGACGTCGCGCTTCGCATCGGACGCGAGTGGAAGGTCGGCGCCGCCGCCAACATCGGCGATCGTTCGCGCAATGCAGGTGTCGTCATTCTCGTCGTTCCGAAAGAGACGAGCAGCGATGGCCGCGGACATATCTCGT
Organism: Gemmatimonadaceae bacterium; assembly: GCA_044224185.1. Lineage (GTDB taxonomy): Bacteria > Gemmatimonadota > Gemmatimonadetes > Gemmatimonadales > Gemmatimonadaceae > SCN-70-22. Next base: position 219,367 of record JBGAKW010000008.1, on the reverse strand, counting down.
TGCAGACGGGGCAGGGGGCAGAAGGCTTCATTACCGACGCGACGACGGGAGACATTCGCCGTGAGGCGATCCCGTACTTCCAGCAGCAGGACTATTCGACGGCGTTGGAACTCATCACGCTTCGCGTCGCGCAGCGTTACGAGAAAGAGTTCGGATTCGCGCTGGACACGTCGGTCGTGCCTCGCGAGATGGCGCGTCCGATCGGCGGGAGCAGTCGTGGTATTTCGCCGCAGGCGCTTTTCATCGCGTTCATCGTCATCTTCTTCGTCTTGAGCGCCTTGGCGAGGGCGTCTGGCGGGCGTGGAAACAACGGCTGCCTAACGGCGCTCTTCATCGCAGACTCGCTCTCGAACTCACGGCGCCGCGGCGGCGGATGGGGAGGCGGCGGGTTTGGCGGCGGGAGTTGGGGTGGCGGGGGGGGCGGTGGCGGCTTCGGCGGATTTGGTGGCGGAGGAGGATTCAGTGGCGGCGGCTCGAGCGGGAGCTGGTAATCACATGGCGAAATTGACTCTCGATGGACTCGTGTCGCAGCTTGCCGCCGCCTATGGCGATGAGCTCGTGGGCGTCGCACTCTATGGCTCCGCCGCGCGCGGTGATCACGTGGAGAAGCGCTCCGATCTCAATGTCATCGTCATCGTCGAGCGCATAACGATGGAGCATCTGCGGCGCGAAGCCGCGGTCGCCCAGGCGTGGCGCGAGGCGGGGAATCCCCCTCCGTTGACGCTCACCCGCACCGAATGGCTGGGGAGCGCCGATGTATTTCCCATCGAATACGCCGACATTCTCGCGCATCACAAAGTGCTCAAGGGAGAACTCCCCTTGACCGGCGTGGTTGTCAACTCCGGCGACCTTAGGCTGCAGCTCGAACACGAAGCAATGAGCAAGCTCCTTCGCGTTAGGCATGCGGTTTTGCAGGCTGGGCGCGATCAGAAGGCGTTGCTCACGCTGATGGAAGAGGCGTCGAGCACGATGCTCGTGCTCCTGCGCGCCACCCTCCGCCTGCACGGGGAGGAACCGGCCACCGATTCCGAGAAGGTCTGCGCGCGGGTGCAGGAGCGAACCGGCGTCGATACGGCGCCGTGGCTCCGCGTCGTGCGCCATTTGCGCGGAAAGGAATCGCTGTCGCCGCGCGAAGCCGAGACGATGACCGATCGCTACCTCGGCGCCGTGCAATCGCTTGTCACGTATCTCGACCGCTTCACCAACGCGTGATGCCATCGCGTCATCGCGTTTCACTTCTTATGCTCTACCCTTCACCCTGTACGAGGAGTTTCTCCATGCGCGGACGCTGGCTCGTTGGGTTGCTTCCCCTCGTCGTCTCGGCTTGTGGGTACAACACCATTCAATCCTACGACGAACGTGCTAACTCTGCGAAGCAGCAAATCGAAGTGCAGCTGCAACGCCGAGCCGATCTCGTTCCCAATCTCGTCGAGACCGTGCGTGGTCAGGCCAAGCAGGAACTCGACGTCTTTACCCAGGTGGCCAAGGCGCGCTCCGGACTGGTGGAGTCGATCCAGAAGGGCGACCCCAAGGAGATGGCGCAGGCGAACGAAAATCTCACAGGTGCAATGCGCGGCCTGATGATTCAGGTGGAGGCCTACCCACAGCTCAAGTCCGACCAGGCGTTCTTGCGTCTGCAGGACGAGTTGACGGGGACCGAGAATCGCATTGCCGTGTCACGCACCGACTACAACAGCGCAGTCGAGACGTACAACTCGTACATCCGGCGCTTCCCACAGGTGCTGACAGCAAAGGTCACGGGAGCGAAGGCGCGCGAATACTTCGAAGTGCAAAATGCCAGCGCCCGCGAGGCGCCGAAGGTGGACTTCAACAAGAAGTGATGTCGACCTGAACAGACAGATTCTCACGAAGCACATGCGGGGCGCGATTCGACTGAATGGCGCCCCGCATTTGTTCGCAAAAAGAGTGATGGCCGAGGCCGCTGAACACAGCGACGGATCACCGTGTAATCGAAATACCTGAGCACCAGAATCGATGGCGCATGCGTCCGAATCTTGCACTTTGACGGAGCGATCGCTGACCGGTATCAACGTTGCCCGCCGTGATTGATGGCGACCGCACTGGACGTGAGATCAATGAATCTTCGGCAACGCCTTCTGCTCACTGGGGTGCTCGCCGTCACCCAGGGATGCTACCAGTACCATGCGCTCCCCAGCGACTTGCGTGGCGCCACGGACGATGTGCGCATTTCGCTCACCGATCGCGGATCCGTCGAACTTGGCCCTCTCATCGGTCCACAGATCACGAAGATCGAAGGCGACCTCACAGAAGCTGCTGACACGATGTACGTGGTTCGCATGTCGCGCGTCATCAATCGCGCTGGTTACTCCACGCCGTGGAGCGGTGAAACACTCCGCGTTCCGCGCAGCATGACGGCATCCATCGAGCGTAAGGAGTTGAACAGGAGTCGCTCGTGGCTCCTTGGCGGAGGGTCGCTCGCTGCGGTCGCTCTCGTTGCGATGACCGTGCAGCTGACGGGAAATACCTCGGGCTCGGCGAAGCTTCCACCCGGTGGGAGCAAATAAAGGCGCGTGCAGCGAATCTCGCGGCATCTCGCGGTTATCACTTCCGCGTTGCAAGCACCTCATCGAGCACACGTCGCACAGTGGAAAGTTGCAGCTGCGCGCCTGTGAGACGGCGATCGCCCGCAAACACAGTCGGCACCGACGTCACCTGCGACTTCTGACTTCGCTCCAGGTCGCCTGTCAGGAGATTCAGCAAGGAGTGCCGCTCAATGCACCGGTGCTGGGACGCACTATCTGCGCCGGCGGAGATGGCAAGCGAATCGAAGAACGGTTGCGGGTCAGTGAGTCGCGCCCACCGCTGCTGCGACGCAAAGAGCGAGTCGTGCATCTCCCAAAAGCGCCCACTCCCCCCGGCGCAGAGCGCGGCATTCGCAGCGAAGCGCGCATTGAAGTGAATCTCCTGCGGATCGTTCACGAATGCGATGCGCACTCGCCCCGCATCGACATACTCCTTTCGAATCAGCGGAAGCACGTTCACGGCGAACGCGCGGCACGAGTCGCACTGGAAGTCACTGACTATCACCATCCAGACAGGCGCCGTTGGTGAGCCAGCGATTCTCGTTAGGTCCACGCGTGCCCCCATAGTATCCGGACGATGTTCTAACGCGCGACTGCGCCGGATGTGAATCGAGTCGACGAACGAAATCGTGGTGCCCTTCGTGCCCGCACGCGTGGATGCATCGCTGCACGCGGTGCAGAGCGAAAGTGCGAAAAGCAGGATCCAGCGCACGTCTATTGAGATGGAGTGAGTGGCAATGGCTGCATGGGGCTTCCTTGTCGCGCGTCAAAGCGCCCGTGACGATAACCGCCGCCGCGGCCGAGCGCGATGCGTTGCTGTATGATCCCAGAACGCGTACGTTCTCGCGATGACCATGCGCATGAGATTGATTGCCATTGCGACGACCGCCCTTCTCTCGGCGTGTACGCGCGTGGCTCCGCCTACCGATCCGCAGTACGTCGCCCAATGGCTGCGATCGTCGCTCTCGTTCGTTCGCGCCGAGCGTCTCGGACCTCCCGTCGCGGCTCGGATTTCCGCGTATGCATCGGTTGCCCTTTTCGAGGGATACGCGGCCGACACAACGAGTGGGCTCACTTCGCTCTCCGAACAGTTGAACGCCCTCACACGCCTCCCGAAGCCTCAGGGCGGGGCAGTGGATGGTGCCATCGTTGCGGCGGAAACTGAGCGCATTGTCCTCGATTCGCTCTTTCGTGATGGCTTTGCCAGCACACGACGCACCGTAGACTCGCTCGCTCGAAGTCAGATCGAAGGACGTGTTGGTGCGGGCGTGAGCCCCGATGTTCGCGACCGCTCGTTGGCGCACGCGCGATCACTCGGCGCCTCCCTGCTCGCGTGGGCGGCGACCGATGGTTTCTTCGATACGCGCAAGCGCGTGTGGGTCGCGCCTAACAAGCATGAACTCTGGGAAAATACGACGACGGATGACCAGTTCGTGCCGCTGATGCTCTCCGGCGAGAGCGATCTGGTAGCCCCCGCGAATCCCGGCGTGGCGCTGGATCTCGAACGAGCCGGCGAGCGCTTCGTTTTCAGCAACCGTCCGAAGAACGCCGCGGGAACGACGCTTCCCACCTTCAATCCGACACGTCCCACAGAGCCATACTGGGGCACGCTACGCACATTTGCGCTCCGCGACGGCGATGAATGTCAACCGGTGGCTCCGCCGACGTATTCAGAAAAGGCTGGCTCCGATTTCTGGAAGATGGGGCGCGCGTTCGCCGACTCCATTGCGGCACTAACGCCTACGAAACGCCAGGTCGCCCTCTTCTGGGCCGACAATCCAGTAGCCACTGGAACGCCAGGCTTTCACTGGATCAGCGTCGTGAATCAAATGATCGCGCGACGTGGTCTCACTGCCCCTGAAGGCGCGGAGCTTTACGCACTCACGTCATTGGCGATCGCCGACGCATTCATCGGTTGCTGGTCGGAGAAATATCGGTCGAACGTCGTTCGCCCCGTTTCGTACATGCAGCGCGTATTCGACAAGAAATTCACCACTATCATTCCGACACCTCCGTTTCCCGAGTATCCGTCGGGGCACTCCGTGCAGTCGGCGGCCGCAGTTGAAGTCTTGAAGCGTTTAGTCGGTGACACGGTGCCATTCGTCGACTCAACGCAGGTGGATGTGGGTCAGCCCCCGCGGGCCTTTGACAATTTCACGAAAGCCCTGCAGGAAGTGGCCACCTCGCGAATCTATGCCGGAGTGCACTACACTCCCGCGGTCGTCGAGGGGATGACGCAAGGCATCTGCATTGGAAACCGGGTGCTCGATCGCCTGCACACACGCCAACGTAATCCGTAGCGTTGCGATTGACACCGAAGTCAGGCGCATTGTCGCGAACCATGCCACGCGCGCGTTTCGCCGATGCCTGCTTTTCTTCACTAGCGTACAAACTCCACACAGATGCCGCACTCACCATCGATCGCCAGGACATCGACGTGATGGGTCGAGCTCGAGTCGACGAAGCCGTCCGTAATCGTCCCCGCAGCTTTTCTTCGGCTCTCTGGATGGTCGCCGCGCTTGCCGTGGCGTGCTCGTCGCCGCCTAACGCTGATTCGTCGTGGCACCAGGAGGATGGATATCGGTGGCGAGCGCTCGCCGTCGCGCGGCGGGGACACGCAGGCTTCACGCAGTTGTCACCGCAAGCCACTCGCCTAACGCATCGCAATGACGTCGACGACGAACACGCGATGGCCAACCGGAATCTCCTCATCGGATCAGGAGTGGCGCTGGGCGACATCGACGGCGACGGATTACCCGACGTCTTCCTTGCATCGGTTGAGACGGCCGCCGCGCTTTACCACAACGACGGAAACTTTCACTTCAGCGACGTTACCGCCGCGAGCGGCATCAAGACGAGCGCCCTCGCTGCGACGAGTGCTGTGTTCGCCGACGTGGATTCTGACGGTGACCTCGACTTGATCGTCGGTACCCTTGGGGGGCCGCTCTCGCTGTGGTTGAACGACGGGCGCGGACATTTCATCGACGGCACCTCGGCCAGTGGATTAGTGGGCGGATACGCTGCAACCACCATGACGCTGGCGGATGTCGACGGGAATGGAACGCTCGACCTCTATGTCGCGACATACAAGAAGCGAAACGCGCTCGACGCATTTCCGCCGCAGGAGCGCGCGTTCGATCAGGTCGTGAAAAAAATCGGCGGCCGGTATCAAGTCGTCGATCCGTGGAAAGGAGAGTTTCGTCTTCAAGAACGCCCGGATCTCGGCGGCATCGTTCGCTCACAGCGCGCCGAGGTCGATCTCTTCTTCTTGAACGATGGACGCGGGCACTTCACGCGTGTGCCGACTTCCGGCACACGCTTTTTAGACGCCGAGGGAAAGCCACTCGACCATGAGTTGGACTACTTCACGCTGGCGGCCCGCTTCTACGATGTGAACGGTGACGGCGCACCAGATCTTTACGTCTGCAACGACTTCGAGGACCCCGACCAGTTCTGGCTCAACGATGGGAAAGGAAGTTTCCGCCTTGTGCCATCGCTCGCGATTCGCGAGACGAGCAATACGTGCATGTCCGTCGACTTCGGCGATGTGAATCGCGACGGCTACGTCGACTTTTTCACGACCGACATGCTCAGCCCCACGCTTGCAGCACGGCAGCGACAAATCCCGACACATACGCCGCTCCCGAAACTCGTGGGCATTTCGCCTGAGCCCGGGCAATGGATGCGTAACGCGTTGCAGCTGGCGCGCGGCAATGGCACCTGGGCGCAGGTCGCCGACTTCGCAGGGGTTGCGGCCACCGACTGGTCGTGGGGGTCAGCGTTTCTCGACGTGGACCTTGATGGGTACGAAGATATTCTCGTGGCAGCCGGACATCGCTGGGACATTCGCGATGCCGACACCTTCGATCGAATTCGTAACTCCTTCCCCCGCGTCGCGTGGAATCGCGAACAGGGTGAATTCCCCCGGCTTGCCACGCACAGCGTGGCAATGCGCAACATGGGCAACGCGAGGTTCGAAGATCTCAGCGCTGCATGGGGATTCGGTCGCGACTCGTCGATTTCGCAGGGAATGGCGATCGCAGATCTCGATAACGATGGAGATCTCGACGTCGTGGTGACGCGTCTCGATGCCCCCGCCGTCGTCTTTCGCAACGAGAGCAGCGCGCCTCGTGTGGCCGTACGGCTGAAAGGCAGCATGCCTAACGAGCAGGGAATCGGCGCTGTCGTCACCGTTCGCGCTCACTCGCTTCCAATGCAGTCACGCGAAGTGACATCGGGGGGGTACTATCTGTCCGGAGGCGACACGCAGCTCGCGTTTGCCACGGGCGCCGATACCGTCGTCGATATCGACGTGAAGTGGCGCGACGGATCTGAGAGTCGGCTGACCGCCGCGAGACCCAATCGATTGTACGAAATCTCGCAGTCAAAAGCGTCGCCGGTTGCAGCTGCGCGCGCGCCGATCGCCGGCTCCCCGTTGTTCGAAGACGCCACGCCCTTGCTGCGAGGGCACACACATGTCGATTCGATCTTCGACGACTATCGCCGCCAACCGCTCCTCCCGAATCGCTTCAGTCAGTTGGGGCCGGGCGTGAGTTGGATCGATGTCGATGGCGATGGCCGTGAAGATCTCCTGGTCGGCGCTGGACGCGGCGGTTCGCTCGCAGTGCTGCGCAATACCGGAAGTGGATTCGCGCCTGCATCTCGTTCGACTGCCACGCGATGGGACCAGACTGGGATTCTCCCCCTACCCGATGCCCAAGGCGGCATGACGCTCGTGGTTGGGCAGGCGAGCTACGAGGCAGCGACGCCGGCGGAAGCGCTGAGCGTTCCGTCCGTTGTGGGTTTTCCGATTCGCGGCGGCGCGCCGGGATCGCAGACGCCGATCGCACCGCCTGAGAGTGCAAGCGTCGGACCTCTCGCGTTAGGCGACGTGAATGGTGATGGGCGATTGGATTTGTTCGTTGGCGCTCGGGTAACGCCCGGTGCGTGGCCGCTCCCCGCGCCGTCACACCTGTATCTCCGCACCGCCGACAATCGGTTTGCGCTCGATTCAGTCAACGCGAAAGCGCTTGCGTCGCTCGGACTCATCTCTGCGGCGATCTTCACGGATCTTGATGGCGATGGGTGGCCCGAACTAGTCGTGGCCGCGGAGTGGGGACCTATTCGGGTTCTCAAGAATGAGCGTGGGCGATTCGTCGACGTCACGCGCGAGTGGGGAATCAGCGACCTAACGAGCCGTTGGAATGGACTCGCGGCTGGCGATTTTGATGGCGATGGAAGGCTCGATTTGGTCGCCACGAGTTGGGGGCTGAATACGCCGTGGCAGGCAACGCCCAAGCTTCCGTACGAACTCGTCATCGGAAATTTCGGGCAATTCGGGCCGGGTCTCATGTTCGCGCGAGAGGACTCGACGACGCATCGCGAGATGCCGCTGGAGACTTTTTCCCGCCTCGGCGTTGCAATGCCCGACGTACGCGAGCGGGTCGCCACGTTCACAGACTATTCGAAGCTCTCCGTGGACGAAGTGTTAGGCACTGCCGCCAAAGGCGCCCTTCGCGTGGGAGCGACGACGTTTGCGCACACCGTCTTCCTGAATCGCGGTGGGCATTTCGAGGCGAGCGCTTTGCCGGTGGAGGCGCAATGGGCGCCAGCGTTCGGAATTGTCGTTGCAGACTTTGATGGTGATGGCCGCGAGGATCTGTTTCTCGCGCAGAACTTCTCGGCGACGGACATCGGAACGATGCGTTTCGACGCCGGCGCGGGGATCGTCATGCGTGGCGACGGGCGCGGTGGCTTTCAATCTTTAGGTGTGCGCGAGTCCGGGATCTCGATCCTGGGTGATCAGCGAGGAGCGGCCGCCGCAGATTTCGATGGAGATGGGCGCGTCGATCTCGCTGTTTCGCAGAATGGCGCTGCCACCACGCTTTGGCGAAACGCACGTGGTGCGCAAGGGCTGCGCGTGATCGTCAGCGGCGGACCCAACAACCCCGTCGGTATCGGTGCGCAGCTGCGAATAGTTAGGGGCACGGACAAGGGTCCCGTTCGCGAGATTCACGCCGGCAGCGGCTACTGGTCGATGGACGGCGCGGCGACAGTGCTTGCGTTGCCCGCGGGTGCGACCGGAGTCAGCGTGCGCTGGCCCGGTGGGCGCGAGACGACGACGAAGCTCTCCGTTGGGCAGCGCGAGCTGCGCATCGAGGCGCCGCGCTAGTCGGTCTATCGGCCACCTCATAAATGGTCGCCGGTGCGCCGGCGACCATTTATGAGGTGGCTTCTAGTCTTTCCCCTTGCGCCGAGATGGACCGGAGCGCGTCCAGATGACGATCACGCCGCACCCCGCGCTTCGCCCGGCAAACTCGCCGGGAACATCGCTCGGCCCCGTGTAGACCTCGATCGCCTCGATATCGCGAATCGGCGTGGAGGGACCGAACCAATTGTCGACGCGCTCATCGACGATATACTCCGGCGGGCAGCGCATCGGCGCTCGAGCCATGCGGATCACGCAGCTCAGTCCTCCACCGCATTCGATGTTTACGCCTCGCAGACCGCGCATTGCATCTTGAAGCGAGGCGAAGTTCGCCCTCTCTATCTCCTCGCGCACGAGGTATTGCCCTCGCCCCGTCGACCGCCGCCGCTCAAAGTCGGCAAAGCGAGGTATCGGATCGCGAAGCGCCTCGATCGCCACGCGCGGAAGCTGCTGCGCTGCCTTGCGCCCCGAGCTCGTTGAATCGAGTTCAATGACACGATTCATCGATTCGCCGTTCATCAGTGCGACCGTCAGCATCAACGGGGGAAAGCTCTTCGCCCGCACCACGAGTTGCACGATTCCCGAGGGGAGGGAATCGATCGAGTAGTGCCCGGTGGAGTCACTAACGACGAAGCGCCGATCCTTGATGAACATGACATCAGCGTCGCGGACCACCGCACCGGTGCTCGCGTCGATGATCGATCCTTCCACTCGCGCGCTCGTTTTGTCCCCCCCGCCGCCGGGCTTTTTCTGCGCGCCGGCTTCGGATACTTGGAGCGACAACGCGAGCAGTATGCCCGCGAACGCCGAAAGCCGTCTATGCATACGTGGCGCTCCTGAAGGCGAGCATTCCGCGGGGGCATCAGCTACGCGCACAATATGAGGTCCGGTGTCCCCGATCGGCTATACAGGCCGGTTGTTGCGGTTCAGCACGATTAGAGGTAAGATGGGCACCGCTCAACCTCTAAACCGGTGAATTAGTCCCTTGTGAATCGCTTCTCATCACAGTCGCCGCGTCTTTGGTCATCGTGACGGCTTCGACACTATAGAAGTCGCAACCCCATCGCTTCCCCCTCCTCCCTCCCCCTAACCGTTTCGAGGTTCCCCTATGGGCATGGGTTGTTCGCTGTTTCGAGCGTTGCGTCATGCTGCTGGAGGGCTCGCTGCAATCGCTTTGTTGGCCGGCGCGGCGTCGGCTCAGAACGCAGTTTTCTCGGGAAAGGTGACGTCGGCCGGAACCCCCCTCGGCGGCGCGAATGTAGGCATTCCGGAGTTAGGTGTGGGCGCGGTGACCTCGATCGATGGCCGCTACAACTTCACGGTCGACGTCTCGAAGATCCGCGGACGGACCGTGCAGGTGATCGCGCGTTCCATCGGCTTCAAGCCGAAACGCCTCCCCGTCGTCGTCGAGGTTGGACGCGTCGACAAGGACTTCGAACTCGAACGCGACATCCTCAACCTCGAACAAATCGTCGTCACGGGCGTTAGCGATGCCACGTCGCAGAAGAAGACGGCGTTTGCGGTGACAGCGGTCGATGCCTCGCAGATCAAGGACACGCCGGGCACGACGCCGATTGCAAGCCTCAGCGGAAAGATCGCCGGAGCGAGCGTCGCCACCGTCTCGGGTCAGCCGGGTGCTGCTCCTGCCATTCGCTTGCGCGCGCCGACGAGCATCTCCGGTCGTACCGATCCGCTCATCATCGTCGACGGAACGATCTCTCGCCTCTCGCTGGCCGACATCGCGTCAGAAGACATCGAACGCGTCGAAGTCATCAAGGGTGCAGCTGCAAGCTCGCTCTATGGATCCGACGCCGCTAACGGCGTCGTGCAGATCTTCACGAAGCGCGGGGCGAACCTCGCCGAAGGGCAGACGTACTTCTCGTTCCGCAATGAATACGGACAGAGCGAACTGCCGAGGAAGGTTCCTGGCAATCTTTCGCACCCGTACAAGATCAAGGCGGACGGCGACTTCGATCGCGACGCAGCCGGCAATCGCGTGATCAAGGCCGACCACATCTCCGACAATCCGTACAAGCAGACGTACGATCAGCTCGACCAGGTGTTCAAGCCCGGCACCTTCATGACCAACTATCTCTCCGTTGGTCAACGCCGCGGCGCTACGAACTTCAGCGCCTCGCTGCAGAACACGAAGGAGAGCGGCGTTCTCGCCATCCTCTCCGGCTTTAGTCGCCAGAACTTCCGCCTGAACCTCGATCACGCCCTGTCGGACAAGCTCGACTTCTCGACGGGCGCCTTCTACGGCCGCTCCGTGGCCGATCAGGGCGAGGCAACGGGAATCTTCTTCGGTCTTCGCTTCCTCGAACCGAACATCAACTTGTTAGGCAAGAATCCAGACGGCTCGCCTTATGTCGCAAACATCAAGCAGCCACCGCAGTCTGGAAACCTCGTCAACCCGCTGTACGGACTCTCCCGTCGCCAGATCGATCAGGATCGCGATCGCTTTACCGGTACGTTGAAGCTTCGCTATCGCCCGCTCGAGTGGCTGACCGCGGAAGGAAACTTCAACTACGACGTTGCCAATCAGAACTACAAGAACTTCCGTCCGCTCGGCTTCCTCAACTCCGCGGGCGGTGCGGACAAGGGCGGGTTGTTCCAGCAGGCGAGGAACGATCGTACGTACAACACTGGCGTGACCCTAACTGCGGTTAAGCGCTGGGGGTGGCTGGCAAATACGACGAAGGCCGCGTACGTGTACGAGGATCAGCTCAATCAGTACGTGCAGGTCAACGCGACGGCGCTCACCGTTCCAAAGGTGACGGAATTCTCCGCGGCGTCGCCCGACCCGAACACTCCGATTCAGCCAGGTTCGCGCACTGAACTCCTGCGCGCGCAGAATGCATTCCTCGTCTCGACCTTCGAGATCAAGGATCGCTACATCCTCGACGGCGTGATTCGTCGCGACAATTCCTCGCTCTTCGGATCGAAGCAACGCGGGCAGACGTATCACCGTCTCTCCGGCGCCTATCGTCTCTCCGAAGATTTGCACCTGCCGGGGATCAACGAGTTCAAGCTTCGCGCCTCGTACGGGACCGCGGGCCTTCGTCCCATCTACGAAGCGCAGTACGAAACGCTTGAGATCACGGCCGGAAGTCCGCAGAAGGTTCGTCTTGGTAACCCGAACTTGAAACCAGCGTTCTCGCGCGAGGTCGAGTACGGCTTCAACATGAACTTCCTCACGAACTTCACGTTCGAATACAGCTACTCCGACAAGCTCACGAAGGACCAGATCCTCGACGTACCGCTCTCCGCCGCTGCCGGTTACACGTCGCAGTGGCAGAATGCCGGCACGCTCAAAGGCAACACGCACGAAATCGCCATCGGCGCGCTCCTGCTCGCGAAGAAGGACTATTCGTGGAAGCTCAACATCGCCGGCGATCGGACACGTTCGAAGATCACGGCCCTCAGCGTACCGCCCTTCCTCAATGGTCCCGACGGCAACACCCAGTTCTTCCGTGTTGCAGCTGGCGAGACGTTTGGCGTGATCTACGGCGAGAAGTTCATCCGCACGCCCGAGCAGCTCGCGACCTCGCTCTCGTCAGGAAAGATGACGGGGTCCGCTGCCGACTACGTCGTGAACGAAGAAGGCTACTACGTTCTGAAGTCGGCGAAGGGCACGCTCGCCGAACGCCCGCTGAAGGCGTACCTCAAGGACGGGTCGTCGCTCCAGCAGATCGGCGACGTCAACCCCGATTTCAATCTCGCGTTCAACAACAACTTCCAGTACAAGAACATCTCCGTGAACGCCCTGGTGAACTGGGTGAAGGGCGGCCAGATCTACAATCTCACCCGCCAGTGGCCGTTCAACGAACTGCGTGATCCAGTCTTCGACCAGCGCGGCAAACCAGCCGCCTCGAAAAAGCCGGTCGAGTACTACCAGGTCTTCTACAACGGCATCAACGCCGACGACTACTTCGTGGAGGACGGCTCCTACGTTCGCCTTCGCGAGCTCTCGGTGAACGTGACGCTTCCGACAAAGTGGACGAAGTCATTCCACCTCGGTCCGCTCGAGACGACACGTTTTGGTCTCGTCGGGCGCAATCTGTGGACGCACACGAAGTACTCCGGCTACGATCCCGACGTCTCCGGTGGTGGCGGTGTAGCTGGCGGCGGCGATAAGCCGTTTGCGTATCGCGTCGACAACTTCAGCTACCCAGCGTATCGCACGTTCACACTCATGCTCGAACTCGGCTTCTGAGCCGCTTAACCCACATCAGGAGACCGAAACTCATCATGCGCACTCATCGGATCTCGCGTTTGCTGGGCCCCATTGCCCTCATCGCGGTCTTTGGATGCAACTCGCTGGACGTTGTGAACCCGAATGCGCCGGACGCCAGGCGCGCACTCTCGGATCCCGCCGCGCTCGAAGCCGTAGCTGGCGGCACGCTCCGCACCTGGTTCACCGGATACGAAGGAATGATGGCGGTTGGTCCGCTCTCGACGATCGCTGACTCGTACTCGTCGTCGTGGAACAACTTCTTCATGCTGTACATCAACAGTCAGGATCCTGACGGCACGCGCAACACGCGCCCATGGAAGAACGATCCGGGGGCCCAGGAGCGCGCGCAGATTGAGTGGTATTGGTCGAAGTATTACAGCGCGGCATCGTCAGCGTCCGACGTGCTGCGCGCGATTCGCACGGACAAGGTGATCATCAACAACCCCTCGGATACCAAACGAGCGGAAACGATCGCTGCGTTCGTGAACGGACTCGCCCACTCCGGCATCGCCCTGAACTACGACAAGGGCTACGTCATCGACGAAACTGTCGACGTCACGAAGTTGCAGTACGTCGATCGCAAGGCGATGCGTGACGCAGCACTCGCGAAGCTCGACGCCGCAATTGCTCTCGCGAATGCCAACCCGTTCAGTACGCCGGCGGCGTGGACCAACGGTCGCGTGTACACGAACACGCAGATCGCGCGCATCGCCAACACGATGGCGGCGATGACGCTGGCCTACTATCCACGCGATGACAAGGAAGACGCGACAGTCGATTGGGCACGAGTTGCGTCATATGCCTCCAAGGGGATGTCATCCGGCACACCGTTCGACTTCGTCTTCGTGGGCGACGGCTGCTCCTCATGGTGTCACGAAGTTCTCATCTGGTTCAATGCCATCGACTCAGGTGTCATTCACACACGCGTCGCCCACATGCTCGATCCCGTCACGCAGAAGGATCCGTATCCGGTGGGCGGGAACTCACAACCGAACTCGCCCGATCTTCGCTTGGGCGACGGTACGTTCGGCGACGAGTCGATCGTCGATGGTTGGGGCACGATTCCCGTGACGCCGTCGAGTCATCCCGGGACTGATTTCAGCTTCTCGCATTACGAGATCTTTGCGGCGAATCGTGGCCAGTACCACCAGTCGAACATTGGCCACATTCGCTACGACCTGAGCCGCAACCAGGACCCGACCGGTATCTACAATGGCTACGGCCCCGCCCCGGTCGTCTCGGCGACGCAAAATGATCTGCTGTGGGCGGAGGGGCTACTTCGCTCCAACGGGAGCCTGACGCAGGCTGCCACGCTCATCAACAACTCACGCGTTACGCGCGGTGGCCTTTCTCCGGCCTCCGCAGGGGACGGCGTCGCTGAGTTGCTCAACAAGCTTCACTACGAACAGGAGGTCGAGCTGCTCGGTCTGGGTGCCTCGCCATACTATAATCGTCGGCGCGCGCCCAACGGTCTCCGCCCCGGGACTCCGGGCGAGATGCCGGTCCCTGCGAAGGAACTTGGTGTTCGTCAGGAGGCGCTCTACACGTTCGGTGGTTCGGGCAACAAGAGAAATTCGCCGACACCTCCCTGATCGACGCGCAGCTTTTTGCAGAATGAACTTGCAGACGAAGAAGGGGCCGGCGCATTCGCGCTGGCCCCTTCTTCCGTGTGTCTCATTGACCCTGTCACAAATGGTCATAACGTTGGACGTGATGAACTCAGATTATCAGATGAAATGCGCACGCGCATTTCGCACGATCGTGGTTCTTGCATCCCTCGTCGCAGCGCAGGGATGCGGAGGGCTTGGAAAAATCGACTCGTCGAGCGTGTCTCCAATCTCCAACGACGACACCTACGCCACGCTGGCCTACATGTGGAGCGGTATTCGCACCGCCATCCAATCCAAGCGCGAGCCCTCCGTCGGTGCGTTCAACCTTCAACTGTCCTCTCAGGCCGCGTGCACTCGCGGTGGGACCGGGAGCTACCAGGGCACGTTGGTTGGCACGAAGACAAACACCACTGGTAACGGCACGCTCACGATTACCGGTACGCTCACCGACTGTCAGTTCGACGATACCAAGGCCACGATCACGCGCATTTCAGCCGCGCAAATCACGGTGGCTGGGACGATCGCCATCGTGAACGACGTGTGGGGTGACATCAACCTGCGAATGCTCGCGCCAACCGTGACGGTAAACGGGACGGCGTGTCCGGGTGGTGTCGATGTCGTGCTCACGGGGACCTCGCCGTCTTCGCGTCCAGTCTCCACCGGAACGGCGTGTGGCCGCACCGGTGCGGTGGATCTGCCGTAGCGCGCCAACGCGCCGCGTTGCCTAACGAGCGACGCGCCCGTCGCTTCGCTCTGTGCTTCGACGATGGGCCCGCGCTGACTTCGACGCCGAGTCGGCCAGGGTCCCGTAGTTGCGCGCCACCACGCTCGCATTGCGCAGCAGTGAATCGGTGCGCGCTTGCAGAAGCTTGGCGACGCTGTCGCTGCGAGGCGACTCGCTCTGCGCCACATCGCGTAAGCGCGCTTCGGCGCTCCGAATGGTGTCCATCGCGTTATTCAGGTCGGCGACGCGCGATCGCAGCGTCTGGACATCATCCGCTGGCGCGTCGTTAGGCCGCAGCGTCGCCGCAATCGCGGGGCTCGTACTCAGCCGCCACGCCCCGCGAATCAGCGTGCCGGCTCCGGTGGCCAGCACGAGGGCGAGCGCGATCGCTCCCCACTTGGCTCCGCGTAATGTCCGTTCTGATACGGACCACGTGCGCAATGCTTCACTTCCGTGCGGAACCACCATGATCGTCCATCGGCGGTCGCGCGGTTGCGAGATTGGGTCGTGACGCTCGGGGTCCGGCACGGTCCTGCTGGGTGACGGGAGCTCAGCCTCGAGGGCGATTCTCGCCCCTCGAACTCGAGCTCCGGTGCAGATGTCTAGCGAACGCTACGCTGCCGCGGCGGGCGCAGCGGTGCGCCTGAGCACACCACCTGAGTGCGCTATACGCGCTTCGCCAACCCATCAGTCGGATAACGATTCCCAGTTCTATCCGTCACCGACCTCGTCGGCAAGAGCTTCGCCGCTACGCTTTGGCCGCGGGAGGCGCGTCTTTCGGAAAGAGGGGTGCAGGTTTCTGCACCTTCCACCCTCCGACATCGAGCGTGCTGAGTGCGTCGAATCTCTGGTCTTCCAACGCCTCGCGCGCGCCAAGAGCGCTCCAGAGGGCTTTCGTCTTCTCTGGCATGAACGGGAAGAGCAGGACGCAGTGCCGGGCAAGATGGCGAACCAAGGCAGACATCGTCGCGTCGAGCTCTCCGCGTTGCTCCGGATCCTTTGCCAACTTCCACGGTGCCTGCCGATCCACGTACTCGTTGCCACGAGACACTGAGTTCCAGACCGCGCGGAGCCCTTCGTGAAGCAAGTAGCCGTCGCTCCCATTCATCGCGGCGTGATACGCTGCAACGTCCTCGGCGTCGCCATCATCGAGCACAGTCTGCGGCGCCACGGGTACGACGCCACCGCAGTACTTCTCGACCATCGAGATCGATCGCGACGCGAGGTTTCCCCACGCATTCGCCAGGTCTGCGTTGTATCGCTCTTCGAAGCGTTCCCACGAAAAATTGCCGTCGGCATCGAATGGCACTTCGCGCATGAGGAAGTAGCGAAATGCGTCCGACCCAAAGCGGTCGATCGCCTCGCCCAGTTCCAACTTTACTCCCGCGGACTTGGAGAAGCGTTCACCACCTAACTGCACGAAGCCGTGCGCCCAGACGCGTCGCGGCAGTGGCAACTCGGCGGCTTGAAGCATCGCTGGCCAAACGACGGCGTGCAGGCGCGTGATGTCTTTTCCGATGACGTGCAAGTCGGCCGGCCACCGATCGCGAAACCCCTTGTCGGGATATCCCGTGGCGGTGAGGTAATTCGGCAGGGCGTCGAACCAGACCCACGTCCCCTGCGGAACACCATCCGACGTCGCAAGTGGGAAGGGAACTGCCCACGAGAGGCGCGACCGCGTGATCGAGATATCCTCGAGCCCCTGATCAATCAGGGAGAGGATCTCGTTTCGCCTGGTGTCGGGCGAGAGAAAGTCGGGGCGCTCGGCAAACAACCGCTTCAGGAATCCTTCGTATTTCGTTAGGCGGAAGAACCAGTTGCGTTCCTGCGTCCATTCGAGCGTGCGCGTCGGATGCAGCACACACTTTCCGTCCACAATTTCGTTTTCACGCTTGAACAACTCGCACCCGACGCAATACCACCCTTCGTACGTCTTTTCGTAGAAATCGTCGGGTGAGGTGTCGTGGATGCGCTTGATGAGCGCGCGCACGCCTGCCTTGTGCGGGGCATCCGAGGTGCGAATGAACTGATCGTACGAAATCGTTAGGCGCTTCCACATTGCCTGAAAGCGCTGCGCGATGGTATCGACGAATTCCTGCGGCGTCGTCCCGCGCTCCGCTGCGGTCTGCGCCACCTTCATTCCATGCTCGTCCATTCCCGTAAGGAAGTGCACGTCGAATCCGGCCAGGCGGTGATATCGCGCAATCACGTCGGTACCGATTTTCTCGAACGCATGCCCGAGGTGCGGGTCGCCATTCGCGTAGTCGATTGCCGTCGTTAGGTAAAAGCGCTTCACGCGTTCTCTCCCTGTCGTGGTTCACTTCCGTCTCGACCGCCTTCGTTCCCGCCGCGTCCGCCGCCGCTGCCGCCCCCGCCGCCGCCTCCTCCACCCCCGCCGCGCCGTCCACCACGCCGCCCCCGCCGACGCCGCATGCGCCCTCCGCCTTCGCGCTCAGCGCTACCCGACGTCTGCTGACCCTCCTCCGTCTCCGTCGACTCGGCCCCTTCATCCTCTGATTCGTCGCCTCGCGTGTCGCGCGTTAGGCGCGCGCGGTCGTCTTCTTCGCGCCGTCCGCCATCGCCCCGAGTCGCCGAACGCCGATCGCCACTGCCGCTGCCGCTGCCGCTGCCGCCTCCGTGACGTTCGCCGCGACGTTCCGCACTTTCGCGTGCGCCTCTCTGGTCGCCACCGGAGCGCGACTCCGAGCCGCGCGGTCCACGCGCGGCTGCGTCGGTGTCTTCACGACGTTCGTCAGGGCGCGATTCCCGTCGTGATTCACTACGGGCGTCGCCACCCGCCTCCCTACGCGACTCCCCGCGCGACTCCCCGCGCGACTCACCACGCCGCGAGCGCTCGCGCCCTCGACCGTCGCCACGCTCTCCGTCGCGTCCCTTGCCTTCCCGATTGCGCTCGCGACGATCGTCACCTCCGCGCCGCTCACGCCCTTGGCGCTCCGCTGGCGCCTCTGGCGTTGTACTCGCCTCCTCGTACTCGCCAATCTCGTCGTTAGGCGGCGACGCGCTCACCACCGGAAGCGAACGCTGGGTCGGCACCGGTGGTCGCGAGAGACCGGGGCGCCACGCGGGAAGCTCGGACGTGTCCTGCAACCGCAACACCTCGTCCGAGATCCCTTCGAACGGCGTCGTCGGCGTGTCCTCGTCGGCGTATGGGTCGGCCGTCGGATTTTTCCATTCACGGCGCAACTCACCTAACGAGAGCAGGCGGAGCTCGCCTTCGACATTGCGCAGCGTCACGCGCTCGCGAAAGATGTCATTCGAGACGACCTTCTCCTCACCTTTCGAGGTCTCGATAATCTTTCCTTCTTTAGGGAAGCGCTTGCGCTGCTGCACGTAAAAGTCGTGCTCGTACCGCAGGCAGCACATCAGGCGCCCGCACGCTCCAGAAATCTGCGTCGGGTTGAGCGACAGCCGTTGATCTTTCGCCACGCCGAGGTTCACCGGACGCAATTCGGGGAGCCACGACGCCGAGCAGTACTCACGACCGCAACGACCAATTCCTCCCAGGCGCTTGGCCTCGTCGCGCACGCCGATCTGCTTGAGTTCGATGCGCGTGCGAAACATCGCCGCGAGTTCGCGCACAAGATTGCGGAAGTCGACGCGCTTCTCCGCAGTGAAGTAGATCGTCAGCTTTCGCCGATCCCAACGCCATTCGGCGTCGGTCAACTTCATCACGAGTCCGTTCGCCTTGACGCGCTCCATCGCCTTGCGACGCGCAATTTCGTCCTGCTCTCGCAGCTCTCGCGAACGCTTGATCTCATCGGGCGTCGCCAGGCGCTGGACAATTCGGGCGACGGGTTCCTCCGCGGTGGGCGCGTGAGGCACACCAGTGGAACGCTTTTGCGCGAGATCGCCTGACGAGTAGATCGTACCGAGGTCTTCACCCCGGTCGGCCTCGACTATAACGGTCGCGCGCGCTGGCAACGGCTCCTCCCCTTCCCAGAGAAAGAACTCGCGGCGATTTCCCTTGAATTGCACTTCTACCAAGTGCGACATCGACGGCGACGAAAATGAATCGATCGAGCGTGTTGGAGGCGAAGATTCCTCTTCGGCCGCACGCTTGCGCTTTCGAACAATAATACGGCGAAGCGCCCGACGAAGGCGACCGCTACGACCGGAACATCATGGCGCACATCATCTTGCCCACAGGTGGCGTAACCACGGGCTCCCCCATGCGGGGCTTCGCGAGCGCCGCGTTGCATCGCTATACGAAGCGCGGCGCCAAACTGTCGGCGCCGCGCGCTTTCTGCTGGAGCGAACCAGATCCGCCTATTCGACGAATCGCCCCATTCGCAGGAATTTTTCGCGACGCTTTCGCACCAGCTTCTCTGGCTTCATTCGCCGAAGTTCCTCGTATTGGCGAATGAGAACTTCCTGCAGTGATGCAGCTGCAACTTCGTGATTGGCATGAGCGCCGCCCGCTGGCTCCGGAACGATCTCGTCGATGACGCTCAGTTCCAGAAGATCCTGCGCGGTGATCTTGAGCGCTCCGGCTGCCTTCTCCCGCATCTCCGGGCTCTTTCCATCCTTCCAGAGAATGGCGGCGCACCCTTCAACGGTGATCACGGAGTAGACGGCGTTCTCCATCATCAGGATTCGGTCGGCCACGCCTAACGCGAGTGCACCGCCCGACCCACCTTCGCCGATGACCGTCGCAATGACGGGTACTTGAAGTGCGCTCATCTCGAACAGGTTGCGCGCAATGGCTTCAGCCTGGCCGCGCTCTTCGGCGCCGAGTCCGGCCCACGCGCCTGGCGTGTCGATGAACGTGAAAATCGGGACGTGGAATTTCTCGGCGAGCTTCATCAATCGCAGCGATTTTCTGTAACCCTCGGGATGCGGCATCCCGAAGTTGCGCTTGAGATTTTCTTTTGTGTCGCGCCCGCGCTGATGGCCGATGATCATTACCGTCTCGCCATCGAGTCGCCCCCATCCGCCAACGATGGCGGCATCTTCACGAAATGCGCGATCGCCGTGTAACTCGATGAAGTCCGTGAAGCAGAGACGGACATAGTCCAGCGTGAACGGCCGCTTGTTGCTTCGCGCGACCTGAAGCCGCTGGAGCGGAGAGAGATTGCGATACACCTCTTGCCTAAGCGTCGACAGCTTCTGCTCGAGCGGCGCAATCTCTTCCTTCACACTCATTTGTTGATCATCGGCGAGCTTCTTCAGCTCGTCGATTTGTTTCTCGAGTTCAAAAATCGGACGTTCGAACTCGAGCGTTGGAGTACTCGCCATGTCTATCCTCCGACGCGCACGAGGCGCACGCGGTCCTGTCCCAACAGGGCACGAAGCTCACCCAGCGCCGCGCTATTCGCGGCAACCCTGAGCGATCGCGACCGCAGTCGCGAGGTCGTCCCCTTTGCATCGGTCCAGCGCACTTCCAGCGGCGCCGAGCCAGGATGCGATTCGGCGACCATGCGCACGTCCTTCATCAGGTCGGGCGACAATTCCCCGGCCCCCACGCCCCCGTCTGTAACACCGTCGCGCTCCGCCCCACCACCCTGGCTCCCGATCTCAAGCTCCACCGCAACCTGTCCTGCGACGCGCAATTCTTCGAAGCGCTGTACCGTTTCGACGATGTAGGTCGGATTGTCGGCGCCCTGATCTCTCTTCGAATACCCGCCTTTTACCAAGATGGGGACATCTGTCCGAATGCGGTCTGACAAAGCCGCCCACGCTTCGGGGAATACCAGAAGCTCCGAAGATCCCGAAAAATCCTCGACTGTCAACCGGGCGAACTCTGCACCCGAACGTTTGCTCACCTGCCGCTTGATTGCCGTGACGACGACCCCAAGTGTCATCGCCCCTTCTTTCCAAGTTCCGAGTTCCGAAACATTGGCAGATGCAAATAATTCGCACTCGGCGCGATACGGCTCCAACGGATGTCCAGAGATGTAGAAGCCGAGTATTTCCTTTTCGCGTGTCAAGCGATCGGACTCGGACAATTGCGCCACGTTAGGCAGGGAAAGCGAATGCCCGCCGCGTGCATCCTGCGCGCTGCTGCCAAAGTCTCCGAACAGCGATCCTTGCCCGGTCTCTCGTTCGTTCTGCTTGAGCGATGCTTCCTGCAGCGCGGCATCGAGAATCGACATGTACTGATTCCGGTGGCCGCCTAACGAGTCAAGCGCGCCAGAATGCGTGAGCGCCTCGAGTACACGTTTGTTGCACAACCGGAGGTCGATGCGTTCGCACAAGTCGAACAAGCTCTCGAATGACTTCGTTGCACGGGCGGAGAGAATCGAATCGATCGCACCGCGCCCCACGTTGCGAATCGCGCCCAATCCGAATCGAATGCGCTTGTCGCCCACCACGGTGAACTTGTAGCCAGATTCGTTCACGTCGGGCGGCAGGACTTCGATTCCCATCTCGCGCGCTTCGTTGATGAACTTCACGACGCTGTCGGTGTCGCCGATCGATGATGAGAGCAACGCCGCCATGAACTCCGCCGGGTAGTGGCACTTGAGCCACGCCGTGTGATAGGAGATGACGGAGTACGCGACCGAGTGCGACTTGTTGAAGCCGTAACGGCCGAACGTCTCGATCTGTGCAGCGATGTCTTCGATGACGTGTTTATCGTGACCGAGAGCAACCGCCTTCGACGTGAACTTCCCGAGTTCGGCCTTGATCAGCTCAGCGTCTTTCTTGCCTACCGCCTTGCGCAGCACGTCGGCTTCGGCGAGCGAAATGCCCGCCAGCACCTGTGCAATACGCATCACCTGCTCTTGATAGGTGATGACGCCGTACGTGGCTGAGAGGATGTCGGTGAGCTCGGGGAGCTGATATACGACCGGCTCCTCACCACGTTTGCGGCGCTGGTAGACCTTGTGCATTCCCGCGTCGAGCGGCCCTGGGCGCATCAGCGCGTTAGATGCGACGAGGTCATCGAATCGGTCGCAGCGCATCGCCCGCAGCATATCCGTCGCGAGCGGCGATTCAAACTGGAACACACCAACCGTGCGCCCCATGCGAAGCATACGATACGTCTCGGCGTCGTCGTCGGGTATCGCGTCGAGATCCGGAGCCGCGCCCCTCGTCGCCTTGATCGACTCCAGCGCGTCGTGTATGACGGTCAGTGTCGTTAGGCCGAGGAAGTCCATTTTCAACATGCCTGCTTTTTCGAGGCAGTTCATGTCGTATTGCGTGACGACGACGCTTTCTTCGTTTCCCGCGCCCGCACCTTTGGACGACTGCGTGCAGATGGGGACGTAATCGTCGAGTGGTCCCGGCGCGATGACGACGCCGGCGGCGTGAACGCCAGTGTGACGCGACAAACCTTCGAGCGCGATTGCGTAGTCTAAAAGCGAAGTGTATCGCTCGTCCGATTCGTACAGCTTCTTGACCTCGGGGACTTTCTCGACTGCCTCCTTCACGGTGAGTGAGAAGTTCGGCGCATTCGGGATGAGCTTCGCGAGTGCGTCCGTCTCCGCCGGCGTGAAACCCAACACACGCCCAACATCTTTCACCGCGGCGCGCGACTTCATCGTTCCGAACGTCACGATCTGCCCGACGGCGTCTTTTCCGTACTTCTCGCGCACGTACTCAATCACTTCGCCGCGGCGCTCGAAGCAGAAGTCCACGTCGATGTCGGGCATCGATACGCGCTCGGGATTGAGAAAGCGCTCAAAGAGCAGATCGTACTTGAGCGGACAGACATCGGTGATCCGAAGTCCGTAGGCTACAAGCGAACCTGCCGCGGAGCCGCGTCCTGGACCAACTGGAATGCCGCGATCGCGCGCCGCTTTGATGAAGTCGGCGACGATCAGGAAATAGCCCGCGTATCCCGTCCGCGTGATGACATCGAGCTCATAATCGAGTCGTTCGCGTACGTGCTCGGGGAGCGGCGTGCCGTAACGCGTCTTCGCTCCTTCCGTCGCGAGCTTGACGAGCAGATCGTTCTCCGATTCCACCCCCGTTGGGAGTGGAAACGACGGCACGTGATACTTCTTGGAGAATTGCACATCGCATTGGTCGGCGATCTGCAACGTGTGCGTCAGGACTTCGTCGTGCGCGGCAAACCGTTCGCGAATCTCGGGCGCCGACTTGAAGTACAACCCCTCGTCGTAGCGCATCCGATCTTTGTCGCCCAGATCTTTGCCGAGTCCGATGCATAACAAGACGTCGTGTGCATCGTGATCGGACGACTTGAGGAAGTGCGAGTCGTTGGTGGCGATGACGGGAAGCCCAACGTCTTTCGCAAGCGCGAAGATGCGCTCGTTGAGCTTCGCTTGCCCTTCGGAATCGTGGGCCTGTACTTCGAGGTAGTAACGCCCTTTGAAGAGCTCCGCATACCACGCAGCCACATCGCGAGCCTGCGCGAAGTCGTCGTTGAGGAGATGCTGCGCGACTTCACCGGCCATACACGCCGATGAAACGATGATCCCTTCGTTGTATTTGGCCAGCAGCTCGCGGTCGACACGCGGGCGCGTGTAGAAGCCTTCGGTGTATCCGAGTGACGAGAGCTTGACCAGGTTGCGATAGCCGACGATATCGCGGGCCAGCAAGACGAGATGGTAGTACGGCTTGCTATTGGGGCCACCGCGCGCCTTGATCCGGCGGTCGCCAGGTGCAACGTAGGCTTCCATGCCGATGATCGGCTTGATCTTCTGCTTCTTCGCTTTTTCCTGGAACTCCCACGCCGCGTGCATGTTGCCGTGGTCGGTGATTGCAAGCGCGGGCTGTTCGAGTTCCAGCGCACGCTCAATCAGCGACTCGATGCGATTCGCGCCGTCGAGTAGCGAGTACTCTGAATGACAGTGCAGATGAACGAATGACATCCTCGGTAACTTAAGCGGCATGACACGCATCGCCAAACGCGGATCGTTCGCGCGCCTCCGGTTATCTCCTTGACAAATCGTGCCTTAGCGCCTCGGCAGTGGTGGCGGCGTGCGGCGAGAATTGTCGCGCGAATTCTGGCGGTGTGCATCGTGCTTTTGCTCGTGCTCGCCGTGGTAACGCCTACCGGGCGGTACATCGCGCGCGCCGCATGGGAGGAGGGGCGCATCCTCGCGAAGCGACGCCCCATCACCGCCGTCGTGGCGGATCCGGAAGTCTCCGCTCGTGTTAGGCAGCGCCTTCGTCTCGTTCTCGATGCGCGTCAGTTTGCGCGCGACTCGTTGGCGCTCAAGCCCGAACAATCGTTCACGACGTACTCCGCGCTCGATCGCGACACGCTCGTTCTGGTTCTCTCCGCCGCGCGTCGCGACACGCTCGCGCAATTCACGTGGTGGTTTCCGATCGTTGGGCGAGTGCCGTACAAGGGCTTCTTCGATTTTGGTGAGGCGCGTCGAGAGGGTGCGCGCATGCGCGCCACCGGATACGACACCTACATACGCCCTGCATCAGCCTTCTCAACGCTCGGCTGGTTTAACGACCCGCTGCTCTCGACCACGCTGCGCACCGACTCGCTCAACCTCGCGAATACGGTGATTCACGAACTCACGCACAACACGCTGTTCATTTCTGGGCAGGTCGCGTTCAACGAATCGTTCGCATCGTTTGTCGGGGCACGTGGGGCCGCGGCGTTCTTTCGCGCGCGTGGTGGCGAGCGTGCTGCGCGAATGGTTGAGCGCGAATGGGAAGATGAAAAGCAACTCGGCGCCTTCTGGGGCGCGACGGCGCACGCGATCGATTCAGCGTTCGCCGCGCATCCCACCGATTCGCTCGCGCGTATTGTTGCGGGTAGGGCGGTGTACGCGCGAATGCGTCGCGTGCTGCTTGACGATCTCGCGCCGATGATGCCGACGATCTCTCGTGTCGGACTCGAGCGTATTGAACTCGACAATGCCGCACTTCTTGCACGGCGTGTCTACGCCTCCGACCTGTGGCTCTTTGACGAAGTGTATCGGCGGTGCGGAAGTGATGTTCGTCGCACGTTCCGTGTGCTCGAACGGCTCGCGAAGCGAGGGAAAGATCCGTTCGCCGAGATGAGAGGATGGTTGACACTTCAGGTTGGTGACGTGCGCACTGGTCTTCCCAGCTGTTCCGTGCCAAAGTGACGCGTGCCCTGGACCCTAAGCGAGAAAAGCAAGTCGACGGAGACTTCCGGACGCTCCGGCGCTGCATCGGCAGCCGCAACGACGCGCCGGCGGGGCGTGCATGTCAGGCGTCGTATGACTCCTGATCAACTCCCTCTCTGGAGGGATGTCCTCACGTTGCAGCAGCAGCTGCGACCCGAAGCGCTTGCGACGATGCGGGCGGGGAGTCGTCTTGCGCATCCGTTTCGCGCGGCGTCTGCTCTTCTCCTGACGATCGTTTCGATCGTCGTCTGGTCGGTGCAGCTGCAGCGAGGGCCTGACGCAACGACTGGCGCCGGGATGACCGGCGCCAGCGACCGACTTCCGACACTCTTCAGCGCCCTCAGCGTTGAGGCGATTGCGATGGCCTGGGCGCCGATTACGGGGGCGCTTGCCGTCGGCGTCATCCTCCACCTCGTCTTCCTCCTTCTTCCGGCGTCGCGGCACTTCGTGCGGCGCCATCCGGTCGTGCCGGTGGCGCTGGGAGCGGCGCTGACCCTGCTGGTCTTGCAGCTGTCGGCGTAGCGTTTCCGACGTAGCGTTTCCGGCGTAGCGTTTCCGGCGTGGCGATTCAGGCGAAGCGTTTCCGGCGAAGCGTTTCCGGCGAAGCGTCTCGTTAGGTGGGACGCCTGCGCGCCGGCCTTGTGGTCGCCGCGCGCAACTACGGGCTTCCGCCGAACCGTTTGCGCAAGAGACTCCGAAGGTCCACGTCCGCCGGCGGCGCCGGCGCCGACTCGTTAGGCACATCCTGCCAGCGCGGCACGACACGCTGCATCTGCGCGCGCACTCCGGCATCGAGAAACCGCGAGAGTTGATCAATCGAATAGTCAGCGCCCCGCCGGCTGGAATACGAATTGAGCGGATATGTAACGGCCAAATGATTCCGCGCCCGCGTCATCGCCACGTACATCAATCGCCGCTCTTCTTCCAGCTCGTCGTCGTCGTTCGTCGCGCGCGCCATCGGAAACCACCCGTCCACAGCCCAAATCAGGAAAACAGCGTCCCACTCCTTTCCCTTGGCGCTGTGCACCGTGCTCAGGATAAGCGCGTCATCTTCCTCCGCCGACCCGCCGGCGAGATCCTGCGTCGACTGCGGCGGCTCGAGCGCCAGCGCGGCCAGAAACGCACTGCGGCTCGGATACCCGCCGGCAATTGTTTGCAGCTGGTCGAGGTCGGAGAGCCGAGGATCGACGCGATCGTACTTCTCGCGAAGGATGTCGTCGTAGAGCAGGCGAATGCGCGCGATGTCGGTACCGACCGGGCGATCGACGTCGTCGCCTTGCCGCAACTGTTCGAGCAACGCGCCTAACGAGGCGTGCGCCGAACGGGCGCGGGGCGGGGCAGTGAATCGGTGAAAGGCGCGTGGGTCCCACGCGTCATTCGCCATCCGATCAATGACCTGGCGCGCCGTAGCATCGCCGATGCCCGGCAGCAGCAAGAGAATGCGGTACCAACTCACTTCGTCGCGCGGATTTTCGAGAATGCGCAAGAAGGCCAGCACGTCCTTCACGTGCGCCGCCTCAAGAAACTTGAGCCCTCCCCACTTCTCGAACGGAATCTTGCGATTGGCGAGTTCGATCTCGAGATCAGCCGACATGTACCCGGCGCGAAACAACACCGACATCTCACGCAGCGGCGTTCCGTTCTCGTGCAGTTCGAGAATGCGCTCCACGACGAACCGCGTCTGCTGACTTTCATCCTGCACGGTGACGAGCCACGGCTGCTCGCCCCCTTCGCGCTTGGTCCAGAGGTTCTTGGTGAATCGCTCGTTCGCGCGCGAGATGAGTGTGTTGGTCGCGTCGAGAATCGGCTGGACCGAACGATAGTTCTGTTCGAGTGCAACCATCGTCGTCCCCGGAAACTCACGCGGGAATTCAAGGATGTTGCGAAAGGACGCGCCGCGAAACGAATAAATGCTCTGTGCATCGTCGCCAACGACAGCGATGTTCGAATGCGTCCGGCACATCTGCTTTAGGATGCGCGCTTGGAGCGTGTTCGTATCCTGGTATTCGTCGACGAGGATGTAATCGTAGAGTCCTGCAATCCGGTCGGCGAGCGCGTCAGACGATTCCAGCATCGCGAGCCAGAACAACAACAAATCGTCGTAGTCAACGAGATTGCGCGCTCCTTTTCGCTCGGTGTAGTCGAGGAAGATCTTCGCGATTTGTTCTTTGTATTCCGTGAACTGCGAATACTCGCGTCCGAGGATCTCGTCGACCGGAATGTCGGTGTTGACGTGGCGCGAGTAGATGTAGTGCAGCGTCTCTTTCTTGGGGAAACGCTTCTTCGTCTCGCCAAATCCCAGCGACGCTCGCGAGAGCTGCATCAGGTCGACGGCGTCGCCCTGGTCCATGATGCTGAAGTCGGACGGGATGCCGGCGCTCGTGCCGAAGCGGCGCAGCAAGCGGTGTCCGGTGGCGTGAAACGTCCCACCGTGCACCTGTCGACTCGCGCTTCCTACCAAACGCTCGGCCCGCGAGAGCATTTCTTGTGCGGCGCGCCGAGTGAAGGTGAGAAGGAGGATGCGTTCGGGGCGGGTGCCTGTGTCGATGAGGTGCGCGAGGCGATAGACCAGCGTGCGGGTTTTTCCCGTTCCAGCGCCGGCGATGATGAGGAGGGGACCTGTGCCGAAGGTTGCTGCCGTCCCTTGTTCGGGATTGAGTTCGCGGGCGAGGTCGCGACCGGGGGCGCCGCGCGCTTGGACGGGGGTGTTCCTTTCATAGATGTGTGGCGAAGAGAGTTCTTCGTCGCCGGCGCGGTCGCTCATGGGGAGAAGATAGACCGAAGCGGAGTTGTGGGGAGGGGCGAAAGAGGGCGGAGGTGGCGATTCGTTGCAATTCGTTGTGAGTCGCGCGAAAAAAGAGCGGCGAAAAATTCCGGGTGATCGGTGACCGGAAGGATCGACCGATCGTCAATTCGCGGCTTCTTCCGTCAGCTGCGCTCTGTGTAAATGAGGGAGGGCAGTGGAGTTGGAGGGAGTGAACCGGGGAAATTGCTCTGGCGGCGTGCACCTGACGGCAGTAGATTCGCGCCGCGTTTCACTGGGATGCTGGATACTCGCGAGATGCGAGAGTACTGGCATGTGCAAGCACTTCGCGCGCCCGGACGTGGCGGAGTGTGAGCGAAATCCAAGGATGCGCGCGCGAGTACGACGTTTCGGGTGACGTATCGGGATTGGCGGAATCGGCGAGGGAGTGACTGTTAAAAAGGTCGCTTCCTTGACCGAATCTTCTGGTACCGGTACGTTACTTGGCTGTGTTCGGTCCGGTTTGCAGCTGGACGGATGCAACGAAGAAATGTCGTTAAGCGGGAAAGTGACCGCCCGGAACAACGTGGGGTCTCCGTTCATGAGACGGAGGCCGCATTGCGTCTTCGGTCGGCACTCGTGCGTCCAGCGGAACGTCCGCCAGACGAGAGAAGGTTTGGAAAGTTCTTGGTAAAACGCAGTTGGTTCGATGTGTAGGTGCAGTATCAGCAGCAAGAAGTTTTCATCTCACTCTGCAGAAGGGGGAAAAGGAATGCAGAAACTCACGCGGTCATTTCTGCTCGCCGGCGCGGCCCTGGGCCTCGCCGCTTGCGGTGATGACGTATCCGTAACGCCTCCCACGCCGCCGCCCGCGGCCGTGGTCACTGGCGTGACGGTGTCACCCTCGACCATTTCGATTGCCAAGGGACAGACGGTCGTCGCGACCGCTCAGGTCTCGGTGTCGACTGGCTCGGGGACTGTTGATAAGACGGTTGCTTGGTCCTCGGCCGATGCGACGATCGCGTCGGTTGGCGCCGCGACTGGCGCGATCACCGGTGTCAATCCTGGAACGACCACGATCCGCGCGACTGCGGGTGGCGTTACGGGTGCCGCCACGGTGACCGTTACCCTCGGCGTTCAGAGCGTCTCCGTGACGCCGTCGTCGATCGCACTCCAGGTTGGACAGAAGGCCACGCCGACCGCCACGGTTACCCGTGACGCTGGCGTCGCCGGCACCGTGAGCTGGACGTCGTCGAACGCCGCCGTCGCCTCGGTCAATGCGACCACGGGCGAAATCACCGGCGTCGCCGTCGGCACCACGTCCATCATCGCCGCCTCGACGGTCGATGCCTCCAAGACCGCGGCGCTCAGCGTCGTCGTCTCGGCGGTTCCGAACACGCTCCAGGCCTTCTCGGTCGCTCCGACCTCCGCCAACCTCGGCGTCGGTGGATCGGTCACGATCGTCCCGAACGCGACCACCACCGGTGGCGCCGCCGTGACGTATGCCTTCCAGACGAGCAACGCTGCCGTCGCGACGGTTGATACCGCTGGTAAGGTGACCGCTGTCGGCAACGGCACGGCCATCATCACCACGACCGCTTCGACCAGCACCAACTCGCTCTCCGCCTCGACGACGATCAACGTCGCCTCGGCCTCGGTCTCGATTGCCTCGATCACGCAGTCTGGTCTCGGCAACCCAGTCGACATCTCGAACGTCGCTTTACAGATCGAAGTCACGATGAACATCGCCGCTGGCAACCAGACGCTCGACTCCGTGCGCGTTACGCTCGGCGGTCAGCCAGCTGCCACGCAGACCTTCACGGTCAACGGCGCCCCGAACGCTCCGGTGACCCTGTCGATCAACACCGCTGCCTACAAGATCAACGCTGACTCCTCGTCGACCGTCTCGTTCCTCAACGGAACGACCGGCGTTCAGGCGCAGCTGTTCACGCAGGGCACCTCTGGCCCGACCGCGTCGAACACGATCACCATCACGCTCAACAACAGCGACACGTTCCATGCGCGTTGGGCGCTTCCGACGAACACCGCCACCGCTTCCAACGGCTTCCTCTGGTACGGCGGCGCCACGACGGTGAACGTTATCCCGGTCATCTACTCCGGTAACACGGTTTCTTCGGCGACCTTCGGCCTCTTCAACTGCTCGTCGTCCGCAGTCACCGACACGTCGGCTCCGTTCGTCGCGACGTTCTCCTGCTCGTCGACGCAGAACGCCAACGTCTCACCGTTCGTCTCGGCCTCGCTCTTCGCAGCCGGCAACCCCGGCCCGACGTCGCCGAACTTCGCCAACAGCCCGATCGCTGCGGTTCGTATCGACAACGTCGGCCCGAGCGGCTCGTTCGCGCTCACCGGCGCTGCCCCGAACAACTGGATCGGCGGACCGACCGTTGCCTCGAGCAACTGGTATCAGTACGTCTCCGGCGTCACCGACGGTGGCGTTGGTGCCAAGGACTCCTCGGCCTACGTCTTCCAGTACGCCGACGCTCCGGACACGACGTGGACCAACCATGTCGCCAACCCGAGCAACGTTCCTGAGAACGCGACGGACTTCACGAACTCGGCCTACAACGACCGCGTTCAGTTGTTCGACAAGCTCGGCAACCGCACCATCGTGTACCTCGGCGGTGGCTCGACGCCTGGCGCCCAGGCCTACGGTGTTGACGTCTCAGCTCCGACGCTCGACTACCTGACCGCGACGCAGCAGCCGCTCGTGGTGCTCCCGGCCACGGACACGCTCGGCAACACCAAGATCCTCAACGACCTCGTCAACGTCACCGGCGGTATCAACTCGACGAACGGCCTCTTCGGCGTCCGTATGCGTGATACGCGCTCCGGCTTCGACGTCTCGTCGGTCGGCACGCAGATCTCGGGTCTCTGGAAGAAGATCGCTCGCCTCGGCGTCTCCGGCTCGTCGTGCGCCTTCGGCGGCACGTCCTGCGCGTACGTCCGTGACACCGCGATCGTCGACCTGACGGATGCCACCTACCGTCGTGACTCGATCAACGTCTATGGCGCTCTCACGGCCACCACGCCTGGGTACTACACGTACTCGGTCTACGCCGTCGACCGCGCTGGCAACACCTCGGCTACGATCACGAAGCAGATCGCCATCGACATCACGGCTCCGCAGATCACCGGTCTCCCGGTTCCTGCGTCGCTCGTCGGTGCGCAGCCGCTCGCCATCATTCCGACGGGTCTCGATGACCTCGAAGTGTGGAAGGCCGCTGGCTACCTGACGTACCCGAACCTCCCGACCAGCCAGAACCTCCACTTCCCGTACTCGGTCTTCCCGGCGTACGGAACGCCGTTCGACGCAGTCCTGACGACCCCGGTTGGCTTCGGTGGTCCGTTCGGCGCGGCTGGCATCACGCTCCCCATCAACTTCTTGCGCGGTATCGACCTCGTGCAGGCTGTTGACTCGGCTCCGCCGGCAGTTGTCTCGGCGACCTACGCCCCGACGGCCCTCGGCGCCCAGTTCTACGACATCAAGCGTTCGTCGACGGCTTTCGCCGCCGCCACGCCTGATTCGTCGGGCACGATCTTCTCGACGATCACCGCTGGTCTCGTCGCTCCGGGCGTTCCGTTCTCCTCGGTCGGCGTCGGCAAGTGGTTCGTCTTCGCAGCCGGTTCGTCAGGCAGCACGCTGCAGGCGCGTGCCCTCACGAGCACGGTCATCACCAATGCTCCGTTCCCGCAGGTCGCCTTCTTCCGCCTCTCCGGCGGCACCTGGACGTACCTCGGCGTCGTGAACGCCGTGCCGGGCACGAACCCGTCGATCTTCGACAGCGGCACCAATCGCTTCTGGACGTACACCCTCACGGGTGTCACGCCGGCGATCGCAGCTGGCGACCAGATCATCGGCGTCGGCATGAGCGCGGCTGGCGACGGTCTCTCGACCCTCGTCCGCACGTTCTAAGTCCCAAGCTCACCAAGTCTGACTTGGTGAACTGAGTAAGCACTTCGGGCTCCACCTTCGGGTGGGGCCCGTTGTGCATTCAGGACACGCGTGCGCACAACCGCGACACGCACAAAAAACCGCGGGCGCGTATCGCACCTCGATACGCGCCCGCGCCGTTTGCTATCCCCAGTTAGTTACTTCGTGCCTGCTCGCCCGGGAATCTTGTATTTCTCCGTCAAACCATCCATGTAGCTCCAACCAGATCCGGCGAACTTTCCATCGACCAACACAATCGGCGTGAGTTCCTTATCTCGAACGGTAGGATCTTTCCAGATCTTTCGCCCTTTAGGCTCGAAGAAATACACGTCGAACATCTTGCTGTCGACGAAGTACTGCGCGCGCTTGTAGAGATTCGGTAGCGAGTCTCCGGCAGGCGCGCCCACCGAGATGATCTTGAGAACAGAGTCCTTGCTGATGCCTTCTTCAAGCGCGCGTACGCGCGAGTCGGTACACGCTGCGAACAGCACGGCGGTCGCCGAGAGGAGTGCGATCCGCGCGAGATGGCGGCGTCGCGTTGAATGAGTCATTGGACAGGCCAGTGAATCGAAAAAGTGAGACTCGTTAGGGCAGCGTCACAATCTTACGGACACACGCCGATAAATCTAAGCTGTCCGTGCCGCACACCGTACCCCGCCGTCGCATCGTTGATCGCGCCGAAACGCGCGACTACGCGGCGGTCGATGACGTCAGCCGGGCAAGCGTCGCGTCCAACGCCTCACGTTCCAGTGCTTCAGGGTGCAGCGAAAAGACAGACGCGAATGCCGCAGTCACTGCCTGAGACGTCTCTTCAAGCGTCACGTCACCGAGTCGCTGGCCGACCTCGCGCGAGATCGATGTCATCTCAACACCATCGATCCCGCACGGAATCATCAGCTCGAAGTACGAAAGGTCCGTGCTGACATTCAGCGCGAAGCCATGCCAGGTGACCCAATCGCGCGCATGCACGCCGATGCTCGCGATCTTGCGCGCGCCGCTGCGCGAATGATCAACGCTCGCTCGCTCCGCGTCACTCGCCTGCGTCGGAAGATTCACCCAGACGCCGGTGTACCCGGCGCTCCGTCCCCCCGTGAGCCCCCAGTGGCGGAGGGCGACAATCAGAGCTTCTTCGACCTGACGCAGGTACCAGTGAAGGTCCTGCTTGTGTCGCTTGAGGTCAAAGATGGGATATCCAACAAGCTGCCCGGGGCCGTGATACGTCACGTCACCGCCGCGATCGACCTCGAATAACTCGACGCCCTTGGCCGTGAGCAACTGAGGCGAGGCGGTGAGCGTCCGCCCCTTGGCCGACCTGCCTAACGTGACAACGTGGGGGTGCTCCACCAGGAGCAGGACATCCTGGTCGATGTCGCCGGAAATCCGTGCCCGCGCCACAGCGCGCTGGACTTCGAGCGCGTCCGCATACGACATCCTGCCTAACGAACAGACGAGCAGTCGGCGAGACGGGTCCGGGGCGACACTCCCTTGCCCAGCGCCCAGACCATCCGTCCCGCCGACTCCATCGTCGTTAGGCATGCAGCATCTTGCCCATCGAGTCGAGCACCGCCTCGGCAATCGCCTCGGACAGCGTGGGATGCGCGTGAATCGCCGCATCGATTTCCTCGACGGTGTATTCGTTCTCTCGCGCGAGCACGATTTCAGCCAACAGCTCCGTTGCATGCGCGCCGACGATGTGAGCGCCAAGTATCTCACCGTACTTCGCGTCGCGAATGATCTTCACGAAGCCTTCGGTTTCACCCGACGTGCGCGCGCGACCGTTCGCCGAGAAGGGGAATTTCCCGACCTTGTAGTCCAGCTTCTTTTCTTTGCACTGCTGTTCGGTGAGTCCCACGGACGCAACCTCCGGATGGCAGTACGTCGCATTCGGAATATTGCCGTAGTTGAGCGGATGCGAGTGCTGTCCCGCGAGGTGATCGGCGAGGATGTGTCCCTCGCGCTGTCCCTTGTGCGCGAGCATTGGCGCGCCGATCACGTCGCCGATGGCATACACGCCTTTGGCGCTCGTCTCGTACGTCTTGGTGTCTGCCTTGATGAATCCGCGCTCCGTCAGCTGCACACCTAACTCCTTCAAGCCGATGTCTTCGACGTTAGGCGCCCGCCCGGCCGCGACGAGGACCTTCTCGACCTCCAGGACCTTCTTCTCCGTCGAACCGGCAGCGCCGCCGGGGACTTCGACATTCATCTTCACACCTGTCTTCGAGACTGACACGCCGGAGATCTTCGCGCCGGTAAGCACGTTGATCTTCCGTTTCTTGAAGGCGCGCGTGAGTTCGGCCGACGAATCCGCATCCTCGAGCGGGAGGATCGTCGGAAGAACCTCGATGACGTACACCTCGCTGCCGAACGCATTGAATACGTCAGCGAATTCGCACCCAACAGCGCCGGCGCCGACGACTGCGATCGACTTCGGGGCGCTCTCGAGAACCAGTGCCTCGTCGGACGAGATCACTGTGGTCTTGTTCAGCTCGAGCCCGACCTGCGGGAGTCCGCGCACGCGCGACCCAGTCGCGATTACGATGCCCTTCTTCGCCGTGTGCACCTCTTCATTTCCGTCGGCGCCCTTGACCGAGATCGCTGCACCGCCCCCCTGCTTGACGAGCTTTCCGCTCCCTTTGATCCAGGTGATCTTGCCACGCTTGAAGAGGAATTCGACGCCCTTGGAGTTCTGCGTCGAGACGGCGCGCGAGCGCTTCATGGCGACGCCGTAGTCAAACTTCAGGTCGCTCCCGACCTGGACGCCGAACTCGCCTGCGTGGCGCACCTTGTTGGCGAGCGATGCGCTCTCGAGGAGCGCCTTGGCGGGAATGCACCCCCACAGTACGCAGGTGCCGCCGAGTCCTTCGCGTTCGACGACAGCGGTGGAGAGGCCAAGCTGGGCGCAGCGAAGCGCGCCGACATAACCGGCGGGGCCGCCGCCGAGGAAGATGACGTCGTACGAAGCCATGAGAAGGGCGTGGAGAGCGGGAGAGGCGATGCTGCGTAATCGCCCTGAATCTAACGGAGGGCGAGAGGGGGCACACACCTCGGGGGCGGGGGGACCCCGTCCATCACACACGAACCCCCGCGCTAAAGGAGGAAAGGACGCGGGGGCTCGGTCGTGCCAGGAGTGAGGGGGGGCGCTGTCAGTTCACGCGCGCCGTCGCCCCGTAGCGGCGCTGCTGGATGCTATCGCATAACCTGTACGCGACGACGAGTCCCGGAAACGCCGCCGGACATGGTGAGATCGAGTTCGCTGGCTGTTGTGTAGACCGTCGCGCGGCCATTGCGCGCGAAGGTGAGGATGTCGCCCGATCGAGGGTCGCGGACGAGGACTCCGCGTGTGGCCGAATCGTTCCACGTGACCTCGACGCGATTGTTGGCGACGCGATGGACGACCGGAGATTCTGACGAGGATGCAGCGTAGTTCAGTTCCGCGGGTTGTCCGGCTGCGGTGACGCGCAAGCGACTGGGCGCGGCGTTTCCGAACGTGGAGATGGGAACGACGAAGGCGAAATGCTGCGCGGTCGGATCGGGTGCGTCCGCGACCTGTTCTCCATCGAACGAGAGGTCGAGGACGCGCGCGCCTAACGAGTTGAAGGCTTCGATGTGGTTGCGCCCGGGACGTTGGGGGAGCGAGGGTGGCGCATCAACCTCGTACGCGGGCTCGAGAATCGTCTTGCCATGTTCGACGCGTCCCCAAATCAGGAGGCCTTTGCGGGCGTAACTCCCCGCGAACGCAGCAGACGCGGTGAACGGGTTCGCCGCACGGTAGTTCAGAACCGCCGTGTAGTTGTAGTCGGAGATCCACGGCGTGCTGCAATATCCCATTAGGTCTGACGTGGACGGCGCCTTGAGGGCGTTGGCCGCGATGTCGTAGCCATAAACACCGATTGTTCCACCCGAGTATGGATACGAAGGATCAGGGCCGCCCGCTCCGCCACACGGGGCGTGGAAACGGCCGAAGTTGTGTCCGAGTTCGTGCGCCATGACGTCAGAGGCAGACGGGAGGTAGTCCCATCCGATCGCTGCGCGTCCCGGCACATAGCCTAAGCCTGCGATGCCGGAGAAGTAGTTCACGCGCATGATGCCGTAATAGTTCCGCGTGCTTCCGTCAGCGGTGCGAAGCGCGTTGAGCTCCGAGAGTATCTGTCCCCAGGCACCATTGGCGTCGTTCGCCTGCAGAACCGGCGCGTTCGTCGTGTAGACCGCGCGCACGTCGGCATCGACCGTGCCTAACGGGTAGATCTTCTTTGTGCCAGCGAGATACTGCGCGGCATTTGCTCCGGTGACTCCGCCCTGCAGCGCGTTGACGCTCTGAAGAATGGGGACGAGCCGGATGTTGAATGTCGGAACGGCGCGCACGTCGAGAGTGAGCGGCGTGCCGGAGACAGGATACGAGTTGTCGGCGTCCGACGATTCCGTGATGGTGTTGCCTGGATCGACGTCCGCGAGCACCCGGAGTCCGGGCTGCATGAGGGCACCGGGAATCGTGTAGTTCCACGACGAGGAGAGTGTTCCTTCGGTGATGGAAACGGGCACCGATGCTGTCGACGCATTCACGGTGACGGTGCTGGTAAGCGTCGATCCGTTGTAGAAGCGAAGCCGAACTGGCGGTTGGACGGAATTGGTGGCACTGGCCTTCACGAAGACGCGCAGTAAGCCGTCACGTCCAGCGACTAACGGCACGCTGCCGGCGTAGTTTTGCACGACTTGTTGAACGTGAACGTTGTCGATCGTGAGGTTGAGCCCTGCGGGCGGCGGAGGAGGTGGCGGCGGGGCGGCATAGGTCACCGTCGTCGCACTCGTCACTCCACCCGTGATGCTCACGTTCTGTGAGGTTGCGCTTGGAGTGTACGTCGTTCCGCCTGACGACACCGACGTCGCCGTGACGGTATACAGGCCCACGGCCAGCCCCGAAATGGTGGCGCTTGATGTGCGGGGCGAAGCGTATCCTCCTGGCCCTGTGACGGTGACCGCGGCGTTGGTCCCGTTAGGCAGGCCGCTGATCGTCAGGTTGAGCGTGCCAGTCACGTTGCTGTACGTGACGGTGGCGCTGACAGCGAGCGTGGATGCCGGAACGTTGATGGTCTGCGTCGCTGGCAAAGGCGCCCACGTGCTGCCGTTTCCTTGCACAGAGGCAGCAGTGATCGTGTATGCACCTGGGGTGATGCTGAGCAACAGGGCTGAGCTGGTGACGACTCGCGAGAAGCCTCCTGGCCCCGCGATCGTAATCGATCCGTTTACACCCTGGGCAAGCCCGTTCACCGTGAGCGTAAGTGCTCCCGACGCCAGCGCGTAGGTGACGACGGCCGGCGCTGCCGTCAACGACGCAGAGACGATGACGGTCTGTGTCGCCGGCGTCGCTGCATAGCTGTTGGCGCCGGACAAGACATTCGCCGCCGAAAGCGTGTAGCTCCCGGGCTTCAATTTGGTGAGCGTGGTGGTTCCGGTGACGGTGCTGCTGTAGCTGTTTGGTCCCGTGACCGTGACCGCGCCTAACGACGTCACCGGCAATCCGGTGACCACGATGGCAAGGCCACCCGACGCCACCGCGTATGCGACACTTACCTGGGCCGCAGCGGTCGACGGCGTGACGGAAATCTTCTGAGAATCGCTCCCCGCCAAATACGTGGCTGCGGACGTTGCGATCTCCGGCGCCGTAACGGTGTAGTCACCCGGAGTGAGCCCGGTGAGGGTCTCATTCGCTGAGAGCGTATGTGCATACCCATTCGGACCGGTCACCGACACATCCGCCGTTGCGCCTGACGGAACGCCCGAGAGAGACACGGCCAGCCGACCGCTGGCAATGGCGAACCGGAGCGACGCAGCGCGCGCATCGATGGAGGGTGTCACCTGGACTTGCGTCGGCGCTGGCGGCGCGTACGCATCGTCGCCCACGGTCACTGACGTGGCGGTGAGGGTGTACGTGCCGACCAACAAATTACGCAGGGTGTCTCCGAGCGCCGCTCCGCGGCTGAATCCATTCGGGCCGGCGAGCGTCACGCGTGCCGAGGCACCCGTGGGAAGCCCTTCCGCGCTGATGACGATGGCTCCGGAGGCAAGCGCAAATGGAAACGACGCCGGCACGGGTGTGAGCGATGCGGCAACCGCAAGCTCCAAACGCGGCGACGCCGGCGCCCACGTGCTTCCGCTGAACTCGAGGTTTGCTGCTTCAGCCGTGTAGGTACCAGGGGTCAGGCCACGAAGCGTATCAGGAGCGGCGATCGTGCGAGTGAAGCCG
Source organism: Gemmatimonadaceae bacterium (assembly GCA_044224185.1). Taxonomy (GTDB): domain Bacteria; phylum Gemmatimonadota; class Gemmatimonadetes; order Gemmatimonadales; family Gemmatimonadaceae; genus SCN-70-22. The sequence continues at coordinate 181,051 of JBGAKW010000008.1, read as the reverse complement.
CCAGGGCCGGTTACGGTCACCGGTGCGCGTGCACCGTCAGGGATGCCTGACGCGACAACGACGAGCGACCCGGATGCGATCGCATAACCGACGGTGACGTTTGAGGTCGATGAAGATGCAACTGTTGCCGACTGCGACGGCGCGAGCGGCAAGTAGTGATCGGTATCGGCAATAATTTCACTGGCGCTGATCTGATATTCGCCAGGCGCGACGTTCAGCGTCGTTGGGGCACTGATGGAGCGCGAGAAGCCGTTCGGGCCGGAGATCGCGATCGATGCCGATGCATTGGCTGGTAGCCCGGCGACCGTGATTGCGAGGGAGCCATCTCGCACCGACGGTGTGCTGGTGCCTCCGGTCGGCGCATCACTTCCACCACCGCAAGCGACGAGCACGACAAGCGACGCGAGCGCGGAGAGGCGCGCCGCACTCGTTAGGCACGCCGATCGTACAACGGTGTGAACGCGCGAATGTCTGCGAGAATCTTGGAGATGCATGCGTGCGGTAGGGGAGACGTCTCTTCCCTTGACGCACGTCGTACATCGCGGAAACACGCGCGAAAATCCTTCGTGATGCTCCTTACGAACGACGACGGGCCGCCCATCACAGGCGGCCCGTTGCTACAGTCGGTTGTTGGGAGGCGCCAACAGCAGGCGGCGCGCGCTGGATAAAATCAATACACCAACATCAGCGGGTTCTCGATGAGGCGACGCAGCGTTTGCAGGAAGCGCGCGCCTGCCGCACCGTCGATGACACGATGATCGCAACTCATCGTTAGGCGCAGGCGGCGACGTACCGTGACGGCATCGTCCACGACAACGGGTTTCGACTCGATCGCACCGATGGCGAGAATGCCGGCTTCAGGGGGATTGATGATCGCCGTGAATTGATCGATGCCAAACATGCCAAGATTCGAGACGGAGAACGTCGAGCCCGTGTACTCCTCTGGCTTGAGCTTTCGTTCGCGCGCCCGCTTCGCGAGGTCGCGCGACTCGGCAGCGATCTCGCTCAGGCGCTTCTTGTCCGCATCGAAGATGACGGGGGTGATGAGACCGTCCTCGATGGCGACCGCCATGCCAAGGTGGACGCGATTGAAATACCGAATGGAATCGCCGAGCCAGTGCGCGTTGCATTCCCGATGTTGTGCGAGCGCAGTGGCGACGGCTTTGATGATGATGTCATTGAACGACACCTTGAACGCGTCGCCCAGCTCGGCCATCGCCGCGCGCATTTCGGCGACGCGCTCCATGTCCATCTCCGCGGTGAGATAGAACGTGGGAATCGGGCCGAGGGACTCAGAGAGGCGACGAGCGATGGTCTTGCGAATCTGTGTCAGCGGGACGTCGGTGTAGTCGCTCCCCGAGGGCGGGGCGGGGATGCGCGCAGCGGCTGGGGCGGCGGCCGGTGCCGTTGCGGCTGACGGCGCGGGCGCCGCGGCTGCCCCTTCCACATCGCGCTTGACGATGCGGCCACCGGGACCGGAGCCCTGAATGGCACCGAGCGGCACGCCACGTTCGGCGGCGAGTCGGCGGGCGAGCGGGGACGATCGGGGGCGTGCGCCTCCGTCGTCGGCGCTCGGTTGCGTTGCAGCGGTACCAGCGTCGTCTTGCTGGTTTGGCGCTGGCGAGGCCACGGCCGGAGCACTGGCGGCCGGCTTCTCCGTCGCGCCGGCTGGCGTTGCGCCGGCGCCCGCCGGAGTTCCGCCACCTGCAACGAGCGCATCGATATTCTCGTCGGGCGTAGCAATGACGCCGATCAGTGTTCCCACGGGCGCCGTCGCCCCCTCAGCGACAAGTCGCTTTCGCAGCACGCCTTCGCCGCGCGCGACGAGCTCCATGATCGCCTTGTCCGTTTCGACTTCGGCGAGCGTCTCGCCGTTCTTCACGGCGTCGCCCTCGTTCTTGATCCATTTCACCAGGCGCCCTTCTTCCATCGTCGGAGAGAGCGCCTCCATGAATACCTTGGTAGCCATATGGCGATGACGTCGTTAGGCGTGGAAGAGCGAATGGGTCATGCTTCGATGTACATGACCTGCTTGATCGCCGAGATGGTCTTTGCGACGTCTGGCTTTGCCGCCTTCTCGAGATTCTTGGCGTACGGCATCGGAACGTCCGCCTGGTGCACACGCAGCACCGGTGAGTCTAAATCGTCGAAGCAGAACCGCTGCGTGTAATCGACGACTTGGGCGCCGACGCCGCAGACTTCCCACCCTTCTTCCAACACGACCGCACGGTTCGTCTTGCGAACCGATGCCACGATCGCGTCGACATCGATGGGGCGTACCGTGCGAAGGTCGACGACCTCGACGCGAATCCCTTCCTTGGCGAGTGCATCCGCAGCCTGGAGCGCGAGGAGCACCGACTTGCCATGCGTCACGAGCGTGCAGTGGTCGCCTTCACGCTTCACCTCGGCCTTGCCGATAGGGACGACGTACTCTTCCTCCGGCACTTCGCCCTTGGTGTTGTACAGCATCTCCCCTTCGAGCATCACCACGGGGTTATCGTCGCGGATGGCGCTCTTGAGGAGTCCCTTGGCGTCGTACGGCGTTCCGGGCGTCACGACCTTGAGCCCCGGGATGTGGGCGAGCCACGACTCCCACGCTTGCGAGTGCTGAGCCGACAGCTGCAACGCAGCGCCGTTCGGGCCGCGGAACACCATCGGCATCTTGAACTGCCCACCCGACATGTAAAGCATTTTCGCCGCTGCGTTCACGACCTGGTCGATGGCGAGCAGCGCGAAGTTCCACGTCATGAACTCGATCACCGGGCGCAGCCCGACCATGGCGGCACCGACGCCGACTCCGGCGAACCCGAGCTCAGTGATGGGCGTGTCGACGACGCGCATCTCCCCGAATTCCTGCAATAAACCTTTAGAAACCTTGTACGCGCCCTGGTAGACCGCGACCTCCTCGCCCATCAGGAAGACACGATCATCGCGCTGCATTTCTTCGCGCAACGCCTGATTGAGCGCGTCGCGATACGTGATGACTGGCATATGTGATCAGCGAGAAAAGAGTCGTGAAGTGGACGTGGCGATCATGTGGTCGTCTCCACGAGGACATCCTCGTAGAGGCTCTCGAGCGGAGGCTCCGGCGATTGGTCGGCGAAGTCCCACGCATCCTGCACTTCGGCCTTCACGGCATTGTCCAACTCCGTCATGCCCGCATCGTCGATTTCCCCTAACTCTTCCATGCGTGCGCGAAGGACATTGATGGGATCGCGCTTCATGTACTCCTCGAGTTCGGCCTTCGTGCGATATGTCCCGCTCACCGCGTCTGACATCGAATGTCCCATGAAGCGGTACGTGCGCACTTCCAACAGCGTCGGCGTCGATTCGGTGCGTGCGCGCTGGATCGCCTCAGCAACCGCGTCGCGGACCGCGAGCACGTCCTGACCGTCGACTTGTGCGCGCGGCATGTCGTACGCTGCGCCTCGTTGATAGATGTCGTGAATGGCCGAGGCACGCTCGAGCGCCGTCCCCATCCCGTAGCGGTTGTTCTCGATGATGTAGACGACGGGGAGCTTCCACAGGCCGGCCATGTTCAGCGCTTCGTGGAAGGCGCCGGTGTTCACCACCGACTCGCCCATGAAGCAGAGAATGACTTGGTCGGTGCCGCGATACTTGATCGCGAAGCCGACACCAGTGGCAACGGGGACGTGTCCGCCGACGATGCCGTGACCGCCGAGGAAGTTCGTGTTGGCGTCGAAGATGTGCATCGAGCCACCCTTCCCACGCGCGGCGCCGTCGATGCGCCCGAATAACTCGGCCATGACCGCGCGCGGAGAGATGCCACGCGCGAGTGCTTGTCCGTGATCGCGATAGGTCGTGATGACGTAGTCATCGGGGCGCAGGAGCGAGATGGCTCCGGTGCCGCACGCTTCTTGTCCGATGTAGAGGTGGCAGAAGCCGCCGATCTTGCCTAACGCGTACGCTTCGGCGCAGCGCTCCTCGAAGCGGCGCTGGAGGAGCATGGAGCGGAGGAGGGAAGCGCGCGTGGGGGCGTCGGTTGCCCCGGCGCCCTGATCGCCCTTGGAAGGGGGAGCGGGGGGGGAGTCAGACTTTTTCTTGGCCATGTGTGCCCTGGATCCGCGTGTGCGGGGTCCGCAAGCTGGGATGCACACTCTCGCACATCCCTTGATTGCTGCCGAGGGCGTCGCGCGCTCCCTATTGGCACGCGCGAGCCCGTGAGAACTACGCTGTGTTTAGAAGCCATCTCAGAAATGGTCGCCGGAGCGCCGGCGACCATTTTCGAGATGGCCTCTAGCCTAAACGCCTGCTGCCTGTACCTGCTCCCACGCGTGATAACTCGAGCGCACGAGCGGGCCAGCCTCGACGTGCCGAAAGCCCATCGACATGCCGGCATTGCGCAACTCGCGAAACTCTTCCGGCGTGTAGTAACGATCGAGCGGTAAGTGTCCGTCAGACGGACGGAGGTACTGGCCGAGGGTGAGGATGTCGACGTCGACCGCGCGAAGGTCGCGCATTACGGCAAGCACTTCTTCTTTAGTCTCGCCGAGTCCAAGGATGATGCCCGTTTTTTTGGGGATATGGGGCGCGACCTGCTTGGCGAAGCGGAAGATCTGCATCACACGCTCGTACCGGCCGCCGGGACGCGCGCGCTTGTAGAGGCGCGGCACCGTCTCGGTATTGTGATTGTAGATCTCTGGCTCGGCGGCGAGGACCGCGCGAATCGAGTCTTCGTTCCCCTGGAAGTCAGGTACGAGAACTTCGACGGAACAGGTCGGAAGGCGATCGTGAATCTGGCGAATCGTTTCAGCGAAGATGTACGCGCCGTAGTCAGGTAGATCGTCGCGATCGACGGAAGTGATCACCGCGTGCTGCAGGTTCATCTGCGCGATGGCGGCCGCGACGCGATTCGGTTCGTCGATGTCGTATTTGGGCGGACGCCCGTGCGAGACCGCGCAATAGCCGCAGTTTCTCGTGCAGACGTCGCCAAGGATCATGAAAGTGGCCGTGCCGTGCTGCCAGCACTCGCCAACGTTGGGGCAGTGCGCCTCTTCGCAGACGGTGTGCAGGTCGAGCTCCTTCATGAGCCCTTTGAGCCGCACGTAATTCTCGCCACCCGGTGCCTTGACCTTCAGCCACGACGGCTTGCGCTCAGGAAGCGGGTCAGCGCGGTGGCGCCCCATGATCTGGTAAAGCGTATCGGACATTCCAGCACCAGCTCAAGCGTGAGGAAACATGTGCGACGCCTCGAAAAATCGGCCGTTCGAGGTGCCGCAATCTATCGGTCGGCGACGCGTCCGGCCAAGAATCGATAACCTTTTCAATGGACGTTGACGGTTAGTATTTCGGACTATTTTCCGTCAAAACGCGAAATATCGAACGGAGAAAGATCGTAACCGATTGCACCACCGCTGCAGAGGTTGGCGATGACATCTCCCGTGATCGGACCCATCAGGATGCCGTTCTTCGAGTGGCCACAGGCATAGATGAGCGATGGGAAGTCGGGGTCGGTGCCAAGGAGCGGGAGCAAATCTGGGGTCATCGGACGTAGCCCTGACCACGAGTTGGTGGGCCTGAGGTCAGCGTTCGGGACCAGGCGGCGTGCAGCGTTCACAAAGCCGTCTAGTGCTGACTGCGTCGTGCCGACCGCGAAGCCGGTCGCCTCAAGGGTGCTTCCGGCGACGGTATAGCCGCGCTCAGCACGCGGAGCGAGATACCCCGCCGATCCAAAGACGGGGCGGGAGACGAGTGTCCCTTCCAGCGCGAGCATCTGTCCACGAATCGGCGAAACTGGGAGCCTTCGCGGCATTGATTCGATCTGCGATACCCATGCACCGGGCGCGAGCACCACGGTCTGGCAGTTGAGAGCCGACCCGTCGGCGAGTCCGACGTCGATGCCTGCGCCGTTGGACGATGTTGCGGGGTGCACGGAAATCACGTTAGCGCTGATGCGTTGAACGCTGAGCGCACTGACAGAACGTTCGAGAGCCACGAGAAGCGTGCCGTTGTCGACCGTTCCGTCAGCGTGGTGCAGCAAAGCTCCCCATGGAGCTGCGAGGGTCGGTTCGAGCGCTTGCGCGGCAGCAGGATCGAGCCACTGCGCGTGTTGTCCAACATTGCTTACGAGCTTCTCTGCCAGGGCTTCTTCGAACGGAACGCGAAGAACTCCATCGAAGTGGAGCGGGGTTTCGATTCCTGTCTCTTCGCGGAGCTCAGCGACAAAGCTGCTGAACCGATCGCGGGCGGCGAGTGCGAAGCGAAATGCAGCCACCTGGGGAGGATCGATGGTCGGTGCGAGAATTCCCGCGGCGGCGGCCGACGCGTACCCTTCCCGACGCTCAGCCACGATGCGCACTCGATGCCCCTCGCGGGCGAGTGCGCGAGCGACGCATAGTCCGATAATCCCATCGCCGACAACGGTGACGTCGGCATTGTTGCTGGACGACACAGAGACTCCGTGAGAGTTTTCGCGCGCGACCTGCGCGCTTTAGCCCAAGGCTTGACGTATCGAGAAATCGAGCGTCGAACAGGGTGAATGCTTGCACGCTCGGTGAAACTCCTGCAATCGGCGATGCGTAGTGAGTTCAGTCCTCGAATTGGAGAACGGGTAACATGCTCCGCACAGTCTTTATGATCGGGCTTTTCGCCATTGGCGGAATGTTTCTGCTCAAGCTTTTCTTTGGTGTTTTTGGGTTGTTCTTTGGGCTCTTGCTCGGCCTGCTGATCCTGGCCGTGAAGATTGCGATCTTCGGAGCATTGATCTACTTGGTCATTCGAATTTTCAGTCCTGACACTGCGCGTCGGCTTCGCGAGCGGTGGACAGGTTCGGCGTCGATCTGAGATCCACGGCGCTCTCGGCGCGGGAGCGATTCGAGGAACGTCGCCGAGTTGCGAGACTACAAGCGAGGGCCGGGCGCATGCCCGGCCTTTTGTGCGCTCAAAGCCTATTTTGCGTTGTGCACCCGGAGCGACGGGGGAGTGTCACCTCAGGATTTCGATCAGATCTCTTTCACAGGAAGTGATGGTACCGATGCACGTCAAACGACTTGGACTGCTTGGAACGATTGCGTTCGTCGCTGCGTGCGGAAGCGGCGCGAGCGGTGCGGTGCGACCCTCGAACGCCGCGACGCCCTCGCGTGTTGAACCGACGGCCGCTGAACTCAAGACCGACCTGTACGCATTTGCAGCTGACTCGTTCCGCGGGCGCGAGACGGGCACCCCGGACGCGGATCGTGCCGCGGCGTGGATCGCGCGACGCCTAACGAAGCTCGGTCTCGAACCGGCGGGCGACAGCGGATTCTTCCAGCGCGTTCCAATGACGCGGTCGAAGACGATCGTGAAAGAGTTGACGGTGACGACGCCTAACGGGAAGGTCTCACCCAAACTCGGCAAGGATATCGCCTTCCTCACGGCGCTTGGGCCAAACGCGCTGCCGAAACTGACGGGCGACGGAGACGTTGTCTTCGCTTCGTACGGGTTGACCGACCCCTCGATAGGGCGCGACGACTACGCCGGGATCGACGCCAAGGGCAAAGTGATCGTGATCGCCGGCATGGTGCCGCCGGGAATCGATTCGACGAAGCGGAAGCAGATGGAGAACCCGCAGGTGCTGTTCTCTCGCGTTGGGATGGCGATTGGAAAACAGCCGGCGGCGATCGTGTTGCTGCTCGCCGACTCGCTCTACAACATGGCGTCGTCGCAGTTTGCCGAGACGCAGATCGAGTTGGCGCGCCCGGCCGCTGGTGCGGAGAACCGCGCGTTCCCGATGATTGCCATCGCTCGCCTAACGAGCGGGTCACCATTCGTGCCCGCATCCTGGCCGGCGAACGACAAGAGTGCGGCGCTCGCGGGAACGCACTTCACGGCATCGATCGACGTTCAGAAGACCGCCTTCAACGGATATAACGTCGTTGGCGTCGTGCGCGGCAGTGATCCGGCCATGAACAAGACGTACGTGGCGTACGGCGCGCACTACGATCACATCGGGATTCAGCAAGCTGCTGCGAACGGCGATTCGATTGCCAATGGCGCGGATGACGACGGCTCTGGAAGCGTGACGCTGTTGGCGATCGCGCGCGGATGGATGGAAGGACCACGCCCGAAACGCTCGGCGCTTTTTGTGTGGCACGTCGGGGAGGAGAAGGGACTCTTTGGGTCGCAGGTCTTCACCGAGAAGCCGACGGTGCCGATCGATTCCATCGTCGCGCAGCTCAATGCCGACATGATCGGGCGCAACGGCGACGACTCGTTGTACATCGTCGGACCGTCAGCGGCCCCCAAGGGGCAGAGCTCCGTGTTAGGCGCGGTCGTCGATTCGGTGAATGCTGGACTACCGCACAAATTCATCTTCGATCGTGAGTGGGATACACCGACGCATCCCGAGCAGATCTACTATCGCAGCGACCACTACAACTACGCCAAGAAGGGAATCCCGATCGTCTTCTTCACATCGGGGCTTCACAAGCAGTATCACCAGGTCAGCGACGAGCCAGCGTTGATCAACTACGACAAGATGGCGCGCGTCGGCGAGTTGATGTATCGCACGGGAATCTTGTTAGGCAACCGGGCGGCGAGGCCGTTGCCGACAGCGGTGCAGTAGTCGTTTTCGTCGAGCATGCGCGCGGTTGAAAGCACAGGGCGCGGAGGATTTCCTCCGCGCCCTTCGTGTCTTGTCGCCCGACCTCGGACGAGGGACGGCCTAACTACCGAGAGCGGTGATGACCGCCCACGCCAGCAGCGGAACCATGATCTCGTGGTGGCCGGTGATCTCGAAGCCTTGCCCGCCGGCGAGCACGGGGCGCTGCACGACGTTCATGCGGGGGCGGTAGTGACGCTGCATGTCGAGGTCGCAGGTGGTGAAGTTGACTGGGCGACCTTCATGCAGATTGCGCGCAACGGTGAGCGCCTTGAGAAAGACCTCGGGCATGATGACCGCGCTGCCGAGGTTGAGTGCGACGCCGCCGTCGTGGAGCGTGTCGATGGCGGCGGCCAGGCGGCGGAAATCACGGTGCGAGGTGTCGCCAATGGCTGCGCCGCTCGCGGCCGGGTGTTGATGAATGATCTCCGCGCCTAACGCGGCGTGCACGGTAGCGCCAACGCCGAGCCGGCGCGCGGCCAAGAGTACCGAGAGCTCGGGATGGGCGAGCGGTTGTTCGCCGCCTAACGATTCGAGCGCGCGAGCGACCGACTCACCCATTCCCCACTCGTTTACCATCCCCTGAATAAACGCTTCGTTGAGCGAGCGCCCCGTTTCTTCGGCCATGCCGAAGGTACCGTCTCGCAGTCCCGCGGCGACGTCCTCGGACGTCGCGCCAAACCGGGCGATTTCGTAATCGTGGATGGCCGCCGAGCCGTTCATCGCGATGTGCGTGATTACGCGGCGCTGCATCAGGTCGATGAGAACGGGAGCGAGCCCGGTCTTCACCACGTGGCCGCCGAGCATGACGATGACACCACGATGGTCGCGCGTGGCGGTGACGATGGAGGCGACGACGCGACGGAGGTCACGCGCGACGAGAATGTCCGGGAGTGCGTCGAAGAAGGCGCCAAACGAACGGTCGCCGCCGGGCGGGCGCGAGAACTCTTCGGCGCGAACCTTGTTCGGGCGACGAGCGACGGGAATGGTGCGAACGCGCGACAGGTCCGCTTCGCGCGGAGTGCCTAACGATTCGCCGGAGTCGTCGCCGCGGCTGTCGGAGGGCGGTGCGATTGGAGATACAGGTTGAGGGAACCAATGCTGGTGCGCGACTTCATCTGCACCATGATGCGACTCGCGTCATCCGACAGCCAGATGCGCGCCTGCCCTTTCTCGGAGAAAATCCCCTTTGACTTGATGACGGGCTGCAGCACAATCGTGCTAAACGTCCCCGCTGGCACCGTGATCTTCTCGCGCCCGAGCACTTTCACCACGACGGGATTTCTGTCAGGGCGAAAGTATCGATTGAACTCGTACGACTGCCCGACCTCGAGTGGAATCGTGCGTACGAAATAGAGAAAGGAGCCATCATCAAGCGGAGCCGCGACAGAAGCTTCCTCCGGCTTCTCGTTCTCCTGAAACATCGAGCGCTCGGGAAAGAGCTCGAAGTGGCGCTCGCGCGTCTTGCCACCTTCCTCGAGATCCTGGACAAATCGGAGCGAGTTGAAATCCTTCACACGAATCCAACTCTCGAGCATGTCGTCGACGCGATAGAAGGGGACGCCCCCTTTCACGCGAAACCGTGTGTGCCACGCATCGTCGCCGCGAATGGGAGCGATGCCAAGTACTTCCATGCTTCCTTCGCCGACCTTGAGGGGGCCGAAACGCACCTCGTACTGCATGCGTTCGCCGACGCCAAAGGGGACGGTGGAGGTTGCCGTCGGAATGGAGGCAGTGGGGGCCAATGGCTGCGCGACGACGGCCGTCGCCGACGACAGGGCAGCCGCGAACGCGAGACTAACGAGGCGCAGCGACAAGAACATCATGTCGGTTGCGGCGGTGGCGCTGGGACGCGGGAACGCGCTGATCGGCCAAAGCGAAAGAGCGACATGGCGTCGGCCCAGGGGCGCACGCGTGAGTCACGCGGGCGCAAGTCATACCGCGGCGCCAGCGAAAGCGTCTCGACGCGACGGGCGTGCGGATAAAGCGAGAGAAGCAGGTCAACGTTCGCCGCCCAACCCTCGCTCGAGACGATCGGCGAGCTGCTCGCGCTCTTTAGTGCGTCGCGAAGTACCGAGACGCGATAGAGGCGAAACGACCCGAACGGATCGTTGACACCCGGGACGCGCACGAAGGGGCGAAGGACCCAGGGCGCAACGCGACGCAAACGACGCACCGGAACCGGAAGTGGGAGGTCGGGTGAAACACTCGACTCGCTCACAACGATGTCCGCGCCGCCTTCGAACCGCTTCACCAACTCCGGGATGTGGTCGGGCTGATCGGTAAAGTCGGCTTGCAGCGTGATGACCGCGTCGCGTCGCGCATAACGCGTGCGCTGCGACGCTGCCTTGAACAACTCAACCACCGAGCGCGCGTACCCGATCCGTCGCTCGCCCCGGATCACGGTAAGAGGAAGAACCTTGGTATATGACTCGAGAGTCTCCGCGGTCGCATCGGTGCTCGCATCGTCGTAGACGAGGACCTCGTATTCGCGCGCATACTCCTGGAAGACCTTTCGGATCTTCCAAAGCAGGACGCCAATCGTTGGGGCCTCGTCGAACGTGGGAATGCAGATGTAGAGCACGCAGCAAATCCTTGGGGAGATGACCCGTGGAAGCTAAGCGATTGAGGTCGTCGATCGTACACCTCGGACGCCGCGCGGTGCCGAACTCGGCGCAATTGCGCGTTAGCGGACGGCGAGCAGGCGGGCGTACGTCTCCTCGGTGCCGGCGGCCATCCGCTCCACGCTGAACTGAGCGGCGCGAGTCACGCCTGCGTCGGCAAGTTGTTGCCGCAATTCGGGATTGCGGACGAGTTGCGAGACACGCTCCGCAAAGAAGGCAACATCGCCGGCCGGGGCGAGGAGTCCGGAAATGTCATCCTGGATGAGTTCAGGGATGCCGCCGACGGCGAAGGCGATGGGGTTCACGCGCAGCGCCATGGCGTCGATGAGCGCTGTGCCCAATCCCTCTGCACTCGATGGATGCCAGAGCAAGTCGAGTCCTGCCATCGCGCGATGAATTTCATCGACAAATCCAGCGCGATACGACTCGATGCCGCCGATGATTTCTCCTCCCGAGGCGCGACCTCCCAACAGAACGAGACGTGATCGTGCGCGCACGTCGTCGGGAAGGAGAGTCGCGATTTCGGCGAGACGCGCGACGCCCTTTTCGGCGGTCATCGCACCAACGACGCCGCAGACGACCGCGTCCGCCGGCCAGCCGCGCTCACTTCGCCAGTCGCGCACGTTGTTCACGTGCGGAGTCGGCACGCCCGAGTAGACCACGTCGATACGATCGTCGCTCACTCCACCCTGAATGAGCGCTGCGCGCACCGCTTGCGAGATGGCGATGAAGCGAGCGATTCGTGCGCCGTACTTGAGTCGTCCTTTGGGGACAAATGCGACCCGGCGCGTCACCACAAGCGGAAGGTCGCGCCCGAGGAGGGCGGTCATGGCGATGGCGTGCGCGCGAGCGTCGTGCGCATGCACAACGTCGGGCTGCCATGTATGCGCGAGTGCTCGGATGCGCCGCGCCGCTGCGAGGTCCCAGTCGGCGCGCATGCGCACAGCACTCGCCGCCAATCCGCCGGAGCGAAGACGGTGGATGAGCGGTGCGTCCGGGTGCGCGACGACGAGTGGTTCGTGCCCGCGATCGCGTTGGGCGCGCGCGAGGAGGAAGACTTGTCGTTGTCCACCGCGCCACTCGCGTCCGCTGTCGACGTGCAGGATGCGGAGCGTCATGTGCAGCGAAAGTTGGTCGGCGACAGAGGCAGAGGCAATGCGAAGCAGCTCGCAGCTCGGGAATGATGTGGGACTGTCGACAACGCGCGAGCAACGCGAGCAGTGGGGTGCGAAGCGCGCGAGCGCGATGACGTCGCGTGACGTGTGTGCGGTGCCTCGGTCCGAAGCCGATTGACCGGCTGCTGTTCGGCAATTGACTGTCGCTTTTCGTTAGGCGAGCACACACCAGTCGCATCGCGCTGGCATTATCGTTAGGCAGGTGACACTCCGGTGCCAGCTGGCGCTCATTGCGTGTGGCACTTTGCGCGCTTTACAGCGTGGCGCGTTAGGCGCATCGCGACACAATGCGACACTGTTGCCGGCAGCACTCGTGTGTTGGTGTTGGCACTGTCTGCGTGCGAGTGCCAAGCCCACCCGAGTGGGGAGGAACGTTTCATCTGACGGCGTGGTGCGTCGATAACTAAAGCATGCGTGCGGTGTACCACGTGTCAGACGATCGGAGGAGATGATGATTCTCGCCAACGTTCGGCAGTGCCTGACGAGGAACGACGCGCAACTCGCGTTGCGACTCATCGCGCGCGGAAGTGGGAAAGGGCTCGACGAGGGAGAGGCGGCGCTGCGCGAGCAGGGGATCGATGCCATCCTCGATGACCCGCACCTGATGTCGGCACTCACCGAACATCCGCATGGGACACACGCATCGCTGCCGCTCTTCACGTACGTGGTGGTGCGGAATGCGCTGCGCGAGGTAGGAGAGGACGATCGCGTCGTCGCCGATTTTGTCTCGTCCATTCTTCTGCACTTCGGTGTGCGCGATCGCGCGCGCCGCATCGGCGAGTACGACGATCAGATCTACGACACCCTTGCCGCGTTGCTCGCCGATGCAGAATCGGGAGATGCAACACGTGCCTTTCTCGTGCGTGCACATCTCGGCAACTACGCGCTGTGGCTCGCTGGAGTCTTTCCCGACTACATCGAATCGCGGCGCCATCGTCGCGGTGGACCCGATCTCGGCTACTTCGACGAGCTCGGTCAGCGCGGGTATCGCATGGCCGCATCGCATCGGCTCGCGCAACAGCACGGCATGGAGCAATTGTTTGGCGTCGCGGCAGAACGCTTTGGCACGCTGCGACTCGCCCTCAACCGAATCAGCGATCGTCTCTTTTTTGCGAACGTTCATTCGGCGGACAAACTGCTGCGTCAGGTGCGCGACCACATCTGATTCGGGGGCATCTCACTGGATTGGCTGGTGTAGAAAAGGCACGCCGGACTGGCGTGCCTTTTTCGGTTTGCGCGGACGATTCGACGCACGCGTTGCTTCGCCACGGTGGTCGCCATATCGTTCGCGGGCGAAGTCCCGTGGTCCGAATCCCGCCTCGTCTCACTCTATCCCGTCATGTTCGAAGATGTTCGGCGCGCGTTCAATGAGTTGCTGAACGGCAACGTCGCCCCCGAAGATCGGCGCGACGCGCTCAGCAGCATGCGCGACACGATCGTGCGTGCGCGCATGGCGCTTGACGACCTGCGCGGCGGGATCGGGTCGACGCGCGCGCGACTTCAGCAGGAACGGACTGAGCTCGAAACGATTCGCCGGCGCAGAACACTCGCCGAGGGCATCAACGACACGGAGACGGTATCGGTCGCGACGAAGTTCGAATCGTTGCAGTCCGAAAAGATTGCGGTGTTCGAACGGAAGCTCGCAGCGCAGGAAGGCGAGTTGGCGATCGCCGAGCGCGAAGTGGAGGAGATGAAGGCGCAGTTCAAGGCAGCGAGCGCGGGAGTGGGGTCGGGGCTTCGACCGAGTGGTCCTGGAACGGTGAACAACGGGATGCCGAGTGATGCGGAGTTGGGGTTGGGCAACCGTGATCCAGCGTTACAGCAGGAGATCGATTCTCTCGACCGCGCGCGGCGCCGAGCGGCGAGCGAGGCAGACGCAGACGCGCGTTTGGCTGAGCTGAAGCGTCGCATGGGGCTCTGACTGCGACTCCTTCGATTCGCGTCCGCAGGGGTCGCGCTGTCCATCTGCGCCACGCGCCCAGCGCAGGCACAAGGGACTACGACACGCACACAAGTGCGATGCGCGGGGCAGAAGATCACAGAGGTCATCATCCGAGCGCAGGGTCCGGGCTATGGCGGGCTTTTCGCGCGCTCCCCTTTTCTGGGGCGAATGGTGGCGTCGTTGCACGTGACGACTGCGCCCTCGGTGATCAAGAATTTCGTTCTGCTCAAGCAGGGCGCTGCCTGCAGTCCGCTGCAGCGCTCGGAAAGCGAACGTATTCTGCGTGCGATGCCATTCATTCAGGATGCGACGGTAACGGCGTATCCCGACGGGCCGGACATGGTTCGCCTCGAGGTGGTAACGGTCGACGAACCGTCGATCATTTCGGCCATCGGCGTCTCGAGCAGTTCACCCTACCTGACCGCGCTGACGTTCGGCAACATCAACTTGTTAGGCAACGCGGTGTACGCGGTCGGATCCTGGCGCGACGGCTTTTTCTATCGTGATCGTTTTGCGGGACGCTACACGAACTATCAGTTGTGGGGGCGTCCGTATCAGCTGGACATTCGTGGTGCGCGCGAAGAGTTGGGCAACGACCTACTGGGCGAAGTCAGCTATCCGTTTCTCACAGATCTTCAGAAGAGTGCGTGGCGCGTTTCCGGAGGCTCCTCGGGGGAGTACGCGCGCTTTTTGCGTTTAGACGAACCGCCGGCCGCATTGCGGCTCGACCGGCGATTCATGGACGCAGGGGCGATGTTGCGCATCGGTCGTCCCGGACTCCTCGGGTTGTTAGGCGCGCAGTTTTCTCTCGAAGACATTCGCCCCGGGACATCTCCAGTCGTTGTCACCGACTCAGGAATCATCGCCGACAGCTCGACGGCGTTTGCGGGGCGTTATGCGCGGTCGCAGAGCACGCGCGTGAATCTCTTGTTAGGCGTTCGCAAGCTGCGATTCCTGCGCGTCACGGGATTCGACGCACTGAATGGACCACAGGATTTGCGAATCGGGGCCCAACTCGGCGCGACCGTGGGGCGCAGCTTGCCCGGCTCGAAGGGCGCGGCCAAGGAGGAGTTGTTCGCGGGCTTTAGTGCGTACCTTGGCTTCGGCAACCAGTGGAGCTTTGCGGCGTTGCAGGCCGACATCGAAGGGCGGCGTCCAGCGGGGTTCGATAAATGGGACGATGTCTTGAGCGATGGCCGCATTGCCTGGTACATCAAGCCGCATCCGCGACATCTCATTACCGCTGATGTGATTTGGGGCGGGGGATGGGGGGCGCGCATTCCGTATCAGCTCGCGTTAGGCGCCACACGTGGTGGTTTGCGCGGATACGAAGGCGTTGACATCGGCGGAGCTCGTCGAGCGGTCGCGCGCATCGAGGAGCGCTGGCGCACGGGGAATTTCCGCGGGACGATGGAGACAGGTGTGGGTGTCTTTGCCGATGTCGGGCGTGTGTGGGCGGGTGACGTGCCACTGGGACAAAACAGCGGAGCGCGTCCGTCGGCGGGCTTTTCGATCATGGCCGCCGTTCCTCCGCGGTCGCAGCGCATGTGGCGATTGGACGTCGCATTCCCCCTCGATCCAAAAGGGGGCGCCAAATGGGGTGTGCGCCTGGTGAACGAGAATCGGACGCGTGCGTTCTGGAAGGTGCCGGGTGACATCGGACGTGTGCGCGAACGCGCGGTTCCCGAGTCGATCTTCAACTGGCCGTAGTGTGGCGTGGGCGCGCGCCTAACGATCGGTGCGACTCGCCATCATCTTGCGAATGGGGATGACCATGATGGCGAGAATCGCGGCGCTCAAGAAGAGTGAGGTCGCCGTGCGCTGGAAGAGTTGCGGCATCTCTTGCAGCTTTTCGGGGTCGACCGAGCCACCAACGAGACCGGCGATCAGGTTGCCCATCGCCGTCCCGAGGAACCAGACGCCCATCATTTGTCCGACGAATTTGCGCGGCGCGAGCTTCGTCATGGAGCTCAACCCGACGGGACTCAACGCGAGCTCACCGACCGATTGGAAGAAGTAGCTCAGAATGAGCCACCACATCGAGACACGCGCGCCGGCACCACCGCCAATCACGTTGTTCGCCGCAATGACCATCACGACGAAACCGACTCCGGCAGCTGCAAGGGCGAAGGAGAACTTGGCGGGACTGGAGAAGTCGATGCCGCGCTTGCCAAGGGCGAGCCAGAGCGCGCCGAAGAGCGGAGCGAACGAGATGACGAAGAGAGAATTCGCCGCCTGTAGCCAGAGCGTCGGCATCTCCCAGCCGAAGAGATTGCGATTGGTGAAGTCGCGGGCGAAAAGATTGAGCGACGTCGGTGCCTGCTCGAACGCCGCCCAGAAGACAATTTCGAAGAGAAAGAGCACGACGATCACCGCCATCCCTTTCTTCTCGTTCCCCGACAATCCGGCACCAAAGAAGATGTAGCCGAAGTAGAGGATCGCCATGATGAGCATGGCGATACTCATGTTGGCAGCGACGGCGACCGGGTTGATCGTGAAGGCACCCGTCATGGCGAGAAGCACGATCGCAAACACCAGGGCCACACTGCCGAGCGCCCACTTCTTGACGCGTTGCTGCTCGGCGACATCGGCGGTGGGATGGAGGCCAAGCGGACCCAACGTCGATTTGGCGCGCGTGCGGAACAGGAGGAGTCCGATGAGCATTCCCACGCCGGCAGCGCCGAATCCCCAGTGCCAACCGACGCGTTCGCCGAGGTAGCCCGTGATCAGCGGCGCGATGAAGGCGCCGAGGTTGATCCCCATGTAGAAGACCGAAAAGCCCGCGTCGCGCCGCGCGCCGCTCTCGGGATAAAGATCTCCGACAGTCGCCGACGCGTTAGGCTTGAGCATGCCAGTCCCGATGACGATGAGGACCAGCCCCAGAAAGAAGGCGTTGTGCGCAAAGACTGCCGAGAGCGCGATGGAGAGGTGGCCTAACGAGATGAAGATCGCGCCGACGAAGATGGAACGCTGGAGGCCAAGCCAACGATCGGCGACCCAACCACCGGGGAGTGAGGCGAGATACACCGATGCCGCGTAAATGCCGACGATGGACGACGCGACCGGGCGAGTGAAGCCGAACCCCCCGTCGGCCAGAGCGGCCGTCATGAAGAGGACGAGGAGCGGGCGAATCCCGTAGTACGAGAAGCGCTCCCACATCTCCGTGAAGAAGAGGGTGGAAAGGCCGCGCGGATGCCCGAAGAAGCCGGTGTCCTTCGTGTACTTCTCGGTCTCCACCGGTGGCAGGTCGAGGGTGAGGGACGCCTCGCTTGGGCGTTCGTTAGGCGTGATCGGAGTGCGGGCGGCCATCAGCTTTCTCGTTAGGGTTCGCGCGCCGCACCGACGCGCGAGACATCGCGCGAGAATGGAGCGCGCGGGCGATCAGGAGTCGGTTCGCTTGGGCGTAGATGCGACGGGGACGTGACGCGATGGTGGATTGGTGCCGCCGGCCTGACGCTGCGCTTCCCACGGCACGCCCGACGGCGGTTGCTTGATACAAGCGACGAGATGTTCGGTCGCTTTGCTCTCCAGCGGAGGTGCGATGACCTCACACGCCTTGTCCTTTGCCGGATGATGACAGCGCGGGTGGAAGACGCAGCCCGACGGTGGATTGGCAGGTGAAGGGACGTCGCCGGAGAGGACGATGCGCTGGCGACGACGGGTGGGATCGGGGACGGGAACTGCTGAGAGAAGCGCCTGCGTGTAGGGCATCAGCGGTTCGCGGTATAGATCGGCGCGGGCGGCGAGTTCCACAATGCGTCCGAGGTACATCACCGCAACGCGGGCCGCGATATGCTCGACCACCGAGAGATCGTGCGCAATGAAGATGTAGGTCAGTCCTCGATCGCGCTGAAGATCTTGCAGGAGGTTGATGACCTGCGCTTGTACCGAGACATCGAGCGCCGAGACAGGCTCGTCGCAGACGATGAGCTTGGGCTCCACCGCTAGCGCGCGCGCAATCCCGACGCGTTGGCGTTGTCCGCCGGAGAACTCATGCGGATACCGATTCGCGTACTCGGGACGCATCCCCACTTCCTCGAGGAGACGGCGAACGCGCGTGTCGGCGGCGCTCCCTTCGGCGAGTTTGTGGACGAGGATGCCTTCCTTGATGGTCGCGCCGATCGTTAGGCGCGGATTGAGCGAGGAGAACGGATCCTGAAAGATGATCTGCAGATGGCGGCGCATGTTGCGCAACGCCTGCCCCTTTAGCGACAGGAGATCGACACCGTCAAACTGAATCGAACCGGCCGTCGGCTCGATGAGGCGCAAGATCGTACGCCCTAACGTTGTCTTGCCGCATCCTGATTCTCCGACGATGCCTAACGTCTCGCCGGGGAATACATCGAGCGTGATGCCGTCGACGGCCTTGACGACGCCGGTTGCGCGTCCAAAGAGTCCGGAGCGAACGGGAAAGTGCATGCGAATGTCGCGCAGTTCGAGGAGCGGCGTCGTTTGCTCACGCGTGGCGATCGGCGCGACAAGGGGCGTTGTCATGCGACTGGCGATCCGGCGTTCGCGTTAGGCAGTTCGCGCGCACGCGCCGGCTCATCGACGAGATGGCAGCGCGCAGAGTGCCCCTCCGAGACGACATATAGCGGTGGTCCTTCTCGCTCGCACCGTTCCCACGCGTATCCACACCGGTCGCGAAAGCGGCAGCCGCTCGGCCACGCCGTAGGCGGGGGGACGGTGCCGGGAATCGTCGCGAGGCGCTCGAGTTCCTGTCCGACGCGTGGCATCGCCGACATCAAGCCCCGCGTATACGGATGCGCCGGCTCGGCGAACAGCGTGTGTACAGGCGCTTCTTCGACCACCTGCCCGCCGTACATCACGACGACGCGCGACGCCGTTTCGGCCACGACCCCCAGGTCATGCGTGATGAGCAGAATTGCCGTCCCGAACTTCTGTTGCACGTCGGCGAGCAGCTCGAGGATCTGCGCCTGAATGGTCACATCGAGCGCCGTCGTCGGCTCGTCGGCGATGATGAGCGACGGGTTCATCACCAACGCCATGGCGATGAGCACGCGTTGACGCATGCCGCCAGAAAGCTGGTGCGGATAGTTAGTCGCGCGTTCTCGCGGCGCGGGGATGCCAACGAGCGACAGGACTTCGACCGCACGCTCCCACGCGCTTTTGCGCGACGCCTTGCCATGGACGCGCGCGACCTCCGCGATCTGGTCGCCGATGGTGAAGACGGGGTTGAGTGCCGTCATCGGCTCCTGAAAGACCATCGCGATGCGATTGCCGCGGACCTGGCGAATCTCTTCCTCGCTCGCGGCGAGAAGGTCTTTCCCCTCGAACCAGATGTGACTCCCCGCTTCGATACGTCCCGGCGCGCGAATGAGTCTGAGGAGCGAAAGCGCGGTGACTGATTTTCCGCACCCCGACTCTCCGACGACACTCACCGTTTCGCCACGATTGATCGTGAACGACACGCCGTCGACCGCACGGGCCACGCCCGCTGGCGTGTGAAAAAACGTTCGCAGCTCCTCGACTTGCAGGAGTGGTGGTGCGGAGGTCGCGCCGGAAGAAGCCGTCATGGCGCGTGAAGCTGGCGCGGGTTCAACGCCGCGCGCAAGCGGTCAGCGATGGTATTCAGCGCGAGGGCGGTGCCGGCGAGCGCGAGTCCGGGAAACAACGTGAGCCACCACGTCGTGGCGAGAGTCTCGCGTCCGTCTCGTATGATGTTCCCCCAGGTCGGGTTGGGTTGAGGGATGCCATAGCCGAGGAAGGAGAGCCCCGCCTCGATCAGTATGACCTGGCCGACGGCAATAGTGGCCGCGACCAGCACCGGTGGCGCTGCGTGCGGCAAGACATGCCTAACGAGAATACGCCAACGTCCAGCCCCCAAGGCGCGTGCGGCGACCACGAACTCGCGCGAGCGAAGTGAGAGCGCTTCGGCGCGCGACATACGACTCACAGCGAACCACCCGGTGAGTCCGAGAATGATGACAAGCGACGTGATGGAGACTTCGCGCCAGAGGGCGAAAATGAGGAGAAGCAGAAGAATTCGTGGCAGTGCGAGACAGGCATCGACGACGCGCATCATCACCGCATCGGTAACGCCACCCGCGTAACCGGCCGCGGCGCCGTACACCAGTCCCACTACTGCTGCCAGGAACGCGGCAAGTACACCAATACTCAAAGAAATTCGCGAGCCATGCAGCATGCGGCTCAACACGTCGCGGCTCGCCGCGTCGGTGCCGAAGGGGTGTTGAAGCGAAGGGGGCTGCAACTTGAGCGCGACTATCCCCTGCGTGGCAGTTGGGTCATACGGCGCGATCCACGGCGAGAGGATTGCGGCAACGATGAGGAGCGCGAGGAAGGCGAAGGCGGCACGTGCGTTGGCGTCAGCCAACAAACGGCGCATTGCATCGGTGAACGCGCCCATCGACAACCGCTCGCTTGGGGCCAGCGAATCGGGGATGGCAAACGCGGCGACGGATGGCGTCTCAGGCACGTCGCATTCGCGGATCGCTCGCGGCGTACAGCAGATCAGCCACGATGCTGGATAAGACCACGACTGTCGAGGCGAGCAGGCTCGCGCCGACGACGACGGGATAGTCGCGCTGGCCTAACGCGTCGACGGTCGCTTTCCCCATTCCCGGCCAGGCAAAAATCGTTTCAATGAAGACCGCGCCGCCGACGAGCGACGGAATCGCCAGGCCGATGAGTGTAATGATGGGAAGAATCGCATTCCGAAGTGCATGTCGAAACAGAATGGTGCGCTCGCTGGCGCCCTTGGCGCGCGCGGTGCGCACAAAATCATCCGGAAGCACCTCGAGTAGCGACGCGCGTTGATGCCGCGCCACGACCGATGTGAAGATCAACGCGAGCGACGACACCGGGAGCAGCAAATGCTTGAGCAGGTCAACGAGTCGCTCCAACGGCGTCATGTATGGATACAACGCGTCGTCGTGCATCCCTGACGATGGCAGGAGGCGCCATTGCACAGCGAACAGCAGCATCAGCCCAAGCGCGAGCCAAAAATCCGGCACGGCAGAGAAGATCACCGTTAGGCGCGTGGCCACCCGGTCGAAGAGCGTCTCACGCCGCGACGCTTGCAGGGCGCCGAGGGCAGCGCCTAACGCGAAGCCGATTACGAGCGCGCCGCTCATGAGCAGGAGCGTGCGCGGAAGTGCTTCGCCGAGGATGCTCCGCACCGGACGCTGCTGCGCGAGCGACTCGCCGAGGTCGCCGCGAGCAGCTCCAGCGACGTAGCGCGCGTACTGCTCCCAGATTGGCCGATCGAGACCGTAGCGCGCACGCAGGCGTTCCTGCATGGCCGGTGTCGACCGCCTATCCCCTAGGATGTCGGCAAACGGATCGCCGGGCGCGACGTGTACGAGTACAAAGGTGAGCGTGACCACCACCCAGACGATGGCGACACCCTGCGCGACGCGCTTGAGAAGAAAAGAGAGCATTCGCCCTCAAGTGTACGAGGCGATGCGCGCGGAGGCGAGCGCGCGAGAAGGTGAGCGATATCCTAACGCCGCCACGTCCACTCGCGGTCTGCATAACGCGACCGCAGCGCAGCCATGCGATGGAATGCGCCATCGTTGTCGCTCAACGGCTCGGCGTAAGCGTCCCATGACGCGCGAACCTGGTCAAAGAGGGCGGCCGCGAATCTTTCGGGCGAGGCGTCAGCAATCGCTTCGCTGAGCGTCGCCGCCTTTGGCACTGGTCCCACGTCGACGCCTGCCAACGATGCAATGAGTTGTTGATCGTCTTCGATCAAGATCGATCCATGCTGGAGGAACGCGTTCCCTTCGCGATAGAGCGCGCTCCCCACCAGCTTGCGGCCGTTGAGCGTCAACTCTCCTTCAGAGGGATGCTCAAAACAGGGAGCGATTCCAGGCGTAGTCGCGCGATGCGATGCCGACGCGACGCCGACTCGAACGCCGATGCGCTCGAGTGCGCCCACGAGTGCGCGATTAATGATCTCATACGACCGACGAAGCGAGTCGCTGGGAACGATGGGCGCGCTCACCGAATAGGTGATTTCGTGATGATGCAGGAGCGCGCGTCCCCCGGTCGGACGCCGCACGATGTCGACGCCGTGCGCCGCGGCGAGTGCCGGGTCGTATGCGCCGCGCGCTACCTGGTTTCGCCCGAAGGAGAGTGTTGGCGTGCGCCAGGAGTACACGCGCACGACGCCCTCGCCACTCGAACGGGCGCGCTCAAGAAGCGCCTCGTCGAGTGCCATATTGTCGACACCATTTAGTGGTTTCGTGAGGGCGAGTTTCCAGTGCATCGGACAAAATTAGCGGGCGGAGCGGCGTCGCCTGCGGCGATACGAGCGAGTACTTTTCCCGCGGCGCAATCCAAGACTGTGCACAGGATAAGCGCCTCGCGTCTACGCGCGAATTCTCGCGCTTCCTACTGACGCACGTCCACGCGATTGGGGTCCTCATGACGACGACCAGCACGCCGAATATTTCGACTGATACCGACTCTTTCGTTCGCCGGCATATCGGCCCGTCACAGGCTGATATCGATGCGATGCTCACTGCAGTGGGCTATGCATCGCTCGACGAGTTCATCGACGCCGTCGTACCCTCGCAGATTCGATTGCGACGCACGCTCAACATCGGGCCATCGCGCTCCGAGCACGATGTGCTGGAAGAATTGTCGCAGATCGCGAGCGGCAACCGCATCTTCCGATCGTACGTCGGGCTCGGTTATCACGACACGCTCGTTCCCCCGGTCATTCAACGCAACATTCTCGAGAACCCCGGCTGGTATACCGCGTACACGCCGTATCAGGCGGAGATCGCGCAAGGGCGTCTCGAGGCACTGCTCAACTATCAGACGGTCATCATCGACCTGACCGGGCTGGAGATCGCGAACGCCTCGCTGCTGGATGAAGGAACGGCAGTCGCCGAAGCGGTGTCGATGGCTCACGCCGCCAAGGCTAAAGATGTAAAGCGTACGGTGTTTGTCGACGCGGGGTGCCACCCACAGACAAAAGACATCGTGCATACGCGCGCGTGGGCGCGCGGCTGGACGGTCGAGATCGGCGACGTACGCACGGCGCAGTTTGGGGGTGACGTCTTCGCGGTGGTGGTGCAGTATCCCACCACTGACGGTGCCGTCTACGACTATCGTGAGGTTGCCGAACGTGCGCACACGGCCGACGCGTTGGTCATCGCGGCCACCGACCTGATGGCGCTCACCCTCCTTGCGCCGCCGGGTGAGTGGGGTGCCGATATCGCGGTAGGCAACTCGCAGCGATTCGGAGTGCCAATGGGTTTTGGCGGGCCGCACGCGGCGTTCTTCGCCACCAAGGACGAGTACAAGCGCCTCATGCCGGGACGCATCATCGGCCTCTCGCGCGACGCGCAGGGAAAGCCCGCGCTTCGCATGGCACTCGGCACACGCGAACAGCATATCCGTCGCGAGAAGGCGACGAGCAACATCTGCACGGCGCAAGTACTGCTGGCGGTGATCGCGGGGATGTACGCCGTGTGGCATGGCCCGGACGGGTTGCGTCGCATTGCCGGTCGCATTCATGCCCAAGCGGCGCTTCTTGCAGCTGGCGCCGAACGGCTCGGGCATCGCGTGTCGCACGACGTCTTCTTCGACACGGTTCGCATCGAACTGGCCGGGCGCGATAGTGCGGCAGTGATCGCCGCGGCTGAAGCGCGCGGAATCAACCTGCGGCATGACGGTGACGACGCCGTTGTGGTGGCGCTCGACGAGACCGTTGGCGAGAACGATGTACGCGAAGTGCTCGCCGCCCTAAACGGAGGCAGCGATATCGCTTTCGCGCTGGACTCGCTGGAAATCGACGCGCGCTACGACGAACGGTTCGCGCGCACCAGCGCATATCTCACGCATCCGGTCTTCTCGCGCTATCACGCCGAGCACGAGATGTTGCGCTACGTGCGCAAGCTCGAGAGTCGCGACTTGTCGCTCACCTACTCGATGATTCCCCTCGGGTCATGCACGATGAAGTTGAACGCGACCGCCGAGATGTTGCCCGTCACTTGGCCGGCGTTCGGAAAGCTGCATCCGTTTGCGCCGGCATCGCAGACCAAGGGGTACGCGGAACTCTTCCGCACGCTCGAGGCCGATCTCGCTGAGATCACCGGTTTCCACGCGGTATCGCTCCAGCCTAACGCGGGCTCGCAGGGTGAATACGCCGGGCTGCTCACGATTCGCAGCTATCACGAGGCGCGCGGCGAAGGGGAACGCGACGTGTGCCTCATTCCGCAGTCGGCGCACGGGACGAACCCGGCCAGCGCGGCGATGGCTGGAATGCGCGTCGTCGTCGTGAAGAGCATGGCGAGCGGCGACATCGACATCGACGACCTGCGCGCCAAGGCCGAGCAGCATTCCGCGAAGCTGTCGGCGTTGATGGTGACGTACCCCAGCACGCACGGCGTCTTCGAGGAAGGGATCCGCACGATCTGCGAGATCGTGCATGCGCATGGCGGTCAGGTGTACATGGACGGCGCGAACATGAACGCAATGGTTGGTGTCGCGCGCCCTGGCGACATTGGCGCCGACGTCTGTCACCTCAACCTGCACAAGACGTTCTGCATCCCGCACGGTGGTGGTGGCCCGGGCATGGGGCCCATCGGCGTGGCGAAGCACCTGGCGCCTCATCTCCCGGGCCACCCCGTGGTCGACCAGGAAGGGCGCCACTCGTTAGGCGCGGTGAGCGCAGCGCCTTGGGGTTCGGCATCGATCCTCCCGATCTCGTGGGTCTACATCAAGATGATGGGAGGCGAAGGACTGGCGCTGGCCACCAAGATGGCCATTCTCGGTGCGAACTACATGGCGCATCGACTGGAGCCGCACTATCCCGTCCTCTTCAAGGGGGCAAATGGGCGCGTCGCCCACGAATGCATCATCGACACGCGTGTCGTGAAGGCGGGGAGCGGCGTCGAAGTCGAGGACATCGCGAAGCGTCTCATGGACTACGGCTATCACGCGCCGACGATGTCGTTCCCGGTGGCCGGAACGATGATGATCGAGCCGACCGAGTCGGAGTCAAAAGCGGAAATGGATCGCTTCTGCGACGCGATGATCGGAATTCGCGAAGAGATCGCCGATATCGAGAAAGGAGTGCTCGACCGTCAGGACAATCCACTGAAGAATGCTCCGCATACGATGGAAGTGATCGTGACGGATTCGTGGACGCACAGTTATCCGCGTGAGCGGGCGGCATTTCCATCGCATTGGACGCGCGAGTGGAAGTTCTGGCCCGCGGTGAGCCGCGTCGACAATGCATACGGCGATCGCAATATCGTGTGCGCCTGTCCGCCCATCGAGGCCTACACCTAACGACACTCGTTAGGCCCGCGTGATCGCAAAAAGACAAAGCGGGGGCGCCGAATCTGGCGCCCCCGCTTTGTTTCATGTGGCCAGCTCAGTCGCCGGTGTGCGCGGCGTACGCCTTGGCGTCGAGCAATCCATCCTTCTGCGAAGCATCGGACAGGCGGATCTTGATCATCCACCCTTCACCGTACGGATCGCGATTGATGACGGCCGGGTCGGCGTCGATCGCAGGGTTCACCTCCACGATCTCACCGGAGACGGGAGAGAAGAGTTCGGAGACGGCCTTCACCGCCTCGATGGTGCCGAAGACGTCGTGCGCACCGTACGACGCGCCACTCTTTGGAAGCTCGACAAAGACGATATCGCCGAGTTGGTCCTGCGCGTAGTCGGTAATTCCAACCGCGAAGACGCCATCCTCGGAGGTGGCCTTCAGGTATTCGTGATCCGCAGTGTACAGAAGGTCGCTCGGAATGTTGGCCACGGGTTCGCTCTAGGGTGGGATGACGGGCGGTAGTCTATCCGGCCGCGAAAGGCATTGTCAAGAAAATCACTGAGCGAGATGGGCAAGGGCGTCGAGGCGCGACCAAAGCTCGCGCACTTGTGCATCGAGATCGTCTAGCGTTCCATCGTTGTCGATGACGTAGCTGGCGCGTTGGCGCTTTTCGGCCGATGGCATCTGCGCCGCAATCATGCCATTCGCCGCATCTATTGAAAGCGCACGCTGCGTTACCAGTCGTTCGCGGCGTAGCGTTTCGGACGCGTCGACGAGCACGACAAAGTCAAAGGCGCGCTCCATTTGCTTCTCGAAGAGAAGTGGAATGTCGCAGACGACAATGCGATCACCCCTCGCGCGCGCCGCCTTCAGTAGCGCTTGCCGGCGTTCTTCCACCCGCGGATGCACGATCGCGTTGAGCGCTTCGAGTTCTGCTCGCGACTCAAAGACGATGGCGCGCAAGCGGGCGCGATCGAGGTGCCCATCACCTCGCAACACTCGCGTTCCCCAACGCTCGACAATTGCGCTCAATGCTGGTGTGCCCGGCTCGACTACTTCCCGGGCAAGGACATCAGCATCTATGAGGGTGGCCCCAAGCTGCGCCAAGCGCCGCGCGACCTCCGATTTGCCACTCGCAATGTTGCCGGTGAGTCCAACCGTGAGCACGGCGTGTCTGGAAGAGGTACGAAGGGGAGAAATGCGCTATTCTCAAGGGTGGCGCATCGATTGGAGCGCCTCGATGAGATCGCAACATCATCAGCGCAGACCTTTCATCTCGCAATGGCATGAGTCGATCACGCTCACACCCGGACTTTCCACTGTCCATGGACGTTGGCAGTGCCCTGGGTGAATACGAGTCACTGGTGCGTCGGCAGTTGGACTTGTTAGGCGAGGATGCGTCGCGCGAAGGACTGCTCCGTACGCCGAGCCGAGTGGCGGAGTCGATGGCGTTTCTCACGGCGGGGTATTCGCGCCGCGTAGAGGACGTCGTCGGCGAAGGCGTGTTTGCCGAACCGCATGAAAACATGGTGATGGTGCGCGACATCGAGCTGTACTCGCTCTGCGAACACCATCTGCTCCCGTTCTTCGGCAAGGCACACATCGCCTACATCCCGAACGGCAAGATCGTCGGCTTGAGCAAACTGCCGCGCATCGTGGACATGTTCGCGCGGCGGTTGCAGGTGCAAGAGCGGCTGACGGGGGAGATCGCCGAGGCGATCCAGGACGTCCTGGCGCCGCACGGGGTGGGGGTGGTGATCGAGGCGTACCACCTGTGCATGATGATGCGGGGCGTGGAGAAGCAGAACTCGAAGACGATCACCTCGGCGCTGCTCGGTGTCTTTCGCGATGATGCCCGCACGCGCGATGAATTTCTCAGGCTCGCCTTCGCGCCCGCACCCTGACCACGCGCGGAAGTCGGCGGCGTGGCGGTGCTAGTCGTTAGGCGACGTGCTGTACGGGCGACGTCGCTTCGGCGCCTTCTGCGAGCAGTTTGTCGTCAAGCGCGTCCGGCGACTCATTCTGGGAATCGGTCATTTCGTCCGATACCTCTTCGGCCAGTTCGTCGCGCAGATCATCGCGCATCATGCAGTCGATGACCCACGCCGCTCCTCCCTTCGCGCGAATTTCCGACGGCGTCGCGTGCACGTAGCGCTGGCACATGTTGCGAAAGGCGCTTCCTGAGGGATAGTGCAGCGTTCGAGCGACGCGGTCGAAGCTGCGTTCACCGTCTTCCATCAGATGTGCGGCGACGATCAATCGTCCCCACGTGAGAAGGCGCTGTGGTGTCGGAAGTCCGGCGACTTCGAGATGTCTCGCCAGTGCGCGCCGCGTCACAAATAGCGTCGACGCCAGCGTCTCACTGGTCAGGCGTTCGTGCGCCCGCGTAACGGCGAGCAGTGCCGCGTCGCGCGCGATGGGATGCATGTGAGCGAGCATCGCACGCATCGGACGCGCGACACTACGCGCCTCGGCGACTTCCAGGATTGGAACCATCGCTGAGAGCGAGTCGTCGCGATCGGCGAGCACCAGCGCGTCGATGCCGAGTCGACCGATGTCAAAGAGATCGCGCAAGCGATCGGGTGGCGGAGCCACATACGCCACGATCGTTAGGCGTGGAAAACGACGACGCAAGCCACGCAGGGAATCGAGTGCGCCGTCACCACCCGCATACAGATCGACCACCGCCATGTGGATCGGCTGCGACTCGCACAAGAGCGTTACCGCCCCCCAATCAACACAAGACTCCACCGCGTGTCGTCCGCGAATCGCGGAGCGAAGGCGTTGGAGACGCGTGGAATGCGGTATCAGCGCGGCGACAATTCCCATGCAATTGCGAGCGGTCTGACGAAAAGGGATGACCGAGGTATGACGCGCAAGGGCGCTCACCGTTACGCCAGTGACACGAAGCGCCAGAAAGTGACGATCGATGCGCTTTGCGAAATGGCGCCGGTGAAAAGTCGTTGGGACTTTCTAGTCAATCTCAGTACGAAGTCCGCTAAAGGGGGCTTGCGCCCCGCTGTCCAAGCGTCAGACGGTGATGGGCATCACGTGCTGACGCGGTCGCTGCACTCTTTTGGAGAACGATCGATGATCGATGATGAACGACAACTCGAAAAATCGCGCCGAGTGCCGCGAATCGGCGCTGGGCGACGAGGCTTCAGCATCATCGAGCTCACGATCGTCCTCATTCTGATCGGGCTCATCGCTGGATTTGCAGTGCCTCGTGTGAACTACTCGCGTTACCGCGCCGACGGCGCGATGCGAACGGTGATGGTCGTGCTGCAGGGCGCACAACGAAACGCGATCATGCGACAGACGAACGTCGTCGTCGCTTTTGACATGGCAGGGCGTCGCATGTACGTCGTCGAAGACGCCAACAACAATTGCATCTGGGATAGTGGCGAACGCAAAACGATTCGCCCTCTCGAAGATGGCGCCAAGTTCGCGATTCCGGCGTCGCCCTACGGCGGCTCCGTCTCGGCAGCCGTCTCAGGTGCCAATACGTGCACGATGCTTGGCTTCCCTGCCATTCAGTTCCTGCGCGACGGCGCCGCCAGCACCGATCTCAATGCGTACGTCACGTCGAGCAAGGCGGCAGCGACCGATTTCCGGCTTGTTCGCGTGACCATGGCGACTGGACGCTCTGATGCCTATCGCTACACGGGGTTGACATGGACGAGGACCAACTGATGCGGAGCTTTAGTCACCGAGTCGCGCGTCGCGGCATTTCGATTCTCGAAGTCGTGATTGCCATCAGCATTCTTGGCGGATCGTTGTTAGGCATGGCCGAATACGGACGCCGGTATGCACGCACCAACGCCAATTCCACGACGCAGAACAAGGCACTCGATCTCGCCTCGGCGCGTGTCGAGCGCGTGAAGGCCGAGCGGAACTACACGTCGATGGACACGCTCCAGGCGACGGAGACCAGCATTGTCGGCTACGCGAATTACAAGCGCATCACGAAGATCACGCGCACGCTGAACTCGCAGTACGACTACAAGACCGTCACGGTGACGGTCACTCACCCGGCGATGCCAGGGTCGGTGAAGAAGACGACCGCCGTCTCGCGTTTCTAGGATCCCCCCCCAATGAAATACGCGCCCTCTAACCCAGAAATACCGCCCGATCGCCGAATGCGGCGTGGTTTCACGCTCGCTGAGGTGCTCCTCGTCTTGACGCTGACGGTGAGCGTCTTTGCCACCGCGTTGCCGTTCTTCACGATTCAACTCCGGCAGCTGCAACAGGATCTGGGGCGTACGGACGCGCAGCAGACGGCTCGTTATGCACAGAACACCGTCGACCGCGAGCTGCGCAACATCGGCATCGGAACGCAGCCGATGGACCCGGCGCAGGGGATTCCCCGTAACCAGCCGAAGTTCGTCCAGGCAGATGCAATGTCGGTGACCTTTAATACCGACCTGGTTACCAACGACACGGCCGACGTCGAGGCGGTGTACTACGATCCGAACGTGACGAACTCGCTCACGATCGCGATGAGCACGAGTACCGCGATCACGCTCCCGTTCTCCGCCAAGACGTACCCGGACTACACCTACCGCAAGAACGATCGCTCGATCAGTCTCGCCGAGACGGTGTCGTATTGGGCATCAGTGGACTCGACTTCGGGACAAGCGGACGAATACATCCTTTGGCGACGGGTGAACAACGGCCCAATCATCATCGTTGCGCGCGGAATCAAGATTCCTGCTGGGCAAGCGATGTTCAAATACAATCGCGTCAAGTCGAACGGCACGATCGACTCGATTCCCAACGCCTCACTCCCGATCTATTGGGATGGTGCCGGCGGTGTCGCCGACTCGATTCGCACCGTGTCCATCACGGTGAACGGGATTTATCACGGCTACAACCTGCAGAACAAAGCGCAGGTATTTCAGCGGACCGTGAATTCGCAGACCGCGCTCGCCAACGTCGGCTTGGCGCAACGCCAATCGTGCGGAGACCAACCGCTCAACCCTGGAATTCCTGTCGTGTCGCTCGTGGTGATTGCTGGCACGCCACGCGTGCAGGTCTCGTGGACAGCATCGCCTGACGAGAGCAACGGCGAAAAGGATGTTGAGCGTTACGCGATCTTTCGCCGCGTGGTTGGGCAGCCGTGGCTCGATCCGATCGACCAGAAAGGAAAATCCGGAGCCGCGAACTACATGTGGGAGGATTTCGATATTCAGTCAGGGGTAACGTTCGAGTACGGAATTGTCGCCCAGGACTGCTCGCCAGCTAACTCTTCGATGCGCGTCAGCGCGCAGATCACGCACCCGTAATGGACCGAACCTCTATGATCAAACGCATACGTGCCTTGAGCCGCCGGTGGAGACAGCGCCGAGGATCGGCGCTGATGTTGACAATGGTTCTTACCATTGCGATGGGGGGGCTCGCCCTCTCGGCGATCTACATGGCGGGGAGCTCGTCGATGCTCTCGAAGTTGTACGATCGTGAGCGCGACTATCGTTACGCGGCGGAGTGGGCGCTGAGCATCGGCAAGGCGCGCATCCTGACCGACACGTCGTTGCACCTGCCGGATTCATTGTACGTGCAGATCATGAACGGGTCGTCGGTGATCGACGCCAACGGCACCGCAGTGCCCAAGGTGAAGGTCGATCTCTATGCCGGCGTCGGCGGTGCGTCGACCGGGCAGTACGGGCGCTTCGTCGAGTTAGTCGCTGTTGCGTACGACAACGGCGGCGCGCGCCACGTGCGGCGTCTCGAATTGCAGGCAGAGAACTTTGCACGGTACGCGATGTTCGTCGACCAGTTTGGTGGCGGACTGTGTTACGGAACGGGCGAAATCATTCGTGGGCGCGCGCACTCCAACCAGGGGTGGGTGTCGTGCGGCGGGTCGCCGGGGCCGATTTACACGGATACGGTGAGCGCCGTCGGGTCGATTTCTGGAACAGGGCAGTACCAGTCGGCGCAGGTGCCCTCGGCGCCCGTGATCAACTTCCCGACCGTGTCGAAGTTGGCGTTTTTGCAGAGCTATGCTGCTTCGGCGAATTTGTCCTACACGCCGGCAGCGAAGGTTGGATCGACGGGCGGGACAAGGATGGAATTCACGCCGGTTGACCTGGACGGAGACGGGACGTTCACCGGACCGGCGGAGGGGTACTTCCGAATCTTCGAAGCGTACACCGGTGGATTAAACAACCCGTATGCCAACCCACAGAATGTGTATCCGTTCGTCTCCGGAGGAACGGATACGAGCTTCACACGCTCGCAGACGCCCAATGGCCAGACGTTCTTGAGCATCCTGCAGGCTGCCGGTACAACCTTGAACAAGAGCGTGATTCTGAATCAGTGCGGTGTCTACTACATGATGGGCAATCCTGCGCGGCCGCAGTTCATTCCTCTCGCCGCGCACGACACGCTCGATATCAGGTACAAATGGCTGATTGACTCGTTGTTGAAGCCTGTCCTCGGACGTCCTGGGTCACGGGCGAACGCGATCAACTACTTGAAGACCTTTATGCCTGCGGTGGTTGGTCAAAACGCCGCGGGAGCGAATCAGACCGCACTCCTAAAGAACGGAAGCGCATACACGACTGCGTCGGCGCGCTGTTTCTCGGCGGGTGATCCCAACCTCATGCCTGTGGAGAGGCCGGGTGGGCTGTATCTCCCTCTCACCGGAACGCCTGACACCCTTCCAATCGCCTCACGTCACGGCGGCGAAGACACCACGTTCACGTCGCGTACCAAGACCGGTGTCTGGAAGCCGTGGACTGGTTGGGCTGGTGCTTCTTCCTTCACGGGCGCGACGCGTCGACAGTTGGTCGAAGAGCCGTATCTGTGGCCCGTACACCGAACACAGAACCTAAACTCCAAAGGCGTCGTCTACATCGGCGGAAACATCTATCTGAGCGGGCTTTTCCGCGGACGCGTGACGCTGTATGTCAACGGCGACGTCAATTTCACCGACGACTTGACATACGTGACGAATCCCGCGTCGCTTCCGATCTGCCAAAACTTGTTAGGCATCATCACGGGCCAAAACATCTGGATTGCCGACAACAACATCAACCGTCCACGGTACATGGACGGAACAGGTACCGCGAACGCGCGCTTCCTCGACGACAACCAGGATTTCTTCCTGCATGGCGTCACGCTCGTCGGTGTCAACAACACCACGGCAACTTTCGGCGTCGAAGCGTTGACCAGCGGCCCCAACGCCGGCCGCCAGTGCACTCCCGTCTCACCGTACTCCGCAAATACATCTGGCGGCTGCATCAACCAGACTGGCGGCGTGATCGAACGAAGGATTTCCGGAACTTTCAGCAACAGCTGGGACGGATTCGCCGAAAATCGCGTCAAGGATGCGTGCCTCGACGTCGACTCGCCCCCGTACTTCCCGCTCACTGGTCGGTACCTGGACAACGAGTTCTACGAAATCGATCCGCAGCAGTTCAATACCATCGGTGTGACCGCCTTTTATCGCCGCTTGCAGGCGGGAACCTAACGAGCAACACACATACCTAACGAGAGAGCGCCGGTGGCAACCTCCCACCGGCGCTCTCTGCATTGCCGCCATGCGCAGGCGCTAGAACGCCAGCGTCTGCTGCGCGTCGCTTCCGCGCCGCACCACGTGACACGCGCGGCAGCGAGCCTCGTACGATTCCGTCGCCCCCACCATGATCACCGGCGAATCCCACGATGCAGGTTCTCCCTTGATCAGACGCTGATTGCGGCAGGCCGGCGCACCACACAACACACAGATTGCATGCAACTTGTCGACGACTTCGGCAATCGCCATCAACCGCGCCATCGGGCCGAACGGCTCACCGCGAAAATCCGTGTCCGTTCCGGCCAGAATCACGCGGCGCCCTCGTGCGGCGAGTGCGGTCGCTAAATCGCAAATACCGTCGTCGAGAAACTGCGCTTCATCGATCGCAACGACGTGCGCCGTCGGATCGATACGTGAGGCAATCTGCGCCGACGAGTCGACGGGGATCGCATCAACCGATCGCCCGTCATGACTCGATACCGCAAAGACGCCTGCATAACGATTGTCCAGGTGCGACTTGAACACCTGCACGCGTTTGCGCGCGATGACCGCGCGCCTAACGCGGCGCATGAGCTCTTCCGACTTCCCGCTGAACATCACGCCGGCAATCACTTCGATCCAACCGCCGGTCAGTTGCAGCGTGCTCATTAATCCTCCCGACGATTCCGGCGCGCGTTCCTCAACCGATCGCCCCTGTCACCACCTCCCCACTCGCGCGACTCGTCCATGGCGCGCGGGCCACGACGTTCGTCGCGATCGAACGGCCGACGTGGACGGTCGCCTCCCGCATCGCGTCCAAAGCTGCGGCCTGCGCCACGGTCGGACCCGCGATCGAACGAGCGACGGGGAGCGCCCCCTTCATCGTCGCGTCTGCGGGGAGGTCCACGAAAGCCGCCACGCTCGCCTCCGCGTTCACCGCCGCGGAATCCGCCGCCACTACGCTCACCGTCACGGCCACCTTCGCGCCCGCGGAAGCCACCGCGTTCCCGCGGTGGACCGCCGAACCCACTGCGCTCGCGCGGCGGACCATCGAACTCACGACGTTCACGCGGCGGACCGCCGAAGCCGCCACGCGCACCGCCGCGAAATCCGCCGCGTTCCTCGCGCCCTCGGTCGCCAAAGCTACGCCCGCCGCGCGGTGCTCCACGGGGCGGACGGTCGCCGCGGTCGCCGCGGTCGCCACGCTCACCACCTTCCCGTGCACCTGGCTCGCGATCGGCACGCGCAATCACGTGGCGCCCGCGAATCGTCGATCCGGAGAGTTTCTCAATCACCTGCTCGGCCACGCTCGCATCGACCTCGACAATCGTGTGCGAGTCACGAAGATCGATCTGGCCAATCTGCTCGCCACTGACGCCGGCTTCGTTGGTAATGGCGCCGACGAAGTCGCCCTTCTTCGCGCCATCGCGATCGCCGACGTTGATGAACAGCCGGGCAAAGGTGGTACCGGCAGGTGCAACGCGTTCCTGCGGCGCACTCACCGCGGGTCCCTCGGCACGTCGATCGGCAGGTTTGGTGGCCGCGCGCTTCTGCTGCGCGCGCCCGCGTTCGGCGTCGAGCAATCGGAGGGCGGCGCCAGCCACTTCGGCCGCGTCGAACTCCGCGAACAGGGGCTCGAGCGCGAGGACTTCACGGTGGAGCGTGCGCGACGAGAGGACGCTGCGCAGCTCATCCCGCAGCCGCTCGTCCGCGCTGCGCGCCGTGTTCGGCGCTGCCGACAGCACGAGCGGCTTGGCGCCGCCGCTCGTTAGGCGCAGGAACTCGGTCACGTCGCCGGCGCCGATGAGGGCAACGGTGGCCGCGGGCTGTGCGGACGTTACCAGCTGCAACGCCGTTGCGTTGCGGGGCGCGCCAAGCAGGACCACGAGCGGCTCGTGCTTGGACAGGTCGCTCCCATCCGAAACGCGAACGCTCTCATCGCCCTCACCGTAGCCGAGCGTGAGGAGCGCGCGCTCGGCCGCTTGTCCGGCGTCACCTTCGGCGACGATGGTCGCGCGCGGCGGGTCAAACGCATCGAGCACACGTCCCAACACGCTCGCGCGCTGGGCGTCGCTCACGACGGCGTATTGCAATGGTGCGTTGGACGACGGGACCACGTCGTGCGTTAGGCGGCGTGCACGACGCATGGTCGCTTCGATGAAGGCGTCGAGTGTCTCGTCGCTTTCGCGCGCCACGACAACACGGGCGCACTCCTTCGGAACTTCGCTGATTAGCGACGTCAGGTCGTCGTGCGACGCCGCCAGCAGGTCGTTTGCGTCGACGACCGCAACGGCACGCAGCGCATCGAGCTTGAGCGCGGAACCGCGCACCAGAGCGAGGGCATCGGCAGGCGTAGCCACGAGAGCGCGCACACCCTGCGCGAGCCGGCGCGCACCGCGCGCGGGATTGGTAACCGCGACCAGGAGCGGTTCACCGCGCGAACGCCCAGCGTTCACGCCATTTGCTAACCATGCGGCGACTTCGCCTCCCGTCACGAGAACGAGAAGCTGTACACCTGCATCATCCACATTCACACGTTCCAATAGCGTCGCGACTATTCCGCCGACGCGCGCGTCTCCGGGCGATAGCACGTGCACCACGTGCTGGCTCCTCGCCACGCCACTCTCGTCCTGCTCCACAATCCCTCACTTGTCAATCGCGCACGTCGCGCGTGCGCTCGCCTGTCGTGCCTTATCCTGATTAAGATACGCAGACCGGAGCGCGCTCCCAACTCCTTGATCTTTCACATCTAAGTCCCCCCGATCCGCGAATGGCCGTCGAATTCCGCCCCTCGAGCAACATCGCGCTCCTCAAGGAGTCCGCCACGATTGCCGTGTCGCAGCGCGCCAAGGCGCTCCGCGCGCAAGGGCGCACCATCATCGACATGGGAGCGGGGGAGCCGGACTTCGACACTCCCGCGTTCATTCGCGAAGATGCGAAACGCGCCATTGACGCGGGACACTCGCACTACACGCCGACCGAGGGCATTCTCCCGCTGCGCGAGGCGATCGCCGCGCACATGCGGACGTATGGCCCCCTCGCCTCCGACGTGGCAGCGCTCGATGTGGTTGTCTCTAACGGTTCGAAGCAGTCGCTCTTCAACGCCTGCTTTGTATTGTTTGGCCCAGACGACGAAGTGCTCGTTCCCACGCCCGCGTGGACGTCGTACTACGAGCTGGTGCAGCTCGCGCGTGCCACGCCGGTGGTCGTCATGGGCGATCCGGCAAATGGCCTCAAGGTCACTGCCGACATGCTGGCCGCTGCGGCGACCCCGCGAACACGCGGCGTGATGCTCAACTCGCCGTGCAATCCAACTGGCGCCGTGTACACCGCCGACGAATTGCGCGCCATTCTCGAACTGGCGTACGATCGCGGCTGGTGGGTGATTTCCGACGAGATCTATCGCGACATTGCCTACAACGGCGCTGCAGCCAGCGCCCTGCATGTGGCACCCTCGCGTGAAAATCTCATCGTTGTGGACGGCGTCGCGAAAGCGTACGCGATGACGGGCTGGCGTGTGGGTTGGACCGTCTCGCCGCGCGCGGTGGCCAAGGCGATGACCGCGTTTCAGTCACACGCGACGTTTCACACGTCGTCGATCTCGCAGTACGGCGCGCTCTCGGCGATGACACGTCGAGCGGAAGCCGAGGCGGCCATTTCGAAGATGGTGGCAGAGTACAAGGAGCGTCGCGACGCGGCGCTTAAAGTCTTTGCGACGGCGCCCAACCTTCCACTCGTTAGGCCGGACGGGGCGTTCTATTTCTACTTCGATGTCTCGGCCGCGGTCCCCGATCATGAAGAGCCCGGGACCGCGTTTGCCGCAAAGCTCCTTGAACGCGACGGCGTGGCGGTCGTTCCCGGTGCAGCGTTCAAGACGCCTGGCTGGGTCCGCGTGTCGTACGCCGCCCCCGAACGCGACGTCGTCGAGGGGGTAACGCGCGCCGTGCACCTATACGGCGAGCTCGTGAGGTAGCACCGCAGGAGCGTAAACCGGCGCCCGCGTCGCGCACTTCGCGCGGGCGCCAGCCGTAGTCGAGTACTGCGCGATCGCGCGTCGAGCCCTATAATGGGAGCCCTCAGGTTCCTTGGCGCCCGGTATCTCGAGCAGGAGAGCGCGTGAATATTCCAGTGCGCGTAGAACCGTCCGCGGGTGAAATGGCCCCCGTGGAGTACCGGTGGGATGCCGATACCGACATCCTGTCGGCGACGTTATGCCGGAAGGGAGGGGCGGGTGCGCCGAAGCGGACCGCGCTCGAACTCGAGGGGAGCGACGGATCGTGGCTTATCCTCGACGTGAACGCCGGTCAGATCTCCGGGGTCGAAATCGCCGTCTGGCCCAACGTGCGCAAGCGCGCGGAGCTGTCGCCACCGTCGACGGTGGAGGATGCCTGTGTCGTGGTCGGCGCCGTCGAGCGGGGAAAGCGCCTCGCGGTTGAGGTCGAGACCAAGCTTGATGCGGAAGCCGACCGTGCGGAACGCACCATACATTTCCGCGTGGGAGGGTCGCGCGAGACGCGAACAGTCAGAATCGCGCGCCACCTTCTTCTCGACATCGATGGTCGCAACCGCATCGCGGGATTGTGGCTTCTGGACGTTCCCCCGTTTCCTGTCCCCACGTGATCACCACCATCGTACTGATACAGGCCGATCCCAAGAAGATTCCTGACACCGCACGCGCCATCGCCGGTATCGAGGGAGTGCAGGAGGTCTACTCGGTCTCTGGCGAGTGGGATCTGGTCGTAATCGTGAAGGTGGCCGACTACGAGCAGATTGCCGAAGTCGTGACGGAGCGTTTCCCGCAGG
Source organism: Gemmatimonadaceae bacterium (assembly GCA_044224185.1). Taxonomy (GTDB): domain Bacteria; phylum Gemmatimonadota; class Gemmatimonadetes; order Gemmatimonadales; family Gemmatimonadaceae; genus SCN-70-22. The sequence goes on along the minus strand of JBGAKW010000008.1, from coordinate 143,138 downwards.
TGGAGGGGATTCTCCGGACGCAGACGCTGACCGCGTTCCGAGCGTATTCGCGAAAAGATCTCGAGCAAGCCTGGGACATCGGCGTCAATTAGCGGCGCCGGCAGACACGCATGTCGTTGCAGGAACAACCGTCCACGCCGTCCGGCGGCGAGTTGCGCGCGCCTCACGACGATGACTTCGCGCAGCGTATTGGCCTCGGGCGCCGTGTCGTCGCCGCGTTAGGCACTTCCGTGCGCGCCGTGCGCGCGTCGGGCGCCACGCTGGAACTCTCGCTCCCGGCGCAAGATCACGCGCACGCGCAAGCGAGCGAGTTGCTCAGCGATTCCACGATGCGCGCGCATGCCGTGATGCCTAACGGCGACGCGGTGTTTGCCGCATTCCTCGACGGGGTTCAGGAGAGCAGGACCATCGGGTATCGTGGCTTGGTTCCCGTAGTAGTTGCGCGCTGCGCCGCCGTCGTGCGCGCACGTGTGAGGCGGCGGTTGGTGACGTGGGGCGACGGCGCGCGTGTCTCATCGTCGGTCGCGCTCCCGTTAGGCGGCGATGGCGACGAAATACGCGCCGCCGTGCAGAGACTCGGGGTGACGGTGCTCGATACGTCGGATGGCGTCCCTCTCACCGATGATGTGCACCCGCAGCAGCTTCTGCGTCGCGCCGTACACGCCGTGCAACGTGAGCGTGAGAGCCTGGAGCGCGCACTGGCTGAGGCGTGGTGCGTCTCCGCGGAGCACCACGCTCAGGGATTGGCGTCAGGCATGCTCTATGTCGATGGAGGATTGCAAGCTGTCGAGGCGGTGCTTTGCTCGCGACGGGCCATTGGCGTGATCAAGTCGCACCAGACGCTCTACGCCACCGGTGCGGCGTTGGCCACGGTCATGTCGTTAGGCGCAGGCGAGCGCTCGAGCATTTTCGTCGTGACAACCAAGTGGCGTGTCCCCGTCGCGAGTTGGTACCTGCGTGTGCGCGATGCCCGCGGCCGCGATCCGTGGTGGGGATTGGCCCGGGTGGAGGCGTCGATGGAGACGCTGCAGGAGGGAAGTCGAACGCGCGACGAGTGGGCGAATGAGATTTCGCGGTGGGTGATGGCCGAATCGGCCCCGCTCTCGCTCCCTGACTCGCGCTGGGACACGATGGCCTATGGCATTCGCGACTGCGAGGAATACTTGCGCGCGCACCTCGGGCCCTTCCACTGACCCTCGGCCGCGCAAACACCTAACGAGAGCCTGGACGCGCGACGGGCGCAGGCGATGCGGCCACGCGCGGCAACTCTTCGATGATTGCCTCGGTGTCGCGCCCCGTGTCGCGAATGAGGAGCGGGAGGCGATCGGGAAACTTGCGCATCAGCGCGGCGTTGCGCGCGCCGAGGTCGCGAACGACGAAGATCTCGCTGTTGACCCCTTTTTCGTTGAACTGGTAGAGGTGGTCGAGCATGATGTCCATCAGCGGGACACGCTCGGTCACAAAGACCAGTAATCGCCCGCGCTCCTTGGCCATCGATTCCAGGCGGCGAAACGTCGCGAACCGTCCGTCGCTCAACGAATACGCGCTGTGCGCCCACGTGGCCGACAGCGGAACGGCGGTCGCACGGACCGGCACCGCGAGCACGATATTGCAGACTACGAGCGCAATCGTTAGGCGCCCAGCGAGGGCGGCGTTCTCCTTGGCTACGTAGAAGATGCCCGCGGCAATCCAAACCAGGAGCAGCGGAAGAAGCTCGGAATAGAATCGAAGCCCAGTCGCCCAGTAGAAGAAATGCAGGAAAGGGAGAAGGAGAAAGGCCGCGAGCACCGGCCACCGCGGCTTGTACCCGTAGTGTGCGAACAGCACCACGAGAGGGGCTAACAGCGCATACGCGACGAAATTCAGGTTCGTGCCGAGCACCATCCCGAGGAAATGTCCGATTGCGGCTTTCGGTGTGAACTCGACCGGGATCCGCACGCGATGCATCTCGCTGTCGTAGCCCAGAAATCCGCGCGACCCAAATCCCAGATTGAAGCCGGAGCCGTGCAGCGCCTGGTAGCTCAGCTTGAATGGCGAACCGGCGGTGACGTAGTTGAAATGGAGGAAGAAGCCCAGGATCGGCAGCGCACCTAACGAGACGACCGCTGCACACCGCATCATGTCGGCGAACGACATGCGCTGTCGCATCAGTATCCACACCGCCAGCGACACGGTGACCGCCGTCCCGGTCAGCGCCCGCGACGCGATTGCCAGCGACAATAACACGCCAGCGATGAACCACCTAACGAGTCGCCCACTCCCCTGGCGAGTTTCGCTCTCGATCAGCAACAGCGTCGCCGTGGCGAGCAGGAAAATGGTCGCCGGGTGCGCGAGGTAGCCGGGATGCAGAATATGGAAGATCGGGTTCGTCGCGATCAGCAACGCCGCGAGCACGCCGACAGCGCGCGAATGCAGCGCGACACCGAGGCGGTACGTCACGTACACCGAGCCGGTGCCAAGGATGACCGCGCTCCACCACCGTAGTCCGACAGCACTAAACAGGGAAAGCAGCGCGGGCCATCCCGGCGTATACATCCCCATGATCCCACCATTCTCGGCGAGACCGGCTTTGCGCATGAGAAGAAATGGGAGAATGTCAGGATCGACGTGCCACGTGTATCCCGGTTGCCGGATCCAGACGCTCTCGAGGACGTACATCGTCTCGTCGCTGACGATCGTCCACTTTCCGACCGCCTCCTGATGCAGCGCCGCCAGCGTTACTGCTGTGGCGATCAAGAGCACCGGCATTGCCCAACCTGCCGGTTCTGGAAGGGCTGCGGCGCTACCCTCGCGACGTTCGCCGCAGAGCCAGAAGAGGAGAGCCCACCCGCCGAGTGTCGGACCCATGGACCAGGCGAAATCGCTACGCCAGGAATCGGGGGTATTGAGCCGCGCATAACCGAATGCGAGCACGGCACTCGCGACAATCAGGAACGGAACCAGCCACCGATTCCGCCCGGCGAGCAGGAACGATCGAGCGCGGTAGCCCCCGAGCACGAATGCGAGCAGCACGAAGGCGAAAATCACGCTCCCGCGAACTTCGAAGATGGGGAGTATCTCGAACGCGCTAACGAGGGCGAGCGACGCAACGACGGCGAGGAGCGGAGACGACAGTCGAGACGACGTCATGCGTCAAATCGCACGATTCGGGAGGTCGAGATGGCGGCTACATTGCCGCACATCCATCGCGTGGTGCAGAGGTCGCAAGCTACAGGCCACTCGTAGACGGTCGTCGGAGCGTCGGCGCCCCGCGCCGTCCGGGAGCCGGCGCCCGTTTATGAGACGACTTCTAATACCACTCGGGCTACCCACCCGCCAGTTGATTGTCGAATGACGCAAGGATCTGGTAACGAAGACGTTCGCATCGCCGTGTTAGGGCGCGTCGTTGCAACTGAAAAGCTCCCCAACACGCCGCATGAGTTCCGATTCTGGACGGCGCTCGCGTCACCAGTCGGTATTGGGACGATCGTTCGTGTCGAGGGGACGCATCCGATCGACGGTGTCATTCCCCGCGTCTACGGCGTGGTGACTGATGGCGTGAGCTACAGCGATCTGGCGTCGCCCATTCACGACGTCATTGGCTTCGACGCCGATCCGGCTCGCGCGTCGCAGGCTGCGACCGAGCGCTCCGAAATCCGACTCTACACCGCGGCAGTGCTTCGGCACATCCCAGACGAACCGCTGCAACCGGTGCCGCTGGGTCAGGTCTTTTTGGCCGGCGACGAGGACGTCGCGGTGGCGCTGCGCATGGACGCGTACCTCAAGAGCGACGCGAACACCGGTATTCCCGTCGGTGTGTATCGCGCTGGAGGAATGGAGTCGCCGATCTATCTCGACGCCGATTTCCTCCTCGGTCCTGAAGCCGCGCATCTCAACATCACCGGCGTGTCGGGACTCGCGACCAAAACGTCGGCCGTTGAGTGGCTGCTTGCCTCCATCTTTGCCCACTTTCCCGCGAAGAAGGGGAGCGTGGCTGCCGTCTGCTTCAACGTGAAAGGGCCCGACCTCTGCTTTCTCGATCAACCGGCAACGCTCGATGAGCGCGATCGCGGCATGTACGAGCGGCTCGGTGTGCCCGCTCAGCCGTTCGAGCGTGTGAAGTATTTTGCTCCCTACAAGGCAAAAGGATATACGCTGAACACCTTGAGGTCTAACGAAGTACTGCAGCACAACACGTCGGCGCTGACGTGGGGGTTGCGCGAGGTGATGCAGTACGCGGAAGTCCTGCTCAACAAGGATGACATCGATGCCAAGGCCGACGCCCTGATCGACTTCATCGCGTCGCGTGTGGTGGATCAGGAGTTTTCCGACCCCTTCATCGGCTCACAGAAACGCACGGTGCGCTCGTTCTCGGATCTCGACGCGCTCTTTCGCGATCTGATCGACGCGATGGAGGGCCAGAACCGAGACGTCTGGCGCACACATCACGTCGCCACCATCCGAAAAGTGCGCAACCGCCTGGTGAACATCGCCACGCGATGCGAGGGATTGGTCACGAACGACGGACAGGCATCCGACCTCCCCTTCGGGAGCTTTGAGGACCGGTCGGTGTACGTGATCGATGTCGCAAACCTGGAAGAGGACGCGCAGAACCTGATTTTCGCGCGCGTCGTCTCGAAGCTTCGGGAACATCTCGAGCGCAGGAGTTTAGGCGTCGACCATGTTGTCGTATTCGTCGATGAGCTGAACAAATACGCGCCGGCCGACGGGCAAGACACGTATGTGCGGAAGATGCTCCTCGATATCGCTGAACGCGGACGCTACCTCGGTCTCGTTCTTTTCAGCGCGCAGCAATTCCGTTCGCAGGTACATCGTCGCGTCGTGGGTAACTCGGGAACGGCGATCTATGGTCGCATGGATCCTGACGAGCTGGCGACGCCCGGGTACGCGGTGCTCGGCGCGGCGACGAAGATCAAGCTGGCAACGTTGGACAAGGGGCAACTGATGGTGCGTCACCCGCATTTCGCACAACCCATTTTCGTTCGTTTTCCGCGACCGGCGGTGATGAGTGGTCGCGAGGGGGCGGAGCGTTTCCCGCAAAGCGAGGAACCGAGTCTTGTCGAGGCGGTGTTGCGCTCATTGCGTCGGTTGGACCCGGCGTTGACGCTGGCCTCCATCGAAGACGTGGTCGCCTTGAACGACGAGCACGACGTCCTCCGCGCGCGCGATATCACGCTCCGTGACTGGACGAGTGGCAGCGTGAAGGAGTTTTTCGCGCGGCAATTCCGGACGCAGGCCGCGACGCGCACGCTTCCGGCGACTCCGGCGCGCCCTCTCAAGCGGTCGCCGATTGGCGATCCGTACGGAGACTAATGACACGCAGCGGATTGGGCGCCGGCTTGGCGGTCTGGCGCCGAATGCCTGACGTCGTGTTGTTGTCAATCGTTAGTGCATTGGCGGCGACCACGGTGCGCGCACAGACCCCGCAGGCTGCCGCCGGCGCGAATCCAGGTGGGGCGGCGCTGGTGTTGCAGCTGCGGCCCCGCGCCGGTGACACGCTTCGGCTTCGTATCGATCAGACCATCGAAATGGGTGGAACGACGCGCGCTGCCGCTGACGACTCGATTGTCACGCAAATGACGACGCTGATGATGCTCGCCCGGCTCGCCGTCGAGAGCGCCGACGCTGACGGAGCGACCGTGCTCGCCGTGACCGATTCGGTGCGTATCGAGAGCAACGATCCGTACCAGTCAGCCGTGCTGCAGTCCGCTCGTCAGATGCAAGGACAACGCGTGCGTTTCCGCGTGGCCCCGGACGGTGCGACGACGTTGAGCGGTGGTGATGCATGGGCCGCTGGCGCCATGGGAACATTCCTATCGCAACTCCCGGCTACGCTCCCGCGCGAAGCGGTAGTGCCGGGCGGAACATGGATGCGCTCGCTAGAGATTCCACTCGCGGCGAGTACGGATGGGCGCGGCACTGCGACGTTGACGGCGACGTTTCACTTCGATTCGCTGTCACGTTCTGGAGACTTTGTTTACTTGACGATGAAGGGACGACTCGCCCGCTCCGGTCCGATGCTGGGGGGAGGGGGTGCGACAGGCGCGGGCGGCTTCGTGCAAACGTCCGGGAGTGTGACGGGAAATATTCTGATCGACCGCAGGAGGGGATGGATCGCTGATGCGCGAACGATCATCGCCTTGCGATCACTTGTCTCTCCAAAGGCGCAGAACGCCCTTCCCGTGCGCATTCGCATGAAAATCACGCAGTGGATGCGAGTGATGTAGCGAGGGCTCTGTATTCGTAGAAACGCATGCTGTGGTAACGTGCGGTAAGGCGAACGCGCTCGAGGCCATCGCAAAAATGGGCGCCGTCCAGAAGCCGGCGCCCATTTATGTGATGGCTTCTCGTATATTTCGGCGCGCGCAGTCTCACTGCGACCCCTCCAGTTTTCCTGCGGCGATCGCGCTGTCGCTTCGGGATTGTCGCCGCCTCGAACATGCGACTCGTTCATCTGTCCGACCTCCATCTCGGCTTTCGCCAGTTCCAGCGGCAGACGCCGGGGGGAAAGAACCAGCGCGAAGCCGACATCGCGATGGTATTTGCGAGCGTGATCGATCAGGTCATCGCGCTCGCGCCGGACATCGTCGTGGTCGCCGGTGACATTTTTCATAATGTGCGGCCGCCGAATCCGGCGATCCTCCACGCGTTCGGGCAGTTCACGAAACTGACGACGGCGCTGCCTAACGCGATCGTTGTGCTGGTGGCGGGAAATCACGATTCGCCACGTTCGGCGGAGACCGGGTGCATTCTCCGGTTATTCGAACCGCTCGGCATTCACGTCGTCGAAGGCGAATCGGAGCGGCTCTCGTTTCCAGAACAGTCGTTATCGATTCTCGGAGTTCCCGATACCGGCGTCGCGCAGGACGTGGCACTCGACCCCGATCCTTCTGCGCAGACGAATGTTCTCGTGCTGCACGGCGAGATCGAGGGGGTGATTCCAGCGGCGAGTGCCATGGCAGAGCGGAGCGGTGTCCCGATTGCCGTGTCGCAACTTCATGCCCCCCGCTGGAACTACATCGCCCTCGGTCACTACCACGTGTACCGGCAGCTGCTGCCTAACGCGTACTACTCGGGCTCCATGGATTACACGAGCGCCAATCCGTGGGGCGAGCTACAGGAAGAACGCGCGGCGAAGCTTCCGGGAAAGGGATTCATCGAGTTCGACTTGGCGACGGGCAAGTCCAGGTTCCATCCCATTCGTCCCGTTCGCGCGCTCATCGACTTGCCACGCATCGATGCGCGTGGGATGACGGCGGCGGACATCGACAAGGCGTTGCGCACCAACGTCGATCGCATACAGGGCGGCATCGACGACCGCATCGTTCGGCAGGTGGTGCGCGACGTGCCGCGCCACATTGCTCGCGAGCTCGATCACAAGATGTTGCGCGAGTGCAAACGTCGCGCGTTGCACTTTCACCTCGATACGCGCCGTCCGGAGATCTTGCGCGCCGCGGTGGGGCAGGGCGCGGCGGGGCGTCGCCCGTCGTTGATGGAGACGGTGCGCGAGCGACTGTGGAGTCGCCCCCTGCCTAACGACATCGACCGGACGCAGTTGGTCGACCTCGGGCTGCGATACTTGGGCGAGGCCGAAGCGCGCGACAGCGCCAGTGCCACGGTGGCGCTCGTACCAGGCGAGAGCGACGCGTGAGGCTGAACGCCCTCCATCTCACGAACTTCCGCCAGCACGCCGACACGCGGATCGAGTTCGATCTCGGGCTTACGGGAATCATCGGCCCCAACGGCGCGGGAAAGTCGACGATCCTTGAAGCCATCGCCTGGGCGCTGTACGGGCAGTCGGCGGCACGCGGCACGCGCGACTCGATCAAGTTCACCCGTGCCGGACCACGCGCCGCGGTACGCGTGGAGCTCGATTTCGAGCTCGCAGGTCATCGCTACCGCGTGGTGCGCGGCCTAACGAGCGCCGAACTCTATCTCGATGGCGGCGAGCAGCCGATTGCGAACTCGCTGTCGTCGGTCAGCGATGTGCTGCAGCGCCGGTTGGGAATGTCGCGCGCGGAGTTCTTCAATACGTACTTCACGGGACAAAAGGAACTGAACGTGATGGCGGCGATGGGGCCGTCGGAGCGTGCACAGTTCCTGTCGCGCGTGCTGGGGTACGAGAAGCTCAAGTCGGCGCAGGAGTTGGTGCGCGACCGCCGCAAGTTGATCGTCGCCGAGCTGTCGGGGTTGCGGACGATGATGCCCGACCCCGAGGTGGTCGCCCGCGCGTTAGGCGACGCGCAGGCGCGTCGCGACGGCGCTGCGGCCGCGCAGACCGCGGCCGACGCGCGACTGGCCCGCGCGAGCGTGGTACTGGGTGAAATCGCACCGAGCTGGCAGGAGGCGCAGACCGCGCGCGAGACGCTGCAGGAACTGCAGGGCGAGTTGCGTGTCGTCGAGAATGAGGGCGCTTCGCGGCGACGTGACATCGAGCGTGTGGAGCGCGATCTGGCGGGAATCACCGCCGCGCGCCAGGAACTGGAACAGCTGGCCGTCCAACTCGCGCCCCTTGCCGGGATTGCCGCCGAGTTTCGGCGCTTCGAGGAGTTGGCGCGCGAAGAGGGGCGGCGGCAGACCTTGGCCGACGGTGAACGATCGATTGTCGAAGAGCTGACGCGCATGCGCGAACGCCGCGACAAACTGTCTACAGCGCCGCAGCTCGAGGAGGACGTCACCGAGTCGTTGGAGAAGAAGCGGCGCGAACACGAAGAAGTCATGGGGTTGCTGGAAGCGCGTCGCACCGAGTGGGTACGCGACCGCCAGGAGGCGGAGACAAAGCGCGACGCGTTGCGGCGACAGTATCAGGAGCTCAAGGTCCAGCGCGATCGCGTCCTGGATCTGGGAGAGGACGGCGTCTGCCCGACCTGCACGCGAGTGTTAGGCGAGTCGTTCCGGACGGTGCTCGATGGCTTGGACGAGCAGATGGAGACGATCACCGTCGACGGGCGATACTACACCACGCGTCTGGAGCAGCTGGAGCAGATGCCGGAGGAAGTGCGCGGCTTTGACGAACGTCGGCGTCAGCTGCAACAGGAGGTCGGCACGCTCGAGCGCCAGCTGGCGCGCGTTCAGGGAGGCGTGCAGGAGCTGACGCAGCTCTCGCGCGACCTCTTTGCCAAGGAGCAGCGGCATGAGCAGCTCAAGCGCGAGTTGCTGGCCATTCCAACGGGATACGATGCCGCTCGCCACGAAGCGTTGCGCAGCGAGACGGATCGCCTCGCCCCGCTTAACGAACGCGCGACCCGCTTGTCGACGATGCTCGAGCGCGAGAGCGGGCTCGTGGCCGAGCGGTCACGCGCCGCCGAAGATCTGTCGCGCCTCGATGCCCGCATCGCCGAATTGCAGCTGGCGAGGGCGCAGGTCCAGTTCTCCGAACACGACTACGTCGTGCTACGCGAACGCCAGGAACGGGCGCTCGCCGAAACGCGCGCGGCGGAGATCGCACTCGCTGGCGCGCGCGCCGAACTGTCCGCCGCCGTCGCCGCGGTCGAACATGCGGAAAAGGCCAAGCTGGAGCTCGAGCGCGCACAGCGGGCGCACGACGCACTGCAGCGCGACAAGAAAGTGCACGACGAGCTCGATCGCGCGTACAGCGATCTTCGCACCGACCTCAATCATCAATTGCGCCCCGAGCTCTCCGAGTTGGCCTCGGCCTTTCTCGCCGAACTCACCGACCATCGCTACACCGAATTGGAACTCGATGACCAATACAACGTCATCGTGCTCGAAGACGGTGTGCCCAAACCGGTGATATCCGGCGGTGAAGAGGATCTGGCGAATCTCGTGCTGCGACTCGCCATCTCGCAGATGATTGCCGAACGCGCGGGGCAGTCGTTCTCGCTGTTGGTGCTGGACGAGGTGTTCGGATCGCTGGACGACGTGCGCCGGCACAATGTGGTCGAGCTGCTGCGGCGGCTGCAGGATCGGTTCGAGCAGGTCATTCTCATCACGCACATCGAGTCGGTGCGCGATGGCATGGACCGCGTCATCAGCATCGAGTACGACGAAGAGAACGGGAGTGCGCGCGTTAGGCAGCCGGACGAGGAGCTTCCCGCGTTAGGCGAGGGCGTCGATCGGGCGCTCGAAGGGGCGGGGAGCGACCGGTGACGACGACGTCGCCGTGGCGCCCCTCGCGCGCGTTGCAGGGGCCGATGCCCGCGCGCCTGACGGATATCGATGCATTGAACCGCGTCTTCAGCGACGCCTTCACCGAGCGCTATCGTCGCGACGGAATGGTGGGTGTGCGCGTTCCGTTCCTCAATCCGTCCATCTGGCGATACGCCATCGAAGATGCGGATGGTGGTGCGCTCCTCTGGCGTGACGAGCGCGACGAGATCGTGGCGTTCAACATCGCCCATCATTCCGGAGTGGAAGGGTGGATGGGACCGTTGGCCGTGCGCCCCGAGTGGCAGGGAAACGGTGTCGGGAGAAACATCGTCACCGCCGGCATCGAATGGTTGCGGTCGCGCAAGGCAACCGTGGTCGGGCTCGAGACGATGCCCCGGACGATGGACAACATCGGATTCTACTCGTCGATCGGATTCATCCCGGGGCGCCTAACGATTACCCTGACGATGGAGGCGTCGACCGTCGATCGCCCGACTCCGCTGTTAGGCAAGTTGACGTCGTCAGCCCGCGAAGAGGCGCTGGTGGCGTGCAAGCGCCTCACGCAGTCGCAGATCCCGGGCTACGATTTCTCGCGAGAGATTCTGCTGACGATGGAGTTGGGCCTGGGCGATGTCGCGCTCTTGCACGACACTGGAGAGCTCGTTGGCTTCGCGCTCTTTCATTCGTCGCCACTCGTCGAAGGGCGTTCACGCGAAGAATTGCGGGTGCTCAAGATGGTGCTCAAGTCCGAGCGCGATGTGCCTGCGATGTCGGAGCTGCTGGCCGATGCGGCGCGACGCTCGGCCACGCGTCGGGTCGCGATTCGCGTCCAGGGCGAATACACCGAGACCTATCGCGCGCTGATCAGCCGCGGCGCACGAGTGCGGTGGACCGATCTGCGCATGACCGTGCAGGGACACGAGGAGACGCGCGCGCGCACTGGCGTCGTGCTGAGCAACTGGGAGATTTGAGGACGCGTGCGCCGGCGTGCACCAGCGGCGCACGCCGGCGCCTAACGAGTGCGCGGCGCGCGGTCGGGTGGCTGGCTCGCGCTTCCCGGCGGCGTCGTGCGGCGCGCGGCAACACGATCGAGCTCGGCGACGTCGATGTAGGGGCGAAACGGCGCAATCAACGTCCCGAATGCGCCCGCATTCATTCCCTTTGCGTCGCGCATAACGAGCGCTTGCATCGCGGCGACGGCGAGCGATTGTGCAGAGGTGTGCACGAGCGGGGAGAGTTCCGCGCGCGAGCATTCCAGAATCTCTGAAATTCTCGCGCTTCGTGCGGCGAGCGCCGCTTCGTACTGGTCCACGCGCTCGGGTCCCAAGAGCTGCGTCGCTTCAGAAACTAATTCAACCGATAGTCGATAATACGCGTGATCGCGCTCGTGATGTGCAATAACCTCACGCCACTGCTGCGCGTTGAGCTGTGCGATGCGCTCAATAAATTCATCGGCAAGCTCAGTTCGGTAACGCAATTCAACATCCATGTTGCGCAACGTACCGTAAGCAGCATGCGACGCCGATACGTGATGGGAATTGCCGTTACGCCACGTAACCTGCATGCGTCTTCATCACGACTTCTTCTTCGAATCGGTAGTGGGCGGCGTGCCGCGTACGACGATTCGCCAGATCAGGATGAAGACACCTGCTGTAAGCAGCGCGTGAATCCACCCTGGGGCATCTGTGGTGAACGTGGCGAAAGCCCATACTGCCAACATGGCGATCGCAGCTATGATTCCGAGGTCCATGGAATAATTGACCGGTCTGTGAGCGCCCGGTACATTCCGGGCGGTTTTTCCGAAGAAGGGGCGAAGAGATTCACTTTTTGAGCCGATAAGCTCATCGAAGGGGTTCGACATACGGGTAAACGTCATGCCCCAGTGCGGGGAAGGCGAAAGCGCGGTGAGGACCTTATACCTATCGCTTGGGCTTCAAAAAACCCTCTTCGTTCCGAACTTGTGAGGCCTCGCCCGTTGCGGCGAGGCCTCGCCTTTTTAGAAGCCATCTCATAAATGGGCACCGGTGCGCCGGCGCCCTGCGCCGGCCAGGAGCCGGAGCCCATTTATGAGATGGCCTGTAATGCAGCTGGAGTTTGGGAACACTGCGCGTGCTTCGAGACTTCTTCCGAAACGTGCCGACGTTCTCTACGCTCCGCCTGCAACGCCGAGTGCGTCTGGCTCATGTGTCCCTCGTGCGCCTCGGGCGCAACTTAGGGTGATCGCCTCGAGCGCTCAAGCAATTCACCTTTTACCTCACCTTCGCGTCTCGATGCCAATCGTAACCGTGACGAGGCGCTTGCGGTTCAACGCCGCCCATCGCGTCCACAACCCGGCCCTTACCGACGAAGAAAACGCGAGGCTCTTCGGCAAATGCAATAATCCGAACTGGCACGGACACAACTACGAGCTCGAAGTGTCCGTGACGGGTGAAATCGACGTAGTCTCGGGGTATGTGATCGACCTGAGTGTGTTGCGCGGGATCGTTGATCGCGAAGTCACGACGAAGCTCGATCATCGCAATCTCAATCTCGACGTCGACTTCTTGCAGGGGATCAATCCGACATCGGAAAATATCGTCGTCGCATGTTGGCGGGTGCTGGAACCTGCGGTGCGCCCAGGACGACTCACTCGCCTACGCCTTTGGGAGACGGAGAACAACTATGTCGAATACGACGGGCGCTGACGGGGCGCGCCCAATCGGCCGCACGCTTCCTCCGCGAGTTGTGCGCGCCGATTCCATCACACGCGACGACGGCGACCGTGCAGCTGACGAGCGCACGCTGGAGTACGAAAACCTCGTGCGGCGCCAATTGGAGTTGTTAGGCGAGGATGCCGTGCGCGAAGGGTTGCTGCGCACGCCGCATCGCGTCGCGCAGGCGATGGCCGATCTCACCGCGGGATATGCGTTGCGTGTGGAAGATGTGGTTGGCGAGGGCGTGTTTGCCGAACCGCATGAAAACATGGTGATGGTGCGCGACATCGAGCTGTACTCGCTCTGCGAACACCATCTGCTCCCGTTCTTCGGCAAGGCACACATCGCCTACATCCCGAACGGCAAGATCGTCGGCTTGAGCAAACTGCCGCGCATCGTGGACATGTTCGCGCGGCGGTTTCAGGTGCAAGAGCGGCTGACGGGGGAGATCGCCGAGGCGATCCAGGACGTCCTGGCGCCGCACGGGGTAGGGGTGGTAATCGAGGCGTATCACCTGTGCATGATGATGCGGGGCGTGGAGAAGCAGAACTCGAAGACGATCACCTCGGCGCTGCTTGGTGTCTTTCGCGATGATGCGCGCACGCGCGACGAATTTCTTCGTTTGGCCCACGCGCCGTCGAACATTCGGTGATGCTGGTTTCGCTCGAGGGGAAGAGCGCGGTCGTCACGGGAGCGTCTCGAGGCATCGGGTTGGCAATTGCGCGGGCACTCCTTGGTGCCGGGGCGCGCGTGGGCATGGTGGCGAGGTCGGCCGATGTGTTGGAAGAAGCGCGGGGCGCACTCGGCGCGTTGGCGCTCCCGCTGGCGTGTGACCTCGCCGACCTGAAGGACGTCGAGCGCGCACTCGTCCAGTTGCAGGAATCGTTAGGCACCCCGGACATTCTCGTGAACAACGCGGGCGCATTCGCGCTGGCCAAGGTCGGTGAAATGCCTGTCGCCCAAGCCGAGCGATTGTTGAATGTCAATCTTCTTGCGCCGTACGCGTTCGCGAATGCGATTGTGCCGCAGATGCGCGCCAGAGGGAGTGGGCACATCGTGACGATTGGATCGATTGCCGACCGCATGACGTTTCCCGAAAACGCTGCCTACGCCGCCGGAAAGTTCGGTGCGCGCGCTCTGCATCAGGTGATGCGCCAGGAACTGCGAAACACCGGAGTGCGCGTCTCGCTTGTGTCGCCGGGTCCAGTCGACACGTCGATGTGGAATCCCATCAATCCTGACGCGCGCGCGGGGTTCACCCCACGTGCGCAGATGTTGAGCGCTGAAGCCGTGGCAGATGCTGTGTTGTGGGTGGTAACGCGTCCCGCCAACGTGAACGTGGACGAACTCCGCCTAACGAGGTCGTGACGGCGCGATGTTCATAGAACTCGTAGACACGCTGCGCTGTCCTCGTGCGCACGAAGAAACGTGGCTCGTGGCGCGCATCGACCGCTTGGACGGACGGCACATCGTCGCCGGTTCGCTGGGGTGTCCGATTTGTCGAGCCCAGTATCCGATTGCCGAAGGCATCTTGGACATGCGCGACGCTGGCTCCGCCGGCGCCGACTCCGAGGCGCTTGGACAGGCCGGTCCACTCGATGACGATACGCGCTCGGAGGCAGCAAGCGTCGTGGGGCCGCCTAACGATGATGACGTTGCACGCGCGGCCGCGCTGCTTGGCTTGACCGAACCGGGCGGGGTGGTGGTCTTGAGCGGCGATGCCGGCGTGCTTGCGGACCGCCTGGAACAGCTGGCGTCCGTGAACCTGATGCTCGTCCAGCCGACGCCGCACGTGTCACGGTCGGCGTATCACTCCATCGTGCTCACGTCGGGGCGGCTTCCACTCGCGGCTGGTGCGGCAAAGGGGGTGTTGGTGGATTCCTCAACGGCGACGCCGACGTTTCTCGACGATGCGCAACGCGCGCTCTCGGCGGGCGGCCGGCTCATCGCGCCAGCCGGTGCGCCGCTCCCGCGCGACGTTCAAGAGCTTGCGCGCGACGAGCGCGAGTGGGTGGCCGTCAAGCGCGAGCGCCCAAGCGGAATGGTCACGCTCGCGCGTCGTTAGGCGTCGTTAGGCGTCCTTCGGTGCCAGCTCGCCAGCGTAGAGCGAGTCGATGAGCGCCTTGTGGTGCTGGTCGATAACGCGGCGCTTCACCTTGAGCGTCGGCGTCAGTTCTCCCGTTTCCACCGAGAAGTCGTGTTCGAGCAGCGCGATCTTCTTCGGCGTCTCGAAGTGCGCCAATCCCTCAAACTGCTTGCCGACTTCTTTCTCCATCTTGGCCTGCACGGTCGGCATCTGCAGCAACTGCGCTCGGTCCGTCCAGAGGAGGTTCTTGATTTTCGCCCATTTCTCGAGCTGCTCGAAGTTAGGGACGACGAGAATCACCGGGAATTTGCGTCGGTCGCCGATCATCACGGCTTGTGAGACGTATTTGTTCGTCTTCACCTGATTCTCGATCGGCTGTGGGGCGATGTTCTTTCCGCCCGCGGTGACGATGATGTCCTTTTTCCGATCGGTGATGCGGATGAAGTCATCTTCGATGATGCCGATGTCGCCGGTGTGGAACCATCCGTCGGCATCGATGGCATCACGCGTTGCGTCAGGCTTGTTGAAATACCCCTTCATGACGTGCGGACCCTTGGTGAGAATCTCGCCGTCAGCTGCAATCCGGACCTCGACGCCGTTCACCGGCTTGCCGATCGTCCCAATGCGAAATGCGCCGGGCGTGTTCACCCCGATCACCGGTGAGGTCTCGGTGAGGCCATACCCTTCCAGAATCACCAAGCCCGCCGCGTAGAAGAACTTGTTGATCTCCGCCGCGAGCGGCGCGCCTCCCGAGACGAAGAAGCGTAGGCGCCCGCCAGTGCGTTCGCGGAGTTTCGAGAACACGAGCTTCTGCGCGATGGCGTACTGCGTCGCGAGAAATCCCGACGGCTCTCGCCCAGCGAGTTTTTGATCGGCCCAACGATCGGCAACGGCACGCGCCCAGAAAAAAATCCGCTTCTTGAGCGCCCCGCCGGCCAGCGCATTCTCCAGCACACGCGCGTACATCTTTTCGTAGAGACGCGGCACCGACATCGCGATCGTCGGCCTTACCTCCTGCATGCAAATGGGGACGAGGTCGAACGATTCGACATACGCGATGGAAGCGCCATTGTGCCAGAACCAGTAGTCTCCCGTGCGTTCGAAAATGTGCGACAGGGGAAGGAACGAAAGCGCCACGTCGTCTTCGCCGAGCTCGATGATGCCGCTGACCGCGGTGACGTTGGAGTGAAAGTTGTCGTGCGTCAGCATGACGCCCTTCGGCGCGCCGGTCGTTCCCGAGGTGTAGATCAACGTTGCTAAATCGTCAGGCGCCACGCCTAACGCGTCGGTGCGCCATGCCTCTGCGCGCTCTGGCGTGTCGGCGGCTTTCCCCTTCGCCTCAAGGTCGGCGAGCAGGAGATCGGCGTGCTCGCGAGCCGCTTCGTCGAAGGCGATCACGAACTTCACGTTAGGCGACTGGTCGCGAACCGACGCCAGTTTTTCGGCCTGCACCGCATTGGAGACGAAGACAGCAACCGCGCCGCTGTCGTTGAGCAAATACGGCAGCTGCTCGGCAGGGAGCGTGGGGTAGATCGGGACATCGGTCATCCCACCCGTTAGGCACGCCCAATCGGCGATCGCCCACTCCGGACGGTTCTCCGACAGGATCGCGACCCGATCGCCACGCCGGACGCCCAGCAGGTGCAAGGCGAGAGAGATGTGCCGCACGCGCTCAAGGATCTCCGCGTGCGAGATCACCTTCCACACGTTAGGCGCGACGCGATACCGCAGTGCATCGGCGCGATTGTGCCGCGTGATGGAGTCGAAGAACAGCTGGGTCAGCGTCCCTGCCGGCGGGCGTGGACCTCCGCGAGCGTACATGGCGCCTCCGGTGCGGCCGGAAGTGGGAAGGTCTTGTACAGGGTTTTGTACAAGGGTGTGTACGACGTGCGACGACTACGAAGTCGGGGCGGGCTTCACGAGAAGGAACACGCGCTTCGGACTTCCGCGGAGCTCCGCCTTCCGGAAACGTGCACGCGCAACCAGGTAGACGGAATCAATCAGCGTGGTCCCCGGAATTCCCTTGAATCGCACGCGTCGCGATGCAACCCCATTGGCGTCGGTCCGCGCGACGTTCGAAACCACGCCGGCGTCGGTGACGATGGCATACAGCGAGGTATCGTTCACGGGAGAACTGTCGCTCGCCTTCTCCAGCGAAAATGTCACGACCCACTTGGGGACGTTCGCCGATGCGGCAGCCGCAACGCGAACAGAAACCGCGCCGGACGTGTCGTACGGATCTGTGGCTCGCGTGCGGTAGTTGATCGTGTCGCGCAACGCGGTCGACAACGCGAGCGATTCGGGCTTCGGCACAACGTCGATCGACTGCAGGACACTTTGCAGCGCACTATCCACGACGACGTACAGTTTCGCCGTGCCGGTCACTCCGCTGCGCGCCACCACCAATCCGTTGGGCGTCACTGATACGCGCGATCGCGGCGTATCCGTGGCGACGACGCGCACCGTATCGATCGTGACAAACTGAATGCTGCGCGCGGCGATGACGTCACCGCCGGCGTTGAACACTTTTATGTCGAGCGGAGCGACATCTCCCGACGCGTTCCGCAGCGTATCACCAGCAACGACGATCGAATCACCGCGGTTCACCACCTGCACCGAGCCTAACGCCTTCGTGTCGACGGTGATATCGATGCATGCGATTGCGCCGATCGCCGCACCTAACGCGGCGAGCGCGCGCCAACGACGCCCCTTCATACAAATCGCTCAGAGAGTCGCGTCGCGAGGTTCACATATGCCTGCGACGCACTGTCGGCTGGCGTGCGGAGCACCACCGGCTGTCCAGCGGCGAATGCCTCCAGCGCGGCGTCGGTGCGCGGCACCACGACGTCGAACACCATGTTCGCCGGAAGATGCGAGCGCACGTAGTTCGCCACACGTTCCGATGATGCGTTGCCGGGTTCGAACATGGTCAGGAGAAGTCCATCGAGCGTGAGCTCACGATTGGATTCGACGATCTCCTGAATACCCCGCAGAATTTGCGGAGTTGTCTGGAGCGCCAGCGGCTCACACTGGAGCGGCACGATGACGTGCTGGCTCGACTCCAATACGCGATGCACGATCCCGCCGAGTCCGGGGGGCGTGTCGACGACGACCACGTCGCAGCGCTCGCGCGCCATCTGGAGGAGATCCTTGAGGACCGTCGTCTCCGCGATGAGCTGCTGGTAGAACGAGTGATCGCTGGCGTCGCTGACCGAACCGGCGAGAATGACGCGCAGCCACGGAAGCGCCGTAGGGAGAATGATCTCCCGGAGGGTGCGCACACCGTTCAGATAATCGGCAAATCCGTACGTCGGATGTCCGGGACGGAGCCCGATCCCAAAACGCACCGCACCCTGCGGATCGACGTCGATGACCAGCGTCTTGAGTCCGCGGCGTGCGAAGGCCGCGGCCAGATTCACGGAAGTCGTCGTCTTCCCGACGCCACCTTTCTGACTAACGACTGCGAGAACTTGCCCCACCTTACGACTCGCTCTCGGGGAGCTCTTCGGACGTTTGCGTCAGCGGCGGGTTCCTGAGCTCGTCGAGTGCGCGTTGCGCATGCGCGAGGTTTGCTTCTTCGGCACTCTTGGGAGGCGATGACAAAAAGGCCTCGAGATGCTTGATGGCCTCGTCGCGCTCACCACGCTTGATCTGCAAGAAGGCGAGTCCGTAGTGGGCACCAGCGAGTGTCGGCTTTATCTCAAGCGCTCGTCTGTAGCACCTGACGGCCTCATCGAGCTGGCCCAGGTGGGTGTACGCAATCGCCATGTTCATGAGGATGCGCTCGTCGTCCTGCTTGGAGCGAAGCGCGAGGCGATACGACGTGAGGGCGCCGTGAATGTCACCGGCGCGCTCGAGGTTAAGCGCTTCGGTGAGATAGTCGAGCCGCTGGGGCTTCAGTTCACTGTCGGACCTGCCACCAACGAGGCGGCTCCACCAGGACATGCGATCGAGGTCGACGGGAAGGGGCAAAGGGACGCAGGCCCCCACGCGATGAGGCGCGCGGCCTGGGCGCGTGGGCGCAAAGCTATCGCCACGGCGCAAACGGAGCAACGGGATCATCCACACGTTAGGGTGGGACACAAATCACCAACAGTCGCGTGTGCGTTGGGCGCGCAGGCATGTCAGCGCCTCTCCGCTCCCACTGCGAGAGACTCGACGCTAGGTTAGGCGACTCGAACACGCCCCGCCTGTCGCGTGACCGATGCGCGTCGCTCCACACGCACGCCGAACTCCGAGGAAACGATGTCCCCACGTCGGTACGAGGTGGATCCCACGAAAGGGCGATTCGATGTCGAGTGGCCGCTCTTTGGTGAGCTGTCGCGCGCGCTCGCACTCAAGGTTGCTCGATCCTACCAGCCGGAGATCGTCATTGGCGTCGCCACCGCCGGGGTGATTCCGGGCGCCGTAGTTGCCGCGATTCTCGATTGCGAATTTCGATCGATTCTCGTGACTCGACGCGATCACGATCTCGTCCGAGAGACGCCCGCGGTACTCGGCGCCGCGCCGCATGAGGCGCGAGGAAAGCGCGTCCTGATTGTGGATGAGACATGTGACAGCGGCGCGACGCTGCGTCTCGCCATCGCGGCACTGGTGAACGCTGGAGCGTCGGAAGTTCGCACCGCCGTGTCGTTTCGCACCGGCCCGTACGAGCCCGATTTTCACGCCCTCGCGACCGAGAGCACCATCGTCCTTCCGTGGGATCGAGAGATCCTCTCCAATGGCGAATTGGTGCCCAATCCCAAGTACAAGGACGCGCTCTAGCGACGCCGTCGTTCCCTGGAAGCCATCTCGTAAATGGGCGCCGGCTCCTGGCCGGAAGGGTGCGCCGCCAACCACGTATGAGATGGCCTGCAAAGCGAAAAGGACGCCGGCGACCGCTGGCGTCCTTTTTCTAGGCGTTAGGCACTGCTCTCAATCGTTAGACACCGGCGGCGACCGCATCCTCGTACGAGACGCCGCGTCCCATGTCGTCGTAAATCTGCTCCATCACCTGCGGGTTTCCGACGAGGAAGCGGCAACGCGAAGCGCCGGACGAGCGGCACTCGACTTCGAGGACGGCGACGGGAGCACCAGCAATGCGACCAAACAAGTCGGCGAACATGCCCGTGGTCAGGTGGCAGCACGGATGCTCCATCTGGCTGTCAGGCGACGCCTCGCCCCAGTCGTCGCTGTCGAGCGTGGCGACGACATCGCCTAACGAGCCGATGCGCAGGCTCCCCCAGCCGGCGTCGTTGAAGAACTCCGACGCGCGCTGCTCGAAGCTCTCGACATCGAGCGATTCGGCAGGAATGTCGCTGCGTTCGCTCAGCCACTTCCCAAACGCCGACCAGAGCGCGTCGCCACCGGCGTATCCGGCTTCCTGCAGATAGATCGCGGCATCGGGACCTCCGTCGCGCAGCAGCGCGGCGCGCAGCGTGGCGAGCGAGGAACGCGTGAGCGCGAGCATTCCGTGTGCAGCGAGATCGAGCGGCTGAGGCATGGGTCGTGTCGTCCGGTTATGGTCCAACTCTTCGCAGCAGCTCGGCTTCGTCAATCACTTCGACACCGAGTGCTCGTGCTTTTTCGAGTTTACTTCCCGCCGCCTCACCGGCAACGAGGAAGCTGGTCTTCTTCGAAACGTTATCTGTCACACGCGCGCCGGCGTGCTCCAACCGCTCGGTGGCTTCCGTTCGGCTCAGCGTGGGAAGCGTCCCAGTGATGACGACCGTGAGCCCCTGAAGGGCACCATCTGACGCGCGCTGGCGCGGTTCCGTCATTGTGAGGCCCATCACCGTGAGACGGTCGATGAGCTTCCCCGCAGACTGCTCCGAAAAGTAAGAGACCACCGACTTGGCAATGATCTCGCCGATGCCGCGGACGTTCGCGATCTCGTCCTCAGAAGCGGCACGCAGCACCTCCATCGTCCCAAAATGGCGCGCCAACAGCTCGGCCGCGGTTGCGCCGACGTGGCGAATGCCGAGGCCGAAGAGGAGACGGGAGAGAGGCTGGGCTTTGGAGGCTTCGATGGCGGCGACGAGCTGCGCCGCACTCTTTTCGGCGAATCGCTCGAGTGATGACAGCTGCTCTTCGGTGAGCGAGTAAAGGTCCGATGGGTCCTCGACGAACCCGGCGTCGACCAGTTGCTCGAGGCGCGCGTACGAGAGTCCGCGAATGTCCATCGCCCCTCGGGAAGCGAAGTGGACCAGTCCTTCGAGACGCCGTCCTGGGCACGCGACATTGGGACAGTAGTACGCGACCTCCTCCTCGTCGCGGACGCGCGGAGTGTCGCACACCGGACACTTCTTCGGCATGTGCCACTTCTTCTCGTCGCCCGTGCGCTTTTCGGGAACAGGGCCGATGACCTGGGGAATCACCTCGCCGGCGCGTTTGACCTGCACCGTGTCGCCGATGCGGAGATCCTTGCTGAGGATCAAGTCCTCGTTATGCAGCGTGGCGTAGGTGACGGTGGTGCCGCCGATCTCGACGGGTTCAAGCACTGCGTACGGGTTGAGCGCGCCGGTGCGTCCCACATTCACCCGAATCTCGAGCAGCTTCGTCTCGGCGATGTCGGGAGCAAATTTTCGCGCGATGGCCCAGCGGGGCTCGCGCCCGCCAACGATTCCCAACTCTTCCTGAAGCGAGAGTTCGTCGACCTTCACCACGGCGCCGTCGATCGCGAAGTTCAACGTTGCCCTCACTTCGCGCTCGACTTCGTGCGCCCATGTGATCACGCCGTCGAGTGAGTCGAAGCGCTCGTGGTGAGGCGCAACGGGAACGCCCCACGTGTCGAGCAACTCGATGACGTCACTCTGCCGTTTCACGGGGAATCGTTCGCCAGAGGGAACGACGATCGTGTAGCCAAAGAAGCGCAGCGGACGCGTTGCCGTCAGCGCCGGGTCGAGCTGGCGCAGCGTTCCAGCGGCCGAATTCCGTGGATTTGCAAACACCGGTTCTCCCGCTTTGACGCGCTCTTCGTTCATGCGCTCAAAGAGGTCGAACGGGTAGTAGATCTCTCCGCGAATCTCGATGCGCGATGGCACCTTGTTTCCACGCAGGCGCAACGGAACGTCTCGCACCGTACGAATGTTGGGTGTGACGTCCTCGCCGATGATTCCGTTGCCGCGTGTGGCGCCGACAACGAGCACGCCATCCTCGTAGAGGAGCGACACGGCGGCGCCGTCGATCTTGAGCTCGGCGTTGTAGCCGGCTTTGCGGACATCGTCACCCGCCAGTCGCACGATGCGCTCTTCCCATTCGCGCAGCTCGTCGTCCGAAAACGCGTTGCCTAACGACAGCATCGCGGTGCTGTGGCGATGTTTCGGAAGGGCGCTGACGGGGGCCGCGCCGACGCGCTGTGTCGGTGAGTCAGCGGTGCGTAGCTCCGGGTGCTCGCGCTCGAGCGCTTGCAGCTCACGGAACAGCGTGTCGTACTCCGCGTCGGCTATCGACGGTTTGTCGAGCACGTAGTATTCGTATGACGCCGTATCGAGCAGTGCGCGGAGCTGTGCAGCGCGCGCGGCGGGTTTCGAAGTGGACATGAAGTACGAGCGGTGGGCCGAGCGGGCGCCGATGACGGCGCCTAACAAGTCGAAGTGGCCCGACTGGGAAATCCAGCCGAGCCACGAGCGAAGCTATCGGGCAGACAACTGATCGGCCAGACGATCGGACTCGGGCCTTGAGCTCAGCGCGTCGCGCGTTCCGCGAGGAGTCGATTGACTTCGGCAAGTACCGCGCGCGGCTCGCACGGCTTCGCAAGGTAGCCGTCGCATCCAACCTTGAGCGCGCGCTCACGATCGCCCGGCATCGCGTGCGCGGTGAGCGCAATCACCGGAATGCCGCTCGTCGCTGGCTCGCGCTTGAGGGTCTGCGTGACTTCCCATCCATCGATCAACGGAATCGAGATGTCCATGAGGATGACATCGGGAAGTTCACGTCGCGCCTTGCTGATCCCTTCCTCGCCGTCGAGTGCTTCGCTGACGCGAAATCCGTGATGGCGGAGAATCGTGGAATACACGATGCGATTGTCTTCGTTGTCCTCCACGATCAGCACCGTCTTTTCATTCTCGGTCATTCGTATTCCCTCGATTCAGCGGTTCGCCTTGAGTGCAGCTGCAGCTTCACGTTTGTACTTCGGATCGTTGAAGTCAGTTTGCTTGCCGTTGACCACGTACTCGAACTGCTCGCGCGCCTTTGCCTTCTCTCCAACGTCGGCGTAGATCTTCGCCAAGTCCAGATGATGCGTCAGCCGATCGGGATCAACCGCGACAGCCTTTTCGAGCATCGATACCGCATTCTTCCAGTTCGCTTCCCCGAACACATGCCCGCCTAACAAGTTCTTGGCGAAGAAACGCTCGATCCCCGACAGCCGCATGATCTCTGCATTCCACACGCCAAGAATATGTAGCGCTCCCGGATGATTGGGATCATGCTTGAGCGCCTCGGTTGCTTCCGTGTGCACGATCGTGGCGAATTTTACACGATCGCGTACTCCCATGCTCAATGCCTTTAATCCAATCGCACGGGCAAGGTGAAAGTGCGATTCTGCATCGTTAGGGGCGGCCTCGACTGCTCGGCGTGCATACTGCTCAGCTTTGTCGTAGAGTTCATTGCGACGCGCACGGTCGGTCACCCCCTCACTCACGTCTGCTGCAGACCGCGATGCCTTCTCCAAGGCTTCGACGTTGCCGGGCTCGAGCGCGACCGCCGCCTCATAGTGCTGGAGAGCTGCAGTAGGGTTGTACGCCGCGTGCGCCGAGTCGCCGGCCGCAATGTGTTGCGCCACCGTCTGGCCAATTGCTGCGATTGGCGAGAGAATGACGAGCGCTGCAGTCATTGTGAGCCATTTGCTACCTCGAATCATGTCATTCCACCTGGCTGCTGCCGAAAGGGGCGCGGGGAAACCGGCGCACCGGTTGAGACGTGAGGGCAGGAGAGTATACCCCGACTGACGGTCCGATGCTCGCTTATCGCTTGATCGAACGCAAAAGAGATGGTGGCCGGCTCACTCCCGAAGAGTGGAGCGAGTTGCTCAGCGGTTTCGCCACGGGAGATGTCGCTGACTATCAGATGTCCGCCTTCTTGATGGCGGCGTTCCTGCGCGGGCTCGATCGCGCGGAAACGGGGGCGCTCACGCGCGAGATGTTGCACTCGGGGAAGACGCTGGACCTGTCACACCTCGCGCCGGCGCGCATCGACAAACATTCGACAGGTGGCGTCGGCGACAAAGTCTCGCTTGTTCTGGCGCCACTTGTCGCCTCACTCGGCGTCGTTGTTCCCATGATGTCGGGGCGGGGACTCGGACACACGGGCGGCACCCTCGACAAGCTCGAATCGATCGCTGGATTCCGCACGCGCCTAACGATTAGTCAAGCCGTTCGACAACTCGAGGACGTGGGCTGCGCACTCATCGGTCAGAGCGATGAGATCGCGCCGATCGACCGGCGGTTGTACGCGCTGCGCGACGCGACCGCGACGGTGGAGAGCATACCGCTCATCGCGGCGAGCATCATGAGCAAGAAGTTGGCGGAAGGGCTCACCGGACTCGTGCTCGATATCAAGCGTGGCTCGGGATCGTTCTTGCCCGAGCTCGACCGTGCTTTGGAACTGGCGCATTTGATGGTGGAACTGGGCGAGGAGCATGGGTGCCCAGTCGTCGCCCTCGTGACCGCGATGGACCGTCCACTTGGACGCGCCTGTGGAAATGCGCTGGAGATGGAGGAGGCGATTCACACCTTGCACGGTGAAGGTCCCCCCGATCTCCTGCAGGTCACTTACGCGTTAGGCGCGGAGATGCTTGTCCTTGCTGGCGCGGCGGAGAATACGGATCTCGCGCGCCGACAGATGGAGATCTCGCTCGCCACCGGACGCGCGGCCGAGAAGTTCCAGCAGATCATTGCTGCGCAGGGTGGCGATCCGACGGTGGTCGACGATCCGTCGCGCCTTCCGCAGGCGCAGGAGGTTGAGATCTACGCCGCGCCGCGGGGAGGCGTTGTTGCAGCTGTCGAGCCGCGGGCCGTCGGGCGCGGTATCATCGCGTTAGGCGGCGGGCGGCGCACCATGGAGGATTCGGTCGACCCCAGCGTCGGTTTCGTTATTCGCGCGCGTCCCGGCGACGTGGTGCGCCCGGGCGAGCCGCTGGCGACGATCTTCGCGCGCGATCCACGCGGCATCGATGCGGGGCGCGCGGCACTCGCCGAAGCGTTCAGCATCACCGACGAGGCCGAGCCACCGCTTCCGTTGGTGAGCCATCGAATCACGCGTGCTGGTGCCTTTCCGTACGAAGCGGAGCCGTGGGTACGCACGGCCGAGTATCCGGTCTTTCGCGACCGCTGACCGGTGCATGAACGGCGGTTGCGCTCGTTAGGCGCAACCGCCGTTGGTTCGTCACTAGCGACTGTTTACCGAACGCCTACATCGCCACCGTCTTCTTCGGTGGCGGCGCAAGCTTGGGCAGGTCCAGCTTGTCGAGCAACGGGTTCATGCGCTGCACGGTGGTGTTGATCTGCTTCTCCACCATGTCCATCACCGTCTGCACGTCCTTGCGAACGGAGCCCATGTACTCCTGCTGACCGCCGATCACCGGCGTGAGGCCGTTGTCGATCGCACCCATCAGCGACATGGCGCGTTCCAACGGTCGCGGACCTTCGGAGTAGTACGGCGTCTTGTCGGAACGCGGCCTCGTCAGCTGCAATCGTACCGAATCGAGCTTGACCCCTTCTTCGGTCGCCACCTTCACCAACTCGGCGGCAGCCTCGCCGCGCATCTCCTGCCCCGAGGCGCGACGCTCGAGCACCTGCCCCTTGAACGCCGACATGTTGCGCTCGGTCTCGATCAGCGAGGCGATGAGTTGGTTGAGGCGCGTGGCCTGTTCGAATTGCTGGCGCAATTCCGTTTCCGTGATCTTGGAAGACGGATCGATGCGCACGGACAGCGGTTGCTCCTGCGACTCGCCAGCAACCGTTAGGCGAACCGCATACGTGCCGGGAAGCACCTGCGGCCCCACCGGGCGTCCACGACCATCGTTCGCGTCTGCCGTATCGCCCATCATGTCGCTCAGGAGCTTCGGCGGATCGATGCGAAGGTCCCAGGTCGCGCGATTGAAGCCTTCGTCGGCCGTCGGCTTTTTCAACGTGCGAATCACTTTGCCGTCCTGGAGCACTTCGACCTTCACGAGCGTATCGTTCGCCGGCTTCTTCTTGAGCCAGTAGGTGATGATTGCGCCGTAGGCGGCGTTCGTCCCGCGATACTGATGGTTCCCCCAGTTCCAGCTTTGGTCACCAGTGTTGTACCGAGTCGCGACGCGCGACGGAAAGAGGTGCGAAGACTTGGCGGCAATCGCCGGCGTCATCGTCTGAATGGGTGTCGCATCGTCGAGAACCCAGATGGCGCGTCCGTGCGTGGCTAGCACCAAATCGTTGTCGCGTGGGTGCACGAGCACCTCGTGCACGGCGACCGACGGAAGATTCTTCAGGTGCAATCGTGTCCACGATGTGCCGCCGCTCCACGAGACATAGAGCCCTAACTCTGTGCCGCAGTACAGGAGGTTCGTGTTCTTCGGATCTTCGCGAATCACCTGCACGTAGTTGGAGCTCGGCAGATTCCCCGTGATGTTTGTCCACGTGCGACCGAAGTCTGTCGTCTTGAATACATACGGCTTGTAGTCATCCATCATGTGTCGCTCGAACGTGGCGTAAGCGGTGCCAGCCGCAGTGCGCGAAGGCTCGATACCACTTACCACCGCATCGGCGCCGACGCCCGTCACGTTAGGCGCCACGTTCGTCCATGTCTTGCCGTCGTCCTGCGTCACCTGAAGGTTGCCGTCATCGGTCCCTGCCCAGATGACCCCTTTCTGCACGGGTGACTCGGCCAGTGAATACACGTTGCCGTAATACTCAGCGACGGTGTTCTCTTTCAGGATCGGTCCGCCGGCGTCGCCTTGACGCGACTTGTCGTTCTTCGAGAGATCACCGGAGATGGGCGTCCACGTCTTCCCCCAATCGCTCGAACGGAAGACGATGTTGCCACCGAAGTAGACGATGCGCTTGTCGTGCGGCGATTGGACGATCGGGGCATTCCAGTTGAAGCGCACGTCATTGGAATCGGCGGCGTAGCCGTCCATGCGCTTCACCTGCGGCGATGCTTCGCGTTGTTCGTACGTGCGCAGATTCGTCGCCTGGATCCCTCCGGCCTGGTAGTCGGAGAGAAAGCTGTCCGGATCATCGGGATGCGACACCGCGTAGTAGCCGTCGCCATTCTGGATGAACCGCCAGTCACTCGAGAGGATCGCCGAGCCCCGTACGCGAGTCGGACCGGTCCACACGCCGTTGTCCTGCAGTCCACCGGCAACGTTGTAGAACGGTTCACGCATGTCGTACGACAGCTGATAGAACTGGCCGACGGGAATGTTGCCGAACCATTCCCACGACTTGGCGCCATCGTACGAGACGTTCATGCCACCGTCGTCGCCCATGAACACTCGCTTCGGATTTTTAGGGTCGATCCACATCGTTTGATGGTCGCCGTGAAAATTCCCGGTGACCGGACCGAACGTGTGTCCATCGTCGATGGAGTGCGAAAATGACATGCCTAACGTGAAGACGTGGTGCTCGTTGCTGGGGTCGACGCGGAGGTCGGCGTAATAGAAGCCACGACCGAGCGTGTTCGCGTTGTCGCTGACCATCGTCCACGTGTCGCCCCGATTGTCGGAGCGGAAGACGTAGCCCTCCTTGGTCTCGATGACCGCGTAGACAACATTGGGATTGCTTGGAGCGACCTTTACGCCAATGCGTCCGGTGAGCGTGGGGATCCCCTTGGTGAGCTTCGTCCACGACTTTCCGCCGTCGGTGGAGCGATAGAGTCCACCCTTCTCGTCGCCTGAGCGGTGCGTCCACTGTTTCCGGTCGAAATACCACATCCCGGCGTAGAGGATGTTGGGATTTTGCGGATCGATATCGAGGTCGGATGCGCCGTGACGGTCGTCGAGGTACAGAGATTTCTTCCACGTAGCGCCGCCATCCTCGGACATGAAGACGCCGCGTTCCTCGTTAGGCCCGAACGCATGCCCGATCGCCGCGACATAGACCTTGCGCGGGTCAGCGGGGTTGATGACGATGCGCGAGATGTGGCGCGTATCGTTGAGTCCCAGATGCTTCCAGGTCTTTCCGCCGTCGGTGGTTTTGTAGACGCCCACGCCGAAGGAGACCGAATTGCGGACGTTCGCTTCGCCCGTTCCGACGTACACGACGTCGGGATTTCCGGGCTCAACGGCCATGTCGCCGATGGATGTTACCGACTCTTTGTCAAAAATCGGTGTCCATGTCGTTCCGCCGTTGATGCTTTTCCAGACGCCGCCCGAGGCGCTCCCCACATAGATGATGGACGGATCGCCGGGCACGCCTTCGACGTCGGCCATGCGCCCCGACATGTTTGCCGGCCCGATGTTGCGATACGAAAGACCGGCGAAGAGCGAATCACTCAGCGCGTTCGCCGCCGTCCCTGCGTTTGCTGCGCTGGGCGGTGGGGAGCGACGCGGGTTTGCTTGCGCATGCGCGCTCGAGGCGCTGGCAAGCAACAACATCCCGGCGAGAATCGTCAACGACGTTCGCGTTGGGGAATTGAGAGAGAGATACATGAGCGGGAAAGGAAGAATTGGTCGCGCGGACGCGCGAGGCCGCGCGTAACGCCACGCGCACGAGCTCGGCGCGCCAATTCTACAATCGCGGTTGGAACAGAGCGAGACATCCGGGGACTTTACCGTATGCGTCGGCATCGCCAACTTGCGCGCAGCTTTTCGATCGCATCGTGGGGCGGGCGATCGGCATCGAACGCAAACACCAGCTGAGGAGTTGCCGTGGACATCGACATGAAGAAGTACGCCAAGCCCGCATCCATCGGCGCGCTCCTCGTTGCCGGCGGAGTGGTGGCGCTCTACGCACTCATCGCCTGGGGATCGACGCCAGGGCCGCTTGGTGGAATCGACGGCGTCCACGCGACGATCGCCTACATCGGCGCGGCAATCCCGCTCGCCGCCATCGCGGCGGTGCACGTTGTCTACGCGCGGCAGCTCGCTCGGTACGCGAAAGAGAACAGCAACCGGTAGCCCGGAGAAAAGAAGGGGCCGGAGTTGTGAACTCCGACCCCCTCAACGCCGACAGACGAGATAACTCGGTGCCTAACGTCTCCCACCTGCAGTTACGCCTGCGCTCGCATGCGAACCCACGTTAGGCACTTCATTACCTAACGAGTGCCGAGCGGGAAGCCGATGCCCACGGACCAGACGGGCTTTGAGCCGTCACGGCCGATGGCCGTGGAGAAGGCAGGGCGGAGGACGAGGCCCTGATTGAGCTGGAAGCCGAGTCCAAGCCCTAACTGTGCGTAGTTGTCGCTCGTTGAGCGTCCGCGCGCGTTGTCGAAATTGAAGCGATCGAACACCGCGCTCAGCGAGCCGAAGGGAATGAGGTCGAGCCCGGGTGACGTTTTGAGCGTTGCACCTGCGGCGAGTCCGAGCGATGCCTCGGTTGTGCTGTAGTCGAAGTATGAAGGGGGCTTGCCGTACGACAGTGAGGCGATGGGGCAGAACAGGATGTTCTGCGTGGGTCCTCCGACAAGTGACAGACCTCCATCAACTCCGACGCCGAAGCCCGTGCCACTGATGTTGTCGTAGGTGCGGAGGCTTGCTCCCACGCCGCCGAAGGCGATGGATGTTCCAAAGCCAAGGCGAGCGCCGAAGCTCTTGGCGCCGTCGGTGAAATCCGCGTTGACGAGGAGATTGGTTGGACGCCTGACGAGTCCGGGAAGTCCAAGGCAGGACTGCGCGCTGGCAGCCGCGACAGGGATGAGCATGGAAAGTGTCAGAGCGGTCAGGACCGTTCTTTTCATAACGTGCTCCATAAAGAGGATTTCGAAGAAACAGACGCTTCAGGTGCAAGTTGCACGCCCCTGCTCGTCGCGCGCGCACCTCGAATCTGGCGGCGTCAGCGGGCGACTGGAGATTCAGTCGCCCTTTCTTGATGCAGGATACGTCGCCTCAGATGTCGAGATTCGAGACGAAGCGCGCGTTCTTTTCGATGAAGAGCTTTCGAGGTTCGACTTCGTCGCCCATGAGTTGTTGGAAGATGAGATCTGCCTGCACAGCGTCTTCCATCGACACACGCATCAGCGTGCGGCGCTCTGGGTCCATCGTGGTGTCCCAGAGTTGCTCCTTGTTCATTTCGCCGAGTCCTTTGTACCGCTGGATGTTGACAGAGCCGCGATCGCCGTTGCCGAGGCGTTCCATGTAGGTCTCGCGTTCTTTCTCATCGTACGCGTAGAACTCCTGCTTTCCTTTCGCGACGCGATAGAGCGGTGGCTGCGCGATGTACATGAAGCCCGCCTCGATGAGCTCGCGCATCTGGCGGAAGAAGAAGGTCAGAAGAAGCGTACGAATGTGGGCGCCATCGACGTCGGCGTCGGTCATGATGATGACCTTGTGGTAGCGCGCCTTTTCGATCTCGAATTCCTCTTTGATCCCCGTGCCTAACGCGGTGATCATCGTGCGGATTTCTTCGTTGGAGAGGACTTTGTCGATTCGCGCCTTTTCGACATTGATGATTTTGCCACGAAGCGGCAAAATCGCCTGAAATTCGCGATTGCGCCCCTGTTTGGCGGAGCCGCCGGCTGAGTCGCCCTCAACGAGGAAGAGCTCACACATCGCCGGATCGGAGAGCGAGCAATCGGCGAGTTTGCCCGGAAGCGTGCCGACGTCGAGCGCCGACTTCTTTCTCGTTAGGTCTCGCGCCTTGCGCGCTGCTTCGCGCGCTCGCGCGGCGGAGACGGCCTTTTCGACGATGATGTTGGCTGTGCGCGGATGTTCATCGAGATACGCGCTCAACCAATCATTCACGACCGTCTTGACCGCCGACTCGGCTTCTGAATTTCCGAGTTTGGTTTTGGTCTGTCCTTCGAACTGCGGTTCGCGAACCTTGACGGACAGGACCGCCGTTAGCCCTTCACGCGCGTCGTCGCCGGAGAGGGTGAAGTCAGCTTTCTTGAGGAAGCCACCTTTCTGCGCGTAGTTGTTGATGGTGCGCGTGAGCGCGGCCTTGAAACCCGTGAGGTGCGTGCCGCCTTCGTGCGTGTTGATGTTGTTGACGAACGTGTAGACGTTGTCGTTGTACCCGTCGTTGTATTGCAACGCGAGTTCGATTCCGATGTCGTCGCGTTCGGTGTCGAGGTGCAGCACTTCGGGGTGCAGCGACTTCCGCGACTTATTGAGGAACTGCACCATCTCTTTCAGTCCACCCTTCGCGTGGAAGGTCTCGGACTTGGCGGTTTCCTCACGTTCGTCGTTGAGCGTGATGGTGACGCCCTTGTTGAGAAACGAGAGCTCGCGCAGGCGTGCGGCGAGCGTGTCGTAGTCGTAGTGCAGCTCGGTGAAGATCTGCGGATCGGGCTTGAAGTAGACGCGCGTTCCGGTGTCGCGCTCCTTGACCTTCCCGATGACCTTCATCTTGGTGGTCGTGCTACCG
This sequence comes from Gemmatimonadaceae bacterium, assembly GCA_044224185.1. Lineage (GTDB taxonomy): Bacteria > Gemmatimonadota > Gemmatimonadetes > Gemmatimonadales > Gemmatimonadaceae > SCN-70-22. The sequence goes on along the minus strand of JBGAKW010000008.1, from coordinate 111,762 downwards.
CGGACGAAGTCCATGTAATGCTCTTTGCCGTCGCGCTTGACCCAGACCTTGAGCGATTCGGAAAGCGCATTCACCACGGAGACGCCGACGCCGTGCAGACCGCCTGAGACTTTGTACGAGTCCTTGTCGAACTTGCCGCCGGCGTGCAGGACAGTCATGGCGAGTTCGAGTCCCGGCATCTTCTCGGTGGGATGCATGTCCACCGGAATGCCGCGTCCGTTGTCGTCGACGGTGATGGAGTCGTCAGCGTGAATCGAGACGATTACCGTGTCGCAGAACCCAGCCAGCGCTTCGTCGATGGAGTTGTCGACGACTTCGTACACGAGATGATGCAATCCACGCGACGAGGTCGATCCGATGTACATCCCCGGCCGTTTGCGAACTGCCTCCAGCCCCTTGAGAACCTGGATGTTGCCCGCGTCGTACGTGTTGTTGTTCTTGGACATGTGTGCCCGTGAGAGAATCGACGAAACGTACCCGAATAACGACCGAAAACAATCGCCCGGAATGACCTTGAAACATAACCCGGCGAGCGCCCGGATTCAACTCTCGGAGCACACCGTAAACAATTATTCGATAACGGCTTAGCGAGGGTGCAGCACAGCCGATCTGCCCCCGCCAGAACGACCTCAGCGCATGAGGCTCCAGCGCAGCCGCTGCACCGGACGCGATCCCGTCACGCGATTCACCGATTCGAGCAGCTCGCGCTCCATCATATTCAGCTCAGACATCCACGCGTGGCTGCGCACCGCCACGAACAACGTCCCGTCTTCACTCACCGAAAGCGGGCGCGTCACCGCGGCGATTTCTCGACCAACCAGCGCTCCCCATTGATCGAGCACGCGCGACTGCTCGATCCGCCCATCCATTCCCGACTTCTTCAAGAATCGCTTGAGCAGTTCAGCGATGGGCTCGGGGTCTTCGCCGCGCGAGTCGTTAGGCATCGTGATATGCTCCGATCTCGCCATCGCGGACTCGCGCGCGTTCAAGCGTGGTAAAGGCGCGCGGAATATCGGCATCACGCGGAACGGCGAGCATCGTTTGCCCCATCTCACCGCTCGCTAACACCTCAAGAATCCGAGCGGCGCGCTGCGGATCAAGTTCGGCGAATGGGTCGTCGAGCAAAATGATCGGTGAACGCGCCGTTCGTTCACGCAAGGTCTCTCGTTCCAGCAGTCGAAGGGCAATCGCCGACGTGCGCTGCTGCCCGGCGGATCCGAAGGCACGGAGCGCATGCCCTCCCAGGAGGAGCAGGAGATCGTCGCGGTGCGGCCCACTGTGCGTAAGGCCGCGCCGGATGTCGTGCGCGCGATCGTCGGCGAGTGACGCCGTCATACGCGCCTGGATATCGCCCTCGTTAGGCTCCTCGTCGGGCGAGGCAAGCGACGAATGATAGCGAAGCGTGACGCGCTCGCGCTCGCCGATCGTCTCGCACAACGCGGCCATGCGCCGCGCGGCCCATCGCGTCCAACGGACACGCTCGCACCACAACGTCGCCGCCGACTCGGCGAGCGCCGGCTCCCATACAGCGACCCGCGCTGGCGGGTGCCCGTGTCGCGCAACCTCACGAAGTGTCGCGTTGCGCCTAACGAGCGCGGCCCGGTAACGCTGGAGCGCCTGCAGATAGCGGGGCGACGTCGTGGCCAACACGATGTCGAGAAAGCGGCGCCGTTCCGATGGGGCGCCGCTCACGAGCTCCACATCACGCGGCGAAAACATCACCGAAGGCACCGCGCCTAACGCATCGGCAAGACGCGTGCGCTCGACGCCGTCGAGCGTGACGCGCTTCTTTTTCCCGTGTCGAAGAAACCCGACGCGCATGTCATCTACTGCCGCGCCAGTTGCGGTTGCATGCACGTGAAATCCTTCGCTCCCGAAACGCACCAGATCGACGTCCCGCGCGCCGCGCACCGATCGCAGCGTGTGCAGGTAGTGAATCGCTTCGAGAAGATTGGTCTTTCCGTGACCGTTCGGACCGATAATCGCGAGCCCCGCAGGGGAAAACGTGAGGTCGGCGCGCGCGATATTCCTGAAGTCGCGAACCTCGAATCGTTCGATCGCGACGCGGCGCGTACTCGATTCCTGAGGTGACGAATCTCGTGACGTCGATTCCGATCCGGCGACCACCGCTCCCGTCACTTTCCCGTGACGACCGCGGGACGCTTCTCAAGAAACGCCGTCATGCGTTCAATCAACTCGCTCGTGCCTGCGAGCTTCGAAAAAATCTGCGACTCGAGCTTCATTCCCTCATCGAGAGACATGTCGCCACCACGGTCGATCGCGTCAATGCATAACGCGAGTGCACGCGGCGCATTACCGAGCATTTGGCGCAACATCGCGTCGGCACTACTCACGACGTCAGCGGGCGGAACCACCTTGTTCACGAGACCGATACGATATGCCTCCTGCGCGTCGATCATTTCTCCCGTCAGAATCAACTGAAGCGCTCGACCACGTCCAACGAGTCGAGGAAGGCGTTGAGTGCCACCGTAGCCTGGGGCAATTCCAAGCTTGACCTCGGGAAGGCCGAACCGCGCGCTCTCCGACGCGATTCGGACGTGACAGGCCATCGCGAGTTCACAACCACCACCGAGTGCGAAGCCGTTGACCGCTGCGATGATCGGCTTTGGCGACTGATCGAATTTGCGAAAGACCCCTTGTCCGTACGTCGCGCGCGCAGCTGCCTGCTCCGGCGTTTGGTCGCGCAGTTCGGCGATGTCGGCGCCCGCTATGAACGCCTTACCGGCGCCGGTGAGTACGGCGCCAGCGATGTCGTCGTTGCCCCGTACTTCGTCGATCGCATTCTCCAACTCTTTGATGGTCGCGTCGCTCAGCGCATTGAGTTTGTCGGGACGATTCACTGTGATGGTCGCGACGCGGTCGGCGACTTCGAATTTGAGGAGCGCGAATGACATGTAAACGTCGCGTGGTGAGGTGGCCCAAGTCGCACGGAGGGACGCTCTGATGGTAGCGCCGGCGAACGGAGTGAAAGTACCGCCGTGAGATCGTCCTCGCGTCCCCTTGAGAAATGTGCGCGTGTACATGTGGGAATCGTTGCTCGCCCCCCCCGCGCGCTTAGCCGTGCGGGTAGTTTAGCGCGGCATGGACACGATTGAGACCGTTGCGTGGGCACCGAATGGCACTGCGGTACGCATTATCGACCAGCGGCGTTTGCCCGCCGAGTACGTCGAGCGAGACCTTCGCACGGTGGACGAAGTTGTGGACGCGATTCGGACACTAGCGGTGCGTGGCGCGCCGGCGATCGGTATCTGCGGCGCCATGGGGCTTGTCACGTCGATGCGCGGGAGCGAGTACGAGAACGCGTATGAGTTTCGCGCGCGACTGCAGGCAAATGCGCGAAGCATTCGTGATGCTCGACCGACCGCGGTGAATCTGGCATGGGGCATCGACCGCATGATGCGCGTTGCCGCCGAGCGTGATGTCGACAACGTCGCGCTCCTTGAGGCGCTACATAACGAGGCGTCGGCAATTCTCGCCGAAGACCGCGCGATGTGCGAAGCGATCGGTGCCAATGGCCTAACGCTGGTGAACGATGGCGCGAGGGTGCTCACGCATTGCAATGCCGGCGCGCTTGCGACGGGCGGAATCGGAACTGCGCTTGCGCCGCTATATCATGCCGCGCGCGCAGGGCGTCGGGTTGCCGTGTACGCTGACGAGACGCGCCCATTACTGCAGGGGAGCCGCCTAACGGCGTGGGAGCTGAGTCGCGCCGGCATAGATGTGACGGTGATCGCCGACAACATGGCAGCATCACTCATGCGTTCCGGGGCAATCGACATGTGTATCGTCGGCGCTGATCGCATCGCGGCCAATGGTGACGTGGCCAACAAGATCGGGACCTACGGCGTCGCGGTGTCGGCGCGCCACCATGGCATCCCGTTTTTCGTTGCCGCGCCCACGTCGACGATCGATCCCTCGACGCCTAACGGGAGCGCGATCGTGATTGAGCAGCGACATGCAGACGAAGTCGTGCGACCGTTTGGCATGGCCACGGCTCCCGAGGGTGTGATGGTTTACAATCCTGCCTTCGATGTCACGCCGGCCGAATTGGTGAGTGCGATTATCACCGATCGCGGCCTCTTTCGCGCGCCGTACAACTTCTAGCTTCGCACAATCCCTCCATTTCGTACTCACGTCTCACCCTCATCGATCATGCGGCACGTTCTCGCGATTGACCAAGGCACAACGGGATCGACCTGTCTCGTCGTGCGCGCTGACGGGCGGGTGGTGGGGCGCGGTTATCGCGAGATCACGCAGCACTATCCAAGCCCGGGTGAAGTCGAGCACGACGCCGAGGAGATCTTCGAGCGGACGCGCGAGGCGGGACGCGAGGCGATCGCGCAGGCGGGAGCCACGCCCGACGCGATCGGGATCACAAACCAACGCGAGACGGTGGTCATCTGGGAGCGCGCGACGGGGCGCCCAATTCGCAAGGCAATCGTCTGGCAGGATCGGCGGACGTCAGGTCGCTGCGCAGAGTTAGGCTCCCGCGCCCCCGAAATCGCCCACAAGACGGGACTGGTCGTTGATCCGTACTTCTCGGCAACGAAACTCGAGTGGATGCTCAAGGACGAGGGCGTCGCGCGCCGAGCAGCGGCGGGCGAGTTACTGGCGGGAACGATCGATACGTGGCTGATCTGGAAGTTGACCGGCGGAGCAGTGCACGCGACCGATCCGACCAACGCCTCGCGCACGATGCTCTACGACATCAACGAGGCCGCGTGGAGCGATGGGCTGTGTTCGCTGTTTAGTGTCCCACGCATTATCCTGCCCGACGTGCGGCGATCGTCGGGTGACTTCGGCCTAACGAGTCGCGAACATTTCGGAGCCGAAATTCCCATTGGCGGAGTTGCCGGCGATCAGCAGTCAGCGCTTTATGGTCAAGGGTGTTGGAGTCCTGGCGAAGGTAAGAACACGTACGGCACGGGTGCGTTTCTTCTGTTCAATGCCGGGACGACCCGCCCCGCGGGGGGAGGTGGTCTCTTGACCACCGTCGCGTGCGATGCGAAGGGGAACGCCGTGTACGCGCTCGAGGCGGCGATCTTTATCGCCGGCGCAGCGGTGCAGTGGCTACGCGACGGACTGCAGCTTCTCGAATCCGCGGCCGACTCCGAGCGTCTCGCGACGTCGATCGAATCAAACGACGGCGTGTACTTCGTTCCCGCGCTCGTGGGATTGGGGGCGCCGCATTGGGAACCGGAAGCACGCGGAACGATTGTTGGTATCACACGCGGCACAGGACGAGCACACCTCGTTCGGGCTGCACTCGAAGCCATGGCGTACAGCACCGCTGACGTCGTGCAGACTGTACGAGAACACGGTGTCGCGCTCGACCGCCTTCGTGTCGACGGCGGCGCGACAGCGAATGATTGGTTGATGCAGTTTCAATCTGACGTATTGGGTGTTTTGGTGGAGCGTCCGGACATGATCGAGACGACCGCGTTAGGCGCTGCCGGGCTGGCTGGAATCGCGGCCGGAGTCTGGCAATCGCCCGACGAGTTCCTCGCGGCCCGCAGCTTCACGCGCTTTGCGCCGTCACGAAGTGCGGACGTCGTCGCGCGCGATTACGCCGGATGGCAGCGCGCGGTACGCGCGTCACTTGCGTGGGCGCGCGACGCCGCCCGACCTAACGAGTCTCGCGCCTAACGATGCCGCCGGCCCGCGCCCGATCGCTTCTCCCACTCCTTGATGCCCATCGCGCGGCGCTTCGCGCCTGTCGCGAGTGCGTCGGAACACCGGTCACCATCGCTCCGGTTGTGTCGGATGCGACGCGTCCTGTTGCAATGCTCGTCGGCCAAGCACCGGGAAAAGTCGAAACAGTCGATCGCCGCCCATTCGCCGGGCGCGCGGGACGCACCCTCTTCTCGTGGCTCGAACGCGCTGGAATCGACGAGGTAACAGCGCGCGACCGCATCTACATCTCGGCCATGACGCGCTGTTATCCGGGCGCTCACCCCAGCGGGCGCGGCGACCGCGTTCCGAGCACCGCCGAACGACTGGCGTGCGGGGCATGGCTCGACGCAGAGCTCCGCCTGCTTGAACCTCCCGTCCTGCTTCTCGTGGGACGACTCGCGATCGAACGCTTTCTCCCAGCGCGCCCTCTCACCGAGCTGGTTGGCCGAACGATCGAAACACGGCACGCCGGAGGACGATCGCTGGCGATCCCACTTCCGCATCCCTCGGGTGCGAGCGCTTGGCTCAATTCGCCGGAGAATCGAGCGCTGGTGGATCGAGCGCTGGCGCATGTACGTCGCGAAATTGGAGGACTGCTGCACGCCGACCGCGTGGCCCGACGGCGCGCGGGATGACAAAAAGCACCAAGCCGTTTCGCGCACGCGGCGCCGCTGCACGCTGATGTTTTGTCTGGCGTTCGAAGCTCATCCGTCGCAATCATATGGATAGGTTGCCGTGCGCGGACCATCGAAAGGTTCCGATACCCGTCATGCTTCGACTCAATTCCTGAACCGAGGGTCCCAAGATCCACATGAGCGCCGAGGACGAGGTACCCCGAACGGAACGCAAGAACGTCTTGCTTCGCATGTTGATCAACGAAATGCTCGATCAGGTGAGGGAGCTGAATCGTGCGTCCGGACCTTGGCCTCCGGAGGAACGGGCGCAGGCGGAGGAAGCGCTCGAGCGCATCATGAAGCAGGTTCGCCTCGAAGCGGTGCGCCGAAAGGATTCGTAGTTGACCCGCAGGCGTTCCCGCGTCAGGCGACTCGTGCCTAACGACATTTTGCACCCGGTCATCCTGTGACGCTCGCCGGGGTGGCGGCCACGTGGTCTGCACTCATACTCGCGGTCATCGCGCTTCTCACAGCGCTCGGCGCTTCGTCGGAACGACCTTATCTGCGCGACCTCGCGAGCCGCGCGCTCTTTGCATCGGCGTTCGCGTCTCTCAGCGCGGCAATCACTCTCGGGGTGTTGCTGGCACAGACGCGCCTCGACGTAGCGTTCGTCGCCGCACACGTCACGCGCAACATGGCCGTATCCGATCGTGTGGCCACCATGCTGACCGCGCCATCTGGTTCGGCGCTTCCAACAGCAGCGCTCGTTGCCGCGTTAGGCGCGCTTCGCGCTCGCCGTCGGCGCGAGTGCGTTGGCCTGGCGGTCAGCGCGGCGACGGCTCTTGCACTCGTGGCCGCGAGCGTCGCGGCGGAGCCCTTTCAGCGCTTGTCCTGGCAACCGGCCGAGGGGCTCGGCGTACTCCCCTGGTTGGTTGACAACGCGTCGGTGCTCGGGCGGATCGCGCTGATGGGCGCGATTGCGACAGCGTCGCTGATTGCAGCCTACGCCGCAGACGACCTGGCCGAGGAGGCGCAGAGCCGCGATGCGAGTGGTGATGCGGCGCGCCTAACGACACTCGCCGCGCTTCTTGCCATTGGGATCGTCTCCTCCTCAATCGGAGCGTTTTCGGCAGGAGGTGCGCCGAGCCCGGCGCCTGTCACGCCCTTCGCCCGGTATCTTCTGGTCGCGCTCCTCACCTCAACGCTCGCCACACGGGCGCACGCCTCAAGCCCCCTCGCCGCATTGCTTGGAGGCGTGGGCGGAGTTGGACTGCTCGTTGGCGCGCTATTGTTGAACGGCGCGCCGCGCCCCTCGCTTCCTGTGTTTCTCTTTTGTACCGCTGCTGTGCTTGCAGCTGCCGGGGGGAGTCTCGTCGTCTCGCACTCTCGAGCGCGCGGTGCCGCTTTCTGGTGGAGAGCACTGCTCGACTTTGGCCTCGCCGTGGCAGCCATATCGATGCTGTGGTGGCCGCCTGATGCGCGGAGGAGTGAGAGCATATTGGGGTGGTCGGCCGTTGGCGCGACGATAGCATATGGCGTGCACGTTTGGCGGCGGCTCGCGCTCACCCGCCCAACGGCGCAGCTCTTTCTGTTGCTCGCGCTCGCCCTGACATCGCTTGCCGCGTTAGGCGAACGCCTGTCGACCACACGAGAATTTGCGCTTGCGGGAGGCGAACGCGTAATCGTGGACGGGAGTGGGGAAAACGCTCTATCCATCGAACATCAGGGTCTCTCGCGGTTCGAACGTCCGACGGCGCACGTGGAGGCGCTTGGACTGGGCGTGCACGCTCGCGGAATCGCGCGATTGATCGTGGCCGAGCGACGAGACTACGTCGATACGCGGCAGAATCCGATCGCGCTCGGCGTTGCGCGCCCGGCGGTGACGCATATCGGTGTGACGGAGCTCCGCGTCGTGCTTGATTCTGTCGGTGCCGATGAGCGCGCAACCGTGAGCGTCACGCTCGCTCCATTTGCATGGGGATGGCTCGCCGCGGTCATGGTTGCAGTGGTCGCAGCTCTCATCAGCTGGGTGGCGCGTCCCCTGCACAATACGATAAATACCGGCGAGCCGCTCAGACCGCCCGCTCACGTATGACCTCTCTCGCTGTCACCATCGTAATCGCGATCGTCGCTTTCGCGTTTGTTCTCACGCCGCTCTTTCGGCGCGGCGGGAGGCGAGTCGCGTTAGGCGGGCAACGCGAGTCGCCCTACGACGGGGCGGAGGATGCAGTGCGCGTGACGTCGTTCAACGCGCAATCGGAGGACGCGACCGCCTTGAGCTCACCGCCGCCTAACGATACAACAGCACCCACCGATGACGAGCTCGATCGTTTCATCGCGAGCTCTCTGCTGGCGACCGTGCCGTGCGAGTCGTGTGGTGAGCGTCCCGAACCGGGCGCCGTGTTCTGCTCTTCGTGCGGGCGCCGGCTTGCGGGCTGCCCGGCGTGCGGCGCCGAGCAAGCCAGTACCGACGCCAAATTCTGCGCCTCGTGCGGCGCTGCACTCAATGCGTAGAGGATGCCGTACGCAGGGGCGATAGTCTTTCACATGGACGGCGAGACTCCAAAGCTGCTCTTGGTGAGCGCGCGCCGGCGGTCGCACGTTTGGATCTTTCCCAAGGGGCGCGTGGAGCGGGGTGAGCGCGCGGCTGCCTGCGCGCTACGCGAAACCTATGAAGAGACTGGCGTGCGAGGGGTAGTGGTCGCGGAGATTGGCAAGTTGGTCACGCTACGTGGCGGAGGAAAGAAGGTTCGCGCCCGGTACTATCTCGTTAGGCGTGAGAGCGAATCGCCATCACCCGAAGGGCGACGGAAGCGCTGGCTCTCGCCTGCCAGCGCCTTCGCGTCGCTTTCCACTCCGCACAGCCGTAAGCTCCTGGTGCGTGCACTTCGTGAGTTGGAGTCTGCCTCGCAGGTCGCGAAAGGGACGTACCTCATCACGCTCCAGCAGAAAGAAACGCGCAATTCATTGGGTCGCGAGCTTTGGCGCGAGGTGCGTTTCCTGCTCCGATCGTTCGAGGAGTCGATCGACCGCTTGCGAAGTCGTTAGGGCGACACGCGTATCGCGAGAAGCTGACGCATCCTGACGATCAACGCTCGAGTGACTCCAGCCGGCGCTGGGCCAGTTGCAGCGGAACGAACGTGGCAAGCATGCACAAACCGGCGGCGAGTCCAAAGCCCAAGAGCAGCTCGGCGCTATTGACCTCGCCTACGCCGTAGAGTTTTGCCCGCAGGAACTGGTAAACAGGGCGCGCCTCCAGGAAGATCACCGCCCCGATGAGGAGTACGGACGTCATCATGAAGACCAGACCGCCAAACGACGTGGGAATTTGCGCCGCGTTCTCGGTCTCGAAGCGCGGATACAACGTTCCGAATCCGACGGCGAGCCCCGCGATCGCAAAGGTGAGCAGGACGATCGAGCCTAACGAGACGGCGAACATGAACAGGCTGACCTGGAGCAGGATGTTCGTCACCGTCACGATGCCGACCGCTAACGCCAGTAGCGGGAGAGTCCCCACCCAGAATTTCGACCAGAGCAACTCGCGCATCGACAGGGGGCTCGAACGAAGGAGCCACCACGATCGCCCCTCAAGGCTCACACCTGGGAAAATGAATCGCGCAGCGATCGAGGCGAGCACGAATCCGGCGAGTCCCAGATTGAGGAAGGGAATCAGGTTCACGATGAAGAAGGTGATTCCTTCGCCCGTCAGCGGCAAGAACTTGATGTTGAAGATGTAGACGACCACCAGCACGGCGAGCAGGATGAGCTGCGACCACTGCGTTGTGTCGCGGAAGAAGAGGCGAACTTCCTTGAGGATCAGCTCGCGCCTAACGATTCCCCACGGCGTGAGCAACCGCGAGAGAAGGCTTGGGCGCGCTCCGCTCTTGATGATGCGCTGCGCACTTTCCTGTGCCTTGGTAAAGCCCACCGGATACATCGCCCGGTGCAACACGGCGCCCAGCACGACGAACGCTGCGGCGGTCGACCACAGGAGGTACAGGGGCAGTGGATCAAACGATCGGGTGAGCCACCCCATCAACGTTCGCTGCATCCACTCACTCGGCAACAGCGGCGACGTCGGGCCGCGCAGTACCGCGATGAACTCGACGAGTGACTTGAAGCCCTCCGGCTTCACCAACTGCTCCGGGCGCATCATCCGCAGCAGAATCACCAGGCCGGCGGCGGCCAGCACACTAATCACGGAAAGAATGTCGCGAGTGCGACGCGCCGGAAACACGTTGACCAGGAGCAGCGTGATCGCGCTACCGATCACCGCAGGGATGATCAGAAACGGGAGGAACGTCGCGAGCGCAACGAGTGGAAAGAGCCAGCCGCCGTCATACGCGAAGCCGTACGCGGAGAGCATCGGTACCGCGAGAAGCACAACCATCCAGCTCGAATGCAGTGCGGTCTCAAACAGTTTTGCGCCATACAGCGTCAGCCAATCGACCGGGGCCGACACGAGCAAATCCAGATCCCTGGCGAGAAAGAATGACGATAGCGCGGTGATGATGTTCGAGAGAAGCAGAATCGAGAAGAACGAGAGCAACAGAACGCCTAACAACTTGCCGGCCAGCAGCGCGCCGATTTCGTCCACCCCTTTGAAGTAGGCGAGCACGCGGTACAGCGCGCCGAAGACGATGGTCCAGAAGACCACACCCAGCAGCGAGAGGAGTCCGTAGCGCGCACTTCGTCCCTTGCGCTCGCTGGCCGAGTGATAGCGCGCCGTGAGCCACTTCGGAACGAGGAGGTGTCGCATCGACACGCTGCGCGTCGGAGGCGGCACGATGCGTCCACCGGCTGGCGTGTACGCACCCACGGCCGGCTGCGCCCCCGACAACATCTTGTGTCTGGCGACGAGCGCTGCGTCGGCGCGCGCCGGAAGCGAAAGGAACGGATCGTTAGGCATCAAGCACTTCGACCAATCCACGCGCCGCATTTTCGCCGGTCAATCGCAGGAAGATGGACTCCAGCCCTTCGTCCCCGTGCACGGCGTGCTTGCGCAAGTCATCCATGGTCCCGCACGCGCGAATCTTCCCTTGCTGAATGATTCCGATACGGTCGCACAACGTCTGTGCGACTTCCAGCGTGTGCGTGGACATCATGATCGTGTGCCCGCGCCGCGTGTATTCGCGGAAGAGATCCTTGAGCGTCTTCGCAGCTTTAGGGTCGAGGCCGACCATTGGTTCGTCGACGACGATGACGTCCGGACGATGCACGAAGGCGCTGGAGATGATCAGCTTCTGCCGCATTCCATGCGAATACGACTCGACCACTTCGTCACGCCAATCCTCGAGATCGAAGAGCGCCAGCAACTCGCGCGCACGGTGCTCGACGTCGCCCCCTTCCTGCTGATAGAGTCCGGCGACAAATCGCAGGAATTCCATCCCCGTCAACTTCTCGTGAATGAACGGGCGATCGGGGATGAAACCCAGTCGCGATTTCGCTTCGATGGGACGTTCGGCGAGATCGAGGCCGGCAATGCGAACGCGCCCGGCGGTCGGGCGTAGAATGCCCGCGATCATCCGGAGCGTCGTAGTCTTCCCCGCGCCGTTGGGCCCCAGGAAGCCGAATAATTCCCCTCGCGGCACGAAGAGATCGACGGAGTCGACGGCCGTGAACGAGCCGTATCGCTTGGTGAGCTGCGTGAGTTCGATCATCGTGGCCAGTTCGGAAGACGGTGCGTCGCGTGCCTAACGCGCAGCGCGCGACGATGGCCGCGCGCCCGTACTGTCTCGGTGCGGCGTCGTTGCGACCACGAGCGGGTGCAGCCGTGCGATGACACGCGCCAGTTCAGCACGCGCTGGCACGCCCCCCGCCACCAACCGGATGTGCGACGCGTCGGCTGGGAGCTGCCCCATGGTAGGATCGACGGGGACCCATCGGCGCAACATTACTTCCGCCCAGGAGTGGTAGTAGGCGTGGCCGTCTACCAGCAGTATCCCGCTCACTGCGCGCGTAGGAATTCCCGCGGCGCGCGCGAGTGCGACGAAGAGCTGCGTATGATCGTCGCAGTCGCCGGCGCGCAGGCGAAGGGTGCCTAACGCGGTCGGCAGCGCATCAGACGGAAGTGCGACCACTGAGTCGTGCACCCAGCGTGTGATCCGCGCCACTACCCAACCGGTCTGCATCTCACCGGCGCGCAAACCCTGTGCGAGCGCGACGATCGCCGGGTGGTCAGTCTCGACCAACGGCTCTGCGCGAAGCTCGTTGGCAAATCGCAGGCGTACCGACTTCGACGGGGGGAGTGGGAACGACTGCAGGAGCATGAGCGAATCGTCGCGTGTCACACGGATCGTGTCGCCGGCGACCGACTGGTTTCCTCCACTGACGGCGAGCGCCCCGGTCATCACCCCCGGAATCTGCACGCGGAGCTCGGCGAGGGGCGCACGACGCAAATCGATGCCCGACGCAATCGCCGTCCGAGCGCCTAACGCGTCGTCGGCGTCTGCACGACGCTCATCGGCGACGACGCTGGCGTTGCGCCAATTCTCGAAGGCCATCTCGTATGCGACGCGCCGCATGTTGAGTCCGCGCACATCGCGGAGCGCTATGAGACGCCCCAGGTCATCGGCCCATGCGTCGGTGGGCTCCGCGCCATCGGAGACGATATGCCATCCGTGGACGGTGTCTGCATGGACGCCGGCCCAACGCTTCGTGACGCCGTCGTATGATGCGCTATCGACGATGACAAATGCGGAATCACTCACGATCGTGTACGTCACGGCACGCACCGCGAGCGTGAGCGGATCGAACGTGTCGAACGTACGCGAAGCGCCACGCCTGGGCGCATCGCCTAACGTGAGGGCAAAGGGAATCTGCGTCGGGAGAAGGAGCGGAGCGGACACTGCGACCTGACGTGCAACTGCCGCGCTCCCCGGCGCGCGAATGGAGTACGAGAGGAGAGAGTCGCCCGTCATCTTTCCACTCACGACGGTTGGCGACGACGCGTGTCCGTAGGTGACGGTGAAGTCCTTGAGCGCGAGCCCGCGCGTTAGGTGCACCACGCTTTGCGCCGTGGTGCGACGGGTGTGGTGACTCGAATCGAGGTCGGCGACGAAGTAATCGGTGGCCTGCAGCCCGCCAGGCACCGTATCGATCGTCGTGGAGGCGAAGCCGATGTGCTTTCCCTCACGCTCGACCGCGAAATACGTTGCACCGGGTGCGACACGCGCGGCGGCTTCGGCGAGTCGCTCGCGGGGTGATCGCGACAGTTCGCGTTGGGCGAAGGCCGCGATTCCCGCGCCCCACGCGACGAGGATGCCCGCGGCAAGAAATCCACGTGTGTTCACGCGGACATTCCCAGTCCGGCAGCTGCAACCGCTGCTCGGAAGCACTCGGCCTCGAAGTCGCTCTCCGTCACGAACGTGATGCGCTGTGGCGGACCGCCGCGCTTGGAGTGCTCGCGAAGCGCCTCGCTCATCGTGCGAGCGGCATCGTCGACTTCGAGATTGCCCGCGCCGAGTCCAAAGGGTGCCATCGCGACATGTGCGATGTCGAAGTCGCGCGCACGCTGTAACGCGCTGAGCGTGGCGCGGCGAACCCCACTGCGCGAGACCGCCTCATCCTCGGAGCTAACGACGGCGTGTATGATCAGTGGCGCAGCGAGCGAGCCCGCCGACGTGACGACCGCCGACCCCACATCCAGCGGCTCATTCACGCGGAGCTGCGAGAGGAGCCGATCGCCCCCCGCCTGTTCCACCCGCCGCATGACCGGCGTCGTCGCGCGTAGCTGCGCGTTGGTCGGACGCGCAATCGCGTCCGCCTCGACAAACGCGAGGTCATCGACGACGACAGCCACCATCGTTAGGTGAGCAGTGCCAACGACGTCTCGTCGTTGATCCACGTGACGTATTTCTCCAGTCCATACTGAACCTCGAGCGCCAGCAGCTCGGGCACCTTATATGGATGGAGCTCGGCGAACGCACGCTCGACCGCGTGAATGATGGCGGAGCGCGTCTTGAGCAGGAGTACGATCTCGCGCTCGTCCGCGACCTTGCCTTCCCATCGATAGAGCGAGCGAGCACCCGGCAGCATCGTGCCGCAGGCGATCAAGCGTCGTTCTAGCAGCCCACGAATGAGCTTCTCCCCTTCTTCGGCGCTGGATACAGTGGTCAGTACGACGACGGCGTCGGTATGCGGCATTGGAGTCCGGTGCGCGGGCGGTCGCGGCAAAAGAGCGGCAGTGCCCGTCTGCGTATGACCGATGAGATGTGGCGAAGGTCACGTGGAGGTCGCTCGCACGCTAGCGGCCGCTGTGATTCCGCCCCCTGAATTGTACCAGCGGAGTAGTCACTGGTCATCATGGCGGAGGAGTGTGGTGGCCTCCTGTTGACTAATTACCGCCAGCCGCAACCCGGTAGCAATATGCTCGTGTCACGTACTCGACGATTCAGTTCTTCCACCAGGATCGTCGTCCTCCCGCGAGTCACTCGTTATGCCCTTCGTCACGCGCATCGTTGACGCCATCACGCTCGGATCTGAGCACCCGGTCCGTCGGCTGATGGGGTACTATGCCATTCTCACCCTTCTTGCGGTCGGTCTCCAGTTCATCGCGCCCGATCTCTGGCGTGTGCTCTTCGATGTTCAACAGATCTCAGCGCCCGAGACGCCGTTTCTGCTGCAGGACGGACTCGCAAACGGCGCGTCGAATGCCGTTCCGATTGGCGCGGGCGGACAGTTGCTCATCCTCACGAGCGTGACGTTGGTCGGAACTCTCCTCGTGATGTTGCCGGTCACTTGGGTATACATGTCAGCGCGCGAAGTCCGCGGGCATAACGCTGCGCTGGTGCAAACACTGCTCATCCTGCCGATCGTTGTCACCGGCATCGTCTTCGTCGTTCGCAACAGCCTGGCCCTGGCGTTCAGTCTGGCCGGCGTCGTTGCCGCCGTGCGCTTTCGCACCACGCTGCGCGACACGCGCGATATCGTCTTCATCTTCCTCTCCATCGCCGTTGGATTCGCGGCTGGCGTCTACATGCTCGGCCTCGGCGCGCTGGTGTCGATGTTCTTCAACTTCGTCGTCCTTCTCACGTGGCGCTTCGGCTTTGGTCGAAATGTCCTTGCTCCGACGGCGGCTGCGCAGTGGAAGGAGCCGCTCTCCTCACTCGCGAAGAGCAACGGGGCGACGGAAGTCCCAGACCGCGAGGTCTTGCTGGCGCTGAGCGGCGACAAAGTCACGGCACTTGCCGAGCGTTTCAATCGAGTGCGCAAGATGATGGGCACTCACAGCGGGCGTCCGCGCTACAACGCGGTGGTTTTTGTGACCGCGGATGATGTGAGCGCCGCACAGCCGCGGATTGAGTACGCGCTTGCGCAGAGCACGCGGCGCTGGATTCTCGACGAGATCGTCGCACACGTTGGGAAGCCGTCGGAGATGTACTATCTGGTGAAGCTCTCCAAGGGGAGCACCGGCGACGAGGTCATCACCGCGGTGCGCGGTACGGCGGTCGGTGTGATCACGTCGGTCGAGTTGCAGCTGGCGGATTCCGTCCTCAAGGAGCAGTCGGCGTGAGCGGCGCGGGCAAGACGACGGTGGCGGTGGCTGCCGTCGTCGCCATCGTCGCCTGCACCGCCGTTGGGAACCACGTGTCTCCGGCGACGAACCTCAAGCGCGATTCAGCCTTTGCCGAACGTCTCCGCGCTGCCGCGCAAAGTCATCGTGATACGATGGTCGCGCATTGGCTCCTTCCTTCATGGCTGTCTGAGATCTCGGGACTCACGGTGCGGGGCAACGGCCTCGTCCTTGCCCATGACGATGAAACCGCGCGCATTTCACTCATCGACGTGAAGCGCGGTGAAGTGATGAAGCAGTTCTCGTTAGGCAGTGGCGCGGTTGGTGGCGACTTTGAAGCCATCACGACCGTCGGTGATTCGATCTATCTCCTCTCGAGCAAGGGAGTCTTCTTCATTTTCCCCGAAGGGGCCGATCGATCGCATGTCAAGTATCGAACCGTAGACACCAAACTCGGAAAAGAGTGTGAGTTCGAGGGCGCGGTCTATGACTCGCTGACGACATCGTTCTATCTCCCCTGCAAGCGCGTCCTCAAGAAGAAGGAAAAGCGGAAAGAAGCGGGAGTGCTGGTGGTGTATCGCCTCCCCATGCCACTCTCGTCGGACGACGACGCCACGCGATTTGAGCTGGCACTCCAGCCTAACGACTCGAGCAAGGCAGAACCATCATTTCAGGCGTCGGACATCACGCTCGATCCGACGACCGGGCACCTCGTCGCGCTCGCCTCACGCCAGCGCGCCCTGCTCGAGTTCACGAGCGAGGGCGACGTCGTGCGCGAAGTCTCCCTTCCCGACGCGAAGAAGCATCAGCAACCCGAAGGCATTGCCATCACTCGCGATGGTCTGCTCGTGGTCAGCGATGAGTCCGTCCGCAACCCGGCCGCAATCACCGTGTATCGATGGCCGCTTGCCTCGATGGAGGTGGTGCCATGACGTCGCACCGCGTGTTCCTCACCACTGTTGTGTGCCTAACGACAGCCGCCGTGTCTCCCGTCTTTTCGCAGGAATCGCACGTCAACAGGATGTCGTCGCCGTCGCGCACGGTACGAAAGGGTGATACCACAGCTCCGGCCGATAGCGCGCGCGTCGTCGCGAACGGCCGATACGGTGCGTCGCGGTTTCATCGTCAGATGCTCGGCGATGGATGGCGCGATCTCTGGGGAACTCCGATCGTGGTGCCCGTGCTCAACCTCGATCAATTCGCCGGCGGACTCGAAGCGAAAGAGATCGGCGGTGGGCACCAGACGCGCTCCCTGCGACTCAAGTCAAAAGACGGTCGCTCATGGACGTTTCGCCCACTCTTCAAGTCGAAGCTCGACAACGTGGCGCAGTGGGACGGAACCGTTGTGATGGACATCCTTCGCGACGGACTCTCCGCCAATTTCCCCGCCGCCCCTGTCGTCTCGCCGCCATTTCTCCAGGCAGTCGGAGTGCTCCACCCCACGCCCAGACTCTACGTCCTGCCTAACGACGAACGGTTAGGCGAATGGCGCAAGGAATTTGCTGGCTCGCTCGGCACCATCGAAGAACACCTCGATGACGTCGAGGCCGGGAGTGAGGAAACGGGCTTCGCTGGCGCGATCGAAGTGATCGATTCCGAAAAACTGCTCAAGTCGATCAACAAGGACGCGAAGCGTCGCGTTGACCAGCGCAAATATCTGCGCGCGCGACTCGTCGACATGTTCTTGAACGACAATGATCGTCACGAGGATCAATGGAAGTGGGCGCGAATGCACGCGCGTGACTCGCTCTGGGAGCCGATCCCCCGTGATCGCGATCGTGTGTTTATCTCCTACGGAGGAACGCTCGTTCGCTTGGCATCCCACTTCAAGAACAACCTCATCCCCTTCGATAGCTCCTACGCGAGCCCGACGGATGCCGCGGGATCGGAGCTTGATCTCGATGGACGCCTCCTTGACGCCCTCGACAGAAAAGACTGGGAGCGCGAGATCGACTTCGTTTCGCATGCCATGACAGATTCCGTCATCGACACTGCGCTCGCGCTCCTGCCGGCAGGGTATCGCCGAGCCGTTCCGCGTCTGGCTGGTTCGCTCCGTGCACGTCGCGGCGAACTGCGCGATGTCGCGCTCCGGTACTACGCGGTGCTGGCGCGTGTGGTGAATCTTCACGCGACGGACGACGCCGAGCGAGCCGAGATTGTGCGCGACGCCGAAGGAGGGCTGACCGTGTCGTTCCGCGCGCCTAACGACGAGGTGTGGTACCATCGTCGATTCGCGCCCACCGAGACCCAAGCGCTTCGAGTCTACTTGCACGGGGGCGATGACTCAGCCGTTGTGCGCGGGGCGGGTGCTCTGCGTATCGAGCTGCGCGTAATTGGTGGAAACGGCACCAACGTGCTCGCTGACTCCGAGACCGAATCGCGCGCCTCGCACGCCACCCATCTCTATGACCTCGGCACGATCGACGGCGTGAAGTACGAGCCCGACTCCGGCTTCAATCGGCGTCCGTGGTTCAAGGCATATGGTCGCCTCATTCCACCAAACAAGGACGTTGGAACGGCGATGTCGCCGCTCTTCACCATGCACACGGGACGCGGACTCGGTTTCGTTCCTGGAATCGGCATTGCCCGCACGCATTATGGCTTTAGGCGTGCTCCCTATGAATATCGCTTGTCGCTGCTGACTGAATACTCGACTAAGGTTGGGCGCACGCGCACGATGGCTGGGGCCGACTTCCGATTCGAAAACTCCACGAGGCTGATAAAGCTCGAATCCGGTATGAGCGATCTCGATCTGGTGCGTTTTGCCGGCTTCGGGAACTCCCTCGCGTATCGCGACGTTCCGGAGACCAACATTCGCAACCGGCAATGGACCGCCCGCGTCGCTGGCGGCATTGCCTTCGGTCCGAATAGCGAGCTCTCGTTAGGCCCGATCGTCAAGTACGTCACGACCGATAGTGTCCCCGGGCAGATGATCGCGCAGCTGCATCCAACCGGATTTCCGACGTTTCGTCAGGCTGGTGCGGAGTTGCGCTTCAACTTCGACACCAGGAATGCGACGACGAATCCATCCCGTGGATTCCTCGTACGCGCATCGGCGGCGGCCTACCCATCCATCTGGGACGTCTCCGCACCGTTCGAGCACGTGAAAGGCTCCGTCAGCGCCTACCTTCCGGTCGCTGCGCGCAAAGGCTCGGTGCTGGCGATGCGAGTGGGAGGCGAGAAGCTGTTCGGCAACTATCCTTTCTTCGAAGCGGCGTTTCTTGGTGGTGCAGGAACGTTGCGCGTTCCGCGCTATCAGCAGTACGTGGGTGACGCGGCGGTATTCGGAGCGACTGAGCTCCGCGTTCCTGTCGCGAGGTTTTCATTCATTCTTCCTTTAGACCTGGGTCTGATTGCAGGTGGCGAAAGCGGTCGCGTCTTTCTTCAATCGCAGCCGGGCGGCGAGTGGCACTCGGCGGCGAGCGCAGGATTCTGGCTTGGCGTGCTCGGGCCGACGCTCGGTATCAACGTGCTCGTGACGACGGACCGCGAACGCACCTTCTTGTTAGGGACCGGAGTGAATTTCTAGATGATCGAACGCAACGATCGATCAATGCCTCCGCGCGGTCGCGCGTGGAGACCGTTCCGCGTTGTTGCTGTTGCCGTGGCGGCGATTGTCCCCATCGTGTGCTGGCAGTGTTCGCCGCCGGTTCGCATTACTCCGCCACCTGCAACGGCGACGCCCGAAGAAGTGCGTCTCGCGGGCGCATCGGTCTTCATGGGTGTCGGCGACATCGCGCGGTGCGGAGTTTCCGGTGACGAGGGAACCGCCGCAATCATCGACTCACTACTCGTCGTCGACAGCATCGCCAAGGTCGATGACGCGGTCTTTACGTTAGGCGACAACGTGTACGAATCTGGAACGGCACGCGAATTCGCCCAGTGCTTCACGCCGTCGTGGGGAAAGCCTAACGGGCGAATCATGCGCAAGATCCATCCCATTCCCGGCAACCACGAGTATGTAACGAACAATGCGGCGCCGTACTTCGCGTATTTCGGTGACAAGGCGGGGCCTAACGGGAAAGGGTATTACAGCTACGACATCGGCGAGTGGCACGCCGTCGCACTGAATAGTGAGCTCCCGGCCATTGCACCTGGCGGAAAGGCCGCTCTTGAACAGGAAGACTGGCTCAAGAAGGATCTCAAGGACCATCCGGCCAAGTGCACCGTCGCCTACCTGCACCGTCCGCTCTTCAGTTCCTCGTATCACGGCATGGATCCGCTCATGCGCCCGCTCTTCAAGATTCTGTATGATGGCGGTGTTGACCTGGCGATTGTCGGGCACGACCACACGTACGAGCGGTTCGCTCCGCAAACGCCTGATGCGGCGCTCGACACCCTCAAGGGCATCACGCAGATCGTCGCGGGAACGGGAGGGGGGATCCTTCGCGGCTTCCGCGCCCCTGCTGCCAACTCGCTGGCACGCGTCGAAGGCTACTACGGAATCTTCAAGCTGACGCTCGGCGCCGGTGCGTATCAGCACGTCTTCATCGACACTGGCGGAAGGATCTGGGATCCGGGGAGCGGGAAGTGCCACTAACTCGGCCGTTCGCGCGACGAACCTCCTAGGGAGAAGCGCCAAACCAGCCTGAGGATCGCCCCAATGGGCTCCCTTGAAGCGCGAGGGACCTTCGGCCAATTTTCGGGATTATGGCTGATGAAGCGCTTATTGTCCGCGGTGCCCGCGAGCACAATCTCCAGAACGTCGACGTAACCATTCCGCGCGATCGCCTCACCGTCATCACGGGGCTTTCAGGGTCGGGAAAATCGTCGCTCGCCTTCGACACCATTTACGCCGAGGGGCAGCGACGATACGTCGAATCACTGTCGGCCTACGCCCGGCAGTTCCTCGGGCTGATGGAAAAGCCCGATGTCGACACGATCGAGGGGCTTTCGCCGGCAATCTCCATCGAGCAAAAGACTGCGGGCCACAATCCGCGCTCCACGGTCGGTACGGTCACGGAAATCTACGATTACCTGCGCCTGCTCTTCGCGCGCGCTGGCACACCGCATTGCCCCAACTGCGGACGCCCCGTGCAACGCCAGAGTGCCGTGCAGATCACCGACTCCATCCTCGCCTGGCCCGAGGGAACGCGCCTCGAGATCCTTGCGCCGTTGGTCCGTGGTCGCAAAGGCGAGTTCCGCGATCTGTTCGAGGCAGCGCGCAAGCAAGGGTTCATTAGGGCAATGGTCGACGGCGAGCTGGTCGAACTGGCCAATCCGCCAAAGCTGAACCGCCGGCAGAACCATGATGTCTCCATCGTCGTGGATCGACTTGTGGTTCGCGCCGAAGATCGTGGTCGACTCGCCGATTCGATCGAAACCGCGTTGAAGCTCGCCGAAGGCTTGGTGGAAGTCGTTAGGCACGGAAGCGAGAAGAGCACACACCTCTTCTCGGAGCGCTATGGCTGTCCGGTCTGCGGCATCTCGATGCCGGAGATGGAGCCCCGGCACTTTTCCTTCAATTCGCCGTTCGGCGCCTGCCCTGCATGTGGTGGTTTGGGAACGCGGCGCGAAGTGAGCGAAGAGCTCATCCTCGGCGATCCGTCGCTGACGATTCTCGAAGGGGTGATTCTCCCCTGGGGCGAACCCGACGGCTATCTGCGACGCGTGATCCTGCCGGGTCTCGCCAAGTCGTTAGGCTTCGAGCTCAATACACCGTGGGCAAGGATTCCCGAACGGATTCGCAGAGTCCTGCTGCACGGCGCAGTTGGTGCCTCAAGCGATGAAGCGGCGAGCAAAAAGACGGGCGCGAGGAAGACGGCCAAGAGTTCCGCCGCGCCAGTGGCGTGGGAGGGAATCGTCGGCAATATCGCCCGTCGCTATCAGGAGACCGACTCGGACACGGTGCGCCAGGAGCTCGACGGCTTCATGGTCATTCGTCCATGCGCTTCCTGCGGCGGGCGTCGCCTCAAACCTGAGTCGCTCGCCGTCACCATCGAAGATCGCAACCTCGGCGAGATCACCGAGTTTTCCATCGTCGAAGCCCGCCGCTTCTTCGACAACCTCCGCGTTCGAACCAACGGCTCCCCAGGCCTCGACGCCGAAATTGCCGGCCCGATCCTCAAGGAAGTCCGAGAGCGACTTCGCTTTCTCGACGATGTGGGGCTGGACTACCTCACGTTAGGCAGGTCCGCCGAGTCGCTCTCTGGTGGAGAAGCGCAACGTATTCGCCTCGCGACGCAGATCGGTTCACGTCTCGTGGGTGTTCTCTACATCCTGGATGAACCGTCGATCGGGCTGCACCAGCGCGACAACGAGCGCTTGTTAGGCACCTTGAAACAACTGCGCGACCTCGGCAACACGGTCATCGTCGTGGAACACGACGAAGACACCATTCGCGCCGCCGACTATGTCATCGACCTCGGGCCAGGGGCAGGGAAGCACGGAGGGCTGGTCGTCGCCGCGGGCTCGGTCCGGGACATCGCCGCCGTCCCGGCATCGCTGACGGGCCAGTATCTCAAGCGCGAGCGTCGGATCGAAATCCCACGCGAGCGGCGCCCCGTCGACTCCAAACGCGTGATCCGCGTCGCCGGCGCCAAGGAGCACAACCTCCAGAACCTCGACGTCGAATTCCCGTTAGGCACCTTCATTACTGTCACTGGCGTGTCGGGGTCGGGCAAATCCACGCTCGTCGAGGACATTCTGCATCGCTCGCTCGCGCGACACTTCTATCGTGCACGCGTCATCCCCGGCGAACACTCGCGCATCACGGGGCTCGAGCACATCGACAAGGTCATCGACATCGACCAGTCGCCCATCGGCCGTACCCCACGCTCGAATCCCGCCACGTACACGGGCGTCTTCACACCGGCGCGCGAACTCTTCGCCGAAATGCCCGAGGCGAAGATCCGCGGCTATGGACCGGGACGATTTTCCTTCAACGTCAAGGGAGGACGCTGCGAGTCGTGCCAGGGCGATGGTCTCGTGAAGATCGAAATGCACTTCCTCCCGGACGTGTACGTCCCGTGCGACGTGTGCAAAGGGAAGCGCTACAATCGCGAGACGTTGGAAGTCCGATTCCGCGGATTGAACATCGCCGAGGTGCTCGATCTCACGGTCGAGGATTCGCTCGCCTTCTTCGAGAACCAACCTCGCATTCACCAGAAGCTGCAAACGCTCTTTGACGTTGGACTCGGCTACATTCATTTAGGGCAAAGCGCAACGACGCTGTCCGGTGGCGAGGCACAGCGCGTGAAACTGGCGACCGAGTTGTCGAAGCGTGACACAGGACGCACGCTGTATATCCTCGATGAACCGACGACTGGCCTGCATTTCGAGGACGTACGCCTCCTGCTTGATGTGCTCCATCGGTTGGTTGATCGAGGCAACACCGTGCTGGTCATCGAGCACAACCTCGATGTCATCAAGACTGCGGACTGGATCATCGACCTCGGACCTGATGGTGGAACACGCGGCGGGCGTATCGTCGCCTCGGGGACGCCGGAGGACGTCGTCAAGGTGAAGGAATCCTACACCGGGCAGTTCCTCAAGCCGATCCTCAGGAATCGTTAGGCGACCGAGAGCGCCCTTCGCGCGACCGTTGACATCGGCGCTCCCACGCGCCGTGCTCCCCTCAGCGCCGCATGACTTCGGCGACCGGAACGTCATGTTGCGCTCCCCACTGCGCCCATTCTGCAGCGGTCTTCGCGGCAAAGGCGCGGGCCAGTCCGTCGTGCGTGAGTACCGGCAGCTGCAACATCACGCGCAACCGCTCCGCGAAATGCGGCTCCAACGCGGCGACCGCGATCAGTCCCTCGGCCGTCCTGTAAAGGCCATATTGAGGGAGCGCGCCGCCTAACACGCCCGAGCGAACGGTGAGCTTATGGAGGCGAGGGAGGGCCATGCGCGCCGCCGCCTCGCGCAACGATATCTCCGTCCATCCACCGCGCCCCGTTCGCGCGCGCTGCACGAGGAGTGCAAGCGCCGCACTCACACTCTCTTCCGCTGCCGCCATATCAGCGATGAGCGTCGTCGGCATCACGTCGTCGATCAAGCCGGCGTCGCTCTGGTACGTGAGGTCGTGCCCCGCCAGCTCCGCATCCGGCGTCGCATGACCGACGATCGAAACCACGCAGAGTGTTGGAAAGGCTGCGTTCATCGCGTCGCGCGCCACGCCAAGGCGCGCCAACGCCGACGGGCGTGAGGAAACAATCAATACATCGCTCGTCGCCAGCAGAGCGCCTAACGCGTCGCGACCTTCGCTCGACTTGAGGTTGAGCGTCTTTACCTCCACGCCGCGGCACAGCTCGTCGTACCACTCGCCTGCGACACTCGCGAGGAAGTCACCACTCGGCGGCTCAATCTTCGTGACGCTCGCTCCCATTTCTCGCAATCGAGACGCCGCCACCGGCCCCGGAACGTTCACGGCCAGGGAGACAACCTTCACACCCTCAAGCACTGCCTTGCTGTTCATCGACAATTCCAGGTTGTGTGCACGTGGCAGAATGACACCCGCACGTCACGTCGGCAACGCGCTGGAAACGGCACGTGCGTGAGGCGAGATTCCCGAATCGCGCACTCTCATATGCGCTGACCCAATTCGCGATCTCTACATCGTCAGGCACCAGGTAATGGTCTCTCTGCTCGATATTATCGGCCCCGTGATGGTCGGCCCAAGCTCGAGCCATACGGCCGGGGCGTGTCGCCTCGGGCTCTTGGCGCGAGGTCTCGTTGGTGGTACCCCCGAACGTGCGCTGATCGAATTGCACGGCTCGTTCGCCCGCACCGGTGAAGGACACGGCACCGACAAGGCCATCGTCGGTGGCCTGATGGGTTTTCGGCCAGACGACGCCCGCATTCGCGACGCGCTCGATATCGCCGAGCGTGAAGGGCTTGGCTATACGTTCGAAAAGACGAAGCTCGGCGAGGAGGGGGAGACGCACCCCAACACCGTGCGTGTCACGCTCGAACGGGGCGACCGCCATTCGGTGATGATCGGCGCCTCGTTAGGCGCCGGGCGCATTCTCGTCAACGAAATCGACGGCTATCCGGTGGAAGTGCACGGGAACTATCACACCATCGTCCTCGTCGCCGAGGACATCAAGGGGTCCATTGCGCGCATCGCCGGTATCCTCGCCGACGACGATGTCAACATCGCCAACCTCCGCCTAACGAGAAAAGAGCGCGGCGGCGATGCCTTCATGGTCATCGAAGTCGACCACGCGCCCGAAGAACACGTGCGCGACGACATTCGCACGCTTCCCTGGGTCAAGTGGGCATACCGACTCGATAAAGTCGGCGCCTAACGAGCTTCCACTCTCACCCCGCCTCACGACCCATGTACAAAGCTCTCGCCGACGCCATCCGCGACGCCGAATCCCAGGGCACCACCCTCGCCCGCGTGGCGCTCGCCACCGAGGCCCGCGACCAGGGACGCCCCGTCGAAGAGATTCGCGATGCGCTGCGGCGAGCGCTCGGCATCATGCGCGGCGCCGTCCAACAAGGGCTCGTCGGCGACCTGCACTCCGCGTCAGGACTCGTCGGCGGGGATGCCGCCAAGCTCCGCACCGGGCCGGAAGGTCCGCTCGCCGGCACACCGTTCCGCGATGTCATTGCACGCGCACTCGCCGTGCAGGAAGTGAACGCCGCAATGGGCGTAATCGTCGCTGCCCCCACCGCTGGTGGCGCCGGTGTTCTCCCCGCCGTCCTTCTCGGTTTAGGCAACGCCAAGCATATCGATGACGAACGCATCATCGACGCCCTCGCCACCGCTGGGCTCATCGGCGCAGTCGTCGCCGAACGCGCGTCGCTCTCCGGCGCCGAAGGGGGTTGCCAGGCCGAGACCGGCGCCGCAGCGGGGATGGCCGCCGGCGCGGCCACCGAAATGCTCGGCGGTACGCCCTCGCAGGCCGGGCACGCCGTCGCGCTGGCCCAGCAAGGGACGCTTGGACTCGTCTGCGACCCGTTAGGTGGACTCGTCGAGCTCCCGTGCGTCTTTCGCAACGCGACGGGCGCCGCCATCGCCCTCGCCGCCATCGAAATGGCGCTCGCTGGCATCACCTTCGCCATCCCCGCCGACGAAGTGATCGACGTGATGGGAGAGATCGGCCGCTCCATGGACGTCCGGTATCGCGAAACAGCGGGTGGCGGACTTGCCGCAACGCCAACCGGACGGCGACTTGCACGCGAACGGCTCGTGCAGATCAAACGATCCACGTAAACATTCTGCTCGATCGCTCGACGCCGCGCGCGAGAGTGGCAATACTTCTGTAGAGCCTGTTGGCGACTTCGAAAAACGCCAACTGAGATCTGCAGGATTCCAGCTTCCAATCCACTCACTACGATCGACTTCGCGTCGGTCGTAGCAGCCGCGTTCACGCTCCACGCATGCCCGACTCTTCGGCTGGAACAGATACAGCAACGCGAGCCGCAACGGCGGGGGCAGTGCGGCTGCAAGGCGACGTTAGGGAGTCGGTCGCCACCGGCCAGCGACAGCGGGAGATGGTCGATCGCTCTCCCGCGTTGATGTGGCTCCTCGACATGCAGGGCGAAATCGAGTACGCCAGTCCGTCGTGGGAGGCGTTCACTGGGCGCCCCGTCGAGGACTTCATGGGTGAAGGGTGGCTCACCGTGCTGCACCCCGACGATTTCCAGTCAACACGCGAGACGTTTTGGCGCGCCCGCGAGCGCGACGAGGCCATCCTGATGCGCCATCGGCTGCGCCGCTTCGACGGCGAGTGGCGGTGGGTGTCGGTGAACGCCGTTCCACGCCTGTCGCCGGATGCGCGCACGATTGGATACATCGGGACCAGCATCGATGTCACGGAGTTGGTGCGTGCCGAAGAGGACGCGCGCGCCATGGCGTCGCTCTTTCGGCAACTGAGCGACACCGCACCGTTAGGCATCTTCCTGACCGACTCATTCGGCGACGTCCGCTACACCAACGCCGGCTGGACGGAGCTCACCGGACTCACCGCCGAGGAATCGTTAGGCAAGGGGTGGATGGGCGCCATCCATCCGGATGACGTGGCGCTCGTCGTACAGGCGCGCAATGATGCTGCGGCACCTCCGGTGGCGTTCGCCGTCAACGCGCGGATCCTCCGTCGCGATGGCGGCGAACGACACGTGCAGCTCAGGAGCGCTCCCATTGAGCACGAGGCCATCAAGCAAGCCGAATGGGTTGGCGCCGTCGTCGATCTTACAGAGACCGTGCAGGCGCAGAATGAACTCGAACAATCGGAGCGGAGATACCAGCGCGCACTCTCGGCACTCGACGAGGGGATCTACCAAGCGGAGTTTCCGTCGCGCCATGTGATCGTCTCCGAACGCTTCTGCGACATTCTTGGCGAGGATGTCGCAACTTTCCGGCCGACCATCGATTCGCTCCTCGCCGTTCTCGTCCGCGAGGACAACGAACGCCTGCGCTCGCAGCTCGATGACTTCCTGCTCTCCGGGGAGTCGTTCGAACTCAACGTTCGCTTCTTCGACCGTGCGGGCAATCGTCGATGGGGACGACTCAGCGGGCTCCTCGAGCGATTTCCAGATGGCACGCCCCACCGCCTGACCGGCGGACTTCGCGATGTCACCAGCCGCCGCGATCTGGAACTTCGCGTTCGGCAAAAGGAAAAGATGGAGTCCCTCGGCACGCTCGCTGGCGGAATCGCCCACGATTTCAACAACATTCTGGGCGTCATTTTAGGCAATGCCGAGTTAGGCCTTTCTGCCGATGATGTCCCGGAAGCGCTGCACGAAAACCTCGACGACATTCGCGCTGCCGCCCTTCGCGCTCGCGATCTCGTGCGACAGATCCTGACGTTTTCGCGCCAGTCCGACCTCGCCGTCGGCGTCGTCGACCTCTCGCTCCTCCTGCAGGAGGCGGAGCGTTTTCTGCGGGCGTCGTTCCCCGCGACCGTCGAACTCGTCGTGCATCGCCCCGACGGGCCGGCACGCGTTCAGGGTGACGCCACCCAGCTGCAGCAGCTCGTCCTGAATCTCGCCGCCAACGCCGAGCATGCCATGCGCTCGTTAGGCGCCGGACGGCTGGAAATCAGTCTGCGGGCGGCCTCCGACGACGACGCCCCGCCTAACGGCTCCGTGCGCGATGGAGACTACTGGATCCTCATTGTTCGCGACACGGGGCGTGGGTTCTCGCGCGAAGTCGGGGCGCGACTCTTCGAGCCGTTTTTCACGACCAAACCGGCCGGAGAGGGAACTGGTCTCGGACTCTCCGTCGTGCACGGTATCGTCTCGTCGCACCGCGGCACAATTACCGCGCAAAGCGCGCCGGGCGAAGGATCGGAATTTCGCGTCTGGCTCCCCGTCTATGATGGCGGCATCGTCAGCATCCACGTCGCGTCTCCCCTCGGTTCTCGTCCGTCCACCGACGCCCGCATTCTCATCGTCGAGGACGAAGACGCTGTCGCGGAAGCGGCCACACGCATGCTCGCGCGGTATGGCTATCGCAGCGATCGCGTCTCCGATGGTGCGCTTGCTCTTGATGTCTTGCGCGAGCAGCACGATCGCTATGGGCTCGTCTTGACCGACTATACCATGCCGCGCATGACGGGGCTCGAAGTCGCCTACGAAGTGGAACGGAGTGGCTGGTCCCTCCCGTTCATCCTCATGTCCGGGCGGCGGTCGGTCATCCCTGAGGGCGTCTCCTTCCCGGCGAACATCGTTGCGACCCTCAGCAAACCGTTCGGCATCACCGAACTGCGCAGCGCCATCGAGGCGGCGCTGACATCACGCGCTCAGGCCTAACGTCATCACCGCTGGCATTCGCGATCCCGATCCCGGCCAGTCAGCCGCCGAAGTGGAACGCGACCGCGCCCATGCCGCCGCTGATTCCACGCCTTCTCGATAGTGGTCCCGCTCGCGTTCACGGCGGTGCATGTTCCGCCGTCGCCATCGCGTTGTATTTTGCCGATCGCATCCGAGATTGCGTGAACGGTCGCGCAGACTGCGTGCGACTCGGCATGAGACGAAACAGTCCGTGCCGTTCCGCCGTACGGCCAGCACAGTCCTTCCCAAAGGGAGAACATGGTCAGTCGTGAAGACATCGAGTCGTTCCTCGACCGCCTGAGTGCGGAGGGAGCGACATATGAAGAGGTGGAACCCGGATTGTGGCGCGTCAATCCAAGCGGGATGCTCGACGCCGACGTCGTCGTGCACTACAACCCCCCCGTCGTCCTGATGCGTTTGAAGGTCATGTCCGTACCGCGCAACGACAGCGCGACGGCGCGACTTTCACGCCGCTTGCTCGAGCTCAATGCCAGCGACCTGTTGCACGGATCGTACGGCATCAGCAACGGTGACATCGTGCTCACCGAGGCGCTCGAACTCGGGCACCTCGACTACGAGGAATTTCAGGCGAGTTACGACAGCATGACGCTTGCGCTCTCGACGCACATGCGCGAGTTGGCGACGTTCCGCGAGGACGCGTAAATGGGACTCTTTGACCGTCTCGCCTCACTCATCAAGTCGAATATCAATGATCTGATCTCCTCCGCAGAAAATCCGGAGAAGATGCTGAATCAGATCATCATCGACATGCGCGACCAGTTGGTGAAGGCCAAGCAGCAGGTCGCTGCCGCCATCGCCGATGAAAAGCGTCTGCGCGATCAGTTCGAGGCCGAATACAAGCAGTCAACCGATTGGGAAAACAAGGCGATGCTCGCGATCAAGGAAGGGCGCGACGATCTCGCCAAGCAGGCGCTCGTTAGGCAGAACGAGCACTACTCGCATGCCCAGCAGCTCGAGCAGACGTGGCAGGCGCACCAGCTCGAAACCGAAAAGCTCAAAGCCGCGCTCCGCGATCTGAACGACAAGATCGAGGAAGCCAAGCGCAAGAAGAATCTTCTCCTCGCTCGCCAGCGACGCGCTCAGGCGCAGAAGCGCATCTCCGAGACCATGTCCGGTCTCTCCGAGAAGTCGGCGTTCGAAGCCTTCGCTCGCATGGAAGAGAAGATCGAGCAGAACGAGCGCATGATCAAAGCGTCGAGCGAAATCGACGAAGAGTTCTCAGGCGATCGTCTGCAGCGTGACTTCAAGCTCCTCGAGCGCAGCTCAGGTTCTGCTGGTGCCGACGCGCAGTTGCTGGCACTCAAACAGAAGATGGGGCTACTTCCCAGTGGCGCTCCGCAGCAGAACCGTCAACTCAACGCTGGCGCCGCACCTAACGAGGAAACGGTGCACGCCGAGATCGAAGACGCGCACGACGAGCCGCAGCAGTAAGTGAACGTCGTTCCATCGACCAGAATCAAGGTCGCGCCCGTCCTCTCGGCGACGGTCGCGACCGTTCTGTTGTTATGGCTGCTCTTCAAGGCCGCCGACATCTTCCTCATCCTTTTCGTCGCCATCGTCTTCTCCCTGTACCTGGGAGCGGTGCGCGACTGGATCGTTAGGCGCTTCAAGCTCCCGCCGGGGCTCGCCTTTGCCATCGCGCTCATCGCGACGATTGGTGGCATCGCCGGCCTCGTTACCCTCCTCGTCCCTCCTGTCGTCGAGCAGACGCAGGCCCTGATCTCGAATCTTCCACGCTATGTCACCGCGTGGCAGGCGGGACTCCAGAAATTTCTCCTGCGCTATCCCAGGTTAGAGGAAATCTGGGTCGGTGAGTCCGACAAGATGCTCGGCGGCGTCGTCGCCCAGGCTGAAGGCGTCGTATCCGGAATCTTTCCGCGACTCGTCGGAATCGGCCACACCCTCGTCAACCTGGTCTCCATCATCGTGATGGGGATTTTTCTCGCCCTGCACCCCGGAACGTATCGCGAGTGGCTCATCGCGTTCTTTCCGCCGCTACGTCGTGATCTCGTGCGCGATGTCCTCCGCGACATCGCCACCACGTTGCGCTCATGGATCGTCGGGCAGCTCCTCGCCATGGTGGTGCTCGCCATTCTCACGGCGCTCGGACTCTATCTCCTTGACGTTCCGTACTGGCTCACCTTCGGAGTCTTTACCGGCGCGGTCGCCATCGTCCCGTTCTTCGGGTCACTCATTTCCTCGATCCTTCCCGCGCTCTTTGTATTGGGTGGTGACGGAGTCTTTGGACTTGGGCCGGGCGCCCACTCCCTATTGGTCATCGCGCTCGGCTTCCTGATCCACATCATCGAAGCAAACTTCGTCGTGCCGCTGATCACTGAGAAACAGGTGGAAATTCCCCCCGTGCTCAGCATGATGTCGATCCTTGTTGTGGGGCGCATATTGGGCGGTGCGGGACTCCCCGTCGCGGTTCCATTGCTCGCTACCATGATCGTCATCGTTAGGCGCGTGTTGTTCAATCGCATCTACGAGGGACAGGCCTTCCAACGCCCCGGTCGCGATCGCGTCCTGGTGCTGCGTGTCCCTCCACCCGACGGCGGCGTCATCGTCACCGCCGATCCGCCGCTCGACGTGATTCGCCTAACGGGCAACGGCGTGAAGCACGCATGATGTTCGAGCCCGAGTTCGAGACGCTCGCGCCCGACAAGATGCGCGCGCTGCAAACCACTCGGCTCCGGGCGCTGGTGAAGTACGTCGGCGAGCGCGTTTCGATGTATCGCGATCGGCTGTCGGACGCTGGACTTGTTTCGGACAGCATCACATCCATCGACGACATCGCGCGTCTTCCAATCACGCGCAAATCCGATCTTCGGGATCATTACCCATTTGGTTTACTCGCCGTCCCCCGAAGCGATCTGCGGCGCATCCACGCCTCGTCAGGAACAACAGGAAAGCCAACGGTCGTGGCGTACAGCGCCAACGATGTCGACCTCTTCACGCGCGTGAATGCGCGGTCGCTCGCGATGGCGGGAGCGACCCCCGGCATGACGCTGCACAACGCGTATGGCTACGGGCTCTTCACCGGCGGACTCGGCATCCACTATGGGGGCGAGCGGCTCGGACTTGCCGTCGTCCCCGTCTCCGGTGGAATGACCGACCGCCAGATGACGCTCATCGCCGACTTTCGCCCTGAGATCATCACGTGCACGCCGAGTTACGCGCTCACGCTCGCCACCGAGTTTCGCAAACGGGGCATTGCACCTGACGATATTTCGCTGCGACACGCCGTACTGGGCGCCGAGCCGTGGACCGACGCCATGCGGCAGCAGATCGACGAAGCGTTAGGCGTCCGAAGCGTGAACATCTATGGGCTCTCGGAAATCATCGGTCCGGGGGTTTCCTGCGAGTGCGCGGAGGGAGGCGACGGATCGCACATCATGGAAGATCATTTCTTCCCTGAAATCCTCGACCCCGAGACGGCGCAACCGTTGCCCGACGGACACGAGGGAGTGCTCGTGCTGACGACACTCACCAAGGAAGCGCTCCCCCTGCTTCGATACTGGACCGGCGATATCACCAGCCTAACGAGAGAACCGTGTCAGTGTGGCCGAACGTTGGTGCGCATGCGTCTCATCAAGGGGCGTACCGACGACATGCTCATCATACGCGGCGTCAACGTCTATCCCAGCCAGATCGAATCCGTTCTCGCCCGCATACCCGAGCTGGCGCCACACTATCGGATCGTCGTTAGGCGTGACGGCACTCTGGATGACATTGTCGTTCACGCCGAGGTCTCGGACGCCTTCTTCCGCGACGTCGGGCGTGGACTCCTGTCGCAAGAGACCATCGCCGCCGACCACCGCATGCGCGAGCTTCACGCGCGCATCGCTCGGCTCCTCCGCGAGACGATCGGCGTGAGCATGGCGGTTGAACTCCTCCCTCCCGGCGAAGCGCCGCGCTCTGAAGGGGGGAAACTCAATCGTGTGCGGGACGAGCGGGGGAGCTAGGCTCAGGTTCGTTCTGGCGCCTTCAAAAACTTTGAACCGCGGAGGACGCGGAGGGGCGCGGAGGAAAGCACGGGGAGGCGGAGTGGAAATCAGAGCGACGCAGGGCAAGGAAGAGCACGAGTGCCCTCTTCAAACGTGCGGCCGATCTCTTCAACGGTGGTCTAAGCCCAATCGGAATGGACGTCGGTGCTCGATCGCCTAACGAGATGTAAGCATCTCAAGACGAGATCCTAGCGCGTTCCGAGATTTTCAAAACGAGGTCAAAA
Organism: Gemmatimonadaceae bacterium; assembly: GCA_044224185.1. Taxonomy (GTDB): domain Bacteria; phylum Gemmatimonadota; class Gemmatimonadetes; order Gemmatimonadales; family Gemmatimonadaceae; genus SCN-70-22. The sequence goes on along the minus strand of JBGAKW010000008.1, from coordinate 78,965 downwards.
AACGATCTCCAAAGCAGTGTGAGAAGGCTCAGAACAAGCGCTGACGAGCGTACGCGAGAGGGATCTCGGCCACGCAAACGCCGATATCGCAGCACGCGAAGAAAGCCTAACCCCCCCGATCGTTAGGCATGCCTGCGCGACAACGCCCTCGCTTCACAGCCCTCATTAAGTTCCGCCCCCCTCCGCGCCCTCCGCGTCCTCCGTGGTTCATGATCTTCCCCAGTCCTACAGCGACAACGCACCGCAAGCCCCAAAGCCGTAGCGTCTACACCTGCCGCACCCCTAGCTTCAAAGAAAACACGCCTGCCCGAGCATGACCGAGTTCCGCCTCTACAACACTCTCTCGCGCACCGTCGAACCGTTCACGCCCGCTGACGGCGACACGGTGCGCTTCTACTCGTGCGGCCCAACGGTCTACGACCCAGCGCACGTCGGAAACTTCCGCACCTTCTTGTTCAACGATCTCCTCCGACGCGCGCTGCGCCTCGAAGGATGGAGAGTCGTGCAGGTGCAAAACCTGACCGACGTCGACGACAAGATCATCAAGCGCGCGCACGACACCGGCAAATCGATCATCGACGTCACCGAGCCGATCACCGAGATCTTTCATAAGGATCGTCGCTATCTGCGCATCGAGGACGCCGAGGAGTATCCAAAGGCGACGACGCACATTCCGGAGATGATCGCGCTAATCGAGACGCTGCTTGAGAAGGGCGTCGCGTATAAGGCCGACGACCAGTCGGTGTACTTCGCCATCGATCGCTTTCCGCAATACGGGCGTCTTTCGCGCCTCGACACACGCGAACTCAAGAGCGGCGCACGGGTGGTGCAGGACGACTACTCGAAGGAGAACGCACAGGACTTCGCTCTATGGAAGTCAGTGAAGCCCGAAGATGAAGCTGCGGGCGCCGCCTGGGACGCCCCGTTCGGACGTGGGCGCCCAGGGTGGCATCTGGAGTGCTCCGCCATGGCGATGAAGTATCTGGGCGAGACGCTCGACATCCATTGCGGCGGAGTCGACTTGATCTTTCCGCATCACGAAGATGAAATCGCCCAGTCTGAGGCGGCGACCGGCAAACAGTTCTCCCGCTTCTGGTGCCACGGCGAGTTCCTGCAGATCGACGGCACCAAGATGTCCAAGCGACTCGGCAACATCACGACCGTGAAGAACCTTCGTGAGCGTGGTGTGTCGGGTGCGGCGATGCGTCACTTCGTGTACTCGACGCACTATCGCAAGCAGATGAACCTGTCGGGGGCGGGGCTTGAGGCTTCGCTTGAGGCTGTGCGTCGGGTGGGGGAGTTTTGGCATCGTCTGGAGTCGGCCCGTGGCGGAACTGCCGAGCTTGCCAAGGTCGCCGAGGAGGGGGAAAGAGATTTCAGAGCGGCTCTGCGCGATGATTTGAATGCGCCGGAGGCGATGGCGACGCTATTCACATTCATTCAGCGCGCGAACGCCGAGCTGGATCGGAAGGGGAGTGACGCATCAGGCCTGAGTGAAGCGCGGCGGGTCTTTGAGTTAATGGATGGAGTGCTCGACCTTCGTCCGCGTGTTTTGCGGGTTACCGTGACGGCTGATCGGGTCGAGCCATCGATTGAATCGCTGGCTGAGCTCGAGCCGTTGGAGCGTCAGCAGATGGAGTGGGCGGTGGAGCGGTTGCGCGATCGGTTGGCGGTGAGGAAGCAGCGCGACTTTGCGGCGTCGGATGCGATCCGCGTGGAGGTAGAGGAGCGGGGTTTTGTTGTGAAGGACACGGCGGTTGGAACCCAGCTTGAGCGTTGGCTCTGATTGGCGACTATGTTGTTGGGTTGACACGAGTTGCGAGCCCGGCTATCCTAGGTGTCTTGCGCAAAAAGGCTGGTTGCTGACGTAGCTCAATTGGCAGAGCAGCTGATTTGTAATCAGCAGGTTGCGAGTTCGATTCTCGCCGTCAGCTTGGAGCGACGATCGAGAGGCGGTCGCGCATGCTGCTGGATGGAAGTTCTCGGCATGCTTGCAAGAGTTAGGTGGGGTACTCAAGTGGCCAACGAGAGCAGACTGTAAATCTGCCGGCATACGCCTTCGAAGGTTCGAATCCTTCCCCCACCACTGGCGAAGGCACAGAGGTACGAAGAGATGCACGCAGTTGTGCGCGAAGCTCGTTAGGCGCCGTGGCTGCAGCTGATGGTACGAGGGAGTCGCGGGAGTAGCTCAGTTGGTAGAGCGCAAGCCTTCCAAGCTTGATGTCGCGGGTTCGAGCCCCGTCTCCCGCTTGTTGATTGCTGATCGTTTGCAGGTTGTTTCTAGGGCGCACGCGTAGCTCAGTCGGTAGAGCACACCCTTGGTAAGGGTGAGGTCACCGGTTCAATCCCGGTCGCGTGCTTTGGTCGTTAGGTTCAACAGGCTCAAGCCGGGTGATGGTCGCTCGGCGCACGCTCGTCTTCTCGCTTCAAGAGTGCCTTCGGTATGCCTCGCGAAAAAATCATTCTCGCCTGCGGCGAGTGCAAAAATCGCAACTACTTCACCACCAAGAACAAGCGCACGCACCCCGAGCGCGTTGAGTGGAAGAAGTACTGCCCCCGCTGCGACAAGCATCAGACGCACAAGGAAACCAAGTAGCCGTGTCTACCCAAGCCGCAGCGGCTCCGTCGCTACCGCAGCGCGTCATCACGTTCTATCACGACGTGGTGACCGAGATGAAGAAAGTCACGTGGCCTGATTTCCCCCAGGTGCGCCAGCTCTCGATCGGGGTCATCATCCTCTCCCTCTTCATTGGCGCACTCATCGCCCTCATGGACGTTCTCTTCCAGCAGATTCTCGTCCGCTGGATTCCGTCGCTCTTCGGGGGTTAGCACGTGGAGCACCGCTGGTACGCCATACAGACCACCGCCGGACACGAGAACAAAGTCCGCTCGCTCATCCAGCGGAAGATCGAGCAAGATCCTCGCACGCCCGACGATCGCCTCATTCGGCAGGCGCTCGTCCCGACGCAAGAAGTCGTAGAAATCAAGAACGGCAAAAAGGTCACCGTCGACCGGAAGCTCTATCCCGGCTACGTCCTGGTCGAAATGCTCTGGAATCAGGAGACCTCGCACATCATCAACGGCATTCAGGGCGTCATCAAATTCGTCCAACACGGACTCGGCGGTCACACCAAGGAGCCCATGGCTCTGCGCGCCGATGAAGTAAAGCGACTCCTCGGAATCGCGGACGAAGTCGAAGACGAAGCACCACGCGAGGAGATCCCATTCCTCGTCGGACAGGCAGTCGCAATCACCGAAGGTCCTTTTACCGACTTCAACGGAACCGTCGAAGAAGTCATCCCCGACAAGGGAAAAGTTCGCGTCACCGTTTCTCTGTTCGGTCGCCCCACGTCAGTCGAACTCGATTATCTCCAACTGAAGGCATATTGAGCACACGAGAGTGATGGCGCTTGCGCCTCCTCTCTTGCAGCAAAAAGACACCGGTGGATTGGCGCGCACGCGAGGGAACTGCGGCGTACGCGACCGACACGAAACCGGCGCAGAGGGCGAGAGCGCGGAGCATCCTTCCCGAGCCTCACCCGCAGTCACCGGCCCTTGCGCGGGGCGGCCGCTATGCGGCGAGGAGCGCACCGTCGGCAACCACAACGACGCTAAACAGACGGTGGAAGTCTGAACGCGGAAGAGCGCATCGTAGGCCGCGGGACAAAAACAAGGCAACCGTCATCGGTACGCCACCAGCTCACGGCTCCCAAAAGTGCCGGTGCTGGGTTTTCGCCCGTTAGGCTCCTACCTCGCACTCCCTCCGCGATCGAACGCAGAGGAGACCAATGGCAAAGAAGGTCACAGGATTCGTCAAGCTCCAGATTCCCGCTGGGCGTGCGAATCCGGCTCCTCCGGTAGGTACGGCTCTCGGTCCCCAGGGGATCAACATCATGATGTTCTGCAAAGAGTTCAACGCTCGGACGCAGAGCCAGGATGGTTTGATTCTCCCGGTCGAGATCACGATCTACTCGGATAAGTCCTTCACCTTCATCCTCAAGACGCCGCCCGCGGCAATCTTGATCAAGAAGGAGTTGGGACTTGAGAAGGGGTCGGGTCAGCCGAACCGCGTGAAGGTGGGGTCACTCACGCAGGCCCAAGTCAAGAAGATCGCCGAGGCCAAGATGCCCGACCTCAACTGCGACACCATCGAGTCGGCCATGAAAATGGTCGCGGGCGCTGCCCGTTCGATGGGCGTGGAGGTCAAGGGCTAATGCGCACCCACGGCAAGAAGTTCAACGCAGCAGCGAAGAAGAGCGACCCGGCTTCGTCGTATCAGGCGCGCCAGGCGCTTGAGACAGTGAAGGGCGCTGCCTTCGCCAAGTTCGACGAAACGGTCGAAGTCGCCGTTAGGCTCGGCGTCGATCCGCGTCACGCCGATCAGGTCGTGCGCGGTACCGTCGTCCTTCCAGCGGGAACCGGTAAGAGCGTTCGCGTACTCGTCATCGCCGTTGGTGAGCGTGCGCGCGAAGCGACTGAGGCCGGTGCTGACTTCGTCGGCAACGAGTACCTGGCCAAGATCAAGGAAGGTTGGCTCGACTTCGACGTCATGATCGCGACGCCGGACCAAATGGGGCAGGTTGGACAGCTCGGCCGAGTTCTCGGTCCGCGCGGTCTCATGCCAAACCCGAAGGCCGGCACCGTGACTATGAACGTCGCGCAGGCCGTTCGCGAATCGAAGGCTGGTAAGATCGAGTTCCGCGTCGACAAGGGCGGCAACGTCCATGCCGCGATCGGCAAGGTCTCCTTCGCCCTCGAGGCGCTCGAACAGAACTTCGGCGCGTTCATGGATCAGATCGTCCGCTCTAAGCCGGCAGCTGCAAAGGGCGTGTACGTTCGAAACGTCTCGGTGTCCAGCACCATGGGCCCCGGCGTTCGCGTCGATCCCACTCCGTACCGGTAACGAGCGATGAAGAGATCCGATAAGGAGCAGCTCGTTTCCGAGCTCAAGAGCAAGATGGAAGGCGCGCAGGCGCTCTACTTCACCGACTTCACGGGACTCAACGTGAAGCGCATGACGGAGCTGCGCCGCCGCTTCCGCAAGGCTGGTATCGACTACGTCGTCATCAAGAACACCCTCGCGCTGCGCGCGGTCAACGAGAGCGGCCTCACCGGCTCGCGACTCCGCGGCCCGACCGGCGTCGTCGTGGCGAAAGATCCGATCACCGCGGCCAAGGTCCTCGTCGACTTTGCCAAGGAGAACGATCAGAAGCCGTCGATGAAGGGCGGCATCTACGAAGGAAACTCCGTCGATGAAGCCACGATCAAGAAGCTCGCGACCATGCCGACGCGCGATGAAGCGCTCAGCCAGTTCGTGAGCGCGTTGAACAGCGTCCTGATGATGTTTGCCCTCGCCCTCGAGGCACGGAAGACCCAGCTCGACGGTGGCACCGGCGATGCGCCGGCAGCTGCAACAGGTACGGAGAACGGCTAAACCAGGCGGAATGGTGGCGGTGCGGAGAGCACGCAGCTCGTCCGAAATCACTGCCTCACTGACACGCCATGGAATTGTGATTCAACAATCCCAGGACCGCCTGGGTTCGACCAACGGAGATAACACACAATGCCTACGACTCTGAGCAAGGACGAGATTCTCGACGCGATCGGCAACATGTCGGTCATCGAACTCGCCGACCTCATCGAAGCTTTCAAGAGCAAGTTCAACGTCACGATCGCCGCCGTTGCGGCTGGCGGCGGTGGCGGTGGCGCAGCGGCAGCCCCGGTCGTTGAGGAGCAGACGGAATTCTCCGTCATCCTCAAGGAAGCGGGCGCGAAGAAGATTCAGGTCATCAAGGTCGTCCGTGAAATCACGGGCCTGGGCCTGAAGGAAGCGAAGGACCTGGTCGACGGCGCGCCGAAGGAAGTGAAGGGTGGCGCGACGAAGGACGAAGCCGCGGCCCTCAAGGCCAAGCTCGAAGCAGAAGGTGCTGTCGTTGAGGTGAAGTAGGGCGCGTCTGCAGGAGACGGATGACGGTCGCCGCCTAACGAGCGATCACCATCCGTCTCCTGCTCCGTCCTCCTTCTCCCCAACGAGGCACAGCAGTGACAGAAACCCACCGTTCCAACATCGCAGTCTCATATACCGCCTCTGCCCGGCGCGCGCTCTCGCACGCAGGGATGGGGCAGTTTTCGCCTGTGCGCGGGTGAAACATGCCTGAATTGATGAAGCAGATCACGTTCGGAAAGCTCGATGAGGGGATGGAAATGCCCCATCTCCTCGACATCCAGACGCGCGCCTTCGAGGCGCTCTTGCAGCTGGATGCCGCCGCGTTTGACCGCGAAGACATTGGTCTCGAACGCGTCTTCAAGGATCTCTTCCCGATCGCCGACGTCCACGAAAACTTCTCGCTCGAATTCGTGCGCTACAACCTCGGCGAACCGAAGTACTCGGTCGAGGAGTGCATCGAGCGCGACATGACTTACTCCGCGCCGCTCAAGGCGACGCTGCGTTTGATCATCAACGAAGACGTCAACGGCGTGAAACGCCCGCGCAACATCATCGAGAAAGAAGTCTATCTCGGCGAGTTGCCGCTACTCACGGACCTCGGAACCTTCGTCATCAACGGAGCCGAGCGGGTCATCGTGAGCCAGCTGCACCGTTCCCCCGGTGTCGTCTTCGAAGAGTCGACGCACCCGAACGGGCAGCGCCTCATTTCGTCGCGCATCATTCCGTTCCGCGGCTCGTGGGTCGAGTTCACTGTCGACATCCACGATGTCATCTACGTCCACATCGACAAGAAGAAGAAGTTCCCGGCCACCGCGCTGCTGCGCGCTTTTGGCTACGGAGCCAACTCGGACATTCTCCGACTCTTCTTCGCGGTGCGTGACCTCGACCTCACCAAGAAGCGTGAAGGTCGCGCGGAAACGCGCGAAGTCCTCGGCGCCATTCTCGCCGAAGATGTGAACCTCGCCGGTGAAGAAGCCGATCCGGACGCGCCAAAAGCCAAGACCAAGAAGGCGCGTGCGCTCGCTGAGCGCGCTGCTGCCGACTTGCTCGTGCGCGAAGGCGACGAGCTGACGCAGGAGGTTCTGGACCGCCTCGTTAGGCAGGGGATCAAGTCGGTGAAGGTCTTCTCGTCATACATGACGGTCGACCTCCGCGATGAGCTGGAAGCAATCGAGCGGGGCGAACGTCCGCAGGCGCGCGTCCTCTCGCACGACGTCATCGACCCGGACACCGGCGAAATCGTCGCCGAAGCCGGTTCGGCGGTCAAGGAGACGCTCATCAAGCGTATCCGGAAGGCCGACATCGTGAAAGTTCAGGTCTTCGTGGCGTCGGGACGCGCCGAGTCGGCGCTCATCCGTAACACGATCGCCAAGGACCCTACCGATCCGAAGCACATCACTCCCGAAGAGCGTCGCAAGCAGGGGTGGGCGACCGACGCCGAGTCGGGCGAAGGGAAGTCGCTGAACTCGATCTACACGCTCCTTCGTCCAGGCGATGCGCCTAACAAGGAAACGGCGAAGCAGGCACTGGAGCGTTTGTTCTTCTCGCCCAAGCGCTACGACTTGGGACGCGTGGGTCGCTACAAGATCAACCAGCGCCTCGGTCTCAAGGAGTCGCCGAGCACCACGGTGCTCACCAAGGACGACTTCGTTGCCATCGTCCGCTACCTCGTCGAATTGCACGAGGGACGCGGCCATGTGGACGACATCGACCACTTGGGCAATCGTCGTATTCGCTCGGTCGGCGAGCTAATTGCCAATCAGTTCTCCGTCGGTCTCTCGCGCATGGCTCGCCTGGTCAAGGAGCGCATGTCGATCAACACCGATCCGGAAAAGATCTCGCTCGATGATCTCGTGAACGCGCGCACGGTGAGCGCGGTGATCCAGGCATTCTTCGGATCGTCGCAGCTCTCGCAGTTCATGGATCAAACGAATCCGCTGGCCGAGCTGACGCACAAGCGCCGCTTGTCCGCGTTAGGCCCGGGCGGCCTAACGAGAGAGCGCGCCGGCTTCGAAGTCCGCGACGTGCACTACTCGCAGTACGGGCGCATGTGCCCGATCGAAACACCTGAAGGTCCGAACATCGGCCTGATCACGTCGCTGGCGTGCTACGCGCGCGTCAACGACCTGGGCTTCGTCGAGACGCCGTACCGCGTCGTGAAAAACGGTCGCGTGACGGGTGAGTTGGCGTGGCTCGATGCGAACAAGGAAGAGGACGCCGTCACCGCACAGGCAAACGTCAAGCTCAACCCCGACGGCACGTTCGTCGATGAGTTGGTGCTCTGCCGCCAGCGTGGCGACGTCCCAATGGTCTCGCCCGATCGCATTGACTACATGGACGTTGCGCCCGAGCAGCTCGTCTCGATCGCCGCGGCCATCATTCCGTTCCTCGAGCACGACGACGCCAACCGCGCGTTGATGGGCTCGAACATGCAACGTCAGGCGGTTCCGCTCCTGAATCCGCAGACGCCGTATGTTGGGACGGGTCTCGAAGCGAAGGTCGCGCGCGATTCAGGTGCCGTCGTCATCGCACGGCGCGCCGGTGTCGTTACGCACGTCACCGCCGACGAAATCATCGTCGACGCTGGTCCTGCGGAACGTGTGCCGAAGTCGGCTGACGAGCGCCCGCTCTCGCGCCTTACGCAGCAGGATCGCTACAAGATCAAGAAGTACTGGCGTACCAACCAGGACACGGCCATCAACCAGCGCCCGATCGTTAGGCTCGGCCAGCGCGTTGGACAGGGCGAAGTGCTCGCCGACGGCGCGGCCACCGAAATGGGGCAGCTCGCGTTAGGCAGCAACGTCCTCGTGGCGTTCATGCCGTGGTACGGGCACAACTTCGAAGACGCCATCGTGCTCTCTGAGCGTCTGGTAAAGGATGACGTCTATTCGTCGATCCACATCCAGGAGCTTGAGCTGCACGTGCGCGACACCAAGCGCGGGCAGGAAGAAATCACGCGTGAAATTCCGAACGTCGCCGAAGAGTCGCTTGTCGATCTCGATGAGCGTGGCATCGTGCGCATCGGTGCACATGTGAAGCCGGGCGACATCCTCGTCGGTAAGATCACACCGAAGGGTGAAACGGAACTCTCGCCGGAAGAGAAGCTGCTCACCGCGATCTTCGGTGAGAAGGCGAAGGACGTAAAGGATTCGTCGCTCAAGGTTCCGCCGGGCATGGAAGGCGTCGTCATCGACGTCAAGATTTTCTCGCGCATCGAAGACCAGGTGGTCGAGAAAGATCGTGGTGAGCGCATCGGTGACGTGCGCCGCCTCGAAGGTGAAGAAAAGATTCGCGTCAACGAAGTGCGCGACGAGGAACTCAAGGAGATCCTCGAAGGGCAGACGGTGGCGCTCGCGCTCAAGGCGGGAACGGTGGAGGAGGGAATCCCAACGGGGACCGTCCTCACGCCGGAGATGCTCCGCGACTTGCGCTTTACTCAGTTAGACCTCAAGACCTTCCGCGTCGAAAACAAGAAGGTCAACGATCGCATTCGTGAGATCATCGAGGCCGCTAACGACGAAAAGGCGAAGCTCGAGGAGAAGGCGGAAGAGCGCATCGACCGCATTCTGCAGCCGGATGAACTCCCGCCGGGTGTTATCCAGCTCGTGAAGGTCTATCTGGCCGAGAAGCGCAAGATCTCGGTCGGCGACAAGATGGCGGGTCGCCACGGCAACAAGGGTATCGTCGCGCGCATCGTGCCCGAGGAGGACATGCCGTTCCTCCCCGACGGTCGCCCGGTCGATATTGTGCTCAACCCGTTAGGCGTTCCGTCGCGAATGAACGTCGGGCAGATCCTCGAGACCCATCTTGGATGGGCGGCGAAGATCCTCGGCTTCTACGCGAAGACGCCGGTGTTCCAGGGTGCGAACGAGCGTGAGATCGGACTTCTGCTCAAGCTCGCAGGCCTAACGAGGGCACGTGAAACGCTCAACCTGTACGGTGCTGAGCTCAACATCACCGACGTCGATGTCCGCCGGCTGGTCGTCGACTTCAAGCCGGACCGTGCCGCTGGTGAACGCGTCGAGCTACTGCACGATGCGTCGATCAACGACCTCGGCGGACGCAACATGTCGGCCGAAACGAAGACGCTCTTCAATCGTGTGCGCGACTTCCTGGCCTACGCGGCGAAGGAGCTTGCGGATCGCGAAGAGGCGGAGCTGCGCAACCAGCACGCCTTCCATTTGGCGGGTTCGAATGACGAATCGGCGTCCGAGAGCTCACGCGCTGACATGAAGGCGGCGCTCAAGGCCGTGGAAAAGCGCATGGGTCGCACGCCGCAGGAAGTGCTCGAAGATCTCGAGCTTCCAGCGCTCGCCGGAATGCTCGGCAAGAAGTCGGATGCTGACACCGAGAAGGCAGCCATCGAACTGATGCGCCTCTCAGGTGCAACGCCGGCCGGCAAGATGCACATGCGCGACGGTCGCAGCGGTGAACGCTTCTCGTTCCCCGTCACCGTCGGCGAGATCTACATGCTCAAGCTTTCGCACTTGGTCGACGACAAGATCCACGCACGCTCCATTGGACCGTACTCGCTCGTCACGCAGCAGCCACTCGCCGGCAAGGCCCAGTTTGGTGGCCAGCGCTTCGGAGAAATGGAAGTATGGGCGCTGGAAGCGTACGGCGCCGCACACACGCTGCAGGAAATCCTGACGGTGAAGTCCGACGACGTGAACGGCCGTTCGCGCGTGTACGAGGCGATCGTGAAGGGGCAAAACCTCCCCGAGCCGGGTACGCCGGAATCGTTCAACGTGCTCGTGAAGGAGCTCCAAGCGTTAGGCATCTACGTCAAGATGGGCGCGAAGCACGACTTGAATGGCACCGCGAGCACCAACGCAAGCTTCGATACTGGAGGCCAGGAGTAACCCATGATCGATTTCCGCAGCGCGCGCGAAACACGCGCCTCGTCGTTCGATTTCATCCAGGTCCGCATCGCTTCGCCCGAAGAGATCCGTGGACCGAAGGACCCGAAGGAACGCGAGCGCCTGGAAATGCAGGGGCTCCGCACCTGGTGGTCGTGGGGCGAAGTCACCAAGCCCGAAACCATTAACTACCGCTCCTTCAAACCAGAGAAGGACGGTCTCTTCTGCGAGCGCATCTTCGGTCCCGTCAAGGACTGGGAATGCCATTGCGGGAAATACAAGCGCATCCGCTATCGCGGCGTCATCTGCGATCGCTGCGGCGTCGAGGTCACGTTGTCCAAGGTGCGCCGCGAGCGCATGGGACACATCGAGCTCGCCGTCCCAGTGGCGCACATCTGGTTCTTCAAGACGCTGCCGTCGCCGATGGGCAATCTTCTCGACCTCACGCTCCGTGATCTCGAGAAGGTCATCTACTACTCGAACTATGTCGTCATCGAGCCGGGCAACCAGGAAGTCCGCGCCAACCAGCTCCTCGACGAAGATCAGTATCTCGAAGTGAAGATGAAGGCCAAGGAAGAAGGCGACACCGCTTTCATGGCCGACATCGGCGCACCCGCCGTACGCGAACTGCTCAAGCGCATCGACGTCGACAAGGTCGCCGATGTGCTGCGCACCGCCGTGCAGACGGAGTCGTCGCAGCATCGCAAGAAGCAGATGCTGAAGCGCCTTAAGATCGTTGATGCATTCCGTAATTCGGGTGACGCTGGCGGGACGCGCAACAAGCCCGAGTGGATGATCATGGACGTCGTCCCGGTGATTCCGCCGGATCTTCGTCCGCTCGTTCCGCTCGATGGCGGGCGCTTTGCCACGTCTGACCTCAACGACTTGTACCGCCGCGTCATCAACCGCAACAACCGGTTGATGAAGCTCATCACGCACCGTGCGCCGGAAGTCATTCTCCGCAACGAGAAGCGCATGCTGCAGGAGGCGGTCGATGCCTTGTTCGACAACGGACGCCGCTCGAAGGCGATTCGTGGTCGCGGCAAGCGTCCGCTCAAGTCGCTGTCCGACATGCTCAAGGGAAAGCAGGGGCGCTTCCGCCAGAACTTGTTAGGCAAGCGCGTCGACTACTCGGGACGTTCGGTCATCGTCGTCGGCCCTGAGCTCAAGCTGCATCAGTGCGGCCTTCCGAAGGCGATGGCGCTCGAGCTCTTCAAGCCCTTCATCATCCATAAGCTCGTCGAGAAGGGAATCGCCGAGACGGTGAAGCGCGCCAAGAAGATCGTGGAGCGCGAGAGCCCCGAGGTCTACGAAATTCTCGAAGAGATCATCAAGGACCATCCGGTTCTCTTGAACCGTGCACCGACACTCCATCGTTTGGGCATTCAGGCGTTTGAGCCGGTGCTCGTCGAAGGAAAGGCCATTCGTATTCACCCGCTCGTGTGCGCGGCGTTCAACGCCGACTTCGACGGTGACCAGATGGCCGTGCACGTGCCGCTCTCGTTCGAAGCGCAGCTCGAGGCACGTCTCCTCATGCTGTCGTCGAACAACATCCTGAAGCCCTCAGACGGTCGCCCGATCTCGGAGCCGTCGCAGGATATCGTGCTCGGTTGCTACTTCGCGACCAAGGCGGGGGCTGATTTCGACAAGCTCGCCAAGGATCAGAAGGGCGTCGCCCAGCTCAAGACCTTCGGCGCACACGCCGAGGTCGAGATGGCAATTGCCACCGGTCGCGTTAGGCACCACACGCCGATTCGCTACCTGTACACGCCGCTCGGCGAAGGGAAGCGCTGGATCGTCACGACCGCGGGACGCGTGTTGTTCAACGACATCGTGCCGCCGGAAGTCGGCTTCCAGAATCGCGACATGAAGAAGAAGGCGTTAGGCGAGTTGGTCTTCGAGACCTTCCGTCGCTGCGGCCTTTCGCGCACCGTCGAATTCCTCGATCGCCTCAAGGAATTCGGATTTGCCAACGCCACGCGTGGTGGTGTCTCGATCGGTATCGAAGACCTCCACATTCCGCCCGAGAAGGAAACGCTCCTCGGCGAAGCTGGCGATCGCGTCGAGCGCTTCCAGCGCGCCTACCAGACGGGCAACATCACCAACGGTGAGCGCTACAACAAAGTCATCGACACGTGGACGCACGCCAATTCGGACGTTGCCGACGCAATGGTCAAGGCAATGCGCGAGTCGAACCAGGGCTTCAACCCTGTGTTCATGATGTTCGACTCCGGCTCTCGTGGTAGCCGCGATCAGATCCGCCAGCTGGCGGGAATGCGCGGACTGATGGCGAAGCCGCAGAAGAAGCTCACCGGTGGTATCGGCGAAATCATCGAAAGCCCGATCAAGTCGAACTTCCGTGAAGGGCTCTCGGTGCTCGAGTACTTCATCTCGACGCACGGCGCGCGTAAGGGGCTGGCCGATACGGCGCTCAAGACGGCCGACGCCGGATACCTAACGAGACGTCTCGTCGACGTCGCGCAGGACGTGACGATTTCCGAGGAAGATTGCGGCACCATCCAGGGCCTCGAAATCGGCGCGCTCAAGGAAGGTGAAGACATCATCGAGGCGCTCTCCGAGCGCATCGTTGGAACCGTTGCAGCTGAAGACATCACCGATCCGCACGTTCGCGACGAAGCGGGACGCTACATGGTCCTCGCCGAAGCGGGACAGCTCATCGATGAGGAAGCATCGAAGGCGATCGAAGAGTCGGGCATCGAAACGGTGAAGATTCGCTCCGTCCTCACGTGTGAGGCGAAGCGCGGCCTCTGCCGCATGTGCTACGGCCGTAACCTGGCCACCATGCAGATGGTGGATTTGGGCGAAGCGGTTGGTATCATCGCCGCGCAGTCCATCGGTGAACCCGGCACGCAGCTCACGCTCCGCACGTTCCACATCGGTGGAACGGCCGCTCGTATCGCCGAGCAGACGGCGCGCAAGTCGAAGGTCGCCGGCAAGCTTGAGTTTGGGGATCGTCTGGTCATGGTCACGAACCCCGAGGGGCAGCGCATCGTCACCTCGTACGAAGGCGAGATCATCATCCGTACGTCGTCCGACAAGAACGCCGCCATCGGCGCGCGTCTCGCCGTGCCGTTAGGCGCGACCATCTTCGTCAACGACGGCGATGACGTGGCAAAGGACCAGGTCATCTTCACCTGGGATCCGTACACCAACCCGATTCTCGCGGACATCGAAGGCGTCATTCGCTTCGTCGACATCGTCGAAGACGAATCGGTTTCCGAGGAGCTCGACGAGCTCACCGGTCTCCGTCAGCGCGTCATTATCGAGGACCGCGACAAGAAACTCCATCCGCACATCGAGATCTGGCAGACTAAAGGCGGAAAGGAGTCGAAGGTCCGAGACTTCGTTATCCCGGTGGGCGCAGTGCTCGTCGCCGAAGACGGCGCCGACGTGCACGCCGGCGAAACGATTGCCAAGGTCTCGCGTGAAGCCTACAAGACGCGCGACATCACCGGTGGTCTTCCGCGCGTGGCCGAACTCTTCGAAGCGCGTCGTCCGAAGGATCCGGCGACAATCTCCGAGGTCGACGGCATCGTTAGGTTCGGCGACATCAAGCGCGGCAAGCGCGAAGTGTTCGTCCAGCCGGTTCGCAATGAAGGTGGTCAGTGGGCCGTCGACGAAGCCACGGAAGCGCAGTTGTACGAAGTCCCCGCCGGTAAGCACTTGCGCGTGCACGAGGGTGACCGCGTGCGCGCCGGTGACCGCCTCACCGAGGGACCGGTCAATCCGCACGACATTCTGCGCATCAAGGGGCCGCGCGCGGTGCAGGAGTACCTGCTCAACGAAGTGCAGGAAGTCTATCGCCTCCAGGGCGTGAAGATCTCCGATAAGCACATCGGCGTCATCGTGAAACAGATGCTCCAGAAAGTTCGCATCATGGATCCGGGTGATACCGAGTTCCTCGAGGCCGAGCACGTGGACAAGCAGGTCTTCCGCGATCAGAACGAACGCGCGAAGAAGCGGAAAGAGAAGGCTGCCACGGCGGAGCCACTCCTTCTGGGTATCACGAAGGCCTCGCTCACCACGCAATCCTTCATTTCGGCCGCGTCGTTCCAGGAGACGACTCGCGTCCTCACCGACGCAGCGATCCGTGGCGCGCGCGACGACTTGATGGGGTTGAAAGAGAACATCATCATCGGTCACCTCATTCCCGCGGGAACGGGGCAGTACCGCTACTCCGATGTCGAGATCGAGGGCGCCGAGCTTCCGCCTCCGTCCACCGATCTCCCGGGAACCGATGCGCCGCTGCCGTCGGTGTTCTCCGCGTCGTTTGCGGAAACCGGCTTCTCGTTCGGCGGCAACGACGACTTGTAAGCGCGCGAGCGCTGTCAGGCGTCAAGCACGGAAAGCAAACGCGCTCGGACTCATGTTCGAGCGCGTTTTGCTTTTTCGCGCCTGAAGTTCGCACGCCAGAAAAACCGCACCCGTCGAACTTCTGCGCTTGACGCGCCCGCACGCGTCCGGAAAGTTCACGCGTGCTCTCTCAGGTGCTCATCGAGACAGGCGTTGCGCTCATTGCTGCATTTGCCTTGTGGAGAATCGCGCAGTCGCGGCTCGATCGCGCGGCGTCTCGATCGATTCTTCGCTTCCGGTCGCGCCTCGATCGGTTCAAGCTGGCCAAGAAGCGCGATATCATCGCGGCGTTGTTGAGCGACGAAGAGATCATCCGCGCTGTAGACGAGCACACCACCCAGGCACAGGTGTCGCGCGAACAGTCGTGGGCCAAAGTTCGCACGTACCTCGACGAAATCATCCCCTTCTTCAACATCCTCGCGTACTACCGGCTTGGCTACCAGGCGAGCCGCGTGCTGCTCAACCTGTTTTACAAGGTGAGTGTGGAGTACGAACGCCCCGATCCGTTTCGCGGGCTTCCGCGCGACTCCACAATCATCTACCTGATGAATCATCGCTCCAACGCGGACTACATCGTCGTTGCGTACGCGCTTGCTGGCGAGGTCTCCATCTCGTACGCCGTTGGTGAGTGGGCGCGTGCCTTTCCACTCGAATACATCTTCAAGAGTTTCGGGTCGTACTTCATTCGGCGTCATTATCGCGAGCCGCTGTACCACCACGTGCTCGAGCGCTACGTCCAGCTCATCACGCGCAACGGTGTCACACAGGGGATCTTTCCCGAAGGCGGCCTAACGAGAGATGGCCGGCTCCGTCCGGCCAAGATCGGGTTGCTGGACTATGTGTTGGGAGTTGGGCGTGACCCGGCGGCGCGCTCTCGCATGTTCGTCATTCCAGTGGCGCTCAACTACGACCGTGTGCTCGAAGACCGGTCGCTGCTGCGGGAGCTGGGAAGCAAATCGCCTAACGAGGGAGAGGCCCGTCCCAGTCGCTTCAAACAGTTAGGGGAGATCACCTCGTACTTGTTCTGGAATACGGGACGCCTGTTGTCGCGTCGCTGGAAGCGATACGGACGCGCGGCGGTGAGCATCGGTTCCCCTATCGCGCTGCAGAACTGGTTCGACGAGCTCGCGTCGCGCGGACTCGATCTGTATGCGCTAGGACGCAGCCAACGATTAGGCGAAGTGCAGAAGCTGTGCGACCGAGTGATGGAGCGCATCGGAGCGATTATTCCGGTGACGCCAGTTCCGCTGGCCTGTGCAGCGATCCAGACGTTTGACGCCGAGTTCATTCCGCACTCGGCCCTGATTGCGCGAATGGAAGAGTTGCAGCTGCTCCTCCTCGATCTCAACTCGCGCGTCGTACGCGCCGATCGTGCGATGGAGGAGACGTTCGATCGCGCCTACCTGATGTTGCGAATGCGGAAGGTGTTGGCGCGACAAGGCGACGGGTATTTGGTGCTTCCCAAGGGGAGGGCGCTGGTGTCGTACTATGCCAATAGCATCGTGCATCTTCTCGGGCCTTTTGCCGAGGGCATTCGGCAGAGGGAGGCATTTCCGGCGGCGTTTCGGTGAGCGCTTTGGACGGCGTTGACGGACGGCGTTGACGGACGGCGTTGACGGACGGCGTTCGGGCAAAAAGCGTTAAACCACGGAGGACGCGGAGAGCGCGGAGGAGGACCCCGCGTCCTCCGCGGCCTCCGTGGTTCATGCTCTTATGCAGTTCATGCTCTTATGCAGTTCATGCTCCTATGCAGTTCGACTCAACGCAGGGATGAACCACAGCGGCGAACACAGAACGCGCCGCGAAACTTTCCCCCGGCTGACTTGCTTCTCCTAGCAGCCTCCCCTTACTTTCACCGTTCTGTTCCGTGCCGCCCTCGATCGGGCGATCCACGTAGAAGTCGATTCACGAACGCAGCTCTCAATGCCAACTATCAATCAGCTCGTCCGGCGCGCGCGCAAGGACGTGGTGAAGAAGGAGAAGTCGCCGGCACTCAAGGCGAATCCCTTCCGCCGCGGCGTCTGTACGCGTGTCTACACCACCACACCGAAGAAGCCGAATTCCGCGCTTCGCAAAGTCGCCAAGGTCCGCCTCACCAACGGAATTGAAGTCATCGCCTACATCCCCGGCGAAGGACACAATCTGCAGGAGCACTCGATCGTGCTGGTGCGCGGTGGCCGCGTGAAGGACCTTCCTGGAGTTCGCTATCACATCGTTCGCGGTACCCTCGACGCCGCTGGCGTCAATGGCCGCAATCGCAGCCGTTCGAAGTACGGCACCAAGAAGCCGAAGGCCGGCGCTGCCCCTGCTGGAGGTAAGAAGAAGTGAGCCGCCGCAAAAAGTCCGTAAAGCGCCCCGTCCTCGCTGACGCGCGCTACGACAGCCAAACGGTTTCGAAGTTCATCAACTCCCTGATGTTCCAGGGCAAGAAGTCCACCGCCGAACGCATCTTCTACGGCGCCATGGACCTCGTCGAGTCGCGCACCTCGCAGCCGGGCGTCAACGTCTTCAAGGCCGCACTCGCCAACCTCAAGCCGGTAATCGAAGTCAAGTCGCGTCGCGTCGGCGGCGCCACCTACCAGGTTCCGGTCGAGGTACGTCCCGAACGCCGCACAGCGCTCGCCATGCGCTGGCTTATCTCCTTCTCGCGCGATCGCAACGAGAAGTCGATGGCCGAGAAGTTGGCCGCCGAAGTCATTGCCGCTTCCAAGGGCGAGGGCAACGCAATCAAGAAGAAGGACGATACGCACCGTATGGCCGAAGCCAACAAGGCATTCGCCCACTACCGTTGGTAACGCGTTCGCTCCTGCGCACTTTCAGCGGGCGGCCCCGATGGGCCGCCCGCTGTCGTATTCGTGCAGCACTCGTGCGGGGTGCTTGCACTGCCCTCGAACCTCTGTCGAGATTTCACGCCCAGTAGCGTTCGCTGACGAGCGCTTAGCAGTTCGTAAGGTCCAGTCAGGCGGGGGCACCCTTTCTGCATCTTCCCTGCTGTCGCGACCTCAATTCGCTGGTGCGCTGAGGCCGATGGGGCGCTTTTGACGCGAATTGACGTGTGACGAAGCCGACTGGAGGAAGTCCGTGGTCCGAAGCACCGACGTGATGGGAGGAGCAACCGTGGTAAGTGAGGATTGGCTTCTTCCGAAGCCAGCCGACTCTTCGATTTTTCGTGCCCTTCCCGAAGGGGGCGTCCTGTTCTCGACCACCTCCGAGGTCTACTTCGGATTGAACACGGTGGGCGCGAGAATCTGGAATCTCCTTCCTCCGGTGACTCGGACGTTCAATGAGCTCTGCGGCATTCTGACGGCGGAATACGCCGACGTCGACGATGACACGATCCGCAATGACGCGCGGGATTTCGTGTCGCATCTTATACAGAACGGCCTCGCAGTTTCTTCTCCCCCGGAGGATCGCTCCTCCGATGCATCTCGTTCGTAGACTCCTCGCGGCATCACCCCGGGAGTGGGCTGACCTTTTCTCGGCGCAGCTCGCGCTGGTGCGGGCCGAGTGGCGCATGCGCCGCAGTCCCACGGGGAGTCTCCTCGACCGTTGGTCGAGCGCGAACGCGACGCCGCACGCCATCACACCGGGTGACGTCGCGCGTGCACTCCAAATCGGGAAAGCCGTGCGGCGCGTCGCCTTTCATGGCGTACCGCGGTCGCAGTGTCTCGTCCGATCGCTCGCCATCTGTGAGATGCTCGAGCACGCGAAGATCCAGGGAGCGATCGTGCGCATTGGCGTGCAGCCACGCGACGCGAAACTCGAAGCGCACGCCTGGGTGGAGTTGGGCGGAACGATCATCGGCGACACGCCAGACCACGTTGGGAATTTCGAACTCCTCGCGACGGCGCGTGGCGCTGTAAATCGTTAGGTCCTTGCGTCGACTCGCCCGCCCATGAGTGCATTGCCCGTGACCTCTCGCGACGCTGAGCTGACGAGCGCCGAACGCGTCGCGCCTAACGATGTGGCGATGGCGCGTGCGGAAGCGAGTGTCGTCGTCTCGCACCTGACCAAGCGCTTTCCGGCGCGACGCGGGTGGACGCAGGCACTCCTGCATCCGTTCACGACGACGTACGTCACCAGCGTGCATGACGTGTCGTTCCACGTTGATCGTGGCGAATTCTTCGGGCTCCTCGGCCCCAACGGGGCGGGCAAGACCACGCTGCTCAAGATGCTCGCGACGCTCATCACGCCCGACGAGGGAACGGCCGACGTCGAAGGCGTCGACGTCGAAGGGGACCCGTCAGCAGCGCGTCGTTTGGTCGCGCCGGTCATAGCCAACGAACGAAGCCTCTACTGGCGGCTCTCGGCGCGGGAAAATCTCGAACTCTTCGCGCATCTCTGGGAAGTCCCTCGCGCCGACGTCCATTCGCGCGTTGAAGAAGTCCTTCGCATCGTCGATCTCGTCGACACCGGCAGTAAGATGGTCGGGCAGTTTTCGTCGGGGATGATGCAACGGCTGCTCATCGCTCGCGCGCTGCTCGCCGAGCCTCGCGTCCTGCTTCTCGACGAGCCCACGCGCAGCCTTGATCCGATTTCGGCTCGGGAGTTCAGACGTTTCTTGCGCGAAGAACTCGCGGTGCGCCGGCAATGCGCCGTCATCATCGCCACTCACAGCGCAGAGGAGGCCTTCGATTTATGCGACCGCGTCGCGGTCCTCGATCGTGGCCGTCTCCTCTCCGTTGGGGTGGCGGCGGAATTGGCACGCGACCTCGCTGGCGATCGCTACGTCGCGTGGACCACGCAACCCGATCATCCAGCGCTTACGCGTCTCGCGGTCACCCGCGCGTCGGACGAGACCGCACCCGTTGCGCTTCGCGCGATGGACGGATGGCAGTCGGTCGAGATCGTGGTGCAGGGTGGTCCCGATGAAGCGGCGAGATTGGTGCGACAGTTGGTGAGTGAGGGCGTCCCGTTGGCCGCGATGGAACGCGTTCCCGTCTCACTCGCCTCGCTGATCGAGTCGGTGGTCAAACGGAGCGCTGCATCGGCGCGAGGTGATCAGTGAGCCTCCGAGCTGTCGTCGCTCTCATGCACGCCAGTTGGCGTACGGCGCTGTCGTATCGACTGCGGTTTCTGCAAGCGTTCGCTGGCGCCACATTGGCGGTGGTGCCCGTCTTTTTCGTGGCCCGCGCGATGCAGGGCATGATGGCGAAGACGGTCGCCAACGAAGGCGGCGATTTCTTCGCGTTTCTCGTCGTTGGCTTCGTCATGCTTTCGATGGTTGGAGCGTGCGTCGATCTTCTCCCATCGCAGGTCGGAAGCGATATCGGGAACGGCTTTTTTGAAGCGATCCTGGGGGCGCCCGCCGGGACACCTTCAGTCCTCTTTGGCCTCGTTTCTTATTCGCTCGCCTTCACCTTTGTACGTGGCTGCATCATGATTGTAGTCGCAGCGGTGTTGGGGGCTCACTTCTCCTTCACGCGTCTGCCAGAAGTCCTCCTCGTTATCGCCCTGCTCACGCTCGCCCATCTCGGTATTGGGCTCCTCGCAACTGCCGCAGTCGTCGCCTTCCGCACCTCGTTCAACCTTCCGCAGTACGTCATGATGGCATCAGGCTTTCTCGGCGGTGTGTATTGGCCGACGAGTGTATTGCCATCGTGGATTTATAGGGCTTCTGAAATTCTTCCCCTCTCGTACGCGCTCCGCGCGGTTCGTCACGCCGCACTTGAAGGCAAGCAACTCACCGCTATCTCTGACGACGTGATGACGCTCGCCGGGTACGGTGTTTTCCTGATGGTCATCGGAAGTCTGTCGCTGATGTTGGCTCTGTCGTACGCGCGCCGTCGTGGTACCCTGTCGCAGTACTAAGCATGGAACGCGATCGTAAGTATCTCGCGAGTCTCTCGCCTGAGCTTCGCATTCTCGTCCTCTCGGCGGGTCCAGCATCCACCGAGGATGAGTTGCGTGCGGCGGTCGCGGCTCCGGGCGTCAATTGGGAAGTGGTCCTCGAGCTAGCCGACTTCGAACGCGCGACGGCGATTCTCTGGCGTCGCATCAGCACCTATGCGCCGGCGTCGATGGATACTGTTACTCGACAGAAGTTCGAGCGAATGGCGCTCATCGGTGACTTCACGTCGAGCTATCTCGAGCAGCGGGCGAGCGAGACGCTTTCAACACTCGGCGCGGCGCAGATCGACGCCATCGTGTTGAAGGGTGTGGCACTCGCGGTGAGTGTGTACCACTCGTTCTTCGAGCGCCCGATGGGCGACATCGACTTGTTAGTCGATCCGAAGCGCGCCGAGGAAGCGTGGCGCGTAGCGCAAGATGCGGGGTGGGTGTGGGATGCCGCTCGCTACCCGCGCGCCAACTACGTGGGACATGCCCATCTCCCTCCGCTCCTCGACAATCGCGGAAAGATTCTTCGGCTCGAGGTGCACGCGCAGCTCTTCGTCGAGGGTGGATCTTTTTCGCTCACGGGCGACGATCTGCGCGCGCGGGGAAAGGTGATGCCCATTGGGAGCGGAGGCGGTCGCGCGATCGTGCCCTGCCGCGAGCATCTGCTCCTTCACACGTGTATCCATCTCGCGTGGTCGCACATGATGTCGTTCGGTGGGTGGCGAGCGTTTCGCGACGTTGCCGTGCTCACATCGAGGGACTTCAACTGGGCTTTGTTCGAGGAAGAGACGAAGCGTAATCGCGCTCAGACGTGTGCGTACTGGACGCTCCGCTTCACCGAGCGACTTCTCGGTGCGGAGATTCCCGAAGACACGATGCGCCGCCTGTCGCGCGCCTCGAACTCGATGTTCCGGCGCGCGGCTGAGCGCCACTTCGAGCGGGAGATTTTCCCCGTTGGATCGCGCTGCCCCTCGCAGCTGCTTCGTCGATTGCTCTGGGGGAGGGGCATTCTGCCGACGGAGTCGGGGCACGGGCTCGTGCGTCCATGGGTGCTTGACGAGGCGGGGAGTCACAGCGATGACGCGAGTGCGGAGCCCGCTGCCAGCGTTCTGATCAAGGGCGTCGCTGGAAAGTTTGCGCAGGTTACCGAGGTCTTCGAGTACCTTCGGATGCTGACGCAGTAGCGGGGTGGCAGCGCGCGACTCAAAACAGAGCTAACTAGCGGATTGACTTCCGCTTCGCGGCTGTGCACATTCAGTGGCTCTCGCGTCCGGTGTGCGCAGATCGTTCCGCGACTCACTGCTTTGCGCGAGAGGGGCCCTAACGAGTGTAGTCAGGGCGATCGCCGACGAACTGCGCGTCGGCACTTATGGGCCCGCGATAGTCGCGGGGGGGAACGATCCCGGCGGAGCGCTCACTGAGCGATTCCAATCCCGAAAAGCAACGCAGGACAACTAGACGTCGAGCCGAGTGGCCCGACGCGCCATGGGTCCCCATTCGCGCCGCAGTGGCGAGTGTACCCGGCGGCAGCGGATGGATACCTGCTCCTGCCTTAAGGAGTGACGGTCCACCCGCGTTTTTGCTGATAAGAGAATCGGTTTGCCGAGCGAGTGCTCAGCAGCCTCACAGTAGACGACTGGATATGCCTCGTACCACACCGCTCGAGCATTATCGCAACATCGGCATCATGGCCCACATTGATGCCGGGAAAACGACGACGACCGAGCGCATCCTCTATTACACGGGTAAGAGCCACAAGATTGGCGAAGTCCACGATGGCGCTGCCACCATGGACTGGATGGAGCAAGAGCAGGAGCGCGGCATCACGATCACGTCTGCTGCGACCACTTGCTTCTGGCGCCGTCATGGCCAGAGCCACGAGAAGGGCGAAGGTCCCGAGTATCGCATCAACATCATCGATACGCCGGGGCACGTTGACTTCACGGTAGAAGTCGAGCGTTCGTTGCGCGTGCTCGATGGCGCGTGCGCGCTTCTCGATTCGGTCGCTGGCGTTGAGCCGCAGACGGAAACCGTGTGGCGTCAAGCTGACCGCTACAAGGTTCCGCGCATGATCTTCGCCAACAAGATGGACCGCGTTGGCGCCAACTTCGAACGCTGCGTGCAGATGATTCGCGACCGCCTAACGAAGGCGGCGTATCCGATCCAGCTCCCCGTTGGCTCGGGCGAACTCTTCACCGGCCACATCGACGTCATCGAGCGGAAGGAGTATATCTTCCACGACGAGACGTTAGGCAAGACGTTCGACGTTCGCGAAATCTCCGATGAGTTCAAGGCCGCGACTGAAAAGGCGCGCCACGAGCTCATCGAAGCGGTGGTCGAACACGACGAGTCGTTGATGGAGCGCTACCTCGCCGGTGAAGAACTCACTGTCGAAGAGATCAAGAGTTTGATCCGCAAGGCGACGTGCTCGATGAAGTTCACGCCGATCCTCTGCGGTGCATCGTTCAAGAACAAGGGTGTGCAGGCGCTGCTCGATGCCGTCATCGACTTCTTGCCGGCTCCGGTAGACGTCGAGGCGATCCAGGGACATCTCCCGCACCACGACGAGACGTACGACACGCGCGCAGTAAGCGACGAAGCGCCGTTCGCGGCGCTCGCGTTCAAGATTGCCACCGACCCGTTCGTCGGTAAGCTGACCTTCTTCCGTGTGTACTCGGGCGTGCTCGCGTCGGGCTCGTACGTCTACAACTCGACGAAGGACAAGCGCGAGCGCATCGGACGCCTGCTGCAGATGCACGCCAACAAGCGCGAGGAAATTCCTGAAGTGCGCGCGGGCGACATCGCAGCTGCCATCGGTCTCAAGGACACGCGCACGGGCGACACGCTCTGCGATGACGAGAAGCCGATCATCCTCGAAGCCATGAAGTTCCCGACGCCCGTCATCGACGTGGCGATCGAGCCGAAGACGAAAGCGGACCAGGACAAACTCGGAATTGCGCTCAACAAGCTGGCCGAGGAAGATCCGACGTTCCGCGTGCACACCGACTCGGAAACGGGTCAGACGATCATCTCAGGCATGGGCGAGTTGCACCTGGAGATCATCGTCGATCGCATGATGCGCGAGTTCAAGGTCGACGCCAACGTTGGTCGCCCGCAGGTGGCCTATCGCGAGACGATCAAGAAGCGCGCAGAGAAGATCGAAGGAAAGTTCATTCGCCAGTCTGGCGGTAAGGGGCAGTACGGCCACGTCGTCATCAACATCGAGCCCGCCGAGCAGGGTCAGGGCTTTGTGTTCGAGGACAAGATCGTTGGCGGTGTTGTACCTCGCGAATACATCGGCCCTGTGGAGCAGGGGATCAAAGAGGCGCTGGAGAACGGTGTTCTCGCCGGCTATCCGATGGTCGATGTGAAGATTCAGCTCGTGTATGGCTCGTACCACGAAGTCGATTCGAGCGAAATGGCGTTCAAGATTGCGGGATCGATGGCGTTCAAGGAGGCGGCGAAGCAGGCGGCTCCGGTGCTTCTCGAGCCCCAGATGAAAGTCGAGGTTGTGTGCCCCGAGTCGTACATGGGCGACGTCCTTGGCGACCTGTCGTCGCGCCGTGGCAAGATCGGCGGCATGACGCAGCGTGGTGAGGCACAGGTGATTGCTTCCACGGTGCCGCTGTCCGAGATGTTCGGGTACTCGACGAAGCTGCGCTCAATGTCGCAGGGGCGTGCGGTGTACTCGATGGAGTTCTCGCACTACGAAGAAGTACCAAAGAGCAAGGCGGAAGAGATCATCACGAAGGCAACGAAGTAGGGAAGTAGACGGGAGACGGGAGACGGGAGACGGGAGGGAAATCCCGGTGTTACTCTCCCCGTTTAGGGTACCTCCACACCACCAGGAATCGCTGCAATGGCAAAGGCAAAGTTCGACCGGAGCAAGCCGCACGTAAACGTCGGCACCATCGGTCACGTCGATCACGGCAAGACCACCACGACCGCCGCTCTCACGAAGATCTCGGCGGAAAAGGGATTCGGGACGAAGTACGTTGCGTACGACCAGGTTGCGAAAGCATCTGAGTCGCAGGGACGTCGCGACCCGACGAAGATTCTGACGATTGCCACGTCTCACGTTGAGTACGAGACGGCCAACCGCCACTACGCCCACGTCGACTGCCCAGGGCACGCCGACTACGTGAAGAACATGATCACGGGTGCCGCCCAGATGGACGGAGCGATCCTTGTGGTCTCGGCGGTGGACGGCCCGATGCCGCAGACGCGCGAGCACATCCTGCTCGCCCGTCAGGTGAACGTGCCGAACATCGTTGTCTTCCTGAACAAGTGCGATCTCGTAGAGGACGCCGAGCTTCTCGACCTGGTCGAGCTCGAGGTTCGCGAGCTTCTCACGAAGTACAATTTCCCCGGCGATGATGCGCCGGTGATTCGTGGGTCGGCGACGAAGGCGATCGAAGGAGATCCGGCTTGGGTTGCCAAGATCCAGGAGCTCTACGATGCGCTCGATACGTTCATCGCTGAGCCGACGCGCGAAGTCGACAAGCCGTTCCTGATGCCGGTCGAGGACGTGTTCTCGATCACGGGTCGTGGTACGGTGGCGACGGGGCGTATTGAGCGTGGCAAGATCAAGGTCGGCGAGGAAGTTGCGCTCGTCGGTTTCGGTTCTGATAAGAAGTCGGTCGTGACGGGCGTCGAAGCGTTCCGCAAGCTTCTCGACGACGGTCAGGCTGGTGACAACGTCGGTCTTCTCCTTCGCGGCGTCGACAAGAAGGACATCGAGCGCGGGATGGTGTTGGCGAAGACTGGTTCGATCACGCCGCACACGAAGTTCGAGGCTGAGGTCTACGTCCTCACGAAGGACGAGGGCGGGCGCCACACGCCGTTCTTCAAGGGGTATCGCCCGCAGTTCTACTTCCGCACGACGGACGTGACGGGGTCGATCGAGCTTCCGGCGGGAACGGAGATGGTCATGCCGGGCGACAACATCCAGATGACGATCGAGCTGATCACGCCGATCGCGATGGACGAGTCGTTGCGCTTCGCCATCCGCGAGGGTGGGCGTACGGTTGGCGCGGGCGTGGTCACGAAGATCCTCGCCTAACGAGTAAGACGAGAAGACGAGCGAGCTCAGAGAGCTTACTCGTCTTCTCGTCGTCTCGACCCCACGCGTTGGGCGCGGGGTGGGGTGGCAACTCACACTAGAGATTCGAAATGGCTGGACGTATTCGCATTCGCCTCAAGGCATTTGACCACGCAGTGATCGACCAGGCTGCGGGGGACATCGTGCGGACGGCGGAGAAGACGGGGGCGCAGGTGTCGGGGCCGATCCCGTTGCCGACGAAGACGCGGAAGTGGACGGTGCTCCGTTCGCCGCACGTCGACAAGAAGTCGCGCGAGCAGTTCGAGCTCAAGACGCACAAGCGCATGATCGACATTCTCGATTCGCGCGCGCAGACGGTGGACGCGCTGACGAAGCTGGATTTGCCGGCTGGCGTGGACGTCGAAATCAAGGTGGAGTGACGAGTCGGGCTGTCGCCGCCTAACGAGGCGAGCGATCGGCGCGAGGAGTTGTTTCACCACAGTCCAACGGTCACCTAACGAGGCGTGCCATCGGGCCGCCCGGACCGCGACTTATAACGAGGGACACATGTTAGGCATCATTGGCAAGAAGCTGGGGATGACCCAGATCTTTACCGAGCAGGGACAACAGATCCCGTGCACCGTGGTTGAGGCGAAGCCGAATCCGGTGGTGCAGGTGCTCGAGAATGAGATTGACAAGAGCGGCTATCGCGCGGTGCAGCTCGGGTATGGCGAGCAGCGCCTGCGTCGCGAGTCGAAGAAGGGCGAGCGCGATCCGCGCGGACGCCGCGCCTCGAAGGCTGCGGTGGGACACGCTGCGAAGGCGGGGCTTGCAGCGCCGCCACGCGTGCTGCGCGCCTTTAGGCTGGACGATGCGCCAAAGGGGACCGAGGTCCCGACGTACAAGGCGGGCGATCACGTCGACGTGTCGATCTTCGCGGTTGGCGAGCGCGTCAAGGTCACGGGGACGACGAAAGGACGTGGCTTCCAGGGCGTCGTGAAGCGCTACGGCTTCGGCGGCGGTCCCAACACGCACGGGAACACGAAGCATCGGAAGCCTGGCTCGATCTCGCCGGGTACCGATCCTTCGCGCGTCATCAAGGGCAAGAAGATGCCCGGACACTATGGCAGCGAGCGTCACACGGAGCTCAATCTTCGCGTCGAGAAAATCGACACGGAGCGGCACCTGATCTACATCCGCGGCGCGGTGGCGGGGCCGACCAACGGCATCGTTCTCGTTCGCAAGCAGGGTTAACCGATGTCAGAACAACAGACCTTCGACGCCGCGGCGTATACCGCGTTAGGCACGGCGCGTGAGCGTGTCTCTCTTCCCGAGTCGTTTGACGGCACGGTGAACATGCCGGCGATGCACCAGGTCGTGAAAGCGTACCTGGCCAATCAGCGCCATGGCACCGCGTCTACCAAGACGCGCGGTTTGGTCACGGGCGGCAACCAGAAGCCGTGGAAGCAGAAAGGAACCGGGCGTGCGCGCCAGGGTTCGACGCGCGCTCCGAACTGGCCGGGCGGTGGTACCGTCTTCGGTCCGCACGGGGACCGCAACTATCACGAGAACACGACGAAGCAGCTGCGCCAGTTGGCGCGCCGCAGCGCGTTCAATGCGCGTGCCCGCGAGGGAGCCATCGTCGTGATCGATGCCTTCAACTACACCGAGCCGCGCACGAAGACCTTGAAGGGTCTCGTCGATCGCGTGGGCGCCGGCGACAAGAAAGTGCTCGTGCTGACGGACGGCGTGAAGCCGCTCGTGCACCTGAGCGGACGCAACCTGCCTAACGTGCACGTGATGCCGTACTCCGATGCGGCGGCATTCCATGTGTTGTGGTCGGACGTCGTCCTCATCGAAGGGCCGGCGATCGGGCACACGCTCGCACCGGTCGCCGAGAAGGTTGCCGCACCGACGGCGAAGGCGAAGCAGGCGGCGGCACCCAAAAAGGGCGCAGCAACCAAGAGCGCACCGAAGGCGAAGGCCGCAGCCAAGAAGACTGCGACCAAGACTGCGGCGGCCAAGAAGCCAGCGGCGAAGAAGACCGCTCGCAAGAAGAAGGAGGACTAACCGATGGCGACGCTACATCGCACCATCGTTCGCCCGATCGTCACCGAGAAGACGTCGGCCGCGTATCAGGATCGCGGCGAGTACGTGTTCGAAGTCGAGGCTCGTGCAACGAAGCCCGCCATCCGGCAGGCAATCGAAAAGTTGTTCGGCGTGAAAGTCACTGGCGTCTGGACCATGCAGGTGCGCGGCAAGCCGCGTCGCAGCATGGGGAAGTCGGCGGGGCTACGCCCTAACTGGAAAAAGGCGATCGTGACGCTGAAGGACGGCGACAAGATCGACATCTTCGAGGGCTAAGCAACCATGGGCATTCGTCAGTTCAAGCCAGTCACGAAAGGAACGCGTTTCCGTTCCATCTCGGACTTCGACAACATCACGACGTCGAAGCCGGAGAAGTCGCTCGTCGAGCCGCTCAAGAAGTCGGGTGGACGCGACAACCACGGCCACGTGGCGATGCGTCGCCGCGGCGGTGGCCATAAGCGTCAGTACCGCGTCATCGATTTCAAGCGCAATCGCTACAACGATCCGGCGACCGTGCTGAGCATCGAGTACGATCCGAATCGTTCGGCGCGTATCTCGCTCGTGCAGTACGCGGATGGCGAGAAGCGTTATGTGTTGCATCCGAAGGGACTGGCGGTGGGCGATACGATCGTCTCCGGTCCCGGTTCGGATGTGCGCACTGGCAACGCGCTCCCGTTAGGCGAGGTCCCGTTAGGCACCTCGGTGCACAACATCGAGCTCATTCCGGGCAAGGGCGGGCAGATGGCGCGCTCTGCCGGAATGTCGGCCGAAGTTGTGGCCAAGGAAGGCGAGTACGTCACGCTGCGCATGGGTTCGACCGAAATGCGCCGCGTGCACCAGAAGTGCCTGGCGACGATCGGCGAAGTGGGCAACGCGGAGCACGAGTTGCAGAGCTGGGGCAAGGCGGGAAAGACGCGTTGGCTCGGGCGCCGTCCGAAGGTTCGCGGTGAGGTGATGAACCCCGTGGATCACCCGCACGGCGGACGCACACGCGGCGGACGCAACGTGGTGAGCCCGTGGGGCAAGAAGGAAGGCGTGAAGACGCGCAACATGAAGAAGCCGTCGACGCGTCTCATCGTCCGCGGCCGTAAGCGCGGCAAGGCGACGCAGTCAGGGTTCTAAAGGCGCTTCCTGATTCCGCCGGCGGGGGCGCCGTCGGAATCACGCAGCGCTGGCAACGCGATCTACGCAGGCGTGAAAGCGTGAAGACGAGGGTCTTCTGAAACGCTTTCCTTGGGTCACCTAACGAGACACCAACGGTTTTCCATGGCTCGCAGCATTAAGAAAGGCCCGTTCGTCCAGGAGGCACTGTACAAGAAGGTGTCGGGGATGAACGCGCGGAACGAGAAGCGCGTGATGAAGACGTGGTCGCGCGCGAGCACGATTCTCCCCGATTTCGTGGGACACACCTTCGCAGTGCATAACGGGAACAAGTTCGTTCCGGTCTATGTCACCGAAAACATGGTGGGTCACAAGCTCGGCGAGTTCGCGGCAACGCGCCTCTTCCGCGGTCACCAAGGGAATCGCCCCACAGACAAGAAGGCCCCCGCTCCGGCGCCAACGCCGGCGAAGGGAGGGAAGTAAGTGATGGCTACTGAAGCTCGCGCGATTCAGCGCACCACGCGCCAATCGCCATACAAGATGCGACTCGTCATCGACCAGATTCGCGGCATGATGGTCAACGACGCACTCGCGCTGCTGAAGTTTTCGAAGAAGCACGCCGCTGTGCAGATCTCCAAGACGCTGGAGTCGGCAGTTGCAAACGCGGAGCAGACGGCGCGTGCGGCGAACGAGTCGCTCGACGTCGACCAGCTCTACGTGAAGACGGCGACGATCGACGAAGGACCGAAGCTCAAGCGCTGGATGCCGGCGGCGATGGGTCGCGCCACTCCAGTTCACAAGCGCACCAGCCACGTCACGATTGTCGTGGCAGAGAAGGAAGGACGATAATGGGACAGAAAGTCAATCCGATCGGCTTCCGCCTCGGCATCACCAAGCAGTGGCGGTCACGCTGGTACGCTAACCGTGAGTTTCCGCAGCTCCTGAAGGAGGACTCGCTCCTCCGGAAGTATCTCAAGGCGCGCCTTGGGCACGCGGCGATCTCCGACATTCACATCGAGCGCAAGCCTGGGAAGGTCGTCGTGACCATCCACACGGGACGCCCCGGTGTCGTCATCGGAAAGAAGGGCGCCGAAGTGGACAAGCTTCGCGACGAGTTGGCCCAGATCTCCGGCAAAGAGGTCGGGATCAACGTCGAGGAGATCAAGCGCCCCGAGCTCGATTCTCAACTAGTAGCAGATAACATCGCGAACCAGTTGTCGCAGCGTATTTCGTTCCGTCGCGCGATGAAGCGCGCGGTGCAGAGCGCCATGCGCATGGGCGCACAGGGCATCAAGGTGAAGGCTGGTGGTCGACTTGGCGGCGCTGAAATCGCGCGCGTCGAAGGCTACCACGAGGGACGCGTGCCATTGCACACGCTGCGCGCGGACATCGACTACGCGACGTCGACGGCGAAGACGACCTTCGGCACCATCGGTGTCAAAGTGTGGATCTTCAAGGGTGAAGTTGTGGAAGACCGCCGCGGCAAGACGTACAGCACCGGCGTCTGAACGACTGCCGACCTAACGAGAGATCGATATGCTGAGTCCTAAACGAGTAAAGTTCCGGAAGATGTTCAAGGGCCGGACGAAGGGATTGGCGCAACGTGGCGCCGAGATTTCGTTCGGACACTATGGCCTGCAGGCGCTCGAGCCGGGTTGGGTGACCAACCGTCAGATCGAAGCGTGCCGCGTTGCGATGACGCGCCACATCAAGCGTGGCGGCAAGGTGTGGATTCGCATCTTCCCGGATAAGCCGATTACGAAGAAGCCCGCCGAGACCCGCATGGGAAAGGGAAAGGGCTCGCCCGAAGGTTGGGTGGCAGTGGTGAAGCCCGGGCGCGTGATGTTCGAGCTCGAAGGCGTGACGCGCGAGATCGCCGAGAAGGCGATGGCGTTGGCGTCGGCGAAGCTCGGCGTTCGGACGAAGTTCGTCGCCCGCGAGGAGGCGCACACCGATGCGAGCTGACGAGATTCGCGAGATGACGGTGGCGGACATTCAGGCCCGCGTGAGCGAGTTGGAAGAGGAGCGATTTCGTCTTCGCTTCCGCAGCGCGACGGAGCCGTTGGAAGATCCGTTGCAGCTGCGCAAGATCCGCAAAGACATCGCGCGCCTGAAGACGGTGCTGCGCGAACGTGAGCTGGCCGCACCGGCCAAGCGCTAGCCAGGAGCACGAGCGAACATGGCCGAGATGACCAACAACGGGCAGCAGGCATCAGCACGGAACACGCGCAAGATCCGCGTGGGCGTGGTGGTGAGCGACAAGATGCAGAAGACGGTGGTCGTGAAGATCGACCGTCGAGTGCCGCACCCGACCTACGGGAAGATGGTGACGCGCACAAAGAACGTGAAAGCGCACGACGAGGAGAACACGGCGAAGACGGGCGACACCGTCCGCATCATGGAGACGCGACCGTTGTCGAAGGACAAGCGGTGGCGCGTCGTCGAAATCGTCGAGCGGGCACGCTAGGAGAACCGGGCAATGATCCAGCAGGAAACGGTGGTCAAGGTGGCGGATAACTCGGGCGCCAAGAAAGCGCTCGTCATCCGCGTGCTCGGCGGAACGCGGCGTCGCTATGCCGGTTTAGGCGACAAGGTGATCGTCGCCGTGAAGGACGCGCTGCCTAACGGGACGGTGAAGAAGTCCGACGTGGCGCGCGCGGTCGTGGTGCGCACGGTGAAGGAGACGCGTCGCAAAGACGGGAGCTACATCCGCTTTGACGAGAACGCCGTCGTCATCATCGACGACAAGGGCGAGCCGCGCGGGACGCGTATCTTCGGCCCCGTCGCGCGCGAGCTGCGCGACAAGCGCTACATGAAGATTGTCTCGTTGGCGCCGGAGGTTCTCTAACATGCGTGTGCTCAAGTATCGCAAGAAGGAAGGGAAGCGCCTTGGTGCGGTGCGCCATCAGCGGAAGGCTGAACGCGTGGCGATGCCGGTCACGAAAGGCGATTCCGTGCGTGTGATGCGCGGTGAAGACAAGGGGAAGGAAGGCAAGGTCCTTCGCGTTTTCACGAAGACCGGGCGTGTGACGGTCGAGGGGATCAACATCGTGAAGCGCCATCGCAAGGCGCGCCGCGCGGAGGAACAGAGCGCGATCATCGAGATGCCCGCGCCCGTGCACCACTCGAACCTGATGCTGCTCGACCCGAAGTCGGGAAAGCCGACGCGTACGCGCCGGCAGATCGATGCCGACGGAACGAAGGAGCGGATCAGCGTCAAGAGCGGGGACGCGGTTCCCCGCAATCGCTGAGACGAGGGACTATAGATCATGGCGCAGACTAAAGCAGAAAAGAAAGGCGGAGCTCCAGCCGGCAAGGGCGGAAAGCCTGGTGCTGGGGGTGGCGGAGGAAA
The DNA here is from genome assembly GCA_044224185.1 of Gemmatimonadaceae bacterium. Classification (GTDB taxonomy): domain Bacteria; phylum Gemmatimonadota; class Gemmatimonadetes; order Gemmatimonadales; family Gemmatimonadaceae; genus SCN-70-22. Next base: position 46,365 of record JBGAKW010000008.1, on the reverse strand, counting down.
AGGAGATCGCAAGTCGATGCTGCCCAAGGGGCCGCACCTCGGCGCGAAGCTCCCCGTTCCCGCTCCTCGCCTGCAGGGATACTACAAGAGCACCATCGTACCGAAGCTGATGAAGCAGTTCGAGTTCTCGAACGTGCATCAGGTGCCGGCGCTCACGAAAATCGTGATCAACGTCGGCTTGGGCGAAGCGATCAAGCAGCCAAAGCTTCTCGACTCTGTCGTGGAGGAGTTGGCGCTCGTGACCGGTCAGCGTCCCGTGCGCAAGAAGGCGAAGAAGTCGATCGCTAACTATGGATTGCGCGAAGGGCAGGAGATCGGTGCGGCTGTCACGCTGCGCGGTGCGCGCATGTGGGAGTTCCTCGATCGTTTCATCAACACGTCGCTTCCGCGCGTGCGCGACTTCCGCGGACTCGGAACGCGTTCGTTCGATGGCCGCGGGAATTACTCCACGGGCATCAAGGAGCAGATGATCTTCCCCGAGATCAACTACGACATGGTCGAGCAGATCCACGGGATGGACATCACCTTCGTTACGACGACCGAAAAGGACAACGAAGCGCTCGCGTTGCTGCGCGAGTTGGGGATGCCGTTCCGCGGCGAAGAGAAGCCCGTCATCGTTGCCTTCAACAGCTGAGCCGATCACGCACTCATGGCCAAGACGTCGAAGATCGTGAAGAACGAGGAGCGCAAGAAGTTGGTGGCTCGCTACGCCGAGAAACGCCGCGCGCTCGTCGAGACGGTAAAGAACGTGAAGTCAACCGATGAAGAGCGCGTCGCGGCGTACGCGAAGCTGCGCAAGCTTCCGCGCAACTCGTCGAAGATTCGCATTCGCAATCGCTGCTCGATGTCGGGGCGCGCGCGCGGATACGAGGGCTACTTCGGTCTGTCGCGTCTCGCACTGCGCGAGATGGCGCTGAATGGGTTGATTCCGGGCGTTCGCAAGTCGTCGTGGTAAGACTTGAGGGATGCACGGAGTCGTTAGGGTGCATCCGGTAGTATTCACCTTGATTCCTCCACGTCCGCGCGGCGGATACGAGAGGAGAGAGAGCATTTCATGAGCATGACTGACCCGATCGCCGATATGCTCACGCGGATCCGCAATGCCTGCGGATCGAAGCATCGTCGCGTGGACTTGCCGGCATCGCGTGTGAAAGTGGAGATCGCGCGCATCCTGAAGGAGAACAACTACGTTCAGGATTATCGCCTGGTGGAGAACGAGGCGGGGCACAAGCTGCTGCGCGTCATCCTGCGATATGCTGGCGGACAGCCGGTGATTCGCGAATTGAAGCGGGTGTCGACGCCTGGTCTTCGGAAGTACGTCTCGGTCGCAGAGATCCCGCGCGTCCGCAACGGACTGGGGATGGCGATCGTGAGCACCTCGCGCGGGCTGATGTCAGATGCCGATGCGCGGAAGTCGAACACGGGTGGCGAGCTTCTCGCCCTGGTCTGGTAAGGAGACGCCACGATGTCGCGAATCGGTAAACAACCCGTCGCCGTGCCAAGCGGTGTGACGGTGAAGATTGATGGATCGCATGTGACGGTCAAAGGCCCTAAAGGCGAACTGTCGCGCACCTTCCATCCAGACATGCTCTTTGCGCAAGAGGGCAACGAGATCAAGGTGAACCGTCCGTCGGACGATTCTCACCATAAGGCTTTGCATGGTTTGTCACGCACGCTCGTCGCCAACATGGTCGAGGGCGTGACTAAAGGTTACGTGCGCCAGCTCGAGATCACGGGTGTTGGCTACAAGGCCGAAGTGAAGCCGTACGGACTGCTCATGTCGTTAGGCTACTCGCACACGATCGAAGTGAAGGCGCCAGTGGGCGTGAAGCTCACCGCGCCCCAGCCGACGACCGTGATCGTGGAAGGCGCGGACAAAGAGGCCGTGGGGCGTATCGCCTCGGAGATTCGTAAGCTGCGGAAGCCTGAGCCCTACAAGGGGAAAGGCGTACGCTACGCTGGTGAAGTCATTCGTCGTAAGGCCGGTAAGGCGGGAGGCAAGTAATGCGCAGACTAGGAATTCCCAAGACGCGCCAGGAGCTCCGCTATCGCCGGCACCTGCGCATTCGCAAGCGGGTGGCTGGAGATGGCGATCGTCCGCGTTTGGTCATCTTCCGCTCGCTGAAGCACATCTACGCGCAGTTGGTTGATGATGCGTCGAAGAAGACGATCCTCTCGGTCGGCGACGGCGAGATGACGGGCAAGAAGTCAGAGAAGGCAACGGCAGTTGGAAAGAAGCTCGCCGAAGTGGCGAAGGCTGCCGGCATTTCGAAGGTTGTGTTCGATCGCGCGGGTTATCGCTACCATGGCCGCGTGAAAGCGTTGGCCGACGGCGCCCGCGAGGGCGGTCTGGAGTTCTGATATATGGCAGACGAAAAGGCTCAGTCAGGCGGTTCTGGTTCGCGCCCGTCCGGTGGCGGGAGTGCACGTAGCGGACGTGGCGGCGGCGCTGGTGGTGGTCGCGGTGGACGCGGCGGCGGTGGCGGCGGCCGCGGTCAGGGCGGCGGTCCCGGTGGGTCTGGGGGCGGTCGCGGTGGACGCGACGGCGGCGGTCAAGGTGGCGGTCGTGATGGACGCGGCGGCGGGCGTGGCGGCAATGAGCCGCAGGCGCGCGAGCAGTCCGACCTCATCGAAAACGTGGTCGCTATCAACCGCGTCGCAAAGGTTGTGAAGGGCGGACGTCGCTTCTCGTTCAATGCACTCGTCGCTGTTGGCGATGGCCAGGGGAAAGTCGGCTTCGCCTCGGGCAAGGCGAATGAAGTGTCGGAAGCAGTTCGCAAGGCCGTTGAAGGGGCGCGCCGCCACATGGTGCAGGTCCCGCTCACCGGCTCAACGATTCCGCACGAAGTCGTCGGCCAGCACGGTGCAGGAAAGGTCGTGATGAAGCCAGCCGCGCCGGGTGCCGGTGTGATTGCTGGTGGTGCGGTGCGCGCCGTGATGGAATGCGCAGGCATTCACGACATTCTTACGAAGTCGTTAGGTTCAACGAATCCGCACAACATGGTTCGTGCGGCGTTTGATGGACTGAAGCAGCTGACGACAGTCGAGCAGATCGCGCGTGAGCGCGGCGTCGAAGTCTCGGCGATCGGCTATCGTTCGCGGCATAAGGGGAAGGAGGTCGCGCATGCCTAGGACATTCGTGTGGCACCGCACGCGCGGGCCCAAGCACACGCCCAAAGAAGAGGCTCCCACTGGGGGCAAGGTTCTCATCAAGCAGGTGCGTAGCGGCATCGGACATCCGGCGCGTCTGCGTCAGACGCTCGAGGCGCTCGGATTGAAGCACCATCAAGCTGAAGTGATTCAGCAGGACACCCCCTCCCTTCGTGGGGCGATCAAGAAGGTGCGCCACCTGGTTCAGGTGACGCCCGTCAAGGAGTGACGATCGTGGCAACCGAAGAAAAGATCGGGCTGCACAACCTTGCCCCTGCGCCGAAGTCGCATCGCAACCGCAAGCGTCTCGGACGTGGTCCGGGAACGGGTCAGGGTAAGACAGCCGGAAAGGGACATAAGGGAAGCATGGCGCGCACGGGTCACGGTGGACCGGGCGGCGGCAAGCCTGGCTTCGAGGGCGGCCAGATGCCGCTCACGCGCCGGATTCCGAAGCGCGGCTTCAACAACACGAAGTTCCGTGTGGAGTATCAGGTGGTTGGTCTCGACGATCTCGCCAAGGCGGGCGAGGGAGGGGGAGAGATCACGCGTGAGGCACTCGCAAAGGCTGGCCTGGTGCAGTTGACCAAAGGGCCGGTGAAGGTGCTGGCGAACGGGGAAGTCACGGGGGCGTTCACGCTGCGTGGCATCAAGACCAGCGGCGCAGCGCGAGAGAAGATCGTCGCGGCCGGTGGCCGCATCGAGGAGTAAATGGCTCAGCCAAATCCCGCGCAGGCGCTCGCGAACATCCGCAACACGCCGGAGCTCTGGGAGAAGATCGTCTTCACGTTCTTGTGCTTGGTGATCTATCGCGTCGGCGCGCACGTCACGGTGCCGGGCGTAGACGTCATTGCACTGACGGACTACTTCGCCAATCAGGGCTCGGGCGGGCTGCTGGGGTTGTACGATCTCTTTGTGGGCGGCGGATTGTCACGCGCGACGGTGTTCGCGTTAGGCATCATGCCGTACATCTCGTCGAGCATCTTCGTGCAGATCGCGGGCGCGGTTATCCCGACGATCGAGAAGATGCAGAAGGACGAAGAAGGGCGGAAAAAGCTGACGCAGTGGACACGCTACGGCACCGTGGTGTTGGCCGTGGTGCAGGCGTGGGGTTTCGCGCTCTTCACGGAGTCGCTCACCGGAGCGGTCGCATACCCTGGCTTCTGGTTCCGCGTGCAGACGGCGCTCTTCCTCACAACGGGCGCAGTCTTCGTGATGTGGCTTGGTGAGATGATCACCGAACGCGGACTCGGCAACGGCGCATCGTTGATCATCTTCTTCTCGATCGTCGAGCGCTTCTGGCCGTCGATCGTGACGACATTTCGCTTTGTCGGGACGGGAGCGGTTGGGCCGTTCTCACTGGCGATTCTCGGCGTCGTGATGATCGGTGTTGTCGCGGGCGTCGTAACGATCACGCTCGCGGCTCGCCGAGTGCTGATTCAGATCCCGCAACGCACGATGGCGCGTGGAAGAATGCGCGAGGCAGCTCGCAACTTCATTCCGCTGCGCATCAACTCGTCGGGCGTGATGCCGATCATCTTCGCGCAGTCCGTCATCGTTGTTCCGGGTGCGATTGCGCAGTTCTCCGGCAACGCGGCAGCGCAGCGTTTGGCCGATCTCTTTGTGCCGGGGTCGTGGCTCTATCTGCTGCTGATGGCGGCGCTGATCCTGTTCTTCACGTACTTCTACACGTCGATCATCTTCAATCCGGTTGACTTGGCGGAGAATCTGAAGAAGCAGGGCGGCTTCATTCCTGGCGTGAAGCCGGGAGCGAAGACGGCGGACTATATCGACACGGTAGTTTCGCGCATCACGTTACCGGGCGCGTTGTTCCTGACAGGAATTGCGCTTCTCCCGATCGTGATCGGAAAGTGGATCAACGTTCCGTTTCAGTTTGGCGGCACGTCGCTTCTCATCGTGGTTGGTGTCGCGCTCGACACGATGGCGCAAATGCAGCAGCACCTCCTTCTTCGCAAGTACGATGGTTTCATGAAGAAAGGGCGTGTGCGCTTCAGAGGGCGCCAGACGACGGGAGGCTTTTAATCATTTCCGCAATGCGCCCGTAGATCGCACGCGTTGCGTGCGTGGGACGCGCGCATTGTGTGCGTAGGTCGCACGAGAGACCGCAGGTTGTTCCATGTGACTCGTGATGAGCGACTCGCGCCCCGTTAGGCGGCAGCAGGTCGGGCATCACGAGTCAGTCGTTTCGAGGGAACTCGTCCTCTACCATCAACGGCACATGATCATCGTACTTCTTGGTCCACCGGGCGCGGGGAAGGGGACGCAGGGGGAGCGTCTTGCGCAGGAGTTGGGGATTCCGAAGATCGCGACCGGCGACGTGTTGCGCGCAGCGGTTCGTGATGGGACGCCGCTCGGACTCGCGGCGAAAGCAGCGATGGATCGCGGCGATCTCGTTCCCGATGATGTGATTCTCGGTATCATGAAGGAGGCGATGACGTCGCCGGCAACGGCGAAGGGTGCGATTCTCGACGGCGTCGTGCGCACGGTTCCGCAGGCTGAGGGGCTGTCGCGCGCGTTAGGCGAAATTGGCCGAGCCATCGACGCGGTCGTCGTGGTCGAAGTACCGGACGATCTCCTGGTCGATCGATTGAGCGGACGAACCGTTTGTGGGACGTGCCAGACGCCGTACACAGGCATGGCGCCCGGAACGACGTGTCCCAAGGGCGACGGTGGCGTGCTGACGCGCCGCAAGGACGATGAGCCAGAGGCAGTGCGGAACCGGTTGCAGGTCTATCAGAATCAGACAGCGCCGGTAATCGCGTGGTACAAGGCGAATGGAGCACCGCTCCGTTTCGTTGATGGCGTAGGAACGTTGGACGAGGTGTTAGCGCGCTTCCGGCAGGCGTTAAGTCTCTGATTGAACGACGACGGATGAGGCTCCAGTGATCAGCTTAAAGTCGACTCGAGAGATTGAGATCATGGCGCGAGGTGGGAAGATCCTCGCCGATACGTTGCAGCTGCTCAAGTCGCGTGTGCGCCCCGGCGTCAGCACGAAAGAACTCGATGCGGTGGCCGACGAATTCATTCGCAGCCACGCCGGCGCCACGGCGGCGTTCAAGGGTCTCTACGGATTTCCGGCGAGCGTCTGCATCTCCGTCAATGAGGAGATTGTGCACGGCATCCCGACGGCGAAGCGTGTGCTGCGCGAAGGGGACATCGTCTCGCTCGATTTCGGAGTGAAGCTCGAGGGGTACTTCACCGATGCGGCGATTACCGTTCCTGTTGGGGACGTGGATGAGACTAACCGCCGATTGCTGCAAGTGACGGAGCAGGCGCTGGAGGCGGGGATCGCGGCCGCGCGCGTGGGGAATCACGTGGGTGATATCGGCGCGGCGATTTCCGCGGTGGTGCGCCCCGAGGGCTTTACGACCGCCGACGATCTCGTCGGTCACTATGTGGGGACGAAGCCTCACGGCGACCCGCAAATCCCAAACTTCGGAAAGCCGAAACGCGGGCCAAAGCTGATGCCCGGCCTGACCATCGCGATCGAGCCCATGGTGAACGTCGGCGGCTCGGCCATTCGCACGCTGTCGGACAAGTGGACCGTCGTGACCGTAGACGGATCACGTTCGGCGCACTTCGAACACACCGTGGCAATCACCGCGGACGGGCCGCGCGTACTCACGCGCGCTGCGTAGCGCGCGAAAATCCTCGGCACTCGCAAATAGAGAAACGGGGCGCCCTCACTGGGCGCCCCGTTCGTCGTGGACCGCTGCTTTAGTGCATCTGCGCTTCGACGGTGTCTGTCGCTGCGCGTGCGTCGCGCCCAGCGGCGGCGATGAGGCGATTACTTTCCTCGATCAAGTGCGCGCCTAACGAGCGATTGCTCAATGACGACACATTGATGCGAACGTTGTACACGGCGCCGCGGCATGCTGCCTCGGCGAGGAGGGCGGCGACCCCAGCGTCAGATGCGGCGTTGGTATTGCCGTGTTGGGCGGCGGTGGCGGCGAGCGCCGCGACTTCGGCGCACGAACGCGCCGTTTCCAGCGGGACTGCGGCGGCGCCGAGGAGGGCCGCGTCGATGGCCGCGGTGCGCGCGGCGACCTGCTCCTCCGTATCCTTCGGTAGTTTGTACGCCTCCATTACCGCGCCATACGATGCCGCGTCGCGTTCGACGAGCGTAGCCAGCGCGTTCCCGATCGCTGCCGCGCGAAGCGCCAACTCACGCATTTGAGTATCGACGGCGGCGTATTTCTTCTTGCCGATAGTGAGGCCGGCGACCATTTGTGCGAGCGCGGCGCCTAACGAGCCGACATGCGCCGCCACCGAACCGCCCCCCGGTGCCGGTGTCGCTGCGGCGACCGACGCCACGAAATTGCTCACGCTTTCTCCGCCAGCCGCAACGTCGCGCACTTTTCGCTCGAGCACGAGGTCCGGCGTGAAGTTGCGGAGTTGCAGGTGCCGCGCTGCCGTGTCGAACAGGGCGCGCTCGGGCACGAGGCCGACGATTTCGCTCCATGTGGGAGCGACGCCGTGTGCCTGCGCTTCCATCTTCACCATGTCGAAGGCGCGGAAGAGCGGTGTCTTATCGATGTCGACCAGGTTCATCGAGACTTGCGCCTGACCGTCGACCTCGAGTCCGAGCCCTTTGACATAGCGAAGGCCGCCTGACGAGTGGCGCAGTGCCTTCGCGACTTCCTTGGCCACCGGAAGGTTCTCCTTTGGCCCAAGGTAGACGTTGTACGCGACGAGGAAGGGGCGGGCGCCGATGGCGGTGGCGCCGGCGGTGGGGTGGATGGCCGGAGCGCCGAAGTCGGGGTGGCGCGCCGCATTCGTCGAGATCTCGTCACGCAACCCCTCGAACTCTCCGCGCCTGACGTCGGCGAGGTTTTCGCGGGCCGGGGTGGTGGCGGCGCGTTCGTAGAGGTAGACCGGAATGCCGAGTTCGCGCGAGGCCCGTTCGCCTAACGAGCGAGCCAGCGCGATGCAGTCCTCCATGGTGGCGCCGTCGAGCGGTATGAACGGGACCACGTCTGTAGCGCCGATGCGCGGATGCTCACCTTGATGCGTGGTGAGATCGATGTGTGCCGCCGCCGTCTTCATCCCGGCGAACGCCGCATCAACTGCCCGGTCGATCGGGGCGACGAAGGTGATGACCGTGCGATTGTGCGATGGGTCGCTGGAGACGTCGAGGATGGCGACGCCGTGGTGTGCGGCGATGGCGTCACGAATGGCGGAAATGACTTCTGGGCGGCGACCTTCGGAGAAGTTCGGGACGCATTCGACGAGTTTCATGTTGGAAGCAGCGGAGAGTTAGGTAGATGGAGCGAGCGTTGGTCGACGGAGGGAGCGGTGGTCGGCGGAGCGAGATTTGGTCGGGGGGGGGCCCCCCCACCGGGAAACTGCGCCCCCGCACACAGAATCGCCGAGCCATGGGATTGCGGTATGATCGTTCTCTTGCGCGTTAGGTCGTGCTCTGCAGCTGATGCAGCATCCAGTCGTGGATCGCACCATTGCTCGCGAGTACGCCCGATCGCGACGGCACGAGGAAATTTCCTTCGAGGTCGGTCGCCATTCCACCTGCTTCGCGCACCAAAAGAAGTCCCGCCGCCATGTCCCACGGCGCGAGCATGAGCTCCCAGAACGCCTCGTAGCGACCGCACGCGACATCGGCGAGATCGAGGGCTGCGGAGCCAGCACGGCGAATGCCGGCTGTCTGCACCGCGATTCGCGAGAACTGCGGAATGAAGCGCTCCAGTTCTTCGCTTGACTTGAAGGGGAAGCCTGTACCAATCAGCGCTCGCGTGGGTTCAGCGATGCTCGAGACGCGAATCCGTTCGCCGTCACGAAATGCTCCCGCGCCCAGCGACGCGGTGAACAGCACGTTGTGCGGAACCTGGAGCACGACGCCCGCGACCAGATCTCCCTCGGCGAGCGCAGCAATCGAGACCGAGTACGCGGGAAAGCCATGGAGGAAGTTCGTGGTTCCGTCGAGCGGATCGACGATGAATACGATGCCCTCGGGCTGTTCTGCGCTCTCGAGCGGAGAAAGCTCTTCGCCAAGTACTCGCGCGTCCGGAACGTCCGCGAGGAGCGACGAGGTGATGATCTCCTCCGACTGCGTGTCGACTTCGCTGACGAAGTCGGAGCGGCTCTTCGAGTTCCAATCGAGCGACTGCAAATCGCCGGAGCGCGTTCGGATGTATTCGGCTCCATGCTTCGCGGCGCGTACGCAGACCTCGAGGAGAGAGGCGTGGAGTGCTTGAATGTCGCTTGTTTGCGACCCGTGTTCTCGTTGCGACGACAATCAGCCTCCCCTTAGTTTGCGCAAATGCCCCGAATCTTTAGCGGAATTCAGCCCTCGGGCGAACTCCACATCGGAAATTACCTCGGCGCGGTGCGAAACTGGGTCGAGCTGCAGCGGCAGTTCGAGTCGTTCATTTGCGTTGTCGATTATCACGCGATCACGTTGCCGTACGCGCCCGACGATCTCAAGCGCCGCCGCCACGAGATGGCGGTTTCGCTGCTTGCCGCCGGAATCGACCCATCCGTGGCGACCCTCTTTGTGCAGTCGCACGTGCGAGAGCACACCGAACTCGCCTGGGTCTTCAACACGATCACGCCGCTGGGCGAACTGGAGCGACAGACGCAGTTCAAGGACAAATCGTCGCGACAGGAGAGCGTCGCTGCGGGAATCTTGAACTACCCCGTACTCCAGGCGGCGGACATCCTCCTCTATCACGCCGACATTGTTCCGGTAGGTGAAGATCAGGTGCAGCACCTCGAGCTGTCGCGCGAGATTGCGCGTCGGTGGAACGCACGCTTCGGCGCAGGCTTCTTCGCCGAGCCGCAGGCGCGTCTTACGCCGACCCGACGCATCATGGGGCTCGACGGGCAGACGAAGATGTCGAAGTCTCTGGGGAACACCATCGGCTTGCTCGAAGAGCCTAACGAGATATGGAAGAAGCTTCGACCGGCGATGACCGATCCGGCGCGCGTGCGCAGGACCGACCCTGGCAATCCCGATGTCTGCAACATCTTCCAGATCCACAAGGCCTTTAGTACACCGGAGACTGTCGCCATTGTCGATAGGAACTGCCGGACCGCGGCGTGGGGATGCATCGAGTGCAAGAAAGTCCTGCACGAATCGATGGAGCGTGAACTCGTGCCGATCCGCGCGCGGGCTCGGGAGCTGGCAAGCAATCCAACGTTAGTGAGCCAGGCGTTAGGCGATGGTGCCGAGAAGGCGCGGCGTGTGGCGCGCGAGACGATGGCGGCGGTGCGGGAGCGTATGGGCTTCGAATGACGCGACGTCGCCTCCTGGTCGACGTCTCAGGAACGAAGCTGATTGGCGCACTCCCGGTGAGCGGGCGCGAGCGGCTGCTGGCTGCGACGCCCGACGGATGGGAGACGATCGTCGTGGACGATGCCAATCCGCTCCCCATGGAGTGGCGGCGGGGCGCCAGTGAGGAGGCGAAGCGGGAGGCGCCGCTGGCGGAGGTGTACTTTGGCTTCGGCGTGCAACCCGATCTCGTCGAACGCGCACCGCTGCTCAGATGGGTGCACTCGGCGGCGTCGGGAGTAGGTAAGGCGATCACGCCGGCGTTGGTCGAGCGCGATATCGTCCTGACAAATTCGTCGGGGACGATGGGCGAGACCATCGCGGAGTATGTGGTGGCGGGGCTGCTGCACTTTCTGCGTGGATTTGATATCGCGTTCAGGCAGCGGGCGACGCATACGTGGGATCAACGTCCGTTCATGACCGCGCCAGCGGCGGTGCGGGAGATCTCCGAATGCCACGTGGTTGTGATTGGAACGGGTGGGATCGGATCCGCCGTCGCGCGCCGTGTTTCGAAGCTTGGAGGGACCTGCACCGGAGTCCGGAGGCGCTCGGCGTTAGACCGCCCGGAAGGCTTCGATTCCGTCGTATCGCTCGACGATCTGGAGCGCGTGCTTCCGACGGCAGATGCGGTGGTCCTCGCGGTGCCGCTCACGCCCCTGACGCGAAATGTGATGTCGAGTGAACGATTGAATTGCCTCCCGTCACGGGCAATCGTCGTAAACGTGGGACGAGGCGCTCTGCTGGATGAGGGCGCGCTCGCGGGGCGCTTGGAGAGTGGGCAAATTCGAGGGGCGGTGCTCGATGTGTTTCAGCAGGAGCCGCTGCCGACCGATTCGCCGCTTTGGGAGCACCCTGGCGTTCTTGTGACGCCGCACGTGGCCGCTGTTTCGCCGCGGCTATTTTGGGAGCGCACGATCGCGCTCTTTCTCGACAACTGGGAGCGTTATCGTTCTGGCGCTTCGCTACGCAACGTCGTGGACAAAGACGCGGGGTATTGATTCGTGGAGAAGATCATAAAGGCGGCGGTGGATCGCGGTGCGTCGGACCTGCACATCAAGGCGGGAGATGTTTTTCGCGCGCGCATCGATGGGAAGTTGGTGGCGATGACGAAGCAGGCGCTGACGCCCGAGCAGACTCGCGCGATCGCGTTGCGGCTTATCGCAAACGAGAAGGTTCGCGAGCGCATCGATACGTTGTTGGATTACGATTGTTCGTGGGGGGCGCCGGGAATTGGACGATTCCGCGTCAACATTCTGCGCCAGCGCTCGAGCTTCATGATCGTGATGCGCGTGATTCCGTTCAAGGTACCGACGGTGGTGGAATTGGGTCTTCCGCCGGTGCTGGAGCAGGTGGCGCTGACGGAGCGCGGCATGGTGCTGGTGACCGGTGTGACCGGATCGGGAAAGTCGTCGACCATGGCGGCGATGATCTCGCACATCAACACTAACTTGGAAAAGCATATCGTCACGTTGGAGGAGCCCATCGAGTTCCTGCATCGCGACGTTAGGTGTTCGATCACGCAGCGTGAAATCGGCGTTGACACGGAGACGTTCCGGCAGGGGCTTCGCGCCGCACTTCGCCAGGACCCGGACGTCATCGTGCTGGGCGAGCTGCGCGATCCGGAAACGATCGATACGGCGATGAAAGCGGCGGAGACCGGACATTTGCTGCTGGCGACGGTGCACACACCGGACGCCCAGACGACGATCATGCGTATCGTCTCGATGTTTCCGCCCGAAGAGCAGGAAGTCGTTAGGCTGCGGCTGGCGGAGTCGCTGCACGCGGTGATCTCCCAGCGTCTGCTTCCACGCGCCGACGGCAAAGGGCGCGCAGTGGCGTGCGAGATCCTCGTGAATACGCCGACCATTCGCGACCTCATCCTGCAACAAAAGGTCGGCGAGATTCGCGACTACATGGCCGAGGGGCGCGACCAGTACGGGATGCAGACATTCGACCAGCATCTGGCGGAGATGGTGACGCAGGGGCTGGTATCTTTCGACGTGGCGCTGGCAGCCTCGACTCGCCCCGCAGACTTCGAGTTGCAGATGTCGGTCTTCAAGAAGTCATCGCGCGATATGAATATTCCCCCTGAGGGTTTTGGCGGCGGGGATCTCAACCTGAGCACGACTGGAGGAATGTGGCAGTGATTCCATCGATCAAGGGCGTCTACGCGCCTGTCATCACGACGTTCGATAGCCGCGGCGAGCTCGATCTCGACGGTTTTGGGACAAACCTCAAGGCGCACCTCGATGCGGGGCTCGACGGAATCGTCGTGTGCGGCTCCACCGGTGAAGCGGCCCTTCTCGAAGAGCCGGAGCGCCAGCGCCTCGTGGAGATGGCGCGCTCCGTGATTCCGCCAGACAAGAAGCTCATCGTAGGGACGGGCGGCGAGTCGACGAAGACCACGATTCGTCGTGGCAAGGAGGCCGCTGAGCGTGGCGCAACGCAGTGTTTGGTCGTGGCGCCGCATTACTACTCGAGCGCGATGTCGAGTGCGGCGCTGCAGGCTCACTACGAGCGCGTCGCAGATGAATCGCCGATTCCCGTGCTCCTCTACAACATCCCGAAGTTCATGCACTTCAAGCTCGAGCCCGATCTGGTCGCTCGGCTTGCCGAACATGACAACATCATCGGGATGAAGGACAGCTCGGGCGACATGGACAATCTCCCGCGTTACCTGCAGTCACAATCGGAGTCGTTCGGTGTGATCACCGGTCACGCCGGGACGTGGCACAAGGCGCTGCAACTGGGTGTTGTCGGAGGAATTCTCGCCGTCGTGCTTTTTGCACCTGAACTCGCCCTCGAGATTGCCCGCTTCGCGAAGGAAGGGCGAGCGACTGAGGGAGACGAGACGCAGCGCCGCCTAACGCCACTGGCGTTGGAAATCGTTGGGCGAATGGGGGTTCCGGCGGTGAAGGTCGCGATGGACGCGATCGGACTACGTGGTGGCCCGGTTCGCCTCCCACTGCTCGATTCCTCGCCGAGCGATGTGGCGCTCGTGAAGGAGCTGTTGCGCGAGGCGAGTGTGGCGTCGGTTGCCTAACGAGGCGTAACGGCCGGACGCGCGGCTGCCGACGGACGACGAGGCGCCCCCTTCGAAAATCGAGGGGGGCGCTTTTTTGTGTGCGCTCGCTCGCTTCGCGTGGAATAGAGTACGCCACCCAATGCTCGGGCCGAGAGCTGCTGGCGAATCTCCGGGGAGGGAGAACTCGTATGATTATGCGTCTTCGCGCTCGCGCCCCCTGTCACACGAGCAATGCAGATCCTCATTTTCGCCGCTGTACTCGTCGCCGCACTCTTCCTCGTTCCGCTGGGCCTCCCAGGGCTCTGGCTCATGCTCCTGGCGGCGATCGCATACGATTGGCTCGTGCCCGCGGCGCCAATCGGTTGGACAATCATCGCTGTCGGATTCGGCTTCGCCATCCTGGCGGAAGTCCTCGAGTTCACGCTCGCGGCGCGCTACACCAGGAAGTACGGCGGATCGCGTCGCGCGGGGTGGGGGGCGATACTGGGCGGGATGGCTGGGGCGGTGATGGGGGTTCCGATACCAATTATTGGTAGCGTCATCGGTGCGTTTGCTGGCGCGTTCGTCGGGGCGCTCGTCATGGAGTTCACGCGGTCGGAAGCCACGCGGGGGAGTGCGACGCGCGTTGCCTGGGGTGCTCTCCTCGGCCGCGTTGCCGCCGCGGTGGCAAAGACGGGTCTGGGATGTGCGCTCGCGGCTCTCTTGATTTTCGGCGCGTGGCGCGGATGACTCGTTAGGCAGCAGGCCGTACGCGATACCGGCGATCACCCGGGCTCGCTCGCCACGAGCGGGCCTTTCGCTTGTCGCTTAACGCGGCATATCGCTGAACGCCGGGAACCGATTGGCGGAGGTGACCGCCAGAAGCCGGTTGACGCCGATGAACGCCTAACGCCTAACGACAATCACGACTTGACGCAGAAGTGCTTGAGCGCGACGTCGGCAAAATTGCCGGCGATCGCCGGTCCGAAGCCGGGTTGGGCGTTTACGGTTCGCTGAAAAACGTTGTTCGTCTTTTCGTCGATGTACATCGCGTTCTCCTTCGTCGCGAACGTCGATGCCTTGCAGTTGAACATCGCCAGAGCTCGTGCGGCCGTCACATTGCCCTTTGGCGTCTTGACGGGCTCAAGATATGTGACGCGGATGGCAGCGGAGATTATCCCCTCCTTCGACGTCTTGACGCTTTTTTCATCCACGTAGACCGGGTTACCCGTACGCGTCTTACCGATCTCGACCCAACGATGCTGTGCAGGGGGGAGCGATGCGAACGCCGCTGTTGCAACGAAGAGCGACGACGAGACAACGAGAGCGATCTGAGCGGCGAGTCGCATGTGCCGATGTGTGTGCGCGGAGCGCGACGAGAGCTCGAGAGGCATGTCGCGCCGGTTGATCAGGATAGTGCGTGGAGGCGGCGAGAGAATACTCGGTACAGTGCGTGCGTGGAAGGGTGTGTCCGCCGACGAACATTGCACGTGCAGGGTATCGGTGCGATATACTGCGCTGACGCCGACCGATCTCACGACCTTGCTCACTTCGGAGTTCGCCTCATGACGACCCCAGCTTCGCCTTCAACGCCGTCGACGCCCTCGTCTCCATCGGCGGGCGCGCAGACAAAGAAAATTCTGGTCGCTCGCTTCAGCTCATCACTCGGCGCAAAGGCCGGGCTCGAGCAGCTGAAGAACGCAGGCACTCGAATCGGAAATGCGGCGGTGATCGAGCGCGAAGCCGACGGAAAAATCGCGTTCCACGAGACCCAGGATTGGGGCATCGGAAAGAGCGCGCTCGTGGGAGCGCTGGCGGCGCTGGTGCTTCCGGGCATTGGCCCGGTCATGGGCGCGATCGCTGGCGGACTCGCCGCGTATCTCATCGATGCGGGTTTCCCGGATGACCTTCTGCGACAGATGGGCGCGGGGCTCGAAATCGGAACGTCGATGTTGGTCGTCCTGATTGAGCAAGCTGATCTCCCGCACGCCGAGCAGGTGGCGATCCAGGCTGGGGGGACGATTCTCGGGAGTGGATTTGACGCCGACCTGGCGGCTGTGCTCGAAAAGCTGCGTGGTGGCGCCAGCGCCTAACGTTAGGCGACCGTGGCTACGTCCAGCCCGAGCTCCCTCGTTGAGACCTCACGCATCTTGAACTTCTGGACCTTTCCCGTGACGGTCATCGGAAAGGCGTCAACAAATTTCCAGTAGCGTGGAATCTTGAACGACGCGATGCGTCCCTTGCACATCTCCGTGAGCTCGGCGGCGGTGAGTCGCGCGTCGTCTTTCAGCTTGACCCATGCCATCACCTCTTCACCGTATTTTTCGTTAGGCACGCCGATGACCTGCGCGTCGGTGATGCCCGGAATGGTGTAGAGAAATTCCTCGACCTCGCGCGGGTAGATGTTTTCACCGCCGCGGCAGATCATGTCCTTGATGCGCCCGACGATGCGCACGTACCCATCGTCGTCCATGACGGCCAGGTCGCCGGTGTGCATCCAGCGCCCCGCGTCGATGGCAGCGGTGGTCGCGCTCTCGTTCTCCCAGTACCCCAGCATGACGGAGTAGCCCCGCGTGCACTGCTCTCCGGGGGTGCCGCGCGGGACGATGCGCCCCGTCTCCGGATCGACGATCTTGATCTCGACGTGCGCCTGCGGGCGTCCCACCGTTTCGACGCGCTTCTCGACTGGATCGTTAGGCGCGGTGTGTGTGGAGACGGGAGACGTCTCGGTCATCCCGCAGATGATCGTGACCTCCGGCATGTGCATGCGGTCGATCACCTTGCGCATCACTTCGACGGGGCAGGGCGCGCCCCCCATCATTCCGGTGCGCAGCGACGACAAGTCGAACTCACTAAAGCGTGCGTGCGCCAACTCGGCGATGAACATCGTCGGCACGCCGTAGAGCGAAGTGCAGCGCTCCGCCTGAACCGCCTCGAGGCACCCCAGCGGATCAAACGCTTCCGATGGAACGACGATGCACGCTCCGTGCGTGACGCAGCACAACGTACCGCAGACCATTCCGAAGCAGTGGTAGAACGGCACAGGAACGCACACGCGATCCTGCTCCGTATAGCGCACCTGCTCGGCCACGAAGTACGCGTTGTTGAGAATGTTGTGATGCGAGAGTGTGGCGCCTTTGGGGAAGCCGGTCGTCCCCGAGGTGTATTGAATGTTGATCGGATCATCGGGGGTGAGCTCGCTCTCGCGTTCTTCGACGAGCAGCGGGTTCACCTCCTGACCCTCGCGCAGGAAGCTCTCCCACTCCCAATCGAGGACGAGTGTTTGCTGCAGCGCAGGGCAACGCGTCTTCACGTCGGCGACCATCCCGACGTAGTCGGCGTCGCGAAACGCCCGCGCCAGCACGAGGAGCGAGACGCCAGATTGCTTGAGCGCGTACTCCAGTTCTGAGCTGCGATACGACGGATTGATGTTGACGAGAATCGCACCGATGCGAGCCGTGGCAAACTGCACGACGACCCATTCATAACGATTGGGAGACCAGAGCCCGACACGGTCGCCCTGTTTGACGCCGCGCGCGAGGAACGCTCGCGCCGCGAGATCCACCTCGTGCCACAGTTGTGCGTAGGTCGCGCGGTAGTTCTGGTGCCTAACGACTAGCACCTCGCGGTCGCCGAATCGCTCCATCGCGTGCCGGAAGTTCTCGCCGATGGTTTCCCCGATCAGTGGAACGGCGCTTGCGCCGTGCGCATAGGATGGGCGCGCCGAGCGTGCGGGAGTGCTTGTGCTGGAGGCGGGGAGAGCGGGAGAACTCATGGCGAGACCGATAGTGCGCGGTGAAAGTCGTACTGGCCCTCAGCACCTGCAGCATTGCGTTACCGGCGGGGCACCCCGCCCGACTCGAACTCGTTAGGCGAAGGCTTCGTCCTCGCCTGGGCGTTGTGCGGGAGGAGCGACTTTCGGCGCCGCCGGGGGCGGCGTGTCCTCGAACTCCTTGCCTAACGAGAAGCCTGCCGCGAGCTCGGGCTGCGTATCGCGCCCCAGGAGGCGATTGGCGGTGTAGTCGCCGATCATCGGTCCGAACTTGAACGCTTCGGCATTGCCACCACCGACGATCCAGACATTGGTCATGTCCGGGTGGGGCGTGATCACGAAGTTGCGCGACGGCGTGAGCTCGTAATGACACGAGTGCGTCTGCATGACCGGCGAATCCTTGAGGATCGGGAAGTTCTCGGCGAGAAACTTCCGAAGACGCTCTTCGGATGTAGGGTCGAGGGTACGCTGGCTCAAGTCAGGGTCGGTCGCAGAGAGTCCACCAATGCGTACGCGAAAGCCGCGGTTGTCGACTGGAAGCGATGGCCAGCCGGTCGTCACCGGGTTCCCCCAGCTCGGAATGTTGGGCCACTCGAACGAGTGATTTCCCATGGGCATGCCCATGTAGTAGACGCTGCCCATTGGTGTCTTCAGTCGCTTTCCCATGACGTCAGGAAAGACTTTGCCTAACCAGGGACCGCAAGCGAAGACGTAGTTCCCTGCGGTGACGCGACGTCCGTCGTCCAACTGAATCGCATCGAGTTTTCCATTCTCCTGGAACGTGGGTGTGGCGCGCGCAATCGCGAGGTCGCCGCCCAAACGACGGAATTCAGCCGCCACCGATTCGCAGGCGCGCCGGGCACGCACGACACCTGCGTCCGGTTCGAAGATGGCGATCGTGTGCGCCGACGTGTCGATCTGCGGCCAGCGGTAGCGCACCTCCTCCATCGGGAGAATCGAGTGCCTAACTCCAACCTTCTTGAACAGCTCGACCGTCGTCGTGGCGTAGGGCTCCCACTGTGGACGGAGAATCAGGTCGCCGGAGGTGAAGAAGACGCGCAAGTCCTGTTCACGCGCAACGGTATCGTCCCATTCTTTCCAACGTTTGATCGTTTGCGTCGCCCAGCGCATCCACTGCTCGCCGTGTGGGCGATCGCCGTACGAGGTGCGCACGCCGCGCGTCTCGTCGCCGGAAGTGGAACGCGAATTTCCCGGTCCCCACGCGTCGATGAGGAGCACTTTCGCGCCAGCTTTGCGCAGGTGATAGGCCGTCCATCCCCCCATCGCGCCTGCGCCAATGACCGCAAAGTCGGGCGAGGAGGGGAGAAGCGCGGGAGCACCGACCCCCTGCGCGAGCGTCCCGATCGAATGCGCCCCTCCGGTGGCGGAGGCGCACCCTGCCAGCGCGAGCACTCCGGCCTGTGCACCGGCAGCCTTCAGAAATTCGCGGCGATCGAGCGTCATACGGTGCGGAGCCCTAATTAAGAAATGCTGGCGTGCGGGGAGATCACGGCTTGGGGGGAACCGAATCGATCTTCAGCGCCTTGAGTGCGTCGTCGTCGACGCGCAACTCCTGTCCCGCCGGCAGCCCGTTGATCGAGAAAATGTAGGCGAGGATGTCGACGTACTCCTCCTTCTTCAGTGCACCCGGATTGTCGTTAGGCATCGTGGTCCGGAGCTGATCGTAGAAATCGAACGCCGTGCGACCGACCCACGCCTTGGTGAACGACTCGCCCGTGTACGCCTCCGTGCCGTGGCACGAGGTGCAGTTCATGGCATGCGACGCCTTGCCGCGGTCGGCCTGTTCGGGCGTGTAATAGCCAGGGCCGGCCGGCTTCGCCCTGCTGCTATCCGACTGCGCAGCGGCAGCCGTGGCAATGAACGCGGCAGCAAGTACCAAGAGGGCAGGACGTTTCATTTGAAGAGCCTCTTCTTCACTCGGTCAGCAAAGTTTGATTCGAATAGTCCGGAGGTTGCGCAGGCAACGGCGTCTTTCGACGCACCATCGATGTCTTTCGCGCCACCGATGAATCCGACGTGCAATACGCTTCTGTCTTGTCCCTTCGCTTCAACAAACGCGAAGACCGTGATGTACACGCGCCACGTGTCCGCGTTAGGCCCCGTCATGCCACTCCCACACCCCAAGACGCGCGACATCCCCATCCCGGCAATGTTGTGCATCTTGATGTAGGATGCGTTCCCGATGACACCAGCCACCGAGTCCCTGACCTGCATCGGGATCTTCAATTCGTCAAACACCGCGGCGGCGGCGGCGAACGTTGCCCCCCGGGACGCCATGATGTCGAACGGCGCAGCCAACGAGTCGATCGACAGGGTTTGCATGTACCCCGGGATCCACGCGCGGACGTGCTGAATTTGAGCGTGCGCTACCGCTGGAATCATAGCGATGGCGAACGCGAGAATCATTCGCTTCATAAAGTCGGCGCGCAGATAAGGAAGTGCCCACCATTTTCGGGCGTCCAGCAGGGTCGGGCACGGACGACCGTGCCCGGCTCTATGAAGTGCGCAAGCCCAAATCGGCGCAAGTGTGCCGAACACGTCAATTTAGCGGCGGCCGAGAGCCTTCGCGGCCCCGATCGCGCGAACGCCACCGATTGACCCTTAGTCGCCTCGCGTGGGCGCATTGCACAACCGCGCGGGTGGTGGGAACCGTGCGAGAGGGATGCGAGAAACGCCGACTCCCCACAACCGCGCGCAATTGCGAGGGAGTGGGAAACCGCGACGTTACAGCGCAACGAAGCGCGCGACGACTTTATCGCCGGCGCGGAGTTCCAACTGCTTCAAGCTCGCGCGCATTGTGCGTGCCTTGTCGAGCGCGGCGAAATACTTCGATTCGAGCTGCATCGCTGGACACGCCATCTTCGTTGCCGCCAGAGCGCCGAAACGGATGGAGTCACTTTTTTGCGTGACCGGCCCCGAAAAGCGGTTGCATCCCGCCACGCCGACCGCGCGCGCACCTGTGCTGTCGGAGGTGATCCGCAACGTTGGCGTCTTCCCGCCGCGCGCATTTTCGATGGCGACACCGTCCAGTTCAACGAGCGTCCAATTGATGCCGGTGATGGTGCTGGCGTTGTTCGGATGCTGCATTGCGGATTTGGCCTTAGGCGTCGTGTCGGTAATCGCCGCAACGATGAGGAGGAATGCGCGTGAGAACATGAGGGCTTCTCCATTGAGTTGAACGTCGGACGCACTTCCTAACGACGGATTGCGACACTCGGGGACGGGCTCGAGCGCGTGCGTTCTGTGGCTCGACGCCAACCGTCACATGCATAAAGGCGAAGGGTCACGGCGCGGCTTTCGCCACTGCACCCACCACAATCCGTTGAATCTTTTCCTCCAGCGCGCCGCGTGTCTCGCAGGCGATTGGGTCTCCCAGTGGGCCGCTGAAAGCTTGCGCACCGGCCGCGATCGCCACACGAAGCGACGACGCCGTACCGCCATTTGGCGTGACCATCGCCAACATCGCCACGTTCACGCGATAGGAATTTGCCGTCGGGCCGGTGTGTCCAATGCCGCAGTCAAACCATCGCGACAACGACTCGCCAGCAAACCGTCGCGTGAGTTTGAGTTCCAAGTTTCCGATTACGCCGTTCGCGCTATCGGCTACGGTCGTCTGCACACCAATGGAGTCGAAGGCGGCGCGAAGGGCGTGGAAGACCGCCCCCTTCGTAGCTGCAACCGTCGTCACTTGGCCGACGGAGTCCATCAGAACCGGACTCTTGAATCCCGGCAGAATCACGGTTGCGCGAACGTTCTGCGCCCCGCTCTCATGAGCCGGCATTGATGAGAGAAGTGCCACGAAAACGGCACCGCTCAATGCGTGTTTTCGCCACTGCACCGTCATGCATCTCGTGTGATTGGAGTCGATCGATAGTGTGAATCGGGACGACGCCCGTCAACGCGACGGACTGGTCTCGCCGCACTGCGCGTCATCGGCGTTGCATTGACTCCCCCCCTCTCCGTGCTAGCTTTCGCCAACGCCCCGCCACTGCCGCGGGGCGTTTTTTGTGCGCTTTGTTCGCGCTCTGGGTGCAATCTCCCGCCATCCGCAGGAACCGTCATGTTCGATTCGAAAACGCGCTCCGTTGTCATCGTCGGTGCGCAGTGGGGTGATGAAGGGAAGGGAAAGCTTGTCGATGTCATCGCCGAGCGCGCCGATTGGGTCGTGCGGTACCAAGGCGGTGCGAATGCGGGACACACGGTGCACATCGGCGATACGAGCTTCGTCCTCCATCAGATCCCATCGGGAATTCTGCAGCCGGGTGTGCGGTGCGCGATCGGCAACGGCGTGGTACTGGATCCCGAGACGCTCTTTACCGAAATCGAAGAACTGGTGCGCGACGGCATCGACGTCGAGGGGCGCCTGTACGTTTCTGACCGCGCGCACCTGGTGATGCCGTATCACAAGCTCGTCGATGCGGAGAGTGCCGCTTCGAAAGCGATCGGGACAACGGGGCGGGGCATTGGTCCGTGCTACGAAGACAAGGCAGGACGTCGCGGTGTGCGCGTCGTCGATCTCAAGCACGCCGATCGGCTGAAAGCGCTGGTCACGAGCGGCGTCGAGCACGCGAATCTTCGCCTCGCCGCGTCAGGCTCGGCCAAACGCGCCTCGGTAGACGAGACGATGGAGCGAATCGCCGCCGTTGCGCCGCGCCTAACGGCGCTTGCCGATGACGTTGGCCTTGCGATGCACCGGGCGTTCAAGAGCGGCGCCGCAATTCTCCTCGAGGGGGCGCAGGGCTCACTGCTCGACGTCGACCACGGCACGTACCCATTTGTGACGTCGAGCAACACGACGGTCGGCGGCGCAGCGACGGGGACGGGGATCGCGCCAACCGCGCTACACGCGGCGTTAGGCATCGTCAAAGCCTACACGACACGCGTTGGCAACGGGCCGCTCCCCACGGAGTTCGACGAGCCGTTAGGCAGCCGAGTGCGTGCGTTAGGCAATGAGTTCGGTGCGACGACGGGAAGGCCGCGTCGCTGCGGATGGTTTGACGCCGTGGTGGTGCGCTACGCCGCGCGCGTCAACGGTTTGACGGGGCTGGCGGTCACCAAGCTCGATGTGCTCGATACGCTCGACGAGTTGGGGATCTGCACGGGCTATCGCGTCGGTGAGACGGTCCTCGACGAGTTTCCCGGCGACATCACCGAGCTCGATTCGCTCGTGCCGGTCTACGAGTGGTTCCCGGGGTGGAAGTGCCCGACGGCCGACGCCCGCAAGCTGAGCGAATTGCCCGAGAAGGCGCGCACCTATCTTGAGCGTATCGAATCGCTGGTCGAGACACCGATTCGGTACGTCTCGGTGGGGACGCGCCGCGACCAGATCATCGAAGTGGCTCGTTAGGCAGGCGCCACCGACGCAGCCATGACCCCCACTCCGTACGCCACCGACGTCGTCGTCATCGGCGCGGGCCCCTGCGGCCTTGCGGCCGCGATATCGCTGGAGAAAGCGGGACTCAACACCGTGATTCTCGATGCGGCGTCGGTAGTGAGCTCGATCGTCCAGTATCCGACGTACGCGACCTTTTTCTCCACCGCGGAGAAGCTGTCGTTAGGCGGCTTGCCGTTCATCATCGCCGAGGCGAAGCCGGGCAGGCGCGAGGCGTTGGCCTACTATCGCGGCGTGGTAAAACAC
The DNA here is from genome assembly GCA_044224185.1 of Gemmatimonadaceae bacterium. Lineage (GTDB taxonomy): Bacteria > Gemmatimonadota > Gemmatimonadetes > Gemmatimonadales > Gemmatimonadaceae > SCN-70-22. Next base: position 23,477 of record JBGAKW010000008.1, on the reverse strand, counting down.
TTCGGACTCCGCGTGCGCCAATTCGAGCGCGCGCTCTCCATCGAGGGCGAGGCGCCGGAGCTCCACGTGCGGTCGGTCCGCCGCAGCGGCGAAGAATGCCTAACGACGGCGCGCGCCGTCGTCGTCGCCACGGGCTACTGGGGATCTCCCAATTTCCTTCGTGTCCCTGGCGAAGAGCTTCCCCACGTCACGCACTCATACCACGAAGGACACGTCGCCTTCCAGCAGCCAGCCGTCGTCGTGGGCGGCGGGAACTCTGCGGCCGAAGCTGCGCTCGATCTCTGGCGCGCTGGGGCTCACGTGACGCTCATTCACTTCGGCCCGGACTTCGACAAGAAGATCAAGCCGTGGATTCTCCCCGATCTCACGAATCGTATTGCCGAGGGGGCAATCCAGGCGCGCTGGAATTCGCGCGTCACGTCGATTGGCGCTGAACACGTGCACATCGTGAGCCCTGAGGGTGTCGAGAGCGACGTGCACGCCGACCACGTCTTCTTGTTGACCGGCTACGCGCCTAACGTCGCGCTCCTGCGCGATGCGGGAGTCCACATCGATTCTGCAACGGGGATTCCGGTGCACGATGCGGCGTCACTCGAGACGTCCAAGCCTGGCGTCTTTATCGCGGGGGTTGTCGTCGCCGGATACGATGCCAATAAGGTGTTCATCGAAAACGGCAGATTTCATGGCGACTTCATCGCTGCGCGACTCCTGGGCGCATCGCCACCACCGCCGCCGAAACTCAGTCGCGAGCTCGATACCTAGGCGCGCGTTCGGCGGGTAGCTGGACGGAGAGCGCGGACGCGCGAGTGTGCCACTTGCCGCGTACGCGTTGAACGAGAGATTGAACCCACCGTCAATCTCTGCCACCCTTTTCGCGAGCGCCCCCCCCTGTGACGTCACGCCGCCGCTTCGTATCCTGTGCCTCGCATCTCGCATCTCGCGCTCGCCGCTGCCTTTGCGCCTCGCGTGGCTCGTGCGGCGTGGGCACGCGCCATCTCCGGATCGTTAGTCACCGGTGAGCCGTTCGGGCGATTGGAGAAAATCGCTGACGGGGTGTGGGCGTTGGTTTCCACACCGCTCACTGGAGATTCGACAACGGTTTCCAATGGCGGCATCATCGCCGGCCGCAACGGAGTGCTCGCCATCGAGGGATTCAACACGCCGAAGGGTGCGCGGTGGCTCTCCGATCAAGCGCTGTCGCTCACCGGAAAGCGACCGACGCACGTCGCCGTGACGCACTATCACGCGGACCACGCGAACGGGGTCGCGGGATACCTGGATGGCGGAGAACATCCGATGATCCACGCCACCGCGCGCACGCGTGACGACGTGGTCTCCCGGAACAAGCCCGCCGATGAACCGCGAGCCGCTGCCATCGGGGGTGCGCAACTCATCGATGCAACAAACACTCAATCGTTGGACTTGGGCGGGCGGATGGTGAGAATCATTCCGCGCGATGGTCACACGGCGAGCGATATCACGCTGGAACTCGAGGAGCCGAGCATCGTCTTCGCCGGAGACCTGGTGTGGAACGCAATGTTTCCGAACTTCGTCGACGCCACGCCGACGAAACTGGCGCAGTCGGTGAAGGCGCTGCGCCGTTCGCGCGACACGATGTATGTGCCTGGACACGGGAGCCTCGCGAAGGACGCGGACGTCGTGCGTTATCAGGCGATGCTCGATGAAGTTGAGGCAGGGGCCCGCGCCGCGCGCGCCAAGGGAATGACCGCTGCCGAGGGAGCGGCGCAATTCGCGCTCCCAGCCTCGTTAGGCGAATGGTTCCTCTTCAACAAGGTTTTCTTCGAACGCGCATTCGCGGCGTGGTATCGCGAAATGGCCTAACGAGCCATTTGCCGCGATTTTGGAGTTGATGGGGCGATGACCTCGGAACGCGCGCGCATGCTCGCCGGTGAGTTCTACAACTCCCGCGATCCGGAACTTCTCGAGCAAGCGCACCGCGCGCGTGAACTTCTCGCACGTTTTCACGCACTCGGCTCACGCGAAGGCGGCTCACGCGCGGAGGTATTGCGAGCGCTGTTTGCGTCTGTTGGCGACGGCGTCTGGATCGAGCCACCCTTCATGTGCGACTACGGCAACAATATCACGATCGGGGCGCACACGTTCGTAAACGTCAATTGCATCTTCCTCGACTCGGCCGAGATTCGCATCGGCGCAAACGTCCTGCTAGGCCCAGGCGTGCAACTGCTGACCGCCTTTCATCCACTGCATGCTCGCGATCGGCTGCCGGCCGAGTGGAACGAAGCGTCCGGAATGGCGAGGTATCGCACGCAGGCTGCGCCGATACGGATTGGCGACAACTGCTGGATCGGCGCTGGCGCACTGGTGATGCCGGGCGTCTCGATCGGTGAGAATACGACGATTGGCGCGGGGAGCGTCGTCACCGCCGATGTGCCGGCAAATGTGCTCGCGTTCGGGAATCCGTGCCGCGTGCAGCGCGAACTGACCCCGTAACCGATTATCTTAGTTCCCCTGTTGTTCTCAGGTCGTCGGAGCGTTCGTGCATAACGCGAGCGCCCCAATTCTTCTACTAGCGTTTCGCACATGACCGCCCCCAGCACCTTCCCCGACGTCATGGAAAAGCTCGTGTCGCTCTGCAAGCGGCGCGGTTTCGTCTTCCAGTCTTCTGAGATCTACGGAGGGGCTGGTTCCGTGTGGGATTACGGACCGTTAGGCGTCGAGTTGAAGAAGAATCTGAAGGATCGTTGGTGGCACGCGATGGTCCGCGCGCGCGACGACATCGAGGGGTTGGACGCCGCCATCCTGATGCATCCTCGAGTTTGGGAAGCGTCAGGACACGTCGCGGGTTTCACCGATCCGCTCGTCGATTGCCGCGCGTGCAAGGCACGCTTTCGCGCCGACAAACTCGAGGATGCGCAGTGCCCGCGGAAGCCGAGCAAGCATCCGGGCGAGCACACCGACTGCCAGCTCACCGAGCCGCGCAACTTCAACCTGATGTTCAAGACGTTCATGGGACCGGTCGAGGAATCGGCGTCGGTCGTCTACCTGCGTCCGGAGACGGCGCAGGGGATCTACGTGAACTTCCTGAATGTGCAGCAGGCGACGCGCCAGCGCGTTCCGTTCGGTATTGCGCAAATCGGCAAGGCATTCCGCAACGAGATCACCCCCGGGAACTTCATTTTCCGCACGCGCGAATTCGAGCAGATGGAGATGCAGTTCTTCGTTGATCCGGAATCGGACCACATGCAGTGGTTCGAGTACTGGAAGGCGCAGCGCATGGCGTGGCATCAGTCGTTAGGCCTGCGTTCTGATCGTTTGCTCTTCCACCAGCACACGCCGCAGGAATTGGCGCACTACGCCCGTGCCGCGTTCGACATCCAGTTCGACTTCGGCGGCTCGTTAGGCTTCCAGGAAATCGAAGGCGTGCACCATCGTGGAGACTTCGATCTCGGGCGGCATCAGGAGTATTCGTCGAAGCGCCTCGAATACGTCGATCAGCAGCAGAATCGCCGATACCTCCCCTTCGTCGTCGAGACCTCCGTCGGTGCCGATCGCACGACGTTGGCGGTGCTCGTCAACGGGTACCGCGAAGAGGAAGTCCCGGGCGAGACGGAGGGGCGTGTCGTCCTAGGGCTCCATCCGTCGGTCGCTCCGATCAAAGCGGGGATTTTCCCGCTCGTGAAGAAGGACGGGATGCCCGAATTCGCCGAGAAGCTGGCGAACGCGCTGCGGCCGCACTTCCCGGTCTTTCTCGATGAGAGTGGCGCCATCGGGCGCCGCTACCGCCGCCAGGACGAGGTCGGGACGCCCTTCTGCCTAACGATCGATGGACAGACGCTGACTGACAACACCGTCACGGTGCGCGATCGTGACACGTTGCAGCAGGAGCGCGTCTCGGCCGACGCCGTGCGCGAGTTCATTGCGCAGCGCATCGTCGTGTCAGCCTAACGAGTCGGGGATGCGATCACCGCCGCCTAACGCGGCGGCTGATCGCCCATCACGCGCCCCGCACGGATCACCGCGCGAATGAGGCGCGTGTTTCGCACCGTCACCATCGGGTCCGCGTCCAGCACAAGCAGGTCGGCCGCGTAGCCCGAGGCCACGCTTCCGAACTCCGACTCAAGTCGGGCGAAGCGCGCAGCACCGGTCGTTGCGGCGTAGAGCACGTCGCGCGTCGGAATCCCGGCTTCCTCGAGCAAGGCCATCTCCAGGTGCGTCGCGATCCCCGGAAGGACACCCGGAAGCGGCACGTCAGTGCCAATAAGCAATGGAGCGCCCGCGGCGTAGACGGCATGCAGGTTGTGCGCAAGGAGCGCGACCTGCTCGGCGGAGAACGGCGCCTTGTCGGCCCTCGGGTTGAGTCCCGTCACGCCCATGGCGCGACGTTTCGCGATCTCGTTAGGCGGTACCCAGTGAAGCGTGTCGAAGCGCTCGACGAGGTCAATCCATGGCTGAAGACCACCCATCGATCGGAAGAGGACCGTGGTCCCGATGTACGCGGCGCCGCTCTCTCGCAGCAATGCCAGGAATTCGTCATCCACCGGCGCATCGACGACCCCGTGTGCGAGTGCATCACATCCAGCGCGCAGCGCCTCCTTGGCGTATTGCAACTCCGGCGCATGCACCACCACGCGCATATGCTGCGCATGCGCCTCGTCGATGACCACCTTCATGATCTTGGGATCGGGGAGCACAAAGGGGTGCTTCATCAAATACGAGTTGTCTGAATACGCCAGCTTGATGAAGCGGTACCCTTGATCGTGGAGGCGGCGTACTTCACTCCGTGCCTCGTTAGGCTCGGTCGGCGTGAAGACGCCCGGAAGCCCTGCCGAATAGCTCCCCGGCCCCGTGAAGATGCCGCGCGCCATGAGGAGACGCGGGAGCGCAGGGTCATTGCGATCGACAAGCCGACGCATGTCAGCAATGTCAGTCCCGAACGCCCCAGGATTGAGAAGCGTCGTCACTCCCCAGCGCAGCAGTTCCGGGATCGCCGGAGCCACCCGGTGCGCCGAGTCGCCGGTGAACGTGAGGTGGAGATGCATATCAGCGAGCCCCGGCATCACCCATCGCCCTGTCGCATCGAGGCGAGGCATGCCGGCTGGAACGTGCACTCGGTCTGTCGCGCCGACCTCCACGATGCGTCCCCGTCGCACGAGGATTGTCTGCGCGGCACGGGACGCACCATGCGCCGGGTCGACGACCGTTGCGCCTATGATTGCGAGGTCACCTCCCGCGGTGCTGACCGGAGACTGCGCGCCGACGTCGATGGATGCCGCCAGAGCGGCCATACAGGCAATTCGTGGAATGAGCCGCAGCACAGTCATGGATAGGCAAAAGAGGAGTTGCAGTAGCGGCCGGGTCACACGGGACTTCCAGCGACGCTGTTTCACCGATGAGCCGCACTGCGGAGTTTGTCGTCCGCTGGCGCATCAATCCATCGAGCGATGGTACGCCATTCGCAACTCGTGAACGATACAGCAAAGCCTCGAGTCCGACGACAACCGGCGGAAATACTGCAATCGATCTTCGTCCTTTTCACACGCTTCATCAGCACGTATGCGGCTCCAGCAATCGCCACTTTTCCCATTTGGACTCGCGGGTGTTCGCGACACCCTCAGCGCCGGCACCCGCGCGCTGCCGCCTCGTGCCACCAGCGATCGAGATCTCCGTCGATACCCCCCTCGCCCCGAATTCCGTCCACGAAGCTCGGCAACCGACGAATCACGTCGGCCATCCCTCCTTGCAGCTGCGCGAACTCGCGCAAACCGGGGATGCCTCGACTCCGAAAGATCGATGCTGCCACCAAACCGCGCGTCGCATAAAGGGCGATGGTCGATTCATGCCCACCAGGCGCACCGCCTCCCAGGAACTCATACAGCGTCATCTTCGGATAGCGCTGCTGGTAATCGCGCAGACGGTTGCACAGATCGCCGAGTGGCAGTCCTTCCGATCCGCCTAACCAGACGGCGACGCCCTCGCTGAAGAGCGCGTTCCTGCTGTGCACAGCCGGTTCGACGACCGCGTGAACGAACTCGTGGAGGTACGCCTCACCGATCGATGGATTCCCTAAAAGGAGAATGCCGGCGCCGCCGCCACGCCCGCCCAACCCCGTGCCTGGCCCCGACTCCTCGACGAAGTAATCGAGTCCGACGAGTTTGAGCCCTTGCTCCATCGTCCCGGTCACATACGCGTCGAGCTGTTTGGGCGGCGTGATCTGGAACAGGCGAGCGACAGAGTCGACAAAGCGCGCCGCCTCCTTCGTCTTTCGGACGTTCGCGCGTTGCGAGGGCGCGTAGTGAAAGACGATTCGCCCCGCACGAACAACGGGCCAGTCTTTCGTGAGGCGGGGGAGCGGTGACGAGAATTTCCATTCGTTCGGCGCACCGGGCGAACGGATTGCGTACAGTCGCTGCAGCGCCAGCGGCGTGATGCGCGTCCGTGAGGAGTCGGCGGCCGCGTGGAGAATCTTCACGACGAAGACGGAATCGCCGCCGCCGATGCCGGTGACGCCAAGAATGGTGGCCGAGAAGCCCTGATACGCTTCCATCGCCAGATCGCCGTGCTGCGCATCGAACGGGGATTGCGTGCTCCACAGCCCGCGTGCGCGCGCCGTCGAGTCGGGGTGCGCGAGGTACGCTCTCGTTAGGCGCACGATCTGTCCCACCTCGGCGACCGTCGTGTCGACGCCCCAACTCAAACTCACACTCGGCGCTGGAGTCTGGCCGCGCGCGACGCCGGCGAGGAGCGAGACGCAGACGATTGCCGGTGCGACCAGCGAACGACAGTCGCGGAATCGCCGGAGTGCTTGGCGACCCGCGATGAACAGCCCTGACATCACACGTCTCCTCACGACATCTGCCTAACGACGCGGCGCTCGCTCGCGCAAGTACACCGCCACTGCCTCCGTCCGATTTCCCACCCCAAGCTTCATGTACAGATTCTGCAGGTGAAACTTCACCGTATTCTCACTCACACGAAGCCGCCGCGCGATTTCGGCGTTCGTTGCCCCCTCGGCCAATAGCGCGAGCACCGACTCCTCCCGCTCGGTGAGTTGGCGCGGATCGGACGACGTCGACTTCCCCAACAACCACCGCTTGGCCGCCACGGGAAAGACAAGCTGCCCGCGATGCACCTGACGGATGGCGTCCACCGTGTGGCGCGGGGGATCGGTCTTGAGCGCATAGCCGTCTGCGCCACCGTCCAGCGCAGCGCGCATCGACGTCCCGTCGCCATATGCGGATAGCACCAGCACGCGCACAGGCAATCGTTCGGCGCGAATACGCTCGAGGCACGCGAGCCCGCTCATCGTCCCCATCTCGAGATCGAGCACCACTACCTCGGGCGTCAGCGAGCGCAGAAGGTCCATCACCTGCGACCCATCGGTTGCCGTCCCGACCACCTGCATGTCGGGCTGGGCGTCGACGAGTGAGCGCAATCCCTCAAGCACGAGCGCGTGGTCATCGGCGAGGACGATGCGGAGGGGGGTGCTCATGCCAGTTCGACCTCCACGGCAACTCTCGTCCCCAGTCCCGGTGCGCTCTGGAGTGCGAACGATCCGCCGACCATCTCGACGCGATCGCGCATGCCGCGCAAGCCGAAATGCGACTCGCCTAACGCATCGCGCGTGTCGAATCCCGCCCCGTTATCGACGATCTCCAGGCGCAAGCGCGAGTTAGGCATCTCCTTGACGCGATGCAGCTTCACGTGCACGACGCTGGCCCCTCCATGACGGTACGCATTCGATAGCCCTTCTTGCAGGATGCGATACAACGCGATTTTGACGGGCAGGTCAGCGTCGGGAAGATCAGGGTCTGCTTCGACCGAAATTTCAGTGTCCGTAAGATGTTCGTGCTGCAAGAGCAGCTCGTCGATAAGCTGGCGCAGTGGACGGTGTTCGAATTCCGGCGCGCGAAACGCGCCGATGAATGAACGCACCTCGGTCAAGCCATCTTCGAGCAGCTTGCGAATGCGGTCCTTGCGCGTGACGACTTCGGGGTCGATTCCCGTGGAGCGATCGAGTGCGCTCTCCATGAGGTCGATCTGCGAAAGCGCCGCGTACATGTGTTGCACTGGGCCGTCGTGGATGTCGAGCAGGATTCGCTGCATCTCCCACTCGGTGATTGCCAGCAGACGTCTCGAAGCGCCAACCTCGCGTGGCGCCGGCTCATCGTGCGAAAGCGATGGGGGAGCCGGGGGAGCCGGGGGAGGCGAGGGAGAGGGAAGAGAGGCGGGGGAAGACCCGTGCGGATGTTCGGCGTCTGCATCAGTCACTTGCGCTGCGTATCTCCAGTGATGGATTCGACAATGTGTGTTGACCCGGCGTGTAGAGCGAGGGGCGACGCCACTAGAAGAGCGAGTCCTCGCGGGCTAGGCTTTCAGTGCAGTACGGCCAACGTTTCGCGCTACACTCGCCCTGCAGCGTGAGCCGCGAGCCACCCTTCGAAGCGTCACCTCTCACTCGCCTCATCAGTGCAAAGCTCTCGCGGCGCTCGACGTCTCCATCGTGGTAAGATCGATCGCGCCAAGCGCGACGCATTCTGGGAGCCGATTCTCTGGGAGACGGTTGCGCATCTGCAAACCCTCATCCGCCTGGACACCGTCAATCCTCCAGGCAATGAGATGGTCGTCGCGCGCTATTTGGATGATGTGTTGCGCGGCGCCGGTATCGAAACGTGGCTCGACGAGCCTGTGGCCGGCCGCGCTTCCTTGATCGCCCGCATCCGCGGCTCGGGGTCAGAGCCCGGGGTCAGAGCCCGGGGTCAGAGCCCGGGGTCAGAGCTGGGGGTCAGAGCCCGGGGTCAGAGCCCGGGGTCAGAGCCGGGGTCAGAGCCCCAGCTCTGACCCCCAGCTCTGACCCCGATTCGCCCACGGCTTCGGACAAGCCGCGTCCGATTCTCCTCATGGCCCACATGGACGTGGTCGGCGTCGAAAAGGAGAAGTGGACGATGCAGCCCTTCGGCGGAGAAATCCTCGACGGGCAGATCTACGGGCGCGGCGCTATTGACGACAAAGGGATGCTCGCCGCCAACCTGCAGACGATGTTGCTCGTTAGGCGCGCCATCGACGCGGGCGCCCCGCCGCCGTCGCGCGATATCGTCTTTCTCGCCACATCGGACGAGGAAACGGGGGGAATCTTTGGCATCGATTGGGTGCTCGAGCATCGGCGCGAGCTGATCGACGCCGAATTCGCGCTCAACGAAGGCGGGCGCATTCGCATCGTGGACGGCGAGACGCTCTACTGCGCGGTGCAGTGCGCCGAGAAAGTGCCGCACAATGTGATCGTCACCGCACGCGGTCCCGGCGGGCACGCCGCCATTCCGCTCGAAGGAAACGTCATCGCGCGTTTGGCACGCGCCATCGCCGTCGTTGCGCAGCACGTCGAGCCGCTCGACCTCTCGCCCATCACGCGCACCTTCTTTCGAGAGTTAGCCCGCGTGTGGCCAGACGCCGTCGTTAGGCGCGCGATGCGCGATGTGAGCGCCGATGATCCGGCGCGCATCAAGCGTGGTGCGCGCGCCCTGAAAAACATTCCGTCGTTTGACGCCGTCCTGCGCAACGGAATTTCGCCCACGCTCATTGCCGGCGGAACGCGCAGCAACGTCATCCCCACGGAAGCGACGGCAACGCTCAACATTCGCACGCTCCCCAAGAGCGACATCGGCGAACTTCTCGGGCGGCTGAACAGCGCCATCGGCGATCCGGACGTCACGCTGCATGTGCGCGCCAGCGGTGACGATGCCGATTCGTCCCCCATCGATTCGCCCATGTATCGCGCCATTGCGGACGCTGCGAGTGAGTTGTCGCCCGGCGTCATCACGGTTCCGTACCTGAGTACCGGTGCCACCGACTCGGCTACGCTGCGACGCGCGGGCATCGCCTGCTACGGACTGCTGCCGTTTCCCCTTACCCAGGAGGATGAGGACCGGATGCATGGCCACGACGAACGCGTGAGCGTCGCCTCGTTAGGCTTTGGCGTCCGCCTCATCGCCGGCGTCGTGGCACGTGTCGCTGGCGCGCCACTCGGCGAACCCGAGTAGAAGCCATCGCATTGATGGTCGGCAGAGCGCCGGCGCACCGCGCCGGTCAGGAGCCGCCGGCCATTCGTGAGATGGCCTGCAATCAACCCACGAGAGCCCCAACGATGAAACGTTCCGTCTTGATTACCGGCGCCTCGAAAGGCATTGGCCGCGCAACCGCGCTTCGCCTGGCCCCTGAATACGATGTCATCGCCCTCGCGCGTTCCGAATCGGGTCTTCGCTCGTTAGGCGCCGAGGTTGCGGCGAAGGGGGGCGACTTCACCGGGATCGACGTCGATTTGCGCGACCCCAATGCCGTCGCCGCAGGCCTCGATGGGATCCACTGCGACGTCCTCATCAACAACGCCGGCGTGATGCACAAGAAGCCGTTCATCGACATCACGCCTGACGAGTGGAGTGAGATGATCGACGTCAATTTCAACGCCCTCTATCACGTGACTCGCGCGGTGCTCCCGGGGATGATCGCGCAGGGGCGTGGGCACATCATCAACATTGCGTCGATTGCCGGACGCAGCGCGTTCACTGGAGGCACGGCCTACGCCGCGACAAAACACGCCGTCCTGGGTTTCAGCGAATGCCTGATGCTCGAGGTGCGCGAGTACGGTCTGAAGGTCTCGAACGTCATGCCCGGCTCGGTCGCCACATCGCTCTTTCCCGAAGGCACCGACACGAGCTGGATGCTCAAGCCCGCCGACGTGGCCGAGACGATTGCGCACATGCTCGAGATGCCCGCGCATGCGCTCGTGTACAACGTCGAAGTCCGCGCAGCGTTACCACGAAAGTGATGCGATGCGGCGGCCAGGATCGTGTCGGCAACTTGCGCCCTCCGAGACTCGACCGCACGTTAGCGGCGATCCTGCTGTCTCGTAGTGCGCGCGTGTCTGGAGCGGCTTATCCTCGCGCGCGCTGGCACACCCGCCGTTCCTTCCCGAAGTTCATCCCGCCAGGTGCAACGATGGCTGCTCCCAAGCCGACCGTCTGGACTGCTGGTCACTTCAAGTCCGAAACGAATCCCAGGCGCAAGCGCAAGAAACTCCTCGGCATTGATACGCAGCTCGAGCGCTTTGACATCATGAAGAACGTTGGCGATCACCACGCCATCATCAAGCAACTGGCCAAGGTGCTGGCCGAATGCGATGCCTATCTGACCAACCAGCTGCAACGGAAGCGGGACAAGGAGCAATGGGCGCAGTCCGGGCGCTTCCGCAAGGGACCATCGGAGATCCTGCTCAACCGCATCAACAAGGTCGAGACGCTCCGCAAACAGACGTGGAACCGCATCGCGTGGGAGTCGTTCGAGCGACACAAAGGCATGCGGCCCACGGCAGCGGCGCGCGCGACGGCACAGACGTTAGGCGCGGGCTATCGCAGCGAACGATCGGACTTCACGACGCAGAAAGCCGCGCAGAACCTCGGCGGCACGACGACCCACCTCAACGCCGCGGGCGGAAGCTTCGTGCATGATGCGATCGACAATCACGCGGGGTGGCAGCCGAACTTTCCGGCGAACATCCAGACCATCCTCGCAAAGAACTTCAGCGTGCTCACGCAGCAGGAGTTCCGCGCCGTCGTGGAGTACTTCGATGGCGGGGGCGGGGTCCACGCGTCGGGCCACGAGACGCACGTGCACTTCGTACGCAAAGACGAGCGCCTGAACGAGTATCTGGTCATGGTGGACGACAATGGTCACCTCATTCAGCGCGGCGCCCTTCTGGATTTCAAGACCTTCGGCATGTGGGCGATGGACGAATACGGGAACCTGATCGTGAACCCGCGCCCCGCGGTACTGTACAGCGGGCCGGCTGGGCAGGCGCAGTTCAACCACTCGAGCCTCAACGCGGGAAACGACGTGGTCTGCGCCGGCATGATGAAGTGCTCGAACGGGATCATCACGCTGATCAGCAACGAGAGCGGGCACTACCAACCCACGGCAACGCAGCTCGCGAACGCGCTTGCCGTGCTGGCGGAAGATGGCGCCGACCTCTCCCAGCTCGCGACGATCGAACTAATGCCGAATAGAGACACCTTCAACACCCTGGCGGCGTTCCTGGCGCTTCACCCGGCCGAGTAGCGCGACGCGCGCGCCGCCTTTGCGGCCTCTGGCGCAAGCACTAAGATCCTGCGAGTGAGACGAAGCCCCCGCCGAACGCCACCATCCGCCGGTTTACGCGGCCCGAGACTCGTGACGGAGACTTCCGAATCAGTTCGGGAGTTGATGGCGGTCCGCGAAATCGTCCACGCGTTCCTCAACGCCGATAGACCCGAAGAGGTCTTTCAATTCGCGCTCGAGCGCGTGAGTCCGCTCGTCGGTGCGACCTTCGCATCGGTCTATCTCGTCGATGGCGTTTCGGAGTTGATGCACCTGGCGGCCGCGTACAACTGGCCCGAGCAGCATCGCCCGTGGCTTGGGAAAATGCGCGTGCGTTTAGGCTTTGGACCCAGTGGTGAGGCCGCGGCCGAACGACGGATCATCGAAGTCCCAGACGTTTTTTCCGACGCCGACCTGGAAGATTGGGCAGAGGTGGCGACGGAACTCGGCTTCCGAGCGATCGTCGCCCTTCCGCTGCAAACGGCGAGTAGGGTGCTCGGCGCCGTCACGTTCTACTTCGCCGAAACGGGTGGACGTGGTGTTGAGTCACGTGGCCTCATGCGCATCGTCGCAGACCAAATGGCCGCAACAGCGGAGAAGGCGTCGCTCATCGACCAACTTCGGCGAACCAACGCAGCGCTGACTGAGGCCAACGAGCAGCTCGAGCAGCAGTACGCCGCCGTTGTTGAAGCCCGGAGCGTAAAGGACGACTTCCTCGCCAACATTTCGCACGAGCTGCGCACCCCACTCACCTCCGTGCTCGGCTACATCTCCATTCTGCAGGAAGAGTTGTCCGGGCCGCTGACCGAGGGACAGCGCACCGACCTTCATCATGCCAAGCGCTCAGGTGAACGTCTGCTGGCGCTCATCGAGGACCTGCTCGAGCTCACGACGCTCAAGCGTGGCGAGATCGAACTGCACATCGACGAGTTCGATCCCTTCGAGGCGCTCAAGGAAGCGGTCGCCGCGACGCCGGGACGAGGATCGGATGTCGACATCGTGGTCGAGCCACCCGTCGGATTCGTTCCGCGAATGCGCTCCGACCGGAGGAAAATCATCAAGATCCTCGCTAGCTTGCTGAGCAACGCATACAAGTTCACGACGCAGGGAAGCGTGAGCTGTTCGGTCGTCATACAAGGCGGGCGCGTGGTGTACACGGTGCAGGATACGGGAATCGGCATCTCGCCCGAGTCGCAGCGCATCGTCTTCGAGGAATTTCGCCAGGTCGATGGGTCGGTCACGCGTCGTTTTGGTGGATCAGGGTTGGGGCTCGCGCTGGCGCGGCGCCTAACGCGGCTTCTCGGTGGCGATATCGAAGTCGAGTCTCACCAGGGACACGGCTCGCGCTTCTCGGTCTGGCTGCCACTCGAGCACGATCCAATCATTGCTGACGATCTCGCCATCGATTGAGGGTTCAGTCGGCGAGCGAAACCGCAAAACCTAACGACAACTCGGGAACGAATGACTACACAGCGCCGGACGTTACAGGAGACGCGCACCGCGATGCCTCCCGCCGAAGTACTGCAGGATGCGAAGGAGTTTTTCGCGCGACGCGTCACCATCTACTCCGCATACATTGAGCAGGAGAGCGCCAAACACGTGACGTTGCGCGGACAGGGTGGCGAAGAGATCACCATCAGCGCGATCGAGCACGGCGGTGCAACGCTGGTGACGGGCGCTTCGTACATCTTCGACGGCCAGATCGGGCGCTTCTTCTCCACGCTTCCGCCGGCGCCGGCAGCCGCTCCCGAGACAGTCACCGCTGAGGCAACGGCATGACCGCACCATTCACCGCACAACTTCGTAGCCGCCCCGGAGTCCTCCGACTCGGCACGGAGAACGAGCCCGTTATCACCGTGCGCGTGCAAGTGCTGGAGGTGTGGGATACGCTTCGCGTCGATGCGCCGGCCGATACGCCGGTCGTCGTGCTCAAGTCGCGGGCATTGGAGGTCTTGATGCCTGACGCCGCACATCACGACGAGTTCGTCACGAAGCTCGGTGGATGGGAGGTGCTCGATGAGCGCATCTCACTGCGCGATGCGGGCGCGACGAACGGCTCGATTTTCCTCATCACCAGTCGCCGCCGGCACCCCGTCCGCTGACCGCTTCGTCGTCGTCTTCTGTAATGCCTAACGCTGCCGTCACGACGCCCACCCCCGACGCGTTGCTGGCGGCCGCGTCGCGTCTGCGCGATGAAGTGTCTCGCCGCATCGTCGGGCAACGCGAAGTGCTCGACGAGATTCTGATGGCGATCCTGGCCGGCGGGCACGCGCTGTTGGTCGGTGTGCCGGGACTGGCCAAGACACTCATGATTCGTTCCGTCGCTGATGCGATGGAGCTCGACTTTCGCCGCATTCAGTTCACTCCCGATCTCGTGCCGAGCGACATCACCGGAACGGAGATTCTGGAAGAGAACGCGAGCGGCGGTCGCACCTTTCGCTTTGTGCGTGGCCCGGTCTTCGCGAACATCGTGCTCGCCGACGAGATCAATCGCGCGCCGCCACGCACGCAGGCAGCGTTGCTCGAGGCGATGCAGGAGCATCGTGTGACCGCAGCGGGCGAGACGATGCTGTTGCCGGAACCATTCTTCGTCCTCGCGACGCAGAATCCGATCGAGCAGGAAGGGACGTATCCGCTTCCGGAAGCGCAGCTCGACCGATTCCTCTTCGATATTCGGGTTGGATATCCCGACGAAGGCGAGGAGGTCGCGATTCTGCGCGCGACCACAGGTCGAGGGGATGTTGATGTTTCCCCAGTGTTGTCGGGTGCGCAGACGTTACAGCTGCAACGAATGACACGGGACGTGGCGGCGAGTGACGCGGCGTTACGGTATGCAGCCGCGCTCGTTAGGTCCACTCGCCCCGACGCCAGCGGAGCACCTGAGCTGGTCAAGAAATACGTGCGATGGGGGGCCGGGCCGCGCGCCGGACAGGCGTTGATCCTCGGGGCAAAAGCGCACGCGCTGCTGCATGGCCGCGTCGCCGTGGCACCGGAGGATATCCGTCGAGTTGCGGCGCCCGTGCTTCGTCATCGTGTGTTACCGAACTTTGCTGCCGAGGCAGAGGGGATTGGCGTCGAGCGTCTGGTGCGCGAGGTTGTGGAGCGGGTGAGTGCGCCCACGAGCGGCGTCTCGCTGTAAAGGCGCGTGTTGGCGCATCGTCGCCAATGCTGCTCGCTTCGCGTGCTCGCGTTTCCATTAGCGTTCATTCGCCTCCGCGTTCTCAATTCGCTCAATGTCTCTCGCGCGCGCCTACGGCCTGATTCTGGATGCGGTGCGCGGCCTCACCTGGCCGGCGCGAGCGCGCGTGAGCGGAACGCACACGGGCTCGCATCGCTCGCGCCTGCGCGGACGCGCCCCTGAACTCTCCGAGTATCGCCTCTATCGGCAAGGCGACGATCCTCGGCAACTCGACTGGAAGTTGCTGGCGCGGAGTGATCGTGCCTTCATCCGATTGTCGGAAGATCGCGCCGTGCATCCGACGTGGTTCGTGGTCGATGCGTCCGCGTCGA
The DNA here is from genome assembly GCA_044224185.1 of Gemmatimonadaceae bacterium. Classification (GTDB taxonomy): domain Bacteria; phylum Gemmatimonadota; class Gemmatimonadetes; order Gemmatimonadales; family Gemmatimonadaceae; genus SCN-70-22. The sequence continues at coordinate 7,862 of JBGAKW010000008.1, read as the reverse complement.
TGCGATATCCGGAGGAGAGCGCGGCAAAGTGGAGTGCCGCGTGCGCGTTGGTTGTGGCGCTGGCGTCAATCGCGCAGCGGGCGGGCGACTCCGTTGGGGCCGTCATCGCCGCGGCGCACGGGAAGGTCACCGTGCGTGCGCGGACTCGCGTCGATGTACTGGCCGAACTCGTCGCCGCGTTAGGCGCGGTGCGCCCCGATGGCTCGTCGGGATTGGCGGAGTCGCTCCTGCCAGTACCGGAGGCGGCGCGCGTGGTGATCGTCTCCGACTTGTTAGGCGACGAAGGGGCGGTGCGCCGTGACTGTGCCGTTCGCGCGAGTGCAGGGGGAGACGTGCATGTGTTGCACGTCGTATCGCAGTTGGAGCTTGCGCCGCTGGCGGAGACGCGCCTGGTCTCCGATCCCGAGGATCCCACGGTGCTGCGACCGATGGACGACGAGGGGCGCGCCCGATATCAGGCGCGTTTTGCTGCGTGGCGAGCGGACACGGCGCGCGCCTGGCGACTCGCTGGTGCGGCCTATCGCGAAGTGGTGGCGGAGGACGACATGGCGCAGGTTGTGCGCCGAGCGGTGACCTCGGCACCAGAGCGCGCCTAGATGCTCTCGTTAGGCGCCCCCGGATTCCTGTACGCGGCCGTTGTCGCCGCGTTAGGCGTGGTGGCGCTGCACTTTCTGGCGTGGCGCCGTCCGAAGCCTGTCATGCTGCCGACGGCGAGGTTCGTTGACGCGACGCCACTGCGCGCCGTCTCGCGCGATGTTCGGCTCGCCGATGTGGCGCTTCTCGTCGTGCGCGTACTCGCCACGCTGTTGTTCGGGCTCGCGCTTGCATCACCGCGCGTTGCTCCGGTGCGAAGCGGTGAGGCGCTGTTATTCGTCGCCGATCGTTCACGTGCGGTGGCGTCGATGGACGAGATGCGAGACAGCCTGGCGTCGATCGCACGAACTGGTGGGGTGCAGCGCATCGTTTGGTTCGATAGCGCGCCTGCATCGCCGGCCGATTTCGCGGCGGACCCCGCGTCGATTGAGGCTCGTACGGAGCGGCGCGGCAATCTTGATGCGGCGCTGGTGGCGGCCACTCGTGAAGGGAGTCGGCTGGCGCGGACGCACGAACGCGTGCGCGTCGTCGTCGTATCGCCGGTGGTGCGCGAAGAGGTTGGTGCGGGAATCGATGTCGTCCGAGAGACGTGGAGCGACACCATTCGATTCGTGCGCGTGACGGCGCGCCATGTCGCCGACTCTGGAGCGGCGTTGGTGCAGGGATCGATGCCGCCGGTTGAGGACGCGGTCGGGGCGGTGATGCGTTTGGCGTTAGGCAGTCGACGTGTGGCGACGTCGGTTGCGGCCGTTCGCGGCGCGCTCACGAGTGCCGATTCTGCCTTCACGCGCGAGGGGGGCGTGACGCTCGTGTGGCCCGCGACGCGACCGGCGCAGGACAGCGCCGTTCGCGTTTTTTCCGTGACGACGCCGCAGCGCACATTCGTCGGAGACTTTGTGCGCGGCGCCACCCCTGCGCGTGGTCGTGCGATCGCGTGGGGCGCCGACGGCGAAATCCTCGCACGGGAGGAAGCGATGGGGCGCGGCTGCCTGCGCTCACTCGCCTTCGCGCCTAACGAGCGCGGCGACGTGGCGCTGCGCGCGGGATTCGTCGCCATCGTCGGGGATCTACTCGGGGCGTGCGGCGACGTCGATTGGCGTCCGGCGTCAGCCACGACGATCGCGCGCCTGACGAACCCTATCGCCCCTTCGCGCTCTCCGGCGAGTGCCGACGCCGGTGATAGCAGCGCGCCTAACGCGCGACGTTGGCTCCTTATCGTGGTGTTGATGTTGTTGGGCGCGGAGTGGTGGATGCGCCGAACGCGCCAGTCGCGCGCGGCGACTAGTGCAACCCACGCGCGCACCGCGGCAAACGAGGCGGCCGCATGACGGCGCGCGACCGCGTCACCCGATGGGCGTCGCGGCTGACGGCCGTGCGTTGGGCGCGAATTGCCCTTCTCGCGTTAGGCGTCGGCACACTCGCCTGGGTCTCGCTCGGCCTCGCCGGTGTTTCGCCCGCCACGTCGCTCGTGTTTGTGTTCGTGGCTGGATTGGCGAGCGGCGCCGCAGCGCACGCGCGCCAGGGGCGCGGGCGCATGACGCGCGAACGCGCCGCCCTCTGGATCGAGGAACAGGTTCCGCAACTGCGCTATTCGCTCGTCACGGCCATCGAGCAGGAACCACCGCACGATCAACTCGAGCGCGCTGTGCGATCGGTGCCGTGGGAAGAGTCGGTGCAGTCGCGCGTATGGCGTTCTCTGCGCCTGCCCATCGCGGTCGCCGTGGTCGGAGTGCTGGCGCTTCTCACCGCGCCGCGCGCGCGCGCGGCGTTAGGCGCTTCCGCGCGCGGTACCGGACCAAATGCCGCGAACGCATCACGTGTCGCGCTGGGTGATCTTGAAGTCGTCGTCACTCCGCCGGCGTACGCCAATCTGCAGGAGTCGCGTACGCACGCGCCATCGCTCGTGCGCGCACTCCCCGGCTCCGCCATAACTGTCTCGGGCAACGACGGCCGCGCGCCACTGCCGCGAGTGATGCGCGACTCCATTTCCCTTGACGTTGCACCTGACGGTGCGCGATGGCGCGCGGGCTGGCGCGCTTCGACGGAGCGCGTCCTCGTGCGCGCGACGCGAGGCGGCGATACGCGACTGTTCGCGCTCGAGCCCGTCGTCGATTCGGCGCCCGTCGTCACCTTGCGCATCCCTGCGCGCGATACGGTGCTGCGAGCGCCTCAAGGAACCTTCGCGCTGGCCGCTGATGTCCATGACGACCTCGGCGTGGCGCAGGCGGCATTCGAATACATCGTCAGTTCGGGGGAGGGCGAGCGCTTTACCTTCCGAAGCGGGTCGTTAGGCGCACGCGCGGGGAGCGGCGCGCACGACGTTCCATTGCGCGCCACGCTGTCGCTCGAAGCACTGCAGTTGAATCCGGGCGATGTGGTCCACCTCCGCGCGGTCGCGCGCGATGCCAACACCGTAACCGGACCGGGAATCGCCGGTTCTGACTCTCGCACAATTCGTATTGCCCGCCAGGGAGAATACGACTCCGTCGCAGTCGATCCCGCGCCGCCGCCGGAGGCTGACAAGTCGGTGCTCTCGCAGCGGATGCTCATCAATCTCACCGAAGCGCTCGTCCGCAAGTCGCGCACGATGGCGAAGGCCGAGGTCTCCGCCGAGTCGCAGCGTATTGGGCGTGACCAGGCGCGCCTGCGCCGTCAGGTGAGCGACATCATCTTTTCACGTTTAGGCGATGGCCCCGCTGGCGATCACGGTCACGGTGAAGAGGGGAGCGATGAGACCGAGGGCCGCCTAACGCCGGAAGCCCTCCTGAAGGCCGCAGAAGCCGCAACAGCCATCAGCGGCGAAGCGCTCGACTTCGACCATGATGAGACGCCGGTGGTCGCCATCAACCGCCCGCTCCTCGAAGCCTACAACGCGATGTGGGACGCTGGGCGCGAGTTGAGCAGCGGGGCACCGCAGCGCGCGCTCCCGCCGATGAGGGCCGCGCTTGCCGCCATCCAACGCGCACGTGCCGCGGAGCGATTGTATCTGCGCGGTGCCCCTCCTGGCGTGGTCGTCGACATCGCGAAGGTGCGAATGCGGGGAACGGAGCACGGCATGACGAATCGCCGCATGCCACGTGAGCCGTTGAATGCAGCGCGCCGCTTTGCACTGGCGCGTTTTGCCCGGGCGATCGAGTTGCTGGCGCCGACTTCAGCGTCGTTAGGCGGAACACACGCTGCCGAAGCGCGCACCGCTGCACGCGCGACGATCGGCGACCGAGCCGCGAACGTGGGAATCGACTCGCTCCTCGTCCTGCGCCTCGACGTCGCCACCGACGATGCGATCGCTGCCGCGGCACTCGAGCGCGCCATTGAAGCGCTCCGTTCGGGGCGCGACGCGACGTCACTCCTCATCGCCGCGCGTCGCGCCCTCGATCATGACTTCGTGGCCAGCGACTCGTTAGGTAGTTGGGGGAGCGTCCGATGAGCGAATTCATCTTCGCCACCGCCCAATACGAGTCCGGCGACTGGGACTCGGCGCCGCTCCTCCCGGCGAACTTGATCGACTCCATCGCGCGCTACACGGAGATCGCCGTGGCGCCGAGCGGTGTGGTGGTGTCGTTAGGCTCCGATGACATCCTGCGCTACCCGCTGCTGTACCTGACAGGGCATCTCCCCGTCCGCTTGACCTCGCAGGAACGCGCGACGCTGTCGAAGTATCTGGCACGCGGAGGAATGCTCTTTGTCGACGACCACAATCACGATATCGACGGGATGTTTCACAAGACGGTCACCGAAGAGTTGCAGACAGTCGCCGGTCGCCTAACGAAGCTCCCGAACTCACACGCGCTGTATACGTCGTTCTTCAAGTTCGAGGATGGGCCGCCGAACACGAGTCATGAGTTGAACGGATGGGGGGACAATCTGGTCCACAACTACCTCATGGCCGCCATGCGTGGCAACCGCATCTCGGTGCTGTACAGCAACAAGGACTACTCGTCGGAGTGGAACTTTCATCCCGACAACAAGCGCTTCTATTCGGTCGACAACACACGGTTCGGCGTGAACGTGGTGGTGTATGCCCTCACGCGATAACACGCGTCACCTCTTCGAGCGCGTCGTGCGCGTAGTCGCGCTTACCTCGTTAGGCGCGTTGCTCTGGCGTTCGTGGGCGCCGACGGCTCCATCAAAGGCCATCACGTTCACCGCCAACTCGGCGACACTGGATGACGCGCTGTCGCGTGCGACTCGCACCGAACGTCCGCACCTCGCGCTGAGACTCGACTCCATCCCGTCAGCGCCGGTGCGTGGCTGGCTGACGGCGCTCGCGGCTAGTGGAAGCGCGGTTCGGTGGAGCGCTGCTCCACAAATCCGTCCGGTGGCGGCAGCGAGCGAGGTCATGGCTGACCCCGCACATCGTGTTCGCTTCACCGCGTTCGCCCCGCGCGGTGCTTCGCTCGCCATACGCGACGGGGCGAGCAGCGTCGATTCATCAGCGTTAGGCAAGGACGGTGTCCGCGTCGTCGAGGGAGGGCTCGAGGGCGCCCTCCTCGCTCAGTCCACAGGAATCACGGCGTCAGCTTACAGCGACGACTCGGTTGTGGTGCGCCCCGTACTGGTGTTGGCGCGAGCCGGCTGGGAAGGGAAGTTCATCGTTGCCGCGCTCGAGGAGAGTGGCTGGAAAGTCGACGCTCGCCTCACCGTGACACCGTCCGCTTCCGTCGAGCAGGGGGCGTTAGGCTCGGTGGACACCTCTCGATATGCGGTCGTCATTGCGGTTGACGAGAGCGCCGCACGTTACGGAGCGGATGTCGCGCGCTTTGTGCGTAGCGGGGGAGGAGCGATCATCGGTGGTGGGGCGCTGCGCGCTCCCGCGCTGGCGTCGCTCATCCCCGCATCGGCAGGAGACTCCATCTCCGGTGCTTTAGGTGCGCTCAGCACGCCGACGCCTCGCCGCGGACTCGTGGCGACGACCCTGCGGCCACGCGGCTCGAGCGCCGTCGTGCTCGAACGACGGAACGGTGCACCGACCATCGTTGCAGCGAGACTCGCGTTAGGCAGAGTGTTGGCGGTCGGATACGCCGAGACGTGGCGATGGAGGATGATGGGTGGCGATGGAGCCGATGAGGGGCATCGGGCGTGGTGGTCGGCGCTCGTCTCGTCCGTCGCGTATGCGCCTGTCGTGCATACGCCACCAAGCCCGCGCCGCCAGCTGCAAACACCCGACGGCGCACCCTACGGCGCGCTCGTCGCAGCGCTCGGCCCGCCGTCGGCGTGGACCGGCACCAGCGCCAGCGATTCTCAATGGCCGTGGGACGCGATACTCTTCGCGCTCACGCTGTTGGCGCTCTTGACCGAATGGTTGTCGCGCCGAGCCCGAGGAGCACGATGAGCGTCGCCTATATCTCCCATGCCGATTGCGGGCGCCATGACACCGGGTGGAGGCACCCCGAGCACGTCGGGCGACTGCGCGCCGTCGCACGCGCCGTTCGCAACGACTACGATCTCTTTCAGAACGTGCAGCACCTCGAGTCGCGCCACGCAACCGTCGACGAGCTCGCACTGGCCCACGATGCGCGCTACATCGAGCGCGTCCGTGCATTCATTGCGGCTGGCGGAGGACAGCTCGATCCGGATAGCGTCGCCAGTGAGGGAAGCTGGGACGCAGCGACGGCCGCGACTGGAGCGGTCCTCGACGGCGTCGATATGGCGTTCGACGGCCGCGCACTTCGAACCTTTGCCGGCGTTCGCCCGCCGGGACACCATGCGCTCCGGTCGCGCAGCATGGGGTTCTGCATATTCGGAAGCGTCGCGATTGCCGCCCACTACGCGCGCGCTAAACACGGTGTGCAGCGCGTGCTCATCGTCGATTGGGACGTCCACCACGGCAACGGCACGCAGGCGCTTGTCGAGTCCGAGACCGACATCCACTTCGTCTCGATGCATCAGTGGCCGTGGTATCCCGGCACCGGCGCGGCCGACGATCGCGGAGAGCATGACACGGTCTGGAACGTCCCGTTGCCGCCGGGGCTCAAGCGCGCCAACTACGTCGAATCATTTCTACGCGCCGTCGATCAGGCGACGACGAATTGGCAACCGGAGCTCATTCTCATCTCCGCCGGCTTTGACTCGCTCGCCGGCGATCCCTTGGGCGGCTTCACGCTCGAAATCGAAGATGTGAATACGCTCACGCAGGAAATGGTCGCGCGCGCCAAATCATGGTGCGACGGTCGACTGGTCAGCGCGCTCGAAGGTGGCTACGCACCGGAACGTCTCGGACAGGCCGCGGTCGCCCATTTGTACGCCTTGCAGTAGCGTCGTTCACGGCAGAAAATGCCATGTTACGATACTCGGCACGCTCGTCTAAATAACAACCTCTACCGCTGTCGGCAGCATCAAAAAAGCGCACGCCAAACCCAGCACAAACGGGTGCATTAGCGCGCGCGATCGGCCGATACTCAGGCGGGCGAGGGCGACTGTTCCTTCATTCGACACCGAAATCATCGGCGCGAAGCGGGAGGGCGGTGAACCAACGGGACGGGCGTCACACGCATCACGTACTGCCTGGCGCATCGCGCCGGGAACCCGAGGAGAGCTGTGGCGCGAACCCGAAGTCAGCGGAATCAGGCAATCGGCAGCGAAGCGTTGCAGCTTTTTGCCCTCATTCCGCACGATGCCGCTGTCGCGGTACGAATTCCTGGCGCCGACATCGTACCGCTGCGCGATTTGGCCGCTGTCACTCGTTCTGCACCGTACGAACGAGTCGAAGCGACGTCGGACGCCATCAAGGCGTATCGCGCGATCGTCGAAGAATCGTTTCGCGAACACGCGGTCGTCCCCGCGCCGTTCGGCACAATCTTCCGCTCGCGCGACTCGCTCCTTCATTGGATGGAGTTGCACTACAGCGCACTCGTCGACGCATTGGGATTTGTGCAGGATCGCGCCATGGCTCGGCTCGACGGTGTTCGATTCGTTCCGCTTCCTGAAGCGGAGCGCAGTCGCCTGCGTGACCTTCACTCCGCAAGTCGTCGCGACGGGACGTTCGATGGAGGCGTCGTTTCTTGTCGATCGCGAGAAATGGCCACTCTTTGAGGACGCCGTCGCAGAAGAGCGTCGCCGGCTCCCCGAACTCGCCATCGACCAGAGCGGACCATTTCCGGCGTACGATTTCGTACGCTTGCAGTTCGGCGCCTAACGATGTTCTGTCCCGACTGCGGCACGTGGAATCGCGCGCGAGCGGTGAAGTGCACACGGTGCACGACGTCGCTTCCCGAGCTTTCGTCCACGCCGCAGGAGGCTCCCGATAGCGAGTTGACCGCGCTGCGACG
>JBGAKW010000048.1:0-7267 GCA_044224185.1 Gemmatimonadaceae bacterium | reverse complement strand
TGGCATCGAAGCACATCACGACGACTACGACAAGCCGTTCGACGTCGTGTGGACCTGCCGCAAGCACCACCGCGCGCTCGATCGGCGGCGCCAAACCTCGTTAGGCCCCCTCCCCCGCGCGTCGCAGGGGGTGGCATGAGCGAGACCATTCGGCTCTGGCTCGACGACCTGCGCGACCCAGCCAAGCATGGTCACATTGGCTGGACATGGGCGAAGACCGCAGACGATGCGATTGCACTACTGGCGACCGGGAACGTCATCGAGGCTTCGCTCGACCACGATCTCGACATACAGGCCACGCTAGGCAACGCGCCGACCGAGAAGACCGGCTACGACGTGGTGTGCTGGATGGAGGCGCACGACGTGTACCCGCGCGAGGGGGTGCGCGTGCACAGCATGAATCCGAGCGGCAAGGCGCGCATGAACGCTGCCCTTCACGCGATTCGACGCCAACGGGAGTCCACCCCATGACCCGCCCCCTGCTCCTCTCGTTAGGCGGCGCGCTGGCGCTGCTGTGCTGCTACGCCGCCGTCGTCGCCTTCGCCCGCTGGGCCGCGCGCGCCGTGTTTCGTCGGGCGGTGGGGTGGAGGGTGAGATGACATTCACTGAAGCCAATCCCTGCATTGACTGCGGCGTCGTCATCGTGCGTGCGCGTGGGCAGATGGGGCGTTTGCCAAAGCAGTGCGCCAACTGCCGCGATGCACGCTCGCGCGAGATGGAGGAGAAAGAAGTGCGTCCTGTCGTCGCTGAGGAAACGACGCCTAACGAGCCGAGCGAGCCCGCGTTCGATGCGCTCGCAACGATCGCCGCGCTTGGCCTCGACTACTGCGTTGGCTCTGCCTTTCGCTTCATCGCAGAATATCAGGACGGCGATGAGTTGGAGAACCTGACGACGGCACGGACGTACCTCAACGCGGCAATCACGGCGCGAGGTGGCGCATGAACGACCTCGCCTACTTCTCCTTCCTCCTCGGCATGTGCGCGGCGGCGTGCTTGATCGGCATGGGCGCGGCGTTGGCGATCTGTGTCGAGGACGTCAGGGTCAGACGCCTCGAAGCCCGACAGCAGACAACAGAAAGCGATGAGGTGGCGACATGAATATCGGCGACTTCATGCTCGGCGGCTTCTGCACTGCGTTCCTCATCGGCATGGGCGCAACGCTCCACGCGAATATCGTGGATCAGCGACAACAGAAGGAACTCGCCCGACAGCTGCAACGCGAGAACGACCGGCTGGACAAGATCGTTGCGCAGGCGGAGGGGGTGGTGCGATGAGAGGCGCTAAACCCAAAGTGTATCCCACTGAGATGGTAGAGCGCGTGCGCGAGTTATACGCCCAAGGCCTCACGCAAAGCGAGATCGCTGTGATGGTCGGCACTTCACAGAAGGTCGTGTGGAGGCTGATGGTGCGCCACTCTATCACTGCAAGAGTGGCTGGTAAGCGCGATCAACGCGGCCCCAAAAACTCTTCGTGGAAGGGCGACCAGGCATCCTACTCCGCGCTTCACCTGCGCGTCACCGCTGCGCGTGGCGCTGAGAAGCGATGCGACGTCTGCGGCACGTCCGATCCTAAGCGCCAATACGACTGGGCAAACCTAACGGGGAATTACGCCGACATATGGGACTACAAGCGCATGTGTCGCTCCTGTCATTGGAAGCACGACGGCAAGGTCTACAACATTCGGTGGATGCGATGCGCATAGGCAGTCTATTCGCCGGAATTGGCGGTCTCGAAAGAGGCTTAGAGATGGCCGGCGTCGGTGAAACGATATGGCAAGTCGAGAAAGACCCCTATTGTCGCGCCGTGCTCGCGAAGCACTGGCCGAACGCCACGCGCTATAACGACGTGTGTACGGTCGGCGCGCATAACCTTGCATCCGTGGACGTGATCTGTGGAGGATTCCCTTGCCAGGACATCAGCTATGCCGGGAAAGGCGCGGGGCTTGAAGGGGAACGATCAGGACTCTGGTATGAGTTCGCGCGAATCGTTGGCGAGATGGGACCGCGCTACGTCGTCGTGGAGAACGTCGCAGCTCTCCTTACTCGAGGACTCGACGCCGTTCTCGGAACGCTGGCCGATCTCGGGTACGATGCGGAATGGAGTGGTGTTCAGGCGTGCGACGTGGGCGCCCCGCATCGGCGTGATCGCATCTTCATTATTGCCTACGCCGACGTCCAACCAAAGCCTGCAATGCAGCTTACTCGCGGGACTCAACGACACCGCGCGCCTGCATCCCCGTGGACAGTGGACGCTTTGGACGCAGCTCTGCGCCGCCATTCTCTCAGGGAATCGAATGTGGCCGACGCCGACTGCTGGGAACACGAAGTGGAACGGGTCACTGCAAGAGTGGGGAGGGTCTTGGAACTGGCTGCGGAAGGAGTACCCACACCTCGCGCGCATTCGACTCCACCCGTGCTTTGTCGAGTGGATGATGGGATTCCCGATCTTCTGGACCGACTCAGATCGTTAGGCAACGCCGTCGTCCCGCAAGTCGCGGAAGTCGTCGGGCGACGACTCCTCGAAATAGATGCCGCGTTAGGCATGGAGGCCGCATGAACCTCTCCCCCACCGACCGCGCGCTCGCGTCCATCCACGCCATCGAACAGCGCGCCAAGACGATTGGGTATCTGTCGCCCACGGGCATCCGGCAGACGTCGGCGAACGAGATCCTGATGCAATGCGCGGAACTCCGCGCGCTCATCGCCGAACTCGCCGATGCGGCGAAGGAGGGGGTGTGAGGGCGGGACGACCAGTGGTGCCTAACGCGGGGCAGATCTACGCGCAGGAGCGGCAGAAGCGGCCATCGCTCTCACTCGCGCGGCGCAGCGCAGAACCGTATCGATTGCCGCCGAAGTGGCGATGCGTCGACTGTGGCGATCATGTCGATGTGTACGACGGTGTGTGTGACTCATGCGAAAAGAAGCGCGAACGCGTGCGCGAGCAAGGTAGAGTGTACGCAAGGCGCGCGCGCCAGCGTGCGATCGATGCAGGACGATGCACACATACCGCGTGCATGCTCCCGCCGATGCCAGGTCGTCGCAAGTGTCGCGCGCATCTCGCGGCGCAGCGTGCCGAGTACCAGCGCGTCAGCGCAGGAGAAAGGCAGTTGAGGAAGATGGAACGATTGCGCCGGCACTATCAACGCAAAGCGCAAGCCCATGAAATGCGAGCAAGTGCGAGCGGTGGGGTGAGAAGTGTGAAATCGCTATCTTGCGCCCTAACGACACACAGCGGAGATGCGGCGTGAGTGAAATCAAGGCGATTGAGACGCACTACAAAGGCTACCGCTTTCGCTCACGACTTGAAGCGCGATGGGCGGTGTTCTTCGACTATCTGGAGATCTCTTGGGAGTATGAACCCGAGGGATTCAAGACGAGCGCAGGGCCGTATCTCCCTGATTTTCTCCTGTGGGGCGACACGTTCGCTGAGGTGAAACCCGAGTGTGTGCTCGAAAATGGTGGCACACCGCAATGGCTTGTGAAAATGGAAGATGTCGCGGGCGGGACTGGCTTCCCTGTCGTGTTGCTAGCAGGAGCGCCACGCACGCGATTCTATGAGGCCGTGTACCCGCGAGGCGCAGACGACATGCAGTGGGAATGGTTGGACTTCGGTGCATCCGCGAAGAAGAAGCAGGCGTGGTATCTCTTCGACGGTCGACAGACACGTCCACCGTCGCACATGCTCGAGGACTTCTGGTACCAGAGAGCCGCGAGTGAATCGGCTCGTAGTGCGCGCTTCGAGCATGGCGAGAGTGGAGCTCGAAACACCGGCCCAATGGCACTCAGCGAGATCCTTCGCAGTGCGTCGACGGTGCGCTAATGGCTCGTCAGCGCCTCATCAAACCGGAGTTCTTTCAGCACGAAATGCTGCACCGTGCTGACACCGTGCATGCACTGCCATTGCGCCTCGCCTTCATCGGTTTATGGACACAATGTGACCGAAGGGGGCTCTTTAAGTGGGAACCGGTGCGTTTGAAGCTGAATGTGCTCCCATTCGATGACGTGGACTTTGCACGCGTGCTCGAAGCGTTGCACACCGAGGGCTTCATCGAGTCATATGAAGTGGAAGGCCGAAGATACGGCAGAATTCCTAACTTCATGAAGCATCAGAGCTTCCACGTCAACGAGAAAGCAGATTCGAGCATCCCAGAGTACTGTGCTCCTCCGGTGCGAGCACGACGTAAGCACCGTGCTAGCACGGTGCAGGCACCAGAGCAGCACGGTGCTAGCACCCCGGTTACGGTAGATATTACGGATACGGTAGATATAAGGTCGCCGCGTGCTGGCGCAGCGTCGCCGAAACGCGATGCGTGGCTCGCCCCGTATCTCGAGATGTGGACGAGTCGCGTCGGGATTGTCACCGAACGACGCGCTGCTGCCGCCCTCGGTCCGGTTCGGACGCAATACGGGCATGAGGCGACACTCAAGGGGCTCGAAGCCTATCTCGACGAACCGCGACCGCCCGATAAGCCGGTCAAGCTCGAGTGGTTCAAGCAGGACGCCGCCCGCTGGATTCGCGAAGGCCAGATGCCGCGCACGATTGACGGTGTGCTCACCCCACGCGGTGAGCGTGTGTCGAGGTCCGCATGAGCGAGCGCAAGACGCCGCGTGGACTCTCGCGCATCGACGCGGCCTACGCGACAGCGGACCAGATCAACGCCGCCGAAGATTCGCTGTACGCCGCTCCCGAAGACTTCCTGCACCTGCCCTGGGATGGTGTCGAAGGGTTGGTCGGTGGCATCGGACGCGGCAATGTGTGGTTTGTCGGCGGCTTCTCCGGCAACGGCAAGACGACGCTGCTGATGAACCTGACGAACGAATGGCTGCGTGACGATCTCACCGTGTACTACCTCGGCACCGAGACGCGACCGAACGAGTTGCGGACGAAGCTCGCATGTCTGCGTGTGGGTGTCTACGCCGGCGATGTGTTGTCTGGCGCGTTGTTAGGCAGGGACGATTGGCCCGACACACGCGCGCGACTCGTGGCCGACATCAAGTCGCAAGGCACGCTGGCGAAAGGCAATCGCTTTCTCGTCTGCCCGGTGGATCGCGTCGACGCGTCCGACCTCACGGGCGCGTATCACGACGCCGCGATTCAGATGGCCGATGTCCTCATCATCGACCACATCGACCACATCACGCACGGCGGTGGGAAAGGCGGATTCGAGGACGCGCGCATGTTGGCGCACCTGGTCCTGGATCTCGCGCAGTCGACGGGTGTGCCGACCATCGTGGCCACGCAGTTCAACAACGAGGGCTTGAAGGGTGATCGCTTGGGCCAGTACCAACCGCCGCAGCCGCATCACGTCTTCATGGGCGGCAGCAAACGACAGATTGCATGGGGCATGCTGGGGCTGTATCGCCCGATCCGCGATGACCTCTCAGCGGACGATCTCAAGTCGGCGCGCGCGGGATTGATCGAGCCGCCGCAATTCCTCGAGCCGAACTGTCTCGGCGTCACGTGCATGAAAAATCGCAACTACGGCTCGCGTGAAGGCAAACGCGCGCGCCTCACCTTCGACCACGGCGTGTTGCGCGATCAGACGGAACGTGATCGCTACGCCACCAGCTACGAGGCAACGCGCAAAGTATGACGCACACCTCCATCCGCTGGATCTGCTGGCAGTCGCGCGGCGTCGGCAAGGGGATGACGCAGAAGGCGGTGGTGACGGCGCCTGATCTGGAGACCGCAATCACGACACTCGCGACGACGCTCGGCCATCACCACTCGCAGTTCGCGCGTCGGCTGGACGCGTGGGACAAGACCACACAACCCTACTTCGTGCAGAGTGCGGCGAGCCATGCACTCGGGAGAAAAGCAAGTGCCTAACGAGCAGAAGCGCATTGCGATTTCAGACGGCACGGTCATCACCGTCGATGTGCTACGCTGGGACGAAGGCTGGGACTTTGATTGTCCCTGCTGTGTGCTCCGACCCGCGTTGCGATTCTCGCCTAACGGCGACCACACCGACGAGTTGGCCGAGAGTTTTGCGGAAGATGCGGCATTCAACGGCTACATCGAGAGCGAGCCAGCCGAAAATGGCGTGATCGACCGCCAATTCCCCGTCGCACTGCTCAAACGTCGCTGGCGCGATGCATGGAACGGCAAAGAGTTCCCGCGACGTCAGTACACAGCGGCTCGTTATCGCGTGCGATTCTACAACGAGCAGGATGAAGGCGAAACGATACTCGCGTACGACGTGGAGGAAGTCGACAATGACGCCTAACTACTTCGTGCAGAGTGCCGCCAGTGCGGCGCTCGGGAGGAAATGATGAGCGACACAGACTTGCCGACGTTCGCAGGCGCGTGGGGCATCGCGCCTAACGCAAGGCACATTGACGAGCCTAACGATCCCCCCACCCCGACGCCGATGGGGCGAGAGGAAGAGAAAGTTCCATGCACGTGCGGTATCGGCAACATGTTCGCGCGCTTCCTCCATCAGCCGGAGTGCCCGTGCCATACCCACGGCTACAAGCCGCCGCCGAGCAAGCTGGAAATTGCGGAGGCCGAGATTGAGCGCCTCCGCGCCCAGCTCGCGGCGGCGGAGGGGCAGGCGCGGGGCTCGGAGGCAATGCTCATCCAAGCGCAGCGCGACTGCGACAATGCGCAGAACGCGGAGCTCGTCGCTCTCTCCCAGCTCGCCGAGATGACGAAGGAGCGGGATGACATGAGGCGTACGTACGAGCTGAAGGTTCAAGACTTCGCAAGCGAGACGCGTCGCGCAACGCAGCTATCGGACGAGTTGAAAGCGGAGCGCGAGAACAATGCAACATTGCGCCAGACGGCAAACTGGAACACGGCGCTTGGCGTTTTGGAGATGCGCGAGCAAATCCACGTCGGCGGCGCGGGTTCCATTAAGGGCATGTGCGCGAACTGCCAGACATGGCACCCGCTGTACGAGATATATCCCGAGTGCTCCGATTGCTTTGACGAGACGACGCAGCGCAGGGCAGTTGAGCGCCTAACGACGGCACTCGCCGAGCGTGACGCGCAGGTGGGGAGGATCGCGAAACTCGATTGGTACTACGCTGACGTGCAGGGCAACATCGAGAAGGCGTTCCTCGTAGCTGACATCGACGCCGCCCTCGCGTCTGCCGCGAATGCCGAAGGCAAGAGCGACAGCGATTCCACCGGACCACGCGCGACGGAGGAGGGATGAGTCTACGTGTGATGTCACGCGCACAAGAGCAAATGCTCGACAGGTTGCTGCGGCTGTGCGGGAGGGATGTTGATCTTGTCTCCGCGATTCAGCGTACTCGCAGGGAAA
>JBGAKW010000047.1:0-7409 GCA_044224185.1 Gemmatimonadaceae bacterium | reverse complement strand
TGAGCCAGTCACTCATCTGGCGCGAGTCCATAACAGGACTTGTTGCGCCGGGCGGCAGGTCCGGTGCTGTGACGCGGTATTCCCACTTTCGATTGATAGGCATCTACCCCTCCCGCTTGGTCATGGCGGCGATAGCGGCGGCAGGCGTGGCCCCAAGGTGGCAGGTGCCAAGATGGTTCTCCGGCGCGTCAGATGCCCAACTTTGATCGCACAAGAGACAGTCCATCATCCAGCGATCGACCCCGAGACACCGTGGACGCACCGCAAAATCTCTAAGCATTTCGCACAACAGATCCCGCTCTGCTTCCGCATCCCTCGCCTCGTCGCCCCGCGCGGCATGGCCTGCGCGAATGAGGGCGCGGTCGTATTCTTGATATGATCCAGCGCGATTTTCGTGCGCCAGTTTCGTCGCGATTGCATCGCACTCCGCATCGCTCAACCCATCCTCCCGCAGCGCCTTGGTGTCGGTGGTCATGGCTTTAGGCGCGTCCTTGTTCGATTGATACGATGCGGCGCAGTACGCCGAAATAGAAACCGGGAACCTCGCGGCTTACCTTGCGCGCGCATTCGGCTAGTTGACTTTCTGTGACGGGGTCGCCCGATAGTTGCCCCCACATGTTGCCGTGCTCGTAGCAGAAGCAGGGGACGTGCGCGGTAATATGATCGGCAAGCGCCTGACACCGTTCGCAGGTGTACCCGCTCCACCATTCACCCTCGCACTTGCCGCGCGTGTAGTAAGCCTTCGCGCCCGGCTGAATGGACCATCCGCACTCGTAACACTTCCGCTTCTTGCGGACGATTCGCCATTCGGCAAAGTACGGGTAGGACGTGCTCTCACAATAGCAGCAATCGGAGAAGTCGCTCACGGCTTCCCCTCCCGCTTGGTCATGGCGGCGATAGCGGCGCGGGCGCGAACGATCCACCCCGCCATTGCAGTCGCGTAATCCGATTCGATTATGGGAAGCGCGAATTTCAGCAACTCCAGCAACTTTTCCGCATCCCTCGCCTCGTCGCCCCGCGCGGCATGGCCTGCGCGAATGGCGTCGAAGATGCGCGACAAGATCAATCTCCCGCCCTCTGTACGCACTCGGTCAGGATCGATACCAAGCTCACCGAGGATTGCGTCTACGTCTGCGCACTCCTGTTCAAACGCCTCGCGCTCGCGGCTGTCGTCGGTCATGGCTTGTCCCCTCCCTCTGCCGGGGCGGCGTCGAGCCAAACGTGCTCCGTCACGCGCGTATCGACTGGTGGAATTCGGAGCCATTCGCGCGCCGCGATTGCGTCCTCCGCCCTAGCAAATCGACATGCGAGATTCGGGCTGGGCGTCCATCCGTACTTGCCGCCACACCAGTATTGCCCGGTCGTCGTTTCGATCAGCCACGCCACCTGTCGCTCCATCGGCACCTGAGAGGGCGCAGGGGCGGCGTCGGGCGTCGGGTCCATGTATCGCTCCACGTCGATGCCGGCCCACCCACACAAGGCCGCCATGCTGACAACGTCAGGGCGTACCCCCTGACCTATGCGCACGAGCACGGTAGGGCTGACTCCTGTCGCCTCGGCCACTTGCCACCATTCCAAGTGTCTAGACGTTACGGCGCGCGCGAGAGCTTCGCGGAAACCGCTAACGTCAAAGCCAGCGTCCTTTAGCGGCTTCCTCCCCGGTATTCGGTAGTGTGGGCACCCGATCGGGCATTTCCAGGGGAGCATGGGGCCGACCTTCGGAATTTCGCCAGCGAGGTCGTGGGTGGGTGCGCTCGTGTCGTTCATGCTGCCCTCCGCTTTTCGATCGTGTCGGTGATGATCGACTTCGCCTTCGCGTACTTCTCCGCCGGGATCAACGCCAGCGACGCGACCTTGATCGATCGCAGGAACGCCTCCTTGTCGAGCCCGTTGTCGCGCAGCATGTCGCCGAGCTCGGTGACCTGGTCGGCGTTCACATAGGCAGCGCTCTCAGCGGCGGGCGGAGCCGCGGACCCCTGAGACGATCCACCGCGCGCCCACTCGGCGATGCGGCGGCCGGATTCTTCGGTGATCGGTTGGTCGAGCGGGAAGAGGGCGCGGTGCTGCTCCTGCAGCTTGATCGGCTTCGGCACGCCAGGCGCGTCCGCGGTGAGCAGCAGCGACGCCGTGAGCTCGTAGGGCAGATTCTTCTCGCAGATCGGCACCCAGCCCGACAGCCCGGTCGGTGTCACCTTCGGCACGATCTTCATCTTGCCGTCTTCGCCGCGGACCATCTCGATCTTCTCCTCCGCGCGAAAGCAGAGGATGAGATGCGCGCGCACCTGCAGGAGCTTCGCTACCATGTGCTTGTGACCGAGCTTCGGCTTGATCCACGCGGCCATCTTCACGGCCTCGCGCTTCTTCCAGTCGTCGCCGGCCATGCGCGTGAGCTCCTCCTCCTGCCAGTCGAGCACGCCGCCGTCGCCCGCCCACACGTGCGTCATGCTGTCGACGACGATGACCGGATACCCGGCCTTGTCCGCGGCCGCGATCGCGTTGGCGTACGCGTCCGGTCGGAACGGTGGCGCGAGATCTCCGTGGTCGAACTTGAAGCGGTCCGCGTAGTGCTTCGCGCGTCCGGCCTCGGTGTCGATGACCGCGAACGGTTTGCCGCCGGCGATGCCCGTAGCCAGGCGCATCGCGGTAAAAGTCTTGCCGGAACCGCTCGCGCCAGCTAACCCAATGAGAAGCCCAACGTTCTCGCGAACGGCGGGACGGAATGAGAATGTCATGGACTTCCTTTCCTTTATGCCGCGAACAATCCCGCTTGCGCGGTAACGCCGTTCAAGTTCTCGCACGCCTGCCGCCAATACGATTCCTTGAGTTCCGTCCCGATGAAGCGCCGACCCAGCCGCAGTGATTCATATCCTTCGCTGCCAATGCCCATGAACGGCGATAGGACCGTGTCTCCGGGATTGCTCCACAGCACCAAGGCCCGTTCGATAACGTCGAGCTGCAGCGGGCAAAGGTGCTTCTCGTCATGCTCGCTGCGCGCTGCCTTGACGTTCAGCACATTCGTTTGATTGACCGTCATCCAGACTGGAGATGCCCATTCCTGCCACTGGTCGAGCGGGAAATTCTCCGGCGTGTGAGCAATCGGCTCCGCGTTGTCGCCGGGCTTGACGAACGTCATCAGGTAGTCGGGCATACCGCCGCGAGACTTCGCGCTGTCGGATTGCAATTGCTTGTAGAGCAATCCGACGTGCTTCGTCCGCGTCATTTCCACGACCGGGCAGCGCCAGATCGTGCGGCGCGAGTGCAGTACCCATCCGGCTTGCTGATGCAAGCGGATGATCGCGCCGGAGAAATCCTTGATGCCAACATGCCCATCGCGCCACTTGGTCAACGGCAGGTCGGAGCAATGGACTGCGGTCAGCCGTCCCGGTTTGGTAACGCGCAACTTCTCGGCCACCAGGAAGGCGTAGTGGTCATAGAATTCCTCGTCGCTCGCGCTGTTCCCCATGTCGCATTCGGAGTCCGAGTACACGAACAGCGAAGCGAATGGCGGCGAGTAAATCGAGAAATCGATAGACGCATCCGGCAGTTGGCGCACAACGTCCACGCAATCGCCGTGGTACGCGGCCCAGCCGTCGCCGTGGCGCTCGTTCAAGCAGCGGATAGCCATGATGGCAACGATCCTTGATGAGTGGGAGAGTAGGGAACGCGCGTCTGCGACGTTCGCCCCATGTTGCGAAGCATCGCAGCGCGCATGGCGATCTTCATGGACTCGTGATCGTCGGCCTTGCGGTCGATAACCGAGCCGATGGACTCCTCGCCTTGCGCGATTGCGATGTGGACTTGGACTTCTCGCTTTTGCCCGAAGCGCCAGAATCGGCGCACAGCCTGATACCAGGCTTCATAGGAAAACGTGCGCCCGACAAACACGGTCCGCGCGCAGTGTTGCCAGTTCAAACCGAAACCGCAGATAGACGGCTTCGTGACCAGTACTCGCGCCGATCCATCCGCGAACGCATCCAGCGCCGATTCCTTGGCCTCGATAGACATGGACCCGCGCACCTCGACAACGCCAGCGGTCCCGCGCAACCGCTCGAGCACGGCATCCGCCTCATAGTCGGTATCGACCCATACGACCCACGGCTCGGCGTCGCTGGTTGCAAGGCCAGCGGCAATGGTGGCGCGCTCGCCGACCGTTTGCCGCTTCACGTCATGCATCGACGTTGCCGAAACCACGTCGAGCGCGAACAAGTCTCCCTCCGGGGCCTTTAGCTTGGACTCGACGGAATGCCGATGCACTTGCATGGGTGGCAGGGTGAATCCTTCGTCCGAGTCGCCCAGGTCTGACGGCATCGCTGCCATGCGGCACCACGACGCCATCCAATCCCAAAACGCCGTGACGCCGTGACGCTTGAGCCTCCACGATTGCGAGGCTGTCGCGGTATCGTTGATGAAGAATCGCGACAGCATTTCGGACGACGACATGATCCCGCAGAATTGCGAGTGCTGGCCTAGTTCCATGTGATCGTTCGGGGCAGGCGTCGCAGTCGCGGACAGCCGGAAGCGATGACCGGCATACGCGGCGATCAGGTCGCGCGAAGTCTTGCCCGCGAAGTTCTTGAGGATGCCAGACTCGTCCAGAGCGACCGCACCGAAGGCATCCGGCTGCAGCTTGTCCAGGCGGTCATAGTTGCAAACGTTGATGCCTTCACGCGCTTCGGACTGGTCGCGGATGACGCGCACGTTGTATCCAAAGCGCGCGCCTTCGGCGGCGAACTGATGCGCGACCGCGAGCGGGGTGTGAATGAGAGCCCAGCCGTTAGTCGCTTGGCGCGCGTGCTCCGCCCATTCCAATTCACACAGCGTCTTGCCGAGGCCGGTATCCAGGAACAGACCGGAGCTGCCGATGCGGAGCGCGAATCGGACGCATTCGGCCTGAAAGGCAAACAGATGCGATGCCACATCGTCTACGACGATTCCACGCTCTAGCGCGCGTGGACGCTTCGACTCAAGGAATGCGGCGTAACTCATGCCGCCTTCCTCGCGAATAGCTTGCTGATGTCGTAGGGGATGCCATGCGCATCAATGCCTTCCCGCTCGGCCCATGCGTTTACTTCGTACACCGGCGCTTCGATCCAGCAGACGCGGTTCGGGTACGCTGGCCAGTGATTCGCGCGTTGGCATTCCTGCCAGGCGGCGAGGCCTGCGCCGACCTTCTCGTCGCCGAGCTCGGCCAGCGACGGATCGCAGCCGATCAGCGAGTGCAGGTAGGGCGCATCGGTCTCGCCGGCGAGGAAGATGTAGGTCGGGTCGACGCCGGTCACCGCGCGCACGCCGCGGCGGTACCAGGACGCGCTCACGTAGTAGCGCAGGCCCACGAGCTGCGCGCGACCGAAGCGCATCGGCTCGGCGCTCACGCCGGTCGTCTTGTAGTCCGCGATCAGCGCGAAGTCGGTGGCCAGGCGATCGGCGCGCAGCTTGCACAGCGTCGCGCCTTCCTGCCAGATCAGCACCGTCTCCGACGTGCCGCCGGCGGGCTCGAAGAGCGCATGGATCGCGGGCTCGCTCTCGCGCAGGCTGTCGACGTACGTGCGCGCGGCCGCGGAGATCGCCTCGATCTCAGCCATCGCGGGCTTGAGCACCGGGATCTTGCCGGCCGCACGTGCGGCATCGCGCGCCGCCTTGATGCTCTTGTTCGTCCAGCCGTCGGGAATGTTGCCCGTCTTCTCGGCCGGATGATCGTTCGGGTCGATGACCTCGCAGACGTCGCGCGAGCCTTCGAGGAAGATCGAGTGGGCGATGGAGCCCGCGTCCTGCTCGGCGGTCGAGCTGCTCGCGCGTCGCGGATTCCACGGGCTTTCGTACCAGGCCGCGGCCGGGCAGCGATCGAGCAGCGTGGTGATCACGCCGGCCGAGAGCGCCGGAATCGCGAGGTACTCGGCCATCGACATACCGTAGTGAATGCCGGGCGCAACGGCAGCGCGCGCGCCCGACGTCGCGTCGAGATAATCGTGGATCGCGTTGGCGGCGGCGCTCATGCCTTCTTGACCTTTCGAATTGTGCGAACGTTGTCGGCTGCCGCGCGCTCTTCCTCGGCCGCCTTGATACGCGCCTGCATGCGCGCCATGAATTCGACCTGGCCGTCGTGCGTCAGGTGGCTCTCGGCGGGGCGCCACTCGTTCACGATCTCCCCGCGCTTCACCTTGCGATCTAGCAGAGGCTTCATGGTCCAATCGCTCCGAGGATGTAGGCCAGCGCGATCGCGAGCATCACCGCGAGCACCAGGCGGTCGCCGATCACGGCAACGTCGTCGTGTTGGTCGGGCGTCATTTGCTCACCCGCAGGCCGCCCACCCGCAAGCCGCACTGCACGCCGGACAGGTACGCCGACTCGATCGCCAGCCGCAGCAGCCGCCCGAACTTCGACGCGTCCATACCGTCGGCTTGGCCGTCGCGTAGCGTCTGCATCATCCGCAGCAGGATCGGATCGCACGCTACCGCGGCCGAGACACCGGCCTCGATCTCGCCGAGCGTCGCGCCCAACTCAATACCCGGCGCGCTCATGCGGCCACCGGCGGCGGTTGATCCTCGAATACCTCCTCGACGCGGTACCCGAGGAAGCGCTTCTCCGCGAGAGCCTTGCGCGCCTGGAACTCGCCCATCGGAATCCAGACGAGCGACGCGCCGCCCTTCACGCGGTACTGCGGATAGCGCTTGCCGGTCAGCTTGTCGCGCCAGCGGCGAATTTCGACGACGATCTCGGCGGTCATGGCGTCGCTCATCAGTCGATGCAGTTCGGATCGCGCTGGCAATTGCTCTTGCCGGCGCACTTGTCGGGATGCAGGCAGTGCTCGGGGTACGGCGTCTCGGCGCGATCGCGCTTCGCCAGCTCGAGGATCGCCTCGGTGCGCGACCGATAGACGGTGTCGTCCATGCGCCCGCCGAAGTACACCTGCCAGCCGCTCTCGAAGTGCACGACGCCGCAAGTCCTCATTCCGCGGCCTCTTCTTCCGACTTGCGCGGCAGCGCGTAGAGCGGCATGAGCACGAGCTCGTCGCCGACGTAGACCGGGATGAAGTAGCGCACCGGCCCGGCGCGGCGGAACGCCCGCGCCGTCTCCTGTGAGAACGCGATCGTGGCGCCGTAGTTGAGGGTGATCGAGCCGTCGTACTCGACCGCCATCAGCGTGACGCCACCGCCGGCCGTCTGCACGCGCAGGAACGCGTCCTCCGGACCCGAGCGCTGGACCACATTCGGCTGCGCGATCGACAGCTGCCCACCGATCACGACACCCTGAGCTTGCGCCGCCATGCATGCGGCGAGCGCCGCGGCGGCTACGAGACTGTGAAGCTTCATTTCGGTCCTCCGTTCGTTGGCGTCCACGAGGGACGACAGAACAGAGTTTAGCGAAATCTAAACGCTTGTCAAGTAGTCGCTAAACATTTTGGGCGCACG
>JBGAKW010000007.1:0-307915 GCA_044224185.1 Gemmatimonadaceae bacterium | reverse complement strand
CGCGACATCTAACGCTCGCGAAGTACTAACGTTGACCGATTTGGCGACGGCTCCGGTCGTAAGCGTCGAGATGAATCCTGGCTCGTTGTCCCTTGCGGAGGGCGCCACGACTACACTTCGCGCATCGCCCAAGGATTTTCGAGGTTCGCCGCTGACGAACCGCTCAGTCACTTGGAGGAGTAGCGACGTAAGTGTCGCGAGCGTGAACTCCAGCGGGCAAGTAACAGCGATACGTGCAGGCGCCACCGTAATAGAGGCGGAGATCGAAGGGAAAATCGGAGCGATAAACGTGACGGTGCTTCAGACACTGCGCGCTGGGACTTTGTCGGGGCGCGTCTACCACGCCGTCACAAACGCAAACATTGCCGGGGCGTTGATCGAAGTACGAAATACGAGTGGTACCGTCATCGCCTCAACGTCTTCTCAATCAGACGGATCGTGGCAGAGCGGTCTTCTTCAGGGCGGTCGCTACTCCATCGCAGTGTCCGCGAGCGGATTCGTTCGATCGACTGTCGCGGACGTCTCAGTCGACGGAAATATCGTTATCGAATCGGTTCCATTGGTACCCCAGAGCAATCTTCTCGGAGGAATCTCGGGAACGATTCGAAACGCGGCCACCAACGCAGCGCTGGCCATCCCCGCTTCGATCGAGCTGAGAGCAGGTATGAACGCTACGAGCGGCGCGCCCCTCACGACCGTGACCTCGACTGCCGGCGGCACGTATTCAATTTCGGGACTTGCAGCTGGGACGTATTCTCTCAAGGTGCGAGCGTCCGGCTTTGCAGATGCTTACAAAACGGGGATTGCAGTTGGAGGATCCACCACCTCGCAGCAGAACGTCTTCATTTCTCCAGTAGGCTTGAGCGGACTTACGCGTATCGTCCTTTCCTGGGGAGCGACTCCACGTGACCTCGACTCGCACATCACGTTTCCAAGTGCGAACGGAACGACCCGATCTCACGTCTACTTCGGGGCACGCGGAAGCTGTATCGCTAATCCCTACGTATGCCTCGATGTGGACGTTTTGAGCGGACGTGGGCCAGAGACCATTACACTGCTGAATCAAGTCGCAGGCGTCTATCGATTCTCGGTCTGGAACTACTCGGGAGAATCGCCCCTGTCGTCCTCAAACGGCCGCGTCGACCTGTATCGCGATAACTTGTTGCTGCAAAGTTTCTTTGTACCGCAGGGCGTCGGAAAGCTCTGGACAGTCTTCGAGCTGGATGGTGCGAGACTTACAGTGATTAACACGATTACGAATTCCAATGTTTCGTTCGCACGCCAAAGTAGTGGGCGTCTTGTGGGTACGCAGGCGGATCTGGAGTATCAGCTCTTTGAGGGTCTCTTGAAGCCTGACTCGTTGAAGGTGCCTAACAAGTTATTGCCACGAAACTGATTTTATGTGACTTGAAGATGGTCCGTACTCCCTACCTAAAGTCGCACGCCGAGTGCGGGCGGCCGTACGTAGGCGGTGCTCCAAAACGTAATCATCGGTGGAGGTTGCGCGCCGCTAATTCTGTCCGGAGTTAGCGGCGCGCGTCGAGTTGATGAAGCATTAGCGTGCGGGCTTGAGCAATTCTTTCCAGTGCTTCCAACCGTTCGCTCAGATCGTTCCATCCCATAAACTGCGAGACGTTAGTTCGCAGTCGATCAGTCCACTCGACGAAGTACTGGACGTCGGTCGCTGAACGAATCGGGACTCCACCCACCGTGACGTAAATCGGGGAGGTCGTGCCGAACGGTTGAACATCGAGGATGGGATGTCGTCCGCCAACGGTCCAGGCACGGAGCAGATACCACCCACTCTGCCGCGCCTCGAGGGCAATCGTTGTATCGGCGCGCGTTCCACCTAACGACGGCTGCACGCGAGCGATGACCTCGCCGTTGCGGACGATCTGGAGCGAATCAATTCCGACGATCGAGCGCAACCAGACGCGCGCGTTGAGGCGTTTGCCGGCAGGTGGGAGCGCGACGTCACTCCCCGGCTCATACCCATCGAGCGCAAAGCGAAGGAGCGGACCGTTGGTGGCGAAGGTGCGGCCGCGCTTTACGGCGTCGAGAAAGGCGCGCTGCGAGAACGCTCCGCTCACCTTCGCGTACACGCGATTCATGCCTACGGGTCCCCGCAGTGACGCGTAGTTGGCCATGGCATCGGTCCCTGCGCCTGCGGGGAGCTTGAAGCCGGCGTTGAGTGCGGTGTACCACACACGCTGCGTCGCCAAGAAATCGTCGACGAAACCCAGCGCTTCGTAGTAATCGACGAGGCCGAGTGCGAGATCGACGGGAAATTCGTTCGTTAGGCGCTTGGTGGTGTCGCGCGGTGCGGGGACCACGTCGAAGGGGTGCACGTATCCCGTGACACCCCCCTGCGCACGAGCTTCGCGGAGGACATCGGCGTTGAGGGGCGCAAGCGACGAGGCAGCGGTGCCAGCGTACGCGGAGTAGACGGGGAGTTGAAGGTGGTCGCCTAACGCCAGCAGCCCCGTATGGCCCCAATAGGACGAATGGAACTCCTCATTGTGCATGAGAAGCAGATCAGGGGTCGAGGCGCCGTCCGGAGCTGTCGTGAACGTGGCAATGTCCGGTATCCGCCCTTCCTTGTTCACCACCAGGTTCTCGATCACACGCAGATCTTCGGCACGCCCCTGCCTAACGAGGTTTGCCGGGGTGTTGTGATACGTTCCACCATAGTTCATGTGCACGTGCAAGTCGCCGCTCACCCAACCATCGCGCGCGAGGTTCGCCAAACGCGTGAGGGGAATGCGAACCGTCGTGGTCTCACCGGCCCGCACGAGCACCTTCGCCGCGAATGTCGCGTATTCGAGGCCGCGCATCGATTCGACCGTGGCGCTTCCCGCGGGGAGTGTGACGAGCGCGGGGCGATCCGCATGGAAGTAAGCGAACTCGAAGCTGCGCTGTGCGGGGTCGAAGCCGTCATCAGCATGAAGCCACGCGTTGTCCGGTGCGTAGTGGCGACCGTCGGACGCGCGCACCGACATGCGCGCGGCCACCGACGTGCCTAACGACGCGTCCGTGGCAACGAGTCGGAGCGTTCCCGTGGGACGCAGCCAGCGGAACCGGCGCGTGATGACCGCGTGCCTCGCACCTCCAGGCACGGCGACCGTCCAGAGCGAAGTATTTCCTCCCTCATTGGAGATGTACGCGATGCGCGTTCCGTCGGGCGACCAACGCGGGGACGTCGCGTCGAAGTCGCCATAGGTGAGTTGAATCGGCGACTCGTGGGCGAGCGTGTCGGCAGAGAGCAGCGACAGTTGATGCCACTGACGTCCCGCGTACGAGGCGAAGACGATGCGCTTTCCGTCGCGCGAGACATCGGGGCGCGCTTTCCAGTTCGTCTCCTCGAAATGCAATTCGCGTTTGGTATGTGCGCTCTCAAGTGCGAGCCGCCAAAGTCCTCCCGTTCCCCAGATGTGTCCAGCGTTGTTCACGACGATGAGCGCCCGTCCATCGGCGCTCCAACTCGGACTCAGATAGTGATCAAATGGCGAGTAGTAGTAGCGTGGCAGTCCAGAGTCGACGTCTTCACTCACCCGCGATACGGCGCCTAACGATGCATTGTGCACGGGAGCGACGAAGACGTGAAACCGTCCCTTGAACGACGTGGAAACCCAGGCGAGACGTGAACCATCGGGCGACCAACGCGGCTCGACGTTGACAGCGTTGTCACCGACAAGCGTACGCGCCGCACCGCTCACGACGTCGAGTAGCTTGAGGTCGATCGCTTGACCGGTGTAGCTCGCGAAGACAATGAAGCGACCGTCGGGCGACCAGTCAGGTTGATAGTCATACCCCGGGCCGTCGGTGAGCTGCACCGCCTCGTCGCTATCGAGCGACTGTCGCCAGAGCGAGCCACGCATCGAGAAGACCAGCGACTTCCCGTCGGGCGCCCACGCCGCGGACGAGGGGCCCGTCGTCAGCTGCGGGAGATAGAGCTCGCGGAAATAATAGGGATGCGGAACGGAGATCTGTGGGAGGACGGGGCGGCGCTGCGCCTGTGTATCGTTAGGCGTGGCGGCCATCATCGACGCAAAGGCGATTGCCCACGCACGCTTGAGCGTGTGACGGATGGCGAGGATCGGTCTATCGGTCATTGGAAGGCGCGTTCGTTGGGGCGGGCAAACGCGGGAAAGAGGCGTACGCTTAACTGAATGCGACGTGCGACATGATATGCATTATCCAAGAAAGAGGCGCTGTGGATCGAGTCGCTCGCGCAGGAGTTGGAGCTCGTGCGCGGTGGGCTCAGGAACAGTCTCGAGCACTTCGCGCACCACGAGCGGCCACCCGACGCCTCGCCGGACGTCGTCAACCTCGACGCCGGGATACAACGCGGCGAGCTCCATCTCTCCCGTCTCGGGATCGGCGGCGAGAATCGCCTTGTCGGTGATGATGCGCGTGGGGCCGGCACCAGGCATGCCTAACGACGTGCGCGTTCCGCCTAACGGGCGGTGCCCGGGCGATGTAATGAATTCCACATCTCCTGGAAACGTCCGCGGCGACAATCGGGCGATGATCAGCGTGCGCCGCGCATGGATCGCGATCTCGGCCGCACCACCGCTTCCCGGGAGACGGATCTTGGGGTGATCGTACGGGCCAATGACGGTTGTATTGATATTGCCCCAACGATCGATCTGCGCCCCGCCGAGAAATCCGACTTCGATCCGACCGTTCTGCAGAAAAAGTTGGAACACGTCGGCCATCCCGCAGATCATCAGGGAGTTGGTGACGAGTGTCGGGTCGCCGATGGAAACCGGGAGTCGTTCTGGCTGCGCGCCGACGGCGCCGGATTCGTAGATGAGCGTTAGGCGCGGTGCGTGCGTGGCACGCGCGAGGTTGCAGGCGAGGTTTGGAAGGCCGATGCCCACGAACACCACTTCGCCGTCGCGCAGTTCGCGCGCGGCGGTGGTGGCCATGATTTCGGAGGGGGAATAGGTGGTGCTAGTACCCATACGACACCTCCCCACTCATCACCGCCTTCGCCGTCAGGCGCGCCTTGAGTTGCGGCTGGCGGCGAACATACTCGGCGCGATCGGTGACGCCGTGCACCCATTCCTCCAGGTACGCCTGCAATCGCGCCGGGTCGCGCGAAACATCTTCCCACGCCACATAAAATTCGTTGTCGCGATCGTAGTGTCCCTGCGCGTACGACGGATGCGCCCCCCACGGCTCAACTACGACAGCGCTGACAATCATCCCCGGAATGATCGTGCGATTGGGGTCGGCGCGAATCACCGACGAATCGACCAACTCCTCGACCACCACAATCACGCGCTTCGCAGCGAAGGCAGCTTCCTTCTGCGTGCCTAACAAACCCCACACCTGCGTATTGCCATCCGCGTCAGCGCGCTGCGCATGCACGATGGCGACATCGGGATTGAGGGCGGGAACAGCCGCCAGTGCTTCGCCCGTAAACGGACATGTGACCCTGCGAATGTTGGCGTTCACGACCGGGAGTGTCGTGCCCTGATAGTTTCGCAGCGGCCAGAATGGAAGCCGCGCGGCTCCGGCGCTCAAACGCGCGACCATTCCGAAATGAGAGTATTCGTCTATCCGTAGTTTGGGAGGCGATGCTTCGATGGCTCGCCGAAAGGCATGTAATGAGCCGGCTCCCGGATTCCCCGCCCAGGAAAAGACCAAGGTGTCGACGCATCCAGCGGCGATCATCTGGTCGGCGACCAGATCCGGCGTTAGGCGGCAGAGAGTCAGACCGCGCCGGCGTTGCCGGATGATTTCGTGCGCGGCCGCAAACGGGATGAGATGCGTGAAACCTTCAACGACGATGGTGTCGCCATCGTGGACGTGGACCCCGATGGCGTCACGCATCGACTGAAGCTTGGTCACTTCACCTCCGCCGCCATCCCCGCCACCGCATCCGCAATACACGCATCAATCATTTCGACCCCTCGATCGATATCGACGGCGTCGATCACGAGCGGCGGGGCCAGACGCAACGCGCTCTTTCCCGCGCCTAACAACAGAAGCCCTCGTTCAAACGCCAACTCCACGATGCGATTCACGAGCGCCGACGCGGGCAGCCGTGATCGACGATCCTTCACGAACTCGACGCCGACCATGAGTCCCAGGCCGCGCACATCCCCAATGCATTCGTGCTTTTGCATCAGGCGATGCGCATGCGACAAGAGGCGCTCACCCATCGTGTGGGCGTTCGCCATCAACCCTTCCTGCACCAAGTCGATCGTCGCCAGCGCGGCGGCGCAGCAGACGGGATTCCCGCCAAAGGTCGAGCCGTGCGAGCCATTCTCCCACTTATCGATCGTTTCCCGCGCGATCATGGCTCCGATGGGCATTCCCGAGCCGAGCCCTTTCGCAGTGAGGAGAATGTCTGGTTCAACGCCGGCGTGTTCGCAGGCGAACATCTTGCCCGTGCGCCCGATGCCACTCTGCACTTCGTCGAAGACCAGCAGAATACCGTGACGATCGCAGAGATCGCGCAGTCCGACCAGGAATTCTGGCGGTGGGATTACATACCCGCCCTCTCCCTGCACCGGCTCGACGAAGACGGCTGCTACGTCTCCCGGATAGACGTGACGTGTGAGCAAATCTTCTTCGATAGACGTCACGCAGCCTAACGAGCACGCCGGCTTGTCGCTGCAATGGCGACAACGGTAGCGATACGCGTAGTCGACATGATGCACATCGGGAAGCAGCGGCCCAAACCCCGCATGTTGCCGAGCTTTGGAGGATGTGAGAGAGACCGCCCCGGTGCTGCGCCCGTGAAATGCTCCCTTGAACGCAATGATCGCGGTGCGGCGCGTCGAGAAACGCGCGAGCTTGATGGCAGCTTCAGTCGCTTCCGTGCCGGAGTTAGTCAGAAAGACGCGCTTCTTCGTCGGCCCAGGAGCAATCTTGGCCAGACGCTCGCAGAGTGCCGCCATCCCCTCGTAGTAGAAGTCGGAGCCGCAGATATGGAGAAAGTTCGCCGCGGCATCCTGGATTGCCTTGATCACACGCGGATGCCCATATCCTGTCGATGCAACGGCGATTCCCGCCATGAAATCGAGATACCGATTCCCATCCACATCCTCCACCATGACGCCATGCCCACGCGCGACGGCGAGCGGATACTCCTTGATATAGCAGTGCGACGTCCAGTCGGCGTCTCGATCAACGAGTGCCTTGGCTTTGGGGCCAGGAGGAGGCGTGATGATTCGCGGGTAGTCTCGCGCGGTGTCGGGAGTCGTGGATGTAGCGGTCATGTCGGGGGAATGGTGATGGTGAATACTTGTTAGGCGCTGCGCCGGTCTACGAGGGAGCGATGGTGTTTAAGGCGCGCGCAAAGCGCTGGACGATTTCGTCGATCTCATCCTCACTAATAATGAACGGCGGAGCGAGACACGCGAGATCGCCATTGGTGCCGTCCGCTTGTCCGACGTTAGGCCAGATCACGAGTCCCGCTTCGCGCGCGGCCTGCGCGAAGCGCTCCGCGAACTGCAACGTTCGAGGAAATGGCGCGCGTGTTTCACGATCCGCGACGAACTCGACGCCAGCGAGGAGTCCGATCCCTCGCACATCGCCCACTGCCGGGTGCGCTCGCAGCGCTTGCAGCTTTTCGTGAAACGTGCTCGCCATCGATCGGCAGCGGTCGAGCAGCTGGTGTCGTTCGATGTAGTCGAGGGTGGCGACGCCGGCGGCGCAGGTGACGGCGTGATGAGAGAACGTTTGCGCGTGCATCAGGTACCCACTGCCTCGCGCGATCACATCGACCACGTCGCGACGGGCAAGGACAGCACTCAATGGCGCATACCCACCGCCAATCCCCTTGCCTAACGTCATGATGTCGGGTGCGACTCGCCACTGCTCGATGGCGGTCCACGTCCCCGTACGCCCAGCGCCACACAATACTTCGTCGGCGACAAACAGCACCCCCAGGCGATCGCAGATGTCGCGCACCTGCCGGAGATAATCGTCGTTAGGCACGCTCGCGCCGGTGGAACTCCCGCCCACCGGCTCGAGGATCACCGCGGCAACGTTTTCGGCTCCTTCTTCGGTGATGGCCTCCTCGATTCCCCACGCCGAACACGAGATGCACGCGGGATCGCCGTTGCAGCCGCAACGGTACGCGTACGGCGCAGCCACGCGACGCACGTTCACCAACCACTCGTTCCAATACTTGCGATAATGCTCGCGCGCCGACGCTGAGAGCGCGAGCAACGTGTTGCCGTGATAGCCGGGAGTGAGCGCGATGACCCTGTGCTTGCTTTTCTCACCACGCTCGACCCAATACTGGCGCGCGAGCTTCAGCGCCGCTTCGACCGCTTCTGATCCGCTGCCGAGTAGATAGGCGTGGGAGAAGACCGGCGCGCGCCTAACGAGTCGATCGGCGAGTTCTTCGACGGCGCGATTGGTAAACGCCGTGCCGTTCACATACGCAACTTGCCCGGCCTGTCGCGCCATGGCCTCACCAACCTCGGCGACACCGTGCCCGATGTTGGCGACGAACGCACCGCCAGATGCATCGAGGTAGTGCTTCCCCGTCTCATCGATGAGCCAGCACCCTTCCCCGCGCACGATGAGTGGAAAGTCGCGCGTCAGCGAGCGATAAAAAACCGGAGAATCGGGATACGCGTGCGGCACTCGGGAGAACGGAAGAGTCGGGACAGGCGCAACGCCCAGCGGGCGACGGCGAATGTGCCCGTTCTCCTCGCGCGCCGCCAGTCGCTCTTCCCCGTCGTGCGATCGCTACTTCTTGTGGAGATAGATCGTGATGGGTGCAGTCAGCACGAGTGACGTGATTGACCACGCGGTCGCTGGATAGCCATCAACGACGGGCCATCCTGAGTTAGCTCCGGGATCGGCGCGCAGTATGTAGTAGCCAGCGCGCAGGTTCTCGAAGTCGAAGCTGCCATCGCTGAGTGTTTTCACTGCGGCGACCGAATCCCCATGCACGTACGGCGAGGCGCTGTTGGTGGACCCCACGTTCTGCAGGACGCGCTTGAAGACCGTAACCACCACGTTGGCCATCGGCTTCGGCCGCACGTTAGGCCCAGCGCTCGAGTCAACACCGACCACTGTTCCACGGAGATACGCGTCGGTCCGCGTCGTATCTGGACCAGTCGTCACCGTGGTATCGGGGCCGTGCCCACTCGTCGTGTCGGGCTTGGTGTTGCCGGAATCAGGATTCGTCGCGCCGGTGTCTGGCTTCATTCCGCCAGTGTCAGGGTGCGTGACACCAGTATCCGGATGCGAGGTCGTGTCGGGTTTCTGCGATGCGGTATCAGGTTTCGTGCTCGAATCGGTGGAGACACCCTTCTTGGCAAGCGTCGCAGCAGGCCCTGTGGACGAGCGATCGCTGCACGCAATCGCTGCCGTCAGGACCACAATGGTCGCCAAGCTCACCGACGCCCTAGTCATTCGCAACATCTCTCCTCCCGGCGCAGATAGCGCCTTCCAACCAGCTCATCGCGCTGGCACCGCACTGTCAGTCGTGTCGCGTGTGCCTGACGAGAGAGGCAACAGCGCATCCATCCTGGAAGTCACTCAGTTAGACGCTTGAAGTGGCCGCTCCCCGGACGGTGCTACGGAGAAGATCGCCGATTTGCGCGGCGCGGGGAGCGGAATGTGACGAAACGATCGATTGAGTGGTTGATACCTCGTGGGAAGACAGATGCAACCCTCGTCGAGCGTGCACGCAGCGGCGGCCGCGTTGCTCATGCTGGCTTCGGGGACGCGTTCGGACACGCCGCCTGGACGCGAGCGATCGGCGAGTGACGGCGCTGCCGCCCTCGGGGGGGGACGGGGGGCGAGCGGTTGGGGGAGCGGGAGGGGGAGCGGGAGCGAGGAAACGGCGAGCGGCAGCCGGCCGGCTTGGCGTTGCAGCTGACGGATGGTGGTGCGCGTCATGTGTTCCTTAAATGGCGACTTCAACGGGTGGAACACCGCGGCACTTCCCATGCTACGTCATACATCAACTGCCCACTGCCGCATCCCAAGCACCCTCCTCCCGGGCGCCACACCTCCTCGTATGTCGTCGACGGCGCATGCTGCGTCATCGATCCGCTTGCCCCTCGCACCAACGACGGCGAACTCGGCCCCTCCAACGTCATCACGATTGCCGGAGATTCCTGACTTGGCTCGACGGTTTCACCCCCGCTCGCTCGGCTCGCTGCTGATCGCCGTCATCTGTTGCGGTCTTGCAGCGCCTGCCGCCGCGCAGGCCACGACACTCCCGGACTCCGTGTTTGATGCCAAGACAAATGCCGAACTGCATCAGTTGATCGATGCGGCACGCGCCAATCGGATCCCGACGGCGCCGTTGGTGAGTCGAGCATTGCAGGGTGCAGCGAGAAGACTCAGTGGAGCTCGCGTGGTGGCGCTGGTCAAGGCGCACGCCGACTCGATGCGAGCGGCGCGGTTCGCGTTAGGCAGTTTGTCCAGCGCCGACGAGCTCGACGCCGGCGCGACGGCACTTCGGGCCGGCGCCTCACGGCTCGCGCTTCGGCGCGTTCGCACCACGCGCGCGCCAGGTGCGGCGACCACGGCGCTCGTCGTGTTGACCGATCTCCTGTCGCGCGGCATCAGAGTGACCGACGCCTCCGATGCGCTCGCCGATCTCGCCCAGCATGCGCCTGACAGCACATTGTTGTCGCTGCAGGCCGCGGTGGCGCGCGAGGGGAACATCGCGACGCCGGAGCGATTGCGCGTACTCGTAAACGAAGCCGTAAAGACCTCGCCGCCAGCGCCGCCGGGAAAAGTCGTCATTCCTCCGCATCGCAAACCGACGACTGATCAACTCGATGACCTGAGCGCTCGGCCTGACGATGACGACGTGTCGCGGCGTACGTCCGCTGGCGAGTATCCGCATGCAGCACATCGGATGAGGCAGGCGTAGTTTCATCTACGCACTTGTCGCGCTCGGATGGAGCGTGGCCCCTCACTTCGAACTGGATTTCACATGTCGCGTACGTCGTTCTCGCGATCGACCCTCGTGCTTGCCGGGGTTGGCGTTCTCCTAAGCGCCTGCCGCGCCACACCTTCGACAGCTCCGACCACGGCCAACCGCCCCGCCCCCGTCACCCCCGCGGGGGCGCAGCAACGACCGGGCGAACCCTCTCCGGCAGGCGACTCCGCCCGCCCGCAAGCGGGAGCGGCCGGCGTTTTCGGAGCGCCTAACGCTGATCCGCAGCCGCGCCCCTACAATCGTGTGATCACGGCGCAAGCCAAGTCGCGCGACGGCCTGTTCAAGACACATCGCATCGGGAGCCGAGTGTTGTTCGAGATCCCGAGAAAGGAATTGAACAAGGAATTGTTGTTGGTAACGAGGGCATCGCGCGTGCCGGTGAACGCCGGCTACGGCGGATTGCAGGTTGCGCCCACGCGCGTCGTTAGGTGGGAACGGCGCGACAACCGCATCCTGTTCCGCAACGTGTCATACGAGACCGTCGCCGATTCGACAAATCCAATCTACCAAGCGGTTCGCAACAGCAACTTCGACCTCATACTCGGCGCGTTCAACATCGAGGCGTACGGGCCGGACAGCTCCGCGGTCATTGACGTGACGCGCTTCTACGCGGCTCCGCCGCAGGAGATCGGCGCAGGAAACCAATTCCGCGGGACACCCGATCCCAATCGCTCATTCATCGAACGCGTCCTGTCGTTCCCGGACAATGTGGAAGTCGAATCGGTGCTGACGTTGGCGACGACGCCGACGCCTAACGCGGCGCCGGTCAATCCGTTTGCACCGCCGGCGAATACGAGCGCATCGCTGATGCTGCACTGGAGCATGGTGCGCCTCCCTGAGCATCCCATGATGCCCCGCTTGGCCGACAAACGCATCGGATTCTTTTCGATCGACCAACTGGACTACGGGCGCCCGGAGCAACGCGCGCAGAATCGTGAGTACATCGTCCGTTGGCGTCTGGAGAAGAAGGATCCAAACGCGGCAATGTCGGAGCCCGTCAAGCCGATCACGTATTACATCGACCCGAACACCCCGGAGTGGCTCAAACCGTGGGTGCGTCGCGCAATCGAATCGTGGCAGCCCTCGTTTGAAGCGGCGGGCTTCATCAAGGGAATCGTTGCAGCTGACGCTCCCAAGAACGATCCCGACTGGGCCCCGGAAGATGCGCGCTATTCGGTGATCCGTTGGTTCCCGAGCACGATCGAGAACGCGACCGGTCCCAACGTGCATGATCCGCGCACAGGCGAGATCCTGGAGTCGGACATTTACATGTATCACAACATCATGAACCTGCAGCGCAGCTGGTACTTCACGCAGGTTGGGCATCTCGATCCGCGAGCGCAGCATGGTCCGTTTCCCGATTCGCTGATGGGTCGTTTGGTCGAGTTTGTCGTGGCGCATGAAATCGGTCACACGTTAGGCTATCAGCACGACCAGAAGGGGAGTTCGACGTACCCTGTGGATTCGGTGCGCTCGAAGACGTGGGTCGCGAAGATGGGGCACGCGCCATCCATCATGGACTACTCGCGTTTCAACTACACGGCGCAACCCGAAGATGGCATCCCACTGGCTGATCTCGTCCCGCGCCAGGGACCGTGGGACAAGTACACGACGCACTGGGGATATGCGCCTATACCCGGCGCCAAGACGCCTGACGAAGAGTGGGCGACGCTCAACCAGTGGTCGCGACAGCAGGACAGCGTGCCGTGGTTCCGTTTCAACATGAGTGATTCGCGCGGCGCCGATCAGGGAGATCACACCGAAGCCGTCGGCGACGCCGACGCGGTGAAAGCGACCGGATGGGGCGTGCGATCGATCAAACAGATCGTGCCGCTGCTGGAGCGCGCGGCCGAACAGGATGGTCGCGACTACGATGATCTGAGCGAGCTGTATGGGCGCCTGATTGGCCAATGGGCGACGGAGATGGGACATGTCGCCGACGTCGTGGGCGGGACGCAGGCACAGGAGAAGTACGTCGGCCAGACCGGCCCTCGTTATGTGCCGAACAGCAAGGCGAAGATGAAGGATGCGGTGAAGTTCCTGAACGAGAATGCCTTCGCAACACCGACGTTTTTCCTGGATGCCGGCGTTCTGCGAAAGATCGAGGTTGAAGGCGCGTTGCGCCGCATCAACAGCTCGCAGGCGCGCGTCCTGAACCAATTGCTCAATGATCGCCGACTCGAGCGGCTCATTGAATTCGACGCACTCGCCAGGCCTAACGAGAACTACTCGTTAGGTGAGATGGCGGCCGACCTGCGCGCGGGGATCTGGAGCGAGTTGTCAGGGAGCACCGTACGCATCGACCCGTATCGCCGCGAGTTGCAGCGCTCGTACATCAACGCGTTGGACGCCAAGGTCAACCCGAAGCCGGCGCAGCTCCCGGCGGGGCTCCCCCCGCAGTTTGCGGCGCAGTTTGCAAGCGGGCGCGCCACGTCAGACATTCGGGCAGTCTTTCGCTCCGAGCTCAAGGCGCTGGATGCACAGATTGCGGCGGCGCTTGGCCGAACACAGGACCGCGTGACACGCGCCCACCTCGAGGACGCGCGCGCGCAGATCAAGCGGGTATTGGATCCGAACGCGTGACGGTCGCCACCGCAAGCTGTCGCTAGTTAGGCACCCGATCCGGCCGTTCCCCCCGCAGGAGCGGCCGGATTTGTATTCTCGCCGATCACCGAGACGAACGTCGTCGCCGACGGCAGTCGCACTTCCCCTACATCGCGAGGGCCCGCCCCTCCCCATGCACCACCACCCCGAAGACGAAGAGAGTGTCGTTCGCGCAGGGACGCTCTGGGCGGAGTTGGGACAATAGCGAGTGAAAGCGGAGGCCGGAGAGGGAGTATTCCTTCCCGCTGCACTCTCGCACCGCTGGTGGAATGCCGGTGAGTTGGCGTTGGCATTCGACCGTGTCATCCGGCCCGCCGTCGATTTGGACAGGTATCCTCATGGAGTTCTCCAGGTCTTCAACGCGAGCCCCGCTGGCCGCCCCTCGATGTCCTACATGGCGCACAATCCACCCGTCTCGCGGTTGTAATTCTGCTGGGCAGCGCGCGTGTCACGTACCGTGGCACCGATTGGCCCGGGTGGCAGGTGCGTTGTGCCGGGGCGCCTGACCTCGACCCGGTGGTCGACGCCTCAACGATGCGGGTGCCTAACGATGAACTTTTGTCCTTTTGTGGCGGTGTCGCGAGTATCTTGATAGCCGCGGGACGCAAGGATGCGCACCCCGTGCCCGACCATCGCTCCGGAGGAGCTGCATGCCACGTAAGCCGAACTACGATTTCGAGAAGCGAAAGAAGGAGCAGGAACGCCAGGCCAAGAAGGCGGCAAAGCGCGAGGAACGTCAGCAGCGACGCGACGACCGGCGCGCCGGTGAGGGCGACGGTGAA
The DNA here is from genome assembly GCA_044224185.1 of Gemmatimonadaceae bacterium. Lineage (GTDB taxonomy): Bacteria > Gemmatimonadota > Gemmatimonadetes > Gemmatimonadales > Gemmatimonadaceae > SCN-70-22. The sequence continues at coordinate 293,593 of JBGAKW010000007.1, read as the reverse complement.
GAAGGCGATCCAAGCGCGCCCACAAATGCGCCGCACAACGAGCTCGCGTCGGACGAGCCGCGGTAGTCGTTAGGCAGTCAAACGCCGGGGGCGGCACGCGTCGATCTCCCACTACTCCAGCGTTCGTCTCATCACGCGGTCGAAGCGCTCACTTCTCCGAATCGGATCGAGAAGAGGGTCGGCGAGCAGTTCGTGCATGCGCGCGTCACGCACGTTTGCCTGCTCGAGAATCGTGAGCGCCACCGCCGTGTCACCCGTCTGCGCCAGCGCGGCCGCGAGCCAGACCGCTCGCTCGGCGTCGAGCGTGCGGCGAGGGGTCAAGGCGTCCCGAAGCTCCGAGAGGAGATAGCTGTAGGCGTACTCACCGCCCATCTCCTGCGTGCGCAGTTGCGTCGCCAGCGCCAACGCTTCGAATCGCGCGCCGGTGCGGGCGGCCAATTCGATGTCACTCCATGCATCGCGCATCTGTCGCCGCGAAATGCGGATGCGGGCACGCACGACGTAGGAAGCGCCGCTGCGGGGCGTTAGGGTCAACGCCGAGTCGATGAGGGACGACGCGCGAAGCACCGACCCTCGCGCGTCCACGATGTGCCGCGCCTCTCGCGTCAGGGTGCGTGACATTGCGCTGGCGGCGCTATCCGGGCGCCTGAAGTTGATCAGCGGAGCCAGCGGCGACCCTCTCAACGGGATGGCCGCGTCTGCCGTGGTGATTGGCACATCCGACTTCGCCGGACGCGACTCGATGCTCAGCAGGCGTGGGCGAACCGTGTCCTGCACCTGGCGGTTGGCTGCAACTCGCCCGCGCTTGCCAACGTTCTCCCGTCCCTGTTTGCCGGTGGCAACCACGGGACCAGGAAGCGGAAGCGAAGGCGCTGTACTGGGAGGAGTCGTCGTTAGGCGTGCAGGCGCCGGCGCATGCGACTCTTCTGAAATCGTCCGCAGCAGGACCACGGCGGCCACCGCACCAACAAGAAGGCCGCCGGCGAACTGAATCCATCGGAACTCCCTCGGCCGCCGCGCCCCCTCGGCCACCGGTGCCGGTGGAGCGACCTCCGCGGGCGCCAGCGGCGCCACCGCTGCCAGCGCCCGCGGAGCAACCGCCACCGTCGCGTCGTCTTCCGTGGGCGCCAGAGCCGGTGACTCGACCTCGGTGGCCGCTTCGTTAGGTGCTGGCGCGCTCTCCTGCCTAACGCGGACGAAACGCACGGTCGCGTCGTCCAACGATGCGGCCTGTTGAGGTCGAAGCGCGTCAGCCCGTGCGCGCCGTTCGATCGCCGCCGGAGTCGGGCGGTCGAGATCGAGCTGCTCAAGCATTTGCGCGACCGACTGCCAACGCGCGCTCGGCGCTTTCGCCAATGCGCCTTCGATTGCCAGGTCGAGCCCCACCGGAATGCCCGGCCGATACGTCGCGACGGTTGGAAGCTCTTCGTGCTTCTGTTTGTAGAGCAGCTTGAAGAGCGGTTCACCGTTCCAGGGGCGGCGTCCGCTCAGCATTTCCCAGGCGACGAGCCCCAGGCTGTACATGTCGCTCCGCCCGTCCAGCGGCTCTCCATCGATCTGCTCCGGCGACATGTACGCCGGCGTGCCGAGTGCGACGCCAGTTGCCGTGACTTCGAAACCATCGCCCATGGGCTTCGAGATGCCGAAATCCGCAAGCTTCGCGACGCCGCTACCCTTTTCGATGAGGATGTTAGATGGCTTTAGATCGCGATGCACGACGCCATTGGCGTGTGCGTGTGCCAACCCCTGCCCGACGTCACGGATGATCCGGATGCACTCATCGAGCGAGAATTGCGTTCCGTGCGTGAGAAGCTGCGATAAGCTCTCGCCCGCGACGTACTCCATGACGATCCCGACCCGCCCACCTCCGATCGGTTCGCTCGTGTAGAGATGAACGATGTTGGGATGCCGGAAGCGACTCATGAGATTCGCTTCGCGCGACAGGCGCGCGACGGTTTCGCCGTCCAGCTGCTGCGCCGAGGCGATCTTTATCGCCACCAGGTGCCGCGCGACACGGTGGCGGGCGAGCACCACGCTCCCCATGCCCCCACGACCGATCTCCCGCACAACGGCGTAGGTGCGCGAGAGTTCGCCAATGTCGGGTAACGCGAAGGCAGCCTTGTGTTTCACGTCAAACGTCGGCGTTAGTCGTGCGAGCACGGGGAGGGGAGCGCTCGCGCGAACTCCCGAAACGCTAACCCCAGATCGGCCGCGCGCAACACCGCTTTAGGTGAATTTGTGAGTCGTGCGCCGCTCATGGAGTGGGAGAGACGGGGGACGAAAAGGCACCGAAAGAGGGGGCGCCCCACCGCCGACATTGCTTGTCTGGAGCCGGTGACCGGTTTAGGCTTGGCAGCCCAAAGTCGGCGCAGCCGGACGACGGAACAACACGCAAATCGGAGGGGAGCATGACCGCCAGTGTAATGACGCACGAGCATGCGTCGGGCAAAGAAGCGTTCCTGAGGGCCTATGAACGAGAACACGACATCACGATGCGTGTGCTACGGGCCTTTCCCGCTGAGAAGCTCGATTTCCGTCCGCACGAACTCGCGAAAAGTGCACGCGAGCTGGCGTGGGTCTTCGTGGTGGAGCGCAGTCTGGGAGAGGCCGTGTTCGCGAATGCCTTCGCCGACGGGCCGCCGTCGGGCGGTGTGGCACGCCCCGAGCCGCCTAACGACTGGAACGCCATCGTGGATGCCGTCGAAGCGGCACACCGTAAGTTTGCCGCGTTGGTGCAAGCAACCTCCGACGGCGACCTCGCGGGGCAAGTGAAGTTCTTTGTCGCCCCAAAGACGCTTGGGAATTACTCGCGCATGGAGGTCGCCTGGTTCCTGCTGCACGACGAGATTCACCACCGGGGGCAGTTCTCCGTCTATCTGCGCATGTCGGGGGCAAAGGTGCCGTCGATTTACGGGCCGACGCGCGACGAACCCTGGATGTAGTACGAGTGGGAGTATGCACGGGTCGCGGGGGGTCGGCGCGCGCGACACATTGAGGGCGTGTCGCACACTCCCCCCCCGATCCTCGACCCATGCCCAATCGTTCTGACGACAGCTCCGCGCACGTGTCGCGCCGAGCCTTCCTCCGCCGCGCTGGACTCGCCGGCGCTACGCTCTCGGTAATCGGCCCGTCGTTAGGCGCGGAAGCGACGCGCGCCGACGCCCTCGCGCACGGAGTGCTGGATCCGGCGGGGGCGAGGGGGTGGTCGCCCGATCCAGCGACGCGACTGTCGGCCCCTCCTCCACTGTCCAGCTACGCCGGATTGCGCTGGCGCCACCTTGGTCCGTTCCGCGGTGGACGTGTCGCGGCCGTCAGCGGAGTACCGGGAAAACCTAACGAGTTCTATTACGGGGCGGTCAACGGCGGCGTGTGGAAGTCCGTCGATGGTGGGCGCGTGTGGCAACCGATCTTCGATGACATGCCCGTTGCGTCCATCGGTGCCCTCGCCGTCTCGCCCTCACACACCGACGTCGTGTACGTCGGGAGCGGTGAGAGTACGCTGCGCGACTCGACCGGCTTTGGAAATGGCATCTACAAGAGTCTCGATGCCGGAAAATCGTGGACGCACCTCGGCTTGGACGAGACCCATCACATCGGGAAAATCGCGATAGATCCCAAACGACCTGACGTGGTCTTCGTTGCTGCCATCGGAAAGTTGTATTCGGCGAGCGACGAGCGCGGAGTCTTTCGTTCGACAAACGGCGGGAAGTCGTGGCAAAAGGTGCTTGGGCCTAACGCGAGTGTGGGAGCCGTCGACGTCGTCATCGACCCTAGCGATTCGCGCGTGGTGTACGCTGCATTGTGGGCAACTCGACGACCGCCGTGGTTTACCTACTCGCCGACCAATGGCCCGGGCGGAGGGCTCTTCAAGAGCACCGACGGTGGAATGACGTGGACCAAGCTGACCAAGGGACTCCCCGCCGACGGGATCGGGCGAAGTGGGATCGCGGTCTGCCCTAGCAATCCGAAGCGCCTGTATGCGGTGATCGACTGCCTCCTCCCCGAGCCGGGTGCGGCAACCGCGGCGCCGGCACAGGTGGGCATTCCGGCCGCGAGCGGACAAGGCGGCGTCTTTCGGAGTGACGATGCCGGCGCCTCGTGGCGACGGTTGTCGGGTGATCCCGCTCTGTGGGGACGCGGCTGGTACTTCGAGAAGATTGCCGTCGATCCCAAAAACGCCGATATCGTGTACGTGCCTAACGTGAGCGTGTCCCGCTCGATGGATGGTGGAGCGACCTGGGTTCCAGTGCGCGGCTCACCGGGGGGCGATGACTATCATCAGGCGTGGGTCAGCCCCGACGATTCTGACACGATGATCGTCGCGAGCGATCAAGGCGCGATCATCACACGCAATGCTCGCGCGCAAGACCCGATGAGCGTGACCTGGAGCTCATGGCTCAACCAGAGCACAGCGCAGGTCTATCACATTTCAGTCGACTATCGATTCCCCTATTGGGTGACGGGTGCGCAGCAGGACAGCGGTGCCGTCGCCGTGCGGTCGCGCGGGAAGTTCGGGCAGATCTCGACGCGCGACTGGGAACCGATTGCACCTGGCGGTGAGAGCGGGACCACGGCCGGCGATCCGTTACACCCAGGCATCGTGTTCGGCGGAACGGGTGAACGGTGGGACCTCGACAAGAATGCGCCGGTACCTGGAACGACGGCGCCACGTGGTCCTGAGGCTGCGCGCGCCGATTGGACGCAGCCACTGGTGCTCTCAAAGGCAGATCCGCGCATGCTCTTCTACGGTAGCCAGTACGTCTTTCGCAGCACCGACGCCGCACGGTCGTGGACGCGCATCAGCGAAGACCTAACGAGACCTAACGCTGGCACTCCATCCACGCTCGACGCGACGGCCGCGGAGCATGTCGATCGCAACGGGAAGCGCGGCGTGGTCTATGCCATTGCGCCGAGTCCGTTGCTCGTTCCGATGGTGTGGGTGGGAACGGACGATGGACTCATCTACCTAACGACCGACCAGAAGACGTGGACGGACGTGACGCCGCGCGCCGTGACGCCGTGGAGCCGAGTGACGATGATCGAGGCGTCGTACCATGATGTGAACGTGGCGTACGCAACGGTTGACCGGCACCAACTGGAGGACTTCGCGCCGTACGTCTATCGGACACGAGATCAGGGAAAGACGTGGCAGGCGATCACGAAGGGGCTTCCGCCTAACGTCTATTGTCACGCCGTCAAGGCTGATCCCAAGCGACCGGGATTGCTCTTTGTTGGAACGGAGCGCGGTGCCTTCGTGAGTTTTGACGACGGCGACAACTGGCAACCGTTGCAGCTCAACCTCCCAGTGACGAGTGTGCGCGACTTCGAGGTATACGGCAATGATCTCATCGTCGGCACGCATGGACGCGGCATCTGGGTCATCGACGACATCGCGCCACTCCGCCAACTGAGCGACTCGATCGTGAGTTCGCCGGCACATCTCTTTCAGCCGTCGGACTCGATCAATGTGCTGGCGACGAGCGACAATGGGACGCCGCTGCAGCGCGACGAACCGCAAGCGCCGAATCCAGAGCCGGGAGTGGCGATTGATTACTGGCTCAGCGCGCCCCCCAAGGGTGTGGTGACGATCGATATTCTCGACGCGGGAGGCAATGTGGTGCGCACGTTAGGCAACGGGCCTAACGCGGCCCAGGCGCCAACCGGACGTCGCGGCGGCGACGTGGCCGGAAGAATTCCGAATACGACCGCGCATTGGCGCATGCCGCCGGCTCCGTTCCTCGCGACGGCTGGAATGCATCGCGTCATCTGGAATCCGGTGAGTGGTGGTCGCCGGCGTGCGGGTGATGGCGAGGGGAACACGCCCATTCAGCAGCAAACTGGGATGTTTACCGCGCGGCTAACGGTGGACGGAGTGGTGCAGTCACGGACATTTCACGTGGCGCCGGATCCACGGAGCGCGGAGCTGGGAGGGTGAGGGAGGCGACTCTCGATCTGACTCCCCAGCTTGCTGAGTAGTTTTGCTCGATACTCTGAGTAATTCGTCGACGACACGGAAACGCTGTCCAATGAACGCCTCACCCAACTCCCCACACCCCTCAACCCTCGCCGTGTGGGGAGGCGAAGACGCGCCGCGCTGGTGGGGCGCGACGCAGGTCCCCGTCGTCCACTCCGTCGCCTTTGGATACGGAGACGTGGAGACATGGCAGGAGGTCGCGTTAGGCAACGAGCCGGGACACATCTACGGGCGCAACACCAACCCCACCGTCGTCGCGTTCGAGGAGAAGGTGCGCCTTCTCGAACAGGCGGAACATGTGACGTCGTTCGCCACCGGAATGGCGGCCATCAGCAACATCCTCTTTGCGCTCCTCAAGCCCGGCGATCGCGTGGTTTCCGTCAAGGACACGTACGGCGGGACGAACAAGATCTTCACCGAGTTCCTGCCGAAGTTCGGCATCACCGTCGAGTTGTGTGACACGCAAGATCACGCGCAGATCGAAGCCGCCATCGCGCGTGGCTGCACGCTCCTGTACCTGGAAACGCCAACCAATCCGACGCTCAAGGTGGTCGATATTGCACGCCTAACGAGCGCCGCCAAGAGCGTGGGGGCGACGGTCGTCTGCGACAACACGTTCGCGACGCCAATCAACCAGCATCCGCTCACCCTCGGCGTTGACCTCGTCCTCCACTCGGCCACCAAGTTCCTTGGCGGACACGCTGACGCGTTAGGCGGTGTGGTTTGCGGTCGTCGCGATCTCGTCCAACAGGTTTACCACTATCGCGAGATCACGGGCGCGACGCTCGACCCGATGGCGGCGTATCTGCTACTGCGCGGGATGAAGACGCTGGCGTTGCGGATCGAGCGACAGAATGCGAGCGCGCTGACCATCGCACGCTGGCTCGAGGCGCAGCCACAGGTGTCTAGCGTTTTCTACCCTGGGTTGGAGTCGAACGTCGGACATGAAATCGCCAAACGCCAGATGAGTGGTTTTGGTGGAATGCTTTCGTTCATGCTCGATGGGGGGTTTGACGCCGTCAAGCGCTTTCTCCCTCGCCTCAAGCACGCCCACCTGGCCGCCAACCTCGGCGCTGTCGAAACGATTGCTGGACCGCCAGCTACAACGTCGCACGTCGAGTGCACCCCCGAAGAGCGGGCGGCGATGGGAATTCCCGAAGGACTGGTGCGCTACTCCGTGGGGATCGAAGATGTGAACGATCTGATCGGCGATCTCAAACAGGCACTCGCGTAGCGCACGAACTTCTCGCGCGCTCGCTTTCATCAACTAGTCCATTCGAATTGCGTCAACCGGATCGATCCGCGATGCGCGGCGCGCTGGAAGCCAGCATGCGACGATAGCAACGACCAAGAGCGCGGCCGTCACGGCAAAGAGTGTTGGCGGATCGTTAGGCGTGATTTCATACAGCGACGACGCGACCCACCGCGTTGACACAACGGCACCGACGAGTCCGAGGAACGCTCCGATCCCTGCGTGGGCGAGGCCACGGGTCACAAAGATCGAGGCGACATTCGCGCGGGTGGCGCCTAACGCCATGCGAACGCCGATCTCCCGTTTCCGGGCACTTACGGTATACGACAGCATCCCGAAGATTCCCGCTGCCGCCAGGAGCAGCGCCGCCGCCGCAAAGACACCTAGCATCATCACCCAGTTGCGAGGACGGGTGACAGACGCGGAGAGGCGAGCATCCATGGACGCGAGATCGTCGATAGGGACGGAAGCGTCGACGCTCCGCAACGCGTCGCGAACTTGCGCGATGGCGTTTTCTGGGGACCCGCGAGTCTTCACGAACAAGTTGAGATTTCGCGGCCACCCTTCCGTCGTGGGACCATACACGGCGTCCGCCGTTCCCTGAAGACCGTCGTACCGCGTGTCCCCGACGATTCCAATAACCGTGGTCCGTGGGCATTCGACACACCCACCGCTGATCAACTTGCGCCCCACCGCAGTTCCATCGGGGAAATAGCGGCGCGCCCATGACTGGCTGACGACGACGACTGGCGCTGGCCCGCCTGTATCGGCGGGAGTGAAGTTTCGCCCTTCAACGAGCGGAATGCCTAACGTCTCAAAGTAGTCTCCGGTTACCGTCGGCCACGGTGCGTTAGGTTGCGGTGCGCCCGCAGCCACCGGGCGATCGATGAGATCGAAGTTGTTGTTGTCGCCCGAGCCAAAATCGTCGGGAGGCATCGACGAGCTGAGGGACGCATCGCTCACACCAGCGACTGACCTAACGATTGGGAGCGCCCGCGCCCAATAGCTGGCAATCGCGCTGTCGCTGGCGTATTGCCCCGAGGGGAGGTTGACATGGGCCGTCAGAATGTGGCGCGTGTCGAATCCGACGTTGACACGCTGAAGCCTGACGAACGAGTTCAGAAGGAGTCCCGCGGTCGCGAGTAGCGGGAGTGCGAGGGCAAACTGCGCCACGACAAAAGCTCCACGGATCGCGTGTATGCCCCGACCAGCACCCACCGTACGCTCACCCCCCTGCACCGACCCGGCAGGCGCCTCCCCGATCAGCATGACAGCCGGATACGCGCCAATAATGAGCCCCGCCACAATTGCTACTGCGACGCCAAACGTGGCCGCGCGCCAATCCAGGTGCGCAGCGTGAATGTTGGGCATATCGGGGGTGAGAATCACCAACGCGCGAAGTCCCACAGACGCCAGCGCGATCCCGGCAATAGCACCGGCGGCGGCTAGTGTCAGGCTCTCCGTCATCATCAGCCTAACGAGTCGTGCGCGGCTCGCCCCCAGAAGTGCGCGTAATGCGACTTCGCGCGTGCGCCCAATCGCCCGCACCAGCATCAGCCCGGCCACATTGGCCACGGCGATCAGGAGCACAAGCGCAACCGCAATCGAGAAGCCACCGAGCATTCGGCTGGCGTCTCCGAATACCGCATCCCGCAGCGACACAGGCGTTAGGCGGGCAGTCCGATCCTGAAAACCCGCGGCCCACAGCGGGAATATCTGATCGGAGATGGCGCGCAGGTCCTTCGTCGCCTCCTCAATGGTGACGCCGTCTCGCAGTTTTCCGACCACGCGAAGTCCAAACGGCCCGCGACGTGTGGGAGTTGGCATCTGCAGCGCATTCCACACATCAGCGCGCCCGCCGAGCACCTCGTTCACACCTGGAGGGAGCACTCCGATGACAGTGTGCGGAAGTCCATCGATGGTCACACTCTTCCCCACGGCGGCAGCGGCTCCGCCTAACGACGAGACAGCAAGCGCGTGACTCACCAGCGCCACCCGCGGCGCTCCGACCACCTCATCACTCGGCTCGATGTTTCGTCCTTGCACCGGCACGACGCTCAGCGCGCGAAAGACGCCGGCCGTCAGCGAGCCAGCGCGTACGCGTTGAGGATCGCCGGCGGCGACGAGACTTGTCGATCCTCGCCAGCGGATGGCCCCCACGTCGGCAAAACTGTGTTGCTGCGCCTCGATGGCGCGATAGTCGACCGTGGAGAGCGTCAGCCGCTCGGTCGGCGACCATCGCAAGTACATGAGCACCAGCCGATCGTCCCGCTGATCGAACAACACGGTTGTTACCGCGCTGTAGACGGCGGTGGTTGCGCCCACGCCTAACGCCAATATGAAAACGGAAGAGAGGGCAAAGCCGGCGCTACGGCGCAGACTCCGCATCGCGTAGCGGAGATCCTGCAGGAAGTCAGCGAAAGGACGAACGCCGCGTACATCGCGATGATCTTCTGCGTGCCTCGCCACGCCGCCGAACTCCACGAGAGCCTTCCGCTTCGCATCGTTAGCCGAGAGTCCGAGTTGACGAGCGTTGTCCGCCGCCTCCATGTCGATGTGAAAGCGCATCTCGTCATCGACCTCGCCGTCGATGTCAGCGGAGCGAACGAGGGCGCGATAGCGCCGCATGAGGCGCGCCATCCACGGATTCTCTTGAGACATGGCGCGCCTCACGTCGCCGCGAGAATGTCTTCGACGGCCGTCGCGAACCGCCGCCACTGCGCGCGCTCGATGACTAACTGCTTCTTGCCGCTCGCGGTGAGCGTATAGAACTTCGCCCTCCGTCCCTCCGGACTGAGTCGCCAATCGGCCGCGATCCACCCCTTGTCCTCCAGGCGGTACAACGCGGGATACAACGACCCCTGGCCCACGGCAAACACATCGCGCGACATCTCGCGCATGCGCTTCGAGATCCCCCAACCATGTAGTGGGCCGAGGACCAGCGTCTTGAGGATGAGGAGATCGAGCGTGCCTTGGAGGAGATCGCTGCTCTTCGCCATTAGGAGATCGGTGCGGGCGTGATACCTCGATATTCGACAATACGCCCGGCTGTTGTCGAATGTCAAGGTATGGGCGGCCGGCAACCCTATCTTCTTCGCACCTCTTGCCGAGACTACGTGCGTCGACGCAGGATGAGCGACCTCCCATTCACCGCCGAATGAACCCGCTTCTTTCGTCTCGCCGCGCGAAGCCAATCGTGCTCGGCCTAGTCGCCGTCTTCCTCGCGCTCACCGGCGCACTGCGCGCGACCAGCGCGCAAGCGACCAAAGCACCGCGTCCCACCCCCACCCCACCCCGACCCCCCCCGCCACGGCCGACAGCTCTGGCGTCGTGCGACGACCCTACGGCACGCTTCCCACCGGCGAACGCGTCGAGCTCTTCACGCTTCGCAATGCAAGTGGCGTGCAGGTCGACGTGACCAACTACGGCGCGATCATTACGCGAGTGCTCACGCCAGACAAACACGGGAAAGTCGACGACATCGTACTCGGCTTCGATTCGCTCGACGGATATCTCAAGGACTCTCCGTATTTTGGCGCCGTCGTCGGCCGCGTTGCCAACCGCATTGCGCGTGGCCACTTCACGCTCGACGGCACGACGTATTCACTGGCGGTGAACAACGGCGTGAACGCGCTCCATGGCGGGCTTCGCGGCTTCGACAAGGTCGTGTGGACTCCGTCGACGCTTTCGAGCGCAGGAGCGCAGGGCCTTTCGCTTCGTTATGTGAGCAAGGATGGCGAGGAGGGATATCCCGGTGACCTGGCCGTGACCGTGCGCTATACGCTCAATTCGCGCAACGAGCTTGTCGTCGACTATGAAGCGACAACAACGAAAGCGACGCCAGTCAACCTGTCGCAACACTCGTATTGGAATCTCGCGGGAACCGGGACGAGTTCTCCGCCTAACGCGGCGCTCCCCGGCATTGGCAATCATGTGCTGACGATCAATGCCTCGGCCTACACACCGGTCGATTCGACACTGATTCCAACGGGCGTGATCGCGAACGTTGCAGGGACGCCGTTTGATTTTCGGCGACCGACGGCCATTGGTGCGCGCATCGGTGACAACAACACGCAACTCAAGTACGGCGGCGGCTACGACCACAACTGGGTTCTCGATCGCGCTCGGCGAAATTCACTCGTGCAAGCCGTGCACCTCATGGAACCCACGACGGGGCGCACGCTCGACATTCGCACCACGGAACCGGGACTACAGTTTTACTCGGGCACCTTTCTCGACGGGAGCCTGACCGGAAAGAACGGGCGCCGCTATCCGCATCGGTCAGCGGTCGCGCTTGAGACGCAACACTATCCCGACTCGCCAAACCACCCGAACTTTCCGAGCGTGATTCTCCGTCCGGGCCGAACGTTTCGATCGCAGACCGTCTTTGTGTTCGGCGTCTCGCGTTAGGCGCGTCGCGCCTGGCGATCGGCGCAGCGCGGCATTCCATTCCGCGCGCAACCACGTAGTATCACGTAGAGTCTGTCGCCCCCCTACTTGGTCAACTGATGGATCTCTACGTATCCAGTGCCCTACTCGGCGTCGCGGGTCTCGGCGTCATGGCGCTTGGTGGCGTTGGTCTTCGCGGACATCAAGGCGCTCATGCAGGTCACGGTCACGGCGCCCACGCCGGACACACCGCGCACCTCGGGCACGTCCACGCGCCTGCTGGCGGGCATGCGCAGGGCGCATCTGTCACGCAAGCGGGTGCCGCCGCGCACAGTGGACATCAAGCCAGTACGCGTGGTGGGGCGGCGCAGGACACGCTCGGCGCGATTGCCTGGACCATCGCGTCGCCGCGTTTCCTCTTTAGTGTCGCGCTCGGGCTCGGAGTGGTTGGGATGCTCGCTGGGCGCGCCTTTGCCGGCGCTCTGCGTTTCGGCATTGCTTTGTTAGGCGGACTGCTGTTCGACCGCTTACTGGTAACGCCACTCTGGAATCTCGCCATGCGATTTGCTTCGGCACCGGCGACGACGCTCGAAAGCGCAATCGCCGATGACGCAACGGCGGTCACGGCGTTCGATGCCAATGGACAGGGCATCGTCTCGATTGATATTGACGGGCAGGTCGTCCAGCTCCTCGCCACCCTTCGCAAGGACGACCGCGTGCTCGGCGGCGCACGCGTTCGCGCTGGACAGCGTCTCCGCGTCGAAGAGGTCGACGCCGGCAAGAATAGATGTACCGTATCGTTAGTCTGAGATCTCCGATCTTCGGTAGACGAATCCCCCCCTCCTCTCTGAGTCGTTTATGCCTGAGTTCTCATCGAGTTGGCTGATCATACCAGCCGCGATCTTCTTCGTGATGTTTGTCATCCCCTTCATCGTTGCGTCGTTTCTGCGCAACGTCGAAGCGGGAACGATCCGCCTTGTGAGTTGGATCGCGGGAGGGACCGTCATTTATCGCGGACCTGGCAAGTCGAAGGAAATCCCGTTGCTTACCACGGGCACGACGATTTCGAGCAAGGTCATTAACATCGATCTCGATATCACCGACCAGACGGCGGACATCGACGAAAGCGGAACACCACGTCCGATCAAGGTGCGCGTGCTTGCGAGCGCAATCGTCTCTGTGGGCGATTCCGATTTGCTCATCAAGACCGCGGCCAATCGCTTCTTCTCCAAGAGCGACTCCGATCAGCTCAACACGCTGACCGACCTCCTGTCGAGCTCGGGGCGCCGTGCGATGAACCTTCTCACGCACGATCAGCTCTTTTCCGCCAAGTCGACGCCCAGTGCTCGCACGCTCATCGCATCGGGAGGAGCGGCCAACGTTCCTGCTCGCGCGCATGGCGCAGATTTGCAGCTGGCGACGCAGGATCAGCCGTCGCTCGAGGACGAGGATGACCCGCTGGCGGTGATCATCCGCAAGGCGTGCTCACGCGAGCTCACGGACCTTGGCCTGATCTTCAACTCGCTCAATATCAAGGTCGTACAATCCGAAGTTGCCGAAGCTCGGCGCCGTCAATCGGCGGCCGAAGCACAGGCAAATGCAGAAATTGTCGCGGCAACGCAGTCGCGCCGCGCGAAGGAAGCGCAGCTCGACGCCGAACGCGCCATCTCGGACAAGAATCGCGAACTCGAGCAGACGAAGGCGGCAAATGCAGCGCTCATCGCAACAGCCGAAGCCAAGCGCCAGGAAGCACAGGGCTTGATGCGCGTGGCCGAGTTGGACGCGACGCAGATCGCGCAGGCGCGCGCCGATGCGGCACGCGTTAGGCTCGCTGCCGAAGCAGCGGCTGATGCCGAAGCCATTCGTATCCGCAAAATCGCCGACGCAACGGCAGAAAGCATTCAGAAGGTGAACCAGGCCATTCAGGCGGGCGGCGAGTCGTACTTCCGCTATCGCCAGATCGAAATGCTCCCGCAGATCGCGCCGGTCATCGCCGATGCGCTCTCGCAAGCCAAACTCGTCACGATCTCGAACGGTGGTGAGAGTGGTGCGCCAGAAGGGACGACCAACAGCATCACCAGCGTGATTCAGACGGTCCTCGCCGCGCAGTTGGTCTCGCGCGGATTGCTGGACGACGGCAAATCGCCTTCCAGCAACGCCTAACGACAAACGCAAGCGCGCCAGGCGCGACACGATCATGTCATGATGCACCGAAACTCTTCCGCCACCTGTCGTGCGCTGACGCTCGCGCTGCTGCTGCTCCTAGCTCGGCCGATGTTCGCGCAGAGCGCCTCGGAGGCGCCGCTCACGGCGGCGCAACGTCGCGCCCTCCTGATGGATCCGACGCGTCCGTTCTGGAAGACCAAGGCGCCAGATACCGTCGCTGTCGATGTCGAAACCTCGAAAGGGACGATGACCGTCGAGCTTATTCGGGAGTGGGCGCCAGTTGGAGTCGATCGTTTCTACAACCTCGCACGCGCAGGCTTCTACGACGACACGCGATTCTATCGAGTACTCCCGTACTACATCGCGCAGTTTGGGATGGCAGCGAGTCCCGCTGTCGATGGGGTCTGGCGTGCTCGAAAACTTCGCGCAGATACGGCGGTGGCCAAGAACGAACGAGGGACGTTGACATACGCCCAACGTTCTCCAAAGGATCGCAGCACGACGCTCTTCTTCAATCTGCGCGACAATCCAACACTCGATTCGCTGCACTTCACGCCGATCGGGCGCATCACGAACGGACTTGAAGTCGCCGACTCACTGTACGGCGGCTACGCGGAGATCCCGACGTCTCCTGCGCCAATCGGAAACCCTCGGCGGTTCTACGCCGAGTCGAACAAGTTTCTCGACAAGGAATATCCCAAGCTCGATCGCATCATCTCGATCAAGCTGCACCAGTAGCCTAACGCGATTGCCCATAAGATCGGGGTTTTTCGTCTAGGCTACCGCTTCGGTTGGTGCTAACGTCGGCGCATGTCCAAAACGCCCAACCGCGGAATGACGGACCGCAATTCGTCCGATGGCTTGTTCAAAGTCGACCCATCATTCTGGAGCCTAACGCCCGGGGCGCTCCTCGAATCGTTACGCTCGACGGCGGGTGGGCTCACCCAACGAGACGCCTCGACGCGGCGCGACACCGTCGGGCCCAACGCCATCCAAGAGCGAACCGACTTTTCCGCCCTGCGCCTTCTCCTCGCGCAGTTCCGAAGCCCGCTCGTTCTCATCCTGATCTTTGCCGCAACCGTCTCGCTCTCCGTCGGCGAGTGGACCGACGCGACCATCGTTCTCGTCGTCGTCTTCGGAAGCACCATCCTTGGCTTCGTGCAGGAGTATCGCGCGAGCGTCGCCGTAGAACTTCTCCGCAAACAAGTCACGGTTCGGTCTGACGTCCTGCGCGACGGTGCGCAGGTCGACATTCCTTCGGAAGACGTTGTTCCCGGCGACGTGGTCTTGCTCTCGGCCGGCTCGCTCATTCCCGCTGATGGTGTGGTGCTCGAAGCGAACGACTTCTTTGTCAACCAGGCGGTGCTGACGGGCGAGACGTTTCCCGTCCAGAAAGACGCGGAGTCCGTGGCGCCTAACGCGGCGCTCGCGGCACGCAGCAACTGCGTCTTCATGGGGACAAGCGCGACGAGTGGGTCAGCGCGAGCGCTCGTGGTCCATACGGGGAGCGCGACGGTCTTTGGTGAAGTCGCGCATCGCTTGCGATTGCGCCCTCCCGAGACCGAATTCGAGCGAGGAATTCGGCGGTTCGGCAACATGCTCACGCAGGTGATGCTGGTGATGGTCGTCCTGGTTCTGGCGGCAAACGCCGCGCTGGGAAAGCCCGTCATCGACTCGCTGCTCTTCTCGCTCGCGCTTGCGGTAGGTCTGACACCAGAGCTTTTGCCGGCGATCATCAGCATCACGCTCGCGCGCGGTGCGCAGCGGATGGCGAAACGCGGCGTCATTGTCCGAACGCTTGCTGCGATCGAGAACCTCGGGAGCATGGATGTGCTCTGCACCGACAAGACCGGGACGCTCACCGAGGGCGTCGTCCGACTTGACGCCGCGTTGAATGTGGACGGCGCAAGCTCTAACGACGTGCTGCGGTTTGCGCTGATCAACGCCCGCATGCAGATGGGAATGCGCAACGCGCTCGACGACGCGATCGTCTCGCACGCTGCCGCGCACGATGTCTCGTTAGGCGATGTTCAGAAGGTCGCTGAGGTGCCGTATGACTTCGTGAGAAAATGCCTGAGCATCGTCGTGGATGAGGGGAGCGAGCGGTTCATCGTCACCAAAGGCGCACTCGCCGCGGTGCTGTCGCGCTGCACCGCCGTCACTGGCACGCCGTCCGAACGTCCGCTCGACGCCGCACTGCGTGCCGACATCGACCGGCGATTCAGTGAATGGAGCGAAAAGGGCTTCCGCGTGCTTGGCGTCGCCACGAAGCGCGTCGGCGCTGATGGGCACGACTTCTCGCGCGAGGACGAACAAACGCTCACGTTCGCCGGATTCCTCCTCTTCTTCGATCCGCCTAAACAGGACGTGCGTGAGGTCATCGGCGCACTCAGTGCGCGTGGGGTGCAACTCAAGATCATCACCGGCGACAACGAGAAGGTCGCGCGTTTTGTCGCCGGGTCAGTTGGGCTGCACGTGGAATCGCTGCTGACGGGGAGCGCGATGGCCACGTTGCGCGACGAAGCGCTCTGGCACGTCGCGGAACGCACGACGGTTTTTGCGGAAGTAGATCCGAACCAGAAGGAGCGCATCATCCTCGCGTTACAGAAGACGAGACATGTCGTGGGCTACATGGGAGACGGAATCAACGATGCTCCTGCGCTGCACGCCGCCGACGTGGGAATCTCCGTGGATACCGCGGTGGACGTGGCGAAAGACGCCGCCGATTTCGTCTTGCTCCGAACGAGTCTCGGCATCTTGCGCGACGGGATCGATGAAGGGCGTCGCACCTTCGTCAATACGCTCAAGTACATCCTAACGACGGTGAGCGCCAACTTCGGGAACATGTTCAGCATGGCATTCGCGTCCGTGGTGCTTCCGTTTCTCCCGTTGCTCGCACCGCAGATCCTCCTGAACAACTTCCTGTCTGACATCCCGGCGATGACAATCGCTGGCGATAACGTCGATGCCGACTGGGTGGCCAAACCCAGGCGCTGGGACACGCGATTCATTCGTAGCTACATGATCGTCTTTGGATTGGTCAGCGCGGCATTCGATTTTCTCACCTTCGGTGCGCTCCTCTTTCTCTTTAGGGCAACGCCCGAAGAGTTTCGCACGGGGTGGTTCATCGAGTCGCTGCTCACGGAACTGGTCATCGCGTTGGTGGTTCGCACGCGCCACCCGTTCTTTCGGAGCCGACCGTCCGCCGCGCTCCTCTGGTCATCGATCGCATTCATCGCGATTACGCTCGTGATGCCCTACCTGCCATTCGACCAGGTGTTCGGATTCATTCCGCTTCCCATTCCGTTGCTGCTTTCGGTCGTTGGACTGACGGTGCTGTATGTGGTGGCGGCAGAGATCACCAAGACAGTGTTCTATCGCCACGTCGCGACCGCGAACGAGTAAGGCCCGGAGAGGCAGTGTTGATCAACCGCATCTCCGGGCCCGCATGCGAAGTCTCGTGACGCTATTCTGGCGTGAGGTACTTGAGCGAGCAGTACCCCTCCTCGCCGTTGGCCGACCGTATCAGTGCCCACTCATCGTTGTATTTGCTGAGCAGCGTGACTTCGGAATTGTGCGCCGCCTTCCCGATGATCGGCTGATCAGTCCCAGGCCCCTTCCGGATGTTCAAGTTCGACTCCTTCGTCGTAACCTTGAGCGTCGTCGACGGGGCAGCTGGTGACACGTTCAGGTTGAGCACCAAGTCACCGCTTCGATAATCCGGGTCAATCTGATCGTAGATATTCCAGAGTTTGTCTTTTGCCTCGCCCGTAGGGACTTCGCCGTCGATGTACAGCACATTGTCCTGCGCACGCACCGCAAGGTTGGTCGCACCGCTCGAATTGGCGGCGTTGATCAACTCCGCGTACTTCTCCTGAAGTGTCGGCATGGAGGTAGATGGAGGAAAGTGGATCGTTCGCGAATGAGGAAGGAAGCGCGACTACTTCTTCACCGTCGCCTTGTTGTTGATCTTCTTTGGATGCAGCGCGGACAACGCCTGCATCACCTTCGGCAGATCGGTCTTCTTCACTTCCCCAGTTAGGGTCACGACGCCGTCCTTGACGTCGGCGGTGAGTCCCTGGAAGTCCTTGATCGCGTTGGTGACGTTGGTCTTGAGCGAGTCATCGGGCGAAATGACGACTGGCGGCGGTGGTGGTGTGACCGTGGCGTTGTCGACCACCGACTTCACGCCTTTCACGCCCTTCACCGCAGCTTCGGTCGATGCCTTTGCGGCATCGTCGGCAAACTGTCCCGAAATGGTTGCGACGCCATTCGCGACGTCGACAGTCACTCCCGACACACCGGCAATAGCCTTGTCCACGTTCGCCTTGATGTCCGCGTCTTTCGGTGCACACGCAGCGAGCGAGACAAACAACGAGAGTGTGACCACTCGGGCGAGAGCGCGCGTTTGAGTGATGATCGTCATATGAAGTCGAGTCGAGGTGGATGGATGGAGCGACGCGTTGCCGCTGCGACCGTTCGCGAAAGAAGGATGCAGCACGGTCGTGAAGCAAGAGTCGTGACGAATCCCAGACGACATCTCGTTTACGGATGAGTTGCAGCTCGCGACTGACGGGAGCAGCCGCGCCGCGCGAGCGCGCTCAAGCATTGCCGAAGCGCTTGTCGTTGCTCCACATATCCCAACAAGGTCGACGGCGTGAGAACGAACGAGTAAGTTCGCCGGTTCACGCTTCCTCTAACGATTCTCTTTACATGCGTATTTTCTCCCGTACAACCGGTGGCGCGATCGCCGTGCTCGCGCTCGCTGCGTCTGGCGTACGCGCGCAATCCGCCAGCGCCGACACCAGCTCCGATCCATATCTCTGGCTCGAAGAGATGCACGGGGCTCGCGCAATGGCGTGGGTCAACGCCGAAAACGCAAAGACCGCCGCCGTGCTCGAGAAGGATCCGCGATTTGCGAGCATCTACAAGACAGCGCTCGCAATGGCCGGCGCCAAAGACCGACTGCCTAACGTGCGGTTCCTCGGTGGCGCACTCTACAATTTTTGGCAGGACTCTGCACACGTTCGTGGAATCTGGCGCCGCACAACAATGGAGAGCTATCGCACCGCCTCTCCGCAGTGGACAACCGTGCTCGATCTCGACTCGCTGGCGAAGGCCGAAAAGGCGAATTGGGTCTGGCAGGGCGCAAGCTGCGAACCCGCGAAGGAACAACGCTGCCTCCTCATGCTCTCCGACGGTGGAGAAGACGCCAACACCATCCGGGAGTTCGACCTAACGACCCGCAGCTTTCCAAAGAACGGCTTTGCCTTACCAAAAGGAAAACAGCGCGTGGGGTGGATGGGTGCCGATACCTTGCTCGTTGCGCGGGAATGGAAAGCGGGCGAGCTCACATCCTCGGGATACCCGTTCATCGTGCGCCGCCTGGCGCGGGGCCAGAAGTTGGACGACGCCGTCGAGATCTATCGTGGTAACGCCAAGGACGGTGGCTACGGAGTCTCCGCTGGTTCGCTCGTCGATGCCAAGGGACATCGCTTCACGTATATCGACCGTCCCATTTCCACCTTCGAGTCAGAGACCTACATCGTCAGGCCGAAGGACGTTGCGCGCCTGAACATTCCACTCAAGGCAAACCTGGCCGAGTTGATCGACAACCAGGTCATTGTGCAGCTGTCGGAGGATTGGAAGGGAGACGGAGCAACCATTACAAGTGGGAGCGTGGCAACGTTCGACGCTGCGCGCGCCCTGCGTGAACCGTCAAAGCTCGCACCAACCGCCCTCTACGTTCCGGGCGCGCGCGAGTCCGTCGGGGGCATTGCATCGACGCACGACCGCCTCATCGTCGACCTCCTGCAGAACGTGAAGGGAAAAGTCTTGGTCTTCACGCGCGCCGCCAACGGTACGTGGTCGCACAGCGCGCTCCCCTTCCCTGACATCGCTTCGACAACCATTGCGTCGGTCGACCAGCGCTCCAATAACGCCCTCTTCCACGTCACTGGATACCTAACACCAAGCAGCATCTGGCTCGCCGATGCCGCGCAGGGCAAGGTGCAGACGTTGAAATCTCTCGCGCCGCGCTTCGATGCGTCGCGCAGTGTCGTGGAGCAGATGGAAGCCACGTCGAAGGACGGAACGAAAATCCCTTACTTCATCGTCCATCCCAAGGCGATGCCGCGCGATGGCTCCAATCCAACAATTCTCTACGCCTACGGCGGATTCCAGGCGTCGATGACGCCGCGCTACGACGAAGACGCGGGAAAGCTCTGGGTCGAACAGGGTGGTGTATACGTCGTTGCCAACATTCGCGGTGGCGGCGAGTTCGGTCCGGCGTGGCACGATGCGGGACTGAAAACACATCGCCAAGTCATTTACGATGACTTTCAGGCGGTGGCCGAGGATCTCATCGCGAAGAAGATTACCTCGCCGCGCCGATTAGGCATTCAAGGTGGGTCTAACGGTGGATTGCTCATGGGCGTGCAGTTCACCCAGCGCCCCGACCTGTGGAACGCCGTTGATATTCAGGTCCCACTCCTCGACATGCTGCGCTTTGAAAAGATCCAGGCCGGCGCGTCGTGGGTGGGCGAGTACGGAAGCGTCTCGAACCCCGAGGAACGCGCGTTCCTTGCCAAGATCTCCCCTTACAACAATCTGAAGGCGGGCGTGAAGTACCCAACGCCGCTCATCTGGACCACGACGAAAGACGATCGCGTTGGTCCGCAGCACGCGCGAAAGTTCGCCGCCAAGATGTCGGCGATGGGGCTGCCGTACTTCTTTTATGAAGTCATCGAAGGGGGACACGGGTCCGGCGCGAACATCGCCCAGCAGGCGCACACAACCGCGCTCGAGTACACCTACTTCGCGCGCCAGCTCATGGAGCCGGAAAAGAAGTTCGTCCCTTAACGAGCCGGACACCTAACGAGTACGCGGTCACCCCCTCCCCCCCTCCCCCCTTCGCTACCATGCTCAGACGTCCGCTCACGCTGGTCGCTGCCGCGCTGACCCTCAGCGCCGGCGCGGCGCACGCGCAGATTCCGAAGTCGGCGCTTATCGCCGTCGTCGAAACGCACAAGGCGTCGCTCTTGCGCTATATCGACGCCGCCCCTGACTCGATGCTGGGGTTCCGTCCCACCCCCGGCGTGCGCACCTTCGCCGAACAAATCGAGCACGCCGCCTTGAGCGATGCGGAGATCGCGCACATGGCGATCACCGGAAACGACAAACTTCCGCCGTTAGGCAACAAGAACGTCTATCTCAAGAACAAGGCAGCGCTGAAGACGTTCGGAGCGGCGGCGATGGACCACACGATCGCGATGCTCCGCGGACTGAGCGACGCGGCGATGATGCAGGAAGTCACGTCGGAGGGAAAAAAGATGCCGCGGTATCGTGCACTCATGGAGTTGCTCGATCACTTCCCCTGGACCCTCGGCCAGACCGTACCGTACCTCCGCCTGAACGGCGTCACACCCCCCGAGTACACGCCGTTCTAATCTCTTAGGCGTTCCCTCCAACTCGCGCCGAGCCGGAAAGATGGGTCATTCAACCCAATCCGAGCTCGGCGCGATTTCGTATTGTCAGTCGTGATCGCACCATGGTCGCGCCGTGGTCGCGCGCCCACCCCTATTGCGGCTGACGACGAATCAGAATGAGGTGACGTATGACAAAGCGCTCGATACTACGATGGACCGGCGGAATAGTTGGCGGAGCGTTGGTGCTCGTGATGATCGGCGCGGCGTCGGCGTACGGCGTTTCCATCCATAGTAGCCACGCCAAGTTCAACGTCCCCGAGCACGCGTTCACCGTAACGTCTACGCCGGAATCCATTGAGCGTGGATTGCACATCGTGACCATTCGTGGGTGCAACGAATGCCACGCCAAGAATCTTGCCGGCTCGGTGATGGTCGATGACCCTGCCTTCGGGTATCTGGTCGCCGCAAACCTAACGAGTGGTCGCAAGGGTGGGGCGCTAACCGATCGCGATTGGGAGCGCGCGGTCCGTCACGGTGTACGTCGCGACTCCACGCCGCTGACCTACATGCCGGCGCACGAGTTCACCGGCTTCTCCGACGAGGACTTGAACGCAATCGTCTCGTATGCTCGGAGCGTTCCGCCCGTCACCGACACATGGAAGCCGTCGCACATTGGACCAGTCGCGCGCGCGCTGTACACCGCTGGCCAACTGATTCTTTATCCCGCTGAGAAGATCAATCACAGCGCTGCGCACCCGGCGAGCGTGGTACCCGTCGTCAACGCGAGTTACGGGAAGTATATGGCGGCAGGGTGCGTCGGTTGCCACAACGAGTCGTACTCCGGTGGCAGGATCGTCGGAGGCCCGCCAGACTGGCCGCCAGCTGCAAACCTGACGCCGACTGGGCTCGCGGGACGCTACGACGAGGAGAAGTTCATCGCGACCATTCGCAGCGGCAAAAAGCCGGACGGCACTCCGCTTCGCCTGCCGATGGATTCGAAGATCGTCGGCGTCATGACCGACGTCGAGATCAAGTCTGTCTGGGCATTCCTGCAGACGCTTCCGCCAAAGGAAATGGGAGCCAAATAAGGCTCCCGTCGTTAGGCAGGTGCTTGATCGGACGGCGCGCCACCGCATGCGCCGCCCGAGTGTCGTTAGGTGAGCACCGGAAGGCGGCGAATCTTCTCCTCCCACTCGCGCGGCCCCGTCTCGTGCACGTTGCTCCCCGCCGCATCGACGGCGACCGTCACCGGCATCTCCTCTACATCGAACTCGTAGATCGCTTCCATGCCGAGATCGGCAAAGGCGACCACGCGCGACGAACGAATCGCTTTTGACACGAGGTACGCGGCACCGCCCACTGCCATCAGATACGCGGCTTTGTGTTTGCGAATTGCCTCGAGCCCAGCCGGCCCGCGCTCCGCCTTCCCGATCATCGATATGAGTCCCGTCTTGGCGAGCATCATCTCGGTGAACTTGTCCATGCGCGTCGCAGTTGTGGGGCCTGCAGGACCGACCGCCTCATCGCGCACCGGATCGACCGGACCCACGTAGTAGATCACTCGGTTGGTGAAGTCGACGCCTTCGGGGAGTCCTTCACCCTTCGCGAAAAGATCGGCGATTCGTTTGTGCGCCGCGTCGCGCCCCGTGAGGAGCTTGCCATTCAATAGAAGCCGATCGCCGGCCCTCCATGTCGCGACGATTTCCGGCGTGAGCGTGTTGAGATCGACGCGCAACGCGTTGACGTCCGGCTGCCACGTCACGTCGGGCCAGTCGCTCAGCTTGGGTGTCGGAAGTTCAGCGATACCGGAACCATCAAGAGTGAAATGCGCGTGCCGAGTGGCCGCGCAATTCGGGATCATGGCAATCGGCTTGGACGCGGCGTGCGTAGGGTAATCGAAGATCTTGACGTCGAGCACGGTCGCGAGACCACCGAGCCCCTGCGCCCCGATGCCTAACGCGTTGACCTTGTCGTGCAGCTCGATGCGCAGCTCCTCGATCTTGTTCTGGGGGCCGCGCGCCTTGAGCTGCGCCATATCGATGTGCTCCATCAGCGACTCTTTCGCCATCAACATCGCCTTCTCGGCGGAGCCACCGATCCCGATGCCTAACATGCCGGGCGGGCACCAGCCGGCCCCCATGAGCGGAACGGTTTTCAGAACCCAGTCGACGATCGAGTCGCTTGGGTTCAGCATCGCGAACTTCGACTTGTTTTCGGAGCCACCCCCTTTCGCCGCGAGCTTTACTTCGACCTTGTCGCCCGCAACGATTTCGGTGTGCACCACGGCTGGCGTGTTGTCGCGCGTGTTCTTTCGCGAGAAAGCCGGGTCGGCAACGATGGATGCGCGCAAGACATTTTCGGGAAGGAGATAGGCGCGCCTAACGCCTTCGTCGACCATCTCCTGAACCGAGAGCGTTGCGTCCCAGCGCACATTCATTCCGACTTTCAGGAAGACGACGACAATACCGGTGTCCTGGCAGATGGGGCGATGCCCCTCCGCACACATTCGCGAGTTAGTCAGGATCTGCGCGATGGCGTCTTTCGCCGCAGGGCTCTGTTCGCGCTCGTACGCGTCCGCTAACGCATGGATGTAGTCGAGCGGATGAAAGTACGAAATGTGCTGCAGTGCGTCGGCGACGGACTGGATGAAGTCTTCCTGTTTGATGGTCGTCATGACTGAAAAATAGTCGCGTTTCGGGCGATTCTCAGGGCGTCATCCCCGCCTCTTTCGCGACGTAGCGAGCGATCGTCTCGCATGTCGTAAACCAGACTCCGGGTTTCGCCTTCATGTACTGCACGAAGCGCTCGAGCTCCTGCATGGGCGCGCGGTGTCCCATCACATGTGGGTGGAAGGTGAGAATGAGCGAGGTGCGCTCCTTGTACGCGCCGTCGAATTCTCCGCGATACAGCTTGAAAAGCTCCTCCGGAACCGGCATCGCGCCCTGGCTCCCGAGATACGGCGTTTCGGTGAGCGTCCAGTCGATGGCCAGTTCGACCATCCCGGTGGGCTTTCCATTCGAGACGATCTCATAGGGCTCGTCCATCGCGCCGAGTGAGGAGTCGTAGAAGAAGTTGGCCTTACGGATGAGCGACATCGTGTTGGCGCTGAACGCCCACGCGGGCGCGCGATAACCGACGGGGCGCTTTCCGCTTACCTTCGTTAGGTAGTCGATGGCCTGATTGAGAAGGCGCTCTTCTTCGGCGGCGTCGGCGATGGCCGGCGGAAACTCGTGAATCCAGCCGTGGACGCCGATCTCATGGCGCCCCGATTTCATGATCGCTGGAATCATTTCCGGGTGCAGCAGCGCACTCACCGCCGGAATGAAGAAGGTCGAGGGGATGTTGTAGCGGTCGAGCATCTTGAGGATGCGCGGCAGACCTGACTGCGCGCCGTAGTCGGCGGTAGAGAGAGTCGTGGGGGACGTGTTGCCGGCGGCGAGGAGATACGATTCGTTGTCGTCGTCGAACGAGAGGCAGACGGCGACACGTGAGTCGTTAGGCCATTTCTTGGGCGTGAGCTTCCGACCCGAGCGCACCGGGGCGACGGCGTCGAGGAGCTGCTGTTCGCTCCACGTCGTGCCGGGTTGCGGGCGCGGCGGTGTTTGCGCTCCAGCAGGGAGTGTGTACGTGGCCGCCAAGATTACGGTGCCGACGACGACAGCCGCTTTCATCCTTCTTCCGCGCATCGTTCCTCTCCCTGGCGCACCGTGTAAACGACGTCCCGCATGGAGGAAAGAACGTGATGCCGGAATGGCGCGCCCGGAAGGTCAACTCCACCTCGCGGAAGCGGCGTTCGCGGCGCAAGTTGCCCGCGTTGGCGATATGCCTCGATTGACGCGCGCCACTTTACCGCTCCTCGGAATTCGCGACCCCCACGCTTATGCGCCCTCCTGTCCTCGCGATCGCTGCGCTCGTCCTGAGCGCTCCCCTGCCCCTCTCGCACGCGCAGACTCCGTCGCGTGCCCAACTCGTGGCGCGCATCGACTCGATCATGCAGGCGCCAATCGCCGCCGGGCGCGTCGTCGGCGCTTCGATCGCGGTGGTCAAAGGGCGCGACACCATCGCAGTAAGGCAATACGGGAAGGCGAACATCGAGCTTGGCGTCAACACGCCGCCTAACGCCATTTACGAGATCGGATCAATCACCAAACAGTTCACTGGCGCCGCGGTCATGCAGCTTGTCGAACAAGGCAAGCTCTCACTCGATGACGACGTTTCGAAGCTTCTGCCGAACTTCAACGCGACGGGGCACAAGATTACGCTGCGCCGGCTTCTCGATCACTCGTCAGGCATCAAGGGATACACCGAGATGCCGGTGGCGCGGACGCTCTTTCCCTTCGATCTCCCGCGCGACACGCTGCTCCGCCTCATCGAGAAGGCGCCGTACGATTTCGAGCCGGGTGAAGAACAGATCTACAACAACTCTGCCTTCTTCCTCGTTGGGCTGATCATCGAACGCGCGACGGGGATGTCGTATGGCGACTACGTGCAGCAGCACCTGTTTGCACCCGCCGGCATGAAGTCGTCGCACTACTGCAGCGAGACGGCGGTGCGTCCCAACAAGACGAGCGGGTACGATTGGGATGCGTCGGGTCCGATTCAGAAGCGGCCCATCTCACACAAATGGCCGTTTGCAGCTGGTTCGTTATGCAGCACGGCGTTGGATCTTGTGGCGTGGAACGAGACGTTGCATCGCACGAACACGTTGATGAGCGCGGCGTCGTACAAGACGATGACGACGCCTGAGACGCTGAATGATGGCGCGCCGTTAGGGTATGCGAATGGGTTGGCATTCACGCCGATCGCTGGTCACCGCTCGATTCACCACGGTGGCGGCATCAATGGATGGACGACGGAAAACGACTACTTCCCGGATGATTCGCTGAGCGTCGTCGTGTTGTACAACGATGCTGGCCCCGCGGGACCGGCCGATGCGGCCGAAGCAATTGCAGCGGCGGTCCTCGGTCGCATTCCGCTTGCGGCGAAGCCCGTCGATGGAGACATCAACCGATTCGCAGGGACGTACACAGGGCGTGGGCGTGGGGCGGCCGCGACGATGGTGATGTCGGTGGAGAATGGAGCGCTGAACGTTGCACGTGGCGGACAGAAGCGACCGCTGACGTACACGGGCGGTGGCGTCTTCATGCTCGGGAGCACGCGCTTTGTCTTTACGGAATCGGGCGGCAAGGTGGCGACGTTGCGTGTCGATAGCGGTGCGGGAAACAACGTGCTGCGTCCTCGTGCGGGGGGGTGAGCGTTCGTTCTGCCACTTCGAAGCCATCATTCGAAGATTGCTTCGTGCGCCTGGCTAAACGAAGGAGTGCCGTGGTTGCGATGTCGACACGCTCGACGACTCTGGCCAACGGCCAAGCGCTGGGGGACGCCGTACTGGCTCACGTCCGACGCGCTCAAGAGCGACACGATTCCGTCGCAGCATCGTTAGGCGTTCGGAACGAGGCGGCTTTCCCTTTAACGCCGGAGGAAATGGTAGTGTAGCAAGTCGTCTTTTCGCTCCGAACCACACCCCACTGGTAGTCACGTGCTGCTTTTCTGATGTTGTCTTCGAGTACCGACGCGAGAATTTCGTGCGACGCGAATTGGCATATTCATTGCTGCAGTCCGTCGACGTTCTATAGTCGCAGAACCTTCTCTACAACGCTCGTAGTCTCGCGGTGCCCAACTGATGGTCGCAGTCTCTATTGTCCTTCCCTGTTATCGCGCAGCGTCTCTTGCAAGAAGATCGGTTAATCGACTGATTGCCTTTCTCGAATCACTTGACATCGAGTGGGAAATCATCGTCGTCGACGATGGAGGCGGTGACTTTTCACCTGATCCGTTCGCGGCGGATCGTCGTGTGAAGTTCATCGCGATTCCGGAGAACCAAGGAAAAGGATTCGCCGTTAGCACTGGAATGCGATCAGCGACCGGGATGTGTCGCATCTTCACCGATGTCGATCTCCCCTACGACCTCGAACTCATTCCGGCAATCTTCAAGATCATGTCGGAGCGTCGATTCCACGTCGTCATCGGAGATCGAACCCTCCCAACGTCGTCCTATACTTCGATCATTCCGCTACGGCGAAGGATCGCGTCTGTGGCCTTCACGAAGTTTGTTGGGACGCTCGTAACCGGAGGATTCTTCGATACCCAGTGCGGACTGAAAGCCGTTCGAGGGGACGTCGCTGACGAACTTTTTCGGTTAATTCGGCTGCAGCGATTTGCCTTTGACGTGGAGCTTGTCTACGTCGCTCTGAAGTCGAAGCTCGATATTCACCGCATTCCGGTGCAGCTACGAAACAACGAGACATCCTCGGTTCGCCTGATTCGAGATTCTGTTCGCGGCCTTGCTGACATCTTTCGGATCAAGTTCTTTCAGCTTTCCGGAGCGTACGACAGCAGCGTGCTCGAAGCGCTGAGGCAGCGCGAGTTCGACCAGGTTATCGCTCAGGTACGCGCGAGCTAGCGCGAACAGTCCTCACTGCACTAGCGAAGTGTTGCAGCTGAGCAGTCGAACATCACGAAGTCCGGCTTGCGCTTTGGAATGCTCGTAGCCACTCGGCACTGCTGGGCAATGGAATTGAATATCGGTCTGTCGACGCGCACGAATGGAGTGACCGTTTCTAACGCGCGCCAACGATGCAATTGCAGAGCCTTCCCCGGAAAGCCTTGAGCATCCAGAAAGTGATTGTCGACAAGGAGAACTCCAGGATTCGCATCGCGAACGCGAGCGGCATTGCTCTCCGCTGTGGTGTGGAAGGCGAACGCGAAGCCTTGAGTCGTGTTAGTGGGGTTCGCGCGGCGCATGAAGTAGTTGAATCCGCCGGAGTAGCCATATCCGAAAACAGGGCGCTGGCGCGATGGATCGAGCGAGTCCGCGACTGCGACCAGGCGACGTAAGACCGTCGCTTCGCCGTCGCGAAGATGCATCGCGCCCCGCGGTGTCATCGCAAGTGGACGCGCTCCTCGGCGCGTGAAAGGGCCGTAGCTGAGTTGCCAGTAGGCGATTGCCGCGAACGCACCCATCGCAACAACGAACCGCCTAACGACCCGCGACGACGCCGTGCGATGCTCGGTGAACAAGTGCTGTGCGATCGCTACATAGAGTGGCAACTCTAAGAGGATCTGATAGAAGTCAACATGCTCGCCAAGTCGACGAAGGCGAGCGGCAACTGCGACCATGCTCAGTAGCAAGAGCGCTCGTTTGTTAGCGTCCTCGCAGATCGAGCCCGGGAATCGCCACACGACAATGAGTGCAAAGACCGGAGCGAGCGCCGGAGGCGTGTGTCGCGCGAGTGCCTCGACGAGCGCCACTAGCATCTCTCGAGTTCCTCCCCACCCGAACAACGTTCCTTCAACGGCAGCACTCGCCGGGCCGCGCGAAACCCACACGCAACAACCGATGAGAGCAAGGAGCGCAGATCCAGCTCCGAGCATTCGCTTGCGTTCCGCGTTCGGCCCCGACGCTAAACCCAAGTATCCGAAAGCAGCAAAGCCGAACATGGTCGTTAATTCAAGTGCGACTCGTTCGAGAGTAGGCAAGTTGCGGCCAGAGAACTCTCTTACGATGCCGAATCCGGTCATCATTTCAAACCAGTCGTGCGCACCGAAGTAGCTTCCAAGAGCAACGACGACGGGAAGAAGCACCACCACCGCACCGAGCGCCGATGCGATCAGCATTCGCAGGCGGTTTCCTGGCAAGAGAAACCATGCGGCGAGCATTGCCACGGCGACTGGAGGCCAATAGTCGATCTTCGTAACGAGAGCTAACCCGCTGAGAAGTCCAAGAAGTATCTCGCGACCTAACGCCGGCGACTGAATCTCTCGAAGGGCCGTCAGAACTGCGAGAATCAAGAAGAGCGCGCCTAACGGCGCTGCCGGCGTGTACATTCCCATCCCAAGCGGCGCGGATTCGATATTCGCAGCTGCAAACGCCAGAACGAGTGCGACAATCGTGAGCCACGGAGCAACTTCTCGACTGAGGATACGGCTTGCGTACGCGCCAAAAGCGACGGCTATTCCCAGCGCAATGAACGTGGTTAACGCCCAAATCGATCTTAGGTCGCTCCCCGCCAACCAGGTCCAAGCTCCGAAGAGCCACGCTGCCAACGGCAGCTGCGGCCAGTACACGTCACGATAGAGAGTGGCTCCCTCTCCAACTCGTTGCACCTCGAAGAGCCATTTTCCGTAGTCGCCCCAAGCGACGGTCGCGTATCCCCAACTCGCAGCAATCAGCAGAGCGGCGCACAGTAGGGCGACTAGAACCGTCTGACGGCGCCACGACGTTTCTCCGCGTGTGGCTGCGTCGCCAATTCGATTGGCGTTAGAGGGAGTCGATGGTGATGCTGATAGGATGCTTGCTTCAAATTCTTGCGTCCATTTGTACTGCACGGCGCCTGCAACGGAAATTCGTTCCAAGAGAGACCGTTGAGCACGATCCCTCCGTGGTGCGCATGCCTAACGCATCAACATCGAAAAACGCTGAAGGTCATTTGAATTGCGGTTTGCGGCAGTTTGCACGATGCGTCGGTTAACTCATGCAACTGTTCGAAACATCCAAGCGACATTGAGAAGTTTTTGGTTGCTAAAGCCTGATTAGCAGCTAATTGCTAAATGGTTGTGCCGCTTGCGATGATATCGAGTGCACTACGACTCGTGGTCGACGCTTCTCTGTCGAATCCAATCCACAGTGTTGTCACAACGCTCGAGGTACGGCATGAAATTCCGCCATGCGCTTGCTTTCGCGACACTCTGTAGCTTCTCGTTTTTTTCGGAACGCGTGTGCGCTCAGAGTTCGTCACGCGAAGGTCGCTCGTCGTCGCAGACACATGCCGACACCGTGATCACTCAGCTCTCGCTCCTCGAGCGCCCGATTGGCATGGAGCGCGCCATCGAAACGCACGACGCCTCTGGCACACGCCTAACGAGCGACGACTCACTGCTCGACCGCGGGTCGACACTCCGGTTGCGCGCCACGCTCGACCTTTCGCCCACACTCAATCCGCGGCGTTTTACCGCCACCGGAAAGAGCTACCGCTTTGTCGACGTGGACGCCCAGGTCGTGCTCTCCGCCGATTCCGTCGCATCGCGTGATCACGATGTCCGATCAGTCGTTAGGCGTCCACGCTTCGTCTGGCCCGGGCGCGGCTGGCCGCCACTCGCGTCGCGCGCACTCCTCGTCCGCTACTGGGAACGCAACGGACGTCCAGCCAGCATCAGCGTGGCCCCCGGCGATTCGCTGCACGTTGTGCGCATCGTATTGAGAGGCACCGACCGCATCTCCGTGCGCGGCCAAACGCAGCTCCTCAAGCGGTACGAAATCGATGGCATGGTGTGGGGACGCGAAACGCTCTGGCTCGACGAGCACGATCGCTTTGCCGCTATCGTCACTCGCGTCCACATCCTGCCAATGGAAGGCATTCGCGACGATCTCAAAGACGCCCTTCCGAACCTGCAGCAACGTTCCATCGCGGACCGTGTCGCCGACCTCGAAGCAATGCGCCAGCGCCTAACGCCGATCGCTGCCGGCGATTTCGTGCTCCGTGGAGCGACGCTTATCGATGGCACTGACCGCCCTCCCATTCCCGACGCCTCGGTTGTCGTTCGCGGCGGGCGCATCGCCGGCGTGGGCCCGAGCGCGTCCGTTCGCGCTCCGCCTAACGTGCGCGTGATCGACGCCCGTGGCGCGACGATCATCCCCGGCCTCTGGGACATGCACGCGCACGCTGCCCAGATCGAATGGTTCCCCGCCTACCTCGCTGCGGGCGTCACCACCGTGCGCGACATGGGCGGCGAGGAGGCGTTCCTTCTGGCGATGCGCGGCTCGTTAGGCGCCGGACGGGGACTTGGTCCGAACTTCCTGCTTGCTGGCTTCGTGGATGGCAATGCGCCGGACGCCTTCGGAACTACGATTGCAGGAACCCCCGACCAAGGACGCGCCGTCGTTGACCACTATCGCAGCGCCGGCTTCGAACAGATCAAGCTCTATAGCGTGCTCGCGCCGCAAGTTGTGGACGCCATCATCGCCCGCGCTCACGAAGTCGGGCTCACCGTCACCGGACATGTCCCTCGGGCGTTAGGCACGCGGCGCAGCATTGACGCCGGGATGGACCAGATCGCGCACATCCCAGTCAGTGGCGACACCAGCTCCGCGGACGTCAGATCGCTGGTCGACCTGCTTGCCCGACAGCACGTCGCCGTCGATCCCACGATACCCTGGAACGAACTGCTCGGCCGTTCGCGCTCCACGCCCATCCGCGCATTCGAGCCCGGAATCGATCACGCGCCACCAGCGCTCGCTGGCAACTATCGCAACGTCATCAATGCCGCGTCACCCGATTCGGCAAACTATGCGTTGCAGCGACAGCTCGCCGTCCTGCGCGCGATGCATAACGCTGGCGTCGCACTGGTGGCTGGCACGGACGGAGCACTTCCGGGACACTCGCTCCTTCGCTCCATCGAACTCTTTGTGCGCGCGGGCTTCACGCCGCTACAGGCCATTCAGAGCGCTACCATCGTCCCGGCCCGCGCCATGAAGCGCGATGGCGATTGGGGAACCATCGAGCCAGGCAAACGCGCCGACCTCGTGATCCTCAATCGCAACCCGCTCGAGGACATCGCCAACATCCGCTCCACACGCTGGGTCGTGTCCAACGGGCAGCTCTTCGACAGCGCAACGCTCTGGCGCGTCGCGGGCTTCGTCCCCTAGACCACACACCGGCCAACACGAACCGACTACGCCGTTGTGATCACGGCGGACTTGTCGCATGTTCGGCAATCGCCGCCTTCGCTCGAATCATCACACTCACGACGAATTTCGCCGACCGTGAACATCATCGCCTGTTGTGCGCTGTCATTCGTCGCCTCAGCGCCCACCGCCGATACGTATCCGCGACAGCCGATCGATGTGCAGCACTACCGCTTTGCGTTGCAGCTGTCGGACTCGACCGATCGCATCGTCGGCGAAGCAAGCATTCGCCTGCGCGTCCTTCCACCCGGCGTAAGCATCGTCGCACTCGATCTGACGAACACCACGCCCGCCCGCCGCGGCCGCGGCATGGCCGTGCAGAGCGTATCGCGGCTCGGCCGATCGCTCCGCTTCACGCACGACACCGACCGACTCGTTATCACCCTCGACAGCGCCATGTCGGCGGGTCGAGATCTCGAGTTGGTCGTTCAGTACGCAGGCATTCCCGCAGACGGACTGCAGATCAAGCCGACCAAGTACGGCGACCGCTCATTCTTCTCCGATGACTGGCCGAACAAGGCGCACAATTGGCTCCCCACCATCGATCACATCGCCGACAAAGCGACGATGGAGATGGATGTCGTGGCACCATCGCACTATCAGGTGATCTCCAACGGTCATCGCATCGAAGAAAGTGACCTGCCTAACGCCATGCGTCGCACGGTGTGGCGCGAAGATGTCCCTATTGCCCCGTGGCTCTACGTATTGGGTGTCGCGCATTTCGCGATTCAGCACGTGGGCACCTACAACGGGACTCCGATCGAGACATGGGTCTTTGCGCAAGACCGCGACAAGGGCTTTCACGACTTCGCCATGCCCACCCGCGACGTCCTCGCCTTCTACAGCGAGTGGGTCGGCCCGTATTCGTACGAAAAGCTGGCCAACGTGCAATCCAACTCCGTCGGCGGAGGGATGGAGGCTGCGTCAGCAATCTTTTTTGACGCGAGAAGCGTCACAGGAATGCGAGATCTACGGTGGCGAAACGTCGTCATCCACGAAATCGCACATCAATGGTTCGGGAACGCCGTCACCGAGAGCGACTGGAACGACGTCTGGCTCAGTGAAGGCTTCGCGACCTATTTCACTTTGCTTTTCATTGAACATGCGTACGGTCGCGAGGAATTCGTGGAGGGGCTTCGCGCCTCTCGCAAGACCGTCATCGAGTTCGACGCGAAAACGCCTACTTACCGTGTGGTGCATGACAATCTCGACGACATGTCGATGGTGACGTCGGCCATGACCTACCAGAAGGGAGGATGGACGCTGCACATGCTGCGCAACGCCATCGGTGACGATCACTTCTGGGCCGGGATCCGTGACTATTACGCGCGTCATCGCAACGGAAACGCCAGCACTTCCGATTTCCGCCTGGCGATGGAGCGCGCGTCAGGCAGAGACCTATCGCCATTCTTTCAGCAGTGGCTGTTCCGCGGCGGCATTCCGAAGGTTGAGGGAAGCTGGTCGTGGGATCCGAACACCAAGCAGGTCACCATCAATATCCGTCAGGTGCAAGCGAGCGACCCGTTCACGATTCCCATCGAATTCGGCATCGTCGTGCCGTCCACAGACACCAGCGCCGCATCAGATCCCGTGCGCGTGGAACACGGTGAGCTGAATGGAAGAACGAGTCGTTTCGTCTTTGCGACCGAACGTGCACCAACCGCCATCACGCTCGATCCGAACGTGACGCTTCTCATCGATGGCGCCCTGACACCGCGCAAACCTTGAACTCCACTCCCGTGCTCATGCGCCGCCCACTGCTCCTGTTCGCATTGTTCGTCGTCGTATGCTCCGTCTTTCTGGGCACATCAGCGCGAGCGCAGGGGCGACCCGACACCGCGAGTTATGTCGTTTGGAATCACGGACGCACCGCCGGCGAGATGAGCGTCGTCGCAGCGGGCGATTCTGCTGTCGTTCGCTTCCGTTACCAGGATCGCCAGCGCGGTCCTCGCCTCGAAACGCGCTACTCATTCGACGCGGCAGGACGAGTCACGTCGCTCTCGGTCCGTGGACTCGGCGCCGACATGTTTCCTACCGAAGCGTTCGAGCGGTACACACGGACCGGGAACGGGGTGCGGTGGGTGAGCGCGAGCGACTCGGTCGAGCGGCTCAATGTGCCTAACGCTTTCTATACGCCCGGCAGTTCTTCTCCGTACGATGCAGCGCTGCTCGCGCATCACCTCCTGTCACAAACGGGGCATGAGGGCGATATCCTCCCCGTCGGTCACGCCCGAGCGTTCGTCGCTGCGGAAACGACCGTCACTGCCCTTGGGCGCTCGATTCCTCTCCGCCTAACGATGGTCGACGATGGCGAGGGGACGCCGCGCGGCGTCTGGCTGGAGCCGGGCGATAAACTCTTCGCCAGCGACGCTGCCTGGTTCATCACGGTTCGCACCGGCGCCGAGTCGGTTCTCCCGGGCCTGCGCGCCATCGAGCGCGAATGGCACGGTAAACATGCCCGCGAGCTGGCGAAGCGTCTGGCCCCGCCGCCCACGCCGGCACTCGTCATTCGCAATGGCGATCTCTTCGACAGTGAACGCGGCATCGTCCGCCCACGAACTACCGTTGTCATCACGGGCGATAGAATCACCGCCGTTGGCCCGGCAGACTCGGTGAAAGCACCGGCAGGTGCAACGGTCATCGATGCCACCGGAAAGACGGTGATGCCGGGAATGTGGGACATGCACACTCATCTTCACTTCACCGATTTGTCCGGCGCAGGCGCCCGGCAGCTCGCGGCCGGCATCACGACAATTCGCGACGTCGCCTCCGACATTGACGCCGCCGTCTCGCAACGTGCGAGCGCCGATTCTGGCACCATCCTTTCGCCGCGCGTCATCCTCGCTGGCTTCATCGAGGGACCAGGCGCGTGGGCAGGCCCGAGCGCGGCACTCGTTCGCAACGAGGCTGAAGCACGCGCCTGGGTCGACAACTACGGCTCGTTAGGCTACAAGCAGATCAAGCTCTACAACCTCGTCCACCCAGACCTCGTGCCGACGATCGCCGAGGAAGCGCACAAACGTGGCATGCGTCTCTCCGGGCACATCCCACGGGGCCTAACGATCGAGCGCGCGGTGCTCCTCGGCTTCGACGAGTTTCAACACGCGGCATTTCTCTTCTCCAATTTCTTCCAGGATTCGCTCTTCCTGCCAAAGATGCGCGCGTACTCGAACCTTGCCGCGGTTGTCGCACCGACGTTCGACGTGAACTCGCAGCGCGCGACCGATCTCATCGGCTTCCTTCGCGCGCACAACACCGTCGTCGATGGCACGTTCAACATCTGGCAAAATCGCGCCCGCCCGCTCCCCGATGGCACCGACGCCGTATTTGGACCCACGCTCTCGTGGATGGGGCCGATCTCCCAGCGCGCGCTCAGCGCCCAACCCATTACCAACCCGCAGGACGCCGCTCGCGCCGACGCCGCCAGCAGCAACTACCTGCGCTGGGCCAAACGCCTGTACGACGCTGGCGTGACGATGGTCGCTGGTACCGACAACATGGAAGGCGTCACCTATCACGGTGAGCTCGAAGCGTACGAACGCGCCGGCATTCCCGCCCCAGCAGTCTTACAGATCGCCACCATCGGCGCAGCACGTGTAATGAAAGACACCGCCAGTTACGGCAGCATTTCGGTTGGCAAGATCGCCGACATCGCCATTGTTGCCGGCAAGCCATACGAGCACGTGACCGATCTCCGAAAGACGGAGCGCGTCGTGCGCGCAGGCCGAGTGTACAAGTCGCGCGACTTGTACGCCCTGAGCGGTATCACGCCTCGTTAGGCTTCATGCCCAAAGCAGCCAGCGCTCCCGAACGCGACACGATCGTCAACGTCGGCTATCGCTCGACGAATTTCTGGGTGGTGAGCCACGGGAAGTCTCGCCTGTTGGTCGATCTCGGTTGGCCGGGAACGATGGGACAGTTGCAGCAACAACTCACTCGCATGGACGTGCCGCTGGGGGAGATCAAATTCGGCGTCGCCACACACTACCACATCGACCACGCCGGGCTCGCCCAGGAACTCAAGGCGTTAGGCATGCGCCTCATCGTCGCGGACCTGCAGCAGGAGTGGATTCCACGCATGAAAGACCACATCAAGCCTGCCGACCGTTACACCGATATCACGCTGCACGACAACACCGTGCTATCGTTAGGCGAGAGCCGCGCACTGCTGGCCACCATCGGCATCCGCGGCGAACTCGTGCACACGCCGGGCCACTCCCCCGACAGCATCTCGCTACTGCTGGACGATGGCTCGGTCTTCACCGGCGACCTCACGCACCCGATGCTCATTGGCGAAGACGCCGCGGCCACGACCAACGCGAGCTGGGATCGCCTCAAGGCCGGCGGCGCTACCACAGTGTACCCCGGCCACGGTCCGATCCGCCGGTTGTGAAGACGCTGCAGCCTAACGAGTCGCTCCCGGGGCGTGCGCCGTGCTCCATCCCACACCCTGAACACCTCGGTCGCACGCTCGCCTATTCCGCGCTCTTTGCCATCTTCGCACTCCTTGAGGCATCGCCCGCTCGCGCGAGCGCGCAGGGCGTCAAGCCAAACGCCATCACGGAGCTGCCGAGTGCCCCGGGCCGCTCCGCGCTTTTCGATTCTGCAACGATTGGCGCGATCATCGAGTCGGGGGGAACGCCAAAGCGAATCACTCTTACCGCCGCGGGCGTCATCACTGCGCTCGCCGTGCACGAATCGGGACACGTCCTCGCGGGCATTCTGCTCAACGCCCATCCGCGCACCAAAGCAATTGACTACGCCGGCATTCCGTTTTTCTCGATCCATCACGAACACACCACGCCACGCAAGGAGTACGTCATCTCGTCAGCCGGTTTCTGGATGCAGCACGCCGGCTCCGAATGGCTCCTCACCAAACGTCCGCAGCTTCGGCACGAGCACGCCCCGTTCCTCAAGGGGGTGCTCGCATTCAACATCGCCCTCTCGGCCATGTACGCGGGCGCTGCCGTGTTGCACGCCGGCCCTCCCGAGCGCGACCCGCGCTCCATGGCCGTGTCGTTAGGCAGGGATGGCTGGCCAGAAGGAACCATCGGCGCCGTTGTCATTGCGCCAGCGCTTCTCGACACGTTTCGCTACTTCAACCCCGGCAGCAAATGGGCCACGTGGACCTCGCGCGCCCTAAAGGTCGGATGCATGGCGCTTACACTAGCCGCTTCGTCACATCAAGGAAGCGCGCAATTTCCTCCCTAGTATTGAAGAGCGCGGGCGATACTCGAACCTGCTTCACGGCATCGCGCACACTCACCACCACCTTCTCCCTGTCGAACGCCGCCCGAACTGCCCCCGGGTCGCGGTCGATGTAGTATGTGACGATGGATGTCTGCGTCCCTTCCGGGGTAAAGAGACGATACCCTTGTGCCGCGAGCCCTGCCCGCAGCTCCTGTGCGAGGGCAACCGTGTGCGCTTCGATGCGCGGCACGCCGACGCGCTCCACATAGCGCAACCCTTCACCGAGCTGGTACACCTCATTGAACGGAAGCGTCGCATAGTCGAAGCGTTTGGCGCCAGCATGCAACTCGAATCGCCCATCAGGGAGTTCTTTCGCGACGTGCAACGCGCCAAATCGATCGAGACGTATGCGATCGAGCACTGAGCGCCTAACGTAAAAGGGCGCGACGCCGAAACTTGCCAAAACCCACTTGTAGGTACCGCAGCACAAGAAGTCGACGTCCGCCGCGCGCACGTCGAGCGGAATCATCCCCGCCGCCTGAATCGCGTCGGTGTAAAAGAGCGCGCCGTTGGCATGCGCAATGTCGGCGATCGGACGCATGTCGTGCCGAAAGCCGTTCTGGTGTGACACCCACGCTACCGACACGAGCTTCGTCCGCTTGTCCACCAATGGCTCGATGTCTCTCGCGGTCACCGCACCATCCTTGTGCGGGGCGACTCTGAGATCCACACCGCGCGTTTCGCGCAGATGTGTGTAAAGGACGAATTCGGTTTCGTAGTGCAGAGCATCGATGACGACATTATCCCCGGCTTTCAGATCGAGGGCGTTCGCCACGATGTTCTCCCCTTCACTCGTCGCAAAGAGAAAGGCGATTTCGTCGACCGACGCATTCACGAGCTGCGCAAACTGAGCGCGCACCTGGTCCGTCTGCCCCAGCATCGCGCCCAGTTGATATGGATTCGTCGCCTTGCGCTCAACGAACTCCTTTCCGACCGCGACGACCTGGTTGGGCATCGGCGCGATGTACGCCGAATTCAGGTAGAGCCAGTCGCGCACAACGGGAAAATCCTGCCTAACGCCCAACGGGTCGTCTTCACTCATCGAATGCATCCCCTCGGGGGATTTGGTCGCGACGTGAGACGCGCTGTCGAGCGCCGACGCGTTCGAGACATTGGGTGCCATCGCAGCGCCAACTGCGAGTGAGGCCGCGCTGGTCATGAATGAACGACGTGAAATCGGCATGGGAGCCTGTCATGGAAGTCGATGAAAGGTGCATCTCAGCGCGCACAGTGGCCAACCGGCCCGGTTCGCCCCGTGCTATGCCGGCTACGTTCAGGCAAACGCCATGGCGCAGCCGCATCCGCGACACCAACATTCCGCTAGTAGGCCAAAAGCGACAGACCAGCTGAATGACTCCACATCGTACGACGCTTCCCTTCTCATTTCCTCTTTCCCGAAGTCACGCATCAGTGCGTGAGTTCACGAGCATCCGCGCGTGTCCTGTCGCGCGTATTCGCGCGTATCGTGCTGCGCGCAATAGCGTGATCGTCTTGCTCGCAGGGGCGATCGCCTGCGGTCGCGCCGAATCCAACTCGGCTGCCGTTATCACCCCTCCCAACGCATCGAATCGCGCCGCTTCGACTGTGCAGATGGCCGAGTCGCTCGCCGTGGCCACGATTCGCCTAACGGCCGACCCAACACAAAACCCCTTTCTCAACCGCCAGCGCGCCGATCTCATTCAGGCGCGCATCGTCTACGAAAGCGGAGCCGAAGGACTTGAAGATCGCCTAACGCTCGCCGACGAACGCCTGCGCGCTGGCGACAGCCGCAGAGCCATCGAAGATCTCGCTCGTCTCAAAGATCTCGCCCATCTCACAAACGACAGTATCTCCGAACGCACCAAGCCGTTCTTCGATATTGAAGCACTCGCCTATCTCCGACTCGGCGAACAGGAGAATTGCATCGATAACCCCGCCTCCAATGTCTGCATTCTTCCACTCGCCGGTGCCGCAATTCACGTTAGGCAGGAAGGAGCGCGCGGAGCCATTGCACGTTTCACCGAGCTGCTACGCCACTTCCCAAACGACTACGGGTCGCGTTGGCTGCTCAACATCGCGTACATGCAAGTGGGCGGTTACCCCGACAGCGTCCCGCCCGCATATCGCATCCCCGATCTTCGTCCGAAGCCTAACGATCCGTTTCCACTCTTCACAAACATCGCGCCGTACCTCGGTCTCAACATCAACGGACGGGCAGGGGCACTGAGTATCGATGATTTCAACGGCGACGGACTACTCGACATCTTCACGACCGCGTGGGGATTCTCCGATCCGATGCACCTTTTTCTCGCCGACGGAAAAGGGGGATATGTCGATCGCGGACCGGCCGCAGGGCTCGAGGGAATCACCGGTGGTAACAACACCGCCGACGCAGACTTCGATAACGATGGCAACGTCGACATCCTTGTCACTCGTGGCGGGTGGCTAGGTGAATACGGGCGATTTCCAAAATCGCTGTTGCGCAATCGGGGTGACGGCTCCTTTGAGGACGTCACCTTCAAGGCCGGTCTCGGCGCGTTACATCCATCGCAGACCGCCGCGTGGGCTGACTTCAATCTCGATGGTTACGTCGACCTCTTTGTCGGCAACGAATCGTTTGCGCGGATCAACAAATCGCCGTCGCACCGCTCGCAGCTCTTTCTGAACAATGGCAACGGCACCTTCACCGACGTCTCCGCGAAAGTCGGCATCGATGTCGATGATTTCGTGAAGGGTGTGACCTGGGGGGATGTGAACAACGACGGGCTCCCCGATTTGTACATCTCTGTCCTGTACGGCAAGAACAAGCTGTACGTCAACAAGGGTGGCACATCGCCTAACGACTGGCATTTCGAGGAACGCGCCGCGGCCGCTGGAGTCGAACTTCCCTTCTCGTCGTTCCCTGCGTGGTTCTGGGACTTTGACGAGGATGGGTGGGACGATCTTCTCGTTCTCTCGTACGACGTGGATCGGAACATGGCCGACATGGTGGCGCGCGAGTATCTCAAGCTTCCTCTCGAACTCGAACGCGATGGCAAGAAGATCACCGTCGAGTCGTCGCGTCTCTATCGAAACAACCACAACGGTACGTTCACCGATGTCACGAGGAGCGCCGGCCTAACGGGTAAGGCGATCTACGCGATGGGCGCCAACTTCGGAGATCTCGACAACGACGGCTATCCCGATTTCTACGTCGGCACGGGCAATCCCGACATGCGTTCGATCATCCCGAACCGGATGTTTCACAACGTTAGGGGAAAGCGTTTCGAGGAGGTTACGCTCCCGGGGGGTTTTGGGCATCTGCAGAAGGGACACGCGCCCGTCTTCGCCGACCTGGATCGCGATGGTGACGAGGACATCTATGAGATCATCGGAGGTGCGTACGAAGGCGATCGTTATGCCAGCGTGCTCTTCGAAAACCCGGGGTGGCCCGGCCGCTCGTGGTTGTCGCTCAAGCTCGAGGGTCGCACTGCGAGTCGTTCCGCTATCGGCGCGCGCATCGAGGTTGCTGTCGTCGACTCGTTAGGCAAGCCGCGTACGGTCTATCGCACCGTCAGCACCGGCGGCTCCTTCGGCACTGGAAGTCTGCAACAGCACATTGGCCTTGGAGCTATCTCCCGCGTGCGAAGCGTAACGATTCACTGGCCGGACGCCGCCCGTAGCGTCACGGTCGACTCGAACATCACGCCAAACGCAACGTATCAGATCGTACAGGGGCAGTCAGCCAGGCTCCTTGATCGCCCGCCCATCGCGTTTCGCAAGGAGCCTCCTCGCGCGATACCCATGTCCGTGCACAACTGACATGCCATCGCACGGGTCGCGCGGCTCACAGGTCTCTTGCGCGGGAAGGCGCCAGGCGAGACGAGTTCGCGTTCTCTGACGTCGCGGCAGCTCGACTCGTTAGGCGCCCTCCCTACCAGAATCACTTCACCAGCTTCACCTCATTCATCCGCCTACTCGGCGAGACGAACGCGCTGACCAAGCTCTCGCTCCCATCCATACCGACTGCAGCGACCCCGAACACGTAGTCGTCGATCGAGACACTGGGCATCGCGAATTTCGTCACGTTGCCGACGAGTTGCGAATGCTCCCAATCATTGGCCCACGCCGTGCGCCAGTAGATGCGATACGCCACCGCACCCGGCGATGCCGTCCACTGCAGCGTCGCGTCATAGCCGTTCGCGCCGCGACCGATCAACGGCTGTCCGCGCTCGCTCGTCACGTTAGGCGCGGGCGGGGCGAGAGCCACCGACGCCGCAGCCGCGGCGTTCACACGCGCATTGCGCGCCAGATAGGCGAAGTCCACGCCTTCGAGCTTGTCTTCGGCCGAATGTTGGCGCGCGAAGTTCTCGTTCGCTTCACGAAAAACGACTGCCGGATAGCCATTGGCGGTAAACGAAGAATGATCGCTCCCCCGCCCGAATCGATCCTCGCGCGCCATCAGCCGGACGCGGTGCGACGGAACGTAGATCGCCGCCAATCGCACGATGTAGCGCGCCAGCGAGCGCGACATCGAGTCCTCCGGACCTAACGAGTAAATCTTGACGCTCGCCGCGTCCACGATTCCGGTTCCGCCTTGACTGTTTCCGACGATGTCGTTGTTGAAGTTCGCCTCCACGGTTCCCTTGGCGCCGGCCAGCGCCTGGGCATGTGCCATCGAACCGATCAGCCCCTGCTCCTCACCCGCCCACGTGATGAAGACGAGCGTCGCGTCGAAGTCGATGCCACTTTGCGCGAAGACGCGCGCCAATTCCATCGTCAGCACCGTTCCGCTTCCATCGTCGTTCGCGCCCGGTGCGTCGACGTTGTAGTCGATTTCGCGGTTCGTCTGCGGGTCTCCCGCGTTAGGCGCCCTTGATGACGCCGCCGCCATCGCCGCGCGCAGGTTCACCGTGTCATAGTGCCCACTGATATAGACGCGGCGCGGTGAGCGTCCCGGCAGCACTGCCATCACGTTGACGAGATTCACGTCGCGCGTGATGCGCCCCTGCTGTGCGATCATGTGCGCGTCGTACGATACCTGCAGACGCGGGCTCGATCGTTTGAGCTCATCGTAGATCCAGCGACGTGCAGCCCCGATTCCCCGAGTGGTCGACGTCGTATCCGACAACGTCGAGCGCGTCCCGAACGACACGAGCTTCGTATCAAGCTCACGCAGGCGCTGCTCCGAAACTGATGCGACCAGTTTTTCGATGCGCTCGTCGGCGTCGGCGCGTGAGACTCCCTGCGCGCGCACGCCGGCGACCAACGTCACCCCCAAAACAAGCTGCAGCACTATCCGTCGCGATATCATCGTTAGGCGAAGTTGAAATGTTGTTGCTCGACAAACGCTGCCGTGCACCTCAGCAACGACGGCCACGTCTTCCCACCTCGTAGACGTCAGCGACGAACATAACGCGCTCGCACAGCTTCGCACTTGCTGGACTCTACAAAAGCAGCGCCCCCCTTCGCGGGCTCGCCGAAGGGGGGTGGGAGTCTCTGAAGAGGGGCGCTGATTGAGCGTCTACCACACCTGCGTCCTACGACATCGACACCAGGTACCCAGATGCCTTCTTGAAGTAGATGCTGACGGACGAGCCAGTGAGCCATGCGCGAAGCTTTGCACTGACTCGCGCCTCGCTGCCCTGCGGATTCACCTGCGAGATGCTGTTGAAGTTGGCGCCTTCGAGCGTTGCTGCGGGCGTCCAATCAGTGTCCGAAAGACGCTGTTGCAGTCGGAGTGGAACGGCGAACGATAGGCCCTGAGGTGCGAGATCGTATGCAATGGCGTCGCCAGGCAAGGCAGTCATCGTCAGCCTAACGGTGCTCGAGAGAGCTCCCGCCGGAACTTCGAGCGAGACGCCGAGCGACGGAATCGAAAGCGTTCCACCTTTGGGTCCGAGCAGGGCGGATGCCGAGACGGACTGTTGCAAACGAGTCGTGCGCGAGAGCGTAGATACCGACGTCAGTTCGCCGATCGTCGAAGCGTTCTCTGACTCTTGCTGCAGTTGCATCGCTTCCGCGCTTGTGACGGTTGGTGCCGTGGGGCTGAGGTCACTCGAGCACGCCGCCAGGAACCAGCTGCTGCCAGCGATGGCCAGTCCGCGTGCGAGTGTATGAGGTGAAAGGCGTATCATCGGAGTTTGATCCTAGTGGAGGTGAACTCGAGTTACGCCCAGACGTTGTAGCCGGAGAAGTGACGGACGAGTCGGAAGAGATAGCCGGTGACCGAGTCACGCTGCGTTCCCAACGTCGTATCGCTTGCAGCTTCGTTCACGCAGCCTGAGGCAGAGCAGTAATCGATGCGTCCGAAGGAGCTCATCGCCGCCCACGGGTCGCGAAGGTAGACCGCCGGGAGCTGTCCGTTGCTGTTAGGATAGAAGCGAATTGCGTTGGCGAAATCGATCTGCGCGCGTCCGTTGAGATCGATCCACGTGGTGGCCGTGATCGTGATCGGCGCCGTGAGCTTTGGGCAGCTGTTGAGCCACGTGCCAGAGCCGTAGCCGCTGCTGGCTGGGTCGCAGATCGTAGACGCCGGGAACGAGACGAGATGCGTGCCGAGGACGAACGACTGGCTCATGGTCGGGTTGACCGTGAACTGATACGTCACCGCATTCGACGGATAGACCGCAGCCATCGTGCTGTGACCGTTGCGAATCGAAGTGGAGAGTTCCACTTCTTTGGCGGGCGTCGCCTGGTGCAGCACTTCGTTGGGCATCGCCGGCGCGACGACGTTCATCGCGACGTCCTTGGCGCTTGCCGAGGGACTCGAAACCGAGTCGGACGAACAGGCGGCGGCGAGAACGATGAGGGCGAGTCCTGCGAGCTTCGGGATGCGCTTGGTCGAGATAAACATGGGAGTGAGCGGTCAGAGTCGAGGAGAGCGTTTCAGTTCTTGGCTCACTCTAAAGCAGGGCTCGTGCCAGCATAACTTCAATAAAATCAACGTCTTAGCGCGCTGTCGTTTCAGTCATCCTGTCCGCGCTTCGGTCAGACTGTCCGCTGGACTTCTAATGTCGGAGACATCACGACCGAATCGTATTCATGTGATTTTTGTGCGTGATTTTGCGCCCGTGACGCACGTGTTGGTGCGTTGCCGCACAATGCTCAATTGGGGACGGAGC
Organism: Gemmatimonadaceae bacterium; assembly: GCA_044224185.1. Taxonomy (GTDB): domain Bacteria; phylum Gemmatimonadota; class Gemmatimonadetes; order Gemmatimonadales; family Gemmatimonadaceae; genus SCN-70-22. The sequence continues at coordinate 249,309 of JBGAKW010000007.1, read as the reverse complement.
AAAATGCTCCGGGTCAGAGCCCGGGGTCAGAGCCCGGGGTCAGAGCCCGGGGTCAGAGCCCGGGGTCAGAGCCCGGGGTCAGAGCCCGGGGTCAGAGCCCTTCAGCTAACCTCCGCACCGGTATCATTTTCTCGCCGCATGAAACCCAGCCACTCCAAAACGCCGGCTGCAACGATCGACGCGTACCTCGCACCCCTGCCGCGAGCGCAGCGTGACGTGCTATCGCACATCCGCGCGCTCATCCTCAAAGCCGTGCCCGAGGCCGACGAGACGATTTCGTATGGGCTCCCCACCTTTCGCCTAAATGGAAAGGTCTTCTTCTACTTCGGGGCGGCCGCGACGCACTGCGCCATCTATGCCGTACCGGAGAAGGAACTGCAGCGCGAACTCGTCGGCTTTGAAACGAGTGGCAAAGGGACGGTCCGTTTCACCCCCGATCACCCGCTCCCGGATGCCGTCATCGCCAAGATCATCGCGCTCCGCCTGGCGCGAATCGATCGGAAAGGCAACTCCAGGAAGCTGGGTGGCGGCAAACGATCGCCGACCAAAACACGCACCGCCATAGAGCGCGGCCCAACGAAGAGGCGGACTACTCGCCCCTGAGTGCGCGCGCCCGATCGACCTCGCCCACTCAAGATCCGTCGCGCCAGAGGCTCAATGCCTAACGCGGCGCTGAAGCGCTGGCCTCGCCCAACGCGAAAGCCCTCGGCGCCAATTGGGCCGAGGGCTTTCGTGTATCGCAGCGAGGGGAGTGGCGCTGCGCTCGTTAGGCCATCGAGACCAGGTATCCGGAGAAGTGCCAGATATCGATCGTGACCGATGCGCCTTGCTGCACCACCGGGAGAATCTCGTCGACTACCGCCGACCGTTTCTGCGTGTCGCACTGCTGCGCATTCTTGAAGTAGCCACCCTTCATGCGAAGACCGGGAAGCCACGTGGTCATGCCAAGCTGCTGCGTCAGTTTCAGCGGCTTCTGGAACTTGGTGCCGTGCGGCTCGAAGTCATAGGCGATGGAGTTGCCCGGGAGCGACTTGATCTGAAAGTGAGTGTTCGTTGAAACGGCACCCGCCGGCACCACGAGCGTCACACCTAACGACGGAATGGAGAGCGAACCGCCTTCCACGCCAATCGTCGCCGAGGCCTTCATCGCGCCCTGGTGGACGAGACGCCCCAGTACGCGCACGGTCGTCGTCGTACCGGCGACCACCGGGGAATTCTGCACACTCGACGAGACGCTCGCTGCGCCCGCACCGGCGACCACCGCTGATGCGGCCGGTTCCACCATTGGCGCCGTCGGTGCCACATCAGACAACGAACAGGCCGAGAGCAACCACCCACTGCACGCCACCATCATTCCGCGGCTGATCGATTTCATAATCGTCTGATTCATCCGAGTCATTCCTATGCTCTTTGAATAGTTAGGTTAGGCCCAGACGTTGTAACCAGAGAAGTGACGCACGAGGCGGAACAGATAGCCGGTCACCGAATCGCGCTGCGTGCCGAGCGTCGTATCCGTGGCGGCTTCGTTCACGCATCCCGACGAGGAGCAGTAGTCGATGCGTCCCCATGAGTTCAGCGCCGCTGACGGATCGCGGAGATAGACGGCCGGGAGCTGGCCATTGCTGTTGGGATAGAAACGAATCGAGTTCGCGAAGTCGATCTGCGCGCGACCATTTGAGTCGGTCCACGTCGTCGCCGTGATCGTGATCGGCGTGGCGAGCTTCGCGCAACTATTCATCCATGTCGACGAACCATAGCCGCTGTTGGCGGGGTCGCAGATGGTATACGCGGGGAACGACACCATGTGCGTACCGAGGACGAACGACTGATTCGCCGTGGGCGTGACCGTGAACTGATAGGTGATCGCGTTGGACGGGTAGACCGCCGCGAGAGTGCTGTGACCGTTGCGCGCCGACTCCGGAAGCTCGACCTGCTGGGCGACCGTCGCCTCGCGCTGCACCACACTCGGCATTGCCGGCGCCGCAACTTTCAGTGCCGCGTCGTTGCGAAGCACAGGGCTCGTTGCGTTGTCCGACGAACAAGCAGCTGCAATAACAATGAGAGACAGTCCTGCGAGTTTCGGGAGCCGCTTCGTGATGAATTGCATGGGAGTGGTGGTCGGTTGAGCGAGCGATGAAGCTGCGTTGATCACACCCTTCTCTCAAGCAGACCTCGTGCCACGCTAAATACATGCAATTCAACGACTTACAAATGTGGCGCTTCGGACTATTAGTCTCCCGTTCAGTCACGCTGTCCTCGCACTTGAGGGTTCGTCGGTCACTTCGACCGAAAGAGTCAGGTGACCGCTAAATGCGAGTTGCGTGCGCTGATGACGCAGTTGTTGGTGGTTTGCCGCACAATGCAAGCAGGCGAGCTGATACAGCTTTGCGCCGTCCGGTCTTTGATGACCTTCGTTCTAACTATCAAAGGTTGAGAGTCGGCCGCGATCAGGGAGTGTGATCTATGTTCGGGCGATCGCCGCCCGACATGAGTAGCTCTTCACGTTGCGCGCGCCGAGCTAGGGCGAGCGAGCCCGTTGCGCAAATCGAACTCGCAGCGGCGAACGTGGGGATGATCATCAACCCGTCGCTCCATCCGAAGGACGCAGCCTTGGCAAAGACGGTTGCAAGCAACACGCCCCCGGTGGCACCACCGGGACCATGCCGGCAACGCCCCATGCCGCGCCCCATGTCAGCCCCATTCCGACTGCACCTTGAATCCGTCTGATCCACGGCCGCATGTGGAAACCTCTTGCCTTCTCTTCGCCCCATCAGTTCCAGCTCAAACCGCGCAAAGCATCCAAATTCACGTTTCCACCAGAAAGTACGGCTGCAACGCGCGATCCTTTCGGCAGATCGATGAGTCCATGCAGCAGCGCTGCCACCGACGCCGCCGCCGCGCCCTCTACAACGAGTTTGCAGCGCTCCATGATCCATACAACCGCTTCGAAGATCTCGCGGTCTGGCAACGTGACGATGTCGTCCACAAAGCGCTGAACAACAGAGAAGTTGATCTCGCCAGCTCGCCTAACGCGGAGTCCGTCGATCACCGTCTTACAGTCGATCGTTTCCAAGCGGCCTGCTTGGACGCTGCGCTGCATCGCCGGTCCGTCCGATGATTCGACGCCGATGACCTTGATCTTCGGATTGAAGCTCTTCACGGCCATCGACACGCCGGAGATCAATCCTCCGCCGCCGATCGGCACCACGACGGCGTCAACTTCGGGCCAGTCTTGAATGATCTCCAGACCGAGCGTTCCCTGACCAGCAATGAGTTGCTCGTCGTCGAACGGATGCACGTACGTGAGTCCTTCGTCGCGAACGAGTTCCTTGGCCTTCTCATTTGCCTCGTCCCAAATGCTCCCGTGCAGCACGACCTCTGCACCATAGCCCTTGGTAGCTGCGATCTTGGCCGGTGTCGCATTCGTCGCCATGCAGACTACAGCGCGAATGCCGTGAATCTTCGCCGCAAGCGCGACCCCCTGCGCATGATTCCCTGCCGATGAACAGACGACTCCGCGACGTTTCTGCTCTTCGGGCATGAGCGCGAACTTGTTGAGCGGCCCACGAATCTTGTACGAACCGACGCGCTGAAAGAGCTCGGCTTTGAGCCGGACGTCGAATCCGGTGCGCTCACTGAGTTGCTGCGAGCCGAGTAGCGGCGTGTGCTTGATGTGCGGCGCAATGCGCGCACGAACTTCCTCGAAATCGCGGACGGTCAGCGTGAACATGTCGGGAGGGAGGAGAGTGGAGGCGCCAATCTAGCGGACGGGACTCATGGCGAAAGAGACCGCAGCGACAAGTCGATAGCAGGCAGATCCGATCTTACCGAGGGACGAACTGCGTGTTGATTCGCTCGCGGATTCCGGCGAGAAGCTCATCTCACGCGGTGGCGATGGCCGATGGAGTGAGAACGCATGAATGCGGCGGAGCGCTGTTCTGGGCACGAAGCGCCGCGCTCGCAGCGCGTGTTCTATTCGTGTCGCTGCTCGTCTGGCTTTTCCTGTTTAGGCTACCCAACCGGTTCTACGAGAAGCCTCTGGTGCTGGTAGGATGGACCTTTGGCTCGACGGCTGTGATGGTGGCAGAAGCCTCGATTCTCTCCATGCGATTGGGGCGCGAGCATGAACGTGCGCGACTCGGCTTTCTCGCAGACAGCCGCGGCGTACGGATTGCGCGCGTGCTCTACGGCGTGTCGTTGATTCCATTTGGTCTCGCGCACTTCATGTACCCCGATGCAACCACGGTACTGATTCCCAACTGGCTCCCGCAGCATCTGGCCTTGGCGTTTTTCACTGGAGCCACGTTCATCGCTGCCGGACTTGGTGTGGCGTTAGGCGTGATGGGTCGCTTGGCAGCGGCACTCTCGACACAGCAAATGGCGCTCTTTGGTATCATCGTCTGGGTGCCACGTGTGCTGTCGGGGAGTGTCAACGAATTTCAGCTCGGCGAGTTCGTGGTGACGTTCGTATTGATGGCTGGCGCGCTGGTGGTGACGGAGTCATACGGTAGGGCGGCGTGGCTCGCGTCGGATCTCGCTTTGGGCGGAGGCGGGAGTCCCGCTGTGACTTGAAAGATTCATGGATGAGGCTGTCGATTTTCCCGACCCTCGTTCGACGTATGGTTAAGGAGGCGATAGCAGCCGTCGTCCTTCACAACGTCTAACCGCATTGGGAGATAACCACGAATGCGCTACATGATGATCGTCTTGGGACCCGAAAATCTTTCTGCTGCCGGACCACCGCCGGCGGAGCTGATTGAGGAGATAGGAAAGCGGATCGGTGAGGCGATGCAGAGCGGGAAGATCGTTTCATTCGGCGGTCTGCATCCCACGTCGTCGGGCGCCCGCGTGTCGATCTCAAACGGCGAGCTGTTCACAACCGACGGCCCGTTCACGGAGTCGAAAGAAGTGATCGGCGGATACTCCGTCTACAACGTCGCGTCGAAGGAAGAAGCGCTGCAGATAGCGCGTGAGAACATGGAGCTTCACCGCCGGTACTGGCCCAATTGGGAAGGGACGATCGAGCTCCGACGAATGTTTGAGGAGGAAGACGACGTCCGTGAGGCGCAGATCGAAGGCAGCCGAGTCGCTTCGAGCGCCACGTAGCGGTGCGAGTTGGGTTCGTCCGTCGTGTCACCTTTTCTCGCCAAATCACGCTCTCCTAGAAGGGAACGTCCCTCACACCTTTTCAGGAGAGATCATGAAACGGATCATCGCCCTCCTCACCGCCACCGTTGCGCTCGTGGCCTGTTCGAACCCAACGGCGCCCGACACTTCGTTGAAGCCGAACGCGGCGAAGGCACATAACGCGCTCGCGAGCGCCTCAAAGACCTCGAACGGCAAGCTTTCGGCAAACTAGCGTTAGGGCCGTGCGTCATGATCTCGCGACCGTTGTACCGGAACCGGACGCACGCCGGAACGGCGGTCGCGGGAGCGTTGGCTGAGTTTGCGCATCGGCGGGGGGGGCGGGACGACGTGTTGGTGGTGGCGTTACCACGGGGTGGGGTGATCGTTGCACGTGTCGTCGCCGATGCGCTTAACGCTCCGTTGGATATTCTGGGGGTTCGCAAGATCGGCGTTCCGGGAATGGCGGAAGTGGCGTTAGGCGCGATCGTCGAGGGATCGGACGAGATCGCGCTTGGCGACGTTGCGTCGTATCTCGGATTGCCGAGCGGGGTCGTCGCGCGCCTCGCGGTGCGTGAGCGGTGCGAACTTGAGCGACGCGTGCAACGATATCGCGGGGGGCGCGCACCGATGGACGTTCGCGGGCGCACCGTGGTCATCGTGGACGATGGGTTAGCGTCTGGTGCAACGATGCAAGCCGCGGTGCGCGCGCTGCGACGGCGGGGTGCGGCGCGACTGATGGTCGCATGCCCCGTCGGATCGTCCGACAGCTGCAATGATGTCGCGTCGCTGGCCGACAAGCTCGTGTTGCTCGCGACGCCTGAACCATTTGGCATGGTGTCGGACTGGTACGACGACTTTGCGCCCGTGAGCGATAACGAGGTGTTGCGCGCGCTCGACCCACAGCACGCAGCGATTGGAATGAGCGAGACTGCGTCGGACGAAGGCGACGAGCGAACAGTGAAGATTGCGTTGCCTCCGGACGTTTCACTGGACGGAGATCTCGGTACACCTAACGAGTGGCTCGCTCCCGGCAGTAGCGCTCGCGGGCTCGTCATCTTCGCCCACGGGGGAGGGAGCAGCCGGCAGAGCTATCGGAACCGCGTGCTCGCTGGCCTGGTGCGGATGGCGGGTTGGGCGACGCTCCGTGTGGATTTGCTTGTGCCGGCTGAACAGGAACGCGACCTAACGAGTGGCCTTCATCGCTTTGACGTCGCCCTCATCGGCCAGCGCCTCACTGGCGCGATCGACTGGGCGGTGCGTGAGAATGTGGCGGGGGCCTCGAACATCGTTCTGTTTGGAGCGAGCACCGGCGCTGCCGCAGCGGTGCTGGCGGCAGCATCGCGGCCAACGCTTGTATCGGGCGTGATGTCGCGTGGCGGACGCGTCGACCTCGCGGGCGACGCGCTGAAAGCGGTGAGCGTCCCCGTTCTGCTGCTCGTCGGTGGGGCCGACGCCGAGACCCTCCGCGCCAATCGCTCGGCCATTCGGCGGCTGCGAGGCGACGTGACCATCAAGATCATTCGACGAGCGGGGCACACTTTCGAGGAGTCTGGGGCGCTCGGAGCGTTGAGCGTGCACGCACTGAGGTGGCTCACGCGACACGAAGCAGTTGGTGCTCCGAAACGCTCGCTTTCGAAGCGATTCGTGAGCGCGATCATGAGCTACGTCTCCGCGCGACTCGTCGCAGTGCGGTGAGCGCGGTGCGGTGAGCGCCAATCGCCAATACGCGTAGCCTCGGTGTTGCGAGAATCGAGGATCTTTCCCAAGGCTGTCGATTTCGACCGTTCTCGTTCGACGTGTTAGTGAGCGCCGCGATCTTCGCGCTCACGGACACGAATCGAGTTCCGTCGAGAACATGCGTTTCATCGTCATGGTGATGGGGACGACTGAATCGGACCGAGTGCAGCCGCGGCCAACGGCGGAGCAGTTCGCCGAGATTCAGAGCTGCAACGCGGCGCTTGTGCGGGCGGACTCCTTCTCGCGGCCGAGGGGCTCGTTCCCCGGTCGGAGGCTTCACGCGTCTGGTGTCGTCGCAGCGTCACACCGATATTCGGGCACCCTCCACTCCCGGCCCTCGAGATCACCATGGGCGAACGAAACGCGAATGATGAGGCTCGCGCGACGACGACTGACCTGCTTCTTCGGGCAAGCGCCGGTGAAGAGGGTGCTGTAGCCGGGATGTTTCCGATCGTTTATGAGGAACTTCGGCGACTCGCGCGCAGCTATCTTGGTCGCGAGGCGTCAGGTCGGACCCTCGGCACGACAGAGTTAGTCCACGAAGCGTATCTCCGGCTTATCGACTCAAGCCGCGTGGAGTGGAGCGGACGGGCGCACTTCATCGGCATCGCCGCCAGTGCGATGCGCCGAATTCTCGTTGACCGAGCGCGCGCGCGTCACAGTCTCAAGCGCGGCGGCGCGCTGCGTCCGGTCGCACTCGACGTCGTCGACCTGAGCACCGACGATCAAGCAGACTTGATGCTTTCCCTTGACGACGCGCTGGACAGGCTGCGCGCGCACGATGCGCGCCAGGCGCGTGTCGTGGAGTGCCGCTTTTTCGGCGGCCTAACGACTGAAGAGACGGCGGAGGCGCTGGGGATTGCCACCCGCACCGCAAAGCGCGATTGGGTCAAGGCCAAGAGCTGGCTCTATCGCGAGTTGTACGGCGATATCTCGAGCTCGTCATGACTCATGCGTCGCCTAACGAGCGATTCGGCGAGATCGACCGTCTCTTCGATGCAGCGCTCGACCTCCCGCCGGAGCAACGCGCGGCGTTTGTCGAGGCAGAGGCAAAGGGCGACCGTGTGCTGTTGGCCGAGGTACTCCATCTGCTTGAAGCATCGTCGCGCTCTGGCGATTTCCTTGAGTCTCCGGCCGTCGAAGTCGCAACCGACCTGCTTGCATCTCCGCGTGAAGCGGCTGCTCCGGAGCGCGCCGGGCCCTTTCGCATTCTCCGCGAGCTCGGCCACGGCGGCATGGGTGTCGTGTATCTCGCCGAGCGTGAGGATGCGCAGCTTACGCAACGCGTTGCCCTCAAACTGATTCGCCACGCGGAGAGAGGCGAAGCCGCGGTCCGTCGGTTTGTGGAGGAGCGGCGCATTCTCGCCTTGCTGGAGCATCCCGGCGTCGCGCGTCTCATCGACGGCGGTGTCACGGAGGACGGACTCCCCTACTTCGCCATGGAGTTGGTCGAGGGCGAGCCTGTTGATGCGTATTGCGACACGCGACGCCTAACGATCGACGAACGACTCACGCACTTCGGGGCCATCTGCGATGCCGTGCGTTACGCGCACGAGCACTTGGTCATACATCGCGACCTGAAACCCTCGAACATCCTGGTGCGCGACGACGGACAACTGAAACTGCTGGACTTTGGGATCGCGAAGCTCCTCGATCCGCTGCGCGCGGACGCGGCGCTGGAGACAAGGACTGGTTTGTTGGCGCTTACGCCCGAGTACGCGGCGCCGGAACAGATACGCGGCAACGCCGTGTCGACGGCGACCGACACGTACGCGTTAGGCGTGCTGCTGTATCAGCTCCTCACCGGGCGCCGGCCGTATGAGGTGCGCGGACTTTCGCCCGGGGAACTTGAGCGAATCGTTTGTGACGTGGATCCACCGCGACCGTCGGCGACGTTAGGCTTGCCCGGAAACGTGCAAGCTGATGAAGCAGTGGCGCAGGCGCGTGGCACAACGGCGGAAAAGCTCAGACGTCTACTGCGTGGTGATCTCGACGTCATCGTGATGAAGGCGCTGCACAAGGACCCGGCGCGTCGATACACATCGGCGGCCGGGCTCTGGGCCGACGTGGAGCGCTGGCGCAGAGGGCTACCAGTGCAGGCACGTCCGGACAGTGCCGCCTATCGCTTCCAGAAATTCGTTAGGCGGAACCGAACGGCTGTTGGCGCATCGCTCGTCACGCTGGTCGCGCTCGTCAGCGCCACGGTTTTTAGCGTTAGGCAGATGCGGGAGGCACAGCGACAGCGCGACGCCGCCGTACGCGAGCGTGAGCGCGCCGATGGACAGGTCGAGTTCCAGTCGGTACTCCTCTCGGAAATTGGCGACCGGCCGATGACGATGCGCGAGGTCCTCGACTCTGCGCGCGCGGTGCTCGAAGGACAGGCATCTAACGATCCGCAGCTCCGCGTGATGTTCCTGCTGCAGATGTCTGGACGTTACCGCGAACTCCTGGCGCTCCCCGAGCAGGATGCGATTCTCACGCGCGCTGAATCGATCTCCGTCGCCATCCACGATACGGCGCAACTCGCGCAGACTCGGTGCGAGCGCGCCGATTGGCTTAGGCATAAGGGACAGACGGATTCCGCGCGAGCGTTGTTCGATCGCACCGAGCCACTGATACGCGAAGCGCGGAATCCACGAGTCGAGGCGTGGTGCTTGAACATGCGAGCCGAGCTCGCCGATGAAATGCGGAGACCGGAACAGGCGCTTGCCGATGCACAGCGCTCCGTCGCCATTCGCGACAGTATGGGAATGACGCGCGACGTGGAGTATCTCGACTTGCTCGGGCATCTGGCCTCAATGCTCGACGGAGCCGGCCACCCGCGCGAGAGTATCGCGCTCTTTCGGCGCATCATCGCCACGATGGACAGCACAGGGCGCGGCGGAACACTGAGCCGAGCGATTCACGGATACAACATGGCGCTGACACTGACCACGCTCGGCGAAATCGCAGAAGCCGAAGTCTGGTTTCGCCAGATGTTGGAGGTAGGGCAGCGCACCGATAGCACGCATCAAGCAGGTTTCCTCACCCTCATTCACTACGCCGAGGCCGCGCTCAATCAGGAGAAGGCCGACACGGCGCTCAAGTACTTCACCGCAGTGGTTACGAAAGCGGTCAAGGATTCCAATCGGTATCGGGAAGGACGTGGTTTGTTTGGTCAAGCGCGCGCTCTAGTCGAGCTTGGCCGATTGAAGGAAGCAAGAGATGCACAGATTCGTTTGTCGACACTCGCGGCGGGGGGAATGTCGTGGAAATTCGCCGAAGACCACATCGTCGACCCACGCGTGCTCGGGGCACTGATCGCATCCGCCGCTGGGCATCCCGGCGAGGCTCTCCCTCAACTTCAGGCGGTCTTGGAATCGAAACGGTCTTCGGAAGGAAGCAATCTCAGTCGCTTGCGCCCGATCGCGCTCGCCGCCGCGACGAGTGCACTGGCAGCGGGCGACATTCCCCACGCGCTCTCCCTGGCTCGCGAAGCGCGAACAATGGCGACGCTGGACTCACTGGCCAATACGCGCAGCGCGTGGATCGGTGAAGCTCGGCTCGTCGAGGCGCGGGCGCTCGTTGCATCTGGCGACACCGTCGGGGCGCTGGAGCAACTCAAGAGCGCGACTGTAGCGCTACAGAGCGGCGCAGGCCCATCGCATCCCAAAAGCCGCGAAGCCGCTGAGCTACTGACGAGTCTCAGTCACAAGTAGTGGCCTCGTTTCCCTCCGAGTTCCGCTTCTAGGAGTAGTCGGACCGGCCGGCTCGAGCCAGCTGGTGACACTCTCACGGACGGAGGATCCCATGTTGGTCTCATTGCCGCGGCGACTCGCGCTCGCCGGCATTGTGCTGCCGCTCGCTCTCATCGCTTGCCGGAGCGATGATGTCACTGGAAATACGCCGGCGTTGCGCGCCAAGCCTGCCTTCATTACGGGAGCGGCGCTGACCGTTACGAACACGAACGATGCGGGGGCCGGTTCGCTTCGGCAGGCAATCGCCGATGCCGTTGACGGCGATGTAATCGGGTTCGACGCAAGCATCGCGGGTCAGACCATCCTTCTCTCATCCGATCAGCTGATTGTAGATGCGAAGAGAATCTCGATCACCGGCCCAACGGCGAATGGAATTACGCTGAGCGCTGGAGGTAGTTCTCGCGTCATGCATGTCTTGAACACGAGCAACGTCACACTGACGAACGTGACAGTCACGGGCGGCAATGTTGGCGGGGCGTTCGGCGGTGGCGGAATTCTCAACGACGGAATCTTGACGATCGATCACAGCACAATTGCCGGGAACTCGGCGAATTCCGGGAGCGGTGGCGCCGTCTCGAGCAACGGCACACTAACTGTCAGCAACAGCACGCTCTCCGGAAACTCAGCGCTGTACGGAGGTGCCTTGTACACGTCGACAGGCCAATTGACTCTGATCAACACGACCGTCACGGGCAATGCGTCCGGTCAAGGCGGCGGGATTGACGGTGCTGCGGCGGTACTTCGGAATTCCATCGTCGCCGGAAATAGCGGAGTCCTTGATGCAAACTGTCATTCAAGCGTTGGCATCTCGCTGGGAGGCGTGAACCTCTCGAACGATGACAGCTGCGGCGCGGCGGGAGCTGCAATGATCATCGCCGATCCGAAGCTCGGTCCGTTGGCGAACAATGGTGGTCCAACGAAGACACACGACTTGGCCGACGACAGTCCCGCGATCGACGCCGCGGCTGGTGGTTGCACCGTGACTGACGACCAGCGTTACGTCGCGCGCCCGCAAGGCGGTGCGTGCGACATCGGCGCCGTTGAGTTCAACAATTACATCACTGCGTCGCTCTTTGTTAACTCGAGCCAGAGCGTCGATTCGAAATCCGGCGTGGCGATTGTAACGGGATCGATCACCTGTTCCGCCGCCGCGGTGATTCCGCTCAGCGTCGACTTGTCGCAGGCGCAAAAGATCCGCAAAGTCCACACGACCGTTTCGGCGATCGCTCAGACGTCCGTGAATTGCAGCAGCATCAAGAGCTATTGGAGTCTCGCGTTGGCCGCGTCGAGCGGCGGGTTCGTCAACGGCAGCGCCAGCGTCAATGTGAAAACTGCCAGCAGTCAGAAGAGTGTCACGCCGGCGTCATTGACGGTTCCGGTCTCGATGTACTGGAGCCACAAATAAGTCCGAGAACCGTATGAAAAGAGGGAGAGGGGCTAACCCTTCTCCCTCGTCGCGTTTCTCTTCATGATCGGTTCACCCTTCACCGATCGATATGGCGGAGAACAAGACGAAGCCCACGAGCGCGAGCATCGACGACTACATCGCGTCACGCGCAAACGACGAGCAACGCGCCGACTGCAAGTCGTTGATGTCGTTGTTGAAACGCGTCACGGGAGAGAAGCCGAAGATGTGGGGTCCAAGCATCGTCGGTTACGGCTCGTATCACTACACGTACGACAGCGGTCATAGTGGCGAAGCGCCGATGACGGGATTCGCGATTCGCGGCCGCGAGCTCGTACTGTACCTAATGGCGGAAAGCGACGAACAAAAAGCGCTACGCGCCAAGCTCGGGAAGCACAAGATGGGAAAGTCGTGTCTGTACTTCAAGCGATTTTCTGATCTGAATAGCGAGGTGCTCTCGGAGATGGTCAGGACCTCGATTGCTGACCTCAAACGTCGGTATCCATCACGCGGCTGAAGGCGCGAACGCGTTAGGCATCGCTCGTCTGCTTCGAGAAGGATCCTACGCCATGGTGACGGGAGTCGGTTACGGCGAGACGGTTCGTTTCAGCGCCGCCCAATCGAACTCGCGAAACATCTGCCGGCGCTCCGCCTCGAGCTCTTTGTACGTGCTCTGCGGGATACGCACAAGCACGGCGCGCGGTTCGACGGGTGACCGCCGCGGACGATAAAACGCGGGATTCTCGCGAACGACAGCGTGCGCGTTAGGCGAATTCGGCGGCACGAACTCGTCGCCAGCCACAAACGCGGGCAACGCACGCTCCGCCGGCGACAATGCCGCAAGCCGATCTCGAAGCGGTTGGCTCAGTGAAGGCGATTGCTCGGACTTCCGAAGGGCCTCCGCCATTTCGCGTTCTTGCTTCTCGCGGCGGCACTGGTGCACCGGTTTGGTCACGCGAGCGCCTAACGGGAGGAAGACGGAAAGCGGTTTGCAGCTGATTGAGATTCAGCACTGCGGCCAGCGTCTGAGTCTTGAGCGTCCATTTCGGGCTCTCCATCTCCGGAGGAGAACAGGGCACGGACCAACACGGATATCGCATTTCTTGAGATGCATCGGCGGTTCGAGATGAGGGAGCTACAAGGAGCTTGAGCGCAGAGGCGAGCGCGACCGGTGTCACCCTGCTGGACTCCTCCAGATCTCAGACCTACTTTCGCCGAGGTTACATCCTCCCCCCGCGGTCTCCCCTCCCCCCCGCCGCTTCCTACAGGCTTTTTCGTGAGTGACACCATCTCGCGACTTCGCGAGACTCTAGCCGGTCGGTATGCGATCGCAGACGAGCTGGGTGCAGGGGGGATGGCGCGCGTATACGAGGCGCAGGACCTCCGACATCGTCGGCGAGTGGCCATCAAGGTTCTGCGCCCTGAGCTCTCCGAAGCATTCGGCGTCGAGCGATTCCTGCGCGAGATCGAGACGGCGGCGAATCTCCGTCATCCACACATTCTCCCGCTCTTCGATTCCGGCGAGGCTGACGGACAGCTGTTCTATGTCATGCCGCTCATCGAGGGGGAGACGGTTCGCGAGCGCGTCGCGCGTGAACATCAGCTCGCGCTGGACGATGCGCTGAAAATCGCGCGCGAGGTTGCCGGTGCGCTGCACTACGCGCACGCGCGCGGCGTCGTGCATCGCGACATCAAGCCCGAGAACATTCTGCTCGATGGCTATTCGCCGGCGGAAGGCGCCACAAACGACTGGCACGCCGTCGTCGCCGACTTCGGCATTGCACATCTGGCACGACGCCTGGATGCACCCGGCCTAACGAGGACAGGATCGTCGTTAGGCACGCCGCGCTACATGAGTCCCGAACAAGCAGCGGGCGAACGAGAGGTCGACGGTCGCGCCGATCTCTATAGCCTGGCGTGCACCCTCTTCGAAATGCTCGCCGGGCATCCGCCATTCACCGGGGGCACGTTCGAGCGGATGCTCTTCCAGCACATGGTAGAACCGCCGCCCAACATCACGCGCGTTCGTCCAACGGTCCCATCGGGAGTCGCCGACGCAATCACCCGGGCGCTCGCAAAAAAACCAGAAGACCGATTTGCCACCACGGCCGCCTTTGCCGAAGCGCTGCGGGCGAGGGGGTCGGATCGCATCGCGGCCACGCCAAGAGACGTCCCATCACTCGCCATTCTCCCCTTTCGAAGTCTGAGCACCGACCCGGAGAACGAGTACTTCGCCGAAGGCATCACCGAAGACGTCAACGCGCAGTTGTCGAGAATCCGCTCGCTGAAAGTCGTGTCGCAACATTCAGCGATGACGTTCAAGAAGCGCGAACTTGGACTCAAGGAGATCGCGGCGAATCTGCAGGTTGGCGCGGTGCTCGACGGAAGCGTGCGTCGCGCAGGAAACCGAGTCCGCATCGTTGCGCAACTGATTGGTGTCGACGCGAACGAGCAGCTCTGGGCCGAGACGTACGACCGCGAACTCACGGACATTTTTGCGATTCAAAGCGAAGTGGCGCTGCGCATCGCCGAAGCATTGAAGGCGACGCTCTCGCCCGAGGAACGCGCGCGCATCGGTCGTCGACGTACGACGGACCTCCACGCATATCAGCTGTATCTCCAGGGACGCGGGCAAGTTGTCCGCTACGACAGCGAAGGGTTTCATCGCGGGCTCGCGCTATTCAAGGAAGCGGTCTCGCGCGACGACTCATTCGCCAAGGCGTACGCAGCGATGGCGATGGTTTACACCGAGCTTGGCGAGACGGGCGAGATGCCCCCAGACGAGGTCTTCCCGCTTGCGAAGGAAGCTGCTTCTCGGGCGATCGCCCTCGACCCCGACCTCGCCGAAGCGCATTGCATGCTCGCGTACGTCAGTATGGTGTACGAGTTCGACTGGGCAGGCGCTGAGGCGCACTTCAAGCGCGCCATCGCACTCGACCCTAACGACGCGAACGCCTACGACTTGTATGGGCGCCTCTGCTCTTCACTCGAAAGACATGAGGAGGCAATCGCACTACAGTCACGCGCTCAGGAGCTCGACCCGATCGTAAACAAGACGGATGTCGCGACGGCGTATCTGCGTGCGGGACGTTACGACGAGGCGGTCGACTTTGCGATGCGATCGGTGAGCGTTGCGCCTGACGATGCACGCTCGCACTTCACGTTAGGCTGGGCGTACCTCGGCCAGGGAAAACGGGACGAGGCATTCGCCGAGATGGAGCACGCGATCAAGCTGTCCGACAGCAACAATCTCTGGTACGCTCAGCTTGGCCAGGCATACGCGTTGAGCGGATTGCGCGAGAAGGCAGAGCAGATTCTCGAGGAGCTTGTCGCACGATCACGCAGCGGATACGTCTCTCCCTACCACCTCGCGTACGTGTACACGGGACTGGGGCGATTGGATGAGGCGATGAACTGCCTGGAACAGGCAGCAGCGTCGCGATCGGGCTCCATCTACGGAATCAAAGGATCCTTCTTGTTCAAGCCGTTGCGGTCGCACCCGCGCTTCCAGGCGTTGCTGAGAAGTCTGCGATTGCTCTGAGTTAGGCAGTGGCGTGATCCGCACTCTAAGCACGGAATGTTTACGGAGTTCATCATCGAATGAACGCACCTTCTGACATGAATCAGACCCAGTTGAATGAATTCGCGACTCGTTATGCAGCCGCGTGGAGCAGTCAGAACGCTGATCGCCTCGCGGCCTTTTACGCGGACACGGGATCACTCAAAGTGAACGCCGGCGCACCGGCCGAAGGACGCGCAGCCGTGCGAGCAGCGATCCAGAGCTTCATGACGGGATATCCCGACATGCTCGTGCGGTTGGATTCGGTTGTGCAGAACGGTGACAAGACGGTGTTTCATTGGACGTGGACAGGGACGAACACAGGTCCTGGAGGCACTGGGCGAGCCGTGCGCATCAGTGGCTACGAGGAGTGGACCTTCAGCGCCGATGGTCTCATCGCCGAATCGCTTGGTCATTACGACGAAGCCGAGTATCAACGACAGATGGAAGGAATGCCGCCAACGCGCTGATCTGAGGTAACCGAAGATCGATGGGATAGGCAGGAGGTTAACTTTCCTCCGTCTCTCTCCACTTCCGCGTGACTCTCCTCTCGCTCGCCAACGTCGGCGTCTCTTTCGGCGCGACTGAACTCTTCAAGAACGTCGCCTTCACCGTCGCCGAGGGCGAACGGTGGGGGATCATTGGGCGGAACGGCGCCGGCAAATCATCGATTTTCAAACTCATCACCGGAGAACTCAAGCCCACAGTGGGCAGTGTCGCGCGAAAGCCGGGACTCCGCCACGCACTCCTGGACCAACACCGCGCATTCGAAGGCGCGACCACCGTTTGGGACGCCGGAGCGGCCGCGTGGCGCGAAGTGATCGACCTCGAGAAGCGCCTCGCCGAACAGGCGATCGAGATGGGCGAACTTGGCGACAAGGTGACCGATGAATTTCTCGAACAGTTCGGACACGATCAGGAGCGGTTCGGCGACCTCGGTGGATACATCTACCATGCGCGCGTCGACGCCGTGCTCCAGGGCTTGGGCTTTGACGCCGAGGAGTCAAAGACACGTCCGGTCGCATCGCTGTCGGGGGGTGAGCGAGGGCGCGTTGGCCTGGCGGCCCAGCTCATTGCGCCGGCGGATCTTCTTCTGCTCGATGAACCCACCAACCACCTCGATCTCGACACTACAACTTGGTTGCAGGAGTGGCTGCACGAGGCCAACGAGACCGTGATCGTGGTGTCGCACGATCGCGCCTTTCTCGACGCCATCTGCACGCACATCCTGCACGTGGAGGGAAAGACCAGCGAGTGGTACAAGGGGAACTACTCCGAGTTTGTCCCCCAACGCGCCGAGCGACGCCTAACGAGGGAGCGGGAGCTCGAGCGTCAGCGCGCGTATGTCAAGAAGGAGGAGGAGTACATCCGTCGTAACATCGCCGGCGTGAACTCGTTCCAGGCGAAAGGAAAGCGAAAGCGCCTGGAGCGGCTGCCACGCCTCGCGCCGCCACCGGGTGACCCAGCTGCAATGTCGCTGCAGTTTGAACCAGCCGAACGCGGCGGCGATCAAGTAGTCGCCATCAAGGACCTGCGAGTCGAAGTCCCTGGACGTGTCCTGGTGGATGACTTCACGGGTGTGCTCCGCCGCAATGACTTCGTCGCACTCGTCGGGCCTAACGGCGCCGGCAAGTCATCGTTCATCTCCACAATCATCGGCGATCGCACACCGGCGAGCGGTGAGGCACGCATCGGCGGATCGATCACACCCGCATGGTTTCGCCAGGACTTGGGTGACCTCCCCCTGAACAAGTCGTTGAGCGACGCAATTCAAGACCAGCGTCCGCTTTGGGGGCGCGGAGCGATTCAAAATCTCCTCGGCGCATTCGGATTCAGCGGAGAGGAGGTCTTTCGCGAGATCGGAACGCTCAGCGGTGGTGAACGCGCGCGTGTGGCGCTCGCACTCATGACGCTCTCGCACGCGAACCTGCTGATTCTCGACGAACCTACCAATCACCTAGACGTGGAAAACATCGAAGCGCTCGAAGATGCGCTCGAGGATTACGAAGGGTCGGTGTTGTTGGTGAGCCACGACCGCGCGTTCTTGCGCGAAGTGGCGACACGCGTATGGTGGTTCGACGGGACGCGCTTGCGAGACTTTGACGGGGCGTTCGTCGATTGGGAGGCGGAGCGGAAGCGGAAGTCCTGATGGCCGTGTCGAACACTACCCATCGCCTAACGCACGCTAAATCGTCGGGAGCACCTGCCTCACGTGCCGCGCGAACGCGCGCACCACTGCCGATGGCTGCTTGCTATCCACCATCACACCAATCCCCACACTTGGCAGCGGCGGCAATCCGCTCTCGCCCGACAACACGCGCAAATCCTCCGGCACGGCAGTTCGCGTAAGAACGGCGATCGCCTGGCCCGATCGCACCACAGCCGTGAGGCCGGCGAGACTCGCACTCGCGTAGGCGACTCGATAGGCACGCCCGATATGCTCGAGACTTCGTCGCGCGGCACGGTGGTCGAGCGTATCGGGATCGGTCAGCGCGAGTCGAAGAGGCGTGCGGTTGGCGGCGTTGGAACCGACTGCTCCAACCCACACCAACGGCTCGCGACGAATGACGTTAGGCGCTTTGTCATTCGACGCAAATGACGTCAACGCCAAATCCAACGCATGACGCTCAAGCCGCTCGAGCAACCGCGGCGTGTGCGCGCAGTGTACCTCCACGTGAACCTTGGGATGCATGCGCGCGAAGCCGCGCAGGAGATGTGGAAGAAATGTCACCGCGTAGTCGTCCGGACACCCAAACCGTATCGTGCCGGAAAGTCCCTTCCCCGTGAGCTCGGCGAGAGCCTCGTCGTGGTATTGGAGGATTCGTTGTGCGTGCGCGAGAAGTTGTGTTCCCTGCGGCGTGAGTACGACGCCGCGCCCCGTGCGCTCGAGCAACGTCTGATCGACGGTGCGTTCAAGACGCTTCATCTGAAGCGAGATTGCCGCTTGCGTCTTTCCAATACGCGTCGCCGCTCGACTCAACGTTCCCATCTCCGCGACGACGGCGAACGTGCGCAGGAGATCGAGATCCAAGGCATCCGTCATGTCATAACTCTCACTTATATCTCTGATAAGAACTATTAGCTCTGCTTGAGATTTGCCAGCCCAGCGCTACTGTCACTCCCTGAACCCGCGCGAGGTCCCCGTGTCTCTCAATGCAGATCCAAAATTCTGGAGCGACGTCCGCGCTCACTTGATCCGCTACGGCGGTCGCTTCGAGGAGCTGATCATGGAGCGAGCGGAAGGGAGTTTTGTGTACGACGCCGATGGGCGAGCGATCCTCGACTTCACGTCGGGGCAAATGAGCTCTCTCCTGGGACACGGCCACGCGGAGATCGCCGCGACTGTCGCCGACTACGCGCATCGGCTCGATCATCTCTTCAGCGGGATGCTCTCGCGCCCTGTCGTTGATCTCGCACGCGGCCTCGCCGAGGTAACGCCGGAGGGCCTCGATCGCGTCATGCTGCTCAGCACCGGTGGCGAGTCAAACGAAGCAGCGATCAAGCTGGCGAAACTCTACACCGGCGGGTTTGAGGTCGTGGGCTTCGCACAGTCTTGGCACGGAATGACGGGCGGCGCATCCTCGGCCACCTACTCCGCAGGACGCAAAGGATACGGACCGGCCGCCGTGGGTTCGCTTGCGATCCCAGCGCCTAACGCGTATCGCCCGGCCTTTGAGCGAGGTGGCAAGGCAGATTGGAAGGCGGAACTCGACTATGGCTTTGAGCTCATCGATCGCCAGTCGAGTGGAAATCTCGCAGCGTTTATTGCCGAGCCTATTCTGAGCTCCGGTGGAGTCATTGACCTTCCGGTTGGATATCTCGCGGCCCTAAAGCAGAAATGCGTCGAACGCGGAATGCTCCTCATTCTCGACGAGGCGCAGACGGGGATGGGGCGAACCGGTGATCTCTTTGCATTCCAACGCGATGGCGTTGCACCCGACATTCTCACGCTCTCCAAGACGTTAGGCGCTGGGCTCCCACTTTCGGCGGTGATCTGCTCGGCCGACGTCGAAGAGCGCTGCCACGAGCGCGGTTACCTCTTTTACACCACGCACGTTTCCGATCCGCTCCCCGCCGCCGTCGGTCTCAAGGTGCTGGAAGTGGTGCAGCGAGACGCCCTGGCGAAGCGTGCCTGCGTGATGGGAGAGCGGCTCAACGCGGGGTTGTGTGCCCTGCAGGATCGCTACGAGTGCATTGGCGACGTGCGCGGGCGCGGACTGCTGCGCGGAGTGGAGATAGTCGCCGATCGAGAGACGAAATCGCCCGCACCAGAGCTGGGCGCCGCCATCACTCGAGCGTGCATGGCGCACGGCCTCAGTATGAACATCGTCACGCTTCCGGGAATGGGGGGAGTCTTCCGCATTGCTCCGCCGCTCACCGTCACCGAGAGCGAGATCGATCTTGGACTCGAACTCCTGGGCAAATCCATCGAGTCGGTCGTCCACTAATCGCCTAACGATTTTATTCTCGGACTCTTCACAGGTCACCGATGCAACTCGTCGTCGACAATCTCCGCAAGACGTATCCGAATGGCGTGCGAGCCATGGACGGCATCTCGCTCAACGTCGGAATGGGAATGTTCGGACTCCTCGGGCCCAACGGCGCCGGCAAGTCCACGCTGATGCGAACGCTGGCGACATTGCAGCTGTCGGACAGCGGCACCGTCCGCTTCGGTGATCTCGATGTCCTGGCGCACCCCGATGAGTTGCGCAAAATCCTCGGCTATCTCCCGCAGGAGTTCGGACTTTATCCCACACTCTCAGCCGAGGTGACGCTCGATCACTTCGCGGCAATGAAGGGTGTGCTCGATCGCCGCCAACGGAAGGGGCTCGTTGCCGATCTCCTGCAACAGACCAATCTCTACGATGCGCGCAAGAAATCGGTGGGCTCACTCTCGGGGGGCATGAAACAGCGACTCGGCATTGCGATCGCCCTCGCCGGCTCACCCAAACTATTGATTGTAGACGAGCCAACGGCGGGGCTCGACCCCACCGAGCGCCATCGCTTTCTCAACCTGTTGGCGGAAATCGGACAGGAGATCGTCGTACTCTTGTCGACGCACATCGTCGAGGATGTCCGTGAGCTTTGCCAATCCATCGCCATCGTGAACAAGGGGAGAGTGATTCTCTCCGGCGATCCGCGAGAGATCGTTGCCACCTTGCGCGGAAAGGTCTGGCGCAGACAGGTGGACAAACGCGAACTCCCGTCGTTGCAGGCGAAACATCGCGTGATCTCCACGCAGCTCCTCGCCGGCGTCCCGATGGTGCACATCTATGAAGAGGCGGCGCCCGCGGGGTTCGAAGCGTTCGAGCCGGACCTTGAGGACGTCTACTTCTATCACATCAACTCCGTCGAAGGACGCGCGGCTGCATGAAGATGTTTGGCGCAGTCTATCGATTTGAGTTGCGCTACCACCTAACGAGAGCGATCACCTGGATCTACTTCGCGCTCTTCGTGGTCGGATCATTCACGTGGATGACCACGGACACGATCGCACTGGCCGGAGGCTCCGGGCAGGTGATGCGGAACGCGCCGTGGGTCATTGTGCGCTCCATGTTCCTGATCGTGGTGCTCGGCCAGATCTTCGTCGCGGGATTGGTGGGAAATTCGGTGCTGCGTGACTATCAGGTCCGGGCGCATGAGCTCCTCTTCACGACGTCGATCACGCGGTTCGCATTTCTTGGCGGACGGTTCTTGGGCGCATTCACCGTGATGGTGGTCGTGCACGTGGGAATGGTCTTCGGACTCGCGATCGGCGCGGCGATGCCATGGTTGGACAAGGCACGCGTCCTTCCGTTTCACCTCGCGGACTACGTCGTCCCGTTCGTGGTTCTGGTCATTCCAGCGATACTCGTCATCTCGGCCATCTTCCTCGCGGTCGGGGCCCTAACGAGAAACGCGTTCGCCGTGCACACGCAGGGCATCATCCTGTTGGTGGCGTGGAGCATCGCGCAGACGCTGATCAGCAGCCTCAACGATCGAAATATTTCAGCGTTGCTCGATCCGGTCGGGATGTCGGCGTTCGAG
Source organism: Gemmatimonadaceae bacterium (assembly GCA_044224185.1). GTDB lineage: Bacteria > Gemmatimonadota > Gemmatimonadetes > Gemmatimonadales > Gemmatimonadaceae > SCN-70-22. The sequence goes on along the minus strand of JBGAKW010000007.1, from coordinate 227,717 downwards.
ATCGCGACGCGCTATTGGTCGGTGGCCGAGAAGAACACGCAACGAGTGTCGTTAGGCGGCGTCTTGCTCGCCAATCGCGTGCTGTGGACAGTGTTGTCGCTAGGGCTGGCGTGGTTGACCGGCGTGCTCTTTCGCTTTCGGAGCGCGCCGCCTTCGCTGCGTCGCGGCAAGCAGCTCGTCGAGGATGCGTCGGTCGTCTATCCCGCAGCTGCAACGACTCACGCCGTCACCCAGAGCTTCGGCATGCGCGCGTGGTGGGTGCAGCTCGTGTCGACGACTCGGATGTCATTTCTCAGCATCGTGCGCCAGCTCCCGTTCACTGTCATCGTCGCGGTTGGACTCATCAACCTCAGCATCGCCGCCGCGTATTCTGAAGTTGTGTTTGGACAACACGCGTGGCCGCTCACGTACAGTGTCGTTGAAGTGCTCGATGGGCAGTTCGCGATTTTCTTCGTCGTACTGATCACGCTCTACGCCGGCGAGCTGGTCTGGCGTGAACGCGAACTCCGCGCCGATCAAGTCGTCGACGCACTCCCCTCGAGCACGAGCGCGACAATGCTCGGCAAGATCGGTGGGCTGGTGCTCGCCGAAGTTCTGCTTCTTCTCATTCTGTTCGCAGCGGGAATGAACTATCAGGCCACGAACGGTTATTACCGATTCGAGCCGGTTCTCTACATCCAGTATCTCTTTGGCACCGTCTTGCCCTCGTTAGCGCAACTCAGTGTGTTGGCGGTGCTGATCCACGTGCTTGTGAACCAGAAGTATCTCGGACACGCGTTGGTTGTGCTGGCGTTCATTCTACGCCGTCTCGCGCCGACCATTGGCCTTGAGCATCCTCTTTTTCAGTATGCGAAGACGGCACCGTTCAAGTACTCCGACATGAACGGCTTCGGCCCGTACGTGCCGGGGCTGGTGTGGACGACGTTGTATTGGACCGCCGTTGCGTCACTGCTCTGTGTCATCGCGTACCTCATCTGGGTGCGCGGGAGCGAAGCGTCGTGGGCGGTGCGAGGTCGCGTGGCACGGCAGCGTTGGCAGCGTTCGACGCGCGCCTTTGCCGGTGGCGGGTTGGCTTGCGCCGTTGCAGCTGGCGGCGTCCTGTTCAACAACTCCAACCGCGTCAATACCTATCGCACCAAAGCGGAGCTTCGACACGCCCGCGCGACCTACGAACGCACGTATAAGCCCTTGGCGCACATTCCCCAGCCCAAGCTGCTGGACGTCGACGTGCGCGTGGACATCCACCCTGAGCGACTCGCCTACGGCGTGAGCGGGACTTTCACCTACGTCAACAACCATCCTGCTCCACTCGACACGCTCCTCGTCACGTCACTCGCGCGCGACCTGCACGTCGACTCCATGACGTGGGCACGACCGGTGACTCAGCTCGTGGAAGACACGGTGGGAGGCGTGCGGTTGTATCGCCTGACGACGCCACTCGCGCCTAACGATTCGATCACCCTGCGGTACCGCGCCCACTACGACTCTCGCGGGTTCCCAACGGCGGGTCCCGACACGTCGATGGCCACGATTTCGACACGCAACGCGATCTCGGGCAATGGATCGTTCATCAACTACGAGTCGTTCCCTCAACTGGGTTATCGCACCGAGTTCGAACTCACGTCCGACGATGCGCGCCGCAAGGAGAAGTTGAGTCCTCGAGTGCGCATGGCATCGATCGACGATGACTCGGCGCGCGCCGTGACGTACATGGGAATCAACGCGGACTGGATCAACTTTCACGCGGTCGTCGGCACCGCCCCGGATCAAATTGCCATCGCGCCTGGTTACCTAACGAAGGAATACTTCGAGGGCGGACGTCGCGTCTTCGAATATCGCTCCAGAGAGCCGATGCTGGCGTTTTACTCCTTCCTCTCAGCGCGGTACGAAGTCAGGCGCGACAAGTGGAGAGATGTCGCCCTTGCGGTCTACTACGAAAAAGGGCACGAGTTCAACGTCGACCGAATGGTCGAGTCGATGAAGGCATCGCTCGAAGAGTATTCGGCGCGCTTCGGTCCGTATCAGTTCAAGCAGCTCCGCATCATCGAGTTCCCGCGATACTCCCAATTTGCGCAGGCGTTCCCGAACACCGTCCCCTTCTCAGAGAGTGTTGGCTTCATTCTACGTGCCGGGACCAATGCCGACGACATCGATACGCCGTATTACGTGACGGCGCACGAGGTCGCGCACCAGTGGTGGTTCCATCAAGTCATCGGCGGCAACGTGCAGGGCGCGACGGTGCTGTCCGAAGCGCTGGCCAACTACTCGGCGATGCTTGTGATGGAGAAGACGTTCGGCCGCGACAATATCCGGAAGTTCCTGAGGAGCCAGCTCGATGGATACCTAACTGGGCGCAGCAGAGAGTCGAAAGCTGAGCGCCCGCTCATGTTGGTGGAGAATCAGCCGTACATCCACTACAACAAGGGGTCGCTTGCCATGTATGCGCTGCGCGATTTGATCGGTGACGATGCCATGAATCGTGCGCTGAAGCGTTTCGTCGCCGATAAGGCTTTCCAGAAGCCGCCGTTCACGACGAGCCGGGAGTTGCTTGGCTACTTCGAGGCGGAGACGCCCGATTCCCTGAAGTACGTGCTCGACGATCTGTTTCGCACCATCACGCTCTGGGACAACTCCGTTGAGGAGGCGAGTGTCACGAAGCGCCCCGATGGGAAGTACGACGTGTCGATGCACATACGGACTGCCAAGTTGCGCGCCGACAGCCTGGGGAACGAGAAGGCGATTCGGATGTCCGACCTGGTGGATGTCGGAATCTTTGGGGAGCCCGACGCGATGTCCGCGTTAGGCAAGCCGATCTTCGTCGAGAAACGCAGGATGTCCGCTGGTGACACCACGCTTCACGTTGTCGTTGACAAGGCGCCGCGAAGCGTCGGGATCGATCCCTTCAACAAGCTGATCGACCGCAATCCGCAGGATAACGTGATGAAGGTGAAGGCGCCTTAGCGCAGCGGCGCGAACAATCGCGCCGCCAATGGGCGCATTCCGAATGTCGCGGCTCGCTCGTGCGCGGCCTTGATCACGTTCTCGTACTGGAGCTGGCCGGACCGATACAAGGCTGGCGCGCATTCGCCGACGAGCCAGAGCGCTGCCCACTCGTCGATGGTGGCGGCGAGTGCGCGCGCACGTTCGAACTCCTCGACGGCCGCTGCCACGCGTTCGGTGGCAATGAGGTAGCGGACTTCCAGCGCCTCGAGAAGCTCTCGCCCCTGATACCACGTGTTCCCCAACTCCACACTGCGCTGCGTGGCGCGGCGGCGTGAGAGGAGCGCCTGGTCAAGATTGCCTAACGCCAGGGACGCGAGCCCGGCGCCGGCGAGCGAGCCGACTTCGATATCGACGATAGCCAAGTCGCACGCCATTTGGTGTACGCGTTCGTACATCTGGTGCGCGGCGACTGTGTCGCCCTGCTCTAACGAAAGATTGCCGCTGTTGTACATCGCTGCCAGGCGACGCGCCTCGTTGCGCACCTTGGCGAACATGCGCTCGGCGTGCGCGTACGACGCTTGCGACTGCTCGAAGTTGCCGATCTTCTGGCGTAAGACGCCCAAATTGAGCGCAGCGAGTGCGATGAGTTCCGGAATGATTGCTTCTTCGGCCGCGCGCTGCGCCTTGACGTATGAACGCTCGGCGTCAGCCACTTGCCCAAGTCGCGAGGCGGCGATGCCGCAGTTGATCAGGCAACGCGTCACGCCGTATCGGCTTCCGCGCGCGTTGAACCGGGTACGCGCGGCCTGCAGCTCCACCAGCGCTTCCTGTGGTGCACGCTCGAGGAGTGAGGCGCCTAACCGGAGCTTGGCGTCGGCCACGAGCAGGTCATCGCCTAACCGGTCCGCCTCCGCCGTCGCGGCGCGGGCGGCACGTTCCGCGTCGTCGCGTTGGCTCAGGCGCGTGTGTGCGTCGGCGATTGTTGAGAGAATGAGCACCGACTCTTCGGCGGCGTCGAGCGCGCGTGCGCGGGTCAACAGCGCTTTCCCATCCTGGACGACGCCGGGGAGATTCTGCGCGAGCATCTGCTGCAGCTGCAACAGCCGGCGTTCGACGCGCACGGCGTTGAGCTCATTCGTGCCATCGAGCTCGGCCTGCGCTTCGACACACATGGCGCGCGCCGCGCCGTGCTGGCCGGCGATTCGCGCAACGTCGATGAGGGCGAGGCGCGCCTCCAATCGTTCGGCGGGCGTCGAGGCGCAGCGCACTGCGATGGAATACGATGCGATGGCGTCTTCGAGAGCGTAGATGCTTGCGGCGCGTTCTCCCGATCGCAACGCGAAGGCAAAGGCACGGTCGGGTTCACCTGCGGCATCGAAGTGAACGGCGATTTCCGTAAGCGCGTCGGGCCGAACCTTGGAAAGCACTTCAGCGACACGGGCATGCATCCGGCGCACGCGACGCGGGTTGGCCTGGCGGATGAGCGACTCTGCCAGAAGGGTGTGGGCGAATTGGAAACGTTCGCCGTCGCGCACCGCTGTGGCATCAAGGACGCCCACCGCTACTGCTTCATCGATCGCATCAATGAGCGCGTCCTCGTCCAACTCCATGACTTCGTGCAGCAAGTCGAACGGGAATGACCGTCCGATGATGGCCGCCGCCGTCATCGCCTGTGTCGTTGCCGGTGCCAGACGCGCAAGACGGCGCGTGAGCAGGTCGTCGACGGCTGCCGGCAGCTGCAATGTGTCGACACTCGCCCATTCCCAACGCTTGCCGCCATACCAGAGCACACCTTCATCGACCAGCGTTTGCAGCACCTGCACGACGAAGAGCGGATTCCCTTCCGTATAACGGTAGAGGAAGTCGGCGAGGTCGCCTTCGCGCTCCGCCTGATGCAACACGTCCGCCAACCACTCGCCAACCTCAGAGGAGGTCAGGCGCTCGAGGCGAATCTCGCGATAACACGCGCTGCGCGAGAGTCTCCGACGTGTCGCCTCGAACTGTTGGGCGTCTTCGCGACGAACTGTCAACGCGATCAAGAGACGATCGAAGTCGACCATGCTGACCAGATGCTCCAACGCTTCCCACGAGGCGTTGTCGGCCCACTGCACGTCGTCGAGGACGAGCATCAGAGGGCGCGACTGCGCGGCAGCACGTATGTAGGCAACGAGCTCGTCGAGCACCTGATACTTGGAACCACCGCCTGTTTCGCTCTCGCCGCTCTGCGCATCACCCGCGCGAAGTGCGGGAACGACACGTGAGAGATGCGCCCACTGACGCTCGGGTACGATGCGTAGTTGGTGCAGCTGCGTGACGATGTCCACCCAGACACCGAACGGTGGTCGCACGTCAGGCTCGAGCGCGCGCGCGGTCACCAGCGTTCCCGTGCGCAGGCGAATCTCTGACGCCATGCGATTAACTAACGTTGTCTTGCCAACGCCCGCCTCGCCGACGACGGCGACGAGGCCTGGTTCGCCGCGAATACATCCTTCGACGCGCTCGCGCAGCCGCGCGACTTCCTGCTGGCGCCCAACAAAACGTTGCGTGTTGAGACGCGGAACCGCATTGCTGGCGTCGGGGTCGGCGATGGAGACGGCGTTGCGTCCACGGCGCTTGGATTCATAGAGCGCGCGGTCGCCAGCGGCAAACAACTCTTCGAAGTTGCCGCCGTTGCGCGGCGCAACCGCCACACCAATGGAGAGGGAGACCGAAACCCAACGCTCCTCAAAGCCGCGGACAGCGACGCGACGCGCCGCGAGTTCTTCTCGGACGCGGTCGCAGATGCGCTGCGCTTCAAGAATTCCAGTTTCGGGGAAGAGAATGACAAACTCGTCGCCCGCATAACGCCCTACGACGTCGGATGGACGCACGCCTTCGGTCAACACCTTTGAGACGGTGACGAGGACGTCGTCACCCGTGAGGTGGCCGAATGTATCGTTGACCGACTTGAACTGGTCGACGTCGAGAACCGCCAGTGCCACTGGCGCGGTCTCCGATGCCATGCGCAGTTGCGCTTTCGCGGCGTCGACAAAGGTGCGGCGCGTCGGAATCGACGTGAGTTCGTCGACGATCGGGCGTCCGCGACGCTCGCGCGCGCGATCGTGGTCGCGCGCTTCGGTGTCCGTGGACGTTCCCGCGCTCGACAACATCATTCGTTCGAATTGCTCGAACAGAGCGGGATCGAACTGACGGCCGGCGTCGCGGCGCATCGCCGCCATAGCTTCGACCGGTGGGAGCGCCGCTTTGTAACTGCGTTCCGTCGTTAGGGCGTCGTACACGTCGGCGAGACACACGATGCGCGCCACGAGCGGGATCTCCTCGCCGATGAGCCCCTCGGGATAGCCGGAGCCGTCCCAACACTCATGGTGCGAACGGACGATCGGGAGAATGTCCCACGGAAATTCCACGTCGCTCAGAAGCTCCACGCCCGCTTGCGGGTGACGCTTCATCAGCTCCCATTCTTCCTTCGTTAGGCGCCCCGGTTTGTTCAGCACTTCCGAGGGGACGATGAGCTTCCCGACATCGTGAAGAAGTGCGCCAATGCGGAACCAGAGGAGATCGGCTTCGTCGAAGCCGACCGCCGTTGCAAGACGACACGACGTCTCTGCGACGCGCTCGCAGTGTCCCTGCGTGTAGCGGTCTTTCGACTCGGTCGATTCACCCCACCGTCGCGCCAGTTCGAGGAAGTCGCCTTCGAGGCCGCGCGTTGCTTGCGCGATGGTGTCGATGTCGCGACGCGCTTGCATCTTGGTGAAGTGGCGATGCGCGGCGTTGAGCGACTGCAGCGCGTCGCGATTTCGTCCGAGCTGCCGATACACCGTCGAACGCTCGTGCTCGACCTCTGCGAGAAGGAGCGAATTGCTTCGCTGCTGTGCGACTTCGGCGGCGTGATGCAACGACTCCAACGCGGCGTCGAGGTTTCCTTGCGCCCGCGCGATCTGACCGGAGAGTTTGTAGGCGCCGCCTAACGAATCGCCAAGTCGGTGCGCTTTTGCGGTGAGCAGCGCGCGCTCGACCAACAGACGTGCGGCGTCGAACTGCCCGCGATTCACCGCCACCTGCGCCAGATTGATCTCGAGCTGCGTCCCAACCGCGACGTCGCCTAACGTGGCAGCCAGTTCGATGGCCTGGCGAAACGCAGACTCCGCCTCATCCCACTCTTTCAGGCGTGTCTGCACCATACCGACGTTATTGAGCGCGACGCAGACGTCGCGCGTCATGCCCAGCAGACGATACTCGCGCAAGCTGCTGGCGAAGTAGCGCAGTGCCTGTTCGTGATCGCCGCGAACCGACGCAATGACGCCCAGGTTCGTCGACGTCATGGCGACCAACGACGCATCGTCCGATCGTGTCGCTAACTCTCGGGCAGAGAGATACAGGCGCTTGGCCGCGTCCAAATCTCCCTCGAGCCAGCTCAGAATCCCCAACTGGTTGATAGAGTGTCCTGTCCCTGCTCCGTCGCCCACCACTTCGGCCAACGCGAGCGAGAGCTCGAGGCAATCTCTCGCTTCGTCGTAACGCGCTTCGGAGATGTAGGTTCGCGCGATCCAACGCACGATGTTCGTTGCGCTGACGCCGTCCTGACCGGGCATGAGCATGCGCAGCGCACGTTCAAAGAGCTGTCGTGCGTCTTCGCGTGCTGACGCGCGCTCAAGCTCGTGAGCGCGATCGATCAGCGATTGGACTGTGTCCGCGTGGGGAGTGACCGACGAGTCTTGCAACGTCGTGTGCGCGTGCGGGAGGAGGGCGGCGGTGGCAGGCGAACACGAGTGTGCCCGCCACGTTTCGGACGATTAGCGCCCCCCCAACGCCACAGCCAATTGTCGTCCTACACACACCAGTTTAATCAAAAGGCGGCGTCCATCATCAGGACGCCGCCCCCATTGTCCCCTCCATCGTTGCTCAGCCGTTCTTCTTCAGCATCTCCTCCGCAGCTCGGCGATGCGCTTCGAATGCAGGTGCGACCTTCACGACAAGGTCCTTCAACTCAGCGTTTTTGATTGCCGGAAGCAATGTATTGGTCACGGCGCTGATGACGGCGGCGTGATAAGCGACTTCATGTGCCAGAAATGCGCGATCGAATTCTTTCCCCGAGAGTTTCTTGAGCTTCGCCATCGCCGTTGCGTGATCTTTGGCCCCCTGATCGTCTGCGGGAGGCGTTGGCGTAACGCCGAGTTTCTTGGCGAGATCGCGTCCCTGCTGGCGAACGTTCATGTGATCGCGCGCGAGCATCGCACCGAAATCGCGGATTTCCTTCGTCGATCCCTTCGATTGCGCGAGTTTTCCTGTCTCGATGTCAGCGGTGTTGGCTTCGTCGAAGATGGCGACGATCGTTGGATCATCCAGCGCGACCGAAGCAACTGAGTACGAACCTACTGTCGCTGTGATGGCGTGTGAATGACTCGATGAATTCACACTGGGGTGCAGGCGAACGGCGGCGGGAATAAGCACGAGTGCCGCGACGAGGAGCGTTCCATTCATGATTCGAATCCTGTGTTGGGGTTGTGGCCTTGCTACGTCTCCCCCCGAAAGTCGGATTGCGTATTATATTTGTCAATGACTTATATGACTTATTTGCGAAATAGCCGCCCGATCGATATCTCATACAGTCCGCACCACACGCGCACGTTCTAGCGGATCCATTTGTACCAAACACCAACCCTTCCCCTCCGACACTCCGCCAAGCTGACCCATGGCGAACAGCGAAAACCGAGGTACTTCGACCGGTAGCACCAGAAGTCGGATCGTCGCACATCTCCGACGTGGCGCCCGCACCGTCGACGAACTCGCCGTCGAGGTAGGAACGACCGACAACTCAGTACGCGCGCATTTGACAGCGCTCGAGCGCGACGGTGTGATTCGGCAGGAAGGAAGTCGCCGAGGAGCGGGAGCTGGAAAGCCGGCCGTGCTGTATTCGATTCACCCCGATGCCGAAGTGTCGTTTTCCACCGCCTATCCCCCGGTGCTCAACGCGCTCATCGACACCGTTTTGTCAGAGCTTCCGCGACACAAGTCGATAGCCGTTCTTGAGGGAGTGGGACACCGCCTTTCGGCGCTCGTCGGCGGCGAGGCCAAGGGGAGTCTTCGTAAGCGCGTCGAAGGAGCCGCGGCCGTCCTTACGGAATTAGGTGGCGATGTCGAAATCGTCGCCGATGACGGTTCGCTGATCATTCGAGGATTTGGCTGCCCGTTGTCGAACGCTGTCGCACAGCACCCGGAGACGTGTCACGCCGTGACCACGCTGGTGAGCGATGTCGCAGGCGCCCCGGTCGAGCAGTGTTGCGAGCACGGGGAGCGGCCGCGTTGTCGCTTTCGGGTCGGCTGAGTTGTCGCACGATCGTGCGATGCTGAGTACTGTCGGCTTCGACGACATCAATAGCGAGGTCGACGCGCGCAAAGGTTGGATTTGCGCGCGCGCTCGTCGACCAAGTGCCTAACGATTCACTTCGGCGCTCGACCGCTACTTGAGTTGATCGAGCCCCTTGATGAGCGTGGCGAAAAATCCGACAGACGTGGCGTAGTCCGACGCGCGCACTCGTTCATTCACGCCGTGCACGCGCGACTCATCGCCCTCGCCTAACGGGATGGCAAGAAAACGGAAAACGCTCGAGGAGTGATCGCCCCAGTACTTCGCATCGGTACCGCCCATCACCAGGTATGGAATCACCGGAATGACTTTTCCCGGCGCCATGCTGCGAATGGTGTTCGCCACGAGCTTGTAGCCAGCGGAGTTCACGTCGCTCACCGGCGACGGATTGACCCGCGCGCTGTCGGTTGGCTCGACGGTTACCATCGAGTCGTTGATCACCTGCCTAACGCGGGCCATCACCGTCTCCTGCGTCTCGCCCGGCGCGATGCGAAAATTCACGACCGCCGTCGCTTCGGGTGGAAGGACGTTGTCCTTGACCCCTGCGTTGAGCATGGTGGGCGACGTGGTCGTGTGCATCAGCGCCGCACCTAAAGGCGTCTTGCCAAGCATCCCTTTCACCAGGGGCGCCGTGAGCCAGAGATTGCCGAGCACCATCTTGGTGGTAAACGGAGAATACTCGGCGACGTTCTCCAGCATTCCGCGTGTAGGCCCCTTGAGTTCGGACGGAAACGGATTGGCCTCGAGTGCCGCGATGGCGCGGCTCAGGGCGCCGACCGACGTGCGTCCCGTGGGCATCGATGAGTGTCCACCCTTGGCCGTCGCCTTGATGCGCAGTGAGAGGTATCCCTTTTCGGCGATGCCGACGATCGCGGCTTGCCCTTTCACACCTGGCAGCACGCCCGAAGCCATGAAACCACCTTCGTCGATCACGAGCGCCGGCTTCACTCCACGCGCCACCAGCGTGTCGACAATGGCGCGTGCACCGTAGCGCCCACCGACTTCTTCATCGTGTCCAAACGTGAGTAAGACCGTGCGCGACGGCCGCACCCCCGTCTTGAGCAACCCTTCTACCGCTTCGAGAACGGCGAGCACCGTCGTCTTGTCGTCGAGTGTTCCGCGCCCCCAGACGTATCCCTCAGCAACGTCGCCGGAGAACGGTTCGTGTTTCCACTCGGGAAGATTGGGCTCGGGCACCGGCACGACGTCCATGTGCCCCATGAGGACGAGCGGAGGAGCTGCCGAATCGGTCCCTGTCCAGGTGTAGAGAAGACTCAAGCCATTGATCGTCTCGCGCTTGAGCGTCGTGTGCACCAGCGGAAATGCGCTCTTGAGATAGTCGTGAAATCCGAGAAATGCCGCGGTGTCGATCGGCGCTCCCGATGCGTAGGAGACTGTCTTGAAGCGCACGGCACCTGCGAGTCGATCGGTGGCAACCTTCTCATCGACGGCCACCGTTGCGCCGGCAGTCGCGGGCGGGGGAGGCGACGGTAGCTGCATCGCACGTACCGCCATCACGCAGAGCAGGACAGCTACGCAGGCGAGAATGACGAGGAAGAAGCGCTTCATGCGTGTCGGATGGAGAGGAAAGGTCTGACAAGTATGCGGCGCCAAATATGCGCCAAGTTTTCGCTATGCACACGCTCTTGATTCAGCCGGCGCTTCGCGAGGTTCGACGCGCTGACTCGCGCGCGTTCGCTCGCGGGTATCGACTCGCGATCACGACTTGTAGGTTCTCGGCGCCGCGGGTTGCGAGTGGGCGCGTGCGTCACCGGATGGAGCGACGAGCATGAGCGAATTGTGGGAGTCGGCATCGACGAAAGCGTGGCGCGCTGCGCTCGCGCGATATGCAGATGTCATCGGCCGCCAGGAAGTCGCGAAACTCGCGGAGCTTGATCGGTGGTATCACGACGATTTGCCGCCGGCCATCGCGAAACGTCGTACGCCACACGTGACACACGGCGAAATGGTGAAGGTGACTGAGTGGAAAATGGCGCGCGGTGTGTGGCGAGCGCCGAATCTCGTTCTCGTGAAGGGAAACGCCCCGGAGACTGTTGTCGCGACAAGTACGGACGCGCTCTCGAAGATCCCGCATCCCAAGCAACCGATCGTAACGCTTGCGACGTTGGCTGGCGTGGGTCCGGCGACCGCATCGGCGGTGGTGGCGGCAGCGGCGCCTAACGTCTATCCGTTCTTCGATGAGCTGGTGGCTGCGCAGGTCGCCGGGCTCGGGAAGGTGGCGTGGACGTTGGGGTACTATGTGAAATACGCCGATGCCCTTCGTGCACGGGCATCGGCGTTAGGCGGTGAGTGGACGCCGGCAATGGTCGAACGCGCGCTCTGGGCGAACGTCGGGGGGAAGACCGGGGCGCGTTAGCGGCGGAGTTCTCGTTAGGCGAGCGATGAGGTATGGTGATTGGTCAGGGCATAGCGGCGATGCATTCGATCTCCACCTTCGCGCCGGGCGCGACGAGAGCGGCGACAACGACCGTCGAGCGAGCGGGAGGGGCATCGGGGAAGACGCTCTTGTACGCCTCGTTCATTCCGCTGAAGTCCTTGAGATCAGTGAGAAAAACGGTGCACTTGGCCGCCTGCGACATCGTCGTCCCCGCGCTTTCGAATACCTTCTTGATGTTGTCGAGTGCGATGCGCGTCTGTCCCTGAATCGTGGTGTCGGGGTTCTGGCGGCTCAAGCCGAGTTGACCCGAGGAGTAGACAACGTTGCCGATTTTGATGCCCGGAGAGAGCGTGGGTGAAGCGCTCATCCCTTGGGGGATGACTTGCTCGCGCTTCGCTTGCGCATGTGCACTCGATAGCGGAAACGCGACGGCGGCAAATACGGCAGTGAGCAGAGCGATACGAATTGAGAGGCGCATGATCGATGTGGACGTGAGTCGGAGGAGCGAGTTCGACGTGAGCGGTGAAAGTGTGTCGCCGGGTGGAGTGGCGCAATGACTCGTCCGACTGCTGATACGCGAATTCGTACAGCGCTCATTGGTTACGGACTGGGCGGGGCGGTGTTCCATGCGCCATTGATCGCGAGCACCAACGATTTGCAGCTAGACGCGATTGTCACGCGCGACGCAGCGAGACAAGCCGAAGCGCGCGCTGCCTACCCCGATGCGCGCATCGTCGCTGCGCCTAACGAGTTGTGGAAGGGTGCCGCGGCGCCGGCGCTCGTCGCGATCTCGACGCCAAATAGCACGCACGTTCCGCTCGCGCTCGAGGCGATTGCGCATGGCGCGCATGTCGTCGTTGACAAGCCGATGGCCGTCACCGTCGGCGACGCGCGGCAGTTGGAGGTTGCCGCGCGCGCGGCAGGGCGGCTCGTCGTGCCGTTTCAGAACCGTCGTTGGGACGGCGACTTTCTGACGATTCGAGCGTTGTTGGCGCAGGGTGCGCTTGGTGCGGTGCATCGATTCGAATCGCGTTTTGACCGATGGCGCGAAAAGCCTAAAGGAGGATGGCGAGAGACTGACCGGACGAGCGAAGGCGGCGGGTTGCTGTACGACATCGGGAGTCACCTCATCGATCAGGCGCTGCGCCTCTTTGGGCCCGCGCGAGACGTCTACGCCGAAGTCGACACTCGGCGCGAAGGTGTTCATGCGGACGACGACACCTTCGTGGCGTTGACGCACGAGTCGGGAGTGCGGTCGCATTTGTGGGCGACACTCCTCGCGGCGCAGCCGCTCGCGCGCTTTCGAGTGATGGGGAGCACCGCCTCATATGTGAAGTGGGAGCTCGATGGGCAGGAGAGTGCGTTGCGTAGTGGAGCGCGCCCCGGAAGCGCTTCGTGGGGGGTGGAGCCGGAGTGGACGTGGGGTGCGATCGGTCGCGAGGGAGCGACGTCGCCGGTACCCACGCTCCCCGGCAATTATCCAGCGTTTTACGCTGGAGTGGCAGCGGCGATCCGGGGGGTGGCACCGCCGCCGGTGCTGGTGAGCGAGGCGATTGAGGCGCTGACGATCATTGAATGTGCGCGGGAGTCGGCCGAACGCGGCGTGGTGGTACGCGTTCCATCCGCCATGTAGTCGGAGATGCCCTGCGCGTTCATCGACACAGCGAACGCTTCATCACTCGCACGGTGCGGAGTATGGGCACAAGTGGCATCGTATCACGCGTCGCTGGTCATTCACGACAGTGCCGGCCCGCGATGGTTCTTGCGAGTATGGCAGATTCATTTCTCACCTAGGCGTTCCATGATAAGTCGGTTGAAGATTGCGATCGCGTGCGCTGCGTTTGGTGCAATGATTGGTCTTTGCCCCGCGCAAGCAAAATCACAATCCGCCGGCTCGCCTAACGCGAAAGATGCGCGACCGCGCGGGACGTTGGTCGTGAGCAACATGAACGACAACACCGCAACCGTCATCGATGCGGCCACGGGAAAGGTCCACGCGACTCTCCCGACGGGCGAAGGGCCACACGAGGTAACGATCTCGCACGACGGCGCAACGGCGTTGGTGAGTAACTACGGCGTCCGGGGGAAGGCGGGGAGCACGATCACCGTTATCGATGTGGCGCGCGCAACGGTCGCGCGGACGCTCTCGCTGAATGGCTATCAGCGCCCGCACGGAATGGCCTTTCTCCCTGGCGACACGCTCGCGGCGATGACATCTGAGGTCGCAAAGGCGGTGCTCATCGTCGATGTGCGCGATGGGCGTGTCGTGGACACGTTAGGCACGCTGGGGCGGGCGTCGCACATGCTTGCACTGGCGAGGGATGGGCGACACGCATTTACATCCAACATCGCAGACAATACGGTATCGGCGATCGACCTGCGACGCGGCGACAGCACGCGCGTCATTGCCGTCGCTCGCACGCCGGAAGGCATCGCGGTAACTCCAAACGGGCAACACATCTGGGTTGGGAGCAATCGCGACAGTGTCGTGCTCGTGGTCGATGCCGCACGAGGGGTGGCGCTCGACACGCTGCGGGGTTTTGGACTTCCGTATCGCATCGGGATCTCCCCGGATGGTCGCACGGCCGTTGTCTCGGACCCCATGAAGAGTGCGGTGCGAGTCTTCTCGACCGCCGATCGCAAGGAGAAGTTCGCCATTGCGGTTCCGGTGGACTCTATCGTCGCGACGGCGGAAGTTCCGGGCTCTCCTTCACCCGAAGGCGTGGCTATTTCGCGCGATAGTCGTTGGGCGTTCGTCACGCTTCAGGGGCGCAACCGCGTCATCACGATCGACCTGACGCGCGGAATCATCGTGGCGTACGCGCCCACGGGGACGTGGTCTGATGGCATCGGCTTTTCTCCTTTAGCGCACCGGTAGCGCACCACACAGAGACCGCGCGCCGCAGTTCGACGCGCGTAAACGATTCAACGCCGCCTTGGCGCCACTTGACGCACGCCCCTGATATGTAGACATTCGACCTATGTATAGGTAGATGTTCTACACTACGGACGTCGAAGCATCACCAGCATCCGAAGCATCCGAGGATTCGCCACGTGGCTCGCACCCCTGCTCCCTCCGTCGCATCTCCGCCCCGCAGCGAGCTTCTCAAGGGAACGCTCGACATGCTCATCCTGCGTTCTCTGACGCTGCAGCCGATGCATGGCTACGCGATCGCGCAGCATATCGCGCGTCTCTCCAACGACGTTTTGAACGTGGAACAAGGGTCGTTGTATCCGGCGCTCGAGCGATTGCTGTCGCAGGGTTTTGTCACCGCAAAGTGGGGAGAGTCCCCGACCGGGCGGCGCGCACGCTACTACACGATCACTGCGTCGGGAGAGGGGCATCTGGGTGCCGAGATCTCGTCGTTCGAGCGCGTGCTGGATGCGATCCAGCGCGTCATGCAGCAGGGCTGAGGTCGCCATGTCGTGGTACGACGCCCTCTCCCACCGAATGCGCGCGCTCCTCCGGCGCGATGCATACGACCGTGAGCTGCAAGAGGAGATGCAATTCCATCTCGCGCTTGAGGCCGAGCAGCAGCGCCACGCGGCTAACGGCTCGTTAGGCGCGAGAGAGGCGGCGTGGTTGGCGCGTCGACACTTTGGCAACGTGACACAGCTCGAGGAGGAACGGCGTGTGATGGCAGGACTCGGCTTCTGGGATGTGTTGCGTCAGGACATTTCGTTTGCGCTGCGAAGCTTCCGGCGAACACCGGCGTTCAGCGCCGTGGTCATTGGCACGCTGGCGATTGGGATCGGTGCCAACACGGCGATTTTCAGCGCCGTCAACGCGATGATCTTGCGTCCGCTCCCGTTCCGCAAGCCGGAACGGTTGATGAGCGTGAGCATGACGATGCCTGCGCGCGGCGACCAGCCGGCGACGAACGATCAGATCTGGTCCTATCCCAAGTTCAACGTCGCACGTAGCGCGCAGCACGTCTTTAGTGATGTCGCCGTGTACATGGACGATAACGTGACGGTGAGCTCGCCCGACGGAGCACAACGAGAAGAGTCAGAGATCGCCGGTGCGCGCTACTTCGCCACGTTAGGCGTGCAGCCCGCCCTTGGGCGCGCCTTTCTCCCGGACGAAGACGTGACGCCCGGATCGGCACACGTGGTGCTCCTCGCCGACGCCTACTGGAAACGGCGATTCAACGCCGATTCGGCGGTGCTCGGCAAGCAGATCACCGTGAACGCGAAGTCATACGAGATCGTGGGGGTGCTTCCCGCCGGCTTCAAGGGACTCTCGGGAAAGGCCATGTTGTGGCTTCCGCTCATGTCGCTCCCCGACGATTGGATCGGCGAAGGGCAGGCGTGGAGCCACTCGTTTAACGCCGTCGGACGACTGCGGGCAGGAGTTACACCGCAAGAGGCGACGTTGGATATGCAGCGCGTTGGCCGAATCGTCGACCAGACATACCCGCATCCCGAAATCAAGACCGAGCACTGGGGCGCAACAGCGAAGCCGCTCGATGCCTCGCGCATCGATCCGCTCGTTAGGCAGTCGCTCCTCGTGTTGCTGGGCGCAGTGGCGCTCGTGTTACTCATCGCCTGCGCCAACGTCGCCAACCTCTTCCTCGTGCGGGCCTCAGGACGGCGTCGCGAGATTGCCGTCCGTCTGGCGATCGGCGCAGGGCGTCGACGCCTGATGCGACAGCTCCTCACGGAAGGCGTTCTCCTTTCCGTAGTTGGCGGAGCACTCGGGATGATCATCGCATGGTGGGGGGTCAAATTACTCGCGGCGCTTGATCCCTCGACCGCGTTGCGCGCCCGCCGATTCAACTCGTTAGGCGCTGTGGCTTTTTCGTCCATTCATCTGGACTGGGTGACGTTCGCCTTTGCCTTCGCCATGGCGGTGGTGACCGGTCTTCTTTTCGGACTCGTGCCAGCGTTGCGTGCCACGCGCCCGACACTGAGCCAGGACCTCAAAGACGGAAAGACGGAGACGCCAGCCAAAGGGCGCGGGCATTGGTCGTCGCGCAATCTCCTCGCGGCCGCAGAAGTCGCGTTGGCACTGGTCTTACTCGCCGGCGCGGGCGTCACGCTTCGTTCGCTGTCGAAGCTCATGGGAGTTTCGAGCGGAATCGACCCGACGAGACTAATGACAGTGCGCATCAGCACGCCCGAGAACTATTCTCGTGACTCGCTCCCGCAGTTTTATGAGGAGATGCTCGAACGGGTGCAGCACCTCCCCGGTGTTGTTGACGCATCAATCACCGACTGTCCACCGATGAACGGAGGGTGCAACGGAACTGTGATGGTCCGGCGCAACCGCCCCGAACCGACACCGGGGACAGAATCAGAGGTTGGCGTGCATTGGATCGCGCCAAGTTGGACGAGCGTGGGGCGCGCTTCGCTCAAGTCAGGGCGATTGTTCGACCAGGGCGATCGTAAGGGGGCGCCCAAGGTCGTGTTGATCAATGAGACCGCGGCGCGACGTCTCTTTCCGGGGGAAGATCCGCTCGGGCGACCAGTGAGCGTGGGGCAAGGAGGATTCTGGAAGGACACCGCGCACGTGGTCGGCGTGGTCAGTGATATTCGCTACGGATCGTTAGACTCGCCGATGCAGAGCGAAGTCTATCTCCCGTATGCGCAATCGCCGAACGGTCGCCTGATGCTCTTTGTGCGCACCAGCGGCGACCCAAAGAGCGTCGTGACACCCATCCGTCGACTGGTGAAGGAGATCTCGCCGGAATCAGCGGTGCACGACGCACGCACCATGGAAGAGCGCATCGGCGATTCGACCACGTCCGCGCGATTCAGTTCGCTCCTCCTCTCTTTGTTTGCGATCGTTGCGTTGCTGCTGGCCGCGATCGGCACGTACGGCGTGATCTCGTTCAACGCGTCGCAGCGCGTGCGGGAGATGGGAATTCGCGTGGCACTTGGCGCAACGCGCCGACAGGTAGCGCAGCTCGTTGTGGGCGAAGCGTTAGGTATTGCCCTCGCGGGCGGAACCATCGGGGTAACGGGGGCGTTGGGCGCCACCCGCTTATTGCGCGCGCTGCTCTACGATGTCTCGCCTAACGATCCCATAACTTTTGTAGTGATCGTCGTATTGCTCGCCGGTACGGTGTTGCTGGCCAGTTGGCTCCCGGCGCGCAGGGCATCGCGTGTGGCACCACAAGACGCCCTGCGGAGCGAATAGCCGGGTGTCTTGAAGTCAGACGAAGGCGTCGCGCACTTGACGCCTCCGTCCATGCTGGGTAGATGGTATCCCCCGCGCGCCGCCAAGCGTGGGACGAATTGCCGTCGATTCCCTACCCCCCTCCCTATGCTCAAGGCCATCGTAGCGGTCGTGGTGCTCGCGATCGCGGGCGTGCTCGTCGCCGCCTCATTTCGCCCGAACACCTTTCACGTCGAGCGCTCGACAAACATCAACGCCTCCTCCGATTCGCTCGTCGCGATGGTGACAGATTTCCATCGTTGGACGGCGTGGTCACCCTATGAAGAACTCGACCCCGCGATGAAGCGGTCGTACAGCGGAGCGCCTAACGGTAAGGGCGCGGTCTATACGTGGAGCGGGAACAGCAAAGCGGGCGAGGGACGCATGGAGATCATGGAAGTCGTGCCGTCGTCGAAAGTTGGAATCCAGCTCGACTTCACCAAACCGTTCGAATCGCACAACATGGCGACCTTCGCTTTCGCCCCTGAAGGCGGGGGCGGCGCGACGAAAGTAACGTGGATGATGGACGGGCCAAGTCCTTTCATCTCGAAGGTGATGGGGATGTTCATGAACATGGACAAGCTCATCGGCAACGACTTCGAGAAGGGGCTCGCGAACCTGAAAAAGGTCGCCGAGGGGGCTCACTAGGGTCTAGGCGGGACGAACTGGAGCTCCGCCGTTCGAGAATTGTGAAGATTCTCGCTCACCCATGTCGAAAACGAGGTGCCCGAAACGACGCTTCAGTGGAGGAGAGCGCGACTACTCCTCCGCCAGCACCTGCGTCGGGTGCGGCACTGATACCTGGCTAATCACACGAAGGGCCTAACGATGCTCGCCAACATCCGCTATGCCATCCGCTCGCTCGCTCGCGCCCCAGGCTTCGCAATCGCTGTCATCCTGACGCTCGCGCTGGGAATAGGCGCCAACACGGCAATCTTCAGCGTCGTGCGCGGCGTGTTGCTGAAGCCGCTTCCACATCGCGATGGGGAACGACTCGTCTACCTGCGGCAGTCGATCAATGGACCTGGTGGCGACAACATCCGCTTCTCCGTTCCTGAGATTCTCGACTTTCGCGACAACGCGAAGACGCTCAAGGGGATCGCCGAGTACAGCGGGATCGTGCTGACGTTGCAGGGAGAGCGTGATGCGACTCGCATGAACGTGGGACTAGTGACCGGCAACTACTTCCAGGTCATGGGACTCTCGACGGAGCTCGGCCGCGCGCTCAATGACAGCGACGATGGCACTGGCGTTCCTCCGGTGGTCGTGCTCACGCACGAATATTGGATGAAGCGCTTCGGCGGCGACTCGGGAATTGTCGGCAAGACGATTCGTATCGACGGACGCGCGGTTCCGGTCGTCGGCGTGTTGCAACCGGCGCCGACGTTTCCGGAGCGCATGGACGCGATCATGAACATGGTGATCAGCGAACATCACACGAGCGCGATGATGGTGCATGGGCGCACGCATCGCATGACAGACATGATTGCGCGTTTGGCGCCGGGTGCAACGGTCGATCAAGCGCGCGCCGAGGTAGCGACGATTCGGAAGCGCGTACAGGCGGAGTTTCCGGAGTCGTACGATCCAGGCTCGGGCTTCAAGGTGACGGTCATTCCGTTCCTCGAGGTACTCGGCGAAAAAGCGCGCCTAACGCTGTACCTCCTCATGGGAGCGGCGGCGTTCGTGATGATCATCTCAGCCGCCAACGTCGCGAACTTGTCGTTGATGCGTAGTGTGCGGCGTGAACATGAGCTGGTGGTCCGTGCCGCGTTAGGCGCGGGGACGGGGCGTCTGCGCCGGTTGCTCCTCATCGAAAATCTCTTGTTGGCCGGCGCGGGGGCCGTGCTGGGTTTCATTCTCGCGTTAGGCGGCGTGCGCCTGCTCGTTGCCTTCGCCGAGCGGTATTCGCCGCGGGCGAATGAAATCAGCATGGATGGGATGGTGCTGGGCTTCACGCTGTTGCTCACATTGGCGGTGGCGGTGCTGATCTCCTATGCGCCGACGTTGGCGAAGGAAGGGAAGCTCGGGAGCCTCATCGCCGCGGGGACGTCGCGACTGAGCGGGAGTGCCCACAAGCAGCGACTGCAGCGCGGGCTTGTCGTGGGGCAGATTGCCGTGTCGGTCGTGCTGCTGACCGGCGCGGGACTGCTGACGCGCACGATGTTGCAGCTCTCGGAAGTGAAAACGGGCCTCAAGAATGAAGAAGTGCTCACGATGGAGATTCCCGTCAGTGGCGGCGGACGCAACGATGCGCAGGTGAAGGCGCTCTACGATCGCATGCGCGACGAAGTGAAAGGAATTCCGGGAGTGAGCGAAGTAGGCGTTGGCTCGACGATGCCGCTCAAGAGCACCGAATTTCAGCTCGACGTCAAGGCGGAAGGGCGGCCGCTGGCATCAGGCGAAGCGCAGCCGCGCGCGGAATTTCGCACGGCGAACCCTGACTACTTCCGCGCCGCCGGCATTCCGCTGTTAGCCGGCCGCGAGTTCCTGAGCACCGACCGCGATTCGTCAGCAAAGGTCGTGATTCTCAACAAGACGCTGGCGGATCAGTTCTTCCCCGGGAAAGATCCCATCGGACAGCGCATCGCGTGGACCGGCGACGTGCTCAAGTTCATCGGGATCAGCGGCGAGTGGCGAACGGTCGTGGGCGTCGTAGGCAACACCAAGGATGGAGGACTCGATGCCGTCGATCGCGCCGTGGTCTTCGCACCCTTCACACAGGAACCCGCGTTCGCAGGTGGCTTGGTGATTCGGGCAGCGAGCAACGCCGCTTCACTCGTGTCGGCGTCAACAAAGGCGGTTCGAAATGTCACGCCGCAGGATCCCATCGAAAACGTGTTGACAATCGCGCAGTTGCGTGATCAGAGCGTGGCGCCGCGCCGGTTGAACGCCGTGTTGGTTTCATCGTTCGGGATTCTTGCCGTAATCATTGCCGCAGTCGGGATCGCCGGCGTGTTGGCTTTTTCCGTGAGTGCGAGAACCAACGAGATTGGGATTCGCATGTCACTGGGCGCAGATCGGGCACGTGTGCAGCGGATGATTTTGCAGGAAGGTGGGGTGCTCCTTGTGGCCGGGCTCGCGTTGGGGGTTGGTGGTGCTCTCGTGATGAGTCGCCTCATTCAGGGATTGCTGTTTGGCGTGCAGCCGTACGATCCAATAACCTTGACTGGTGTCGGGGTGATGATGCTCGGCATCGGACTGACCGCGTGCTGGTTCCCGGCTGCTCGGGCGGCGCGTATCGAGCCGATCATTGCGATGCGTCACACCTAGGAGCACGAACTTCAGAACTTCATTTCTTCTTTAGTCATGTTCACGTTCGAACCAATTGGTTTCCTCCGCACTCCGCACAGCGACACGTCTGAGATTCCGAAAGGGGCCGGCGCCAAGCACGACGCTGAGGGAGAGCTGGTGTTACGCCCCGAGCTCGAAGCGGGGCTCACCGACATCGAAGGCTTTTCACACCTCTTCGTGATTTGGGTGTTCGATCGCTCGGAGGGGTATGAGCTTGTCGGGCCGCATCCCGTTGATCCGACGCCTCACGGAGTATTCTCGACTCGATCACCGCGTCGTCCGAATCCGATTGCGCTCACGGTGGTCGAGCTGTTGGGGCGTGAGGGTAACCGGCTGCGGGTGCGCGGTGTCGACATGCTCGACGGAAGTCCGATCCTCGATATCAAGCCGTATCTCTCGAGCATCCCTGCCGAACGCCTCAAGCGCGGATGGCTACAGGACGCCGAACAGCGCGCAAAAAGCGCATCTGCCTAACGATTGACGCCGCACGAAGGAGTTTGTACGATGGGCGATCTCGCATGGCGAGGCAGCGCGCCACCATCTCGGACACGGGGTGACACGGCGGCGCCCGTGAAATCCGAACGCGGCTGACCGACGTAGATGGGGAGACTCTGTCCCTCGAGGCGATGATGCCCTCTCCGAATGTGCGTGACGTCCTCGTTCTGGGTGGCACCGGATACGTTGGACGGGCATTGATCGAACAGCTCGTTAGGCGCGGGCATCGGGTCCGCGCTCTGGTGCGCGCCGGCTCCGAGCATAAGGTGCCCAATGGCGCAGCAACGCGCGTGGGGTCGGCTCTCGATGCGAACGACATTCGTCGGGCGATGTTACCTGGCGACACCGTCGTCCAACTGGTTGGGACGCCTCACCCCGCGCCGTGGAAGGCAGAAGAGTTCGAGCGCGTCGATCTGGCGTCGGCGCTGGCGTCCGTGCAAGCAGCGAAGCAAGCCTTGGCCGCGCACCTGGTGTACGTGAGCGTTGCGCATCCCGCGCCGACGATGCACGCATATGTGAGTGTGCGCGCACGCGCCGAGGCGGCGATCAGCGCATCGGGAGTGCGAGCGACGATCCTGCGCCCATGGTATGTGTTAGGCCCGGGCCATCGATGGCCGGTGGCGCTGATTCCGCTATACGCGCTCGCCGAGCGCCTTCCGTCGTACCGGGACTCGGCGCGCCGACTGGGGCTCGTCACGCAGCGGCAGATGGTGCAGGCGTTGGTGCGCGCGGTGGAGGAGCCAAACGTTGCAGCTGTGCCAAATATCGTCGACGTGCCCAACATTCGGTCGGCGCAACTGGAAATCTGATGATTTCTCGGCTGGCGCATGGTGGTGAAGGCATCGTAAGCTCAGTCAGTCGCGCCTGCGTGCGCACCTTCGAAACTCTTATCGCGAGACCTCGATGGCTTCAGCTGATGGGTTAATGATCCTGATCGCCGGACCCTACCGATCCGGAACAGCCGATGATCCCACGCTCATGGCGGCGAACCTGCGCAAAATGGAGCGTTATGCGATGCCGCTGTTTCGCGCCGGACACATCCCCATCGTGGGAGAGTGGCTGGGGCTGCCAATGGTCGCGCTGGCGGGGTCGAAGGAAGTCGGTGATCACGCGTTCAACGAAGTCTTTCACCCCATTGCCGAACGTGTACTCGCGCGATGCGATGGGGTGCTGCGAGTAGGCGGATCGTCGGCGGGTGCGGACATGCTGATGGATGTGGCGCGCGCGCGAGGACTTCGCGTATTCCGTTCGCTCGCGGAAGTGCCGGGGTGTGAGAACAGCAAGGTTGCCTAACGACGCGTGCTGCTGCCTCTCGTGCGCCACGATTGGCGGCTAGTTGGGCTCCGAGACGGATCCTACGCGTGGGTCGGAGCGAGCACGCGCTGCAGATCGATGCCGTGCCAGAGCTTGGCGCGCAATGCATGCGTATCAGCGAGCGCGCGTGCACCGATGCGGGTAAGGTCAAAACAACGACGCGTCGGCGCGCCGCTCATGGTGCGCGTCGAGTTCAACAGGCCCTTTGCCTCGAGGCGATCGAGCGTCGCGTAGACCGCGCCGATGGCGAACTCTCGGCCTGTCACGTTCTCAAGCTCACGCCGCACGTTCATCCCGAAGGCCTCATCGCGTGTGCGCACCACCGCGATCATCACCTGCTCTTCGAGCACTCCGAGTGGTGCGTGTTCGGATAACGTCATGGGCACTTGTCGTTAGGCACGGCGTGAGGTGTGTCTTGCGTCGACGGATTATTGCTCGCGTAAGACCATGGCGGGAGCGGTTGAACCCGCGCGCCGCGCGGGGAGATACGCGGCGAGCAGCCCCGTCACCATCAGAATTGCACTCGCGCCAACGAACGCGAGAGGATCGAGGCGACTGACGCCGAATAAGAAGGAGGCGAGGAGGCGTGACATCACGACGGTGCCCATGGCGCCTAACGCCACGCCGCTCACGATGAGGATTCCCCCCTCACGAACGATCTGCGTGACCACACGCCAACTGGGGAGGCCCAACGCCAGTCGAATAGCCCAGTCGCGTTTGCGCCGTGCCGCGAAGTGCGCCATCACGCCATAGATCCCGACCGCCCCCAACAGAAGCGCGAGTCCAGAGAGTAGCGCGAGGAGCGACATGATCTGACGCGCCGCGCCCACGCTGCGGTCGAAGATTCGCGACATCGTTGTCGTCTGTTGCACGGCGAATGTCGGCGTCACTCGATTCACCGTTCGTCTGGCTTCGTCGAGGAGCGCTTGCGCGGCACGTTCGTTATCGGTGCGAATGACGAATGAAGCGCTTGTCCCCCACCATGGCACCTGCTGCGACACGTAGTAGCGCGTAGGCTCCGTTGCATCCGTCAGGTTCGCTTCGGCCACGTCGTTGACAATGCCAACGATGCGCTGCCGCGGACGAAACCCATTCTCGACGTACTTTCCAATTGGGCTTTCGCCCGGGAAGTATTTCTTCGCGAGCGCTTCATTGATGACGGTGGTGATCTCCGCGGTGTCCGGGCGATCGGAGATATCGAAGTCACGTCCCTCGCGCACCTTCATTCCCATCGTCCTGAAGTAGTCGGGCGTGGCGACACGAAAGTAGGTGGTGGTCTCCTGGGTGCCGCCGGTGTGTCCGGGAACGGTGATGCCAAACGAATTTCCTGGCCCGCGCAACGGCAATTTCAGTGAAGCGGCAACCGAGCGCGCGCCCGGAAGCGTCTGGAATGCACTAATGAGCGCTTGCATCGCGGCCCGACGCTGCGCACTCGTAACGTCTTGCTCCCACGCCACGTCAATAACGGCGACGCCCTGCGTCTGCACACCCGGATCGATAGCGTACAGTTTCGTGACGCTGCGTACGAGTAGGGCGGCCCCTGACGCAATGAGCATGGCAAGAGCGACTTCGGCTACGACGAGGCCGCGCTCGAGTCGGCCTCCACGTCCCTGGATTCCTCCGGTTCGGAGCGAACTCAAGGCACCGCGCAGGTCGCCGCGCCAAAGCGATGAGGCGGGAATGACTACAATGAGCAATACAGCGCCGATAGCGAGCGCCAGCGCCGCGGCGAACATGCGCCAGTCGAACGCCGCGCTGTCACCCCACGCCCCGATTGGGAGCGCGCGCGCGACGAGGCGGAAGCCGCCAGCCGCAAGCACGCTGCCGGCAATGGCCGAGCCGAGCCCGAGGAGAAGACCTTCGACGACCAGCTGCTGCGTTAGGCGGCGCCGATTCGCGCCTAACGCGGATCGCACCGCGAGTTCCGTCTCACGACTCTCCACCTGCCCGAGCATGAGGGCGGCGACGTTGGCACAGGCGATAAGAAGGATCAGCGCCATGGAGACGAATGTCGCCACCAGTGCAGGACGCATCGACCCGAGGAAGTCTTCGCGGATCGGCGTGACCGATGCGTTCCTTGTCTTATCCCATTGTTCGGGATACTTGAAGCGCTCCCCCAAGATTGTCGTTAGGCGGGCGAGTGAGGGTGCCATTGCGTGGACGTCGGCTCCGGGCGCAGCACGCCCCACCAGGGTATACGAGCCATTGCGTCCCTGCGGATCGAGCGGTTGCGCCACCCAGAGCCTGACATCGGGTGAAGGGAACCAGAATCCGCGCGGCATGACGCCGACGATTGTGCGCGGCACTCCATTCAGTGTCAGGCGATGCCCGATGATGCCCTTATCGGCGCCCAGCTCGCGCCAGAGGCCATAACTGATGATCGCGACGGCTTCGCTCCCTTGCCGATCATCGCCCTCACGAAAAGAACGTCCGATGAACGGCTGAGTCCCCAACACATCAAAGAGCTCAGCCGACACCTGGCTCCCTGGGAAAAGGCGCGTGGGCGCGTCGCCTTCGCGCATGGTAACATCTGCAGGGCGAAACATCCCTACACGTTGGAAGCCGGGGAGTGCAGCGCCTGGGAATAGCCCACGGAGATACAGAAATTCCTCCTCTGTCCACGCCCCGTGCATATAGAACGTCGCAATCTCCTGCTCGCGCGCGTACGGAAGCGGCTCGAATAGAAGCGTGCGCGCGATGCCGTAGACTGCCGCCGTTCCTCCGATGCCGAGCGCTAATGTGAGCAGGGTGACCGCGACGTAACCCGGTCGCGCGCGGAGACGACGTGCGGCATAAGCAGCATCGGCCATCCAGTTCCTCAGCATACGTCCTCCCGGACGATAGGCGTTCGCGTTAGGCACGACGGGCGATACGGCGCGGCGCCATCGCCAGAGCAGAAGTGCGGGAAACGACTGCAAGGCCTGACCCCACAACCAGCGTCTCGCGGCTCCGGGACCGCGCGCCGCTGCGATCATTGCGAACTCCGCGCGTATGTCGGCAATGATCTCATCGCGCTCCGCACTCGGCAGCGTGCGACGAAGGACGGCGAGTGGGAGCGTCGGAGGAGCAGATGCGGCAGGGCCGGAGCGGGGGTCGGAGCTCATGGTAGCGGGGCCTTACGCAGGTCGGGCCGAGCAGGTTTCTACAAAGTAGAAATGAAGGAAATGAGCACACTCTTGGGCAATTGGTCAGACACCACGAATGCGCCGTTTGGTTTCAACGTCCCGTCAAAGTCGTGTCCTTGGGGTTCGGTACGCCTTCGAGGGGGGGGTGGGGATGGCCCCGCCATCGTTCGCGTCGCCGACACGTTTCAGCAACGCGAAGAATTAATGAAGCGGCGAGCGCCGTTAGGCACCCGCCGCTTTGTGATCGATGGCGCGCGTGAAGGTGCTCAGCCACTCAGCGATGAATCGTTCCCATCTGCACAACTTCGAAGGCTGACGAAGGGACTCGGCCCAGTGTGGAGAGGTTGGAGTCGCTCCAGCGTGAGTCGGGCGCGCCGGAGACAAACCATCCGCTGCCGTTGTCAGCGACGAACATGCCGTAGGCCTTCATCGCCTGGAGGATGACGCGCACCTCTGCTGGATATGTCGAGACATCGAACGATGATTTGAGCCGCACGCGCATTCCCATTGGCGGGAGCGCACTGGAGGTATCGCTGCTGGCGTAGTGGCGTGCCGGGTCGACGAATGCTCGCCGAGTGCGCGGACAGGTGAAGCGCAGAGCGTGCGCGATCACGCCGCGCGTGACCGTTTCGTCGTACCGCACAAGTCCAGGAAAAATCGGGAGTCCAGCGGCGTCTGCGGACGTCCAGCCCATGGGGCGCAGCGCATTGGAGGAGAGATCGAAGACCGCGCCTGACCCCGCGTGCCACGATGCACCACCGCTTTGGGGATGCGCGTCAAACATCTCGTAGAGTTTCCAGGCAATGGTATCGATGACGATCACGTGGCGGTCGCCGGTGCTGTTCGCGCCGCCCTCGATGGGAGCGTTTTTCGGTACAGGATAGGGCCCGGGATCGCTCTCGCTCGCGTAGTCGAAGGAGACGGGGACCTTTTTCTGACCGTTGCCGACGAGGACGTAGGGAATCCCGTTAGGCGCGCCGTTCCATACTGTCCCGAAATCCGGATGAAGGTTGCGCACTCCGCATGCAGCAATGAGCGTCGCAGAGTTGGGATCGACAGGAGCGGCGGCGATGTTCGTGTTCCACGCGTTGTTTGCGGGGAATGGCAGGCGTCCGTTGAGCGAGCCGTTTATGACCGCGGCCAGAGGTTCGCTGGAATCGGCGGCCACTCCGGTGGTGGCGCGATCGCTGGAGCAGGCAATTGCTCCAACAATTGAAAGCGACAATGCGAGGGTGCGACCGGTCTGCGAATACATGCACGAACCTGCTAGGGTGGGTCGCAAAAGATCTACGTCGTAGGGATCAGGGGATGTGCGTTGAGCGGTATGTTGACTGGGTCACAGGTCACCGGCAGCGCGGTGTTTGCAGTTGGTGCGCATGTCAAGGATATTTTGAGCGCCGCAGCTCACAGTTATTCCGAGGAGCGCGAATGTTTCGATTGGGACCGGGAGCGGAACGCGAATCGCTGTCGCATAAGTCATTGTGCGCGGCCGTTCGACGTTCTGTCTCGTTGAGGGTATCGACTTTGCTTCTCGCCGCCACAATCGCGTGCGCTGACGATCCAGTTCGCCCGGCGCCGCCCGTCAACACAACCCTCAAGTTTACGATCGACGGCCACGAATACTCGGCCTTCAATTCCGTGCTTGGTCCCACGATCGGCAACATCAGCGCAAATGGAAACGCATTCGTGCTTTACGGTGTGTCCTTCGTCAACGGCAGGGACGACGCGTCGATCCACATTCGCATCGGGCAATTCCACGGAGTTGGTACTTATGTACTCGGTGAATTCCGTCAGGACAGCTCGTTCGGAGGATTTTCGTTAGGCACCATTGTTGTCCCGCCGACCATCGTCCACTACGAGACAAGAGGCTCTCAGTCAGGCACGGTTCAAGTAAGCGCGTACGACGCGAAGCGACACACCATCGCCGGCACTTTCGAATTGAGCGGCGTACCTGAAGGAGCGCCGAACGACTCGGCAAAGCTGGTCACAAACGGTGTGTTCAGTGGCCTGCTTGGAAACGGATTTGACATCTTCCTCTCGCAAATCACGGCGCAATCATCACATACCCCGCCGCCGGCTCACCGCCTAACAAGTTGCGCACGAAGAAATCCCAAATGCGCTTGATGGCGTGAGTCGGCGGCTGGTGTCCGATGTCCGTGTTCATCACAAAGTCGAACTCCTTCCCCGCCTTCTCCAGCGCATCCACCAGTCGCAGTGTCTCGGCTGCAGGGTTGTTGCAGTCCATGTCGCCCGTCATCAGCATGAGCTTTCCTTTCAGCTGCTGCGCGTATTTGTAGTTCGCTTCACGTTCGTAGTTGTCGCCGTCGGCTGTCCGCTTGTAGAGTCCCTGATATCGCTCGCCCCAATACCATCCGTAGACGCGGAAATCGTGGTTGCCCGAAACGGCCACGCCGACCTTGAAGAAGTCCGGTTCGCGGAGCATCGCGCCCGCGGCAGTGTATCCTCCGCCCGAGTGTCCGACGATGCCTACGCGTGAGGTGTCGATCCACGGGTGGCGTGCAGCAAGTTGCTTGATGCCGCTCACGTAGTCGGCGAGGCCGTTGTCACCGACGTTTCCATAGAAATACTCGTGAAAGGCCTTTGAGCGAAGCGGCGATGAGCCTAACGCGTCGAGCTGAATGACGATCGCTCCCAACTCGGCCAGCGAGCGCCCCGTCCCCTCGTTTCCGGTGATTCGATTCACCGTGCGACCACCTCGCGCGGTCTCCACCCTTCCGCCGACGTAGTTGTCGGGTCCTTTGAAGACCCAATCCACGACACTGCCGAACTGCGGCCCGGGATACACACGAGCGATGATCGGATATCGCTTCGTCGAATCGAAGTTCGTCGGCTTGTGCATGATGCCGAAGAGATCCGTCTTTCCGTCGCGCGCCTTGACGATGAAGACTTCCGCGGGGGTCCATCCAGTTGCACGTAATGAACGCAAGTCGCTGCGCTCGAGCTCGAGGATGACGGCGCCCTCGCGGTTTCGGACGACAGTGACAGGAGGAGTGGCGATATCGGAATAGGTGTCGATGAAATACGGAGCCTCCCCGCGAGGGACGGCGGTGATCGTGTGATTGCCCGCCTCGGGAGTCAGGAGTGTGAAACCGCTTCCATCGAAGTTGATGCGATAGAGCCGAGCCTGGTACGGAATGGCTCCATCATGTCCCATCGCGGTGAAGAAGAGCTGCTGCGCTTTGGAGTCGATGCGCTTGATGTTATGCACGTGGTAGTCGCCGCGTTCGACTTGGCCGAGCATCCGGCCATCGCGGGCATAGCGATAGATATGCGCCCATCCGTCGCGTTCGGAGACCGTAAATACGTCGCGCCCATCGTCTGATACACTCCACGCGTTGTCATCAAGCTCGACAAAGGTGTTCGCGGAGTCCGCAGCCACCTGGAGCGGAACGCCCGTCACGAGGTTGATGCGTGAAATACTGGAGTGTTTCGATCCTCGATCACCGAACGAGACATACAACTCGCCGTTAGGCATCCACCGTGCGTTGCCAACACTGCCGATGGCGCCTAACGGGCCAACGCGCACCGGCACATCAACGCGACGTTGGACATCGAGGATGTGAAAGGTGTAGCGCGGGATCATCGAGTCACCCGGCGCCGCGTAGAAGTAGCGGTGATCGATGGGCTGGTTCGATGTCGAGGAGTACATCGGATAGATGCCCACGCCGCGCAGATCGAATCGTTTGGCGACGATGAATCGGGAATCGGGAGACCAAAGAAGCTCGCCAGGCGCGAGCCGAAAACGCTCCGCCTCGACTTGTGCGACTTCGAGTCCGAACCGGAAATACGCGAATCCATCCAGGTCACCACCATTCGTGGTGAGGGCGACCGAGCCACGTGGGAGGGCGAGCGAATCACGCCTAACGCGTGCCCCTGGAGGCATTGGAGCATCGCACCCCGTGCGTGGGAGCGAGTTGCGCGGAGCGCGCCACGACGCGTATTCGGCATCGCTCAGCGACGACGCTCTTATATAGATGTTGTGGTTCCAGACGAAGGCGTCCCATTTGCCGTTAGGTGAGCGCACACCCCACGGTGGCCCCGCTTTGCGGCGATCGATGAGACCAGCGGAATCGTTCATGACGCGCCGAGATGGGACCGTGGGATCGACGAGGGCAATGCGACCGCGATCACTCCCTTCACCCAGGATCTCGTAGTAGAAACGCGTACTGTCGGCGAGCCAGACCGGATAGACGCGCCCGCCGATGCGCATGGCGTCGAACGTTCTTATGGAGTCTGCACGCGCGTAGTCGATCGTTCGTCGCGTCGACGTCTGCGCGTGTGCGACGGACAATGGCAGTACACATGTCACAGCGAGTGCGGCTGCGACGCGGATGTGGTCTGCCCGAAGATGCATTAAAGCGTTAGTCATCGAGATCGAACGACGCACCGCGCTTCTCCCCTTCTCCTTCGTAACGGGCAAAGACAGCACACGTATTGTGGCCACCGAAGCCGAAGGCGTTGCTCAAGGCAACACGTACGTCGCCTCGGATCGCCGTGTTGAACGCATAGCGCAAATCACAGCGGGGGTCGTTCACTTCGTGATTGATCGTTGGCGGGATGATACCATCGGTGATCGCGAGCACGCTGGCCATCGCTTCGATTGCACCTGCCGCGCCTAACGTGTGGCCTGTCATGCTTTTCGTGCTCGTCGCGATCGCCTTGTCGGCGTGAGCGCCTAACACCTGGCGAATGGCGCCACTCTCCGCAATGTCGCCTAAGGGTGTCGACGTGCCATGCATGTTGATGGTGTCGACGTCGGTGGGCGATAGGCCGGCCTGTGATAACGCGCGCTGCATCGCCAGGCGAGCGCCGAGTCCTTCGGGATGAGGCGCGGTGATGTGATGCGCGTCGGCACTCGCTCCAACACTCAGGACTTCGGCGTAGATGCGAGCTCCGCGCGCGAGTGCGCTCTCCAGCGACTCGATGATCAGCGCACCTGCACCCTCTCCCATCACGAAGCCATCACGCCCCGCATCGAATGGACGCGACGCATGCGCAGGGTCGCTGTTGCGTGTGCTTAGTGCCTTCATGTTGGAGAAGCCGGCGACACCCACTTCCACGATTGGCGCTTCGCTTCCGCCGCACACAACGATTGGTGCTTGGCCGAGTTGTACGAGGGCAAGGGCGTCGGCGAGGTTGTGATTCCCGGTGGCGCATGCGGTGACCACGCAGTGGTTCGGTCCGCGAAGCCCAAACTCGATGCTGATGATTCCCGCGGCCATGTCGGGAATCAGCATCGGAATGAAGAAGGGCGAGACTCGGTTCGGCCCGCCCTTCACGAAGTCGGAGACCTGATCTTGAAACGTGCCGATGCCGCCGATTCCCGTGCCGAAGACGACGCCGATGTTCTCGCGCTGCGAATCGGTGAGTGAGTCATGGGCGAGACCGGCATCTCGCAACGCTTCTCCGGCAGATGCAATTGCGTAGTGGCAAAAGACATCGAGCCGCTTGGCCACCTTGCGGTCCATGTATTTCGTTGCATCGAAGTTCTTGACTTCGCAGGCGAACGTGGTGGCGTATCCGGTTGTATCGAAGTGCGTAATGGGAGCAGCGCCGCTGGTGCCCGCGACGAGCGCACGCCAAGTATCGGGCGCCGTTAGGCCTAACGGCGTTACTGCACCAAGGCCGGTGATCACCGCGCGATGGAGTTGTGCCATGGTGAACCTGAAGGGAGTAGGGCGAATCGAACCACGAGCGATTGCTGAGTCGCCGGGCAAACTTGAGCGTGCGATTCCGCACGCGCTACTCCCTTGCGTTCAGCGCTTAGTGCGTCGGCGGCGACTGCGTATGTCCAAGCGGGAAAAAGGTGCCGCGATCGATAGTTCCACGAGTCAGTCGATAAACGGTAATTCCTGACGGGAGGTCGAGGGCGCCGCCGCTAGAGGGGCCGACGACGGCGGCCGCCTGCTCGAAGCGCGTCGGCACCCCTTCGAACCGAAGGTGTTCGGGGACGTGCATGTGGCCGCCTAACGCGACAGGATATGGATGCCCCTTCACCCGCGCGAGGACCTCGGCGGCGTTGCGCACGGTGTGTCGAAACGTGGTCTTTCCATCAACGGTGATGACGGATGGTGCCGGAGGTTGATCCGAATATCCGTTCACCGTTTCGACTGAGGTGAAGAAAGGAATGTGATTGAAGGTGACGACTGGTGTATTGGCGGGAACGAGCGCGCGCAGCTCTGTCATGCGAGCGAGCGACGCTGCACTGATGTGCGTGTCCGACGCATGCACGAAGGTCATGGTTTGAGCATGCGGTGCAGCCGTCAGCGCGAAGTCTGTGCTTTTGTCGCTCGCGTTAGGCGCGTTGAAAAAGGCGCTAGTCGCGCGATAGCCGTCGGGGACCGACACAAAGACAAGGCCAGCACCGCCTAACGACGCGATACTGTACTTCCCGTTGGCGTCGGTGACCACAACGTGCTCTTGATCGGAGTCGGCAACACCGCTCACCCCGCGTTCGCTGGCATCACGCACGCCGTTGCCATTTCGATCGACAAATACGCTCCCCGACACCGGAGCGCCAAGCAGCGATGAGGTGAGAACAAGCGCAACTGAGAAGGTCGAGATCATGACAGGTGTCGATGAAGTGGCGAGGGATATTGTCTGCGGGCGACCCACGACGCCAGTGACTCGCCTCGTCCTACATCGCAACGCTTCGTCACATCGTGAAGCGATGCGCCCAACCATTCGCCACTTGCGATTGTCCCAAGTCGAGCCCTTCTCGACCGGATTCGTCGCATGATGTCACCACTGCTGGTTGCTCTCGCCACCGCGGCATTCCTCTCGCCACCGCAAGAGGTGGTGACTGTGGCTTCGCGCACATCACGCAGTGACCCGGCGAAGGTTGCGCCGTCTGTCGCCACGGCAGCGCGCGCGACACGCGCTCCCGTCATGGATGGCAGAGACGACGATGACATTTGGCGGAGCGCTCCGCGCTTCTCCGACTTTCGCCAGTTTGAGCCGAAGGTGGACGTCGATCCGACGTTCAAGACGGAGTTTCGCGTCGCATACGATGCGCACAATCTCTACGTCTTCGTGCGGATGTTCGACCCTCACCCCGACAGCATCATGCACGCGCTGTCGCGGAGAGACGTGCGTGGTCCATCCGATCAGATCAAGATCATCGTTGATTCCTACGGCGACAAACGATCGGGATACGAATTCGCAGTAAACCCGGATGGTGTGAAGCGCGACTTCGCCATCAGCAACGATTCGCAGGAAGACGATTCCTGGAATGGGATCTGGGACGCGGTCGCTCAGGTCGACTCGTTAGGCTGGACGGCGGAGTTCCGCATCCCGATGTCGCAGTTGCGGTACTCAGGTGGTGCGTCGCACACCTTCGGTTTCGGCATTTGGCGTGATATCGAGCGATTCAAGGAGCGTGAGGCGTGGCCACTTTGGTCGCCGACGCGCAACGGCCTCACCTCGCAGCTCGGGCAATTGACGGGGCTCGAGGGCATTTCGACGGCGCGCCGCCTGGAAATCACCCCCTACACTGTGACGAAGAATGTGCAGCGCCCGACATCGAACGATCCCTTTGGTCGTCGCCAGGAGGTGACGGTCGGGGGAGACCTGAAGTTGGGCCTGACGCCTAACGTGACGCTCGACGCGACCGTGAATCCGGACTTCGGCCAAGTCGAAGCCGATCCGGCGGTGGTCAACCTGACAGCCTTCGAGACCTTCTTTCCCGAGAAGCGCCCCTTCTTCGTGGAGGGAACCGGTCTCTATCAATTCCAGCTCAACTGCTACATCGTCGTCGACTGCAGCACCAACGAAGGGCTCTTCTACTCACGTCGCATTGGGCGCACTCCGGCGTTGCGCGACCTCTATGGCAACGCGAGCACGTCGACCTCAACGCCGATCGCCGCTGCCACGAAGCTCACGGGACGACTGCAGTCAGGATTGTCGTTCGGATTGCTCGACGCGTTCACCCCTCGGGTCGGGGGTTCACAGGACCAAACGGTCGAACCTGCGACTAACTATGCCGTGCTGCGCGGGCAACAGGATCTTCGTGGCGGTGAAGGAGGGGTTTCACTCATCGCCACGGCCGTCAATCGGTCGCTGGATCGATTCACCGAGCCGTACCTGCACTCGACGGCGTACGCGGGCGGCGCGTCGTATCGCAACCGCTTTCACAAGGGGGAATACGAGTTCAACGCGCAACTGACCGGTTCACGCGTGACCGGAACGCGCGACGTCATCTGGCGCACCCAGACCAACTCGGTGCACTACTATCAGCAGCCCGGCGACAACCTCAGCGTCGATTCCGCGCGCACCTCGCTCACAGGGCACGAGGAGCAACTCAAGTTCGGGAAATACGGCGGCGGCGTCACCCGCTTCGAGACGAGCCTCGTTAGGCAGTCGGCGGGTTTTGACGTCAATGACATCGGCTTCTTGCGGCGCGCCGACATCCTCGATTGGAGCAGCTGGGGAGCACTCACCTTCCGCAGCGCCCACGGCATCTATCGGTGGTTGCAGATCAACGGCAATCACTGGGAACGCTGGAATACCTCGGGCGACCGTCTCGATAACGCGCTGAACTTCAACGGCCACATGGGACTGTTGAACAATTGGGATGTGCACCTGGGCACGTCGTTCTCCAATCTCTCACCGAGCTACTGCGATCGATGCACGCGTGGTGGGCCACTCGTTAGGGTCTCGCGCGGCATTTTCCCGTGGGGCGGCATCAACACCGATTCGCGCCGCGTCGTCTCCGGCGGTCTGTGGGCCAATCTCTCGTTCAGTGACGAAGGGCATTCGAGCGGTGTGAACCTGAGTCCGTACGTGAATGTCCGTGTATCCACGCGCCTGCAGGCAAACGTCGGCGTCGGCGTCTTCAATGGTCACGACAACACGCAGTGGTTCAACAACTACAATGTCGATGGAACGACGCACTACACCTTCGCCCGCCTCGACCAGCGCACGCTCTCGTTCAACACGCGACTCAACTACACCGCTACTCCAACGCTCACCTTCGAGTTCTACGGCGAGCCATTCGTGGCGAAAGGGCACTACTCAAACGTGCGTGAGCTGAGTGCGACGCCACGCGCGGACAGTTACACAGCGCGTTTCACGCCTTACACGGCACCCGCAGACGCGCCACAGGCCTTCACCTACGCCCAGCTGCGCACCAACGCCGTCGCACGGTGGGAGTACCGTCCAGGCTCGACCCTTTTCATCGTTTGGGCACACGGGCGCCAGGACTACCGCAACGAAGAAGCGCACCAGTCGTGGTCGCGTGACTATCGAGATCTCTTCTCGCTCCATCCCGACAACACCTTCCTTATCAAGTTGGCCTACTGGATCAGTCGCTAGGTAGCTCAGGTTGCCTAACGCTCCCTAAGCATCGGCAGCCGGAACAGTAGCACACTGCCTCGGTCGCTTCGCAACGCGGCGCGTGGTTGCGAGTATCTTGCAGTGTGTCGACGAGAAAAGTTTCCCGAACTCGAGCGCGTCCCAAACTCCCCGCTCCGCCTGCATCGGGGTCGCGCATCCTCGCCCGCATCCTGTCCGGGCTCACCGCTGATGATCGCGACGATCTCGTCGCCGGTCCGATTCGCGGCGAGCTCCTCGGCGCGGATCAACTCGCCGAGCGGGCACGAGCACTCGCTAAACGCCAGCGAGCCGTCGTTAGGCGAACTCGACGACCAGCTCGGCTCCTGTCGAGGCTGCGAGGGACCGAGCGCATCCTCAGCGAAGCACATGCACGTCTCCTCTCCGTGTCCGAAGGCGGCGCGGACGTCGGACCTGCCGGCGATTGGCTCCTCGACAACTACCACGTCGTGCAGGAGCACATCACCGAGGTCACCGCCTCACTCCCGCGTGGATACTACCGTGAACTTCCGGAGCTCTCGCGCGGCACGCTGACGGGTTATCCGCGCGTGTACGAGCTTGCGATCTCCCTGATATCGCATACCGAAGGGCGTATCGACCTCGAGAATGTCGACGCGTTTGTGGGGGCATTTCAGGAGATCTCACAGCTCTCGTTAGGCGAGTTATGGGCAATTCCCGCGATGCTCCGGCTCGGACTCCTCGAGAGCGTGCGGCGCATGGCGCTGCGCACGGTGCAGTGGCTCGATGAAGTGCAGATCGCGGACAGCTGGGCCGCCCGCATCCAGGCAGCCAACGCGCAGGGGAGCCTGGCACTTGGCGAGTCGCTGCGGGAGTTCGTCGGAACGCCGCACACGCTAACACCGGTCTTCGTTTCTCGATTTCTCACGCAGTTGCGGCTGGCGACGGGCCCCTTCCCGCCCCTGGTGTGGCTCGAGTCGTGGATCAGCGACGAAGGGTTGAGTGCGGAGGAAGCGTCGGCGCGCTCGACGCAGCGCATGGCGCTCACACAACTCATGATGGCCAACAGCATCACGAGCTTGCGTGCCATCGCTCGTCGTGACTGGCGCTCGTTCGTCGAGCACCAGAGCGTTGTCGAGCAGGTGTTACGAGACGACCCCGCCGGTTTCTATGCGCAACAGACATTCGCCACGCGCGATCAATACCGTCACGTCGTTGAGCGGATCGCAAAGCGGCGCCGTTTGAGTGAGGGAGACGTCGCGCGAATCGCGGTCGACCTTGCGCGCGACGGGATGAACCGCGCCGGCGACGATCCGCGCGAGGGGCACGTTGGCTACTACCTCATCGATCGGGGGCTCGCGGAACTCGAGGAGGCAACGGACTACGTTCCGCCGTTAGGCGAGCGCGCCGGCCGGTGGGTGCATCGACATCCGAATACGATCTTTTTTGGCGGCGTCGCCCTGCTGACCGTTGCCGCGCTGCTGGCGCTCTTCTCACTCGGTGGTGAAGCCGCGCGCGCAGAGTGGGTGCTTGTGACCGTTGTCGCGCTGTTACCCGCCAGCGACATCGCCATCAACGTGCTCAGCCAGTTGCTCACGGCGATTCTGACGCCCGGGCGACTCCCTAAGCTTGATCTGCAGGAGCACGGCATTCCGCCAGATGCACGCACCGTGGTTGTCGTTCCGACGCTTTTTCCGAACGTCGAGAGTGTTCACGACGCGCTCGAACACCTGGAAGTGCAATTCCTCGCGAACCGCGAACAAAACCTGCACTTCGCAATTCTGAGCGACTTCACCGACGCCGCGACCGAACGCGTCGAAGGCGACGATCAAATTCTGCACGCGGCAATTGAGGGGATCGCGGCGCTCAACACACGCTACTGTTCCGACTCGCCAGAGGCGTTTTCGCTCTTCCACCGGTCGCGACTCTGGAATCCGGTGCAGGGCGTGTGGATGGGATGGGAGCGAAAGCGCGGAAAGCTCGCCGCGTTCAATCAATATGTGCGTGGCGGCGCGCCTAACGCGTTCTCGACCGTGACGGGCGACGTGTCGCGACTCCGTGAGGTGCGCTACGTCATCACGCTCGACTCGGACACTGTACTTCCTCCCGACGCAGCGACGGCGCTCATCGGAACGATCGCACATCCGCTCAACGTCGCGCAGTACGACGATGAGCGGGGGCTGGTCGTTCGTGGATATGGGATCATTCAACCGCGCGTCGGAGTTTCGTTGCCGAGTGCGCATCGGTCGCGTTTCGCGACCATTCACTCGGGGCATCCGGGCGTTGACCCGTACACGACGGCTGTCTCCGACGTCTATCAGGATCTCTACGGCGAAGGGAGCTTCACCGGCAAAGGGATTTACGACGTCGATGCATTCGAGCTCGCAACGCACGGGCGATTCCCAGAGAACACGCTCCTCTCGCATGACCTGATCGAGGGAAATTACGCGCGCGCTGGGCTAGCCACGGACATCGTCGTCTACGACGAGTATCCGAGTCGTTATCTCACGTACACTCGCCGCAAGCATCGGTGGATACGCGGCGATTGGCAGTTGTTGCGCTGGCTCACCGGACGCGTGCCGGGACCGGACGGCGAGGAACGCAATCGCCTAACGCCGCTGTCGCGCTGGAAGATTTTCGACAACCTGCGACGAAGCATCGTTGAAATCGCGCAGCTTGTATTCCTGCTTGCTGGCTGGACCGTGCTTCCCGGCTCGCCGCTCAAGTGGACGCTCCTGGGATTGGGCGCGGTTGCCGCTCCGTGGATCGTCGCGCTGTTGATTGCCTTGATCCGCCCGCCGGCGGACAAATCATGGCGTGCATACTACGAGACGGTACGCGAAGACGCCGTTACGAGCGCGCTTCAACTTGGACAAGCGATCGCGTTTCTTCCGCATCAGGCGTTCATCTCGCTCGATGCGATCGTGCGCACGTTGTACCGCATGTTCGTGTCCAAGCGCTATCTCCTCGAATGGCAGACTGCGTCGCAAACAGAGCGGAGCATCGGCGGGTCGACGGGAGATATCTGGCGTACCATGTGGCCCGCGGTGGCGACGCCGTTAGCGGTGATCGTTGCCATAGCGCTCTCGGTGGCGTGGACGCACTCCGTCTTTCCCGGTGGCATTTCGGCGTTCACCGCGATCACGCCTAACGAAGAAGCGCGCCTGATATCGCTGGCGATATCGATCATTCCGCTGGCTCTGGTGTGGAGCACGTCACCGGTACTGGCGCGTGTGCTCAGCCGCGCGGAGCAACCCGACGAGCGACGTCTCGACCAGGCGCACCGCGAAGCGGCTCTTCGCTACGCCCTGCTCCACTGGCGCTTCTTCGAACGCTTCGTCGACGACTCCACGAACTGGCTCGCGCCCGACAACTATCAGGACGATCCGTCGCCCGCGGTCGCGATGCGCACTTCGCCGACAAACATTGGCCTGCAACTTCTTTCAACAGTTAGTGCCTTTGATCTTGGATTCATCTCGCTGGGCGAGATGACCGATCGCCTCGAGCGCGCCTTTCGGTCGATGGAGCGCATGGCGCGTTATCGCGGACACTTCTTTAACTGGTACGACCTGGCAGAGCTGCGCGTCATGGAGCCGGCGTATATCTCAACGGTCGACAGTGGCAATCTGGCTGGACATCTCATCGCCATCCGGCAAGCGTGTCTCGCAATCGTTGAGGAGCACGAGACCGAGGCGCGGACGTGGCGCGCACTGGACTCCGCGCTCACGCTCGCCAATCAGCAGCTGCGAAGTGCCGAACGCTTCGGAGAAAGTGCGACGACGACGCAGGCAGCGAGCGAGCTCCGCGTGGCGCGGGCAGCCGTGGGGGCGCTTAGCCGTCGTTCCACTCGCAACAGAAAGAAGAACGCCTCGACACCCGCCGACGCTCCGGACCATGCGGCGTACGAGTCAGCGATCGTGGCATCGCTGGAACGCGCCCGGAGCATCCTCGCTTCCGCCGGAGTTGTGGCGTCCACCCCCCCGCGTACTGTCGCCTCGTTAGGCGGACCGGAGTCGCAACGCCCGGGGCCCAACGCTCCCAATGCGTCCATGCGTGACGACGACGGGAGCGACGACATGTCTCCGAAGGCGGCTGCTCGACGTGCCGTCGAGTGGATTGATTGGAGTCTGGCTCGCATCGCCCGATTGCAAAGCGACTCCGACACGGCCGCGAATGACGGTGACCCTCGTGCCTCCCTCGCGCCGCTCGGCACACGCACCGAATCGTCGCCTAACGCGGCAACTCTGTTCAAGCGCCTGGAAACCATCGCCGAACGTTGCTACGAGCTGGCGATGGCGATGGATTTTCGCTTTTTGTATGACGACGCGCGCGAACTCTTTGCGATCGGATACCAAACTTCGTCGCACACGCTCGACGCCGCGTCGTACGACCTTCTCGCCTCGGAGGCGCGGCTCGCATCGTTCGTAGCCATCGCGAAGGACGACATACCCGTCGACCATTGGTTCCGACTCGGCCGGACGTTAACGAGTGAGTCTGGCGCCACGGCGTTGATCTCCTGGAGCGGGAGCATGTTCGAGTACCTGATGCCCGTGCTCGTCATGCAGTCCTTTCCGTCGACCCTTCTCGGCGAGACGTACCAGGCAGTCGTTAGGCGACAGATGGCATACGGCGTCGCCCGCGGTGTGCCGTGGGGCGTGAGCGAAAGTGCATACAATCTTCGCGATCGGCATTTCACCTATCAGTATCGTGCCTTCGGGGTGCCGGACCTCGCGCTCAAGCGCGGGCTCGGGCGTGACCTGGTCATTGCGCCATATGCCTCGGTGCTCGCGTCCATGGTCGACCTGCCGGAAGCCATGGACAATCTGGCCGCGCTCGAACGTTCCGGCTCGTTAGGCAACTATGGCTTCCGCGACGCGCTCGACTATACACGCCCCAATCCGGGTGAACGGTTCGCCGTTGTTCAGAACTACATGGCGCACCATATCGGGATGTCGATGGTGGCGCTGGCCAACGTCCTGCTGCACCGCATTTGGCAGCGTCGTTTTCACGCCGATGCGCTGGTGCAATCGGCGGAGCTACTCCTCCACGAGCGCGTACCGCGACGCCTCGTCTTGCAGGAGCCACAAGAGGCAAATCCGGACGAATCGCTCCCGGACCCCGCGATGGAGCGATCGGCGGTTCGGGAGATCGATGACCCTAACACTCCACAACCTCAAATTGCGCTACTCGGATACCTTCCGTACACGGTGATGATCAGTCACTGCGGTGGTGGGTACAGCCGCTATGAGGATCTCGCGGTTACGCGCTGGCGCTCCGATGGCACGAGCGACGATTCGGGGCAGTTCTGCTACGTGCGCGACGTCTCCACCGGACGTATCTGGTCAACGGCATATCAGCCGACGTGCGCTGGCGCTGATTGGTATCGTGCGTATCTGGCCACCGACCGCGTCACCTTCCATCGCGCCGACGGTGACATCGAGACGCGGACCGACATCGCCATCGTTCCCGAAGATGCGGCGGAGGTCAGGCGCGTCACGCTCACTAACAACGGAAACACTCCGCGCGAAATCGAGCTCACGAGCTACGGCGAAATCGTACTCGGCCCCGTTGATGCGGACCGTGCGCATCCGGCCTTCGCCAACTTGTTTGTCGAGACTGAATGGCACGAGTGGTGTACGGCGATCACCGCGACGCGACGACCGCGATCATCGGGTGAATCGCCTGTGCATTTGGTTCACGTCGTCGATGTCACGCGTGAGCAGGTGGGATCGGTGAGCTATGAGACCGATCGCGCTCACTTCATCGGCCGCGGAGGTTCTGTGCGTGCGCCCATCGCCCTAACGAGAGATGGGTCGCTCGAGGGAAGGACCGGTGCCGTACTCGATCCGATCCTTTCGCTTCGGCTGCGGATCTCGCTTGACCCTGGGCGCTCGTCGTCCGTCACCTTCACCACGCTCGTCGCGCCAACACGCGAGCGCGCGTTTGAACTCGCCGGACGCTATCACGATCCGCATGCGGGCCAGCGCGCGCTCGATCTCACGTGGACCGCAACGCAAATCGAATTGCGGGAGCTCAACGTCACGCCAGCCGATGCCGCCGTGTTCCAGGAGATTGCCGGTCACCTGCTCTATTCTGATCAGTCGATGCGGGCCGACCAGGAGACGCTGAAGCGAAACAGCGGGTCGCAGCCGCGACTCTGGTCGAATGGCATCTCGGGCGACTGGCCAATTCTGCTGGCCACGATCGACACCGCCGACGGACTACCGACGCTGCGCCAGCTCTTCGCTGCCCATCGCTATTGGCGGCGGCGCGGCCTAACGATTGACCTCGTTGTGATGAACGATTCGGCGCATACGTATCTGCAGGATCTCAATGACCGCATCTCCGAGACCATGTTCTCCGCCAGTGACTCGGCGGTGATTGATCGTCCGGGCGGGGTGTTTCTCCGTCGCAAATCGGTCATGGATCCTAACGATTTGCTGATGCTCGAAGCGACAGCGCGTGTGCACATGCGATGCGACGGCCGGTCGCTCGCACGAATCATCGATACGGCGCATGCGTTCGACGGCACCCTGGCCGAAGATCGCGAGTCGTTCGCGCCCGTTCTCCGTCCTTCTGGTCGGAGCACGCCGCCGTCGCTCGATCTCGTTCAGCGCGTGCGTGCGCGGGATGCGGCGAGCGTGGCAGATGAACCCAGGGAACACGCCGGCCGAGCCGTTCGGATTGAGACACCAACCTTTCCGCGTGGCTCGAAGGCGATGGTCAAGCCTCGCTTGTTCGAGAATGGATACGGCGGTCTACTGCCTAACGGCGACTATGAGATCACGGTGCGCGCCGGCGATCGTCCTCCCGCTCCCTGGACCAACGTCATCGCCAATTCGCATGGTGGTTTTTTGGTCTCGGAAGGTGGGAGCGGCGCGACATGGGCAGAGAATTCGTATTTCTACCGCCTAACGCCGTGGCGCAACGATCCGGTCAGCGATGCACCGAGCGACGTCATCTACCTGCGAGACGAGCACACGGGAGAGTTCTGGAGCGCCACACCGGCCCCCATCCACGAGGGTTCGCCGTTCACGGTGCGCCACGGCGCTGGCTCGACAACCTTCGCGCACGAGCGGAGCGCGATCTCGTCGTCCTTGACGTTGGGAGTTGCACCTGACGCTGCAGTGAAACTCTCCACATTGCAGCTGACGAACCACGACACTCGACCGCGCCGCATTTCGGTGATCGCATACGCCGAGTGGACGTTAGGTGTACTCCGAGAGCACACGCAGCATCAGGTGCAAACGACATTCGACGCCCCAAGCTCCACGCTCTACGCCCGTAATCATTTCGACCCGCAGTTCGCGAGTTGGGTGGCCTTCGCGTCGATGAGTGAAACCGTGCGCAGTTTCACCGGCGATCGGCGTGAGTTCCTTGGGCGCAACGGAGGGTTGCGCGCTCCCGCTGGGCTGACCAATGCCGCGCTCGCCGGAAGTGTTGGAGCCGCGCTGGATCCGTGCGCCGCGCTCCAGTGTGTCATCGAGCTCGCGCCGGGTGAGCGTAGGGATGTGACCGTTATACTCGGAGCCGCGCCTAACGAGGAGCGCGCCAGGGCGCTCGTTGAGCGCTATCGGTCGAATCAGGGAGCCGCCGATGCCATTGAGGCGACGATCGTCGACTGGCAGAAACGACTTGAGGTGGTCGCGGTGCACACCCCGGAAGCATCGTTCGATGCGATGGTGAATCGCTGGACGTTGTACCAGGCCCTGGCCTGTCGCATGTGGGCACGCTCGGCGCTCTACCAGAGCAGCGGTGCGTTCGGATTCCGCGACCAGTTGCAGGACGTGATGGCGTTTGTATACGCCGAACCTGACATTGCGCGCGAACACATCGTGCGCGCGGCGTCGCGACAGTTCCTCGAGGGCGATGTGCAGCACTGGTGGCACCCACAAAGCGGGCGCGGAGTGCGAACCCGCTTCTCGGACGACCTCGCGTGGCTCCCCTTCGTGGTCGAGCACTACGTGCGCGTGACGGGCGATGCGTCAGTGCTCGATGATTACGTCCCGTTCCTCTCCATGCGTCCGCTTGCACCTGACGAGCACGAAGTCTATGAGCTTCCGACCGTCACGGAGGAACATGGAAGCATCTACGAGCATTGTCTCCGCGCGCTTCGCAAGGCGTGCACCGCCGGACCACATCAACTTCCTCTCATCGGCACCGGCGATTGGAACGACGGTATGAATCGCGTCGGTGTGAACGGTAAAGGGGAAAGTGTGTGGCTTGCCTGGTTCCTTGTGACGACGCTTCGCCGCTTTTCCGCCATCGCCGAGGGGCGCGGAGATAAGGATGTTACGGACGAATTCCGCGCCAAAGCTGATGCGTACGTCGCGGCGATCGAGGCTTCCGCTTGGGACGGTGCATGGTATCGCCGCGCCTACTTCGACGATGGCACTCCACTCGGCTCGTCGCAGAGCGACGAATGCCGCATCGACTCCATCGCCCAAAGCTGGAGCGTTATTTCGGGTGCGGGCAACGATGACCGTCAACGCCAGGCGATGCAGTCCCTCGAACAGCATCTCGTGCGCGATGATGCGCAACTCATCATGCTCCTCACTCCGCCGTTCGACAAGACGCCTAACGATCCCGGATACATCAAGGGATATCTTCCCGGCGTGCGAGAGAATGGCGCGCAGTACACCCACGCAGCGCTGTGGGGAGTGCTCGCGACGGCATTACGCGGCGACGGCGACCGTGCCTTCGCCTTGTATCAAATGATCAATCCCCTGATGCACAGCAACACGCGTCAGGAGGTTGAGAAATACAAAGTCGAGCCCTATGTCGTTGCTGCCGACGTCTACACCGCGCAGGGACAGCTTGGACGCGGGGGATGGACCTGGTACACCGGTTCCGCCAGTTGGATGTACCGCGTGGCGCTCGAGCATATCCTCGGCTTCACCAAGCGCGGTGACAAACTCACAATTGCACCATGCATTCCCGCATCATGGCAGAGCTTCGCGATCGACTATCGCTTTGGCCGCACGACATACGCCATCGTGATCCAGAACCCCGAAAATGTTTCGCGAGGCGTGGTGCGGGTGAGCGTTGACGGTCAGCTCAACGACGCGAAGGAGATCATCCTCAAGGACGACGGCGC
Organism: Gemmatimonadaceae bacterium; assembly: GCA_044224185.1. Lineage (GTDB taxonomy): Bacteria > Gemmatimonadota > Gemmatimonadetes > Gemmatimonadales > Gemmatimonadaceae > SCN-70-22. The sequence continues at coordinate 183,218 of JBGAKW010000007.1, read as the reverse complement.
GCGCCACGATGTGGTCGTCACGATGGGGCAACAACACAATGGCGACTAACAGGGTATCGCGTCGCGTCTAACGAAGCTATCGCGCCCTGCCTAACGACGACGACGCCGCCGCACAACAGCGAGCGGAGTCTCGTCTGACGACCAGAGTCGCACGCCCCCTTCGATGGCGTTTTCATTTGACCCCCGACGGCACTTGGGTGGCAGCACGTCGAGCTTTGCAACGTTGCCGCCGCCTAACACCACGTAATCACACAACAGGCCATTGCGCAGAAGCGACGAGATGACGCCGACATGATGCGCCCACTTCGCGCGTCCAAGATCCTTCATTCCGGCAACACCGATGTACTCCTCGTACGACTTCCCTTTTCGATACGGGAGATGGGCCAATTCCAGCGGCTCAAGCCGTCCCTCGTCAACGATTGCCGAGCCGAGTCCGGTACCGAGCCCGAGGAAGAGCATTCGTCCTCCGTCATAACTCCCGAGAGCCTGCATCGCCGCATCGTTCACAATGCGAGTGGGCTTTCCGAATGCACGCTGGAAATTCATGCGGCGCCAACCACCACCGATATTCACGGGCTCGGCGGTCGGCTTGTTTGCGCGTACCGGGGCTGGATAGCCGATCGACACCACGTCGTAATGCCAGTCCTTCGTCACCTCGAGCACGTCCTTCACCATCTTCGCTGCCGTCATCGACATCCCGGAGTCGATTTTCACGGGCGTGCGGCGCCACGAGCCCGCAACCTTCACGTGCGTCCCACCGACATCGATGACGAGAACCCTCACCGTTGGCCCCTCCGAAGAAGTCGCTACCCCATTAGAGTATGCGGAGTTTTTCGCGAGCTAGTTGCGCTGCACTTCGCGGCGCCGCTCCCTCCCGCACGTGACGTCCAATAAATCTCGCATGTCATCGCTCCGTTCGCTCGCTCTCTGTGCCCTCGCGCTCACCGTCGCTTTCGGGGCATCCTCTGCCCAGGCGCCGTCCGTCCGCGCTTTCACCGGCGCCACTCTCATAGACGGCAGCGATCGCGCGCCCGTCAGCAATGCCACGCTCATCGTCAGCGACGGTAAAGTCGTCGCGGCCGGGCCGAGTGCCTCCGTCAAGATTCCAAGTGGCGCTGAGCGTGTCGCGCTGGACGGAAAGTTCGTCATCCCCGGGCTTGTGAACTCACACGGACACGTGACCGCGCCCGCCGATCTTTCGACGTATGCCGCGTTCGGTGTCACGACGGTTTTCTCGTTAGGCGGAGAGCCAGCGTCGGTGTTCGAGGCTCGCGCCGCGCAACGCACGCCAATGCTCAAGCGCGCACGCGTTTGGCTCGCCGGCCCCGTGCTCACGGCCACCACCGCTGAAGAAGGACGCAAACAAGTCGCCGATGCCGCCGCGCAACACGTCGACATCATCAAAATCCGCGTCGATGACAACCTCGGCACAGCAGCAAAGATGCCACCCGTGGCATACAAGGCGATTATCGACGAGACGCATAAGCGAGGAATGCGACTGGCGGCGCATCTATACTATCTGGGCGATGCTCGAGACCTGCTGGCGTCGGGCGCTGACTTCATCGCGCACAGCGTCCGCGACTCCCTGGTCGACGATGCGTTCGTGGCCGCGCTCAAAAAGTCTGGAGTCTGCTACACACCGACGCTGATGCGTGAAGTCTCGACGTACGTGTACGAGACCACGCCTCCATTCTTCAGTGACACGTTCTTTCTCGCGCATGCCAATCGCGAGTGGGTCGCGTCGATGAAGGAGCCGGCGCGCCAGGAAGCAACGCGCACCAGCCCGAGTGCGCAGCGGTACAAGGCGCAACTCCCCGTGGCGATGAAGAACCTCAAGACTCTCCTGGACGCCGGTGTGCCCATTGCCATGGGGACCGACACCGGGCCAACGGGTCGCTTCCAGGGATTCTTCGAACTCATGGAGATCGAGATGATGGTGCAGGCCGGCTTGAGCACTCGTCAGGCGCTCGCCGCCGCTACGCGCAACGCGGCGCGCTGCATGCACATCGATAGCGAAGTCGGCACGCTCGAGCCGGGAAAGTGGGGCGACTTTGTCGTGCTCGATGCCTCTCCGCTCAGCGACATCTCCAACATTCGCCGCATCTCGGCCGTGTACGTCGCTGGCAACCGGGTAGAGCGGTAAGAGATCGTCAGAAAATCTTTCGGACGAATGTCGATTCGTCGCGACTTCGGACGTCGCCCTCATGAAGGCGCGCTTTTCCGCGGTCGGCAGAGGCGCCATCGCTCACAACTATCGAATACGGAGAAACGACAATGCGGTTCATGGTGATGGTCAAGGCGACGCAGGAATCGGAAGCGGGCGTGATGCCGAGCATCGAACTCCTGTCAGAAATGGGGAAGTACAACGAAGAGTTGATCAAAGCGGGGATCATGCTGGCTGGCGAAGGGCTGCATCCCAGCTCGAAGGGCGCGCGCGTGCAGTTCAATGGCAAGAGTCGCAAGGTCGTCGACGGCCCGTTTGCCGAGACGAAGGAACTGGTCGCTGGCTTCTGGCTATGGCAGGTGAAGTCGCTCGAGGAAGCGATCGAGTGGGTGAAGAAGTGCCCGAATCCAATGACTGGCCCGTCGGAGATCGAGATTCGTCAGGTCTTTGATGCCGCGGATTTTGGCGCGGAGGCGCAGGCGGCGCTTCCTGAAGTTTTTGAGATGGAAGCGGAAGCGCGCCGGAAGGAGGAGGCCGCGGCAGCCGAACGTACGCGTCAGGCCAACAAGGCATAACAGTATGGGTTCGGCGAGAGATTTCGCGCTTTGGCGATACGCCTAACGATTGGAGGGTACGGGCTCAGAGCTGGGGCTCTGAGCTGGGGCTCTGAGCTGGGGCTCTGAGCTGGGGCTCTGAGCTGGGGCTCTGAGCTGACGAAATCGCTCGCGGTGCTCACGCCATTCGCGTGAGCACCGCGCGCACATCGTCGAGTGAATGTGCCCAAAGCGACGGCTGCTCCGGATCGGCGAAGACGAGGTCAAAATCTTCGGGCGTAAACGCGCGCTCCAGGCGCGCAGCGTACGTCTCACGCAGAATACGCAGGTAGTGTTCGGCGTCATAGTCACGCGGGTCTGGGGGCGGCGGGTCGCCCGATCCGTCGCGCTCCTCGACGACTCCACCTATTCCGTTGGCGGTGCGATATACGCGGACGCGGTCGCTGATGCTCCAGTGTGCGCGTCCGCTCGCGAGCAGCGCCTCGTATGTGAGCTCGCGGCGCGAGTCACGGACGGCCAGATACTCGTTAGGCGATTTCGTGAGTCGCACGCGTGAGGACACATCGTACGTCGGTGTGCGGCGTTCGCGCAGCGACAGCGCCGTCTCGACGTACGCGGCGCGCACGCCAGCGATGTCTCCCGACAAGAGCGAGTGTAGCGCCCGTCGCAAAAAAGCATCACCGAACGGTTCCGCGCGGCTCGAGCGGAAGGCGACGCCGCGCACGATGAGCGTTCCGTCGTACGCCAGCAGCGCGTAGTTCTTTGGTTCGTGCGAGCGCATCGCCGCGTAGCGTCCCTCGAACTCGAGTTGCACCAGTGAAGGAAGTAGTGCCGCGACCTCGGCCACCGCGCGCCGTTCATCATCCTCCGTCCACTCGTCAGGGACGGCGAAGTAGACGCCATCGGTATCGGCTTCGAGGAGCGTGACGCCGCGCGCCGCGAGCTCACGACAGAGAAAGTCGAGCAACTCACGTCCACGTCGCGTGACCTCGTTGGCGGCATTGACGTCGGCGAACCGTGTGAGTCCGCCGCCGGTGGCGAGGTAACCGTAGGCGGAGTTGACGACAATCTTCATTGCCGCCGAAATGGCTTCGTTGGTATATCGCTCGGCCGACCCTGCGCTCGCGCGGCGCGCGTTGGCCTTTGCATCGAGTCGCTGCCTAACGAGCCCATCGACGAGCGCAAGAAGAGCGTGCAGGTGATCGCGCTTCGGGCCGATCTGAAAGGCGCGCATCAGCGACGGATAGAGCGACGCGACGTCGGCCTTCACCACCCGTGTCGCGACGCCGGCGGCAAAGAGATGGAGCGCGGCGCCGCTGTGGTCGATGTCTGGGGCCGGCGCGTGCGCTGGGAGTGCGGCGCCTGCGCGCAGGTACGCGCGCACAAGCAGCGGGTCGATGATTCCCGTCGCCGCCCCGGCATCGGCGAGCCGTTCGTAGCGCCGTGGCGCCATGCGCGCCAACGCGAATGCGGCGCCACCTAACAAGCGCGCCAACCCCGCGACCTCTTCGACATCCGACGCGGCGTACTGCCTAACGCGATCGGGGTCGCGTTGATAGACAGTGAAGATGCGATCGCCGCGAATTTCGATGCGGTTCTCGCGCGCAATGCGAAAATGTCGCGCCACGGCCTTGAGGCCGTGCCCGGGGAGATCTCGCGCCGAGAAGTCGTGACGACGTACTGCGTCCAGCGTGTCGATCATTTCTCGGCCCGGGGCGATGTAGCGTACGCGCCGTCCGGTGTCACGTTCGCCTAACGTGCCGCGCATCGCCGCACGTTCGCGCAACCCTGGCGGTCCGATGCGCCCGAGCGCCAGCGGAACGCGCAGGCGCTTCGCACGCCGCACGAGAAACGGCAAGTCGAAGCCGTGCAGGTTGTGGTTCTCGATGACGTCCGGGTCGGCGGCGGCGATTGTCGCGACCAGCCGCTGAATCAGATCGCGTTCTCCGTCGTCATCAGCCGAACGTGACTCGAGGAGCGTCGTTGCACCTGACGGATCGCGGATCGCGATCATGAAGATGCGATCGTGCTCGGCGTCCAGCCCCGTCGTCTCGAGGTCGAATTGCAGCCGATGCAGCTGGTCGAACGAGAGGTCGCGAAAGTAGGTGCGCCCCGTGGCGACGAGATATTGCTCCTCGGGGGCGAGGAGGAGGAGCGACGCATCCCCTAAGTCGCGGATGTGTGAGAGGGATCGCCCCAGCCTGCGCGAAGCGCCGCGCAGCACCGCATTGGTAAGAGTGCGCTGGTCGGATGCGCTCACCAGGTAGCGTAGCTCGCCCACACCCTGGAGTTCACGCCAAGCGACAATCCCCCCAGCAGTTCCTTCAGGCACCAGCATCGCGCCCAGATGCTGGAGATCGTCGAGGTGGTCGAGGAGGAGCCAGGGGCGGAAGCGTTCTTCTTCGCGGACCAGTCGCGTCGACGTGGTGTCTGACGCCGCGACTCGGCGCCACACCGTCGCTCGCCCGCTGGTATCGCACCACACCGACACGATTCCAGGCGTGCTGTCCCACCCCCACAGCCACTCCTGCTCCAGCCGCGCTCGAGCATCGTTAGGCGAAGAGGGGCGGGTCATGAGGAGTGCACCCCGCCCCCCGTCAGCTGCACGGTCAGCTCCGATCGTAGAACGCAGGTGGCTCGATCCCTAACTCGCGAAGGTAGACGTACCCCTGCCCGCGGTGGTGCACCTCATTGTCGATCACGTACAACAAGAGATCGGTCACCATCATCGTCCACTGACCAAACGCGGTCTTCGTCTCCTGAAAACGCTCGGGAGGAATCTGCGGAAAAAGCGAGTCAATCTCGGCGGTGTTGGCGTCCCACTGCGCCAGCACCTCTTCCTTCGAAGCGGCCTTGGCCTCCGCGTATGTGTCCCACTTCTCGCTCACCACGCCGTGCAGCGTTGGCACTGCCATCCCGAGCATTTCGTTGGAGAGTTCTCCAAACGTCCGCATCCCACCGACCTTGAAGGTGAAGAGCTTGTCGGCGGGAAAAGCTTCGATCATTCGGCGCGTTACTCGACGATGCCCCTGCCAATGCGCGAGCAATTGCTCGGGCGTAATGACGGTTGCAGTGGCGTTTGCAGACATGGTTTCCTCGCGGTGCTGGATGGAAAACTGACTCCGAACGGGGTTCGGGTTTTCTTCGGACCACGATCCTACGCCCTATCGTCGCGAGCCGCAAGAGCGGTGGGACGAGTCGATCGGTCACTCTCGTCTTCAAAATCCGGTCGGTCGCTCCCGCGCGACGCCTGCTTTGCTCTCCAGCGCGGTGCCCACACGCATGATCGTCCCTTCATCGAAGAGTCGCCCAATCAACGTCACGCCATGCGGGACGCGGCGCGGAGGGGAGAATCTGGGCAGCGGATTGTTAGGGTCAGGCGCCCAGTCGCTGCGTGCTTCACTCACCTGCACGAATCCGCTGCGCACCGTCAGTGAGGGTTGGCCGGTGAAGTTGGTCACGGTCAACATCTCGTCGCGCAGCGAGGGAACGAGGAGCACATCTGCTTTCGTGAAGAAGGCCGCAATCTCCTGCGCGAACCGGCGCCGCAGACGGTCGCCCTGCACGAAATCGACTGCCGAGAGAAATCGGGACATGCGAAAGATGTTGGGCCAGGCATCGGGGACCTGGGCCTTGAGCTCGCGCGATTTGCCGGAGAGCGTGAGTTCCTCGAAGGCCGCCGCTGCTTCCGCGAACAGGACGAGCATCAACCCGTTGTGCGGAATGTCGGGAAAGTCGAGCTCGACGGGTGTCATGCCTAACGACTGCAGCTGACGGACGGCTTCGCGGTCGACGTCGGTGGCCGGCGCTTCGTGCATCCACTTGGGAAACACCCCGAATCGAAGTCCTTTGACCGGGACGCTGGCATCGTAGTCGAAATGACTCGGGACCGACGAGACATCGCCGTCGTCAGGACCACTGATGGCCCGCAAGACGAGCATCGAGTCTTCCACGCCGCGCGTCATTGGCCCGAGTTTGTCCAGCGACCAGCAGAGTGTCATGGCGCCCGTGCGCGGGACGCGCCCGAACGTCGGACGAAGCCCCGTGACGCCGCAGCGCATGCTGGGCGAAACAATACTTCCTCCTGTCTCGCTCCCGATGGAAAAGCCGACGAGACCCGCGGCGGTGGCAGCGCCCGGCCCAGCACTCGATCCCGACGCACCCTCTTCGAGGAGCCATGGATTCATCGTCTGACCGCCGAACCAGATGTCGTTAAGGGCCAACGCACCTAACGAGAGCTTGGCCAGAAGGACCGCACCAGCTTCGCGCAGGCGCTTCACAACCACCGAGTCCCTGGTCGGGACGCGATTGCGGAACGGCTCAGCACCCCACGTGGTGGCCAGCCCCGCTGTGTCCAGCAGATCTTTCACACCAAATGGGACGCCATGAAGCGGGCCGCGATATTTCCCCTTTGCAATCTCTGCGTCAGCCGCCCTTGCCGCCGCCAATGCGCCATCGCGATCGAGCGTGATGATGCAACGGAGCTTTGGGTCGTATTTGGCGATTCGAGCGAGATAGATGTTCGTGAGGCGTTCGGAGGTGAGTTGGCGCCTTTCGATCCAGCGCGAGAGCGCTGTCACCGGCGCAAAGGCAATGTCATCGTCCGTAGCGGGCAGCGCCCCCGGGTCGCCTAACGAGCGAGCGAAGCGGTCGCGCGTCGGAACTGTGAATCGCACGGCGGCCGACGGGTTCCACACGGTGGCGGGCGACAGCTCATCAGGGATCGTCACCTTCCGCGGGCCAGTTCGGCGTTCCATGGTCGACGCCAGCGTGCGCCGCCAACTCTCGGCCATCATCGCACGCTCGGCTTCACTGTTCGACACCTGAACCAACTTCTCCGCTTCGGTAAACGTGGCGGCCGATACAGGCGGACCGCTCAGCGGAGTCGTCCCGAATGCCGAAGGCGCTCCAGGAGTCGCGGGGGGCGTTGGTGACGATGTAGCAGTGGCACTCGCCGCTTGTCCGCTACTCTGCGACTCCCCGCGACACGCGGCTGCCACGCCAATCAATCCAATCGGGGCACGAACCAGAAACTGACGGCGAGTGTTCACGCATAGGCTCCGTTACGTGGAAGAGCGCGAATGTACGGACGGTGACACAGAAGGGAACTCGTACATAATGTTCGCGTCGCGGCACGCGCTTCGCCTGAGTACAGAGGCATCTTTGTTCATCTCTCGCTGCGAGCCTCCCGACATGCCAGAACCACCACTTCCGATCTGGACCACCGTTGAGAGCTATCTCAACGATCATCTGCTCGAGTCCGACTCGGTTCTCGAGGCCGCGATCGCCGATGCGACTGTTGCCGGACTCCCCCCGATCGCAGTCACCGCCGCGGAAGGAAAGTTCTTGCACCTGCTGGCGCGCATGCGCGGTGCGAGGCGCATTCTGGAGATCGGGACGTTGGGCGGCTACAGCACCATCTGGCTGGCACGTGCGCTACCCGACGACGGTTCGCTCATTTCATTGGAAATCAGTGAAGAGCACGCCATCGTCGCACGTCGTAACATCGAACGCGCCAAGCTGACCGCGCGCGTCGAGGTGCGTGTTGCTCCGGCGCTGGAATCACTCAGCGCGCTCGTCGCCGAGGAGTGTGAAGCGTTTGATTTCGTCTTCATCGACGCCGACAAGGAAAACAGCACGCCCTACTTCGACTACGCGTTGCGGCTGACGAAGCGTGGCGCGGTGATCGTCGTCGACAATGTCGTGCGCGATGGTGATGTTGCCGATCCAGCCACGACCTCAACGAGTGCTCAAGGAATTCAGCGGCTGATGGAGCGAGTGCGCGGCGATGTGCGTGTGACGGCCACAGCGATTCAGACGGTCGGGAGCAAAGGACACGACGGCATGCTCATCGCGCTGGTGAGCGAAGACAAGGCAAACGAAATGAACCCTGAAGACATCGCGCGCGGGTAGCTCTGGCGCTCAGCCAATTGGCGCGTGCCGGACGGTCATTGCAGCTGACGGAACGCGTATGAGCCGGCGCCAGACGAGGTCAGCGGTCACCATCGCCGGTTGACTCCGCAATCATCCTTCCGGAGTCCGCGAATCGCCCCTAGCTTGGCCCCTCGGTCGGTTCTTCCCCCTCGAGGAGCACACTATGTCACGTCGATTTGTCGGACTCGTTCCCCTTCTCCTCGTTGCGGGCTGCACCATGCGCTACCTCCCGCCAGCGCAGAACGAAGCAGCCAGCCGCGACGACCACGCGGCGCACATGAGCGCCGCTGACCGCACTCCGCCGCCGACCGACGTCGGCAACACTCGGGTTCAGCAAGGAACGCCCGGGCTCCCGCCGAGCAACATGTCGGCGGCCGCGCGCCTCCAGGCATCTCCGCGCCACGGCGAGTGGGTGAAGATCGCGATGGAGCCGGGCTCCGCCGATTCGCTCATGGCGTGGATCGTCTATCCGTCGGCGTCGCGCAAGGCACCGGTTGTTGTCGTGGTGCACGAGATCTTTGGACTCTCAACGTGGGTACGCGGCGTCGCTGATCAAGTCGCCGCCGAAGGATTTATTGCGATCGCGCCCGATTTTCTCTCGCGCGTTCGGGGCGGACCGAGCACGCAGGAGCTCGCGTCGGACACGGCCGTGAAGCTGATTCGCGGGGTCGACGCCGCCGAGCGAAATCGCATTGTCACGGCCGCCGCTAACTATGCGATGATGCAGCCGGCCGCCACGCAGAAATACGCAGTCATTGGCTACTGCTGGGGAGGACAGACCACCTTCTATTACGCTATCAACCAAGGTGTGAAAGGATTTTCCGGCGGAGTCGCCTTCTACGGCCTCCCCTACACCAGTGGCGGATCGCCGGCGACGGCAACAACGGCAGCGGTCCCGGCGACGATCGTCGGCGACTCCATCGCCAAGATCAAAGTCCCGGTGATGCTCCTCAACGGCTCGAAGGACGCGCGCATTTCGGCGGCGATGCCGGCGCTCGATTCGATCATGAAGGCGAAAAAGAAGGACTACTCTGCCATGAACTACGAAGGGGCCGTGCACGGCTTTCTCCGCGCCCAGAACGATCCCAAGGCGCAGCGCGACACGGTCGAGGAAGCAGCGAACCTGGCGGCGGCGAAAGATGCGTGGCCGCGCACGGTCACCTTCCTCAAGAAGCAGCTCGGCGTGAAATAGCCCGCCTAACGCGATCGTGGAGTCGGGTCGTTAGGCATGGCACAATGCACAAGGCCCCGCGAGCAGCAAGCTCACGGGGCCTTTGCCTGGGCGGCGGCGCGCAGACGACTTACCGCGAGCAACTCGGGAAGTCCGGATCCTGACCCGCAATCGCCGGACGGTCCTTTCGCTGCGAGATCGCCCACATGATGTCGTGCACGAAACGGCCGAGGCGCGCCGCATGATCGTAATCGATGTACTGCGGTTCATCGGTCGGCTGGTGATAGTCCTGCGCGTAGCCTAACGAGAAATACGTGACCGGCACGTCCTTGCGCACATAGTTCACCTGGTCGCTACGGCAGAAACGATTCAGGGGATTGGCCTTCACCTCCCACGACTTGTCGATCGCCATCACTTCGCTGCGTGTGGCATTGACCGAATCGATGATGTCGCCGAACTCGCGCGACAATCGGCGCGCACCAAGCATTTGTATCGACGCTGGGCCGCCGAACTTCACCTGTTCCACGCGTCCCTTTCCGACCATGTCCATGTTGTGGGCAGCGACGACTTTGTCGAGCGGAACGGTTGGATGGTCGGTGAACCAACGCGAGCCTAACAGTCCTCCTTCCTCGCCCTGGTGCGAGATGAAGATGATGGAACGCGCCGGCTTTTCGGACGCAAACTTCTCGGCGATTTCCAGCATCACGACCGTGCCGGAGCCGTCATCGTCGGCACCGTTCATGATCGAATCGCGACGCGGTGGGCGGATCTTGCGCGCGCGTGCGATGAGCGAATCGATGGCATGCTGTTGCGCCGCTGTAGGGCGGCACGAGGGATCGTTCGCCCCTTGACGCCGCGTCACCGTGTTGACCGCGCGCAATGAATCGTGGTCGACAGCGACAGCGTTCACGCCGACGTGGTCGTTGTGCGCGCCAACGAGGACGTATTCACCGGCGCGGGCTGGATCGGAGCCGGGGAGAATGGCGATGACGTTACGCGCTGGTGTATCCGACTTCTTCCAGACTTGTGTCCACTGCCCGCTCACATTCTGTCCCGTCGCGCCAACCTTCACCTGCTCGAGCGGCTTTCCGAAGAGTCGCGCGCCGGCACTCGCCGAGACGACTGCGCCGCCGATCCCCTGGCTTGCTGGCGCCGACGCCGGTTGCATCATCATCCGCGACCCAAACGACTGGGCGACGACACTAGGCGTCAGTTCTCCAGGCGCGACGAGAATGACGCCCAACGCGCCAACGGTTTGCGCCCTGTTGTCGCGAGTTTGGCTCGGTCCAAAGTTGGGGCGCGGAGGAGTCGGGAGTCGCCCCGCCGCACGATCGGCCTCGACTTTGACCGCCGCCGCGGCGCCGAACATGTCGGGGAGCGAGTCGCAACGCACCAGCACGGGCGTCGGACGCGGCGGGGGTTCGAGTCCCGGCGCGTTAGGCGTCGCGAGAAATACCGCCACCTTGCCGCGAAAGACAGCTGGATCGAGCGCCGTCGAATCTCCCCACTTCCCCGCGTATGCAAGGGTGACTTTGTCTAACGACGCATTGCCGGAGAACCCTCCTCCAGAGAGCGGCGTGAGTGGCGCCCAATCCTTCTTTGGTGTGAGCGCAGCGCCACCGACCGTGAGGGCCGTCCTGTTCAGATCATACGCCAACGGGCCGAATGGAAGATCCTGGAAATACGTCCCGTCATCTCCCGCCGGCTTGAGCCCCAGCCGCTTGAACTCAGAGGCGATGTACGCTGTCCCTTTGTAGTTCCCCGGCTCGCCAATGCGACGCCCTTCCATCGAGTCATGCGCAAATGGATAGAGGCGCGTGCGCAGGTCGTTGGCGGATATGTCGGCGCTGGTTGCGCGAGCCGGCCAGACGAACGGCCCTTCGTCAGGCCAGACAGGCTTGGGAGCGTTCTGAGCCGCGGCAGTGGCAATCGGAAGACACATGCCTGCGGAAGCTACGAATCGGACGATGGGTCGAAGCACGAGCTGACTCCAGCGGAATGGTGAGTTCACATCGGAGTTGAATTTGGCGGTGTATCACGTGCTTTGCAGCGTCTTGGGCCGGCGAATCTTCGCCGGAGCAACGTGCAGGCGCCGCACCTCGAGAGGCGACGCCTGCCCTGCTCCCTCCTGCAAGGGCGCCTTCGCTACTCGGCGAGTGCCACCATCGGGTCGACACGTGCCGCACGGCGAGCTGGGATCACCGACGCGGCCATCGCCACCACGGCCATCGTCGCGGCGCTCGCGAGAAGCGTCGGGAGATGAAGCGACGGCACGTCAAACAGAACTCGCTGCATCAAGCGCCCCGCCGCCCACGCTCCCACAACGCCAAGGAGCGTCCCTGCTCCCAGGAGCGCCGCGCCTAACGCCACATATTCCCGACTCACCTGCCGTGGTTGCGCGCCCAATGCGAGACGCACGCCAATTTCGCGGCGTCGCTGCGCGACGGCGTAACTCAACACGCCGTAGGTTCCGACGGCGGCGAGGACGAGCGCCACGGCGGCGAACAACGCCGCAAGCAACGCGGGTGAACGGCGCACCACGAGGGAGTCGGAGAGTTGCGCGTCGAGCGTGCGCACGCCATCCGACGGCAAGTCACTATCAACGCTGCGCACCAGCGACGTGAACGTGCTGGCAAAGCTTTCCGGACGCTGCAGCGTCCGCACCACGACGAACAGCGAGTTGTCAGCGTTCTCCTTGAACGGGAGGTAGACCGCGCCTTGCCGGTCGGTTGACGTCAGATTCGTCTGCTTCACGGCGCCGACGACGCCCACGATTGTCATCGCTTGGTCGCTCGGACGCTCGGCAGAACCCAGATGTACACGCTCGCCGATCGCGCTTCGGTCCGGCCAGTAGCGGCGCGCGAAATCCTCATCTACGACTGCGACTCGGTCACCACGTCGCAATTCCTCGGCGGTCGCGAAACGTCCTTCTTTGAGGGGAATGCCTAACGCGGCGAAATAGTCACCCATGACCGCATACGCGAAGTGCGCGTGCAACGACTCCCCGGGGCGTGGGACATAACCAACCACGGTTACTGCCGAAACAATGTCGCGCCCACTGAGCGGGATGTTCGTCCCCGCACCGACCGCGACAACTCCCGGCGTCTCGCGCATTTGTTGCATGAGACGCTCGCCAAAGGCACTGATCGAGTCGCCGCATTGCGTGAGATCGAGGTCGTTGGCGGCGTCCGACATTCGTTAGGCCAAGTGGAAGGTGAGAGCGTTACGGGTTCCCGGCGCACGCAGTCCCGCAGTACAGTACTCAAATCGCAGTGAACAGGTGCAATACGTCAGACAGGATCCACCACCCGCCGACGGCGAGTATCGCAAGTGGAATGATCCAACGAATCGAGAAGACGAGAACTGAGCGCGTCAGGTCGGGTTCTCCGAGCTGCTCCAACAGTGTCGCCCGATTCACGAACCATCCAGCCGTCACGACGGCGAGCAGGGCGCCTAACGTTTGCATTCCGGAACCGAATGTCAGATCCCACTTCACGAAGATGTCGAGGTTGATCATCGGGATGAGTGATACGATGCCGACGATCACCGCCATGCGCTTGATTGCGCTCGCGCGATCGACTTTGCTGTTGTCGACAACGCCGGCGACCAGGACTTCGAACGCGGCTACATCAGAGAGGTAGCCGGCGCCAAAGAGCCCGGCAAAAAACAGGAAGCCGAAAACCCCTCCCACGGGCATCTTCTCGAACACACGAGGAATGGTGTCGAACAGGAGGCCGGGCCCACTCCCCGGCTCGAGCCCAAAGGCAAAGACCGCGGGAAAGATCACGAAGCCAGCCATGACGCCGGAACCGGTATCGCCTAACGAGGTCCAGACGGCGTTCCCGCGCAGTGACTCTCCGTCGGCGAGATACGAGCCGTAGGTGAGCATGAACGTCCCGCCTAACGACAGCGAGAAGATCGCCTGCCCCATGGCCGCCACCATCACCGTCGGCGTGAGGTCGCGCCACTCGAAGTGGCCAATGTACCAGCGCACTCCGGCATCCGCTCCCGGAAGCGTCATCGCCCGCACGATCAGAATGATCAGAATGACGAAGAGCGCCGGGATGATGATCGAGCTCACGCGCTCGATCCCCGCCCGCAATCCGCGCAACTGCACGACGGCACACGACCAGATGACGACCGCTGTGCATGCGACCTGCAACAGAAACGAGGTCGCGTTGAATCCCGATTGCGGCGGCAGTACCGAGGCGCCATTGAGATGCACTCCAACAATCGCCAGCAGCTCAGCCAGGGTGAAATAGAGCACCCACCCCATCACGTTCGTGTAGTACGCGGTCGCCGCAATAACGACCGCAAAGAGGAACAGCCCCACATAGGTGCCACCGGGAAAACCCGCGCGTTCGAAACCGCCTAACGTCCCGCGCCTCGTCGACCGCCCCACCAGCCACTCGGCCATGATCGCCGGGACACCGATGACGATCGAGACGAACACGTAGAATACGACGAACGCTGCTCCCCCAAAGCGCCCCACTAAGTACGGAAAGCGCCACACATTGCCCAGCCCGACCGCGACCCCCACCATGGTGAGAATCGTCCCCATGCGTGAGGCAAACGTCGCTCGCGTTGTCATCATGCTCTGATCACCTGCGCGAGTGCGTCGAGGACGGCGTCTACTTCATCCACGGTGCTATAGAAGTGAGGCGCCAACCGCACCGCTGGCCCACGTGCTGAAACGATGATCCCGCGCTCGCGCATCGCGACTTCGACGGCGTGGGAATCATCGCACAGGACCGCAGTACTCGGCGTCTTCGGCGCCGAGAGGCCGGGACCGTGGATGGCGAGTCCTCGAGAAAGAGCACCTTGTACGAGCCTGGTGGAGAGCGACTGCGTCCATTCGTAGATCGCGCCGGCTCCAACGCTCTGTAACCACTCGATCGCCGCGCGACTCACATATGCACTGAAGAGTGGCGGTGTCCCGGCGTCAAAACGCGAGGCGTTAGGCGACCAGTCGAGATGCTTGGCATCGAACGCAAACGGGTTAGAGCGGCCAAACCAGCCAGTGATCAGAGGCTCAAGCTGCTCGAGGATGCCGTGCCTCACATAGAGATACGCAACGCCAGGCGTGCCCATCAGATACTTGAGCGTCCCCGATGCCAGCATATCGACATCGAGCGCTCGCACGTCGATAGGGACGACGCCTAACGATTGATAGGCATCAACGAACGAGAGCGCCCCTCGATCGCGCGCGAGTCGCGCGATGGCCCGCACGTCCTGCAGCGCTCCGTTCTGGTAATACGCGTGTGTCGCAGAGACGACCGCCGTCCGGTCGTCGATAAGTGCGTCGTAGCGGGCAAGCGGCACGGCGCCGTTCTCGAGAGGCACCCACCGCACCGTTGCACCTCGCGGGCGCTGCGCCAACCACACATGTCCGACGGTTGGGAACTCTGCCTCACTGGCCACGACCACAGTGCGCACGCCGTCGAAGCGGATCGCCGTCGCCACAGCGCTCGCCGCGTGCGACACCGACGACAGCACCGCCACTTCCTGTGGATGCGCATTGATCATCGCCGCAAACGCACGCCTTCCGAGTTCGACCTCTTCCATCCACGCGTCCCAATCCATGCCGCGCGTATTCCACGACTCGAGGAAGCGTTCCGCGGCAGCACGGGTCACACTCGAGAGCGGCGCTTGCGAACAGTTGTTGAACGGAATCATCGACGCCAGCAGCGGTATCTGCTCGCGTACCGACGCGAGGTCATACGCCGGTGCTTCGATTGATTTCGTACTCGCAGTCGGCATCGTGCGGATCAATGGGGGGGAACAAGCGGCAAACTGAGGAGAGGTTCCAGCACGTCGCCGGGCGCGCGCTAACGCCTGCGAGGCGGGCACAGATGTAGTGCTTCGCGCAATCTCATGCGAGGGGTGCGCGCTCCGTTCGCGTGCGCTACAATTGCCGTCCCTTGCGTGGCGCGCTCGCAGCACCACGGCACACACGATGATCGTCGCAGTACGCGTACTCCGAACCGCATGCCTGTCTCATTCGCATCATCAGAGGTCATCTACGACGCGCTCAAGAAGTGCGGCGTCTCGCTCATCTCTGCGCTTCCAGAGACCTGGCTCGTGCATCTCATCCGCATGGCCGAAGAAGATCCCGAGATGCATCTCGTTAGGCTCGCTAAGGAAGAAGAAGGAGTCGGCATCTCCGCTGGCGCGCACATGGCCGGCGTCAAGTCGGCGATGCTGATGCAGAACCACGGCTTTCTGCAATCCATCAACGGCATCGTGTCGTGTGCTCAGCTCTATCGCATTCCGCTCGTGATGCTCATTTCGCACCGCGGCTGGTTCGGTGAGCGCGATCCGTGGCAAACCGAGGGTGGTCTCGTCACACAACCGGTGCTCGACGCACTGCGCATTCCCTATGATTGTCTCGACGATCGTGCGCAGGTGGCCCCGCGCATCGCCAAGGCGCTCACGCTCGCGCACGCGACCAATCGCCCCGTCGCGCTCCTCCTCGGCCGAGATCTGATGTGGGAGGACGCATGAGACGCCTCGATGCGCTTGCCGCCGTCTACGACCGCCTCGCCGAGTGCGCGGTCGTGACCATCATGGGTGCGGTTGCCGCCGAGCTGCAGTCGTTAGGCCACCGGTCGAACTTCTTCTATCTGCAGCATGCCATGGGGCTCGCGCCGTCGGTGGGGCTCGGCATCGCGCTGAGCAAGCCGGCGACGAAGGTCGTGGTCTTTGATGGCGATGGTTCGGTGCTCATGAACCTCGGCGGCCTAACGACGCTTGCGCGCTATCGTCCCCCAAATCTCGTGCATGTGGTCTTTGACAATGAATCGCTGTTGTCGGTTGGTGGATTCCCGACCGCCACCGCGACCGGGAGCGACATAGCGGCGATGGCGGTAGGCGCCGGCATTCCGCGCACTGAAACAGTATCGAACATCGACGATTTCACCCGCGCCTTTGTGGCGGCACTCGAGGCTGACGCGCTCACGACGATTGTCGCGAAGGTCGAAGCAGTCGGACCGAGCGCCTATGTGACTGATTTGTCTCTCTTGGAGAATCGATTTCAGTTCTCGCGGTATCTGCGCACGCGAGCGTGAGACGCAGTGGCACTAGTTACCAGTATGCACCAGCGCGCCACGACGAACCTCGTTAGGCGCCAACTTGGCTTCACGAGTGGAGAGAACGTCCGCATGCCCGAACTTCTTCAACAACTCGCTCAAGCACTCGCCAGCGGCACCATCGAGGTGGTCGACCTCTCCATTCCACTGGGGCGCGACACGCAGGTCATCGCGCTTCCTCCGATATTCGCGCCGTCGCCTGGGGTCAGTATGGAGGTCATTTCGTGCTATGACGACAAGGGGCCGGCGTGGTACTGGAACACCATCACGATGGGTGAACACACCGGCACGCACTTCGACGCCCCGATCCATTGGGTGACCGGCAAGGACCTCCCCGACAACGCGACCGATACTATTCCCGCGCGCCGTTTTGTCGGACCGGCATGTGTTTTCGACATTTCGCGCGAGAGCGCGGAGAACCCCGACTATCTCCTAACGACTGAACGCATCTTGGCGTGGGAGAAGGAGCACGGTCGAATTCCCACGGGCGCCTGGGCCCTGTTGCGAACCGACTGGAGTAAGCGAAGCGGGGCCGCATTCATTAATGCGGACGCCAACGGCCCTCACACTCCGGGTCTTCACCAGAACGCATCCGCGTTTCTAGCGAATGAACGCGACGTGCTCGGCGTCGGGGTCGAGACCATCGGCACGGACGCGGGACAAGCCGGAATGTTCACACCCCCGTTCCCGAACCACACCATCATGCATGGTGCCGGCAAGTTCGGGCTTGCCTCGTTATGCAACCTCGATCGATTGCCGGCGACCGGCGCGATTGTCGTGGCGGCTCCCCTAAAGCTTGTGAACGGGAGCGGGAGCCCGTTGCGGGTGCTGGCGCTCGTTAGTCGATAAGCGATTCCGTGCGAACTTCGGTGTAGGCTCACGGCTGACGTCGGCATAATAGAAGGCGTCGCTCGGATTCCCCGCGTCCGCCGGTCGATGCGGGAAAATCTCCGACAATCCTCTTGACACCCACGCCAAAGTGTTGAAAAATCAGCAAGGCTGAAAAATCAGCACATTCACGAAACCCACGATGGCCAAGAAAAAAGAGACTCCGGAGCTCACCCGGCGCGAACGCCAGGTCATGAACATTCTCCACCGCCGCGGCGCTTCCACGGTCACGGAAATCATGGACGAGCTCCCGGACCCGCCCACGTATTCCGCAGTGCGCTCGATCCTCCGCATCCTCGGCGAGAAGGAGCTCGTGCACCATCGCGAAGACGGTCCACGCTACGTCTATCTCCCGACGGAATCGACCGAGCGCTCCCAGGAGAGCGCGCTGGCGCATGTCGTCGAGACGTACTTCGCTGGATCGACCGAGCAGGCGGTCACCGCACTGCTCCGACTAGGTGACGCCGACATCGGCGAAGACGAAATTGATCGTCTCCGCGCCAAGATCCGCGCGGCGCGTGCTGGAGGACGCTGACCATGTCCAGTTTCGTTCCGTCAGCTGCAACGCTGCAACTCGTCACCTTGCTCGCCAAGGCGACGCTCCTTCTCGTCGCGGCGTTTGGCGTTGCCGTACTGTTGCAGCGGGCTTCGGCCGGCTCACGCCATCTCGTCTGGCTGGGTATTCTCGGCGCTATTCTCCTTCTCCCGGCCCTCTCGGCGTGGACTCCGGTGCGTCTCGCCATCCTTCCCGCCGCGCTCGTCCCAGTCGACGACCTCGCGCCGAACATGTCATCGCCGAGCATCGACGCGGCTGACGCAACGGGTCGCAGAACAGCTGCTGTTGCGAGTGGCGCCACGCCTAACGAGATCGATAACTCGGAGGCGCCGACAGCACCCGCGAGCCCGGTGCCCGTGGCTGCACTGGCGTTGCGTCCGTGGCAGGTATTCGCTCTGATCTGGGCGAGTGTCGCGTTGGCGCTGGTGGCTTGGTTGCTGTATGGCTTCTATAGCGTCGCCCGTATCGTGAAACGCGGCACGCACCTCGGCTCACGCGATTGGACCACGCCGCTGTACGAAATCGCCGACCGACTTGGCATCGAGCGTACCCCGCGCATCGTGCGCAGCGACACGGTGAAGATGCCATTCGCCGCCGGTTTGTTGCAGCCGACGATCGTGCTCCCCGCAGAATCGGACGGATGGGACGCCGAGCGTCGCAGCGCGGTGTTGATGCACGAGTTGGCGCACATCCGTCGCCGCGACTTGCTGGGGCATACGCTTGGTCGCGTCGCGTGCGCGTTGTACTGGTTCCACCCGCTTGTCTGGAGTGCCACGCGCCGCCTGCGCATCGAGAGCGAGCGCGCATGTGACGATCTGGCGCTCACCAGCGGCTTACGCGCCACAAACTACGCAGAACATCTCCTCGACATCGTCAGCAGTATTCGGCAACCACATACCCCAGCTGTCGCCATCCCCATGGCCGATCGCAAGGAGTTCGAAGGACGTATGCTCGCCATTCTCGACCCCGACCTGCGCCGTCGATCCGGACGCGTGCAATCGCTCTCGCTCATCGGTGGACTCGCGCTGCTGGTGATGGTCGTTGCCGGCGCCGTCCCCGCGCAACGCGCACAGGAACTTGCAGCCTCGGAACGCGCTGCTGCGCGCGTCGGCAACGACTCGTCTGTTGTAGGTGACGTCGCGCAGTCGCGCCGAGTGCTCCCCTCCGACTCATTCGAGCACAAGAAGTCGCACACCGAGACGCGCACGGACACACAAAGCGTGACGCGCATCGACACCCGTACCAGCGCCTCCGTCGGGTCAATCGCTGGCAAAGGTGCGAAGCTCGACGACGAGAAGCCTAACGAGCGTGAGGCGACGATTGCGATCGCGACGAACCTCAACCTGTTGGCAAACGTCAGGAATCCGCGGGCGGCGCAGCTGTTGGATACGCTGTCTGCCAAGCGCGCCGACGATCGTATCGATGCGCTCCTGCGCGTCTTGCGCTCCGATTCCAGCTCGGAACTCCGACGGGTGGCCGCGTGGGGACTGGAGCAAGGCGTCGACCGCGCCGATGTCGTCGCCGCACTTTCCAACGCGCTCAAGTCAGATCGCGACTGGAATGTGCGCGAGACCGCGGCGTGGGCCTTGGGGAGCGCCCGTCAGACTACGGACATGGTCAGCGCCCTCGTCGCCGCGATGCGCAGGGATTCGGAGGAGCGAGTTCGTTCCACCGCCGCGTGGGCGCTGGCGAGCGCCGACGTAACATCGGCCGCCGACGACTTTGTTGCTGCAGCGAGCGACAAATCGCCGGAAACGCGCGCAATGGCCATCTGGGGGCTGGGCAACATCGCCCAAGGGAAGGCGCCACGCGTCGTGATCGATGCGCTCGCCGATTCCTCCCGTCGGGTGAGACAGGTGGCCGCCTGGGCGCTCTTCAATTACGAGGATCCCGCCGCGATTTCGGCGCTGGAGACGGCGCTTAACAAGGAAACCGACAACGGGCTCCGCGCCAGCTACATCCACGCGTTAGGCGCCCTCGGCGGCCAAGCCGCGAGCGCGTTGGCGCGCCTTCTCGATTCCAAAGATCCGGAGCTTCGCGCCACGGTCGTCAACGCCTTGGCGAAGGGTGGCGGTGGCTCGTGGCCGATGCCGATGCCTCGTCCCCGTCCGTTTCCCTAACGAGTAACAGCGGCGCTGGCCAGCTTCGCGCGGCCAGCGCCTTTCATTCCCACTTCAGTGCTGAAATTTCAACCGACTCCCCGACAAAGGTCTCTCATGATCCGCCTCTCTGCCCTCCTCGTCGTCGGCGCATTCGCTGGCGGCCGCTACGCCGCGAGTCACGCGGAACTTGCCACCTCACACCCACTGGCGAGCGTCGACGGTTCGTTTGCCGCCAGCCGCAACGATCCGAGCGGCGAACAGTCTCCGGTGCGCACGGTGCGTGACCTGGTGACCGCCGTTCACGGCCTCTCTCCGATCGTTTGCGGATTGACGGCAGAAGCGGCGTCGGGATGGGGAGGGCGCTCGTGGATGAACGCACCGCTCCCCCCTCTGGGGGAGGAGACCTCAGAGCGCGTTGCCTACTTCCCGCGTGGTCGCCTAACGCTCAGCGATGTCTCGATGCTCATTGATTCGCTGGTGACGACTGATGCCTGCGTGCGCGAAGTTGCCGTGCGACTCATCGGACGGATGGAGGCCCCCGTCGTTGAAGGGCGACTCCTCGAGCGCATTTCCACCTCGACGCCCGCGCCAACCCGCCAGGCCGCGGTACTCGCACTGGGGCTCGTCGAATCGAAAGCCGCCGTCGACGCACTCGTTCGTCTCATTGGAGATGACGACGTTGGAGTACGCGCCAACGCGGTCTGGGCGCTCGGTCGCATTGGCGACAAGCGGGTCGGCCGCCAGCTCCGTGAATCGCTCGGCGACCCGGAAGGAATGGTGCGTACCGCGGCCGCCTATTCGTTAGGCACGCTCGAGGTCGAAGATGCCACCGACGAGCTGTTGCGCGTCCTGCGATCAGATCGCGAAAAACGCGTGCGGCGCACCGCTGCCTGGGCGTTAGGCACGATGGAGGCAAAACGCGCTGGCGACGGTCTGGTGACGGCGCTGCGCAGTGAACAGGACAAAGACGTTCGGGAGATGATTGTCTGGGCGTTAGGCACCCTCGAGGCGAAAAGTGCCGTCGCCGCCCTCACCGAGGTCCTTCGTCGCGATACCAGCGAAGATGTACGTGAGAGCGCGGCTTGGGCGCTGGGCAGCATCGAGGACGCGAGCGCGGCCGCTGCACTCGGCGAGGCGCTGAATAGCGATCAACGCCCCGAAGTTCGCGCAACTGCGGCGTGGGCCCTCGGGCAATTCGAACTCCGTGAAGCACCGTCGGGACTGATCGAAGCGGTGAGCGATGCAAACGCCGATGTCCGAACTCGTGCCGCTTGGGCGCTTTCAGAGATTCGCGATGCGCGCGCGCTTGATCCGCTGCGCACTGCGCTGCGCAAGGAGACGAACGCCACCGCTCGCAAAGCTCAACTCCGCGCGATTCTACATTCCGGCGAGAGATCGGAGTCATTCTTCAAAGAGCTACTCAATTCCGATGACCCAGAGGTGCGTGAACAGGCAGTCCGCGGAATGGCTGGCCATGGTGGCGCCGACCCTTGGCCGTGGCCAATGCCGAGGCCACGCCCGTTCCCCTGAGTTGCATGACTCGTTAGGTGATCCCGGCCGGCGCACACCGTGCGTCGGCCGGGTTCGCTTTTGCGTGTATCGTGGCTCACGTCCCTTACGGGGTTCCCCGAGTTTCTTGATTTGCAGGCTCTTCGCATCTTGGTCCCAAGTGCAAGACGCTCTCTCATCAACGTGCCTGGAGAACGACCGATGTTGCACAGTCGCATGCAGCTCCTTCACGCCAGTTACGAGTCGCGCTCGGGTGCCGTCGCACCAAGCAAGCCGCGCTCGTCGTCTCGGAGTCGGAAGACCGGCGTTCAGATCGGCGCGGCGAGCGTGGCGGTGCACGTCTTACCGATGGGAGTACTCGAAGCAGCCGAGCGTGAAAAGGGGTGCGATTCGCGTCCGGTCGTGTCGAACGAAGGGCATGATGTACTTCGCCGCCGTTTCGCCCGCGCACGTGTGCGCGTCACCACCAAAGTGAGCGTGCCTAACGCGGCACATGTCTCGACCGAAGGACGCGTCGAGGCGGTGACGTATCCAAACTTGTTGGGGTATCGGCGCCTGATCTCGGAGCTCTTCGGCCACGCTGGCGTCGTTCCACCATCGCATATCGTTACGACGCCACCTACCGCCAAAGGGCGCGCCCGCACGCTGCAACTGGTGACCAGCGGCGGCGAGCGCTGACGCCTAACGAACCGTCACGAAATTTTTTCGGAGGGGAGTTCCTTCTCGACGACTTTTCCTCCCTCAAGGCTCACGTAGTACACCTTCGCGCCATCGCGGCGGTGAACAACGCGCTTCACCGTGTTGTCCTCGAAGTAGATCCCCGCATCGTTGTCGCACGCATAGCCGGGTTTCATTTCGCCCGAACCGATCAGCTTGTGATACAGCGGGCGCCGTCCCGACTCGGCATCGTAGTGCGGCGAGTGCGAGCCCTTGATGAAGCCCATGCACTTGACGATCGAGAGCGCCTTCGGACGCGAGTCGGTCGTTCCTTCTTCGAACCAGCATAACGAGCCCGCACTCGCCCCACCGAGCACGATTCCGCGGTCCCACGCTTCGCGCAGGACGACGTCGATCCCCTGTGCTTTCCAGATCGCCTGCTGGTTGAGCGTGTTGCCGCCCGAGACCACGATCGCATCCATCGAGAGTAAGACCTCGTCCCATCCCTTGGTTTGCGTGAGGCTCTCGATAAAGGCGTTCTGTATGTGCGGTTCGACATCGAGCGGCGCGCAGTCTTCGTAGAAACCCACGCTCGCGTACACGCTGTCCGCCGAGGCGGTGGGGAGATAGCAGATGCGTGGCCGCTTTTTTCCCGTCAGCTCCGCCATGTAACGGATGAAGACCGTGTTGAAGTTGCCGCCGGCGATGAGGATCTTGCGGGTCGCTGCGGATGGTTTGTCTGCCATGGCCGATGGTTGCTCGCCGATGTCCGCGAGAGGTGACGCCACGTCACCTAACCCGAGCTGGCTCGCTCCGACTCCCACAGAGCCAATTGCTGAAGTCACGAGAAACTCCCGTCTATGCATAGTTGCCGCCGCGCGCTGAGTGATTGCCTGATGGAAAGCGGCAAGTTGCACACGCACACCTCACCCGGCAATTGCGATCGGGTTGGGGGTGAGCGTGTGTTGACAAGGTGCGCTCGCCCGGCGCTACGCGTTCGCTCGGACCTTAGGGCGTTTATGCGGGATTGCCTCTCCCGCCACGGGCCCGCAGCAACGTCGCGCCCGCAACCGTGAGCAGCAGCAGGTTGGAAACGATCACCGGCGGCGCGCTGATCGCGATGCCGTAGGCGAGCCAAAGCGAAGCGCCGAGCATCTGCACGAGGCGAAGGATGTCGGCGCGTTTGCAGAAGTACGATGCGGTGAACACTCCGGTCGCGAACCATCCGAGGTTCGCGACGAGCATGCCGAGGAGACCACTCATGTCGTGGTTGCTAGAACTGTTGGCGCGAGAGATGGCACATCGGTGGAGGCGATTGTGCGGAGTTCGACATTGGAACGCAGCGCCTCACTCTCCACCGCCGCCCGTTCGCGCCTATGGATGGCATTAATCGTTAGGCGATCGGTGCGTTCGCGCTCCCACTCGCTCACGCGGAACCCTTGTTCCTCGAACAGTTCGCGCAGTTCACCGGGTGTGAGCATGAAAAAGCGGTTGAGCACCGGGAGCAGAATGCTGAACGCGTTCTCGCTCAAGACTGTGCGCTTGGCGATGCGCGCCAACTGCTGGTTCTCCGAGACGGCGATCGTGAAGCCGTCGCCGTTGTTGACGTGCAGCATGACGTGAACGTCGGAACTGCCGTCGCCAACATAGATCACTCGGTCGCTGGCGATCTTGAGCCGCCGGCGGAGCGCATCGATGACCGCGACTTTGCCGTAACCCGCTGGCACCCGCCTAACGGCGCGTACCTCGCCGGAGTTGGGATCGAATTCGAGCTCGGTCCCGACGATGTTCTCGGGTGGAACGATGCCGGACAGCGCCGACTCGACGACGATTCGCGGTGCGGCGGAGACGACAAAGAATGAGAAGCGGGCGTCGCGAAAGCCGCGATTGAGGAAAGCGACGAGCTGGGGAATTCCCCCTTTGAGGCGCACCCGACGCCCCGCTTCCTCGAGATGCTCGCGACGGACGGTGCGAAACTCGGGGTCGTGTCGAATGAGATAGGCGAGCTCGCCCCCCTGCTGTACGAGGTTGCTCTCGGCGAGTCCAGCGACTCGCTCTTCGAAGCCTTTCATTCCCAGGAGCTCAGCCAGGACGAGTCCTGAGTCGTTGAAGCTGAGTGTCTGATCGAAGTCGGAGGCGATGAGGAAGTGACGAGTCTCGTCGCCGACCGGCGTTGTTTCATCTATGTAGTTCATGACAATCTCCGGCAATTGATATAGCACAAACGCATGATTAGCATAACTAATGAGCACAGCGGTTGTAAGGGAGATTCGTTCGTGTCGCCGTCCATTGCGCGACCGTAATTCCTCGCAATCTTGCAGAGAGAGCGTAGCGGTTGAGCCTATCTGATATAACAACTTCAATGTCCCGTCCCCGAGCTGCAACTCCCAAACACCAGCAGGTCTACGCCACGCTTCTCCGCGAAATCGAAAGCGGGCGCTGGAAAGAAGGAGGACGCCTGCCCAGCGAGGCGCAGCTCGTGGAGCGATTCGGCCACTCGCGCATCACCGTCGGGCGCGCGCTCCGCGACCTGCAAGCCGCAGGATACATCAGCCGGCGCGCGGGGTCGGGATCATTCGTATCACGCCCCGCCGACAGCGGGCGACTCTCGTTTGGCCTTCTCATCGCTGACCTCGGCGAGACCGACATCTTCGAGCCCATCTGCCGCGGGATGATGGCTTCGTCGCGCGCCCGGGACCATGCACTCGTCTGGGGGAGCAGCGCGGGTGACTCGGCGCCTAACGACGCGGCCGCCCGTGGGGAACGCGCCTGGCATCTCTGCCGGCACTACATCGAACGCCGTGTCGACGGAGTCTTCTTCGCACCGGTCGAGATGACACCGAAAGCCGGTGACATCAACCATCGCATCGTGCGCACCCTGGACGACGCGGGGATTCCCGTCGTTCTCCTCGACCGCACCGTCACGCCGTACCCGGATCCGGGATACCACGACCTGGTCGGGATCGACAACAGACGCGCGGGCTACGTCATGACGGAGCACCTCCTTTCACTCGGCGCACGGCGCATCGTTTTCGTTAGGCAGCCCAACAGCGCACCCACTGTCGATGCCCGTGCAGCCGGATTCCGCGAGGCGATGTATGCGGGAGATGGCTTGCTTGATCACCTCGAGGCGGGGCGACTCGACCCATCGGACGAGTTGGGCGTTCGCTCGATGCTCGCCGAGGAGCGCCCTGAGGGGATTGTGTGCGCGAACGATCGCACCGCGGGGCGTCTGATGCACACGATGCGTAGGCTGGGCGTTCGCATTCCTGATGACGTGCGCTTGGTGGGGATCGACGATGTCGAATACGCGAAACTCCTTCCTGTTCCGCTCACCACTTTGCGGCAACCGACGCAGCAACTGGGCGAGGTAGCGTTGAGCGTGATGCTCGAGCGTGTGGCGCGTCGCGACCTTCCGCCACGCGACACGCGGCTGCGTTGCGAGCTGATCGTGCGCGAGTCGTGCGGTCAGCACATCGTGGCGACGAGCGCGGCGTAGCGACGAGCGCCGTGTTGCGGGAGGCTGCCCACTTCCGCGGTGCGCGTCATGCAAGTACGCCCAAGACTCCCGCAGTCTATGATCAACTCAATTCCCGCAGGGAACGTCCTGTGTCTGCACTGTTTGTGTGTTCGCTGCTCCTCGAACCCGACGCGCAAATCCTAGTATTGACCCGGGACTTGGAAGCACTCGCCCCTGTGGTGTCGCCGGCACTGCTCCAGATCCGCGGGGGTGGCGGCCCCCAGTGCAACAAACATCCTACCGGCCATCTCATAAATGGTCGACGGCTCCGAGCCGGCGCGGGGCGCCGGTGCTCCGGCGACCATTTATGAGATGGCTTCTGATGCCTGCGGCGTCTTGCATCCGCGGCGCGGAGGAAGCTGAGTCCCGCAAGCCTCTCATCATCCGGCGCTATGGCTAAAACTGACAAGCAGGCGCTGCACCGCTCACGCTCACCGAGAGCGTTGAAGTTTTCAGGGCGTGCTCCGCATCCGTCACATCAACTTGCAGCGTAAACGAGGTGGTACCCGTCGACGGCAGCGTTAAGAACTGGCTGTTAGTGCCTACGGAAGACCCGTTCTTCTTCCAAGCGTACGAGTATGCGAGCACACCGCCTGCGGCGTTCGCGGTCCAGGTGCACGTCGTCTGATTTGTACGCACCGGTGTCGGACCTGAAATGCTAACTGTAAGAGTGGGGATCGTACCGGTTTTCGTGACGACAAGCGTTCCGCCCATATCCGAGGCGATTCGTGAGAACTTACTGAACACGCCATCCGACGTACTTAGCGTTCCGACTGTCGTCCCCTCGAGGGTGACGCTGTCTCCTCCGCTCCATCGAAACATTGGACCGCCACTATCTCCTCCAACGACTTCGATGTCGGCGTCAAAGTTGCAAACGGTGGTGTAGGTCGTGATCAGCCCAGTTTCGTTCTTGTCGTAGTGGTGATCAACACAAGTGCTCGTGACGGTGCCGTAGGTCCATCCGCTTGTTCGGCCCATTTTTTGAACCTCCATGCCTGTGTTGAGGGAGGTTCCGGCGCCGGAGATAATGAAATACGGATGCATTGCATCGATTGTCGTCGGACCGTTCCCGCCATTAGAACCGCCGCCGTTGCGGGCGGTGGTACGGGCGATCAATCCTCGAAGTGATGGAACGCTATCATCGAGTCGGAATAGCGACGCGTCGCTCGCCCGGCACCAATTTAGCCCACAATGATACTTGTTGGGATCCACGTATTCGACACCGATACGTCTTCCGGCGGACACCTGGGAGGCAATCGTATTGTCTGGAGCTCCCCAAACCGTCGTACAGTGAGTGGCTGTAACGACCGCGCGGTATCCGTTGTGATAGGCGGTGAATCCAGCGGTACAGTCACCGCTGCCTCCGCCCGCTCCGGCTGCATGATCCGTTTGAATCGCGATCCCGCCAATTAGGCTGTCGTATGTGCTCGTGAGCGCGGTTCCGCTGAGAAACGTTGCATTGAACATTCTGCTCGCGGAACTTCGACTAATTCCCGACTGTGGAATGATCTCGATCATTGCTAGCTGAATCGAATGCTTTGCGAGCTCCCGCAGTAAAGCGAGTCGGTCTGACGCAAAGTTCGATGGATCGATTCCGATCACGACACGATTGCGCGCCTCGTTCATGTCGAGAGAGGTAAGCCCCGGGAGATTATTGAAAATCGCATCAAAGACTGTATCACGGGCACTGCAAGTTCGCCGAACGTGAAGGTTGCTCGGGCGATTCGACGCGCTACGGTTTTTCCCGCATTCGTTTGAATTCGGCCGACTTGCTCGAGGGCGGCCGTAGCCGTGACAGCCGCTCGATCATCTGAAGAATCTCGAACTAGTACGACAAGCTCACCACGTTTGTCGAAGTAGTAGCCGGCTGCACTGGGTGCGCGCCGAGACAGCTCTGCGAAATCCTCCTCTTCAGTACGCACCGTGGCGGGGAGAGCCGGCACGGCTTGACTTTCACGTGTCGTGGACGAGAGGGATGGCGCACTCGGAAGTGCCGATTCGGCTGTCCTGTCAACGAAACACTGCGGGGCCTGCGACGAGGATGATCGTCGCAACCATGGCACAGTACTTCGCGTGAAGTCTTGTTTTCGAA
Organism: Gemmatimonadaceae bacterium; assembly: GCA_044224185.1. Lineage (GTDB taxonomy): Bacteria > Gemmatimonadota > Gemmatimonadetes > Gemmatimonadales > Gemmatimonadaceae > SCN-70-22. Next base: position 154,983 of record JBGAKW010000007.1, on the reverse strand, counting down.
TGACGTTCAGCGCCCATTCTCCCCTCCCTGAAAATGTTGATTTGCTGACCAGCTACTGCACCGCCCACTTTTGCACACTCCCACAATGGCTAGACCGAAGCGATGAAGCTGCCTTTCCAACCTCGGTCTCAAAATTCCCTGACCGACCTACCTCGACGCGCCAAGGATGCGCCATGATCCTTGCGCACACACCTTTCGTCAAACAGGAAAAGTGCAGGGCGTTCGAAATATGCCCACTCTGGGCGCGCATGCCTAGTCGCAACGTTTGATCGATGAGATAGAATCCACGCAGAACACGGCTCTGTCTAACGATTGGCCGCGATCAATCGTACTGCCATTAGGTGCTTCCGCAAGATGGCTTTAGTGTTTAGTCCCAACTATTCTCATGTCCGCGTAGCGTTTGCACGGCACTAGCGCACTCGCATTCTCACGCTGAGTATTCTTCGAGGTAGAGATGCGACTTCTGGAGGAGGAATTATGGTACGCCTGCTCGCATTGTTCGGCATCATGGCACTGTCTTCGAACATAGGGAACGCCCAATCACCACGCTTCGGAGTCGAAGGCGGAGTTGTAACGGGCGTAATTCGGGCCAAGCAACCCTACCGAGATGACATCCTCGTGGGAGCGCGCCTCGCGATTCATTTGACGCTGAGTCGACGCAGTAGTCTCGAACTCATGGCTCAAGCGAATGGCGCTGCGCTGACCGGCGACTATTTCGGTGAGCCCATAACTAGTCGTCCGCTGGAATTTCCGTGGGCTGCGTCTGCGAACTAGGTTCTACGCGATTCTCAAGCGTCTTCGGGCTCGGCGTCTACCATGTCGCATCTCGCGCGGTCGTCGCAGGCGGCACGAGTCTTGGTTTGCATGCGGGAGCGCGACGCGACCTGCTTCGCTCCCAACATTTGACGGTGGTCGCCGATGCTCGCGTGCTGGTACTCACGAAGGTTCTGGGAAGCCCAATTTGGTTCTTTCCCGTCGGCTTGAGCTTGCGCGTGCGATGACAACGTCAGACTACTCGCGAAGCGCGCGCAACGCCGCAGGTGACTCAGTATAGGTGCAGTTCTGGCCTCCCGTCGCGTAAGAAACTTCCACGTTGGGCCACGCCGACTTCGACGATCTCGAAATTGGAGCTAAGTAGCGAGGGTGAAATCACTCACATCATGTTGGTCATACCCCGTTCCATTGAGACCTTGACAAAGATGACTCCGCATTTTCGCTGTGGTTTTCTACAACTCAGTATCATAGATGCAGCAGCAGGATAAGGATACAGCCTAACTCGATGAAGCCGAGGAAGTTGCGGGCATGTCGCTCGTAGCGGGTGACAATTCGCCGGAAGCTCTGCAGTCAGGTGAACAGTCGTTGGATCTTCCATGGACGCCGATAACGCCGCAGCGGGCGAACATTCTGCGTCGGGTCACGCGATGCGGGACGATCGATGCGATCACTCGTTGCTGCTATAGGCGCGCATCCAACCGATCGCTATCGAAGGCGCGATCCGCGATCAGGGGTTGCACCGGGACGCGCGTCACGAGCACATCCAGTGTGAGTTCCACCAGCGTCACTTCACGTGGCGCAGCACTCGCAATCCGGACGGCGACTGGAAGACCAGCGCGGTTTGCAATGGCCATGATCTTGGTCCCCTTGCTCTTTTTTGGTGCATCCGATATGCGTGCCCCTGTTCTTTTCTGGCGGCAAAGGTGGTGGCATAGGTGCCGTCGATGAAACATTCGGAGAGGTCAGGCCCGCCGCGGGCTTCGAGATCGCGCGCGAGCGCGAGGACACTGCATCAAGCATCTCGCTCGTGACCCAAGCTTGAAAGCGGCGATGACGGGTTTGATCGGAGGGATAGCGCCCAGGAAGGTCTTTCCACGACGCTCCGGTTCGCAGGATCCAGAGAATGCCGTTGAGCACATCCCGCGGAACGCGCCAGCGCCGGACGCGGCCATCGCGTCCCACCCAAGGCACGAGAAGCAAAGCGACCCGCACCTACCATTGGTCGTCGATCAGGTCTCTACACACCTACACAACGGCAGCGATCGCCGCCTAACGTACACGCCTAACGCGACCTACGTCATGCCAGTATTTGTGAGATATACTTTCGAAATCGATTTCTAAAAGTCATCGCCCTTCCCCTTCTCAATGGCGCTGATACACTGCTGCTCAAAGTGCAGATCGCGTTCTTTCCGAAGACCGATTGGTCCACGCACCCGCTGAGGCTGAGAAAGAGGGAATTATCGCCACTCTTCCTCGAGTCCAACTCCGTAGCCGAAGAAGCGAACGCCGCCGCCATCAATTTCTCATGCAGCGACGCAAGACCCGGACGCCCTGCGCGCGGAATCCTGAATCGTCTCGTCCGAGAGCTCGGTCCGATGAATCCCGACGTCCCCCACTCGCAGCCTCGGCGTTGGCGCCGCTGCGAACGCAGGCCGAGTTCGTCGGGCGAGACAATTTTTCTCCGATGTGGGCTGGGCAGAACACCACCGGCTGCGCGGAGGTCCCCGCCGGTGACGTGACGCGTGCGTTGAGCACTGGGGTATAGCGCTTCGAGTCCGGAATGGACGCATCGCCCCAACGGATCGCCATTTCATTCCCTCAACTGTTGATTCAATCAACACTTGAGGCTATGATCGTGGCATGACATCACGCGAACTCGTCCTCCTGCAAGGAACGCTCGACTTTCTCGTCCTGCGCGCCCTCTCATTTGGTCCGATGCACGGCTACGCCGTCGCGCAATTCATCCGCGACGGCTCCGACGGGAGCTTTCGCATCCTCGACGGCGCGCTCTACACCGCCCTGCACCGCATGGAAGAACGTGGGTGGCTCGAGTCGGAGTGGGGGACCTCGGAAAAGGGGAAGAACGCGAAGTTCTATCAGTTGACGACCGAAGGGCGGCGTGCCCTTCGCACAGAGACGGCGAGTTGGGACCGGTATGTCGCCGCCGTCGCTTCCGTCATGCGCGCCACCGCGACACCAGCCTAACGAGACACTTACCATGCGTTCCCGTGAACCCGCGTGGCGGCGCTACCTCCGCTTTCTCCGACCGAACCCGGCGGCCGACATCGACGACGAGTTGCGCTTTCATTTTGACGAGCGCATCGCGCAACTCATCGCCCGAGGCCTAACGAGCGAAGCGGCGCGCGCGCAGGCGCTGGCGGAGTTTGGCGACGTGACGAGCGTGCGGAATGATCTGCGTGCCATCGATCAGCGAATGGCGTCCAGAAGGGGGCGCCGTCTTACATTCGCGACCCTCGGCGACACGTTGCGGTATGCCGTGCGGCGCATCGTACGCCAGCCGGGGTTCACCATTCCCGCCGTTGCCACGCTGTCGTTAGGCGTCGCGGCTTCGATGACCGTCTATACGCTGCTCGATGCCGTCGTCTTGTCGCCGCTCCCCTACCCCAACGCCGATCGCCTCGTCGCACTCGCGTCGCCGATGCCCAAGCTGCACGACACCTGGGGAATCGCGCGGCATCAGTACTTCTACTACAAGGCCAACGCGCCAAGCATCGAAGACATGGCGCTCTATCGCTCCAACACCACGACGCTGGTGGGAGACGGGAGCGGGCATCCGTCGGAGCGACTCGAGTCGGCGAAAGTGAGCGCCAGCATCTTCTCGGTACTCGGCCTGCGCCCATTCCTCGGCCGCGTCCTCACGACTAACGACAATTTGCAGCAACCGCCGCAGGTTGCGGTCCTGGGCTACGACGTGTGGGCATCACGATTCGGCGGCGACAGCACCATCGTCGGGCGCAACATCGATGTGGAGGGGACAGCCGTTCAGGTCGTCGGCGTGCTGCAGCCAGGGGCAAACCTGCCCGACCGGCGCGTTGCGCTCTGGTTTCCTGACTATGTGAATCCGGCGCAAGAGCCGCTGAACAATCACGTGCGAAGCGCCGTCGTTAGGCTCAAGCCTGGTCGCACCGCCGATGACTTGCGTCGTGAGCTCGCGCCATTGGCCGCACGCATGGACGAGCTATTTCCGCAGGCGTATCCCAACCACTGGATTCGCGATTCGGGCTTTTCGACGTCAGTGACTCCGTTGCGCGAGGACGTCGTCGGTACCACCGTAACCCGCGCGCTCTGGATCCTGCTCGGCGCAGTGGCGATTCTCTTCGTTATCGCTGTGGCCAATGTCGGGAATCTCTTCCTGGTGCGGAGCGAAGCGCGACAGCGCGAAGTGACGCTGCGCGCCGCGTTAGGCGCCGACCGCGCCCACCTTGCTGTCATCCACCTGAGCGACGCGCTGGTGGTGGCGCTCGCTGCAGGCCTGATCGCGGCAATCCTGGTTTCGTTCGGCATTCGCGCCATCGTTGACGTCGCGCCTCCGGGGCTTCCGCGTGTGGGCGAGCTTCGCACGACCTGGCTGACCTGGGCGCTCACGATCGGGATCTCACTTGTAACGGGCGCTGGGCTCGCCCTTCTCTCGATGATGACCCTGCGCATCGACATGGCGTCGCTCCGCGAGAGCGGGAGACAACTCACCGCATCACGCGCGCGGTTGGCCGTGCGCGGCGGGCTGGTGGTGGCGCAGGTGGCGCTGGCGGTCATCCTGCTCTCCGGAGCCGCGCTGATGTTGCAGTCGTTCCAGCGGCTCCGTGCCGTGCGACTAGGCTTCGAGCCGCACGATGTGACAACGATGGTGGTGACGCTGCCTAACGCCACGTACGACAGCTTCGCACGTACGAGTTCTTTCTATCGCACGCTGGCTGAGGCGTTGCGTCAGGAGTCCGGCATTCAGTCGGTAGGGCTTGCGACGCAGCTTCCGCTCACTGGTCGCCCGGGGTGCACCGGGATGCACACCGATGGACGCACGCCAGCCGGACGGCGCGAGATGTGCGCCATCATCATGCAGGCGGCGCCCGGCTACTTCGAGACGATGCGCACACGTCTCGAAGGGCGTGCCCCCACGTGGAGCGAATCGGTGGCTGGCGAGGGTGTCGTCATCACACGTGCGTTGGCACAAACACTCTTTCCAGGCGTGAATGCGCTGGGCCAGGGGATGCGTTGCTGCACGAATGGCAACGAGTACTACACTGTGGTGGGAATTGCCGACGACGTGCACGACGCGGGCCTCGATACCCCTCCCATGGAGGCGGCGTACTTCCCAATGGCCGCGAAGGAAAATGTCCCGATCGAAGTCTATCCGAACTACATGACGCTCGTTGTGCGCGCACCGACGATGAGCAAAGCGAATCTTGCTGGTGTGGTGCAACGCATCGTGGCGACCATCGATCCTCGCGTTCCCGTTTCCGATGTGATCACCATGGACGATATCGTCGCCGAATCGATGGCCCGGCGCACCTTCACGCTCCTCCTCCTGGGCGTGGCCGCCGCCGCAGCACTCCTGCTTAGCGCGGTTGGACTCTACGGTGTGATCTCGTACGTCGTGATGCAGCGACGCGGCGAAATCGGGATTCGAATGGCGCTTGGCGCCGGCGCACGAAGCGTCGCGATGATGGTCGTTAGGCAGTCGGGGCGATTGGTGGTGCTTGGCCTCGTCCTCGGTCTGGCGGCGTCGCTGGCAGCGACGCGCCTGCTCGGTTCGTTGTTGTACGGTGTGAGCGCGACCGACCCCGCGACGCTCGCTGGGTGCTCGCTGGTGCTCTGCTCGGTGGCGGCACTGGCGAGTTTTGTCCCGACGTGGAGGGCGGCGCGCGTCGACCCATCGGAGACCCTGCGCGCCGAGTAGAAACGCGAGGAGGGCGTGCGATCAGAGGGAGATGCGCCTGCGGCATTGGCGTTTGCGCGCGGGCGCATACTTGTAAGGCCCTGGTCTCATGGCGCATTTTGGCGGGCGTCCAACGTCCACCGTTCGGGAGTCCGCCATGCCATCCCGCAGAGAATTTCTCGCGACCACCGCCCTCGCAACCGGTGCAGCGACACTGCGCCCAATCATTGCCACCGCGCCTAACGACTTTGCGCCTTCCGTGCTGGCGAAGCGAACCGACGTCCAGCGCGCCTCTGAATCGCTGAACATTCTGATCCTTGGTGGAACGGGGTTCACCGGGCCCGAACAGGTTGAGTATGCGATCGCGCGCGGTCATCGAGTAACGCTCTTCAATCGCAACAAGACACGACCCGGGATGTTCAAGGGGCGCGTTGCGGAAGAATTGATCGGCGACCTGAATGGCGACACGACTTCCCTCAAAGGGAAGACGTTCGACGTCGTGATCGACAACCCGACGACCTTTCCCGCGTGGGTGCGGAACGCCGCGCAACAGCTCAAGGGAAACACCAAGCACTACATGTTCATCTCGACGACCTCCGTCTATCGCGATCAAAGCCAGATCGGGATCGACGAGTCATCGCCGACGACTCCGATGCCTAACGACTTGGATCCGTACACCTTGGATCCGTCGCACTCGGGGAAGTACTACGGTGCGCTCAAGACGCGCGCCGAGCAGGAAGTCGAGACGCACTATCCGGGAATCAATACGATCATTCGCCCGTGCCTCATTGTCGGCCCGCTCGACCGGACCGATCGCTTCACGTATTGGCCGGCGCGCATCGATAAGGGGGGCGAAGTGTTGGCTCCCGACAAACCAGATGATCCCTGTCAGTTCATCGACTCACGCGACCTCGCGGAGTGGATGATTCGCATGGCGGAGATGCGCGCCTTCGGACTGTACAACGCGGTGGGGCCACAATTCCCCATGACGATCGCCGAGATGTTGTACGGGGTGAAGGCGGTGACGACGGCGGGGGCGCACTTTACGTGGGTGCCGTGGGAGTTTCTGCAGCAACAGGAGGTTCGTCCGTGGCGGCACATGACAGTTTGGCAACCGCCGTACGGAGCGACGGCCGGATACCAACGTCGAAAAGCGGAGAAGGCGATCGCGAAGGGGCTGACATTTCGATCTGTTGCGGTGACAGCGAAGGATACGTTGGACTGGCACAAGAGCCGCCCGCCGCAGGAGCAGGATGCAACGCTCAGGGGTGAGATCAACGGGTTGTCGATGGCGCGCGAGGCAGAGGTCCTCGCGGCGTGGAAGGCAACGCAAGGAGGAATGAAATGAGCATAGTCCATCTTCGCGCGCTGTCGTTAGGCGCGTCGCTGCTGGCGCTTCCGCTGAGCGCACAAAGCGTGCAATACACATCGCCCACGGGTGTGGTGTATCGATCGCAAGCCGACACTGGCGCAATCAAACGGGCGCAGGCGGCTCTGGCCGACGACCCCAAGAGTGTGCAGAAGATCATCGCGTTAGGCGTGGCCCAATCGGGGGCGCGTCAGTTTCGCGAGGCCATTGCCACGTTCTCCAAAGGGATCAAGATCGCGCCTAACGATGCGATGCTCTATCGCTGGCGTGGGCATCGCCACCTCTCGCTTCGGGAGTTCAAGGACGCTGAGTCCGACCTGCGGCACGGATTCCAGCTCGACAGCACCAACTATGGGGTGTTGTACCATCTGGGAATCGTGCGATTCGTTAAGGGTGATTTCGCCGGCGCTGCCGACGCATTTCAGCGCGCTCAGCCGCATGCACCCGACGCGGGAGAGCTCACCGGCTCGACAGACTGGCTCTGGATGTCGCTGTCGCGCGCCGGTCGCGCGGCGGAAGCAAAGGCGATGCTCGATCGTCACGTCGACTCACTGAAGACGGCGCCCGATTACGCATACACGCGCCGACTCAAGCTCTATCGAGGCGAGATTACGCCGGAGCAATTGTTTACGTCCGCTGACACTGCGGACGTCCAAGTCGCAACACTCGCGTACGGGCTTGGCAATTGGTACTTAGTGCACGGCGACACCGCAAAGGCGTTGGAGCAGTTCGAGCGTTCGGTGAAATCGGGTGGGTGGCCAGGCTTCGGCTTCATCATGTCCGAAGTGGAGCTGCGGCGCGTTAGGCGTTAGGGATGCCGCGCCCCAACTGTTTCTTGGCGATCTCTGATAGCGCTGCGCACCCGACTCCTTAGCCAGCCGACGACGCATGGACGTACAGATGCTGCTCGACTTGCTGCTGGCGGGACAGCGAAGCTTTCCCGAATTGGCGATCATGGACGCGCAGTTGTTAGGCATGCAATTCAAGAACAACGTGGCCGTCGGGTCGCAGCTGGTGCGCGTCGATATGCGCGGAAGTAACCTCTCCTGGTCGGACTTCAGCGAGAGCCAATGGCACGCCGTCGACCTTCGCGGCTCGCATCTTTTTCACTCGCGTTGGACGAACGCTAAGCTCGTGCAGGTGAACCTGTCCGGAGCAAATCTGCACGCGGCAAATCTGGAAGGGGCACAACTCGAGACGAATCACCTACGCGCCGCCCAACTACCATACGCGAGCTTGCGTCGCGCGAACCTCCGCGGGGCGGTACTGCAAGGAGCCAATCTCAGAAATGCAGATTTGCGTAACGCAGATCTGACCGATGCGAATCTTTCGGACTGCGACATCAGTGGCGCGAGATTCGAGGGTGCGTGGATCACCGGAATTGATCTCACGAATATCCGCGGCGAGCCTGCTGACGTTGCCTTTACGCGCGGTTCTTAGGTGAGACCATAGATCATGCAGCATCTGGCGATCGCACACCGTAGGGCATGGGCACTTGCCGTCGCGCTGTTGTGCGTTGTTTGGGCGTGTTCTGCCAGCGCGCACTCCGCTGCAAACGCGCCGAAGGCGAAGATGTTGGCGTCCGCAATCGGCAATTTGGCTAAGGCACCCTCACTCTGGACGTCATGAAACTCACGATCGCGCTGCTCCTCATGCTTTCGACAACCGCCGAAGCCCAACAAGCGCAGAATCCCGATTGGCCCAATCTCGCGAAGTATCGCGAGGCGAACGCCTCGTTAGGCGCACCAAAAGCGGGCGAGCAGCGCGTCGTCTTCATGGGGAACTCCATCACCGAGGGGTGGGCTCCGCTCTTTGCCAAGGAATTCCCCGGTAAGCCGTACATCGGACGCGGTATCGGTGGTCAGACGACGCCGCAAATGCTCGTTCGCTTTCGGCAAGACGTCGTGGCGCTCAAGCCGGCGGTTGTCGTCATTCTCGCCGGCACCAATGACATTGCCGGAAACACCGGGCCGTCGACGCTGGAAATGATCGAGGACAACCTCGCTTCGATGGCCGAAGTGGCCAAGGCCAACGGCATTCGCGTGGTGTTATCGTCAGTCCTCCCGGTCTTCGACTATCCGTGGAAGCCAGGGCTCGAGCCGGCCCAGAAGATCGTGGCGCTCAATGCGTGGATCAAATCGTACTGTGCTTCACAAGGGTGCATCTATCTCGACTACCACACGGCGATGGCTGATACCCGGCAAGGGATGCGCTCCGAGTTGGCCTCGGACGGGGTGCACCCGACCGAGGCGGGATACCAGGTGATGGCGCCACTCGCCGAAGAGGCGATCGCGAAGGCACTCAAGCTGCCATGAATCGTTAGGCGGCGTCGTACGCCCGCTGCAGGTCGGCGACGATGATCTTGTTCATCTTGAGCATCGCTTGCATGGTCGCGCCGGCCTTCGCGGGATTCTTGTCACTCATGAGGCGAGTGAGCGCCTCGGGGATCACCTGCCACGAGAGACCGAACTTGTCCTTGAGCCACCCACATTGCGAAGGCTGTCCGCCATTTGCCGTGAGCGCATTCCAGAAATAGTCCACTTCAGCCTGGTCGTCGCAGTGAATCATCAGCGACACCGCTTCGGTAAGCTTGAAGTGGGGACCTCCATTGAAGATGATGACGCGTTGCCCATCGATCTCGACTTCAACTCCCATGGGCTCACCACCGGGCGCGCCAGGCATGGTGAGAACGATCTTCGAGTTCTTGAAGATGGAGACGTAGAACTTGGCGGCGGCTTCGGCATTTTGTCCGAACCAGAGGAACGGGCGAATTTTCGGGGTCGACATGAGGGGCTCCATACTCGATAGGGTGTCGTCAGGCGCCGACAATGATGCGGCTACACATAAGTCGGAGCCAGAAGCGGCGTCTCTACATCGGACGCGAACTTTTTTCACGTTTTTTCGAGGCGAGGAGCGGTGACGATCGACCTGCTGAAGCGCCAGCTCGACATTTCATGGGGACTATTGAGCTATCACCTGGATGGATTGGGTGAGGACGAATGTTTGTGGCGTCCGGCTCAGGTTGGGCTCCACGTCGTACAGGATGCGGACGGTGCGTGGCATCCTGATTGGCCCGACCACGAAGGATACGACATCGGGCCGCCGAGTATCGCTTGGACCATGTGGCACATCATGTTCTGGTGGTCGATGACGCTCAACCATTCGTTTGGCGACGGGAGCCTAACGAGGGAACATGTTTCGTGGGAAGGGAGTGGAACAGAAGCCAAGGCGACGATCGTTCGGCTCTACGACGAATGGCGAGTGGCACTCGATCAACTGACGGATGCCGACCTGTCAAAGCCAGATCGTACGCACTGGCCGATCCAGGAGCGCCCTTTTGGCGAAGTCGTCGCGTGGCTCAACGTCGAACTGATGAAAAACGCCGCGGAGATTGGCTATACGCGCTTTCTCTACGGAGCGAAAGCGCGCTGACCGAGCGCAACCCCGTTGCGCTTGTCGCTGACGAAAGACCTATGGCGGGGACGAGTGTTCGCATCACTTCAGCTTGATCTCGGTATACCACCAGAAGTCCGCCCATTTGAGATCGAGCCTTCCTCTCGTCGCGTTGATCGGTTTGATCTCGATCGTAAATTTCTCGACCTTTTCCATGGGGCTGTGGACGATCAGGAGCGTTCGTCCCAAGTCCTTTGATCGATCGTACGTCGTCCCCCATTGACCGGTCTGGGTGTTGACCGCGAGTTCGGTGCCGCTTCTCCGTGGAATGGTGAACAGCGTGTACTTCCCGGCGGGGACGTCGAGCGTGCCTAACGTGATCGGCCTTGTGGTCGTGAATTGCGTCGCGGCGTTGGCGCCCGTTCGCCAGACGTAGTCGAGTGGGATGACGTTGCCGATGAGCTGTCGGCCGCGCGCGAGGGGGCGACCGTAGTCGACGGTCAGCTCGGCGTTGCCGATCGTGGCGCGCACCGTATCCCGCACACTGAGCTGATGCATTCCACTTGTCTGCTCAGCGGCCACGAAGCGCTTGCCGATGGCGTCGATGTCCGGAAGTTCAGCGGTACGCCTAACGAGTACCTTGTACGTCGTCCCGGCGCCGTCGTAGGTCTGCATGCGACCGGCGCTATCGACCGTCACCACGGCGGTGCCAGAGAGCCAATCGTGGCGCAGTTCCACCGAGTCGTGCGCCATGGGGTGCACATAACCGCGATGCAGGGTGAAGATCGGGCCCACGTCGCGATCGGGGTAGAACTGGCGGAAAAGCACCGAGTCGCCAGCCGCAAGCCTGGACTCGCGCGCTTGCCGCAGCCCTGTCGCAATTTCGTGCTCGATGACCGAGTACATCATCGAGACGTGGGGAACGGTCAAGGCGCTGCCGGTACGAAACGAGGTGTCGCGCACCTGCGCACTATCGGCGACACGGATCTTCACTTCCGTGTCCGTGAAGTCGGCGGTGATGCGCCGACCACGCTCGGCTGGCGTCTTCGCGTTAGGCGTCCGCACATTCATCAGCATATGGCGGATCTTTCCGTCCTTGGCCAGGTCGAACTCGGTGTGGCGAATCTTCACGAAGGGAAATCGGTCGACGCCGTCAGTCACCAGCCGCGTACGCGACTTCTGCACACGCTCCACCGATACGGTGTCACGACCGAGGAGCGCGACAAAACCGTAGCTCTCAGCCGGTGCTTCGGGTGCGCAGGCGCTGACCACGGCGACGAGTACAAGCGTGAGTCTCTTCATGAAGCCAGCCAGCGCGTGAGTGAAGTCGCAGCGAAGTTCGCTGCGCAGCAACGATCCGACAGGGAATGCAACTCGCACACCAATGTGGGGTGAGCTGCGCGCGTAACGTGGCAGCCAGCGCCGACGGCGCGCCAACTGCTACGGCATGTCGTTTGGTTCTTTCTCGATCGCGATCGGTTTTCCCGGGGCTACACCGCGGACGAGAGCACCGCTATCGACGACCAGTGTGCCTCCGACGAGGACGTACTTCATGCCGACACTCGCCGTCTTTGGTGTACGATAGGTGGATTTGTCGGTGACCGTTGCGGCGTCAAACACGACGACGTCGGCATCCGCACCAACTTCGATGCGTCCTTTCCTTCTGGCGGCCGGCGTGATGGTCTGCAGTCGCTGGGCAGGGAGTAGCGACATTTTCCGAATGGCATCGAGCATCGTTAGGCTTTTGCGCTCGCGCACGTAGCGTGCGAGAATTCGACTAAATGTTCCTGCCGATCTTGGATGGCTCGACAGACCGTCGCTGGCAATCATCACGAGCGGGTTCTCGATGATGGCATCGACGACGGAGTCGGGATTGGAGTGAATCAGGACATACTCAGGTGTCGCGCTATTGTGCAGCGCGTCGAAGCGCGCCTTCGTCAGCCGCTCGGCGGTCGCTGGAATCTCGATGTCCTTGTAGTCGATGCCGCGGCGTTCCCGCCAGCCGGGATTGAACAGCGCCGAGGCAATGCTCGTCATCCCCGCTCCGTATGGGTAGGCTTCGACGGTCACGTCGAGTCCGCGTTGCTTCGCTCCCGCAATCATCTCCAGGCATGTCGGCGCATCGGAGAGGCAACTGCTATTCACGTGCACGATGTGCACGGGCGCGCCGCTGATAGCGCTTGCGGCGATCATCTCACTGACGGACTCGACACTGGAACCTGGCTCGGTCTTTCCGGCACTCCTGATATGAACGAACACGGGGAGCTTGCGACGCGCCGCGAGCTCGAACATGCGAATGACTTCGTGTCGCGTTGCGCCGGGCGTGTACTCGAGTCCCATGCCGATGCCTAACGCACCTGCATCCAGTTGTTTGGTGAGAAGGGCGAGCTCCTTCTTGAGTTGCGCGGGCGTCGGCGGCTTGTCCGTTGCCGGTCCTGATGCAGGATCATCGATACCGGCCGCGGGTCCCATGACACTTCTTGTCAGCGTATCACCCCACGCGAGGACGCGCGACGCTTCCTGCGACGCCGTCGCGCCGTAATTGATCAGCGTCTTTCCCTGGCGAGCGGCAAGAAAAGCCGCGTAGTCCGGCACACCACTTTCCATCTCCAGCGCGCTCGTGACGCCATCGAGCGCTTTCAGTTCGTAGCCGGCCGAGTCCTGTTGATGCTGGTGCAGATCAATGAAGCCTGGTGCGACGACGAGTCCGGTTGCGTCGATGACACGTGCGCCTTGCAGCGAAGCTTTTGAGACCGCCGCGATGCGACCGCCGGTTATGCCGACGTCGCGAACGGAATCGAGGTTGGTGGCCGGATCGATGACGCGTCCGCCATGGATCACGACATCGTAACGTTGACTCGCGTCGCGACCGCCTGTGCTGCACGCCATCAGGGCGAGCAGACTAACTGTATAATGCAGCTTCATAGGGTACCACGTGTATCGTGATGAGTTGCGAGACAATTATCGGGTGCTTCAGATAGAGCAGCCGGTGGAGAAAAAGGCGTCGCCCCTATTTCACATGACGATAGCACGTCAGAGTCGCGTGAGCACCTGCGGCTTCATCGGAGACGACGAGAACGGAGTCTCCAAGGAAGGTTAGTCCCTCGGGCTGTCGGTGAAGCTGACGGTGTAGGTTTCGTGTCGCGACGATCGCACCTGTTGCGGTCAGTTCGAGCAAGGCGTGCTCGCGCCCCGCGAGGATGACGTAGTGCCCCGTCGCGTCGTCGCGCTCGACGCTGGACGGATGGAAGGTACGCATCGCCGTTTGGCGTGCGACATCGGCGAGTGGTACGGAGATGCGTGCGGGTGATGCCGGCGCATTGCGCGCGAGCGACCAGCGGAGGATCGAGACGCGCCCGGCCACCGACGAGTCCAAAGGAGTCTTGCACCCCATGAGAAGCGACCGGTCAGACGGCTCATAGGCTAGCCCTTCGATCTCGCACAACTTGCCGAATCCGGTGTTCACTTTCGTAAAGGGCATGGCGGCACCGCCCTTGCCCTCACGCGCTTCGAACAGGTGGCCATTGCTCGTGACGAGAAAGAACCGGTCGCCCACAACGGCAATCCCCTCGAAGTCGCCTTTTACCGGTGGGCGGCCTAACGAGAACGACGCCTCGATCGTCCCTCGACATGGATCGACCTGCGAGATAATCGCGCGTTCGTCATCGTGCGCGAATACTCGGCCGTCCGCGCTCACGGCTAAGCCCGAAATCTCCGTCAATGCCGGGGCGAGTGCTGACTGCGCGGCCGCGCTTTTTCGGAAGTCGTAGCGCTGGAGCACCGACGCCGACGTCTGCTGAGCGGCGGCGCCCGGGACGAGCGCGCACGTCGCGAGGATGAGCGCGCGTGCTCCGTTCGCGAGAATCTCCCGTGTGATGCATCGCGAACTCATGCGACGGTACGCGCAGTTCCGGGCGAGAGGTGCTCCTCGTTAGGTAGAAGAAATCGCTCGATCTCGTCCTTTACGACACGTCCTGCTGATCCGAAGACCATGCTGATGTGGTTTCCGGGGACGATCACATACATCGAATTGGGAAATGCGCGCGCTGTTGCACGCGCGCTGATCTCGTCAATCAATGGGAGGGCGCCGGGGGGACCGTAGGCGCCAAGCGCATTCAGGACGAGTGTCGGTTGCTGCACATGCTGCACGTGGTGGAGCCACGGTTCAACGGCGAGTCCCATCGCTGAGAGCCCGATAGCCGCCGCGTCCGTCGTGGCCTGCACGCTTCCATCGTCGTTCTGCGAGAGCTCGGCGCGGAAGTAACGTTCGACATCCGCGTCCCAGACCCCATCCATGTACGGCGCGCTCTTGATCTCGGCCAAGTACGCTTCGGCCGACGGCGAGACTTTCGTTAGGCGATCGAGCGACGGCTTGAGTGCAATGCCGATGCGCGGATGGGATGTAATTGCCGCATCGATGACGACGACTTTGTCGAACCGCTCCGGATACGTCGCCGCGAGATAAATCGCGAGATAGGCGCCAAACGAATGGCCGGCGACGGCGATCCGACCCAAGCCGAGTTGATCGAGTAGGGCGATGAGGTCAGCCGCATGTTCGGGCATCCCGTACCCGCTCGCGGGTTTTCCACTTCGGGCGCGACCACGAAGGTCGGGGATGATGAGTCGAAAGGACCGACTCAAACCCGCCGAGATGAGCCCGCTGAAGGCGTGCGCATTCGATGACAGACCATGCAGCAACAGGAGTGGTGGCCCGCCACCGGGGACATCAAGATAAAAGAGCTCGATGCCATTCACCGCATTGCGATGCTCGAACTGCGCAGCGTCTGTGCCGACGTTCGTCGTGTCGTTCATCGAGCCCCCTCGTAAACATGCGTGCCTAACGACCCAGATTGTTCGCCGAGTGTGCGTTTGAGCATCCTGTCCGCCTTACTCTATAGGAAGTCAGCAACGACGACAATTTCGCGGAGTTGATCATACCGTGCAGCGACGCGCGCGTTGATCCACACCTTGACCTCCTCCGCATTGATGGTCGCGCGGGTGCGGTGAGTGCTGGGTGATTTTGATGGCCGGCCATCGGGATCGCTGACCGCCCACCATTGGGATCACGGGAGGCAAGAATCGCCTGAAATTAGTCTGTTACGCCATTCCCTTTGAGACAAGAAGCAACTCCTTCCGAACACGTTGCAACACCGTAAGCTATGGGTTGGAGAGGAACGCTGGCTGCTCAGACCTTGAGGTGCAGTTCTCCGTCGAGTATCTCGATCCAGACCTCGCAACAACTCACCTTCCGTCAGCTGCACGCTCACCATTACGTCTTCACCTCACGATGAATTTCTTACGATCACTCGCCCGCCTCGCGCTGGTCTCCGCTGTCGCCGGCTGCGCCTCAACCGGTGGCCTCTCCAACAGCAACGCTGTGCCTAACGGCGACTACGACGTTGTCATCGAGAATGGACGCATTGTCGATGGAACCGGCGCCGCGTGGTACTACGGCGATGTCGCACTCCGGGGTGACCGCATCGCCGGCATCGGCCCACGCGGCGCGTTTCGAAGCGCCAAGTCGCGCGATCGCGTCGACGCCGCCGGACTCGTCGTCTCGCCGGGCTTCATCGACATTCAGTCGGGCTCTCAAGGCCACTTCATGATGGGCGATGGCAAAGCCATCTCGATGGTGACGCAAGGCATCACCACGGCCATCACCGGCGAAGGCTCCACACTCGGTCCCACCAACGACAAGATCCTCGCGGCCCAGCGCGACACCAACGTTAGGCGGATCCTCTCGAAGTTCAGCGGACCTCACGGCTTCAGCGATTGGCTCGAGTACATGGTCGCCCGCGGATCGTCGCAGAACATTGGATCATTTGTCGGCGACGGCACGGTGCGCGTCTACGCAAAGGGGACAGAAGCTGGTCCGTTGACCACGGCCGAGCGCGACACGATGAGGGCAATGGTCGCGCGCGCGATGCAAGACGGCGCGTTCGGAATTGCCAGTGCGCTTATCTATCCGCCTAACACCTATGCCACGACGGACGAGTTGATCGAGGGCGTGAAGGCGATGGCACCGTACGGTGGGGTGTACATCACGCACATGCGCAGCGAAGGCGACAAGTTCCTGGAAGCGCTCGACGAAGCGATGCGGATCGGACGCGAAGGTGGTGCGCCAGTGGAGATTTATCATCTCAAGGCGAGTGGGGTGCGCAACTGGCCAAAGATGAAGCTTGCCATCGCCAAGATCGACTCCGCGCGCGCGGCAGGACAGGACGTGCAAGCGGACATGTATCTCTATCCGGCGGGTGGAAACTCATTCACCAGCTGCATTCCACCCAAGTATGCAGCTGGCGGTCGCCTTCTCGAGAATCTGAAGAATCCTGCGCTCCGTGCGACGATGGTGGCGGAGATGCACGCGATGGACGCGGGATATGAGAACCTGTGTGAAGTGGCGACGCCGTCCAACGTGATGGTCGTCGGCTTCAAGAAGCCCGAGAATCAGCGCTTTGAGGGAAAACGGCTCGATGAGATCTCCAAGGCGTTAGGCAAGGACTGGGCGGAAGCGATCATCGACCTCAACGTCGATGAGAACATGCGGCTCGGTGAGATCCTCTTCCTGATGAGTGAAGACAACATCAAGCTGCAGCTGCAACAGCCGTGGATGAAGTTCGGGACCGATGCTGCCTCGACCGATCCGGCGACGGCGACAGGAATGACGCACCCGCGCACCTACGGCAATTTCCCCCGCATTTTCGCGCGGTACGTGCGCGAGCAGCATGTCATCCCGCTCGAAGACGCCGTGCGCAAGGCATCGTCCGCGGTCGCGACACGACTGCAACTGACGGATCGCGGCGTCATCAAGATCGGCCTCAAGGCCGACATCATCGTCTTTGACCCAGCCACCATCAATGACAACGCCACGTTCGAGAAGCCGCACCAGCTCTCGACAGGCGTTCGCGACATGTTCGTCAACGGTGTCGCGGTGCTGCGCAATGGCACACATACCGGCGCCAAGCCGGGTGTCGTCGTCCGCGGGCCTGGCTACCGTCGTTAGGCGCCCGTAGGCCGGAACGCACTCGCCAAGCCGTCGCGCGGGATCGTCGGAGCCATCGTCGGGATTGGCGTCGCGCTCGTCCGCTACGGACGCTCGGCGCCCAACCCCGATGCCAGTCGTGGGACGTGCAAACCATCGCTCTTGAGCGACTGTCCGACTCAAGAAGCCGACCCGTCCCTCGATCCTCTCTTATAGATGCGCGACCTCCGCCTCGCCTTTCGGACCCTCCTGTCGACGCCCTTCGTCAACACGGTCGCCATCCTCTCGCTGGCGCTCGGGATCGGGGCCAATGCAGCGATTTACTCGCTCTTCGACCAGATACTGTTGCGCCCACTCCCAGTGGCGTCGCCTAACGAGTTGGTCAACCTCAAGCTCCCTGGTCCCATCCAAGGGAGTGACTCGTGCAACTCGTCGGGATGCGAAGATGGGATCATCTGGAGTTATCCGATGTTCCGCGACTTGGAGCGCACACAGACGACGCTCGCCGGCATCGCGGCACACCGAATCTTTGGCGCGAGCATCGCCTTGGGCGACGAACCAACGGTGGGCGAAGGCGCGTGGGTCAGCGGCGGTTACTTCAGCACCCTCGGGCTCCATCCGGTCATCGGTCGCTTTCTGCAGCCTGCCGACAACGAACCAGGCGCCGACAACATGGTCGCCGTCATCAACTACCGGTTCTGGATGGACCGCTTTGCTGGAAAACAGAGCGCGTTAGGCACGCTGCTCCGCATCAACGGTCGTCCCTTCACCATCATTGGCGTTGCGCCCGAGGGATTCGAAGGAACGACCATCAGTTCACGCGTACTCGCCTACATCCCGATGCAATCGCGCACTTGGGTCGGGACCTACAAGGGGCTCGAAAATCGCCGCGACTATTGGGTCTACGTCATCGGGCGACGCAAAGCGGGAATGTCGATCGAAGCGACGAAGGCGGGACTCGATAAGGTCGTCGCCCCGATTCTCGCCGACGTCGACGCTCCGCTTCAGAAAGGGATGAGCGATGCGACCCTCGCGCGCTTCAAGGCGAAGCGCGTGCTCGTGGAACCCGGTGCACGCGGTCAGAGTGCGCTACAGCTCCGGGCGCGTACACCGCTGGCCATGCTCTTTGGAATCACAGCGGTCGTGTTACTCATCGCCTGTGCCAACATCGCGAACCTCCTCCTCGCCCGCGGAGCGAATCGCGCGACTGAAATGGGTGTGCGACTCGCACTCGGCGCCACGCGACGCCGCCTCATCGGACAACTATTGGTCGAGTCGCTCGTACTGGCTGCACTCGGCGGTTTGGTTTCGTTGCTCGTCGCGCGCTGGACGTTAAGCGGAATTGCATCGCTTCTGCCCAGCCAGGCGACAGCAACGCTCAAGTTCCAGTTGCAGCTCCCGGTCATGATGTTTGCGTCTGCGCTGGCCATCGCTACAGGATTTCTTTTCGGACTCTTCCCGGCCATGCATTCGACGCGCGCCGATCTCATTACGTCGATCCGCGCCGGCGCGGGACAGATTGCGGGAGGAGGTACCGCCGGTCGTTTTCGCACTGGACTGGCGATCGCGCAGATCGCGCTCTCGACGACACTCCTCGTATCGGCCGGTCTCTTTCTCAAGAGCCTCGTCAACGTGAGTCGGGTGGATCTGGGAATTCGCATCGATAGTGTCGCGACGTTTTCGATTTCTCCGCTTCGCATCGGCTACGACACGCTGCGCGCCAAGGTGCTGTACTCACGAATCGAGGAAGAACTGCGAGCGATTCCGGGGGTCACTGGCGTGACGAGTTCGATGGTCCCACTCCTCTCGGACGACAGTTGGGGAAATGACGTGCGCGTGCAGGGCTTCACCTGCTTACCGGATACCGACTGCAATTCGCGATACAATGCCATCGGCGCGGGCTACTTCGGAATGGTGGGCGCGTCGCTGCTGGGAGGGCGCGACTTCCAACCGTCCGACCAGGCGAGCGGTGGGCAGGTTGCGATCGTCAACATGGCGTTCGCGAAGAAGTTCAACCTGGGACGAGATGCGGTCGGCAAATACATGGGACGTTCTGGCGGCAAGGACTCGTTAGGCATCCAGATTGTCGGGCTGGCACCCGATATCGTGTACAACGGCGCCAAGGAACAGGCGCAACCGGTCTTCTATCTCCCATGGATGCAGGAAGGAATCGTGCCGCAGATGTATTTCTACGCGCGAACGCGCTTGCCGAGTGAGCAGTTGATCGCCGCGATTCCGGCGCTGATGAAGCGCATCGACCCGACGCTTCCCGTGCAGAACCTGAAGCCCCTTCCTCAGCAACTCCAGGAGAATGTCTTCCTCGACCGGATGATATCGATCTTGTCAGCGGCATTTGCGAGTTTGGCTACGCTGCTCGCGGCCGTGGGATTGTACGGCGTGCTCGCGTACTCTGTCTCGCAGCGCACACGCGAGATCGGTGTACGCATGGCGTTAGGCGCCGACAGCTCGCGCGTACGTGGGATGGTTCTTCGGCAAGTGGGAGTCATGGTTGCGATTGGAG
Organism: Gemmatimonadaceae bacterium; assembly: GCA_044224185.1. Lineage (GTDB taxonomy): Bacteria > Gemmatimonadota > Gemmatimonadetes > Gemmatimonadales > Gemmatimonadaceae > SCN-70-22. The sequence continues at coordinate 135,050 of JBGAKW010000007.1, read as the reverse complement.
CCGCCGTCGGAGCACTCGGCGCATTCGGCTTGGGTCGTGCGGCGCAATCGCTCCTCTTCGGATTGCAGGGACACGATCCCGTCGTGTTCGTATCGGCCGTCGCGCTGTTGTCGGCTGTCGCGTTCGGCGCCGGCTACTTGCCCGCGCGCCGTGCGAGCAGGACGCCCCCGATGCGGGCGTTGCGCTATGACTGACGTGTGAGTTTCGGTCGGCGGCGGCGTGATACGGCGCCGCTGAATGGTGCGGCTTGGGAACGCGGCGGAAATGGCCCGCCCCAGTGTGCGATGGTTTGAGGCGTTTGAATTGCGCGTTTGAATTGCGCGTTTGAATTGCGCGTTTGAATTGCGCACGCAAATCACTCACTCGAATCCCGCGCTCGAATCCCGCGCTCGAATCCCGCGCTCGAATCCCGCGCTCGAATCCCGCGCTCGAATCCCGCGCTCGAATCCCGCGCTCGAATCCCGCCCCCCCAACCTCGCGCGCTAATCCGGAAGCAGCTCCCGAACTCGATCAAAACCACCGTCAAGGCGCGCGACCAGATGCCCGCGCCGATCGACCACGTACGCCACAGCAGCGTGGCTCACATCACCGGTCTTGGTATCGCGTGCACGCCCCACCGCCCACACGTCCAGCACGCGATTCACTTGCTCGACGTTTCCACTGAGCATCACATCGGTTGAGTCGAGCTCCCACTGCGCCGCAATCGTTGGAAGGCGCGACGGGGTGTCGCGCCACGGATCGAGTGTCACGATTACAATGGGAATGTCGCGGCGCCCGGTGGCGCTTCGCGCTTGGCGAAGCTGTCGCACCACCGTTGGGCAAACATCGCTGCAATGCGCGAACGCAAAGGTCACGATCGCGTTTCCACCGCGCAGTCCCTCGATCGAGAAAAGCTGGCCGCGCTGATCCGTGAGTTGAAGCGCGGGCGCCGCCACGTTGAGGCGCGTCACCTCGCCGGTGAACGTGCGGACGGCGAACACCTCATCATCCGAAGCATTTATCGCGTTTCGGACCCGAGCGCCCACCGCGACTGCACCCACGGCGAGCGCTCCAACAATCAACAACATCACAGCCCTCCCCCAACTCCGCGACATCAGTATCCGCAGGTCATCACGGAGCGCTTCTCCCCATACAACAACGAGCACGCCCAGCATCCCCACGGGTTCACCAACTAACAGCGTCCACCCCCCCGCCGACGGAAGCGCATCGCCCATATTGCCGAAACACGCGGCGCGGGTCCGCGCGACCCAATCGGGCGCCTGGGCGCCGATCGGATAGAGCGCGAGCGCCCACCACGCCGCGGTGATTCCCACGATCGCCAACAACGCACACGCGGCGACCCCTCGTCGGGCATCAAGAAGCCTAACGAGAGGACGCGCGTGTGCTACCGCAGGCCGATCTACCCCACTCGCCACAGCACGCTCAACATCTTCCAGTTGGTGAAGTAGTACACGATGAACGAGATGAGAAAGACCGAGACGAGTGCCAGCGTGCCGGGCGTTGGTCCAACGAAGCTCGGCGCTGCTTGATGCAAGCGCTCGTTGATCTCATCCACGTCCGCCGCGTGCACGGGAGGATTCGTGAGGCCCTGCGGGATTCCCGCGATCGCCACGCCTGGCACGACCTCGCCAATCGGTTCACCAAAGAACACGGACTTCACCGCGATCGCGATGAAGAGGAGCGCTCCCGAGACGGCAAGGATTCCGCCGATACCCATGACCGCCAGCACCAAGTCCACGGCGGGGTCGAACTGCACACTAAACGGCGCAAGCGAGAACGAGATGTCCCAGTGACGGCGCGGCACTCCGAAACTTCCCGCGAACGTCATCCCCATGGAGAGCAGCAGCATGCCGATGGCAAAGAGATATGGCTGCACCTTCGCTGCGCTCCAGAAAGCGACTTTCCGCCTAAAGACGAGTGGCAGCACATAGTATGTCACCGCCATGAAGGCCATCGCCGTTCCGCTGACGACTGTGGCGTGGAAGTGCCCGGGTACGCGGAGCGTGTTGTGCACCATGATGTTGATCTGCTCCGTCCCGATCGTCACACCCGTGATGCCCCCGACAAAACCGAAGACGACAACGGAGAAGACCATGCCACTGAATCCCGGATCGCCCCACGGTGCGCGCCGAAGCCAACCGAAGAGTCCCTGCCGGTAGCCGCGCAGTCGCATCCCCAGCTCCATTCCAGCCGGTACGGTGAAGCCATGGATCATCGACGCCAACACCGCCATGTACATGAAGTACGACGTGTTCACGATCTTCCACGCCGGACCAAAACCTGGATCGACAAGCAAGTGGTGCGCGGACGCCATCGAGATGAACAACACGTACAGCACAAACGCGGAGCGACTCACTTTCTCGTTCAACACAACGCCGCCCACGGTGAGCGCAGAGAGCATGTACCAGACGGCGACCATGGCCGCCACGTTGATTTGCTGCGAGGAGTGGCCAAGCCCCCACCAGATCATTCGATAGATCTGCGGATCTACATGGTCGATGACGCCAATCGACCAGAGAAAGGTGGGGATGTAGATGATCGCACCGTGCAGCAGCGTGATCACGGCAATGATCGCCGCTGTGACCGCGCCGTACACGACGAGTGGGACCGAACCCTCATACGTCTTCTCACGGCGAGCAATGGTGATCGTCGCGAAGAATTGCGCGACGACGAGCAGTGCGCCGACCGCGAACAGGATGACGCCCAGATAGAAGAGCGGATGTGCCTTGAGCGGCGGATACGACGTGAAGAGCACGTCGGCATTGCCGCTCCACTGCATCGCTTCGACGATGAGACTCCCGAGGAGCATCAGGCCAAAGTTCACCCATCCCAGTTTTGGAGCCGCCGGGCGCGCATTCAGCAGCGCGGTCGAGGTGAACCAGAGGATCGCCATCTCGAAGTAGATGATGAAGAAGATCAACATGTTCATCCCGTGCACACCCAGGATGCGGTAGTACCAAACTGCCGGCAGCAGGTGTACTGCTTGCCAGCGAGTGAGCACGAGCAGCAACGCTGCGATGGCACCAACGAGCAGTGCAACGACGGCAACGACGGCGTTCACACGCACGAGCCACTCAGCCTGCACGTGGATTCGGCGCGACGTGAACGGGCACGTGCGGAACTGGCCAGCGGGAGTCGCGGCCTGATTGACCGCAGCACTCGCGGCCCTAGTGGCGCTCATGGAGTAGTACCTCCGTTGGTCAGGCGCGCGTTGGAATTGTCGGAGACGTTTCGCCCGTTCTTATCGAGGACGATGACGCGGCCGACCATGGTGTGGTGGCCGATGCCACAGAACTCGTTGCACAGGATTCGGAAGTCGCCCGAGGCAGTCGGCGTCACTTCAAGGGCGTAGTCGTACCCTGGCACGACCTGGAAATTGACGTTCAACGGATAGAGCGAGAATCCGTGGTTCACATCCAGGGCCGACAGGTGCAACCGGTACTTCTCGCCCTGCACCAGTTGCAGAATCGGATACCACTGGAACGTGAGCGCGGTGAGATAGACGTCACTTCCCGGCGGGGGCTGCACGATGGGGAAACCGCGATCGTCACCAACCTTGTATTGCTTTGCAAATTCCAGCGTTCTCGCATAGTAGGCTTTCGGATCGACGCGACGCCTAACGCCTGAGGGATTCTGTCCACCGCGCCAGTGCCAGAGCGGCATCATCGCAAAGAGGACCATGCACCACGCGAAGGCGATCGCGACCCACATCTTTTCGGCGCGATGGGCGGGCTTCCACCATGTGCCCGGCACTGCATCGAGCCCGGTATGGACCTTGGTTAGCATCTGGTCCTCATGGGAGCGTGCCTTTCGGCATCGTTAGGATCTCCCACATTCCCCATCCGGTGTAGACGATGAACATGATGACAACACCGGCGGCGAGAAGGAGAAAGACATTGTCGAACAGCTGCTGCATGAGCGGCGGTGATTCGTTAGGCGGTTGCACCGGTTCAGGCATGGGTGACCTCGCGAGCGTGTGAACGTTTGGGGTGGGCGTGGAACAGCGGTTATCCGGAGCGCTTCCGGATAGCGGAGGATTTCTTTTTCGCGGCCTTGCCGCGCGGTCGCGAGGTGCGCGCGACGGGAGTGCCAGGAGCCGGACCTCGCGACGGCTCGCGGACTTCTCCTTTGGCGATGTCGTGGCGCGGCGCCATGCCGGGTTGCTCAGCGATTTCGCCGAGGAGGTCTGCCACGGTGGTGCCGCTGAAGAAGTCGCGGATCGAGATCGCGATCGCTTCCCAGCGCGGATGCGCCGAGCACGGATTTTTCCAACCGCATTGCGCCCGACCGAGGAGGCAGCGTCGTTCGATGACGTCATCGAAGGGCGCGGCGATTTGTGCGAAGGTGATTTCGTGCGGCGGGCGCGCCAGCTGAAATCCGCCTTTAGGCCCACGCCCCGATCGAAGGATTCCTTCGCGGGCGAGGACGTGCAACGTCTTCGAGAGGTAGTTGCGCGGCACCCGCAACTCCTCGGCGATTTCGTCGACACGCACCGGTGTGCGGTCGCTATGGGCGGCCACATAGAGGACGGCTCGAAAGGCGTATTGCGTGGTGCTGCCGAGGATCATGAGTGGTGCGGCGGCGGGATCTGAATGGACGGGATCGGTTTTCTTGCATTCATCATGTGAATATGATAAACTCGCCGCAAGAGGGAATTTTGTAGTAAACCGGCGATCCTCGTCATGCGTGCTCTCCAACGTCTAGCTCAGTCGGTCATTCGCGCACTCGATGCCGCGTGTCATCGAGTCCTCGCGTGGAAATACAATCCGCTTCACCAGAGCGGAGCCCTCGCGGTCGCGTTTCTGACGCTCCTGATCGTTACGGGTCTTTACCTCCTCATCTTCTATAGAATCGGCGCTCCGTGGGATTCGGTCGCGCGGCTGCAAGACGATCCGTTCCTTGGCCGGTGGATACGTTCGCTCCATCGATACGCCTCCGATGCACTCGTCATCGCCGTCGTTGCGCACGCCCTGCGTCTCTTCGCGCAGCGACGAAGTTGGGGAGCGCGCACACTGGCGTGGACATCGGGAGTCATCCTGCTCTCGCTTCTCTTCGTGAGTGGCTGGACAGGTTTCGTAATGGTGTGGGACAGCTTCGGAGCCCAACTCGCGATTGCCGGTGCGCACATGCTCGACGCGCTCCCAATTTTCTCCGAACCGATCGCTCGCAGCTTCGCTGGCGACTCGCCAATACCGTCGGCCTTCTTCTTTCTGAATCTCTTCTTGCACGTCGCCCTTCCGTTAGGCGCCGGCGCCGGAATCTGGATTCACGTGTCGCGTTTGGCGCGACCAACGCTCCTTCCACCGAAACCGCTCCTCTGGGGAGCACTCGGCGCATTCTTCGTTCTCGCCGTTTTTCTCCCCGCTCCCCTTCCTGCGAAGGCCAATCCGCTGTTCCTCGAATCGCGGGTGCCGACGGATATCTTTTACGCCTTCTGGCTTCCGGCGGCGATGCGGCTCCCGGTGTGGGGAGCCTGGCTTGGCGCAATCGCCACGTTCGTAGTTGCCCTGTTGATTCCGCGCCTAACGCGTAAGCCGCGTGAGGGCGACTGGGCACCGAGCGTCGTGGACCCTCGTCTCTGTACGGGGTGCAACCAGTGCCCGCAGGATTGCCCGTGGGAAGCGATCACGATGCGCAAGCGCGATGACGGACGCCTAACGCTTGTGGCGCACGTCGACCCTGACTTGTGCGTGAGTTGCGGGATTTGCGCGGGTTCGTGTGCGCCGATGGGTGTGGGGCCGGAGAATCGCACCGGGCGGGCGCAGCTCGCCGCGGTGCGTCTGCTGGCGCAACAACTCGTATCGACCGAGACGCGGACACCGATCGTCGCTATCTGCTGCGAGAACGCTGCGCCATCGCATTTGGACGCGTTGCGTCAAGAAGGCGCGGTCATCTATCCCGTCACGTGCAGCGGGAATCTGCACAGCTCCACCGTGGAGCTTGCGCTGCGCGGTGGCGCAGCGGGAGTGATCATCTATTCCTGTCCACCGCGCGACTGCCGCGGACGCGAGGGGCCGAAGTGGCTCGAGGAGCGTCTCTACCACGACCGTGAAGCCGAGCTTCAACCGCGCGTCGACCGTCGGCGTCTCGCGATGGCAACGATGGTGGTGGGTGAGCTGCGTGAGACGCTTTCAGCGTATCGCGCGTTCCGCGACCGGCTTGAGCCGCTGGGACGCTCTGGCGAGGCACCGCTCGATGATCTAACCGTGGAGTGCGTCACAACACTCGCACCGGAGGAGGAGTGATGAGCGTAGCGTCACCGCGTCTGGCTCTTGGCGTTGGCGCCACGGCGTTAGCGCTGGTGCTGTTGCGCGCCGGTTCGTTCGTCTCCATCGGAACGCCCAAGGGAGAACACGCCTGGGTGCGTCTTTCGTGGAGCGCGCGCCCCGAGCGCATCGAACAATGCCGTCGACGGAGCGACGCCGAGCTGGCAGCGCTTCCGGAGCACATGCGCCTCCGTCTCGAGTGCACCGGAACGTTTGCGCGATATTTCTTGCAGCTGACGGTTGACGACATCGTGGTTCAAGCCGACACGGTGCGCGGCGGTGGATTTCGCCATGACCGCCCGATGCACGTCCTCGATGAAACGTCGGTGGACAGTGGCACGCGGCATATCGTCGTCACCCTGGCACGCCTCGATTCCACCGCCGTCACCACGCCTGAATTGAAGTCCTCGCCCGAGGACGTATCCACGAACCAAGGACGTGAAGCGCGTGAACGCGACGAACGTTTGCGCCGCACCGAAGAGAGCATCGCCCCTCGACTGTCGCTCGATACCACGGTGACGTTCGAGCGGGGACAAGTTCTCCTTATCACCTATGATGGCGTGCGCCGAGTGCTGGAGGCGCGCACCAGGAGCGAGTAGTCATGTCAACCGTGATGACGCCCGATGCGACACTCCCCGCGCAGACGCGCTGGTCATCTGGACTCGTGGTGGACGTGGATGCGACGCATCGGGTGAGCAAGGTGGGTGATGTCGCGGTCCGGCGCTGGCTCCGCCTAACGATGTTGGCGGTGTTGGTGGCGTTACTGGTCGGGGGGATCACGCGCCTCACCGAGAGTGGGCTCTCGATCACGGTGTGGAAGCCGATATCCGGGATAATTCCGCCGCTCACTGAGGCGCACTGGGCGGATGCATATCAACGGTACCTCGCCATCCCCGAAGCGCAGACCGTTCACGCGGGAATCACGTTAGGCGGCTTCAAACAACTCTTCTGGTGGGAGTGGGTGCACCGCATCCTGGCGCGCCTCGTGGGACTGGTTATCGCCGTTCCGTACTTCTGGCTACTCCTGCGCGGGCAGATTCGCCCTTCGCTTCGTCTCCGCCTTGCAAACCTTCCCATTCTTGTCACGCTGCAAGGCGTGCTTGGTTGGTACATGGTGCAGAGCGGGCTCTCGGTGCGGACATCGGTGAGCCAGTACCGACTCGTGGCCCATCTCGCGGTGGCAGTCCTCATCTACGTACTCGCCGCATGGACCGCACTGCGATTGCGACCGGGTGAAGACGAACGTTCGGACTCACGAGCTCCGCGATTAGGTGCGCTCGCACTGATATTCGCCGTCGTCGTCGTCATCCTGTCAGGGGGCTTCGTCGCCGGACTCGATGCGGGCATGATCTACAACACCTTCCCGCTGATGGGGGGACAAATTGCGCCGGCCAGCTACGCGCAGTTCACTCCGTTCTGGCGAAACTTTTTCGACAATCCGGCCGCGGCGCAGTTCAACCATCGGGTCCTCGCGATGGGAACCGCTGCATTCGCCATTTGGCTTTCGGTGCGTCGCCGCCGCTTGGTGTTCGGCGCGCCGTCGCACGGCGCGCGCCGTGCGTGGGGATGGGTCTTCGTCGCCGTCGCCACGCAGCTCGCGTTAGGCATCGCCACGCTTCTCCTGCACGTTCCAATTCCAGTGGCGGCGCTGCACCAGGCGGGGGCGCTCTTCGTGCTCTCGATGACGCTCTATGCTGCGGCGACAGATACTGTACCTGCCAATCAGCTGTCGCCGGAGCGGATCCTGGAGGTGTTATGAAAACAGCGCTCGTTAGGCTGGCGGCGGTCGCTGGCGCTGCGTTGATCGCGCTCGCCACATTCGTGGTGGGAGCGTCGCTCAACAGCGGATTCTGGACGATCGCGCTGTTGGCCTTGGCCGCCTTTGTGGGCGCGGAGTATGTGTTCCTTCGTTGGAGTGCGCGCGCATTAGGCAGCGGTAGCTCGGCTGGCATATGGCGCTGGCTTGCAGGAAGCGCCATCGCCTACGCCGTCGTCGCGCAACTTGCTGTGGGAAGCGCACCGACTCGTACACTCGTTGCACCGACACCACCCGCGACCACACGCTTCTGGTCGCTCCCGACCGGTTCTCGCATCGCGTATGAACTGGACACGGCCGCCAGCAACAAGCCGAAGCACCCGCCGGTCATCGTTCTGCATGATGGGCCGGGGATGCCGGAGCTCCCGTTTCTGCACGGACTCACCAGCCGCCCGTACGACGCATTGCGCGACGAAGGCTTCGATGTCGTTTACTACGATCAGGTGGGCGCGGGATACTCCGGACGACTCGACTTGGCGCGCGAGCGACCCTACACCGTGGCGCGCCACGTCGCCGACCTGGAGGCAATCCGCGCCTCGTTAGGCGCACAGAAAGTCATACTCGCCGGTACGGGTTGGGGAGCGACGCTGGCGACGAACTATCTCCTTGCTCACCCCGATCGCGTCGAACGACTGATTCTCGAGTCGCCGAAGCCACTGTGGGCGCCGGCATGGCCGGACATGATCAATCCGGCCGCACGCGCCAAGATCACGGACGTGCAGGCTTCAGCACTCGCCGCACTCGAACGCCCTCCGCTGCGACTCGTGATCGGACGAATGATGGCTGACTTCTCGCCGAGCACTGCGCATCACTTTATCCCCGACTGGGAAGCCGACCAGTGGTGGACTCGGACGACGGAAGAATCGATTCGCCTCGGACAACCAAACCTCACCTGTCACACCGATCCGGGTCAGGGCATTCCAACGCCCACCGGCCTTGGCTTTTTCGCCAACAGTTACACGCTCGCCGACGCCGTCACACTCCCCGATCCACGGGATGCATTGCGAAAGATCCCAGTGGAGACGCTCATCATTCGTGGCACCTGCGATTACGTCGCGTGGCCGGTGTCCGCGGAGTACTCCAAGGTGCTGCGAGGGGCGCACTACGTCGCAATTCCGGCGGCGGGTCACTTCATTTGGTTGGAACAGCAGTCGTTGTGGGACGAAGTCGTGCGTGCGTTTGCGCGCGGAGAGAAGCTCCCACTCGAAGCGTATTCGCCGACCGTCTCACCGTAGTTGCGGTCGCAGGGCACTACCATATAGAGGGTGACGCCGGTGCGAACGGTGGCACACGCGCGCGATACGAATCGCTGGTGGGTGCGATACAACTGGCCCGCGGTGTTGCAGCGTTGTGTCACGCCTTGCATCACGCCTACACAGGTCGTGCAGCACCGACCGATCGCGCTCGCGGGCGAGATCACGACAGAATGTCCGATAGGTGCGCAGATGCAGTCCCACTCTGACCGCTTCACCGGACAGAGTGACGGAAGGCCTCAAAGCTCGTAAACGCTTTGTTGGCTTGAACTTGTGGGCACGGTCCCTGCTTGACAGGTGGGCAGATCCGCGCAGTCGCGCGAGGCGTTTCCACCATCTTGAGGCTCTCATGTTCAACGATCGCCGTTCCATCCGCCGTCCGCTTCTTGCCGCTGTAGCGGTCCTCATTGCACTAACTACTGCGTGCGGCAATGTCACCGGCCCCCAGCCGTCGCCGCTCAAGGCGCCTGACGCACCCTCGCGCTACATCCAGCCGTCAGGACCGAGAACTCCCGCGCCGATTCCGACCCCGACGCAGCGGGACAGCACGGGTGGCAAGAACACCCTCACGGGCTACAACGTGTGGGCGTAGTCGTGAACATCGAGCTGACGGCCTAGCGCGCAGCACGCGTTCGACGCGCGATTATCGAAGAAAAAAGAACGGCGGCGAGCGACGCCGGCGCCTAACGACGAAATAGTCGTTAGGCGCTGCCGCGGGCGCGCTGCTGACGAACGAGTCTCTCGTAACGTCGCAGCACCAATTGTCTCCGCAATGCCGACATGCGATCGATGTACAGCACGCCATCCAGGTGGTCGACCTCGTGCTGCACACAATCGGCGAGCGATCCAGACGCCTCGATGCGAAACGGTCGCCCATTTTCATCCTGCGCCTCGATCGTCACCGCACGCGCACGCTCCACCATCCCCGTCACGCCTGGGATGCTCAAGCACCCTTCCTCAAACTTCTCCGTTGTTTCGCTCGCGAACACAATGCGAGGGTTGATGAGCGTGAGTGGAGGCGAGTCTTCGTCCGGCATATCGATGACCACGATTCGTTGGAGCACGCCCACCTGCGGCGCCGCAAGCCCCTGCCCCCGTGCGCGATACATGGTGCGATACATGGCGAGCACCAGTTTTCTCAGCGCCTCATCAAACGTGTCGACGGGGAGTGCAGTTTGCCGAAGGAAGGGAGAGCCCAGTAGTTCGATCGGTAGATCACGCATCGCGTACTCAAGGGTGAGAACAACGCCTAACGAGATTGGGCGCGGGTTGCGGGACTGGTGATGCCACAAGTGCTGACGGCGGGTCGCGCTCGCGTCCGAGAAAGTCGTTACCTCAATCTTACGCCTCGGGTCGCCGTGCGGAAGGATACGCGGCCAGCCCCCTTGGAGCTGAGTGATCCGGCGGACCCTTCGCCACACCGACGCCGGTATGGGGTACCTCTCCAGCGACCTAGCTCGCTCGCAGCCTATCGTTAGCTTCCACGATGCGTTCGCTACGGAGCGTCCAGAGCTCGTAGTGATGGACTTGCGCCCGGGAACGCCTTCAATCATCGACGCCCTCGTTATGCCAATCTTTTTCGCCCGGAAAACCACGCGCTACGCGCTTCTCTTCAGCATCGTGGCAGCACTCGGCGCTCACTCAGCGCACGCGCAGCCCGCGGCCAAGACCAAGAAGAGCACTGCTCCGGCGACGCCGTCCATCCTTGGCGGTTGGGTGGGGAAAGCGACCGTCCCCCTCCCCGATAGCACGATCATCGTCCCCGTGCTGTACAACTTCGTACAAACCGGTGGGAGTATTGGCGGGACCGCGCTCGTGCCCGGTCAAGGTTCAGGTCCCATATCCAACGTCGTACTGAACGGCACGCACGTGCAGTTTCGCGTGACGGCGCCCGAAGGCAAGCTCCTTGAGCACGACGGGACGTTCAACGCCGACGGAACGATCGAAGGGATGGTAAATCTCGACAACGCGCCCATCGCCAAGTTCAAGATCGCGCCGAAACCACCGGCGAGTCCGCCGGCCAGATGAAGTCGATGTCTCCTGGCGCCGCGTTACTTGCCTAACGCGGCGCCCTTTTTTCCTCCAGTAACTACCGCGCGTTAGGCGGCTCGAAGCGTAGCAGCTGAAAGGCCGCGTTGGATACCAGGCAGTACGACGCGAAGAAGTAGAATCCCACGCCGGCCACCGCAGAGAGATTCGCCGTCCCCTTGGCCGCGAGAAGTGCGATCAGCATCCCGACCGCAAAGACGTCAGCCATCGACCACTTGCTGATCGACTGTACAAAGCGGTAGAGCCGGTAGCGCGCCACCTCATCTCGCATCGCAATCATCGGGATGAGCAGCGCCGCCTTGGTCAGCGGAATGATCACGCTGAACACCAGGATGAGCCCAGCAACGAAGTTGTTTCCCGAGCCGTGCAAACTCTTGATGGCGCCGATGACGCTGCGCGTTTCGTTGGAGAGGACGCGTTCGGTCCCGAACATCGAGAGCGTCGCCCTGATCGTGAGCACGGGCTGAACGAGTCCGGGCCACAGAAGTGCCAACGATAGCACGGAGAGGGCGAGCGCGAAGCGGTTGCGAGTCGACATCATGAGAAAGTAGTAACAGCCGCAACAGGCGCTTGTCGAGTATTCTTCGTCGACGAAGTTTCGTGTGGGGATACCCGATGCAATAGTGAGGGGCGTCGATAACTGGACGCGAGTTCAGGCGCCGTCGTCTGCAACATCGGCCAACATGCCGTTGCCATTGGGCAATCGTCGCGTTGGAAGCTTCTGTCGCGGACACCCAGCTACCATGGCGCCACGTTAGGCGCCCTCGGCGCAACCGGCGACCGCGAATCGGAGGCGCTCTTTGGACCGATGATGCGTGTGTCTCCGAAAGTCCCTGTACCACGCACGCACCGGGTGCCTAACGATTTTGCTGGTGTGACGGACTACGAACGTTGGTGCGCCGAACAACTCGAGTCGATGATTCTGGCCGAAGGTCCGGAGAGTGTCCCTGCGTTCATTCTCGAGCCGATGGGTGGCGTTTCGACGGGCGTCGTCGTTTCCAGTGAGGCGTATCATCAGCGCGTTAGCTGTTCGTCAGGCGCGCCAAGCGAGGCGCCGACGGCGATTTCCTGCTGATTGCGCCGCCGCTGATTAGCACGGAGGCGCAGATCGACGATATCACCGACCGCCTAACGATGGCGTTGCGTGATCTCGAGGAGAGGCTCGCCAACCACTAGCGTCGAGAATGGGGAAGCGGGGAATTCCTGGCTCCCCCACTCGCTTTCCGCGATTAGCGCCAGCGTCCATCCACGAAGTACCATCCGCGCCGGCGGTCTCGTGCCCAGCGCGCTGCTTCCCAGCGCCGGAAGCCCGATGGTATCACGTCCCAGTGTCCGGGGCGCCACACGTAGTCGTTGCGCGCATAGATGTAGTGACCGGGAATCCACGCGTAGCGTGGACCCGGTGCCACGGTGACGACCTCAGCGACGGCGCGCGGCGGCGGCCTAACAACGTAGTACCCGTCGCCGCGACCGCGGGGCGTTTGCGCCGAGGCGCACGCGCCTAACAGTAGAATGGAGGCAACGAGTGAGAGCTGCGCCGGTCGGCGCCAGGTGAATCTGAGCATGAGCGTGCTACCTGAGTGAGGTTCACTCTGGTAGACGCCGAGGACTGGCGAGTGTTAGCGAGTACGTCAGGTGCGAGCGATTCACGGAGGATCCGGTGCGTGTTCGGGCGCGTGCCTCGGTTGCGCTGCGTTCAAAACTCCAATACCGCATCCAACCCACGATGCACGCCAACGAGCGTCGAGACCTTTCGAATCGCGAGCAGCGCCCCGTCCACATACGGACGCGCACTCCCCCCCGAATCATGGCGGATGCTCAGGCGTTGATCGGGCATTCCAAAGATGATCTCCGCGCTGATCACGAAGCTCGGAAGTCGCAATGAATGCACCTGAGAACCCGAGAGCGTCGCTCCTCGAGCATTTGGTTCACCGCTGACTTCGGGAATCGGAACCGTGATCTCTGGCGCGCGGACTCTCGACAATCGGGCCGCGAGTTCACGCGCCGTGCCACTTGGTGCGTCTCGTTTGTCGTCATGCGCGTAGTCGATGATTTCCCACTGCGGAATGAGTCGGGCCGCCATCTCGGCAAATCGCTGCATGAGGACGACCGTCAGTGCGAAATTGCCGACCGCGAGCACGCCGCGTTTGGCCTCGCGCGCCGCGGCGTCGATTTCGGCATAGTCGCCCTCTGTGAGTCCAGACGTTCCGATGACCGCATGGGCACCACGCCCGAGGGCCGCCAGCACGTTCGACTTCGCGACGTCTGGCTTGGTGTATTCCACCAGGACGTCACACCCTCGGGTGAGCGCTTCGGTGACGCTTCCGAAGATTGGTGTGTTCACGTTAGGCGCGCCGATCACATCGCCAAGCTCCTTGCCAGCATGTGATCTCGACACGGCAGCTACGAGCGCCATGTCGGTTGCAGCTACAACTCCACGGGCAAGCTCCGATCCGGCCCACCCGGTGGCTCCCGCAATACACACGCGTATTGTCATTGTCTCGTGCGTTGGTTGGTGGTCGCGACGGAGAATTTGGCGAGAAGAGTGGTCACGGATGTTATCAGAGTCTTGGGTTGGGGGAGCTCGGTTTCCACTGGGGCGAGCAGAACGTTGTGTGTCGCATGCGTACTGCGGAAGGAGAGAGCTCGCCCCCCGAGAGTCTGCAACCCTTGCAACAGTGCCGTTCTGCACGACGTTTATCTTCCGGGACACCGTTACGTTGGCGATAGACCAAAACCTTCTCGAGAATCGCGATGAAGCTCGTTGCATGCTTTGCGCTGGTGTCGACCTTTGCCTCCACGGCAGCCCGGGCGCAGTTCAATGCCGGAACTCAACAGCCCGACTCGAGCTTGCCGTTCGCGATGACACAGGTTGCGTCGTTCAATCTCCCGTGGCGCATCGCGTTCCTTCCAGATGGGCGGATGTTGATCACCGAGAAGGTTGGCCCGCTCTGGCTCGTGACGCAGAAGGGGGAAAAGACCCCCGTGTCGAACGTGCCCGCTGTTCGGTACGGTGGACAAGGTGGAATGTTGGGCGTGTACGCGTCGCCTAACTACGCGAAGGATCACTTCGTGTATCTCACCTATTCGGAACCAGGCGATAGTGGATCGTCACTCGCGTTAGCACGCGCGCGTCTCGCGTTCAAGAAAGACTCGGCGAGTCTCGAGGGGCTCAAGGTAATTTGGCGCGATGGAGCGCGGGGACGCGGGGGGCAGTTCGGCGCTGCCGTCGCCTTTTCTCCCGACAAGAAGTTTCTCTTTCTCAGCGTTGGCGAGCGCCAGCGGATGACGCCAGCACAGGATCCCGATCAGCCGTTAGGCAAGATTCTGCGCCTAACGCTGGACGGAAAGCCGGCGCCTGGTAATCCTGGTGAAGGGAAGACGGGTGCGCCGAGCTTTGGCGTGATCAATCCGCCGCGCGACACCGAGTTGGCGAAGAACGCACCGGTCGTCTACACGTACACATACCCCGGACCAAACCTCACGCCTGCTGAAACGTGGAGCACGGGATTCCGCACCCCCTATGGGCTGGCGTTCGCGCCTAACGGGCAGCTGTGGGAGGTGGAGCATGGCCCCCAAGGGGGCGATGAACTGAATTTGATCGAGCCGGGAAAGAACTACGGCTGGCCGCTCGTGTCGTATGGCGTCAATTACAACAACGTTCCCATTCCCACGCCTGACACGCGCCCCGATTTGCAGAAGCCGGTGATCTATTGGACGCCGGTAATCGCACCGGGGAGCCTAACGTTCTACAACGGGAAGATGTTCTCTGCCTGGAAAGGCTCGGCGCTCATCGGTGGTTTGGCGACGAAGTCGCTGAGCCGCATTACGTTTGATGGGAAGGGAGGAGCGACGCCGGCCGAACGCTGGAGTGTAGGTCATCAGATTCGCGACGTCGCAGTTGCGCCTGACGGCGCGGTCTGGATGATCGAGAACTCCAACCCCGGTGGTCTTTTTCGGGTGACGCCGAACGCGCGGTGATGCGGTTGTGGTGAATCGTTCACCCTCGCAGGTAGCCGATCTCCGGATCAAGCCCTCACACCCCGAACGGAAACAGCTCGTCCTCTCCACGCTGCACCCGCACGGCGGTTGCACGGACCGCCGTCGTCTCATCGATCCACACGTACTCATCGAACTGCTCGGGCAGCACCGCATCGAAGTAATGACTCTGGCGCTCGGTATCGGGACGATAAATGACGCCGATGGCACGCTCCAAGCGCGGCACGTGCAGCTCTTCGAGAATGTCGCGGTCGCCCGCAGCGCCTAACGGGAGACAAAAGGCGGGGACCTCGCTTTCGTGAAAGACACGCTCGTAGCTGTCGGGATGCGCGCCGCGCACGCTCTTGATCTGCATCGGTTCATCCCAATCGTCGGCAGCTGCAACTGTTCCATGATCGGTGCCGAAACCCACGAGGTACGCGCGACTTCCCAGTCGCTTCCGGCACAACTCTCCGATATTGATCTCACCTCGACGCCCCATGTCGGTCGCGCTGGCGTTGCCGACATGGGAGTTGTGCGCCCACACGACCGCGCGCGCATCACTCCCGTAGTGATCGAGGAGATTCAGTAACGTGTCGAACATGTGCCGGTCGCGCAGATTCCAACTCTCCGCCGCCCCGTAGTACATCGCCCGATAGTAACGCTCGGCGTCTTTCACGAGGCGCGCGTTCTGCGCGGCGTCGAAGTAGCGCTCGTTATTCTGCGACTCGTATTGCAGCCGGCGCTCGAGCAAATCACTCAACGCTTTCGCGACGTGCTCTTCGCAACTGCGATACTTATTCGTGAGTGCCATACGTCCATATTGGGCGGGGTCACGGGCCCACGGCGTTAGGCATCCGTATCGTGCCCGCGCAACGCCAGCACTCTCCGCGTCGACGTCGTCGAGATAGCGCAGTACCTCGGCGATCGACGTATGCAATGAATAGAGGTCGAGCCCGTGAAAGCGAACCTGCTGCGACGGGTCGTGCACCTGCGCGTTCCAGGCGCGCATCCAATCGGCGAACTCCCCGAACTCGACGTTGCGCCACATCCATGTAGGGAATCGCGAGAACGGAACCTCGCCTCCTGGCAAGCCATCGCTCACGCCTCGAATGCGACGATCGAGCGTCGCTGCATCGGGCCAATCTCCCTCGATAGCGACAATCGTGAACCCCTGATGCTGGATGAGTTCTTTCGTGATGCGCGCGCGCATACGATAGAACTCCGACGTGCCGTGTGTGCATTCGCCTAACAGGACGACGCGTGCCTTCCCGATGCGGTCGAGCATCGCATCCATCGGCGCGGCGTCCACGTCGTTGAATGGCTCGCAGCGTTCGCGTACGAGGTCGGCCACGAGCGAACGGTCGCGATGACGTGTTTGCGGCGCAGCCGCCACCACGCCCGGGCCTTCCCATCCCGCTTCTCCAACCAGCGGGACGAAGCGAACCTCTTCCAGCGCCTCTTCGACAAAACGCCCAGGATCCTTCTGCCTAACGAGCACCAATCGTTGGCGTTCGATGTCGTCGCCCACAGGAATCACCATCCGGCCGCCGACCGCAAGCTGGCGCACCAACTCGGGTGGAATGAGCGGACCGCCAGCACTCACGATGATGACGTCGTATGGGGCTCCCGCGCGCCACCCCAACGTCCCGTCACTCAGGTGCACGCGCACGTTGCGGAAGCCTAACGCGTGCAGTCGCTCACGGGCGAGTGTCGCCAGCACCTCGTGGCGCTCGACCGTATCGACCTCGCGTGCCAGTTTCGCCAGGATCGCCGCCGCGTACCCGGACCCTGTCCCGATCTCCAGGACTCTATCGTTCGGTCTGGGGTGCGCGGCCGCTATCATCGCCGCAACGATGTATGGCTGCGAGATCGTCTGGCCTTCGCCGATCGAGAGTGGCGTGTCGTCGTACGCGAACTCTTCGAGCCACGGTGGAAGAAAGGCATCACGCGGGACGCTCTTCATCGCCGCAAGAAGGCGCTCGTCGCGGATACCGCGACTGGCGATCTGACGCTCGACCATCTCGGTGCGGCGCAGCTCTGCGTCTTCCATCTTCGCTCATTCCTCCATGCCGCTCGCGGCGGCGCATCCGCGTTAGGCGCCAGCGGAGGGACCAGGGCGCCTAACGATTTGCGTGTCGCTCAGTGCGCTCGCGTCGACTTCGTCTTCGTTGTCTTCACCGCCCCCTTCGTGCTCTTTCTCTTTGCGACCGCGGGCGTGTGCGACGTGACCTTGGGTTCAGGCGCTGCCGCAGGATCTACAATCTGCCGGAAGTGTGCCATGTTTTCCGTCATCGCGACGGCGTTCAGGCGCCAGATGGTGCGCGGCGAGTTCCAGATCTTTCCCGTGTAGGCGCGCGCAGCGCGATAACCAGCGGCGCGAACTGCCGAGTCGCCAGCGGCAGCGAGCGCACCAAACGGATATGAAAAGAATGCGGCGTCCGAGTTGAGCTTGGTGCGCAACGTCTCGCGGCTCCCTCGTATCTCTGCGTCCATCTGCTTCGCATCCTTCATCTTGTCCACTCGCGTGTGCAAGAGTCCGTGCGAGCCAATCGTCATCCCCGCGCTTTGCATTTCACGCAGTTGCGCCCAGGTGAAATACCGCGGGTTGGCGTCCATCGCGTGCGTGAACGGAAAAAAGGTCGCCGGGAAGCCAAGCTTCTTGAGGAGGGGATAGGCGTTTTCGTATTGGTTGACACGTCCGTCGTCGAAGGTGATGACAACGGCGCGCGGCGGAAGCGTCCCCTTCCCTTGCAACGCATCAACGAACGTCGCAAGCGAAACGACCGGGATGTTATGCGTTTTTAGGTATTGCATCTGCTCGGCGAACACCTCGGGACGCATCGTCAACTCGGCGTTCTTGACCCGCGCCCCGGCGCTGGCTGGCTGAATGTTGTGGTAGACGAGAATCGGAACGTGCAGTGAGTCAGGCGCCTTCACGGCGCCCCCTTGCGCTGGATTTGAGGTCGCGAGCGCGAGCGACATAAGGATGGATAACATGCACGGAAAATAGCCTACCTGCCGTCTCATAAATGGTCGGCGGCGCGCCGGCGCGCAGCGCCGGCCAGAAGCCAGCGCCCATTTATGAGATGGCTTCTAACGTGCCGGGCGTGGCGCTACGGTGGCCCGAACGGATAGGATCGCCGCCGCTCCCATGAAGAGTGCCAGCACGTAGAGCGCCGCCGTCGCGTCTCCCGACGCGTCGGTGATGGCGCCAATCATGTACGGAGAGAGAAATCCAGCGAGATTGCCGATTGAGTTCACGACGGCGATTCCCGCCGCGGCCGACGTCCCGCTCAAGAGGGAAGTAGGAAGCGTCCAGAACACTGGCATCATCGAGAAGATGCCCACGGCAGCAAAGCTGAACGCCGCCATGCTGGCTACCTCGTGCGTTCTGAGAAGTCCGGCGGCAACCAGTCCGAGCGCGCCAACAACAGCGCTCGCCACCATGTGCCATCGTCGCTCGCGAGTGCGATCGGAGTGCTGGGCAACGGCCACCATCGAAACCGCCGCGAGCGCATAGGGAACCGCGCTCAGGACGCCAACCCGCCACGGCTCGTTGACGCCTAACGATTTGATGAGCTGCGGAAGCCAGAAGGAGAGTCCGTAGATCCCCATGATGAATGAGAAGTACAGCAATCCGAGGAGGAGCACCCGCGGATTGCTTATGGTGACCCACACGGATGGATGCGACGCGCCGCGCGGGTCGGCGCGCAAGTTGGCAACGAGCACCGCGCGCTCGTCATCGGGAAGCCACGAAGCGCCTTCGACGGAGTCATCGAGATAGAAATAGACCGCCACGCCGAGCAGCGCCGAGGGAATGCCTTCGAGAAGGAAGAGCCATTGCCACCCTGCCCATCCGTTCATCCCCGCAAGACTCCCCAGTATCCACCCTGAGAGCGGTCCCCCGATCACGCCGGAGATAGCGACGGCGGTCATGAAGAGCGCCATGATCCGCGCGCGGTATGCCGCGGGATACCACTGCGTGAGGTAGAGTACGATGCCGGGGAAGAATCCGGCTTCGGCGATGCCTAACAAGAAACGCAGCACGAAAAACGCGGGAACGCTTTTCACCAACATCGTTGCCGCGGAGAGAATCCCCCACGTCACCATGATGCGCGCAATCCAGCGGCGCGCACCGGTGCGGTGGAGAATGAGATTGCTGGGCACTTCGAACATGAAGTAGCCAATGAAGAAGATCCCAGCGCCAAGGCCGTAGGCGGTTTCGCTCATTCGCAGGTCGCCGAGCATTTGGAGCTTGGCGAAACCAACATTGACGCGATCGAGGTACGCCGCGACGTAGCAGATGAACAGAAACGGGATCAGGCGCCATGTGACGCGGCGGTACGCGCGATGTTCGAGAGTCACTCGTTAGGCATGGGTGAGGGGGCTCCGGCTGCGCGAACCTACGTCTCCAGCGACGTCACCGCGAGAAGAGGAGATGCAACGCACTCGCGCGATTGCTCTGGACAGGTGCCATGGTGCAAGCGACACTCACCAGCCGTGCGCCGTGCGATCAAACGGCATCCGTGCGCGAAGAATTCAGCAAACGTTCATGAATAGCCTGTTTCGCCGATGCGCGGATTCGACACAGCGTTCGATTTCACGGTCGCGGGGCGCCAACGCTCCGCTGCGGCATTGCCTGCTGGAATGAAGTAGAAGCCATCTCATACATGGCCTGTACATCGCGAATCGACTCTCTCTCCCCCAATCGTGCACGTGAGGCTCTCGGTGACTCCACGTCGTCATCTCTTCGTCCTGGCTATCATTGTTGCATCGGCCGCGTCGCTCAGCGCGCAAGCGACAGCCAAACAAGCCGCAGACTCCGCCCGCAAGCGCCCGGCGGTGCCTAACGCCAAACGCGCGGCAGACTCGCTCGCCAAGCGGAGCGCCGACTCGACTTCGAAAGCGAACGCCGACACCGTCTGGAAAGGCGGCCCGTTCGATCGACTCAAGTTTCGCAACATCGGCCCAACGGGACCGAGCGGACGCATCGACGACTTCGCCGTCCTGGAACGCGACCCCAACATCTTCTACATCGCGACGGCGACTGGCGGGCTTTGGAAGACGGAGAACGGTGGCATCACGCTGACTCCGGTCTTCGATTCGGCAAGCCAGGTTTCCATTGGCGATGTGACGATACCTAACGACGATCCGAATCTCGTCTGGGTCGGGACAGGAGAAAACAACAACCGTCAGAGCTCCTCGTGGGGCGATGGCGTCTACAAGTCCACCGACGGCGGGAAATCGTGGAAGTCCATGGGGCTGCGCGATTCGAAACAGGTCGCGCGCATCGTCATCGACCCCACTGACCACGAAGTCGTCTATGTCGCCGCGTTAGGCGACCTGTGGAAGCCGGGAGGCGACCGCGGGATCTACAAAAGCACGGACGGCGGCGTGACGTGGGCCAAGTCGCTCGACGCCGGTCCCGATGCGGGCGGGACAGACCTCATCATGGACCCGCTGAACAACAAGGTGCTGTACGCGGCGACGTACCAGCGCCGCCGCGCGTCGTTCGGCTTCAATGGAGGTGGCGCCAACAGCGGAATCTGGAAGACGTCGGACGCGGGGCGCACCTGGACGCGCCTAACGAAAGGGCTCCCGGCAGGTTCGATGGGACGCATTGGTCTCGACATTTATCGCACCAATCCGAGCATCGTCTATGCGCGCGTTGAACACGAGAAAGAGGGTGGCGTCTACCGCACCGACGACGCGGGGAGTACGTGGCGCAAGATGGGTTCACACAACGGTCGCCCCATGTACTTCGGCATCATCCGTGTGGATCCCAAGAACGACCTTCGTGTGTACCTCCCAGAAACGCCGTTAGGCGTCTCGGACGATGGTGGCAAGACCTTCCGATTCGACGGCGCCGAGCGCATTCACGTCGATCATCACGCCATGTGGATCGACCCCAATGATCCGAACCACATGCTCATCGGCAAC
Organism: Gemmatimonadaceae bacterium; assembly: GCA_044224185.1. Classification (GTDB taxonomy): domain Bacteria; phylum Gemmatimonadota; class Gemmatimonadetes; order Gemmatimonadales; family Gemmatimonadaceae; genus SCN-70-22. The sequence continues at coordinate 113,745 of JBGAKW010000007.1, read as the reverse complement.
GACGGTGGTGTCTCAGTCACACGCGATAAGGGAAGAAAGTGGCAGTGGTTTCCGAATCTCCCCGTCGCGCAGTTCTATCACGTCGGGTATGACATGCAGGAGCCGTACAACGTCTGCGGCGGACTGCAGGACAACAACTCGTGGTGCGGACCGAGCCGCGTTAGGCACAACGAAGGAATCAGTGACGCCGATTGGTGGGCGCTCCCCGGCGGCGACGGTTTCGTGAACCTCATTGATCCCACCGACGCGCGCATCGTCTACACCTCATCGCAGGAAGGCTTCGTCTCGCGGATGGACATGAAGTCGGGCGAGCAGAAAGGCATTCGCCCCGAGGCACCGGCCAACGAAGCGCGCTATCGCTGGAACTGGGACACCCCATTCATCATCTCGCCGCACAACCCCGCGGTGGTCTACATCGGCGGCAACAAACTCTTCAAGTCGACCGATCGCGGGCAGTCGTGGACGCCGATTTCGGGGGACCTCACGACCGGCGTCGATCGCGATTCGTTGCAGCTGATGGGGATGAAGCTCAAGGACGTGAAGATCGCGAAAAACGACGGTGTCGAGGACTACGGATCGCTCTTCACGGTTCATGAATCCCTTCGGAAGGCAGGGATTATCTGGACCGGCTCGGACGACGGACAAGTAAATGTGACGCGTGATGGCGGTGCGACGTGGACCAATGCCACGTCGAAGATTCCGAATGCGCCTAGATGGGCGTACGTATCTCGCGTGGAACCATCTCGCTACGAGGATGGCACCGTCTACGTCACCTTCGACGCACATCGCACCGGGGACTACGGAACGTACGTATTCACCAGCACGGACTTCGGCGCGACATGGCGTTCGATTGCCAGCAATCTCCCGAAAGGAGAAGTGGCGCGCTCCATCACCGAAGATCACAAGAACGCCGACGTGCTCTACCTCGGCACCGAAACAGGGCTCTGGCTGTCGCTCGACCGCGGAAAATCGTGGAACCGAGTGCGCGCCAACCTTCCCACGGTGCCGGTCTATGAGATTACGCTGCATCCGCGTGACAACGCCATGCTCCTCGCCACGCATGGTCGCGGCATCTGGATTCTCGACGACATCTCGGTCTTCCAGGAAGCGGCGAAGGCCCAGGCCATGAATGCCCAGCTCTTTGGAATCCCAACAACGCAGCAGCAATCCTCAGTTGGGTTCCGCTACTACTTCTTCCAAGGCGACATGCAGTACCTGGGGGCGAATCCCCCGCTCGCCACGCCAATCTCCTACTGGTTGAAAAACAAGGCGGATTCTCTGCGCATCGTCATCAAGGACGGGGCGGGCAATCTGGTGCGTGAGCTCAAGGGCGACGACGTAAAAGATGCGCTGGGCGCCGGGGTGAACACGGTGCAATGGGACTATCGCATCGAACCCATTCCGCCGGCAAAAGGACCGGGCATCACTGCAGCGGAAATGCCGCCAGGTGCAAGATCGAACCGGGGAACGCCGGGTCCGTCGGTGCTGCCGGGAGACTTCAACGCGACGCTGTTCGTGGACGGGAAGGAGGTTGCCTCACGCGCATTCACGGTGCGCGGTGATCACGACATCGTCATCACCGACGCTGATCGCCAGCGCCGCTTCGACATTCTCAAAGAAGGGCAGCGCTATGACGCAAAGCTCACCGAAGCGAACAACGCAGCTCGCACCGCGATGCAGCAACTCTCACAGATCAAGAAGATTCTCGCCGATAGCACGACGGTTCCAGCAGCGCTGCGTGCAACCCACGACACGCTGACGAAAGAACTGGCACCGATCAAGAAGAAGTTCTTCCTGCAGGAAGAAGGAGAGAACGTCGAGTTCTCCTCCGCTGAACTCCGCAACGTTATCACCTTCAAACTCGGCGGCGTACTCGGCAGCATCGGCGGCTCGACCGTTCCACCATCGCAGACCGACATGATGCAGTGGACTGAGCTACGAACCGAAGTGCCGGCAGCGATCGATCAAGTCAATGCGTTCCTCACCAAGTTGAAGCCCTTCTATGCGCGATTGCTCGAGGCGGGTTACTACCCTGCGGTGCCGAAGGGCGTGGAGAAACCTTGAACTGATCGCATTCCGGGACGCCGAACCGCGGCGCACTTTTCCGGTAGACGCAGGCTCACCCTAACGATTTCCGCTCTTCCTCCTTTATGAAGAAGTCCTTCTTGCTCCTCACGCTTGCCTTGGCCGCTTGCAACCAGAAGGCAGCACCCACTGGCGAGGCGGCTGCGTGGGAGCAACGCGCGCAGGGAATCACCATCACACGAGACGACTGGGGGATCGCGCACACGCACGGGAAGACCGACGCGGACGCCGTGTTCGGTATGATCTACGCGCAAGCCGAAGACGACTTCAATCGCATTGAGGTGAACTACCTCAACGCACAGGGACGTCTCGCCGAGGCGGAGGGGGAGAAAGCGATTTGGCGCGACCTTCGGATGAAGCTTTTCATCGATCCGGATAGCATGAAGGCGAAATACGCGACGAGTCCGGAGTGGTTGAAGTCGTTGATGAACGCCTGGTCCGACGGACTCAACTACTATCTCTACAAGCATCCTGAAGTGAAGCCGAAGGTCATCAAGAAGTTCGAGCCGTGGATGGCGTTGACCTTTAGTGAGGGTTCGATTGGCGGTGATATCGAAGACGTATCGCTGAAGGAGCTGGAGAAGTTCTACGGTGACAGCGCCGCCACCGTGGCCGAGGCCGAGCCGAGCCACCCGCGCGAGCCGAGCGGTTCAAACGGGATTGCGATCGCTCCGTCGCGGAGTATGTCGAAGAAGTCGCTACTGCTGATCAATCCACACACGTCTTTCTTCTTTAGGGCCGAGCAGCAAGTTACGAGCGATGAAGGATTGAATGCCTACGGTGCGTCAACGTGGGGTCAGTTCTTCGTCTATCAGGGCTTCAACGAGAAAGCCGGGTGGATGCATACCTCGAGCGGCGCCGACGTTGTCGATGAATTCGCCGAGAGTATTCTCAAGAGCGGTGATACGTTGACGTATGCGTACGGAACGGAGCAGCGGCCGCTCACGCAGCAGAAGATCACCGTGCTGTACAAGAGTGGCACGGGGATGAAGTCGCGCACGTTCACGGTGTACCGGTCGCACCACGGCCCCATCGTGCGTGCAGCTGACGGGAAGTGGATCGCCGTGCGGCTGATGCAGGAGCCCGTCAAGGCGCTGACACAGTCATACACGCGCACCAAGGCGAAGAACTACAAGGAATTCCGTGAGACGATGGAGTTGCACACCAACTCGTCGAATAACACGGTCTTCGCCGACGCCGAAGGAAACATCGCGTACTTCCACGCGAACTACGTGCCCGTTCGCAATACGAAGTTCGATTACACCAAGCCAGTGGACGGGAGCAACCCGGAGACGGAGTGGAAGGGAATCACGGCTATCGACTCGAGCCCCAACATGCTGAACCCCGCCATCGGTTGGATTCAGAATACCAACAACTGGCCGTACTCCGTGTCCGGACCTAACAGTCCAAAGCGAGCGAACTTTCCGGCGTATATGGAAGAGGGGGTCGAGAATCCGCGGGGGATCCACGCCATGCGGGTGCTGCAGGCGCGGAAGGATTTCACGCTCGCGACGCTGATCGATGCAGCATACGACTCGTATCTTCCGGCATTCGCCGATTTGATTCCGACATTGCTTCGCGCATACGATGCCGCACCGGCGAGCGATTCACTGAAGGCGATTCTCGCGCCGCAGATCGATACGCTGCGCAAATGGGACTATCGCTGGGGCGTGAATTCTGTTGCGACGGCGATTGCCGTGTATTGGGGCGACGAGATGTGGCGACGGTCGCGCGCCGCCGCCGAGGACGAAAACGTCTCGGTCTACGAGTACATGGCGAAAAAGATGCCGAACGAGGTGAAGCTTCAGGCGCTGAGCGCAGCGACGGACACGCTCACCGCGGATTTCGGCACATGGCGCACGAAGTGGGGGGAGATCAATCGATTCCAGCGTCTCACAGACGACATTGTGCATGTGTTCGACGACAAAGGACCGAGTATTCCCGTAGGATTCACGTCTTCACGCTGGGGATCGTTAGCGTCATTCGGGGCATCGACGCATAACGGGACGAAGAAGCTGTATGGAACGAACGGGAATTCGTTTGTCGCGGTTGTCGAGTTTGGTGACAGCGTGAAGGCGCGCGCGGTGACCGCGGGTGGTGAAAGCGGAGATCCCAAGTCAAAGCATTTCAACGACCAAGCGGAGCGCTACAGTAAAGGGGAGTTGCGCGACGTCTATTTCTATCCGTCGCAGCTCAAAGGGCACATCGAGCGTGAGTATCACCCTGGCCAGTAGGGCGTGCGCGATAACGTGAGCACAATATGAATTCTTAGCGTAGCGGGGGGAGCCTGACGGGCTTCCCCCGTTTTGCGTCGACCGTCAACTTCGCATGATCTGTAGCGAGTCTGATCGTGCGTCGTGACGCCTTCAGCTCTGGCGCCTCAACCCTCCCCCCTTTTCGATCGAAAAAACCGTGCGCTCCTCTTCGATTCTATTCGTGGTCGCCGGCATCGCACAGGCGATTGCTGGCATGCCGATTCGCGCGCAGAACGTCGATCCGTCAGCTGCAATGCAGTGGAGACAGATCGGTCCCGTCCGCGCAGGGCGCGCCCGAGCGCTCGCCGGGGTTCCCACGCAATCGAACACGTTCTACATCGGCTTCGACAACGGCGGCGTGTGGCGCTCGACGGACTTCGGCTCGAACTGGGAGCCGCTCTTTGACCGCGAGTCGACCGGTTCCATTGGCGCGATTGCCGTGGCGCCCTCACAACCGAACACGATCTACGTCGGAAGTGGCGCGGGGATCATTCGTCCCGACCTTGCGACAGGTGACGGGATGTACAAGTCGACCGATGCCGGAAAGACCTGGACGTCCATCGGGCTGCGTGACACGAAGATGATCGCGATGATCGACGTCGATGCGCGCAACCCCGATCGACTCTTCGTTGCCGCGTTAGGCCATCCCTACGGGCCTAACGAGGAGCGCGGTGTCTTCCGGTCACTCGACGGCGGCAAGACGTATCAGAAAGTGCTCTACAAGGATGAGTACACGAGCGCCAACGACGTGCGCATCGATCCTCGCGACCCCAACACCATTTACGCAACGCTCTGGCAGCAGCAGCAAGCGTTCTGGGAAGGGGGCGGTTTTGGCGGCGGCGGAAACGGGATCTTCAAGTCGACCGATGGTGGTACCACCTGGCACCAGTTGACCGAAGGACTTCCTTCGGTGCTGCAGGCGAACATCGCAATCGCCCCCAGCGATTCGAAGATCCTGTACGCGATGGTTGCTCCGGCGACCGCCACGGGCGGTTCCGGCCCCGTGGCCTTCTATAAGAGTGTCGATGGTGGAGAACACTGGTTCCTCGCGATCAAGGGGCCTAACGGGAACGCCGGTGGAGTGAGCGACGGTCGCCCACTCGTGCGCATTGGCGGAGGCGACCTGCCGACGCTGGCGATCGATCCGACGAACCCCGACGTCGTCTACAGCGCGTCGACGGTGATGTGGCGAACGGACGACGGCGGCCTAACGTGGACGGCAGTGCGCGGCGCGCCGGGCGGCGACGACTACCAGAAGATCTGGGTGAATCCGACCAATCCCGACATCCTCCTCGTGGTTGCTGATCAGGGTGGCGTGGTTTCCGCCAATCGCGGCAAGTCCTGGAGCAACTGGTACACGCAGCCTACAGCGGCGATGTATCACGTCTCCACCGACAATGCCTTCTTGTACCGTGTGTGTGGCGGCCAGCAGGACTCGGGCTCCGCGTGCGTCGATTCGCGCTCGATGGACGGGAAGATCACCTTCCACGACTGGCACCCGGTCAATATCCAGGAGTACGGCATCGCTGCCCCCGATCCGCGCGACCCCGACATGGTCTTCGGCAGCATGCGAAACAACGTCTCGCTCTACAACAGGAAAACAGGACAGACGACGTTCGTCGGGCCTGATATGACCGCCAAGGGACCGAAGGGAGAGAGCTATAATCGCAACGTGCGCACCATGCCGATCAACTGGTCGCCGCTCAATCCCGATGTGCTGTATTACGTGTCGAATGCCGTGTGGAAGACGAGCGATCGCGGAAGGAACTGGACGCGCATTTCGCCAGACCTGGCGCGCCAGACGTGGGATGTGCCAGCGAGCGCGGGGAAGTATGCGAGCACGGTCAAGGCATCGCCGTTAGGCACGATCACCGCCTTCTCCCCATCGCCGCGCAGCGCCGGCATTCTCTGGGCGGGGACGGACGATGGCAATGTGCAGACCACATCGGACGGTGGACTAACCTGGAAAAACGTCACACCACCGAGCGTGAAGCCGTGGACTCGCATCTTCAATATTGAGGCGGGACATTTCGACAATCTCACGGCGTACGCAGCCGCGAATACCATGCGCATCAACGAAGACTCTCCGCACTTCTATCGCACGCACGATGGCGGCAAGACGTGGAAGGAGATCAACGCAGGAATCGCTGATGGCGCCGTCGCCAATTCCATTCGCGAAGATCCTCGTCAGAAGGGGCTGCTCTACGCCGCCACCGACGCCCAGGTCTGGGTCTCGTATGACGACGGCGACCACTGGGAATCGCTGCGCCTCAACATGCCGGCGATTTCCGTGCGCGATCTGCAGCTCAAGGACGACAGCACCTGCCTCTGCTCCGACGTCATCGCGGGGACGCACGGCCGTGGCTTCTGGATCCTCGACAACGTGACGCCGCTCCGCCAGGCAGCGGCGATCCGTCAGGCGCAGTCGTCGAATTCCGCGTATCTCGTTAGGCCTGCGACCGCGGTACGCGTCCGTTTCGGAACGAACGATCCAACGCCGTGGCCCCCTGAGGTGCCAGCCGGCGAGAATCCTACGCCCGGAGCAATCATCGACTACTACCTCCCGCGCCCCGCGTCGCAGCCGGTAACCATCGAGATTCTTGATGGAGCCGGGAAGGTCATTCGCAAACACTCGAGTGACGAACCTCGCCTCGACCCAGATCCGGCGCTCGACCCCGAAGGGTACGACAAGGTTTGCAAGAAGACGCCGACGGCGACGTACTGCGGGCTCCCACTCTATTGGCCCGCACCGGCAATCAACGTGACGACAACGGCAGGCATGCATCGCTTCGCGTGGGATCTGCATTACGCCCCGCTTCCCGTCGAAGACATCGGTGACGCGGGTGACGAGGAAGCGACGGGAGCGGTGCCCCATCACACGTATCCGACGGTCAACGCACCGTGGGCGCCATCCGGGAACTACACGGTCCGCCTAACGGTGGATGGCAAGTCGTTCACGCAGCCGCTCCTCCTCAAGCTCGATCCGCGGGTGAAGACGACGCCAGCGGCGCAGATGCAGTTGGCGACCTTGGGACGCGAGATGTGGACGAAAGCGTCGGAGACGCATGGCGACTACCTGGAAGCGCGCCGGCTCTCAGATGCGTTAGGCAAGGCCGGCGGTAGCGACGCCGAAGCACTCAAGGCGCGCGTTGACTCGCTCGCCCCGGCACCGGCGCGCGGCGGAGCACGAGCCGCCTTTTTCCGCCGGCGCGCACAAGGAGCCACGACGCTCGATGCGGCGAGCCAGGGGCTGATGGCCGCCGCGATGGCCATGCAGGGCGCAGACGTGGCACCGACCACGGCACAAGTGGCCGCGTGCAGCAAGGCAAGCGCGCAGGCCGCCGAGGTCCTGCCGAAATGGAACGCGCTCAAGACGAAAGGCTTGGCTGACCTGAACGCGAAGCGAAAGGCCACCGGCCAGAGCGAGATCACGATTCCGTCGGAAGAGTAGCGCTCGCTCGGCTGTTCAAACGACAACGGGCCCCGGAACCATTCCGGAGCCCGTTGCTCGTTAGGCACACATTTGACAACTTCTCGTTGCGTCGACTCGGCTACCTAAAGCGGAAACGCATGCCGAGCGGAATGCGAATTTCGGGGGGCGACGTTGGTGGCGTCGTGGTGCCGCTCCCCCCGCCACCTCGCTGTACCGCGTACACCGCGAATCCGACGGCGGCGATGCCGATGGCTGCACCGGTGAGAAACGACTTCTTGCGATCCAACGTACGCAACTCAGCGCGCCGCACCTCGCCCCGCGTCAACGCCACCGTTGCAAGCTCGCGTGTCGTGCGTTGCGTTGCATCGGGGGCGGCAACTTCGATCGCGAACACCAGGCTGTCGCTCGGCGCGCGCTCGATGCGCCCAGTCAGCGAGAAGTCGTCCAGTAAGCGCGCTTCGCCGTGGCCACCTTGGCGCAGGCGATCCACCGCACTACCCGTGAGCTGCGCGCGCACTTGGTTCCCTGGCTGCAGCGATGTGATGGGGACGTCGACATAACGAAAACATGCGTTGGACGTCGCGCAGACGACAACCACGCCTAACGAGGAGAGCGTGCGGGCCGCGCGCCTGAAGATCATCGCCCCACTCCAAGCTTCGCGCGCGTAAACGGACGCGCAAACGCCGACGGCGGATTGTGCGCCTCCGACAGGTCGTACGCTCGCTTGTACTCTGCCATTGCCTTCTCCCGTTCGCCGCGCTTCTCATAGGCCATGCCGAGCAAGGTGCGCATGAACGGATCGTTCTGGTTCTGTTGAATGCCGAGGGCGCTGGTGAGCTGCTGAACGGCATTGTCCAGATCGCCGGTGTACAGGGCGACGTAGCCTAACAAGTAGGGGAAAAACCGCTCCTGCGCTGCGGCCATGCCGGCGTCGCTATCGAGCGCTCGGCGCGCGTCTTCGATGTGAAGGTACGCCTCTTCGCCGTCACCACGCCGCGCAGACAAACGCGCGAGTGCATGTGCGAGGCGAAAATCCCAGAGTGACTTGGGATGTGTGCGCGGTTCCGGCTCCTTGAGCCCCAGCTCGGTGCCGCGGCGATAGAGGCGCTCCGCATCTTCCAACTTCCCCGCGTCGATGCAGACGCGCGCCGCTTCGTTGGCCATCTCCCCCTGCTGATAGAAGGCGTTTTGCGGCTCCGCCTGCTCGCGCGTAACCCAGTACGCGATCACCATTTCTTCGTACCGAATGGTGTTCGCGCAATCGCCATCAAAGGCGTACGACATCGCCATCGCGCGCTGCGCAGCTGCCTTGCTGGCCGGGTCAGGTGCGCTGTCGATGAGACGCTGAAAGAGTTCGCGCGCCGCACTCGTCTTTCCTTCTGAATCCAGACGCGACGCCGCGCGCAACGAGTCACTACGTGGTGTGCGTTCTCCTCCTTGTGCTATTGCTGCGGCCGGAAGAAGCGCGAGTGCAACGACGCCAGTGATGGCTCGAAGCTGAAATGGTCCCCGACGATGATTCGGCATGGCTCCTCGAAAGGCGTGTGGAACGACGACGGGGGGAAGGCGAGGTGAAACGAGGCGATAGTCGCAAGCGGACGATCGTGCGATAGGACGGCAGGATGGTTCGCACGGTGCAGAACTTATGAAGGGCTCTTCGGAGCCGGAAGCCTAACGCGACTCAATGGAGGCGCCGTACATTTTCATCGATCGTACACTCGTGGCAGTGCCGGAACCCTCACCCGTCCACGATTCATCCCATCAACATGACCCGACCATTCATCCGTTCGACCCTGGTGTTCGCGCTCGCGCTCGGAGCGGCCTGTGCGAAGAAAGACGACGGCGCGGCGCAAGTTTCATCGTCGGCAGGTGGGGACGCGCCAGCCGTTCCTGCCGAAGCGTTGGCGGCAATCGACACGGCGACGCTCATGCGGCACATCCGTGTGTTGAGTGCCGACTCACTGATGGGGCGCGGGCCGGGAACGGCGGGGGAAGACAAGACCATCGCGTACCTCGAGTCGCAGTTCAAGGCGATGGGACTTGCTCCGGGCAACACCGATGGCACCTACATCCAGAAAGTTCCTCTGGTCGGGATCACCGTCACAAACTCACCGGCGATGACCTTCGAGAAATCCGGGGCGAAACAGACACTAAAATGGCGCGATGACTTCGTGGCGTGGACCAAACACGTCGCGAAGAGCGCAGCACTCGACAAATCAGAGCTCGTCTTCGTGGGGTACGGTGTCGAGGCACCGGAGTTTGGTTGGGATGACTTCAAGGGAACGGACGTCACTGGCAAGACACTCGTTATGCTCGTGAATGATCCACCGCTTGCCGACACGTCAAAATTTGGCGGCAAGCGCATGACATACTATGGCCGGTGGACGTACAAGTACGACCAGGGGATGAAGCACAAAGCGGCCGGAGTATTACTGGTTCATCAGACCGAACGCGCCGGCTATCCCTTTGGCGTCGTGCAAGGACGTGCATCGGAGCAGTTCGACCTCGTCACGCCCGACAAGAACATGGGGCGCAGCGCCATTGAAGGGTGGATCACCCTCGAGCAGGCCAAGGCGCTGTTCACGATGGCGGGACAGAACTTCGATTCACTCGATGCCAAGGCGGCGCGGGCCGATTTCAAGCCAGTCGCGTTAGGCGTGACGGCGAGTGTGAAGGTCGAGAACGCGCTGCGGACCATCGACTCGCGCAACGTCGTGGCGAAGCTCGAGGGGAGTGATGCGGCGCTCAAGGACGAATACGTCATCTACACCGCGCACTGGGACCATTTCGGCATCGGCGAAAAGGTGAACGGCGACTCGATTTACAACGGCGCCGAAGACAACGCGTCGGGAGCAGCGGCGCTCTTAGCCACTGCTGCTGCGTTCAAGGCGATGAAGACCGCACCGAAGCGTTCGATCCTCTTCCTCTCGGTCACCGCCGAAGAGCAAGGCTTACTCGGCTCGCAGTATTACGCGATGACGCCCATTTATCCGCTGGCGAAGACCGTGGCGAACATCAACATGGATGGGCTCAACACCTGGGGGCCGACGAAGGATCTCTCGGTGATTGGACTTGGCGCGTCAGAGCTGGATGATTACGCGCAAGCTGCAGCGGCGGAGAAAGGGCGTGTGCTACGCCCTGACGCCGAACCCGAGAAGGGATTCTACTACCGCTCGGACCACTTCAATTTTGCGAAGGTTGGCGTCCCCGCATTCGACCCCGAAGGAGGGGTCGACTACACGGCCAAGCCTAACGACTACGGAATGAAGAAGCGTGACGAATACACGACGCACGACTACCACAAGCCGCAGGACGAGATCAAGCCCGATTGGGATTTGTCCGGAGCGGTGCAGGACGTCGACTTGTTGCTGACGATTGGCTATCGGGTCGCCAATGCGGCGAAGATGCCGGAGTGGCGCGTGGGCAATGAATTTCGTGCAACGCGCGAGAAATCGTTAGGACACTAGATACGCCTAACGAGGGCGGAGGTGCCGGCGTCGAAGTCCCGTGCGGCGGTGCTCGCCAGCGGGGAGATATTCGTCGATAATCCTCAGTTCGGCATCATTCCGAACACTCCGCCGGTCGCGAAGGTTCGCGCGGCCGGCAACGGTAACCTGGTGCGGGTTGGTTCGTTGGCCATTGTTGCGCACGCCACGCCGGGGCACACGCCCGGTGGACCTCGTGGAGTTGGACTGCCAAACGAGCTATGGGAACGAGAGATGCATTGGTCGACTCGAGCGCCTGTAAGCGGTATGCTACTGGTGCGCGCGACCGGTTGGCGAAACGTGTGGCCGAGGAGAAGGCGAAGCGTTAGGCAACGGGTGTGACGACGGATGAGACGCGCGCACCGCGCACGACGGCGCGGTGCACGCTCGGTGGTGGCCCGCTCGGCGACGGAACTTCGACGCACGAGCCTAACGATGACCGAGATGATTTCCCCGCGAAGCGAACCGACCGGTGCCTCGGGTGCACCGTGGCACGCGCTCCTCGCTGATCTTCCCCCCCACGCCACTCCCCAACGGCGTGCCGTCGCCCCGCCCGAAGTCCTCGAGCGTCCTGAGGGACAAGCCATCGCTGGATGGGATCAACTCGTTGTCGAACTCCCCGCTGGTGACGCGGGACTTCGCATGGTGCTGGTAGTCCTCGATGCCGACGATCGGGTGATCTCGGTGTCCGATGCGGTACTGCATCGCGTGGAGCGACGCGGCACCGAGTTGGGCGGGCGAGTACCTCCATTCATGCAGCGCGCGGCGACCATAGAGTATCGCCACGAAAGCCTCGGTGGACGCTTTGAGATCGATGGAAAATTCCACGGCACGCGGTGGCGCGTCGTGACGATTGAGGATGGGCGCGACGATGAGACGCCGGCCGACTCGTCGTCGAGCGAGCCCAGTGCCGACGATGTATCGGCGCTGCAGGCGCTGATTCGCGAAGTGGTGCGTCGCGCTCCGCCGCGCGCTCGGCCGCAGTAGCGCCGCCAGCGCGCGCGGCGGTCGGGCGGCGGGGGTGGCGGCTGGGGGGTGGGGGTGGGGGTGGGGGGTGGGACGTGCGAGCGGGAGAGTAGCGCGCCATATTCGCCGGCGCGCGCCACCGGTCGCGCCGGTAGACGATCGACTGTCTCCGCTTCTCTCCACCGCCGGCTCCAGAGATTTCCCATGCACGTTCGCCTTCGCTGCGCCGCTGTTGCCGTGCTCACCCTGACGTCGGTCCTCGCGGTGCCTAACGCGCGAGCGCAAGACAAAGCGCAGGACCGCCGGCGTTATCTCTCTCCGACGCAGGAGGTGAGCGACGACCCTCGCCGGGTTCCGGTCGCCGCAGGGCCCAAGGGACCCGATGGCGCCATTGTGCTGCGCGGCGGTCGCATCTTCGACGGCACCGGGAGTGCGCCGCGAGCTGCAACGGTCGTGATCGTGCGCAACAAGATCTCGAAGATCGTTGATGCCGCATCGAGCGACTTTCCGAAGGATGCGCGTGTGATTGACGTAACGGGGAAGACGGTGATGCCGGGGCTCATCGACCTCCACACGCACCTCTCCTATTTCGATCCGCCATATACCACGAGCGAGGACGGCGCCGATCCCGATGCCACGCTTCGCGCAGCGCTTCGTTTGCGCTACTTCATCGAGAGCGGCATCACCAGCGTGCGTGACGTGGCCTCAGCGGGCGACATCACCTTCCGCTTGAAAGAGTGGGTCGCGCGCAATGCCCTGGTGGGGCCACGCGTCTTTCCCGTTGGGCAGTTGATCACCGCGCCCGGGGGGCACGGAAGCGAGGGGGGGCTGCAGGTCAACAGCACCGGATCCATTCGCACCGTCACTGGAGCGGACGCGTGGCGCGACGCGGTGCGCGACATGTTCAGACGCGGCGCGGATGCCATCAAGATCGCCTCGCACTTCTCCAAGGACGAGGTCAAGGCCGCCGTCGAAGAGGCGCACGCGTTAGGCCTAAAAGTCACATGCGACTGCGAGAATTTCTACATTCAGTGGGCAGTGGAAGCTGGCGTCGACATGATTGAACACCCGCTCCCGCGCACCGATGAGACAATTCGGTTGATGGCGGAGAAGAAGGTGGAGGCCGATCCGACCGTCTACATCTACACGTTGCTCTTCAACCTCTCGGGCGGCGGCTACTTCGGATCGACGTCACGGCGCTTCAACTTCAATGACTCGCTCAACCTGAACGTCATGCGCCGCATGCATAACGCAGGAATCAAGATGGGTGTGGGGACCGACCTCGTAGTCGACTGGTTCCGCTACATGCCGTACCCGTACATCAACGAGTTGAAGTATCTCACGGCCGTCGGCTACACCGTGCCCCAGGCGTTGATGACGGCGACCAAGACTAACGCAGAATTGCTGGACATGGACGACAAGCTTGGGACGTTGGAGGCGGGGAAGTTGGCCGACGTGCTCGTGGTAGCGGGGCGCCCCGATGAAAAGCTTGACGATTTGGCGAAGGTCGACCTGGTGATTCGCGACGGCTACGTCGTGGTAGAGGGCGGAAAGGTGACGATTCCGCGTCATGTGCCGCGCGCGGCGCCGCCGCCGTATGGGGTGAAGTAGCCTCCCAACTCTTAATTTCTCTCGACCCGCATCTCATGCCCCGCCAAAACCTCCAAAGCCCTTCTGCTCCTGCCGCCATCGGCCCGTATTCGCACGGCATCTGGGCCGGCGACCTGCTCTACTTATCCGGCCAAACACCGATCGACCCCTCGACCGGAAAACTGATCGAGGGCGACGTCGAGGCGCAGACGCACCGTGTCTTCGATAACCTCGAGGGCGCCTTGAAAGACGCGGGCCTCTCAATGGACCACGTCATCAAGTGCAACGTGTATCTCACCGACATGGCCAACTTCGCCGCGATGAACAAGGCGTACGGGACGCGGTTCGCTGCACCCTTTCCGGCGCGTACGACCGTCGCCGTCGCCGGTCTCCCGTTAGGCGCGTCGGTCGAGATTGAGCTCGTCGCGCGGCGCTTGTCATGACGCGCGCGTCGCTCCTCCTCATTGTTGGGTTCACGGCTGCGGTGGCGCAGGTTCTAACGTCGCCTAACGCGGAAAGCACGCACGACGAGAAGCTGCGGGCCGCATCGCTCGTGCCCGACGCCCAACCGGCAACCGGACATTCGCTCTGGAACGGGAAAGACCTGACGGGCTGGCACGTCGACGTCCCAGCGCTCGACACCCACCCGAAGCTCCGCGTGCCGTTCGCTGCCCGAAACGGACTGCTCGTCTCGTTAGGCGAACCGCAAGGGCACCTCATCACCGACTCGGTCTATCGAAACTATCGCCTCGACGTCGAATATCGCTTCTCCGCCAAACCGGGGAATGCTGGTGTCCTCGTACACGCCTCCACGCCCCGCGCACTCTACAAGATGTTTCCCAAATCCATCGAGGTACAAATGGAGAGCGGAAACGCTGGCGACTTCTGGTGCATCGTCGAAGACATCACGGTCCCCGACATGGAGAAACGCCGCGGCCCTCGCGCCAAGTGGGGGATCACCGAAGGGAAAGAACGCCGCATCATGAACCTCACCGACAACTCCGAGAAACCAGTCGGTGAATGGAACACCATGCGCATCGAAGCGGTGGGACGCACGCTCAAAGTCTGGGTAAACGGCACCTTGGTAAACGACGGCTTCGGTGCCACCGCCGACCACGGACAAATCGCCCTGCAAGCCGAGGGGTCGGAGGTGGAGTTCCGAAAGCTCTGGCTTACCCCCATCACACCTGCGGCGAAGCACTAGAAGCCATCTCATAAATGGGCGTCGGCTTCTGGCCGGCGCTGCGCGCCGGCGCGCCGCCGACCATTTATGAGATGGCCTGTAGCCGAAACCCGCCACTCACCACAACGAGAACGCCTAACGACAGACCCGGGTCACTCGACCCGGGTCATTGTACTCACGCGACAATCGCGAAACGCTTACACCATTCCTCTCGCGCGGCGCACTTCACGCGCCGCACACGCGGCGCATCGCGAACGCCGCACCATACGTCCCAACATCACCACGAGAGGTAAACCATGCAATCGTTCGCATTTCTCGCGATCCGTCGTGCTGCCCTCCCAGCGGTCCTGATCGCTGCCGCCACCTTCGCCGCATGCGACACCAGCGACTCGTCTGCCCCACTCCCCGTCTCGCCTAACGCGGCCAAAGCCGACCTCTCGCCAGGTACGCACCTGCAATACGGTCCGGCTGTCCAAGTCGGCAAGGGACGCGCCCGCACCTACGTCGTCGTCGATGCGCGCCGCGACGCGCCGATCGAACTCGGCGTCGCGCTCGATTCGACCGCCATGTACGAGCTCCCGGCACCGATGGTTGGTATGCCCGGACACGGCGACATGCATGAGTATCTCCTGAAACTCCCGCAGCTCGCCCCCGCTCCGTACACGTTCGTGGAGCTCGATTGGAATCCGTCGGGTCACGGCGCACCCTACACCGCCCCGCACTTCGACTTCCACTTCTATACCATCGACATCGAACAGCGCAACGCCATCACACCTAACGATCCGCAGTGGGCGGCCAAAGCTGCGAACTTCCCCGCGCCCGAGTACCTCCGCCCGAACTACGTCTGCCCATGCACCCTCCTCAACATCCCCCCCGCTGACATGGCCGTCCCACGCATGGGGCTGCACTGGATCGACATAAACGCGCCCGAGTTCCGCGGCGTCCCCTTCACCACCACCATGATCAACGGAACATGGGACGGAAAAGTCATCTTCCAGGAACCGATGATCACGCGTGAGTTCATCATGTCGAAGACGGACACGACCATCGCGCTCGCTCAGGCACAACGCGCTGCACAGCCCGGCTGGTATCCAGGCGCCTACGGCATCCAGTACGATGCAAAGGCCCGCGAATACCGCATCGCGCTCTCCAACTTCAAGTTCCTCAAGTAGCACGCCGAGGAATGGGTCACGACCCGGGTCACTCGACCCATACCAAGCTCTCTTGAACGACCGACCTTTCGGGTCGGTCGTTTCTTGTTGAGCAGAGCGCACCTGCCTACGTTGCGCGCGCTCTGGTTTTTCTCTCGACGCTCGTCACCGCCCTCCACTCGGCGTTCGGCCATGGCTACCCCCTCACGTCCACTTCAGCACGACGCCTCGGATGAGGGGTATCGCGCCATCTTCGATTCGTCGAACGATTCCACCTTCATTCACGACCTGAATACAGGTGCAATCCTCGACGCCAATCGCCGTGCGTGCGAGTACAGCGGAGCAACGCTCGACGAACTGAAGTCGCATGGACTGGAGATCATCGCCAACGGCCCGGCGCCCTTCACGGCGGACCGCGCGGCCGCCTTTCTCCAACGCGCGGCAGCCGGCGAGCTGGTGCGCTTCGAGTGGATGAGTCTCCACCGCCTAACAAACGATGAGCTCTGGGTCGAAGTCTCGCTCCAGCGCATCACCATGCTGGGCAACGATCGCATTCTCGCCATCGCGCGCGATATCCGCGATCGCAAGCGCGCGGAAGAAGCGCTGCGCGCGAGTGAAGAGAGTTATCGCCTGATCTTCCGCCACTCCGCCGACGCCATCTGGCTCCACGACATCGAAACAGGGGAATTCCTCGAGGTGAACGAGGCGGCGTGCGAGATGTATGGCTACACCGTCGAGGAGACGAAGGCGTTAGGCGTCCAGGGATTGAGCAAAGGCGTCAAGCCCTATTCGATCGACGAAGGGCGCGCCTTCATGCAGCTGGCGGCCGCCGGAGTTCCGCAGCGCTTTGAATGGCTCGGCAGGCACAAAGACGGCCGTGATGTCTGGGGCGAAGTGCGGTTGCGTCGCGTGTCGCTTGGTGGCGTCGATCGCATTCTTGCCACCGCGCGCGATATCAACGATCAGAAGCTTGCCGAAGCTGCGCTGCGTCAGGCCAACGAGGCGCTCGAGCAGCGCGTCGCCGAGCGCACGGCAGAACTCGCGGCAAGCAATAACGCCCTCGCACTCGAAGTCGCGGAGCACGCGAAAGCAAAGGAAGCGGCCGAGCGCGCCAATCGGGCCAAAAGCGAGTTTCTCTCGCGCATGTCGCACGAGCTGCGCACGCCCATGAACTCGATCCTGGGCTTCGCCCAACTCCTGGGTCGCGCCGACCTTCCTGCGCAGCAAGCCAAGTCCGTCTATCACATCCTCAAGGCGGGACGCCATCTCCTGCACCTCATCAACGAGGTGCTGGAGATTGCGCGCATCGAGGCCGGACGAGAGAACTTCTCACTCGAACCGGTCGCGTTAGGCCCCACATTACAGGAAGCGCTCGGCCTCGTGAGGCCGCTCGCGCAGCAATGGCAAGTAGAGCTGCACGAAGGGGTCTTTCCCCGAGATGCATACGTGCAAGCCGACCGGCAGCGATTGGTGCAGGTCCTGCTGAACCTGCTCTCCAACGCCATCAAATACAATCGCGCCGACGGGTACGTCCGCGCGACATGCGCCCGCGGCCACGGGGGCACCTGGGCAATACGTATCGAAGACAGCGGACGCGGCATACCTAACGAGCGCGCGAGCGAACTCTTCACGCCCTTCGCGCGACTCGGAGCCGAACAGACCGATGTCGAGGGAACAGGACTCGGGCTCGCGCTCTCGCGACGCTTGTGCGAATCGATGGGCGGTGATCTCGCGCTCGAAAAAAGTTCGGAGGCCGGAAGCACATTCTGCGTGTCGCTTGAGGCCGTCCCCGACCCGCTTCGCGTCCTCGAAGAGACGGGCGCACACGTTGCCATCAACGTCACGCACCGCGACGCGACGCTTCTCTACATCGAAGACAACCTCGCCAACCTGTCACTGGTCGACACGATCCTCTTGTCACGCCCCGGGTGGCGCACGATTCCAGCCCTTCAGGGACAACTCGGCGTCGAGCTCGCGCGGGAGCATCTCCCGGATGCCATCCTGCTTGATTTGCACCTGCCGGACATCAAGGGAGACGAAGTACTTCGGCGTCTTCGCAGCGATCCGCGCACGAAGTCGATTCCCGTCATCGTCGTCAGCGCCGACGCGACTGCCGGCGTATTCGAGCGTCTGAAGGGGGAGGGAGCAAATGCGTACCTGACGAAGCCACTCGACGTCGACGAATTTCTGCGAGTCGTCGAATCGTTTCTTCCGGTTAAACCGCCGCGCAGCGCATGACATCCACCACCGTAGACAGCGACCGCGCGGCAATGCTCGCACGACTGCGTCGCTGTACCATCCTTCTCGTTGACGACGAAGAAGCAAACCTCGATCTGCTCGAGGCCGTGCTGGCCGAGGCAGGCTTCACATCGTTAGTCAGGGTCGACGATGCACGCGAGGTGATGTCGACGATGACGCGCGTTCGCCCCGATCTTGTCCTGCTCGACCTGCATATGCCGCATCGGCATGGACTCGAGGTGCTGCACGACCTGCGCGTGGCGACACCACCCGATGAGTATCTCCCGATCCTCGTCCTTACCGCCGATGTGACAGCCGACGCCAAGGAGCACGCCCTGCGCGCCGGCGCCCGCGACTTTCTCACGAAGCCCTTCGACACCGTCGAGGTCATCCTCCGCGTCGAAAACCTTCTCGAGACCCGAACGCTGCACGGCGACCAGCGGGCAGCGCGGCAGCGCGCCGAGTACGCAGAGCGGCGCGCGGCGCTGCTCGCAGAGTGGAGTCGCCGGCTCGCGCTGTCGCTCGACGCCACAACCGCCCTGTCGCAACTCCCATCGCTCGTCGTTCCCACGTGGTGCGACGGATGTGCCGTCGTCGGCGGCGATCCGGCTGCTCCGATCGTCGGCGAACTGCAGGGAGAGGGCGCGGTCCTCGACCGCGCGTCGCTGGTCGGCCTGAGTGAACGCATGGGAGCGACGAGTACTGTCTTGCAGCTGCCGGATGGACTTCACGTGATTGTCGAGCCGGTTCGACGTGGTGTTAGCGCCACTAATCCGAACGGAAAGTTCGCCGCGCTCGTCTTCACGCGGAGCGATCGTCCGTTCACCGACGATGAACGCACACTGGCACTCGAGTTGGCGAGACGCGCCGGGCTCGCGGCCGAACACGCTCGGCTCTTCGCCGCCGCCGAATTAGCCACCCGCGAGCGCGAACGCTTGCTGGCCGTCGTCGCTCACGACCTGCGCAACCCGTTAGGCGTCGTGGCGATGTACGCGGAAATGCTCAAATCGCTGCAACCAGACCCGCCGGGAACGCCGCTGTCTCCCGCGCAAGCCGAGTACACCAACGCCGCACTGTCGACCATCCATCGCACTACGCAAGGAATGCAGTCGCTCGTCGAGGATCTGCTCGACGCGACAACACTGCGCGACGGTGCGTTCAAGCTGCATCTGTCCGAGCACGACCCGCGCGAACTCCTCGATCGGATGGTTGAGCTCCTCACACCGCTGGCTCAAGCGCGCGGAATGCGGCTCGAGGTTCAAGCACCGCAAACGCCGCAACAACCGCACGTGCGCGCCGACGCTGGCCGGCTCTTGCAGGTGCTCTCGAATCTTGTCGGCAATGCGATCAAATTCTCGCCACCCGACGCCACGATTGTCTTGCGATGGTCACCGACGAGCGACGCACTCGATTTTGAAGTGGTCGATCAGGGCGATGGGATTGCGAGCGACGAACTTCCGCATCTCTTTACCGCGTTCTGGCAGGGGAAAAAGCACAACATGCGTGGGGCGGGGCTCGGGCTGTGGATTGCGCGCGCTATCGTCGAAGGTCACGGCGGCACCATCGCTGCAGAGTCGACGCCAGGGGCGGGTGCCACATTCCGCGTGACGCTCCCGTACGAGGCCACGATTCGCCGCTGGGAAGACTGACGCCTAACGAGACTGGAGCGAGCGCACGTTGAGCACACACCGCATCTTGGTCGTGGAAGACACGCCGGCGTTCGCCGAAGCGCTGCAGCGAAGCCTGACGCTCGAAGGACACCAGGTGCTGCTCGCGACACGCGCGCAGGAAGCGCTGGCGCGCATCACCCACGAAGCACCGGACCTGATCGTGCTCGACCTGGGTCTCCCCGATCGCGACGGTTACCATGTGCTCCGTGAGATGCGCAATCGTGGCAACGAAGCGCCCGTTCTCATTCTCTCGGCGCGTGCTCAGGAGTCGGATAAGATCGAGGGCTTCCGCCTCGGTGCCGATGATTATGTGACCAAGCCATTCTCGGTCCTGGAGCTCCTGGCGCGTATCTCCGCGCTACTACGCCGCGCGCGCCCGGCAGCTGCAACAACTCAGGCTTCGTCAAACACCGCCGCGCGATCACTGAGCGACGCAGAGCTGCGCGAGCGCTACGGACTCACCGAACGCCAGGTCGCCGTCGCGCGCCTCGTCGCCGAGGGGTGCACGAACGCTGAGATTGCGACGCGGCTCGGGGTATCGTTCTTTACTGCGCGCAATCACACGGAGCAGGTTCTTGGAAAGCTCGGAGTCGGAGCGCGGAGCGCGGTTGGTGCGCGCCTGTTCGAGGAAACCGGAAACAACGCGTAATGCCTCTCGCGCTTCGTACGTCTCTGGCCCTCGTGGGCGTATGCGCCCTCGTCGGCTGTGCGTCCTCGGCCACACGTGTGCAGGGGCGCGCGCCAGCTGGCTGGACGCTGGTCTGGCAAGATGAGTTCAATGGTGCGGCCGGGAGCGACGTCGATGCACGCTACTGGACGCACGACGTCGGTGATGGCTGCTCGATCGGCAATTGTGGCTGGGGAAACAACGAAAAGGAGTACTATACCGCCGGGACGCCTAACGCATCGCTCAACGGGCGCGGTCAGCTCGAACTCATTGCCCGCCTCGCCCCGGCAGGTCTCAAATGCTACTACGGTCCGTGCCGATACACGTCGGCCAAGCTTCACACTAAAGGAAAGTTGCAGCCGACGCACGGTCGCGTCGAAGCACGCATTCAACTGGCGAAAGGGCAAGGGCTCTGGCCGGCGTTCTGGATGCTGGGGAGCAACATCGATTCCGTGCCGTGGCCCGCGAGTGGTGAACTGGACATCATGGAGAACCACGGCTCGAACGTCGCGCAAACGAGTTCTGCCATCCACGGACCGGGGTATTTCGGCAATACTCCCTTTGTGCACGGGCGCGAGCTCGCGGGCTCGAGCTACGCAGATGCCTTCCACAACTTTGCCGTCGAGTGGGATTCGACGCGTATCGCATTTCTCGTCGATGGCACTCCGCACTACGAGGTGACACGTCGCGATGTCTCCGCGCGCGGCGCTTGGCCATTCGACCAACCGTTCTACATCATTCTGAACCTGGCGGTCGGTGGTGCGTTTGACGACGATCCAAAATCGGACGTGATCTTTCCGGCAACGATGCTCGTCGACTGGGTGCGCGTGTACCAGCGCGGCGGCGCCTAACGAGGGCGACGCGTCAGCCCACGAGCATATGCGGGGGTGTTCCGGCGCGAAACTCGTCGCTCCACCAGTACGGCTCCAGGACTTTTTCGTGCGTCACGTCGTCGGGGAGCGTGGGCGGATTTGTCTTGAAGGGCTCGCGCAGCTGCACGAGGAGCGAGCCTTCGTCGGGAAAATTCCGTCCGATCTCGCGGATCACGTTTCCGGCCGCCAGTTCGGCCTCGAGCAGGACCCGCAGGGAGGGGTGTAGATCGCTCGGCGGAGAGTGGCCGCGCGGGGGTGTGGGAGTCTCCGACATACCGTAGGATGTGTGCGAGCGCGCGCACAGGCAATAACCGTCGAGGTCGTCATGGCCGATCAGCCATATCAGATTCGTCTTCTGAAACCGTCGGACGGCCAGGTCCTCGCGCGCGTCGCCGAGGGTGTTTTCGACAACGCCGTCGATCCCCAGTGGAGCGCCGAGTTTCTTGCCGATCCGCGTCACCATATCGCCGTCGCGATTGTCGATGGTGTTGTGGTGGGGATGGCGAGTGCGCTGCACTACGTACATCCCGACAAGCAACCCGAGCTCTGGATCAATGAGGTGGGCGTTGCACCTGAGTGGCAGCGCCACGGTATTGCGCGGCGATTGATTGCTGCGCTCTTCGTTCGCGCGCGTCAGGTCGGATGCGTGGAGGCGTGGGTCCTTACCGATCGGTCCAACGAGGCAGCACTCCGGCTGTACGAGAGCGCCGGCGGCTCGGAGACCCTGGAGGAGCCCGTAATGTTTGCCTTCTGGCTCGGCGAGCGGCGTTCGCGTTAGGCAGCATTGAGTCTCTCGCGCGCAGTTGCGTCCCAGGCACGCCGACTCCAACGTGGTTGCGGCGCGCATGGAGTGGGCGTAAGCTCTCGGACCTTTGTCGATCGTTAGCTCTCTCGTTTCGGAACGTCCACGCGAATGGAACACGCCTTTCACAATCCGGACTTTCTCTGGCGCAATCCGGAGCCCAAGGCGTCGTACGATTTCGTGATCGTGGGCGGTGGGTTGCACGGCTTATCGACGGCGTATCACCTCGCCAAGAATCATGGGGCGCGAAGTGTTGCGGTGGTGGAGCGCGGGTGGCTCGGCAACGGGAATGCCGTGCGCAACACGACCGTCGTTCGGTCGAACTACCTACGCGAGGAAAGCATGCCGCTGTATGAGTTCTCGTTGCAGCGATGGGCGCTCTGGCGTGAGGAGCTGGACTTCGACGTCCTCTTCGATCCGCGCGGGTTGCTCAGTCTCGCGCATTCGCGCGCCGAAGCCAATGCAATGAAGCGCGTCGTGTTCGCCAATCGCTTGCACGGCATCGACGGCGAGTGGCTGGAGCCCGACGACATCCACGATGTCTGCCCCATCGTCAATCTCTCGCCGGAGATTCGCTATCCAGTCGTGGGTGCCGCGTTGCAGCGCCGTGGAGGCATCGCGCGCCATGACGCAGTGGTTTTTGCCTTGGCGAGAGCAGCGAACTCGTTAGGTGTTGATTTGTTGCAGGGATACGAGGTGACAGGATTTGAGCGCGATGGCCATCGCGTTACAGGTGTGGTGACGGCGCGCGGACGCATCGGTGCTGGTCGCGTCGGACTTGTTGGTGCGGGGCGCACCCCTCTCCTCGCGTCCATGGCTGGCTTCGACGTGCCGATTCAGTCGTACCCACTGCAAGCGCTCGTTTCTGACATCTTCGACCAGATTCTCCCGACCGTGCCGATGTCGGGAATGATGCACGTCTACGTTAGTCAGGCGCACAAAGGAGAGCTCGTCATGGGCGCGTCGCGCGATACGTACCACTCCTATGCGCAGCGCGGTTCGGTGCACATTCTCGAGCAGCAGATTCAGGCGGCGCTCGAGCTCTACCCGATCTTTTCACGCGCGCATCTCCTGCGCACGTGGGGAGGCATTGTCGACGTGTCTCCTGACGCTGCACCGATCATCGGCCGCACTCCAATCGACGATCTCTACGTGAACTGCGGCTGGGGGACTGGCGGCTTCAAGGCAACGCCCGGCTCCGGGTGGACGTTTGCACACACGCTCGCGCATGGCGAGCCACATCCACTCAACGCACCGTTCACACTCGAGCGCTTCGAGACCGGGGCACTCATCGACGAACACGGCGCGGCAGGCGTCTCGCACTAAGATGCTACAGATCACTTGTCCCTGGTGCGGCCCGCGCGAGGAGTCGGAGTTTCGCAACGGTGGAGAGGGCGTCCCCATTCCGCCTAACGCGTCAGATGCCGATTGGGCGCGCCTCCTGTACTACCGCTCGAATCCAGCCGGCGCGTACGCCGAGCGTTGGATCCACGTCCATGGGTGCCGTCAATGGTTTCATGTCGTGCGCGACACGCTGACGCATGAGATCACGCAGGTGCGTCCACTCGACACCGCTCCACCGGAGACTCTGTGAGGCGCCTAACGAGCGGCGGTTCTATCGATCGTGCGCGTCCGCTCACCTTCCTGTGGAATGGTGAGCGACACTCTGGGTTCGCCGGCGACACCCTGGCGTCGGCGCTGCTCGGGGCCGGCGTCGACGTCATCGGTACCAGTGTCGCGCTCGGGCGAGCGCGCGGCATCATGAGTGCGGGCGTTGAAGAGTCGACGGGCTTTGCCCAAATCGAAAGCGGTGGCGCCAGCGAACCACTCGTTAGGCTCTCGTCGCTTCCGTTGTACGACGGCCTGTCGGCAGGGGGAGGAGTACGCATCGCGAAGGGCGTCCTGCACTCCGCCCAGGACGCCGCGCGCTTCGACAAGCGCTTTGCGCACTGCGACCTCCTCATCGTCGGTGCTGGTCCGGCGGGACTCGCCGCTGCCCTCGTCGCTGGTCGCGCCGGTGCACGCGTCATCGTCGCGGAAGTCGATTTCGCCATCGGTGGATCACTCCTGCGCGACTCGGAAACCATTGACGGATACCCGGCGGCTACGTGGCTCGAGAGCGTACGCGCTGAGTTGCGCGCAATGCCGGAAGTTTCGCTCCTGACCGCGACGACGGCTTCGCTCCTGATGGACCAGAGCGGGATGTATCTCGCGCAGCGCATCGGCGCGTTGCGCGCGCCTAACGAGCGCGGCGACGCGCCCGAGCAGCGCCTTTGGCACGTGCGCGCGCGGCGCATTCTCCTCGCCACCGGCGCCCTCGAACGACCGATCGTCTTCGCAGACAATGATCGCCCGGGCATCATGCTCGCCGCCGCCGCGCGCGCGTATTTGCATCGCTTTGCTCTCGTCCCCGATCGCGGTATTGTCTTCACCAATAATGATGATGCCTACCGCACGGCGCTCGATTGGCACGCGGCCGGCGTCGACGTTGTTGCCATCGTCGACCCACGCCCGCCGGGACGCGGCGCACTGCGCGAGAGAGCTCGCACCTTGGGGATTCCCATCTGGGACTCGTCGGTCATTGACGGAACTGCGGGCGATACGAGCGGCCGCATAACGAGTGTTCGCGTGCGCTCCGCCGACCGCCGTGCCGAGCTCCACGCCGACCTCCTCGCCGTTTCAGGCGGCTTCGAGCCGAATCTCAACCTGCATCTCCAGCACCGCGGCACCACGACGTACGACGCGCGCATTGCGGCGGCGGTGGCCACCGTGCCGCTCCCGCGGCACGACATTGCCGGCGCCGCCGCCGGCATCTTCTCGTTAGGCGATGCGATTGCGAGCGGCGCGGAGTCTGCCTCACGACTCTTGCGCGAACTTGGGCTCCAACCGCCGCCGTTTGCCGCAGTACAGGTGACCGCGGACGATCGTGCCGACCCACCCGCCCCGCTCTGGCACGTCCCAGCGCCCGACGGCGATGAATCGCGTTCGTTTGTCGATCTCCATCGCGATGCAACCGTTGCCGGCGTTGAACGCGCCATCGGCGCCGGCGTGCAGCACATCGAACACGTCAAACGCTTCACGCTCATCGGGACCGGCGTAGAGCAAGGGCGCGCCGCCAAGACCAATGCGGGACTCGTCACCGCGACGCTGACCGGTCGCCCCGTCAGCGACGTCGGGACTTCGGGGAGCCGTCCGCCCTACGAGCCACTCCCGTTCCACTTGTTAGGCGGGCGCGCTAAAGGCGAACGGTACGAACCGGTTCGCACGACCTCGGTTCATCCAGCCCTCGTTGCGGCTGGCGGCGTTTTCGAAGTCTCCGGACAGTGGCATCGCCCGTCGCGTTTTCCGCGCCACGGCGAACGCACTGCCGACACCATCGCCCGCGAGTGCCGCGCCGCCCGCACTGGCGTCGCACTCATGGACGTCTCCACACTCGGCAAGATCGACGTCCGCGGCCCTGATGCGCCCTGGTTTCTCGATCAGCTCTACATCAACGACATTGCGTCGATCCCCGTGGGGCGGGCGCGCTACTCGGTGATGTGCCACATGGATGGCTCCATCCTCGACGATGGCGTCGTTATGCGCCTCGCCGACGATCGCTTTTTCGTCACCGCGAGTACCGGCCACGCCGCCGCCGTCGTCGATTGGATGGAAGAATGGCTCCAGACGGAGTGGCCGATGCGCCGCGTGTGGGTCACGACGTTGACCGAGCAGCTGGCGACGGTCGCCGTCGTTGGTCCGAAGGCCAGGAGCGTCCTCGCGCATGTGGCGCCCGGCGTCGATTGGAGCAACGATGCGCTGCCGTTTCTTGGCGTTAGGCATGGAACCGTCGCTGGCATCGACCACGCACAAATCGCTCGCGTCTCCTTCTCCGGCGAATACGCCGTGGAGATTAGCGTCCCATGGTACGACGGTCGCGCGCTGTGGGATGCCTTGGTGCAGGCCGGTGCCGGCGACGACATCACCCCCTATGGGCTTGATGCGCTGCAGGTGCTCCGGATCGAGAAGGGATTCATCATCGTCGGCCAGGACACCGAGGCGCTCACCATACCACGTGACGTCGGACTTGGATGGATGATCTCCAAACAGAAGGACTTCGTTGGCAAGCGCTCGTTCGATCGTGCTGCTCCGCGCGACCCGAACCGCGCGCAGCTCGTCGGTTTCGTCAATGAGGAGAGCGACGAGGTGCTTCCCGAGGGAGCCGGACTCGTAGCCTCGTTAGGCGCGCCGCCGATGCGTATCGATGGGCACGTCTCGAGCACATGCTCCAGCACGGCTCTGGGGAGATCGCTCGGACTCGCCCTTGTGCGCGGGGGGCGTAAGCGCCTCGGCGAATTGATGTACGCTCCACTCCTCGACGGACGCGTCACACGAGTGCGCCTTGTGAGTCCCGTGCACTACGATGCCGCCGGAGCGCGCCGCGATGGCTGACTTGCTCACGTGGGACCCGAAGCTCGTTGATGCAATGCGGCGCACTTCTCGCAGCGACGTCGCCCTCGTCGCGCGACCGCAACCTGGAGTCCTCTCGCTGCGCGTGCCCCGCGCAGGAAGCTCCAACGTCGCGCGCTCGCTCTCGCTCGCCTCTCTCCCAGCGCCTAACGAGGTTCTTGCCACTCCACTGGGCGATTGCGCGTGGGTTCGCCCTGACGAATGGCTCCTCATCACCGAGCTGGGTCAGGCGCCCGCAGCGATTGCCGAACTCGAGGCAATAATCGCGGTGACCGGCGGCGCGCTCGTCGACATCTCGGCCAGCCGCGTCGAACTGGAGCTGCGTGGCGCACGTTCACGAGATGTGCTCGCCGCTGCGTGCCCGCTCGACCTGCACCGGCGCGCTTTCAACGTGGGAAGCTGCGCGCAGTCTCTTCTTGCCAAAGCGCCGATCTTTTTGCACCTGACGAACGGCGCACCGCGCTGGCGCATCCTCGTCCGCCCGTCGCTGGCCCCCTACGTCGTTTCGTGGCTCACCGACGCCATGACTGGCGACTAGCGTCGTTAGGCGGCACTGGGCTGCGTCACCACGGCGCACTGGTCCACGAACGACCAGAGCGCCGCCGCCACAAGGGCGACCGCAGCCCAGAATCCCAACATCGCTGTCCACCCCCACGCGTCCTTCATCACCGGGGTCAACCAGATGGAAATCACCCCACCCAGATTTCCCATCAGGTTGAGCACTCCGCCCGCCGACCCCGCCGCCTCCGTCGCGAGTGCGGTCGCCGTCGTCCAGTACGGCGCCTCGGCACTCACCAGGCACGCCGTGGAAAGACCTAACGCGAGAATGGCCAGCGTGGGCGTGGGGAGGTTTGCCCCGATCACGACAAACGTCGCTGCCACCGTTAGGCACGTCATGGCAACGCGCCGGCGCGCAACGTTAGGCGCCATGCGACGCGACATTCGATCGGCGATGACACCCACCGCCGGCGCCAAGGCCACCGACATGAAGTGCGGCACGCTCCCCCAGAACCCGCTCGCCAGAACCGAAAATCCCCGCGCTTCGGTGAGATAGCGGAAGAACCAGAAAATGAAGACGAAGTAGACGGCGGAATGGAGGACGTAACTCGTCGAAAGAATCAACAGCGGCCGATTCCGAAGCAATCGTACCGCGTCTCGCATCTGCACCTCGATCGGGACGTACCGATGCGTCCCTGAAGGCTCAGCGCGGCGTGGCGCAAGTGTGAACCAGATCGCCGCCGTCACCAGTCCGATCACCGCGCTCACCAGAAACACCGCCCTCCATCCGGCCCGCACCATCAACGGCGCAAGGAGGAGAGGCGCAAGCGCCGCGCCTAACGATGACGCGGCGAGGTAGATCGAACTCGCCGAGACGCGGGCGCGCTCGGGAACATGCTGCACGGCAGCCATCGCGCATACAGGAAAGGTCGCCGCCTGTGAGATGCCGAGCACCACGCGCGCCAGGAAGAGTGCAGCGAACGCCACCCCGGCGCTCCCTACCACACTCCCCGAGGCGAGCGAGGCGACGCTCCATCCGATTACGGCCAGCGTGAGTATGAGCCGGGCACCATACCGATCCCCCAGAAAGCCACCCGGTATCTGAAACGCCGCGTAGGCAAACTGAAATCCCCACGCCGAGATCACTCCCATCTGCGCCATTGAGAGTCCCAACTCGGGCGCCATGTACTCCTGCGCGATCGCGATGTTGGTGCGCAGTGCATATCCAACCAGGCTAACAAGCGCGAGCAGCCAGATGACTCGCCGCGACATGGTGCGCTGCGAAGCGGGAGTGACGGATGTCGGCACTGGCCTCCAAGGAGAAGTGCGTCGCGTAGAGTGGCGCTCAGTCGGGCGGGCTAAACTGATGCCACCCCTCGGCTCACGCAATGACGCGACACTCGGTTGCCATCTGCCAGTGCCGATGCTACGATCGCGCCCCTCGGATCTCGCACACCCGTCGCGAGACGACGAACTACCAGCGTCGCCACCGATTGCGCCATAGGGCGAAACCCTAACGAGTCCTCATGCAGATACGCCGGCTATTGCACCTGACGACGCTCCCCTTCGCGCTCCTCGCTTGTGGCGAGAGTGCCCGGCCCGTAGCGAAGGGCTCGTCCGCGCCACTCACGTATCTCCTCGACGCGGTGCAGGAGGAGGGGATCCGCGAGAGCATCCCCGCGCAACTCAAGTATTCGCGCCCGATCGAGCGCCTTCCCGACGTGACGCTCGCGGGCGACGAGGCGCGCGCCGCACGCGCGAAGCGACTTCTCGATTCGCTCAACGCGATCCCGCGCGAGTCGTTGTCCGAACAAGATCGCGTGAGTGCCGAAGTCCTCGAGTGGATCCTTCGCACGACCGTCGACGCGCCCAAGTACTACTGGCTCTCGTTCTCCTCGATCACGCCCTATCAAAGCCCGCTCACCAACTCCCTTCTCTTTCTCGGGCGCGACATGCCGCTCGGCACGGCAGAGGAGCGCTCGCGCTATCTCGCGCGGTTGGGAGAGATCGCGACGTTGGCCGACACGATTCGCAGTGGTCTTGAGGCACGCGCCGCGCGCGGCATTCGGATCGCCAAGCCGGAGGTGAAGCAGATCGTGGGTGCGTTGAGTGCCATCAGGGCACGGGGGACCAAAAGCCCCTACGCACCTTCCGGCGCGCGCCTAACGAGCCTTGCCGACTCGGTTCGTCCAGCGTTTGTCGCCGCGATCGAAAGGACCGTCGACACGTCCATCAACCCCGCGCTCGATCGGCTGATCGCCTTTCTGGCTGGGGACTATCAGAAACAGGCACCCGATGGCGTGGGGCTCAAGCAATACCCCGGCGGTGAGGAGTATTATCGCTATCTCGTTAGGCAGAATACCACACTCGACGTCAAGCCCGAGGAGATTCAACAGCGTGGCCTCGCACACCTCGCGCTGCTCGAGCACTCCATGGACTCGCTCCTCAAAGTGATGGACTTCAAAGGGACGCGGAAAGACTTCCTCGCCTCCATCAACAAGAACCCACGCTTCTTCGCCAACACACCGGAGGAAGCCGGCGCGTTCTACCAGAAGTACTACGACCGCATCAAACCGCTCATCCCGAAGCTCTTCTCGCGCGTCCCCAAAGCGCCGGCCGAATATCGCCGCCTGAATCCCGCGCTCGAAGCCTCACAGACGTACGGCTTCTATCAACCTCCAACGCCAGCATCACCCGTCGGCATCTACTTCTACAACGCCTCGAATCTCAAGACGCGTTCGCTCTTTAGTGTGCCGAGCATTGCATACCATGAACTTGTCCCCGGGCACCATTTTCAGATTGCGCTGGCGGACGAGAACAAGTCGCTCCCCGCACTGCGACGCGACTTCGGCACCAATGCCTACAGCGAAGGGTGGGCCGAATACGCGTCGGCGCTCGCTGGCGAGGTTGGGCTCTACGCCGACCCATACGACGACTACGGGCGTTTGATGAGCGAGGCGTTTCTCACGACGCGCCTCGTCGTTGACCCCGGGATGAATCTCCTCGGCTGGTCGCGCGACAGCGCCGCCGCGTTCATGCGCGCGCACACCATGATGTCGGAGTCGGAGATCGCCTCCGAGACGCTTCGTTATTCGGTGGACATGCCGGGGCAGGCGTTAGGCTACAAGATGGGCGCGATGGAATTCTGGAGGTTGCGCCGGAAGGCCGAAGCCGCCCTCGGCCCCAAGTTCGATCTCCGAGAGTTCCACGCGCTCATTCTCGATGCCGGTGCCCTCCCGATGTCAGTGGTCGGAGCGATGGTCGACCGCTGGATCGCCTCGACCAAAGAGTTGAAGTAGCCTAACGAGTTACGGTGCAGTCGCGTCGGTCGGAAGCACCCGTTCGAGACCACATCAGCAACACGTATCGCCATGCCCGTTTGCCACTCATCCGCCAGTCGCAACTCCATGCCCTCATTCCGTACGAAGTGGATTCGGAGAGTGGTGGCAGCGGGCGGCGCGCTTCTGCTGACCCTCGCTTCTACGACGTCTGCCGCGCAGCGACGTGCCGATGCTCGACCGAATGTTCTCCTGATTCTCACCGACGATGTCGGCTACGGCGATATCGGGAGTTACGGCGCTCCAGACATTCGCACGCCGAACATCGATCGCCTCGCGCGTGAGGGAGTGCGGCTTACCGACTTCTACGCGGCGCCGCAATGCACACCCACGCGCGCGGCGCTCATCACTGGGCGATACCAGCAGCGAGTCGCGCTCGAACGCGCGCTGAGCACCGTCGGCCCCACGTCGGAAGAAGGGCTCACGCCTAACGGCAACTCACTTCCTCAACTTCTCAAGAATGCCGGGTACGCAACGGGACTGGTCGGGAAATGGCACTTGGGTTTTCGCCCCGAGTTTTCGCCTAACGCCCACGGCTTTGAATACTTCTACGGCTTTCTGAGTGGCTACATCGATTTCTACACGCACACGCGAGGCATTGATGGCCACGAGGATCTCTACGAAAACGGCACGGCGGTCCGCGACTCCGGATACATGACCGACCTGATTACCGATCGCGCCGTGCGATTCATGCGCAACAACGCCGCGCGTCCATTCTTTCTGGAAGTGGCGTACAATGCGGCGCACTGGCCCTTTCAACGCCCCGGGCATCCCACGCATGCGGCGAACAACGCCGCATTCCCCTCTCCCGGTGATTCCGCGGCCCCGACGCGTTCCGATTATGTGGCGATGCTCGAACACGCCGACGGTGGCGTTGGAACGCTCGTCGCCGAGCTCGAACGACTTGGCGTCGCGACGAATACGCTCATCATCTTTACCAACGACAATGGCGGTGAATGGCTCTCTCGGAACGCCCCGCTGTTTCACCGCAAGGACACCTTGTGGGAAGGAGGGATTCGCGTTCCGGCAATCTTTCGTTGGAGTGGACATTTTCCTGCGGGGCAGGTGCGGAATGTCCCGGGCATCACCATGGACTTGAGTGCCACGATCCTCGCCGCGACTCGCACGCCGATTCCATCACAATACGAGGGACGCGACCTCGCGCCGATGTTACGTGGCAGCACGCCTACGAATGAGCGCCCTCTTTTCTGGCGCATCACGACGCAGCTGCGTCAGCAGCGCGCCGTTCGCCTCGGACCGTGGAAGCTTCTCGTCGACGGCGACGACATCATGCTGTTCGACCTAACGAGAGACGTCGGCGAACGCCACGACGTCGCTTTCTCCCAACCGGAGGTGGTTCGACGGTTGCGCCCGCTCCTGGCCGCGTGGGAGAAGGACGTGGACGGCGAAGCGGCGTCGCACGCGCATCCGCGTTAGCCGCGAGCTGCGTAGATTTCGCGAGCGGTGTACGTCGGACGCTCTCTTCTTTTGCCTCCAACATCGGCTGCACACATGTCCACTCGCCTTCAGGTTTACGAGACACCAGATATCGTCGTCACCTTCGACCCTGCTATCTGCAAGCACTCTGGCGTCTGTGTCCGTGGACTCCCGGACGTTTTCGATGTAAAGCGGAAGCGCTGGATACGTCCAGAAGCTGCGGCGGCCGACGTGGTCGCTGCGCAAGTCGCCCGCTGTCCGTCGGGCGCATTGCAGTTTCGCTGGCCGAGTGACGCGCCGGCGGACGGCGAGTCGACGCCGCCGTCGCCCTGATGCCAGCGGTCGTCGCCGCCGAACGTGGCCCAGCGACAACCGACTGCTTTAGATCGTTAGCCCTTCTCGGACCACAGGCGCCTAGCCTCGTATGCCGCCAACTCCACCCGCCACCGGTGCATTCGAAGGAATCCTCGCATTCCTTCGAGCCGCTGAAGCGCTCAAGCGCACACACCGAAGTGCCTACACCTCGTTAGGCGAGCAAGAGAGCACCGCGGAACACACCTGGCGGCTATGCCTCATGGCGATGGTGCTGCACCCGATGTTTCCGGGCGCCGATCTCGCGCGTCTGCTGCGGATCTGCGTGGTGCACGACCTCGGCGAAGCGATCAGCGGTGACATTCCCGCTCCGCTGCAGGGCGAAACGCCAAACAAGGCTGAGCGAGAGCGCGCCGACTTGCAGTCGCTTCTCGCCCCGCTCGATCCGTTGTTGCGCGATCAGTTTCTCGCGTTGTGGGATGAGTACGAGAACGCGCGGAGCCTCGAAGCCAAACTTGCGAAAGCGTTCGACAAGCTCGAGACCATTCTCCAGCACAACCAGGGGTTGAACCCCGACTCGTTCGACTATCGGTTCAACCTTGCCTATGGTCGCAAGCAGACGGATGCCGTCCCCGAACTGGCCGAGTTGCGCGCGATACTCGACGCTGAAACAGAACGTCGCGCGCGCGAGGCCGACGGGCGCAACGCGACCTCGATGCAAGACGCGTGACGCGTGGAGCGCACGCGTCGGAATCAGGCGCCTGAATGACGCGTCCGAATCAGGCGTCGGAATCACGCGCCTGAATCACGCGCCAGAATCAGGCGTCAGAATTACGCGCCAAACGCTCGCGCCAGAATCACGCGCCAGAATCACGCGCCACAATCATGCGTCAAATCCTCGCGCCAAATTCCCGCGCCAAATTCCCGCGCCAAATTCCCGCGCCAAATTGCCGCGTGAAATCCTCGCGTGAAATCCTCGCGTGAAATCCTCGCGTGAAATCCGCGCGTGAAATCCGCGCGTGAAATCCTCGCGTGAAATCCGCGCGTGAAATTCACACGCCAAATCCTCGCGCCAAACGCCCGCGCCAAACGCCCGCGCCAAACGCCCGCACCAAACGCCCGCACCAAACGCCCGCACCAAACGCCCGCAGCGCGACTCCTCATTTCGGCAACACTTGCCGATCAATAAACGCGTGAATTTTCGCAATCGAAACGCGTCGAACTCACGCATTTGTGGGCGCACCGTGTTGCACCCGTAGCACGCGCAACGCCCGACGCACGCCCGACGCACGCCCGAATCCCTGATCCAGCGACGGCTCCTATAGAAGAGGGCGCTGGCCTACCGCTTGCTCTATGTGCGGTAGGTCACACGAACCCGAACCGACGCTTTCGATGAAGCTCACGCCAATCACCATCCCCGCGCTCGCACTCTCGGCACTTCTTGCCGTCCCATCGACGGCTCACGCGCAAGCGTGCGTTGCAGCCGGTACGTGCAAACTCTCGCCTTCGAAACAGAGCGCGACGCTCAGCGTGACCGGAACGGCAGGTTACAAGACAAACGTCTGGATCAGCATCCTCGGCGGCGCCGCATCGTACGGCAGCCAGCTCTATTACTTCGTCAATCCATTCGATCCAAACACCGGCATCTTCTCGCCTAACAAGGGCGCGAAGATCGCGATCGGACCGGCGAAGCCCGCCAATGTCAACACATGGATTGCATCTCCGAACTCCACGCTTCTCGGGCTCTTTGACCCGGGGCAAGAGCTCGTGTTGGGACTTCTGGTCAACGGCAATCAATGGTTCTACTCTGGCGCCGGAACGCGCAACGCCGGCGGTCAGACGATGATGAACCACTTCGGCGCGAATCCCGTCTACGCCGACAACCGCCTAACGGCGATCGGCGGAACGACCTCGGGCAAGGATGTCTACGGGTGGGAAGACGTCCCCGGCGCGTACGGATCGTCGGATCGCGACTTCAATGACTTTGTCTTCTCCGTGAATCAATCGACGGTGACGCCGGAGCCCGCGAGCATGCTCCTGCTCGGAACCGGGCTCGCCGGTGTGGCTGGAGTTGTGCGCCGCCGTCGCAAATCGCGTGGCGAGTAACTCCGCAGTCATCCGTCAGCTGCAATAACGGCGATCACCTTTCCCCCGGTCGCCGGCACGAAACGACCGTCGCTTCTCCGGGAAGCGGCGGTCGTCGTGCTTTATTTGCACCCTCGATCGCTCTTGGGAGACGAACACGCGAAGACGATGTGTTGACCGTCGACGGTCTGCTCCCGCGTTGTGCGCACCGCCATGGTGGAATCCGAAACGGACGAGAGGGGCAAGCCCACCATCAACTTCGTCGAGACATTGAACGCGACGCCGTATCGAACCTTCTCGCACGTGAAACCGCCGAGCGGCGAGTTTGACGAGCCGCTGGAACACGCTCCCTTGCTCTCCTGCTGACGAATCTTCACCCAGCCGGACGTGGCGAACCAACTGGCCTTTGCATCGAGCGAGCCGCTCGTCTGCGGCGACACATCCTGGTACTGCGCCGATGCCGCGGCGTACACCGCCGCGGTGTTCAGCGCCGCACCTAACGAGAGCGGATTCAGAACGATTGCCGAATCGATCGGCGTAAGCACCGAGACGACCCGCAGAACGCCATTCCCATTGCGTCGCCATGCCACCAATGATCGGCGCGAGGGGGGACGCAAGGCCGCCGCAATGCTCGTTGCCCAGTCGACCGTCGAGACAATCGCATCCATTCCCTCGGGCTCTGTGCTCCCGACCTGAATGTCGATGTGAGCGGGAGACACGCCACTTCGCACGGCCAGCGCTGCGACCTCAAAACCTTCTTTGCGCGCGAGATCGCCGTTCGCACCCGACGCTACGGCGAGCGCGTCGAACGTCTGCGCCAACGGATCGCTGGCCGCGGGCGCAGCGGTCGGCGCCGACGTCGGAGCGTCAACACATGCAACCGCAGCGAGCATAATGAGCAACGCCGCGTTAGGCAGCGCGTTACGTGAGAAAGCTCTGAGAATCGAGTGGTTCATGCGCGCGAATGAAGAGAAACCCAAGCGACTAGACACGTCGCGCATTTGCTCCCCCCTCTCCTCTCCTCTCGTCCCTCCTTCCTCCGTCCTCCGCCCTCGCTCATCCATCTCATTGCGCGCTCTTCGCGACGTCTGGTCTCGCGCCGTCGGAGCTCAGCCACGGTACTTCGCGAGCGAGAGTCTCAGGGACTTGAGCGCCCTCCCCATCTGAGTCTCGACCGTCTTGATGGAGATGCCCAGCGTAGACGCGATTTCACCGTATGTGAGTCCGCCGTCCCTCGAAAGAAGAAAAATCTCCCGACAGCGCGCTGGGAGTCGTTCGATTGCCATCACCACCGCTCGGCGCACTTCGTCCGACGACGTCGCGTCGTCGGTTCCGCCAGTCGACTGCGGCTCGCCGCGCTGCGCCTCCTTCTCTTCCCAATTCTGTTCGAGCTTGCGACGCCTCAGATGATTGAGCGCAGTGTTGCGCGCCGCACGATAGAGATAGGTCTTGAGCGCATCGATGTCGTTCAGTGATTCACGCTTCGACCAGAGCTTGAAGAAGACGTCCTGGACCAGCTCTTCGGCGACATCGGGAGCGTGCACGAAGCGTCGCACAAAGAAGCACATTCCCGCGTAGTAACGCCGAAATACTTCTTCGAGTGCGCGATCGTCGCCCCCGCGGATGCGGCGAACGAGGTCGGCATCGCTCGGGCTCATCGCAACCATCAGCGGCGGTTCACCGGCGACATCGTTTTCTTCGTCCGGCTCGTCGGTCGATCGTGGAAAGGACGCCATCAAGGGTTGAGACGGAGTAGACGCCACCGTGTCTCTCTCGCGGGGGCGCACGTTAACATGCACGCTGATTGCGGAGTAAGGGATCGACTTTATCGCGGTGTCTCACCCTGCACTCCCACCCTACAGACATACCGTGCGCGACATTCCCACCCCCCTAAGCGACGCAGATTTCGATCGAATTGCCCGATTCGTGACGGGTGAGGCGACCGAGCCCGAGCGCGCCGAGACTGGGCGTTGGATTGATGAGAGTGCCGAACGCCGCGCAGAATTCGAGTTGATGCAGTCGGCCTGGAGGGAGGCTCAGGACCAATCCTCGGTGAATGTCGATGCGGCGTGGGCGGGGTTGTCAGCTCGCATCGGTAACAAATTGTCGCGCGCCGAGAATGGCACCAAAGT
The DNA here is from genome assembly GCA_044224185.1 of Gemmatimonadaceae bacterium. Lineage (GTDB taxonomy): Bacteria > Gemmatimonadota > Gemmatimonadetes > Gemmatimonadales > Gemmatimonadaceae > SCN-70-22. Next base: position 77,097 of record JBGAKW010000007.1, on the reverse strand, counting down.
ATTGCCGTTGTCGGAAGTGCGGCGTTCATGGCGCTATACTAGTGCGATACAAGCAGCTGCTGCGGTGTTTGTGCTGGCAATCGGATTCGCCGTGGTTCGTTCGAAAGGCGCCGCGCCGCGCTCTGGAACTGACCCCGCAAGCGCGCTCCCTCCGACCGCGAGCTCCTTCTCCACCGCTGCCGGTGAGCGCAAAACAGTTCGACTTCCCGACGGCACCTCGGTCTCGTTGGCGCCGATGTCGTCCGTCAAGCTGGGCAACGAATTCGCTGGCGCGACTCGTTCCGTCCGCGAGGTCACCCTGTCGGGTGAAGCACTGTTCGAAGTCGTGCACGACGAGGCGCATCCGTTTCGTGTGAATGCGGGCGCCACGGTCATCGAAGACCTGGGGACGGAGTTCGCCGTCCGTGCCTACCCGGGCGAAGGAAACCTCCGCGTCGCCGTCGCGTCGGGTTCGGTCGCCGTGCGCCGAGGGGCACGTCCTGACTCGGCGAAGGTGCTGAGTCCGCGAGATGTCGCTGTTGTGCGCGACACGGGAGCGATCACGCTTTCCCGCGGTGTCGACATTGCGCCATTCACGGCCTTCACGAACGGGCGTCTCGTTTTCCAGGACACGCCCCTCGCCGACGTCGCGCGGGAATTAACGCGATGGTTTGGTGTAGAGGTACGAGTCACCGACCAGTCGCTTCTCGAGCGTCATCTTTCGGCGACCTACGATGCAGATTCGCTCGATACCGTGCTCAGCGTGATTGGCATGACACTCAACGTTCGCTACGAGCGCACAGAGCGCGGGGTGAATTTCACCGGACCTGGTGACGGCGCGCATGGTGGTGACGCGAGTCTCGCACCCACTCAGACCAAGGTCCCCGTTCGGCGCGAGGCCGGTGTGTGAGCCCCTCGCGCCGCACACGCGCGAGGCGTCGCGGCGCAGGCGCCATCGCATGCGCGGCGACGTTTCTTTTCGTCACACCGCATCTCACCGCGCAACAGCAGGTAGCGCGCGCTGACTCGTCGCTCGTCGTCAGGCGCGCCGGTGACCGCGGCGATGTCCTCTCGCGCACCGTTTCGCTGTCGCTCAACAGCGCCAGCATCGAGAGCGCGCTGCGCGACGTCGCATCGCAGGCCGACCTGCGACTCTCGTACAGCAACGACATTATCCCGGCCGATCGGCGCCTAACGATCAATCGGCGGCGCATTGCTGCTGGCGACGCCATTCGGGAGATACTCGCTGGCACCGATCTCGATGTGGTTGTGAGCCCAGCCGGTTACGTCATCGTTGTCCGCTCGCCGTGGCGCGCTCTCGCAGCGTCCGCTCCGCCCCGCGACTCGGTGCGAATCCCCCTCGTCGACGCGCCACTCCTTCGCGCACCATCGCGTGCCCAAGTGATGGATCGCATCCTCGTCATGGGTTCGCCGGCAACAGGTGCGTCAGAGCGTTCGCTCGCGAGCGCAGTCTCCGTCATCACCTCCTCGCAGATCGCGCAGCTGGGTGTGACGAACATGGAGCAGCTCTTTCGCAACGCGATCCCGGGAATCGTCGCGTGGGACCTGGGCGTCTCTGGCCCGTTCGGGCAGATCTCCTCCGTTCGCGGATCGTCGTCGTTCACGTCGAACTACCTCAAGACGTACGTCGACGGAGTCGAGCTCGCATCGCCGTATCTCCTTTTCGCCATCGATCCGTATTCGGTTGAGCGGATCGAGATCATCCGCGGTCCACAGGGCTCTGCGCTTTATGGCTCTGATGCCATTAGTGGTGTGGTGCAGGTGATCACTCGCAAAGGGACGCCATCGGCCAACTGGAAGCCTCAGGCCGACGTCACGCTTTCGGCCGGCCGCATGGAGAGTCACTTCACCAACGGCGCCAACGCGATGCAGCGCCACTCGGCGATGCTGTTCACCGGCGGCGGGACCACGTCGTTAGGCGTGGGTGGAACGTTCGAAAGCGTGGGCGCCGTGGTTCCGGGGAGCGAGAGCGGCTATCGAGGGACATACGGTGGATTTCGCACGATGCTTGGCCCCGTGCGCATCGACGCGAGCACGCGTTACGCTGACATCCGCTTTACGTCGGCGGCGAATCCGTTGCTGCGCAACACAGATCTCACGTCGGCGAGTTATCAGCCCGTGGTGGAGCCGCAGCGCATCGAGAACGAGACGTATGGTATCACCGCCGATTGGCAGCCTAACGAGCGATGGCGGCAGACGCTCGTGCTCGGGCTCGATCGGCATGCAGGGTCGATTCCGCCGCAGCGCGAACCCGCCGCGGTCGCCGACGCACTCCTCGGCGCGACGCAGGAAAACGTCAGCAAGACCTCCGTGCGCTATTCACTCACGGGGCGAATCCTTGCTGTTCCCGGCGCTAAACTCACGGCGACTGCCGGTGCGGAGCGCGCGAACCTAACGAGAGAGCGCCTGGGTGCGGCGTCGAGTGTTATCGGAGTTGGATCGGGGCTGACGGCGCTGTACTCCGATGAAGTCCAGAACACCGGGATCTTCGGACAGCTCAAGCTGGACGTTGCCAACGCACTCTTCGTGACCGCTGGGCTTCGCGGCGAACGGAACTCGAGCTTCGGTGAGAACTACGGGACGGCATATGCGCCGATGTTCGGGATGGCGTGGACGCGCGACCTGGGTGGTGGAGCGACGCTCAAGCTGCGGACGGCGTATGGCAAGGGCATCCGTCCGCCGCCGCCAATCGCGCGCCGGGCCATTCAGACTGCCGGTTACCGACAGCTCGCCAATCCGGACCTCAAGCCAGAGGTGCAGGGAGGAACCGAGGGAGGCGTGGAGTTGTACGCCGGCGACCGCGCCACCATCTCGCTCACAGCCTACACACAAAATGCCGACGGACTGGTGCAGCAGGTGCTCCCGCCAGGGCGAGACATCCGCACCATTCAGTATCAGAACGTCGGGCGCATCCAGAATCGCGGATTTGAACTCGAAGGTAACGCTCGCGCCGGTGCGTTGCGGGGAGATTGGTCATTTGCGTGGACTGACTCGCGCGTTCGTGCCTTGAGTTCGACGTATACGGGAGAGTTGGAGATTGGTGACCGAGTCCCAGAGGTGCCGCGCACGTCGGGGATGGCGTCGCTCACGTTCGAGGCCTGGCGCGTGCGCGCATCGTTAGGCGCTTCGTACATCGGGCCATGGACGGGATACGACTGGCTCGACTTCTACAGCGCCGACGTGGGCGTGAGTTCTCCCAAGGCGTCGCTGCGAGGCTACTGGCGCACGTATCCGTCGCTCACCAAGCCGTTCGTCGGGATGTCTTACCTGCTGCGGCGCGGGGCCGAGTGGTATGTGCGGGTTGATAACCTGACCAATCTGCAGCGCTACGAGCGTGATGACCTGTTGATCACGCAGGGGCGCACCGCACGACTCGGACTTCGCCTGCAGCACTGAACGCTCGGCGTCCCTCTTTCGCGGTACCGTCACGCGATTGAGATTCGGCTCCCTCCCCAGGTGCGATGCGCACCTTTGACCTCTTGGAGCCCCGACATGCGTCGCCTGCTGTTCGCTGCCGCCGTTGCGTGCAGTGCACCCCTCGCCGCTCAACAGAGCACACCCGTACCTAACGACACCGCGATGGCGCTTCCGCTCAAGGCGGAGCGCACGTTGCGATTCACCACCGATGAGGGGACGTGGATTTCGCTCGATGTGTCGCCCGACGGGAAAACGATTGTCTTCGACCTGCTCGGCGATCTCTACACGATTCCGGTCGCCGGCGGCAAGGCGACGCGCCTAACGAGCGGGATGGCGTGGGATTGCATGCCTCGCTGGCGCCCGGATGGGAAGTCGATCGCCTTCATTTCCGATCGCGATGGCGGGGATAATCTCTGGTTGATGAACCCCGATGGCACGGGAGCACACAAGATCACGAAGGAAGTCGACAACGCGCTCTCTTCGCCGCAGTGGACGCCGGACGGCGAGTACATCGTCGCGCGCCGCTTTGGGCCGTACCCCTCGGGGGAGAACTACCTGACCAACGTCCCGCTCTGGATGTACCACGTCGACGGCGGAACCGGGGTCCAGATCTTCCCGACGGCAGTGACACGTAAGTCAACGAACACTGGCGTCGCGTTTTCACCCGATGGCCGCACCATGTACGTCGCCTCGCACCCCGGTGGATATGCAGGCGAGCGGCTTGGCTTCTATCAGGTGATTGCGTTCGAGCGGCAAAGCGGGACGGAAACGACGGTGACGGGTGGGCCGGGTGGAGGATTGCGACCGGTCGTGTCGCCTAACGGGCGATGGCTCGTGTACGCAACGCGTGCGGGGACAAAGACCGCACTGCGCATCCAGGATTTGCAGACGCACGACGATCGTTGGCTCGTGGGCGAGACGCAGCGCGACGATTCGGAGGGGTACGCACCTAACGACGTCTTTCCGGGCTACGCATTCACGCCCGACTCCAAATCCGTCATCTTCTACGGTGGTGGAAAGATCAAACGCGTCGATATCGACTCGCGCGCCGTCTCGGTGATTCCCTTCACCGCCGACGTCGAAGTTCAGATGGCGAAGCACCAATTCGTCCCGTTAGGCGTCAGCGACGGTCCGCTCCAGGTGACGCAGCTCCTGTCGACGACGGAATCGGCGAACGGGCGCCTGCTGGCGTTTTCGGCGCTCGGGCATGTGTGGCTCGCGTCGCGCGAAGGCGCGACGGTGGGCGCTCCACGCCGTCTCACGAAAGGCGTAGCGCACGAATACTTCCCATCGTTCTCGCCTGATGGGCAATGGGTTGCGTATTCGACGTGGTCCGACTCGTTAGGTGGCGGATTGTGGAAGGCGCGGGCCGATGGGACGGGGGCGCCGGTACAGTTGGCGAACGACGGCGGGTGGATCACTGCTCCCACATGGACGCCGGAAGGCGATCGGCTCGTCTATTCGTGGCTTCCAAAGCAAGTCGGTCAGGGCGATGGGACCGTGGGTTCGGTAGCCGAGTTGCGGGTGGTCAGCGCAAATGGCGGCACATCGACGCGGGTGGTGTCGCCGACTGGCGCCGGCTTTGGAGGATTTGGTTCGGGTGGGCTCGTTACCGCCGGGGTGACGCGCGCGACGCCTGGTCCGACCCGAGTCTACTACTCGGAGAACGTGCCGAATCCGACGCCGGGCTTCCAGGCGACGTCGACGACTGCGCTCGTCTCCGTTCGCCTCGATGGTACTGACAAGCGCACACACGCCAAGATCACCACCAATCAGGCGCTTGGCATTTCGATGAACGTTGCGCCTGACGGGCGGCATGTGATCGTGCTCGATCGCGACGACCTGTACGCCTTTCCGCTCACCGACGTCGGGAGTGAAGGATTGTCAATCAACTTCGCAGCGCCGTCGGTTCCGCTCCGGCGCCTAACGAGCGAAGGGGCAAACTATGCCTCATGGGGTGATGGCGGCAAGACGATCACCTGGAGCTTCGCCAACCACTACTACCGAGCCAGCGCCGACAGCGTGATGAAGTATGCGGACGCCGCCAAGTGGGGAACGTCGCATGCGACCATTACGCTCACGGCGCCGCGCGCGACACCACAAGGGTCGCTCCTTCTCAGAGGGGCGCGCATCGTCACGATGAAAGGCGACGAGGTCATCGACCGCGGCGACATCCTCATCACCAACAATCGCATCGCTCAAATCGGCGCCAACCTCTCGGCGCCTAACGGTGCTCGTGTCATCGACGTCGCAGGAAAGACGATCATTCCGGGTCTCGTCGATGTGCACGCGCACCCCAAGACGGGAAGAGAGATGGCGCCCGATCAGGAATGGTCGATCGCATCGAACCTCGCGTACGGCGTGACGACAACGCGCAATCCGAGCGGAACGCGCTGGAACGTGGCGTGGGGTGAACTCATCGACGCGGGCGAGATGGTCGGCTCGCGCATCTACGCAACCGGCTTCCCGCTCACGAGCAACAACACTCCGATCAAGTCTTATGACGACGCGCTGAAAGTCGTTAGGCGCTACAAGGCGCAGGGTGTGAACTCGCTCAAGCAGTACCTGCAACCGCGCCGCATCCAGCGGCAGTGGATCCTGCAGGCCGCCGCCGCCGAAGGAATGAACGCCACCAACGAAGGCGCCGCGGATCTCAAAGCCGATATCACCATGGCGATCGATGGATACACGGCGCTCGAACACTCCATCGGCCAGGTCCCGATCTACAAAGATGTCATCACGGTGCTCGCCGATTCGAAGATCACGTGGACGCCAACGCTCGTCGTCGCCTATGGCGCGCCGGCTGGCGATGGCTATTGGCGCGCACGCACCGATCTCGATCGCGATCCAAAGACCGCGTACTTCACTCCCGCGGATATCCTCACTCGTCAGGCACGGCGTCGTGAGTTGATCGTCGACGAAGACTACAACTTTCCAGCGATTGCCCGTGGCGTGCGCGACGTCGTGCGCGCGGGTGGACGCGCGGGGCTCGGATCGCATGGCCAGCAGGATGGCATCGGAGCGCAGTGGGAGCTTTGGATGCTGCAGAGCGGTGACATGACCCCCATGGAAGTGCTGCGCATCGCGACGATCTATGGCGCGGAATCGATTGGCTTCGGCAAAGACCTCGGATCGCTCGAAGTCGGAAAACTCGCCGACCTAGTGGTTCTGAACAGCAATCCATTGGAGAACATCCGCAACTCCAACGACATCCAGTTCGTGATGAAGAACGGGGAGCTGTACGAAGGAAAGACGCTGGATCGCGTGTGGCCGAGCGCGCGGAAGTTTCCGAAGCCGTACTGGGTAAAGGAAAAGGAGGATCTCGAGGCGCTGCGGAGAAGTAGATAACGAAACGCAGGGCGCCGGGCGACGATTGTCGTTAGGCGCCCAGCGCTACTGACACGTGATTTCCCCGCTCGGCGTCGTTGCCACAACGCGCCCGACGTACATCTGACAGAGAATGGCCGGCACCGCCTTGTGCTTGCCGGTCGCATCAAAGCCAGCATGCAGATCGCCCGAGGAGATTGTGAGCGTCACATCAGACGACCCATTGAAGTCGAGCTGCGCCGTATCGAGCGTATAGACTTGATGCTCCGCCCAATACGCCTCTTCGGCGACGCGCAGTTGCCCCATGTCGGTCTTGAGCTGCGCGATGTACGCCTTGTCCTTCATATCGCGATAGCGAAAGAGGGCAATGCTCGCGAGGATCGCAAAGACGAGAAAGGCGACGAGCAGTTCGACGAGGGAGAAGCCTCGCCGCCCGTCATTCATAGGTTGTGCTCTTTCCAACCGCGTTTCTCGGGCTAAGTGTGATCTGGGACGAAACGCGCTGCCGTTCGGCAACCGTCCGCATGTCCGAAGCTGCGCCTCGGCACAGTACCCAACGTATTTTTGCATTGCATCGTTCGGAGAAGGTCTCCATTTCGCTCGCACTCGCTAGGGTTCGCGTTCGATTCCAAAGACGAGACACACACCGCACAGGAATTCACATGCGCTCGCAACGCGCTCTTTTCGTACTGCTTTCGCTCGCCGCGCTTCCATCGACGATTTCTGCGCAAGTCGCGCTCGCATCTGCCGGAAAGCCGTATCAGTTCACGATCGAAGATTACGCTCGCGCCGAGCGTTTCCTGGGTCAGACGATGAATCCGCTGGTGAGCGGAACGGCCGGGCGCGCTACCTGGCTACCCGACGGCCGGTTCTGGTATCGCGCCGGAATAGGCGGAGGCGCGAGCACCTACTTCGTCGTGAACCCGGCAAAGAAGACCAAAACTGTGGTTTTCGACACCAAACGACTCGCTGCAGCACTGACCACATCGCTCGGCACGAATGTCGATGCCGATCGCCTTCCGTTTCAGACGTTCGACTTGGCGACGGACGGGAGCTCGATGTCGCTCGACGTGCGCGGGCGACGGCTTGCATGCGACATCAAGGCGTATACGTGTGCTGCCGCCACGGGGCTGATGGCGCCCCCGCCTAACGCGAGTGTCTCTCCGGACGGCAAGACCGCAGCGTTCATTCGTGAGAACAATCTCTGGGCCAAGGACCTAACGAGCGGCGAGGAGTCGCAGCTCACCACCGACGGCATTAAGGATTTCGGCTATGCGACCAACAATGCTGGTTGGGTGCACGGCGACAATCCGATCATCACGTGGTCGGACGACTCCAGACAGATGGCGACATTCCAGCACGACGGACGCGGCGTGCGGGACATGTATCTCGTTTCGACGAACGTCGGCAATCCGAAGTTAGAGGCATGGAAATATCCGATGCCGGGCGACACGGCGGTCTTCCACATCTCCCGCGTCATCATTCGCCGCGACGCGACGGGAAAGGCCACCGTCGTGCGTTTGCAGATGCCGCCGGATTTCCATCGCTCCACCGTGTCGGATCACATCGCCTGCGATGGCGGAGAGCTGTGCGACGCCCAGTGGTATCCTGATGGATCACACCTCGCATTTGTCTCCAGCTCGCGCGATCACAAGGAAGCGTGGCTCCGTCTTGCCGATGCAACTACGGGCACCGTTCGCACGCTTCTCGAGGAGAAGAGTTCCACGCAGGTGGGGGACGCATCCCAGCCGCAGAACCTCTGGCGCATTCTCCCGGGGAGCAATGAGTTCATCTGGTGGTCCGATCGCGACAACTGGACGCACCTCTATCTCTTCGACCTCACGACGGGGGCGCTCAAGAATCGCATCACCACCGGCGACGGGAACGTCACCGAGATCGTGCGCATCGACGAAAAGAAGCGGCAGATCTGGTTTACCGCGAATGGAAGAGAGCCCGGACGCGATCCGTACTTCCAGCATTTCTATCGTATTGGCTTCGACGGGAAGGGGCTTACGCTGCTCACCCCTGAAGTGGCCAGTCACACCGTCTCCCTGGCGCCTAACGCGCAATACTTCGTCGACACGTATTCGACGCCTGATACCCCTCCCGTGACGGTTCTGCGCGACATGAACGGCAAGCTCGTTCAGGTACTCGAGCGCGCAGACATCAAACAGTTGGTTGCATCTGGATGGCGCGCACCAATTCCCGTGAAGGCGAAGGCGCGCGACGGTTCGACCGATGTGTACGGATTGATGTACGTCCCGACGTCGCTCGACTCCACGCGCAAATACCCAATCATCAATCACATCTACCCAGGTCCACAAGCGGGGAGCGTCGGACCGCGCATCTTCGTGCCGTCGCGCGGTGACAATCAGGCGTTGGCTGAGTTGGGTTTCATCGTGGTGGAGATTGACGGGATGGGGACGCCGGGACGGTCAAAGGCGTTCCATGACGCGTACTACGGTCACATGGGTGACAACACCATCCCCGACCAGGTCGCCGCAATGAAGGATCTGGCGACGCGCTATCGCTTCATCGACATCGACAAGGTGGGGATCTGGGGACACTCGGGCGGTGGCTTCGCGACAGCGTCGGCGATGTTCCGTGCCCCTGACTTCTTCAAGGTGGGAATCGCGGAGTCAGGAAACCACGACAATCGCAACTACGAAGACGATTGGGGCGAGCGGTATCAGGGGCTACTCGTAAAGAATGGGCCTAGCGACAACTACGCGGCCGAAGCGAACGAGACGTACGCCAAGAACCTGAAGGGGAAACTCTTCCTCATTCATGGCGCGATGGACGACAACGTTCCGCCGGTGAACACGACGCTCGTCGCCGATGCGCTCGTGAAGGCAGGTAAAGACTTTGACCTGCTCATGCTTCCGCACGCGCGTCACGGCTACGGACAGGACGCATTGTACGTGATGCGTCGTCGCTGGGACTACTTCGTCACCAACCTGCAAGGCAACATTCCGCCGAAGGAGTACCAGATCGGGAAGCCACGAATTGTACCGTAGGAGTTGGCGTTAGGCACAACGCTATTCGCGAGCGAACGTACGCCCCGCGCCTTACTCCGCGCGGGGCGTACGACATTCTCGGAGCTGCCATGCGTACGAAGGTGGTGCCGCGCTACCTCACGAGTGCGGCCAACGCTTTCGACGCCTCACGCTCGCGCTCGAGAATTGAGCGCAATCCTTCGGCGAGCTGTGTGTACGTCGCCTCAGCATCCGCGGGAAACGGATCGCACTGCTGCACAAGCGCGTCGAGCCTCCGATCGCGCTCGAGTCCCTCTTCGCGCGCATCGCCGCGACGAATGCCATCCGCGCGCTCGTGCAACACGCCGCGGATCTCGCCGAGTGGAGTGCCGTTAGGCATGAGAGAGACAAGGAGCGAAGTCCACGCCTTGGCCAGCGCATCGTAAAGCGTGGCAATATGGCCAAACTGCGCATTGCCGGTAATTGTTGCGCCCTCGCGCAAGAAGTCAGCGTACATCCGCCGAAATGCGCCCCCTCCAGTTCCATTCGTCTCGATCCAACCGTACGCCTGACGTAATCCCGCCGCCAGCGGCTTTCCCGGGGCGAAGCGCACGCGCCACCCTTCTTTCCCGCCGCGCTCGATTTCGACAATCCACTTTTCAAGCGCTCGCAATCCGAAGTTTCCGGCGAATCCTTTCTTGACCTCGCGCCCCGCCAGTTCCTTGACGCAGTAGTCGACGCCGCGTCGCACACCCTTGGCGAGATCTCCAACTGTGTTAGACGCGAGTGTGGCGACGCCCCCCTTCCCCTTCTTGAATGCGGCGCGCGCCTTCTCCAGCTCAACACGTGGCATTTCGATCGTTAGGCGCGAGCGATCGGTGACGACGACGGAGCTTCCGCGCTGCTCATGCACCACGACCACCCACGGAAGAGCCCCCGTGTCTCGCCGGTGCGGGTGATGTGGGAGAAAGCCCGCGTCGACGAGGCACAGCGCCGGTTTACCCTGGTCGAGTGCTGCATCGAGTGCTCGTTTCGCCGCGTTAGGTGTCGTGCCGTTCGAGATATCGAGCGTCAGCCCGAGGCCAGTCACCGCGCGTTTGACGAACTCCAGGTCGTAGGCAAACTGCGGCGTGCATCTCGTTTCCACGTACAGATGCGGTAAATGCCCCTGGTACTGAAAGGTGAAGACGGCCGCGCCGATCCCCCCGCCCACTCCGAGCAACAGCGCCTCAGTGGGCGGCGCCTTGGTGTGTGGGGCATCGATACCGTTGGCGACGAGGAGGTCGCGCAACGCCGCCGTTTGATCGTGAACGCCGCCCACCGCCAGCGCCGGCGACGACTCGGCGTCTCGATGTTCCGCGAGGATGTGGGCGCGTGCAGTCGTGTATCGTTCGCCGGTGCGGGCCATGCGCTCGCGCACCAGTCGCTTGAAATCGCGTGCTTTGGTCATTCATGCTCCGTTCAGCAACACGAGCGGCCCGCCCTCCAGCGTCGTGTCGCACGCGGAGTTATGTCGACGACCGACGCGTGCGCACGGCACACACACCGGAATCCGAGGATACGCTCCCCTTTGCCCTCGTCGCGCGATCCGGGGCGGCAGATCGTTGAGGGTTAGGCGATGGACCGTCGCCCACGCGCGATTCTAGGCCGTCATGCGTAAGACGCAAGAGGGACGCATGCTTCCGCATCGCGGTCGAGACGGTATCGTCTCGCGCGGTGCGTTAGCATTCGCCCCAACTCTGCGCATTCAAGGCGTCCCCCTCATTCACTGCACGACTCCACTCCCTCACGGTGACAACGATGCCGATGCGTTTCTCTCCCTTCCTTGCCGCGATCACATTGGCGGTGCTTCCGGCGGTGCTGGGCGCACAAACGACCAAAACCACGCCGGCCGATGCCGGCATTGCAGCTGCGCGCGACAACTGGAAATCGACGATCGACTACATCACGACGGCAGCACAGGAGCTTTCCGACGCGGACTACGCCTACCGTCCGATCGCGACGGTGCGGACTTTTGCCGGGTTGTTCGGCCACATCGCCGGGTCGCAGAACATGTATTGCGCCATGGCGTTAGGCGACAAGGAGCCGAGCGAAGACGATGTAGAAAAGTCGGCGACGACAAAAGCGGCGCTGGTTAAGGCGCTCAAGGCGTCGAATGACTATTGCGCGAAGGCGTACGCGATGTCGGCCGCCAACGCAGCCATGAGCGTCGATCTGTTTGGTCGCCCTTCCACTCGACTGGGGGCATTGATCCAGAATGCGACCCACAACGGTGAACACTACGGCAACATCGTCACGTACATGCGCATGAAAGGCCTCGTGCCTCCATCGAGTCGGCGTTAGGCGCCTGTCGCCCCTAATCACCAGTATCTCTATTCCAGCAGCCGTTCCGCTCGCATCCCGACACACCCTTTCTGATCAATGGCTATTTCCACTCGCACGTCCTGGCACACCCGGCTCGCCACAATCGCCGCGCTTCTCGCGCCGGCCGGCCTAACGGCACAGCGCCCCGCCTCTCCTCCAATTCAGCAGCGTTCGAGCGTCGACACCACGGCGCTCTCGCGCCTCAACTTTCGCTCCATCGGCCCCGCGAACATGATGGGGCGCGCAACCGACGTTGAAGGTGTACCGGGAGATCCGAATATCGTGTACGTCGGCGCCGCCGCCGGTGGCGTATGGAAGACGACCAACGGCGGAACGACCTGGACGCCGCTTTTCGAGAAGCAGCCGACGCTCGCCATCGGCGACATCGCGCTCGAGCCGGGGAATCCTGACGTTGTCTACGTCGGAACGGGCGAAGGTAACACGCGGAATTCGGCCTCGTTCGGACGTGGCGTCTACAAGTCCACCGACGGCGGCAAGAGCTGGCGCTTTTCTGGTTTAGGCGACACTCGGCACATCGCTCGCATGATGGTGAGCCCGTCGGACAAGCGTACGGTGTATGCTTGCGCCATCGGTCACATGGCCGCGCCTAACGCTGAGCGCGGCGTATTCGTCTCGCACGACGCCGGTGCCACGTGGAGCAAGTCGCTCTTCGTCGACGATAAGCACGGTTGTGCCGACATGGACATCGATCCGAAGAATCCAAACATTGTCTACGCGGTGATGTGGCTCTTCGATCGCAAGCAGTGGACGTTCACATCTGGCTCGGAGCAAGGCGGAATCTTCAAGTCGGTTGACGGCGGCGCGACGTGGAAGAAACTCGGCGGCGGCTTGCCCAAGCTCCTCGGTCGCGTGGGAGTCAAAGTCGCACCGTCGTCGCCCAACATCGTCTACGCTGTCGCGGAAGCGCGCGAGGGATATGTCTGGCGCAGCGACGATTTCGGTGAGACGTGGCGCAAGACAAGCGATGACGCCGCAACCCTCTGCCGCGGATTCTACTACGCCGACTTGCGCGTCGACCCTACAAATCCAGAGCGGGTCTACTCAATCGCATGCCAGATGTCGGTCTCGATTGATGGAGGACGCACGTTCCGCCCGATTTCGCTCAACATTCACGGCGATCACCAGTCGATGTGGATTGACCCGACGGATGCGTCGCGTATCTGGCAAACAAACGACGGCGGCATCGCCGAATCGCGCGACATGGGCGTCACGTGGAATTTCCCAAATCGCTTTGCGCTGGCGCAGTTCTATCAGCTGCACGCCGATAACCGTGAGCCGTTCTACTATGTCGGCGGCGGATTGCAGGACAACGGAAACTGGGTTGGGCCGAGTCGGACGCGTGACCCGTTAGGCATTCTGGTCGATGATTGGAATCTCGTGTCCTATGGTGACGGCTACTATCAAACGTCGCACCCCGATGATCCCGACTTCATCATCACCGATAGCCAAGGCGGGATGATTTTCCGCACGCAGATGCGGACGCGTGAGCAGGAGGACATTTCGCCGCAACCACGTCGTAACGACGGCGCGCCGGTGAACGCGCTGCAGTATCGCTTCAACTGGAACTCGCCGATCGTCGCCTCGCCACACGATGCCAAGACGATCTACTTCGGATCGCAGGTTCTCTTTCGTTCGAAAGACTTTGGGGCGACATGGCAGACGATATCGCCAGACCTAACGAAGAATGACAGCACGCGCCACGGTTGGGCGGGCGGTCCGGTGATCACCGAAGAGACGACCGCGGAGTACTACAACACAATTTACAGTGTCGCCGAGTCGCCGGTGCAGAAGGGGTTGATCTGGGTCGGCGCCGATGATGGCAACTTGCAGATCACGCGAGACGACGGCGCGACGTGGACGCGCGTAGACAAGAATGTCCCTGGTGTGGGACCAGAGGCTGTTGTCTCGCACATCGAAGCGAGTCGTCGAGCGGCGTGCACGGCATACGCGACGTTCGAACGCAAGTTCATGGACGATCTCAAGCCGTACGTTTTTCGCACCAACGATTGCGGCTCGACGTGGACGAATCTGAGCGGAAACCTTCCTGACGGCGCCTATCTTCAGGTGCTTCGCGAAGACCCCAAGAATCCCGACGTCTTGTACGCCGGAACGGAGACCGGTTTGTACGTGAGTGTCACCGGTGGCGGCGACTGGTTCCGGTTAGGCGGGACGCTTCCGGCGGTGCCAGTGCATGAAGTCATCGTGCACAAGCGCGAAAATGACCTGATCGTCGCAACTCATGGGCGTGGCGTGTTCATTCTCGACGATGCGTCGGCGATTCAGGAATTGGCGGCGGCGATGTCAAAGCCGGCGTATCTCTTCTCAATGCGCACCGCGACGCGCTTTGCGACCAAGCAGTTCAAGGGCTCGTTAGGCAACTCGCTCTTCATGGGCCCCAATCCACCGTACGGCGCCATCGTTAGGTATTCGCTGCGCACCAAGCCCGATGCTGGCACACCGGTGAAGCTCGAAGTGTTCGACGACAAGGGTGGGCTCGTACGGACGCTTCCAGCGATTCCGCGCGAAGCAGGGATCAACACAACGTCATGGGATCTTGGGTATGAGATGTCGCGCCAGCGGAAGCCGATCGACTATAACGACCCCGCCATTCGCTTCTTTGGCGCGCCCACGGGCCCGCGCGCACTACCCGGACGCTACGTCGTTAGGCTGACCGTCGGCGACCAGAAGCTCGAACAGCCGGTCGAGATCCGCATCGATCCGACCACCAAGACAACGTCGGAGGCACTGCGAGCGCAGTTTGCAGCGGCAATGGAACTGCGCGACTTGCAATCGCTCGCCAACGACACCCTACGTGCACTCGACGGACGCAAGGCTGAGTTAGAGGCGCGTAAGAAGGCGGCGCAGGCGATTCCCGACAACGGTGGGGCGGCCGCGGTGAAGCAGTTGAACGGCGACCTCGCCCAGATCGATTCGCTCTTTGACATTCTCGTGAAACCGGCGACGGTGCCTTACTGGAGCGATGGCCCGCGTATCAGTGACCGGATCGGCGCGCTGCTCCGCAACATCGACTCGGGGAACTTCCCGCCCACGCAGGCGCAGTCGAAGCTTGGCAAGGAGCTCGCGATCGAGTTGCGCGATGCACTCGAGCGCGTGCGGAAATACCTCGGCCGCTTCACAACAATATAGGGTCGCAATTCCCTCCTTCCCCCCCACCTGAACGCGCGCTCGCCAGTCATGGCGAGCGCCGTTCGCTTCGAGTGATACGACATGACCAACGCTCGCCGATCGCACCTCGCACTGCTCACGCTGGCGGCCGCGTTAGGCGGCACGACGCGCGCATCCGCGCAGACTTCCTCCGTCGATCCGCGTCTCTACTCCGCGCTCGAGTGGCGTAACATCGGACCATTTCGGGGTGGCCGCGTTTCGGCGACGACCGGCGTGATTGGATCGCCCAATGTCTACTACGTCGGCTTTCCGAATGCCGGCGTCTGGAAAACGACGAATGCTGGCGTGACGTGGGTGCCCATCTTCGACGCAATCAAAACCGTCTCGTCTGTTGGCGCGGTCGAAGTGGCGCCGTCTGATTCGAATGTGGTCTATGTCGGAACGGGCGACATGGTCATCGGCGGCATCAATCAGGGCGACGGTGTCTACAAGTCGACAGATGCTGGGCGTACATGGACGACGATGGGGCTCGCTGACTCACGACATATCCCGACCATACTCGTCGACACGCGCAATCCGAACGTCGTGCTTGTAGGCGCGTTAGGCGACCACATGCGCCAGAGCGATACGCGTGGTGTCTTTCGCAGCACCGACGGCGGTAAGACATGGTCGAAGACGCTGTTTATCGACAAGGAGACCGGAATCGCCAAGCTCGCACGCGCGTTCGACATGCCCGATGTCATCTGGGCCACATCGATGCACCACTACGCGGGACCTAACTACACGGGGAACTCCATCTGGTCGTTCGGGATCGGCACCGCTGGTTACGCGGGCGATTCTGCGCGCTCGGGCACGAAGCTCTACAAGTCGATTGATGGCGGCATCACATGGCAGGAGTCGCATGGCGTCGGCCTCCCCCGCCTAACGGGGCGCGCATCGATAGCGGTCGCCATGAACACGCATGCGCAGCGTCTCTATCTCATTACCAACGACGCCTTCTATCGCTCCGACGACGGCGGGAACAATTGGCGCCAAATGGCCAGCGACGACACGCGCATTCGCAACGGCCAAGGAGGGTACTCGTGCGGCGTGTATGTCGACCCGGTGAATCCCGACATCGTCTACACAATCAACACGGCGTCTTACAAATCGATAGACGGCGGGAAGACCTTCACCGGATTGAAAGGATCTCCAGGGGGCGACGATCCGCAACAATTGTGGATCGACCCTACAAATGGACAGCATATCCTGATGGGACTCGATCAGGGCGCGGTGGTTACACTCGATGGCGGCAACACCTGGAGCACGTGGTACAACCAGTCGACTGAGCAGATCTACCACATCAGCGCCGATGCATCGTTCCCCTATTGGATCTACGGAACGCAGCAGGACGCGGGCGCCATTCGCACGCGCGCGCGCGGCAACTACGGCGCCGTCACGTTCTTCGACTGGAATTCGGTGAACACCTGGGAGTGGGGAACGATTGTCCCCGATCCTCGCGATCCCAATACGATATTCGCAAGCGGCAACGGAATCGTGCGCCTCATCTACCCCAGCGAGCAGTGGATCAACATCAGCCCAGCGACTGATCCGGGACTCAAGGCGAGATCGACGCAGTCAGCGCCACTCGTTTGGGCGCCGTGGAATCCCCGTATGCTCATCGCGGGGATGAACATGGTGATGACCACCGTGGACGGGGGAAATTCATGGAAGCGTATCAGTCCCGACCTAGGGTTGGCACCAGGAATGGATTCGGCCACCGCCGACAAGACCCGTGGCGCACGCGGCGCCATTGAGTCACTCTCAGCATCCTCCGCCGCGCCTAACGAGATATGGGCTGGCACGAACAACGGGATGATCCACCTCACCCGCGACGGAGGTGCGAGCTGGCGCAATGTCTCGATTGCCAATCTGCCTAACGCGCTCCGGGCAAACGTCACAGGGATTGAAGCATCGCCATTTGACGCCGGGACGGCGTATGCGGCCATCGAATACATGCGGCTCGGCGACCACGGCACCTATTTCTACCGCACGCGCGATTTCGGAAAGTCGTGGACGAAAATCATTGATGGCCTCCCGACAGACGAGCCCAGTGGAAGCTTTGCGCGCGTGATCCGCGCTGACCCAAAAACTCGCGGCCTTCTCTATGCTGGGACCGAGAGTGGCGTTCACGTCTCGTTTGATGACGGCAATCACTGGCAGTCGTTGCGCAACAACCTGCCTAACGTCCCGGTGCGTGACATCTTGATTCGCGATAACGACGTCATCATCGCGACGCACGGGCGCGGCATCTACGTTCTCGATGACATGTCGATGTTGCGGCAGCTCGTTGCGCCAGTCGCGACCAGCGCGCCGTATTTCTTTGCGCCCGGCAACGCGGTGCGCGTACACCGCAATGTGAACGCCGACACGCCGCTGCAGCTCGAGACCCCTCAGGCACTCAATCCCGAAGTGGGCGTTGCGATCTACTATTGGCTCCCGACGCGCGCGACGGGCGAGATCACCCTCGAGGTGCTCGACGCAACACAGACCGTCGTCCGGCGCCTAACGAGCACCGCTACACTCCCAGTAGCAGAAGCGGCCCGCCCCAATCATCCCAATTTCTGGGTGCGCCCGCCGTTGGCGCTCGCCACCGAAAGCGGCGCCCACCGCGTCTATTGGGACTTGCGCCACGATGCTCCAAACGCGTTCACGCACACCTTCGAGATCAATGCGAACCCAGGGCTTACCCCGCCTTCTCCCGAGGGGGCGATGGTTCCACCGGGTACGTACACGCTGCGCCTAACGGTGGATGGGCACACCATGTCGCGAACTGCCGTGATTCGCAACGATCCGCGTTCACGCGCGACCCAAATGGACCTGCAGCAACAGCATACTTTCCAAATGCGCACCATGTCGTTGATGAACGCGTCATTCGACGACGATCGCGATGCACGTGCGCTGCGCGCCGACGTCGCGCGATTCACGAGCGAGGCGACTGAACAAGGCATACGAACCGCTGCGCTTGCGATCGTCGCCTCCATTGACTCCGTTACCGGTGACGTACAAGGGCGCCGCGGACGCGGCGCCCCAGGAGGCACCGAGACGTTCCGTAGCATCAACAACGCACTCGGCGCCCAGCTCAATGCTCAGGACAACGCTGACGCTCGCCCTACCGCAGGGATGTATGCCGCATTGTCCGCCAGCTGCAAGCACCTGAACACCGCCGAACGCACGTTGCAGCGCATCGCAGGAAGTCAGCTCACGTCGCTCAACGCTGCATTGATGAAGAGCGGAAGCGCGAAGATCACGGTGCCGCACACTCGAGCGCCATCGGTGTGCGCCTAGTCCATACACTCATTTAGACGCCACACTTTGCTCTGGCACGTCATGAACACTCGCAACGCACTCCTCTTCGCCGTAGCGCTCTCCGCCTGCGCCCCCGCTCGTACAGCACGCGAAGCCAGCGGGTGGAGTGACGCCGAGCAAGCGCACTACTTGGGCCCTCTCCAAGCGGAGATCCGGACAAAGGCCGGAAGCGCCAGTGGCACCCACGGAGCGGTGACCGTTGCCTACAACGCGTATGCAGCTCGCGCTGGGCTCGACGTCTTGCAGATCTCGTACTTCGGCATCATGTCGCTGGTGTACTACGACGCGAAGTCGAAAAAGATCACGACGATGTGGGCGGGATGGAATACGCTGCGCGAAGAAACGAGTCCCCTCACGATCCCGGGGGCGATTTCGCTCGACGACGATGGCGAAGCGTTAGGCACGGTGCCGAGTGGGCGGACGGCCTTGGTCGGCGGATTTATGAAGGGAGTCGAGGCGGCACACCGGCGTTACGGACGTCGCCCCTTCGGGACACTTTTTGATCCGGCCATTCGTGTCGCTGAGCGAGGGTTGCCGGTCCACGCGACACTCGCGCACCAGTTCGAGCTGCGCGCGCGCGACCTGGCACGACTTCCTGCCACGCGCGCAACTCTGCTAAAGCCAGACGGTTCGACGTACAAGGTTGGCGATACGCTACGACAACCAGCGCTTGCGGCAACGCTGCGGCACGTGGCCGCTGAAGGCGCGGACTACATGTATAAGGGCGAGTGGGCGCGCCATCTGGTCGATGCAGTCCAGCGCGATGGCGGAAAGATGACGATGGCAGATCTGTCATCATACGACGTGATTTGGGGAGAACCCGTACGTTCCTCCGTTTACGGCTATGAGATTGCAGCTGCCGGTGCACCGAATACGGGCGGCACCGCGCTGATCGAGAGCCAGCAACTGGGCGTGGCCGCTGGCATCGCACGACTCGGCTCGTGGAGCACTTCGGGTGAGTCGCTGCGTCGCGCCGCCAATGCCACGATGTCGTACGTACTCGACTTCTTCCCCCCGGCGTCGCTCTCGACGATGCTCCCCGGTGTCGACTTTTCACCTGCGGCGCGCCTAACGCCAGAACACGGCGCCGAACTCTGGCGCGCAATCGACGCCGGAAAGCTCCCGATCAACGTCGCGACGCAGCCGCCCAAACACTCGGACGACGTTGTTGTGGTGGACGCCGAGGGAAACATGGCGGCGATCACGCACAGCATTAACTGTGTGTACTGGGGAAAGACGGCGCTCAATGTGGACGGCATCTCCATCGGCGATCCGGCGTCGTATCAGCAGGCGCTCGTCGCACGCATCGGGGTGGGAAAACCGCTGCCCGATCCGACCGAGACAGGGTTGGTACTCAAAGACGGCGCTCCTGTTCTCGCCTTTGCTTCCATGGGGTCAGGGCTTCATCAGCGCACGTTCCAGGGACTCATCAACGTGCTCGCATTCGGGATGTCAGTAGATGAAGCGATCGACGCGCCGGATTTCTTCTTGCCATCGTACAGCGCCAAGGACAGCGGCTACGTCCTTCCGGTGCCAGTCGGGCGCTTTCAGCCTAACGTATTGGCCGAGTCTCGTCTCAAGATCCGAGAGGTGTCACAGGACCGCGCACGGCTCGGTGGCGAAGGAGTGTGGGTCGCGATTAGTCGCGACCCAAAGACCGGTGCACTTCGCGCGGGCTCACACAACCGCAATAACAGCGCGGCGCTCGCGTGGTAATCATCGTTAGGCGCTATTTGATGGGCGAGTAGTCAGTCGGCGAGACGTACACGCTTTCGATTTTCTCGACAATCTTGCCGTCTGCCTCCGACGCGGCGGCTACTCGCTGCCACTCTGGGTCCGCGCCAAAGGCTTTCCAATTCTCATCGGCCTTGGCGCGACTCTCGTGCGCAATGATGTAGACGAGGGTGTTGCGCAAACGAGCGCTGTCCTGCGGAATCCAGTAGCCAATGCTCGTCATCCCATGCTTGGCGAAGATGCGCATGGTATGCTCGCGGAATCGCGCATTGAGAGCGTCCAGTCGACCTGGCAATGTCGTGTACGTCCGTATCTCGAAGACGCGATCGGCAGCACGCTTGCCCCCGGCAATGGGTGTACGACTCGCAAAGATCGATGATCGACTGCTCGCAGCGATTGACGACAGAACGAGCGCCGCGAGAACGAGAGGCTTTGTCATGAGCAGGTCATTGAAGTGGGGTGGCCCGGCTGCGACGACGCGAGAGCATGGCGCCCTTTTCGGCAGGGCGCAACATCGGCGGGGCATCTCTTGATCTTCATATCTTGACAATCAAGAGGAAAGAGTGCTAACGTCGTCGGTATCCCAACCCGACTCGCATGGACGAACAGAATACGGACGTGATCCAGGGGACGCTGGATATGCTCATCCTAAAGACCTTGAGCCTGCAGCCCTTGCACGGTTTTGGCATCGCGCGTCGCATCGAGCAAGTCTCACGCGGTGTCTTCAAGGTCAATCCCGGATCGCTGCTGGTCGCGCTGCAACGACTCGAGCGCGCTGGCTGGCTCGACGCCGAGTGGCGGGCGACGGAAAATGCGCGTCGTGCGAAGTTCTATTCGCTGACGCGCGCAGGGTGGAAGCAACTCGAGGTTGAAACCGATGATTGGGCGCGGCGCACCGCCGCTGTTGCCCGACTGCTCAAGGCCGAGTCATGACGCGCCCGTCGGACAAGGGCCCGCGCCTATCGCCTATATCGTTATGGCGGAGCCTAACGAGCAGCACGCGCGCGCTCCGCAATACGCAAGCGCGTGACCTCGCGATCGCCGACGAGGTGGATCACTACGTCGCCGAAGCCACAGCAGCAGGTATGGCGCGGGGCCTCGACCGCGAGCAAGCGCTGCGCGCCGCACGCGTCGAAGTCGGCGGAACGACCGTTCTCGCCGAACGTGTGAGAGTCTCCGGGTGGGAGCATCGCATTGAAACACTCATTGCTGATCTGCGCTTTGGTTTGCGCCGCTTGCGTGTCGATCCGGGCTTCAGCGCCGTTGCACTGATCACGCTCGCGTTAGGTGTGGGTGGATCGACCGCCGTGTTCAGCGCGGTCAAGCCGGTGCTTTTCGATCCGCTTCCCTACCCCAATGCGTCACAGGTAGCAGCCATCTGGGAGCAACGCCGCGATGGCGTCCGAAACGACGGTACCTTCGGCATGTACCGCGCCCTCGCGGAACGTAGCCGCGCCTTCGACGCACTCGCGGTGATGCGCGGTTGGCAGCCGACAATGTCCGGCGCCGAGCATCCAGAGCGGCTGGATGCGCAGCGCGTCAGCTGGCGTTACTTCCAGGTGCTTGGGGTGACGCCGGCGTTAGGCAGAGGATTCACGGAGACTGATGATCAGCCGGGGGCGCCAGCTATCGTCGTGATCAGCGACGCGCTTTGGCGTTCGCGCTTTGGTAGCGACCGCGGAATCGTTGGCCGTACCATCTCGCTCGATCAAGTGACGTACACCGTCGCCGGTGTCATGCCTCAGAGCTTCCAGAACGTGCTGGAACCGGGAGCGCTCCTCTGGGCACCCCTGCAATACGACATGGCGGAGGGGCGCGCCTGGGGACATCACCTTCGTATGATCGGACGCCTGCACTCCCAAATGGACGCGGATGGCGCTCGTCGCGAACTCGACGCCCTAGGCAAGGCGGTTCTCGCCGAGCAGCATCCGGAGACTTACGGCCCTGACGTGAGCTTCTCGGTGTTGCCGTTGCGAGAAGACATCATGCACGACGCCCGCCCCGCTCGAATTGCCGTGTTGGGTGCAATGCTGCTCGTCCTCGTGATCACCTGCGTGAATGTGACGAACCTGCTCATCGCGAGAGGAGTTCGCCGCCGCGCCGAGTTCGCGTTGCGCGCGGCGTTAGGCGCCGAACGTCACCGTCAGGTTCGCCAGCTACTCACGGAGAGTCTCCTCCTTGCAATGCTCGGCGGGGTGCTCGGATTGGGGGTCGCGGCCGTCGCGGTAAAAGGGATCAATACAATCGCTCCTGCCGCCGTGGCTCGATCTGGATCCATCCATATCGATATGACGGTTTTTGCCTTCGCGTTGCTCCTGACGGTCGTTGTTGGCGTAGCCTTCGGCGCGATTCCGGCGCGACAGGCTGGGCGAAGTGATCCGCATCAGGAGCTACGAGTCGGGACATCGCGGTCCGTGGGCGGACAACGACGCACGCGTTCCGTGTTGGTCGCCGCCGAGGTGGCGCTCGCGCTGATACTACTCGTCTCATCCGGACTTTTGTTGCGTAGTCTGCAGCGACTGTTCTCGGTCGATCCAGGCTTCGATGTATCCCAAAGCCTAACGATGCAGGTACAGACGACCGGGCCGCGCTTTGCGGACAACGATGTCACGCGCCAGTACTTCGAGCAGGTGGTAGAGCGCGTGCGTCGTGTACCGGGCGTGGAGCGTGTTGGCGTGACGAGCCAACTCCCCCTTACTGGAGAATCCGAACGTTACGGCGTGCGATTCGAGCACGGGCTCCCTGCGCGCGAAGTGGATGATCCAAGTGCGTTTCGCTACAACGTGACGCCTGAGTACCTGTCAGCGATGCGAATTCCCCTGCGACGAGGTCGCCTCCTCGACGCAAGCGACAAACGAGGTGCGCCACTCGTTGCGTTGATCTCCCAGTCGTATGCGGCGCGAGTATTCTCGGGTCGTGACCCGATCGGCGAACGCCTGAGTGTCGGAGGACGAACGGATTGGATCACGATTGTTGGCGTTGTTGGTGACGTTAGGCAGGCCTCGCTCGCCACGGACGCCGGGGATGCTGTGTATCTCCCGATGAGCCAGGGTGAATTCGCCGATCGCGTCATGTCGCTCGTGGTGCGCGTCTCAGCAGGGAATGGCTCAACTGCAACATCGAAGATTGACGTAAGCTCGTTCGCGACGGCGGTGCGCAACGCTGTGTGGTCAGTCGATCCGAATCAGGCCGTAGTGCGTGTCGCGACGATGGAGGCGCTTGTCAGCACGTCGACAGCCGAACGGCGCTTTACTCTCGTGCTGTTCGAGCTCTTTGCGTTAGCCGCTCTCGTGCTTGCTGCCGCCGGCATCTATGGAGTGATAGCAGGAAGCGTCGCTGAACGTACGCGCGAGTTCGGAGTGCGATCGGCGTTAGGCGCCTCGCGTGCGGAGATTCTATCGTTGGTATTTCGTGACGGCTTTGGCGTGACGGGAATCGGCGTGGTGTTCGGTCTCATGGGTGCGCTGTGGGCGAGTCGGAGCATCGCGTCCATGCTATACGGCATTTCGCCGTTAGATGTCGCAACGTACGCCGGTGTGCTCGCACTGTTGATGGTGATGGCCGCACTGGCGAGTGCCGTTCCCGCGTGGCGGGCGGCTCGGTTGGATCCGGCTATCACGTTACGCGGCGAGTAACGACGGACTGTTCACTCGCCGAAGGGACCAACAATGTCTGCCCGCGAGCGATCGTCCGTCACTCCGCGCGTAACGACGTCATGAGATCGACCCGTGTAGGGCTCGTACTGGTATTCTCGCAGTTCAGTCAGAAAATTGTTGTGGTGTGATCGGATCATCTGATCCTTGCTGCCCACATGGGGTAAAGTGCCGCGACCAAGAGCTCGTCACATTGCTGCAGCCGCAAAAGTGCTTGCGACGCAGTGGGATCCGGACGGTGCCAAGGCCGGCAAGATTGCAAGCGCCTATGACGAGTGGGCGTTTGGAATCGCGGACCTCGCGATTCATGCGCCTCCAGAAGCGCTCGTCGACTATCTGGGCGTACTCGAGGAGCAGCTTGGGCTTGACGAGTCCCCGCGCAGACATCGCGAGGTTTGGGCGTCAGCGCTTCGTCACGCGGTGCTCTCCGACGAGCACTGCTAGGACTGGGTTGGCGTTGCGTTGTGCGCGGGAACCTGACCCACGAGCGTGGCGGCGACGGCGATAGAGCTGCTGCTCACATGCCATCTCAGCTTACGTCCACGTCTACCCTTCGCGCCACGCCTTCCGAAACAGCGGCTCGAGTTCGATCACTAACTCAGTCGTACTCCCCGGTGGTGTCCACGAGATCCGATCATCGATGATCTCCGGTGTGACATCGGAAGCTCCCCACCGCTCGATCACACGTGCATCGAGATCCACAATCCAATACTCGGCGCCCAACCGATGGTACAGACGGCGCTTGACCACGCGATCGTAGCGCTGAGTGCCCGGCGACATCACCTCGACTGCAAGCGACAGCTTGTTGACCTGAAACCAGTCGAGCGCTGCACGACCGTCGACCAATGGGACGACGAACAGATCGGGCTGCACCATGGTGCGATCGTCCGGTTGAATTTCAGCCGGCCCGTCCATCACGACGCCACCTCCATACTCCGTCAGATGATCATCGAGAATCCGCTGGAGATAGAAGATCATGTTCTGGTGCGGCCACGTCGGTCCGGGACTCACCAACAACTCTCCGTCCACCACCTCGTAGCGGTGGCGCGGGTCGTCAGGAAGCGCGTGTACCTCCGCGACGGTCCACAGTCGGTCGTGCAGAAGTGGCATAGCCATAGTGTGCTCGGCTCGGCGCTCGGAATGCAAGAGGACATGGACGAGTCTGCACCACTGCCACTCGTTCCTCATCACCGTTTGAGTGCTACTCGCATCACGCGACACGCACCGCGAGTGAACGCCCGTGAACGCGAGTGACGAGAGCGCGAAGTCGCCCTATCCCCTCCTCGAGACTCAGCGCAACTTCCGGAAGCGAAACGCCTCATGCATCACAACGCATCTCGCTGGACTATTCCGCCCCCTCTCGCGTGCCCCAATCCAACACCGAAAACACCTCGTTCGACGCCATCGTCATCGGCTCCGGAATCTCCGGCGGGTGGGCCGCGAAGGAGCTGTGCGAAAAGGGCCTAACGACGCTCGTCCTCGAACGCGGACGCAACGTCGAGCATATCAAAGACTACCCCACCATGAACCTTGCGCCGTGGGAGCTTCCACACAAAGGAGCGACGCCGCGCAAGATGATCCGGTCGAACCCGTTGATCTCGAAAGCGGCGGGGTACGGCGAGGACACGGCGCACTTCTTCATCAAGGACGCCGACCATCCTTACGTACAGGAGAAACCCTTCGACTGGATTCGCGGCTATCAGGTTGGAGGAAAGTCAATCATCTGGGGGCGTGCCTGCCAACGGTGGAGCAAACACGAGTTTGTCGCGCCTGAGAAGCTCGGCTATGGCATGAACTGGCCCATCGTCTACGATGACGTGGCCCCCTGGTACTCGCACGTTGAGAAGTTCATCGGCGTCTGCGGCAATGCCGATGGGCTCGAGGCGATGCCCGACGGTGAGTTCCTTCCTCCATTCGATTTCAACTGCGCCGAAGTGCACCTGCGCGATGCCCTAAAGAAGAAATACAACCGTCATGTGGTGCAAGGACGCTGGGCGCATCTCTCGAAGCCCAAGGAGATTCACCTTCAACAAGGGCGCGGGACGTGCCAGGCTCGCAACTTGTGCATGCGCGGATGTCCGTACGGTGGCTACTTCTCGTCGGTTGCGTCGACGCTTCCGTGGGCGATGAAGACGGGGAAGCTCACCATTCGCCCGCATTCGGTCGTTCACTCCATCATCTACGATGAAAAGAAAGGGAGAGCGACGGGAGTGCGCGTCATCGACGCGGAGACGAAGGCAACGATGGAGTACTCCGCGCGCGTGATTTTTGTAAACGCGTCAGCACTCAACTCCGTGCTGATTCTATTGAACTCGACCTCGCCGACGTTCCCAAAGGGACTCGGGAACGAAAACGGAATCCTTGGGCACTATGTCGCGCATCACTCCTATCGTGCCAACGCAAACGCGACACTTCCCGGCTACCTCGACAAGTATGTGTACGGTCGCAATCCGACGGAGTGCATCCTGGTGAACTTCCGGAACCTCGGCAAACAGGACGCCGATGCCGACTTTGTGGGAGGATACACGACGTTCACCGGCGGCTATCGTGTGCGCGGCGAAGAAACGGAGGCGTCGTTAGGCGGCTCATACAAGGACGCCCAGTCAAAGCCTGGGCCGTGGGGGATGTACATGTACATGCAGGGTGAGACCATCCCGCGGTACGAGAACCATGTGCGATTGCACGAGACGCTGAAGGATCCGTACGGCATTCCTCGGCTTGTTACGTCGGTCGGGTACGACGAGAATGCGGAGCGTATGGTGCGCGATTGGCGGAAGCAGGCGCAGGAGATGCTCGAATCTGCCGGTTGCACGGGCGTGACAACGCACGACACTGGATGGGCACCCGGGCTCGACATCCACGAAATGGGAGGATGCCGAATGGGGCGCGACCCGAAGACCTCGATGTTGAACGAGTGGAACGCGATGCACGCCGTGCCTAACGTGTACGTCACCGACGGCGCCTGCATGACCTCGACGGGCAACCAGAGTCCGTCGATTCTCTACATGGCGCTCACCGCCCGTGCGGTCGATCATGCGGCGGGCGCCTTATCACGGCGGGAGATTTGACGATGCCTAACGACAGGTTGTCCATGAATCGGCGTGAGGCGCTCAAGGCAACGAGCGCAATTGCCGGTGCAGCGATGTTGGGATCGACGCTCGCGCTTGAAGCGTGCTCCAAGGACGCGAAGCCAACTTTGGCGTCGCAGGAGACGACAACGGGCATGCTCCTCTCGGCCGAGGATCAGAAGCTGATCGAGGACGTCGCGGACACGATTCTGCCGACAACTCCATCGTCGCCCGGCGCGAAAGCCGCCGGGGTGGGAGCGATCATCAACCTCCTGCTCACCGACTGCACCGAAAGCGCGGATCAACAGCGCGCCACACGCGGCATTAACTCGTTCCGCCAGTATGTGCGCGACAAGACGGGGCGTGACTTCGCGACGCTCTCGCCTAACGAGCGCGAGAAGCGGCTCGTCGAGCTGGACGCGGAAGCCAAGAAGCAAGGAAACGAGCACTACTTCCACCAGATGCGCGAATTGACGCAACAGGCGTACTTCAGCTCGGAAATCGGGATGACGAAGGCGCTGCGCTACATCCGCGTCCCGGGGCGGTGGACGGGGTGCGTGCCGCTCGAACCGGGGCAGCCTGCGTGGGGATGACACCGTCCGCACCTAACGATTTGTACCCTCGCCTCTTTCGCACTACCGCACCGGAGACTTGTACGTGCCCCCTGTAAAACTCGGAATCATCGGCTCTCGCTTTCAGGGCGACTGCATCGCGCACGCTGCGCGCATGACACCGGACGAATTGGACGTCGTCGCCGTCGCGTCACCAACTCCAGGCAATGCGAGTAGCTTCGCCGAGCGACACCACATCGCCAACGCCTACACCGACTATCGCGAGCTGCTGAAGAATCGAGACGTCGAGATGGTCTCGATCACGGCGCCAAATCGCTTGCATGCGCAGATGACGATCGACGCAGCGCGCGCGGGGAAGCATGTGGTCTGCGAAAAGCCGTTGTGCGTGACGCTCGAGGAAGCCGACGCGATGATCGACGCCTGCAAACAAGCGGGGGTGTTGCTCCTCTATGCCGAAGAACTCTTCTTTGCCCCTAAATATGTAAAGGCGAAACAGATGGCCGACGAAGGCGCGTTCGGGCGCGTGCACCTCGTAAAACAGGGGGAAAAACACAGCGGGCCGCACTCCGATTGGTTCTGGGATGTGAATCAATCTGGCGGTGGCGCGCTCATGGATCTCGGCTGCCACGGCATTGCCTTCTGTTGGTGGTTCCTCGGCAAGCCAAAGGTGAAAAGCGTCTACGCCCAACTCTCCACGCAGGTGCATGGCAATCGCACGCAGGGCGACGACGAAGCGCTCTGCATTATCGAGTTTGAGGGAGGGGCGACCGGTGTCGTCGAGAACTCATGGACCAAGCCAGGTGGCATGGACGACACGATCGAGATCTACGGTGACAAGGGGCAAACGTACGCCGACATGTTGATGGGAAACGCGCTCCCGACCTACTCCGAAGTCGGTTTCGGCTACGCCGTCGAGAAGGCGTCGTCGACGCGTGGCTGGACATGGCCGGTCTTCGAAGAGCACTGGAATTACGGATTCCCTCAGGAGATGCGGCACTTCGCGCGCTGCGTGCGCGGGAAGGAGACGCCGATCTCCGACGGGGAGACAGGACGCGTCGTACAGGAGGTTCTCTACGCGGCGTATGCGTCGGCGGGGCTCGGGCAGAAGATTACCCTTCCATTCAGGCCGAGCGGCGTGGGAAAGCCGATCGATCTGTGGAAGAATCCGCAACCGCTTCGTTAGGCAGGCATGACCGCACGGTATCGCATCGCGGCCATCGCCGGCGACGGAATTGGTAAGGAGGTCCTCCCGGAGGGGATTCGCGTCGTGGAAGCCGTGGCCAAGCGCCACAACCTCTCGATCGAGTGGGAGCACAAAGCGTGGGCGTCGTGCGACTGGTTCGTCGCGCACGGTGCGATGATGCCTAACGACTGGTTCGTGCAGCTCGCTCCGCTCGATGCGATCTTCTTCGGCGCCGTTGGTTGGCCAGCGACCGTTCCCGATCACGTCTCCCTCTGGGGCTCACTCCTCAAATTCCGGCGCGAGTTCGATCAATACGTGAACTTGCGCCCTTGCCGGCTGATGCCCGGCATTCCGTCGCCTCTGGCTGGACGCTCACCGGGCGACATCGACTTCTACGTCGTTCGCGAGAACACCGAAGGGGAATACTCGAGCATTGGCGGGAAGATCTTCGAAGGGACCGAACGCGAAGTCGTCATGCAGGAGACGGTGATGACGCGCGTCGGCACCGACCGCGTGTTGCGCTACGCATTTGAACTCGCCGCGCGTCGTCCAGCGCTTCACCTCACCTCGGCCACCAAGAGCAACGGAATCTCCATCACGATGCCGTATTGGGATGAGCGGGTGACAGCGATGGCGGCGCAGTTTCCCGATGTGCGCGTCGACAAGTACCACATCGACATTCTCACGGCAAACTTCGTCCTGCATCCCGATTGGTTTGACGTCGTGGTCGCCAGCAATCTCTTTGGAGATATCCTTTCCGATTTAGGGCCGGCGTGTACGGGAACGATCGGCATTGCGCCGAGTGCCAACATCAATCCCGAGCGTCGTTTTCCTTCGCTCTTTGAGCCGGTGCACGGCTCGGCGCCGGACATCGCTGGGCGTGGGATCGCCAATCCTGTCGGGATGATCTGGTCAGGGGCGTTGATGCTCGATCACCTCGGGCATGCAGAGGCAGCTCGCGAAATCGTCGAGGCGATCGAGCGCGTACTCGCGGACGAGAAGGCCCCGCACACGCGCGACATGGGTGGATCGGCGACCACGGAGGAAATGGGGCGTGCGATCGCCGACTCGTTAGGCAGTCGATGAACTAGCGGAACGCCAGCGGCACTTTCGATACGGCGATGGCGTTCCCCTGATCCATCTTCTTCACCCATGCGGCGACGACGCCACTCGACGTCGTCGCCACCACCGGATGGTGAGCCTCGCCAATATCCGGCGAGGCGAGCGCCGCGAACCTGGCGTCGCCCGTTGCGTTCAAGACCCCGCGGGCGAAGACGATGCGCCGTCCGCGATCCGTGATCTCATCCCACGCCGAAACGATCGAACCGTCAGGTGCAATAGTCGCCTGCACGTGCCCGGGCGCTCCCTCGGTCGCAATGCGCGCCCGCGGCGCAAACCTGCGACCGTCACGCGAGACGGCGTGATACAACACCAACGGTGCTCCTTCTTTTCCATCCAAGGGAGTGAGCCACAAAACGTGCGCGCGTCGCGCCCGGTCGATCGCCACTGCCGGGCCGTTCTCCGGACACCCATCGAACTGCCAGTGATCGTCGCTCACACGCACTGGAGGCGAGAACGTGCGCCCGCCATCGCGCGACAACGTGAAGGCAATGTCGCGTTCGTTGCCAGCAAACACGTGACGCCACGCCGCAAAGAGTTGATCGCCCGCAGAGACTAGCGACGTCTTGCAGCAGTAACAGACGCCGCGAGCGATACTGCGTCCCCCTTTTGCATCCAGCGAAGAGACGTAGAGCTGCGATTTGCCAGCTTTCACCACGGGGTCGATCTTGGGTTTGGGCGCTGACGAATCACTCGGCTGATGATGCATAGCCCCCGCGGCCATTGTTTCGCGGTGGTCGAGCCAGAGAACGTGTACGTGTCCGCCCGCATCCACGGCAACCGATTCCCAACCGCGATTCCCCACGCCTTCGCCGCCCGGAACGACCTGGCTCGCTTCAAACGACTTCGCGCCATTCTTCGAGCGAGAGACTAACAGCCGTGTGCCTTTCGTGCCCTTGCTCGTCCATACTACGACTATCTGTGGTACACCGCCCCTCTTGGCCACGAGGGCAACTCGGGGCGGTTGCTCACCGCCTACTCGCGCATCTCCCGCCGTGGAGTTCACGCGGACAGGGGGCGAAAATGACGCCCCACCATCGCGGCTCAGCGCGGCGTAGACATCCATGACATTCGTCGCAGCACCCGACCAGGTGACCGCGACATACGCACCGCTCGCCGCAATCGACACGTTGTCGCCCGACCTGCCATCCACCGAAAGGACGACAGGCGTTCCCTGTGCACCAGCAGCACTCACCACCGCCGAGTGGCTCGCGCCGGTTAGGGCGAGACTTGCGAGCATGGGGACAACCTGCCTAACGCCGCGCCGCGCTGTGCGGAGCGACATATCCGTCGCGTCAATCACAGCTCGAGAAAGATCAGAAGGCATACTTGAGGCTCGCCGCAAAGTTGCGCTGCGGGAACGGATGGAAGAGGAAGTACTTGCGGTTGAGCAGGTTGTCGGCGCCCACCGATGCCGACACATGCTGGTTGATCCGATAGTTCACGTGCGCGTCGGCGACAAACCAAGCGCTGAATCCTTGATACACATTGGGATTCACATCAGCGTTGTCGAGCGTGGTATACAACTTCCCGCTGTAGCGTCCGCCTAACGACATAGAGAGCTTCTCGGCCGGACGATACGTCGCAACAAAGGACGCACGCCAATCGGGAATGTTGGGCAGGCGCTTCCCCACTGCCGCGCCAGCCGGCGCATTCGCTGCGGCGCTCCCCGATAGCGCCAGCGTTCGTGCATTCAGGTAGGTCACGCTTCCACCCAGATCAAATCCACGGAAGACGGCGTTTCGTGTGTCGACGACCACCTCAGCCCCACGCGCACGGACGTGATCGACATTGGAAAGATACGAGTAGAGCGTGTTGGAGCCCGCAACCAGCGGTTTGAACTGCGAGATGATGGCGTCGTGTACATCGTCGTTGAACAACGCCAGCTGCACGCGCCCACGCTGAAACTCACGCTCCACGCGAAGCTCAGAGGCCACGACGTTATCAGGCTTTAGGTTCGCATCTGGCGACGTGAACGTCGTCCCCGTCGAAACGAGCTGGTACAACTCCGATGCAGTCGCAAAACGATACGCCTGTCCGACGGACGCCGTGAACGTCCAGTCGGGCGTCGCATGCCAGGCAAGCGATGCTTTGGGCGAGAGCTTGTTGGCCGAGACTTCCGGCTGATGCACCATCGTGCTCCCGTTCTGGTTGTAGCCGTCGTACGCTCGCCACATCTCGTAACGCGCGCCTAACGTGAGGCGCAATGCCGGCGTTAGGCGCCACGCGTCCTGCACCCACAACGCCTGCGTGCGCGTCTTGCCGTCACCCTCGGTGAAGATCCCCGTGGGCAAGGCGTCGGCGCGCCAGTCAGGCGTATTGTACGTCGGATTGTTCAGCACATATCGATCGTAGTGCGCGCCAAACGTGACAGTATGCACTGGCGCCACGCCGCCCCGATGCCACGCCCCCTTCACGTCCAACGTCGACCATCCAGACCCGCTCAGGACTGCGGCACGACCAGGAGTTCCAAAGGACGTTCCCGTCGCCGACGCCGCCGTTGGAAAGCGCTGCTTGTCGGTGCCGAAGTCGTACTTGGTTCCAATGACCTCAAAATCCCAGTCGCGCTTGGTATCACTGCGCAGTGACAAACTCTGCGAAGTATGGCGCTGCAGCAGCGCGTAGTTCCCACTCGCAAACCCCGCGAGGCCAGCGTAATCGGGAGTACCGTCTCGTTGTATAAAGCTCTCGACTCCTGCATTCGCATCGTTCTGCCACCAACCCAGAGTGTACGCGGCGCGCACGTTAGGCGTGATGTCATACGCCAGCTTCACCTTCGCGTTGCTCATCTTCGTGTGTAGCATCCCGCTCGCACCGAGAATGTTCGCGGGCGCGTTGAGCTTGTTGCTGGCGGCGTACCCTCCCGTCGTTCCCTTCGGAAAGGACGCACTCGTCACGAAGCTCAATGGCTGGCTGTTGCTCTCCTGGTAGTTGCCACTCGCGGTGAACGAGAACCGTCCAAACCGATCGCCGATGCGCGCCGAGGTCTGTGTCGTACCGAAGTCGCGCGACGTGCCGTAGAGCGAAAACGGTTGCCACCCCTGCGTCTGCGTGACCGACCCTTCGAAGCGCTCGGGCATGCGCGTCGTGATCTCCATGACCGCACCCATCGAATTCCCCGCGTAGGCGGCGGAGAACGGGCCATACATCATGTCGATGCGCTCGATTTCTTCAGGAGCGACGAGCCCCCAGCGCGGGCCGCCCATAGTATTGTTGTTGGCAATCAGCGCTGTAAGCGGAACGCCATCGGCGAACACGAGCGATCGAGCGCTGGAGCTCACGCCCCACACGCGCGTTGCCATCGTCGCCTGCGTGTCACCGTTGTTTCGCTTCCTCAAGAAGACACTCGGCAGGTACTTCACCGCGTCTTCCGTATCCATCAGGTTGACCGTCTCCTGCACCTTGAAGGCCGAGATGCTGGCGGACACCGGCATCGTTAGGCGGGTGATGGCCGGCTTTCGGTCACGCTCGGCGGTGACCTTGACTCCGCCAAGCCTGGTTGTGGTATCGCGACGAGTTGAGTCGGCGTGCGCCGGACGGACCGGCGCCTGGTTTTGTGCTGCCGCGGCGCTGGTCGCCGCGAAGAGGACACACGAAAGAAAGAAGTATGAGCGCATGGGTGAGGGGCGTGTGAGCGGTTGCCTAACGAGATCCGCTGCCCACCGCACGCACCCTCGGGAACTGCGCCACGCGCGGCGCAAATGAATCGCGCGGCGTGGAGCACGCTTCCCGCGCACGAGCGCCATTCGGCGACGTGCGAGTGCGTATTTGGGTTTGAGGGGCGAGACCAGGGCGCGTGACGTCAGCGCATTCGAGGTCTTACTCCCTTGCAGCGGTGTGAGCGAACGCTACGCCGCGCGAGGAGGTCCGTTGGCGAACGGAAGAACGTGTAAGAGCTGCGCCGGCGGAGTGATCTCGCGTGCATGCGCAGGTGGTTCGGCCGCACGCGAGATGGCGATGCCCAACGCGACCTGCAGCTGCGGCGTGGGGATCGTGGCCGGAACTACCGCGCAGCACTCGCCGAGGCAGGTGCAATTGTGCGTCTGCGGTGGAGTAGGCTCGCTGACGGATGCGTCCGGTTCACCGCCGGCTGCAACGCTCGGCGATCGGTGCGCCGCGTGTGAACCGCTCGCCGCGTGCTGCATCCCGTGCGACGATGTCTTTGCCGCACGCATTCCTCCGTGCGCGTGCCCTCCCATTTGCATCCCGGCGGTGCCGGAATGCATGGCGCACACAAAGAGTCCGGCGGGCTCACTGATAGCAGCAGTGAACCACAGACCCCAGAGTGCGAGAAGGGCGCGAAGCCAGAGGCGACGTTGCATGTATTGAGAATACGACCTTTGCAGCCATAACAGGAAGGGTCGGGCGACCTATCTGATCAAGCGCAATACACTCCCCTCTTTTTTCATCTACGCCCTTTGGGTGAAAATCGGACACACGTGTAAACCCCTCGCCGACTTGCGCGGGCGAGGGGTGTTGCACGTGGCCGGGAGACTCGGCCAATGCAGCGAGTGCGCTGTTTGCTCGAGAGCTGCGCTGCAGTTCGCTATTCGCTCGCGGGCGACGAAGCAGGTCGCTATTTGTTCGCGAGCTGCAAGGCACGAGCGCGAAGCGACGTGTCGATCTCGCTCATGGCGAGCGGCGCAGGAATGGTATAGCCATTCTGCTGAGGCGTCGGGACTCGCACGCCGGCAACTTCTCCCGCGGGCGACAGATCCACGATTGCATAGACGCGGTCGTCAGGTCCTTGTGCGACCCCGATCGCGAGCGTCCACTTGCCGCGACTCGGCCATTGTCTGTTGAGTGCGAACACGCCGGTGCGAGAGGTGCGTCGGCGCGTTTCGCACCGCTTTGCTGAGTGAAGACCAGTTCGCCCGGCAACAGTAGCCAGAGGCCTTGCAGCACAACAAGCCTCGTTAGGCGGCGTAAACGCGCTCTCGAACGCGCCGACATCGCCGCTCTGTGCGCGCTCGACCATGACCATCTCTGCATTCGAAGCACGGACCGAGTCGTGCGGAGATGGCATGCGTGGCGTCGCGAAGTCCAGATGCGGCTTGTGCGAATGAACGGTCACGACGGTGAGATGCCGCCGCGCGCCAAAACGTTTAGCGCAGCAACTTGTGCGGCCAGCCACCCTTCCCCACAACCCACTCAAGCTGACGCCGAGTGGGCGCGGTGCCCGTACATTATCGACGTCGCCTTCCACCCGCATAGAGTCACTCAACTGTCGCGCACCCGCTGGATCCTGACCTTCGCGTCGTTCATCGCGGCCATCTCGGTCTCGGTGTACGTCATCGTGTCGACATGGCCCGAAGGAGGTGCCCCGCTGGGTCTACCGGCATGGACGCACCTGTTGCTCCTCTCGTGTGTCGGCGTGGAGATCTTGCTCCGAGTGGCGAAGATCTATTTCAGCGCTCGCGCCGTCGGCATCCCCATCACTCTCGGTACATCCTCACGCACCATACTCGGCGGTGATTTTGCGGCATCAATTACTCCCTCGCGATCGGGCGCTGAACCGGCACGATTTCTGGTACTGAGCGAGGCGAAAACTCCCGTCGGCGGCATCATTGTCGTGCTCTTTCTCGAGCTCTTCATTGAAATGCTCTCACTCGCCGTCGTCGCTGGCGCATTAGCGATCATTTTCAAGAGTTCCGGGGAGATGGTCCGCGGGCTTTTGGTAACGGTGCTTTTGTACGCCGCGGGTGTGTTGGCTGTGGGCGCTGCCGCGACGATGTTGGCCAAGCGCCACGCGAACGGACCTCCCCCGTCGTGGCTAAGAAGCCTTGGGGTTTCGGTCGGGGTATGGCGTCGGCTGCAACGATCGCTGCGACAGATGCGGCAGAGCGTGGCTTCACTTCGACACGCGCACCCCGGCTACATGCTCGTTGCGATAGTCTGCTCAGTTCTGCACGTCGCTGCGCGGCTTGTGACCCTGCCGGTGATCGTCTATGCCTACCAGGGGGCTGTCGCGCTCGCACCCATGTTGTTGTGGCCGCTCCTCCTTCTATATGGGGCGGCGATCGCACCCGCGCCGGGGGGCGGGGGAGTCGTCGAATTCGCCTTCAAGGCCGCGCTTGGCGGCACACTCCCTGCACGACTCCTTGCGGCGTCGCTGATTTGGTGGCGCGTCTACTCCTTCTACATCTACATAGGACTGGGAGCGCTGGCGGCGGGCGGCACGGTTATGCGGGCGTTGCAACGCTCGGGCAGTGACGACCAACGAGACGAATCGGACGAGAGGGTGGACGAGCCGGGGTACGTCACCGATCTCGCACCAACCCAAATCGACTGATTCGGTCGGCACCACGCATCGCATGTTTGGGACTTTGTTGACCCCTCCATTTACGCAGACCTGGGCAGACGACCTTCGTCACGCCATCAACTCCGACCTCGCCTATCGGGAGGCTGGGAGGGCGTGGACGTGGCCCATTGCGCTCGTGTTGGAGGATGGGGCACCGGTCGGACTCGTCGGCCCGGTCGCACTGGAGCTGACGCTCGAACACGGGATTTGCCGAAACGCGCGCATCATCTCGCCCGACGCCTGCACTGCACCGTTTGTCTTTCGCGCGCCGTACAGCGAGTGGAAGCGCATCATGCAGGACGACCTCGACGCCGTGCACGCGGTGGTTCAGGGGCGCGTCACACTGTCGGGAAACATGGCGGCGATCATCACGCATGCACGATCGATTGCGGCGTTGGTGCGTTGCGCTCGCGCAGTTCCCACCGACTTTCCCGGCGACAAGGTCGCCTGAGGTAGTCGTCCCGGCGCGTCTTGCGCCGGACCCCAACTAAGGAGAGCAGGGCCATGGCCTATGACGCTGGGTTGGTGGAACGGCTGCGTGACGCGGTGGTTCGCGCCGGTGAACGCGGCTCTCGCGAGCGTGGTGTCTTTGGGGGGCGAGGATTTCTGATCGGGAAGAACACCTTCTTGATTGCATATCGCGAATCGCTACTCGTGAAGACGACGCCCGACGAATACGCCGCGTTGCTCGCGATGCCCGGTATTACCCCATTTGCACCTGGCGGCGAGCGTCCGATGGGGACGTGGCTCGTGGTGCCGGAGGACGCAATCGCCGACGATCCGGAGCTTCTGGAGTGGGTGGAGCGAGGGCTGCGGGGAGTTCGCGCGGTGCCGCCACCCACCAAGCGCGTCGCCAGGAAACGTGCGACCTCGCGGGCGGCTGGTGCCGCAAAGCCAGCGGGCAAGCGCGCGACCGGGGCGAAGAAGCAATCGTAGTCTGCCGAGTCTGGACATCAGATGCGCGACAGAGATAGGCTCTTGTTGACATTCTACACAAGCGATGCCACCTTGATGTAGACATTCGACAAGAAGGGCTATGGCGCGCGGCGAACCTACCGACCTGCTTCAGGGAACACTCGATCTTCTGATCCTGCGAACCCTCACGCTCGAGGGGATGCACGGCTGGGCGATTGCCCAGCGCATCCAGCAACTCTCCAAAGACGTGCTGCAAGTGAATCAGGGGTCGCTCTACCCTGCTCTTCATCGCCTTGAAGCGCGCGGATGGATCGACGCGGCATGGGGGACGACGGACCAGAATCGCCGAGCAAAGTACTATGCGCTGACGACCGTGGGGCGCCGGCAGCTAGGCGAGGAGATGAAGAGTTGGCGGCGCTTTACCGGTGCAGTCGAACAGGTCCTCGCCGGGGCATGAGGTTTCACCAGCATGCTGAGTAGCATTCGCCGCCTCCTGCATCGGTTCCGCAATGCGGAGCGAGAGCGTGAGTACGACGACGAGATCTCGTTCCATCTCCAAATGGACATCGACGCGCGGGTCGCGGCAGGCACACCGCCTAACGAGGCACGGCGGCAAGCGCTCGCGATGTTCGGATCTGCCGATGGGCATAAAGACGGAATGCGAGAGGCGCGCCCGTCGCACTGGTTCGAAGAGCTGGCGCGCGACGCACGCATTGCGCTCAGAGCGATGCGGCGCGCACCGGCGTTCACCACCCTGGTCATCGTCACGTTAGGCATCGGGATCGGTGCGTCAACCGCCGTCTGGGCGCTGATCGATGGAATTGTTTTACGTCCGCTCGCCTACGCCAACGCTGATCGTCTGTTCATCGCCAACGAAGCGACCGCCGCCGGTGACGTGCGGCCGATGTCGTATCAGGGTTTCCTCGACCGGAAGCGCGATGCGGCGACGCTCGATCGCCTCGCGTTCGTGCACGGCGACGGCGTGGTGGTTACTGATCGCGACGGGGCGCAACGATACCTCGCTGCTTATGTCACCGATGATTTCTTCCCAGCGTTAGGCATGGGAGCCTTGCAAGGACGCACGTTCGCCTCGGTTGGCGCCGAGCGTCCTGCGGTCATTTCGTGGTCGATGTGGCAGTCGTTGTTCGGAGGGGGCGACGGGGTCGTGGGTTCGTCGCTTCACACCATCGACGGGGTCTACACGATCATCGGAATCATGCCACGCGCCTTCCGAGAGCCGGCGTGGGCGGACTTTTGGCTTCCCTTCGACGCGCTCCCGGCACGCTCGTCATATGTGCGCACGCAGCGCAACTCGCACGTCGACGCTGAGGTCATCGCGCGCCTCGCACCGAATAGCACGGTAAAGCAGGCGCGTGCGGAATTGACGACCATCGCGAGCCGGCTGGCGCGTGCGTTTCCGGACGATGCGAAATCGTGGACTGAAGTACGCTTGGATGCGTTGCGCGACAACGTGCTCGGTGATGCAAAGGTTCGACTGCGATTGCTCGCACTCATCGTCACCCTCGTGCTTCTGGTGACGTGCGTTAATGTCGCTGGTCTCCTGGTGTCGCGGCACGCCGCGCGCTCGCAAGAACTGACGCTGCGCGCCGCGTTAGGCGCGCGACAAGGACGCCTCCTCCGCCAGCTCGTCGCGGAGAGTGCGGTGCTCGCGTTAGGGGGTGCCGTGCTCGGCGTGATCGTCGCCGCCTTTGGACTCGAGGCGTTGCGTCGCTTCGCCCCCGCCATCCTGCCGCGCATCGACGAAGTGCGCATCGGTGCGAATTCGCTCGTCTTCACCGTCGCAGTTGCGGCCTTCGCGACGATGCTTCTCGGACTGTTGCCAGCGCGGTCGGCGTTGCGACTCGATATCGCGGGCTCGTTCAAGCGCGGGAGCGTGGGTGCGCCGCGCTCGCGGATGCGTCACGCCCTCGTCGTCGTGCAATTCGCATTCGCGCTCTGCATCGTGGTTGGCGCAGGACTTCTCGCGCGCTCCATGATGAGGCTCGCCGAGGTGCGGTTGGGGCTCGATCCGGAGGGTGTGGCGGCGCTGCGCGTTTTCCCTCCTGATCGTTATGCAGCGCCTGACGCGGCGCTCGAGCTCTATCGGCGCATGCGCGAAGAGGTGGCAGGGGTTTCCGGTGTGCAGAGTGCGGCACTGGTGAATCATGTCCCGTTTTCAGGCGGGCTCATGACCACGCGCATTCAGACGCGCGCCACCGGCAATGGTGCTTCGGATGCGAGCGAAGACGCGATTTATCGTCTCGTGTCGCCCGAGTATCTGAGCGTGATGGGTGGAACGCTCAAGCGGGGGCGCTACCTCACCGACGCCGACGTCGCATCGATTGGGAGTGGCATTGTCGTGAACGAAGCCTTCGTCAAACGCTTTTTCGGAGACGTGGACGCGTTAGGCGAAGGCGTGACGTTCGTGAAAATGGCGCCGACGCGCAGCGATCTTGGGACATCGCTCACCGGTTCAGTAGTTGGCGTTGTCGAAGATGAGCGAATATTTGGACCGGCCGCTCCTGGGTCACCGACCATCTATGTCCCCTACACATGGAATGCGTGGCCCAACATCTATGTGGCGGTGCGGAGCGCGATGCCGGAACGGGCGATCATTCCGTCGCTGCGCCGCGCCATTCTCGGAGTGGACGCTGAAATACCAGTGGCCGGCTCCAGTCCCCAAACGACTTTTCGGCCGCTCACGGCGTACCTCGACGGTTCACTCGAAAGCAGACGGTTAAGCGCCTGGGCCCTTTCGATCTTCGGGCTCGTGACGGTGGTGCTGGCGGGAGTGGGAATCTTCGGGGTCATGGCGTACTTGGTCTTGCAGTCGACACGCGAGATCGGGCTGCGGTTGGCATTGGGATCGACGCCACAGGCGGTACGGCGCTGGGTACTGCGCGAGGCATTGCGGCTGGCGGGGCTTGGCATCGCGGGCGGCGTTGTCATCGCGCTCGCTGGAGTCCGCATCCTTCGCTCGCAGCTGGGCAGCCTCGAGGGCGCCGACCCGGTCGTGTACCTTTTCGCGGCGGCTCTCTTTGGGATGGTGGCACTGGTAGCGGCGCTCCTCCCTGCGTGGCGTGCCGCGCGGATCGATCCGATGACGATGCTTCGCGCCGATTGAGCACGGCGCGTAGTTTCTTGCCGCCCCCGCCGCCCCTCCGTATCGCCGTTTCTTCAAGGTCGAGCGGAGCCCGTCATCAATCTGAGAGCGTTCTTGTGCCTATTCGTCGGTCGAGTGAACCCGCGTCAAAGACAAGCGAAACGATTTCCGGGGCCGATTGGTATGGGCTCGACATCTCGGGGCAACGGCACACGGGTGTGAAGTTCGTCGACGTGGTGATGACGGAACTCGTCAACAACGGCGCTGTGTTCGAGGAGTGTTCCTTTCGACGCGTGCGATTTAACGCCTCGGTGCATCACGACGCCGCGTTCGTGAACTGCACGTTCGCGTCATGTTCCTTTTTCGACACGCGCTTCGAGGGCTGCAAGATGGTCGGAAGCACGTTCGACGGTTGCACCTTCGAGATGACGAAAGTCGATGGGGGTAACTGGTCTCACGTGTCGCTGGCCAGTGCCGACCTCACGAGTGCGGAGTTCGACGGTGCGCGGATGCTCGAGGCTGACCTCACCGGGTGCAAACTCGGCGGGGCCAAGCTGCGCGACTGCGCGCTTACTGGGGCGACGTGGCATCGCGCATCGCTCGACGGGTGCGACTTGCGCGGCAGCGACATCAGTTCACTCGACCCGGCGGAACTCTCACTGCGCGGCGCGATCATGACCTACAGCCAGGGGCTCGTCATCGCTACCGCGTTAGGCATCGATTTGCGCGACGAGTAACGCCCCGCGTCACCGACGACGCCTAACGAGCGCCACACTCCTGACGCGTCGCCCTCGACGCCTCGTTGGCCCGGTGATCTGGAGAAGTCAGTAGCGGGAACGCCGACTGCAGGCCGTTGACGATACGCAGGAGCGACACGTCGCCGTGTTGTCCCATCAGCCACCGCCATTCTGCCGATGCATCGGCCCCGGCGTCGAGATTCCGCGCGGCGCGCACCTCGACGCCGTTTTCGCGTCCGACCACACGCGCGGTGAGCTCGACGCGTTCCGGAATTCCAGCCGCGCGCGCCGCTGCCGATCGTTGGACCGACCAGCACCCAACCATGTCGACAGCGCGCACCGCGGCGAACGGGCGCGCACTCGCTGCCCCTGTTACGACGACGTTCTCAATCTTGGGTTCGTTCTGAATTCGTTCCTTCTCGATCTTGGCGAGCTGATTGGGATCGAGCGCTCGGGTAACCTTCTGCGGCTTCTCGGACGGCGTGGTTGTGTCGGCGCGCGGTGCGGCGGCATCGACGCGCTGTGCGGCAACGTCGGCCGCTGCACGCGCGGGCGCTGACGCAGGGGCGTCCTTGCGCTTGTTCGCACTCTCCTTTCTGGCTAGCGACGACGCGGCGCTATCCAGAACGGCTTTCGCCGCCGCCGGAGGTGGAGCGACCGCCGGCGCGGCGACGACCGCGGTCGCGCCGCCCTGCGACGAGGCAGAAACCTCGCGCGCACGTGCCAGCGCATCACTGGTCTTGTCGTTCTTCACGTCGTTAGCTACGGCCGCCGCAACCTTTGCCGGCTGGACCGGCTCACTGCGAAGTTCGCCGCTCGCTCGACGATCCGCCGACGCGGCGAGATCACGTTCAGCGAGCGCCCGACGCGCGTTGGCCTCCGCTGAGGTCTTTGGTGACACGGCGTCCGCCGCGACACTCCGCGGGGGCTGCGACGCAGTTGTGGAATCAGCGTTAGGCACGGGCGCAGGCGCCGCGGGAAGCGCCGGCGCCTCACCCGGCGCACGCACCGCATTCGACCTCGCGTCCCTCAACGACGCAGGAGTGGCGACCTCACGATTCCGCACGACCACCAACGAGCCCACCGCCACGATCATGAGCACCGCTGCTGCCGACAGTTGGGGACGAGCCCACCACGCTTTCTTCCGCGATGCTGCCTTGGCCGAGCGGGCCGCGCCCCCCGAAACAACCGTGAGATCAGCCGAGCGCGGTGCTGTCGGAGCGGCACTCGCGGTCACCCGCGGCACATCATCCAACGCAGAGAGAATGCGCGACGAGGCCGCGATCAACCCGCGCGCTTCGGCGACGAGCGCGGAACATTCGGCGCAGGACGCCAGATGCTCCTCGATGCGCCTGCCCTCCTCGGGCGAAAGCGCGCCGTCAAGCCAGGCATGTACGGTCCCTTCGTCAAGATGCTCCATGCATCCCTCCAGCGCGGCGATTCGCCTCGCTCTGCAATGCCTCGTAGCTCTCCGCCAGCCGACGGCGCGCCCGCGCCAACGTGGTACCGATTGATCCAACCGAAAGGTCTAGCGCTGCTGCAATCTCTGTGTAGTCCAACCCCTCTTCACGCATCAACAGCGCAAGCCGGTCACGCTCGGCCAGCGCATCGACCGCCTTTCTGGCCATGGCCCGTTCGTGCGCTCGTTCCAGGTCATCGGCCGGTACTTCTTCCTCGCGCTCACGCGCTTCGTCCGCGAGGAGTTGCAGGTGACGGCGCCGGCGCTCGTCCTTTCGCGCTTCGTCTCGCACAAGATTGGTCGCCACGGCAAAGAGCCACGAGCGTTCGCTGCTGAGCGAATCCTGGCGAAGGGCGCGCAGGAACGTCTCCTGCGCGACCTCTTCGGCCCAGTCACGATCGCCCAAGCGCCGAGTGAGATACCGCACCAGCGGCACATGGTAGAGCTTGAACAGCCGCTCGAGCTCTTCGTCGCGCATGTTGTGCTACCAATCCCTAACGAGTGCGTCCATCGCCGATGGTGCGAGCGATTCCACACCGTCGGGGGCGAGCTCGATGGCGACCTTCCGGCCGGCCGCGATGACGCGGTCGCCGAGTGCGAAGATCGTGGGGAGAGCATCGACTCGCTTCATGAGATCGAAGTATGCGGCGGAGAACGGCTTCACGCGGATGGTGCGCATCTGCGCGGTGAAACGTGCAT
Organism: Gemmatimonadaceae bacterium; assembly: GCA_044224185.1. Classification (GTDB taxonomy): domain Bacteria; phylum Gemmatimonadota; class Gemmatimonadetes; order Gemmatimonadales; family Gemmatimonadaceae; genus SCN-70-22. The sequence goes on along the minus strand of JBGAKW010000007.1, from coordinate 33,976 downwards.
CCGTCCATACACCATTGGCGAGGGTGAAGAGCCGTTCGCCTACGCGGCGTTGCGTAGTGCTTGCGCCCGCGAGCGAATCCAGTTCGGCGACGGTCTTGGCTTCGCGTTGGGCGGCTGAGGCCTTCGCTGCTTCAAAACGCATCTCGCGTGCGTCCCGAGCCGGCGCAGACGCTGGCGCTGCGGCATCAGCCATTGAGGCAGCGCGCTCCTTGTCTTTCTTGAGTGGTTGCACCCCGCCGGCCGCACCCGTGGTGACGACGTTCTGGAGCGCGGGCGCATCGCGGCGCGACATCGAGGCGTTGGCCACCTGCATTCCAGGCTCGACGACGAGGTAGGACGAGAATTCGGTCGGAATCCCGTACTTCTCGCCTAACGAGCGAATTTCTGAATCCAACTCCGACGTGCCGCCGTTGCGGCGTTTCTCGGCGGCGAGCCAACCGACCCGTTGAGCGGCCCACAGGCGAGCGACGAACGGATTGCCGCGATCGCGCTCGGGGAAACGGGCACGCGTCGACCAGGTGACTGGCCCGTCAGCCGATTCACCTTCCAAGCGGATGGTCGCGTCGCCGTCGCCTTCGTAACGGGCGAGGAGGATGAGATCCTGGCCGGCGAAAAGGTCGATGGCGCCTGACGGAAGGAGTTGCGAAAGACGTACACCGTCGGCCCGCACACGGACGTTGGTGAGTACCGGGCTCGTTAGGCGCCGTGCGAGAAGCGATACGGCGCGCTCGACCGATTCGCCGTCGCGGACGAATTGCGCTGTGCCGTGTCCTTCGACCGCGAGCTGCTCGATGAGGGCAGCGTTCACGTCGGCGCTGACACCAACCGAGAAGACGCGCGCATCACCGCGGAGTCGCGCGGCAAGTGCGGCGATCGCTTCGGGGTTTCGTTCGCCAACCGTCGGTTCGCCGTCGGTGACCATGACGACTAAGGGGAGGAGGCCGCCACGCGCGGATGAACGCTCCAATGCCTGCTGCAGTGCACCCGAAATGTTCGTGGATCCTTCGGCGCGGAGTTCACGCAGGTAACGGCGCGCGTCGGCGATGTTGTCGCTTGTTGCCGTGGTCCATCCGTCGCGAAACTCACGGACGTCTGTGGAGAAGTCGATGATGCGGAATCGATCGTCGCCACGTAGCGACTCTAACAGTGAATTGCCGGCAGCCTTCGCCTGTTCGAGCTTGCGTCCTGCCATCGAGCCGGAGACGTCGACAACAAAGGTCAGGTCACGCGGCGTCGAACGACGCGAGACGGCCGGAGGCGTGATCGTGATGAGTGCGAATCCGCGCTCGCCCTCCGGAGCGTGCGTGAGAACGCTCAGCGCTGCTGTGTTGGCACGACGAAGCGGAAGGAGGATCGTGACGTCGCTGGCACTTCCGCGCGCCTGGGCCGCACGCATCCGTCCTTCGTCGCGAACGCGAAGTGAATGCGTCGGCGAATACGGTTCTCCAAAGTCACTCGAGCGTTGATAGAGGAAAGTGAATGATGACCAATCGCCCTCCTCACCATTCGTGTCGACCATCGTGTGCATGTCGCGTCCAGGCGGGACAACACCAGCGATACGCGCCGCGCCGCTTCCGTTCGGATCTGTCCCGCGACGATAGTCGACGCGCAACGCATCACCTTCGCGCATCGCTACGCTTTGATAGCGCACGACGACCTTCTTTTCTTCTCCCGGATTGATGGGGAAGATGCGCGTACGGAGCATTCCACTTCCCATCCACTCAACTAGTGCCGGGTCGCGCTTCCGCCTAACGATTTCTTCGTAGATGCCGCGCGCCTTGTCAGCAGTCATCGTTTCGCCAGACACCAACTCGCCGTTGATGGAGAGCTTGAGATCTTCGAACGCCGCGCCCGCCGGAAGCGGGAAGATGTAATCCGCTTCGGCAATCCCGTTGCCGCGGTTGCGAAAGGTCTCCGTGACCTCGTATCGCAGGACACGATCGGCGAGTGCCACTTTCACGTCGCTGGAAGTACGCACGAGTTGCGCGCCGCATACCGGTCGCCGGACGGCGCAGTCTTCAGTGGGACCGCAGCGTATCGTCGGCGATGGCGAGCTGCATGGACGTTCGATCAAACGCCCCTGGGCGAGTGCGACTCCCGGAGCGAAGGTGAAGGCAAGAAGTGATTGGAGCAGGCGCCGCATGGGATCCCCCGAAGGTGGTGGTTTCTTGGGAGACGTCCGCGGCGAGAGAACTTGCACACCGCTCCGGAAACCCTTTGGGTGGGAGGCGGGCGCTCTGTCGCGGGGATGCGGCAGCGATTTGTGGAGTCCTAGCGGCGGCATTGCAGCCGAAGCATGTTCGTTCGTCCCTCACCACCCGAGGTCCTCATGCCTACCCGCCGCGAATTTCTCGAGCGCACATCGTCCACCGCCGCGCTGAGCGCACTCGCCCTACCGCTTTCCGCCTTCGCCTCAACCGCGTGGGCCGATGAAACGGTCGCCGATGAGAAGTGGAACACCACTTGGCCCGCTCGGATCGTCGGAAAACACAAAGCAGTCTTCGATGTTGCAGAAGTTGAGAGCGGCTACGGCGTCTGGCGCGCCTCGGCGTGGGCCGGCCAGAACATGCAGGTGCTCAAAGCGCCCGCTGCGCAAGTCGCGCCCGTCATTGTACTACGCCACAATGCCATCGTGCTTGCGATGCAACAGTCCTTTTGGGATAAGTACGGAATCGGCAAACTGAAGAGCGTGAAACATCCGCTCACCACCGAGCCAACGGATAAGAATCCCGTCCTTCTCGATGAAACCTCCGGGATTCCCGAACCCTTCAACCAGGCTGCGCTGCACAAACAGCTGAAGCGCGGTGTGACTGTCCTCGCCTGCAATCTTGCGCTTCAGGATTGCGTTGAGCTCATCAAGAAGTCCGGAAAGAACGAGGAGGAGGCATACAAGGAAGCGGTCGCCAGCCTCGTTCCCGGAGTGATTCTTCAACCATCGGGTGTGTTTGCCGCGGTGCTGGCCCAAGAGGTCGGGTGCGCCTACATCCGCGCTAGTTAGGCGGGCTGGTCAGTGTCGTTGGGTTGGCAAGCGAAATAGTTGTGTTGGGCCGGTAGTCGTGGCGCGAAATGCGCAGTGGAATTGTCGACTCTGGCCCACATGCTTACCACCAATTTCGACGTTCGCCTAACGGCGCGTGCCGTGTTCGTCCCGATGTGCGTGATTGTGGTCGCGCTCGTCATCACGCATTTGTTCTACGTCGCCGCCACGACGGTTTTTCATCTCCCGCTCCCAACGGCGATTCGGCGAGCGCTGGACCTCAACGCCGACGGGGGACTGGCGTCGCTCTTTAGCGCAGTCACGATGTTCGTGGCCTCGGCGCTCTTGGCGCTCCTTGGCGCCGAGGCCAGGCGACGTCGCGGGTGGGAGAGCAAATACTGGTTTGCGCTTGCCGGCGTCGTCGTTGGGACGGCCATCATGCACATGGGTTTTGTGCGGATGATCCCTAACTCTTCCGTGCAGGCGCACGCGTCGCCGCTGCTGTGGCGAAGTTACTTGTGGCTGATCCCCTATGCCGTCGCGGCCGTCGTCTTCATTCCATTCTTCTCCTCATTCGCGCGCCGCCTCCCCATCGCCACCCGCCGCGACCTGCGCCTGGCGATTTGGAGTTACATCGCGGCTTCGATCATTCTCGAAGCGGTCGAACGACTTGAGCTACCCGTCGTTGGCGTCGTGCACGTCATGGTGGCGCTGACGCTCGTACTCACTCGAACCATTGAGCTCTTTGCGATCGCGTACTTTGTCGCGGCGATCATGAGCTACGTGGAAGGGCGCGGAACGCCGATTCAGCTCCGCATCTCGGTTCCCGGTGTGCGAGAGGCCGATCGCGAAGTTCCGGTTCCATCCTGGCATCGCGCCGACCGTATGCGCGATGTTGTCGACGAGCGCACTCTCCGCCACTGAGCTGCGCGAGCCGTCAATGACGTGCGGGCGCTGCCTAACGCGTCTTCTCAGCTCACCTGCTTGGAATGCAGGCGCACCGCGATGCCCAACACCGCGAAACCTGCAACAGCCAACCCAACGAGCGGCTGCCAGATCTCAGCGAGAGTGGCGCCGCGCACGAGCACCGCGCGCATGATAAAGACGAAGTGCTTGACCGGATTCGCCTGCGCCACCAACTGCGCCCATCGAGGCATCGAGTCGATCGGCGTGAAGAGCCCGCTCATGAGCAGGTAGATGAGCAGGATGAAGAAGGCCACGAACATTGTCTGTTGCTGTGTGTTCGTGAATGTCGAGATCCACAGTCCGATGCCTAACGCGACGACGAGGTAAATGGCTGCAGCGAAAAACACGAGCGGGACGCTCCCTCGCGTTGGGATGCCGAACGCAAATTTTCCAATGGCCATCCCGATCGTGAATATGACCAGTGCGAGAATCCAGAACGGAAGGAGCTTTCCAGCGATGAACTGCGCCTTGGTGATGGGTGTGACGTTGAGCTGTTCAAGTGTGCCGAGTTCCTTTTCGCGCGCGATGTTCTGGGCAGTCAGAAGGAGCCCGATGATCGATACCAGCGAGACGAGAATCGCTGGTACCATGTAGTGCTTGTAATTCCGCGTCGCATTGAACCACCCTTGCGTGCGCAGGTCGAGCGGCGCGACGCGGGCGAGACTCGTGGGACGTGCGCTGCCTCCGATGGTCGGCGTCACGTCGCGCGCAAAGTCGGCAATGATCGCTTGCGCCGCTTCCTGCACGATGCCTGCGGTCGCGCCTTCTTCGGCGTTCACCTCGAGCTGCACTGGTGCGCGGCGATCGCGAACGAGAGAGCGTTCGAAGTCGCGCGGAATGTGCAGCACGGCCTTCGCCTCGCGGTCCACCAGGGAGCGTTCGATGCCTAACGACGTGGGCTGCACCCGCACGATGTTGAATCGCTCGCCCCCTCCCAACCGCGCAATGAGCTGCGCCGATAGGGTACTCCGGTCTTCGTCAATCACGGCGATGGCGGTTCGCTTGACGTCGAACGTCGCCGCGTGGGAGAGGATCAGTAGCTGGACGATCGGGATAAAGAAGATCTGAAAGACCGCCGCCTTGTCGCGAAAGACCTGCAGGAACTCCTTGCGCACGAGAAAGAAGATGGTGCGCATCGTTAGCCAAGGCGGATGGCGAGGCGTTTCGCGCCGGCGACAACCAGGAAGATCGTGATGCCGAGGAGCGTCAGCGTCTCCTGCCAGAGCGTGTCGATCCCCGCTCCCTTCACCATGATGCCTCGAACGATGAGGAGAAACCATCGCGCGGGCACGATCTGCGAAATCACTTGCAGCGGAGCAGGAAGCGAGTCGATCGGAAAGATGAATCCCGATAGCATCAGCGTGGGCATCAGCAATCCGGCGAGTGCAGCCAACATTGCTGTGCGCTGCGTCTGCGACCGCGACGAGATCACGATGCCGATCGCGAGCGCTGTAACGATATACAACAAGCACTCGGCGAGGAGGAGAACGACACTTCCGCGCAACGGCATTCGGAACACGGTGCGAGCAGCGCCGAGGACGAGAAGGACGTCGATGAAGCCTAACGCGACGTATGGCGCAACCTTTCCGGCCACGATCTGTACTGGACGCAGCGGAGAGACGAGGAGCATCTCCATCGTTCCCGTTTCCTTCTCCCGGGTGATGGATATCGCGGTCATCATCGCGGAGACGATGGTGAGGATGAGTGCAATGAGGCCCGGAACGAAGAGGTTGACGCTCTCGAGCGTCGGGTTGTAGCGCATGCGCGACGCGATCTCGATGCGAACGCCCCGATTCGCGGCGCCTCGGGTTGCCTCGGCGTGCCACTGCCTAACGACCGCACTGGCGTACGCCTGCATGATGCTTCCGGTGTTCGGGTCCGCTGCGTCGGTGACGATCTGCACATGCAGGGGTTCACTCCGCATCAGGAGCTGGTCTGCATTGGGCGGCAGCACGATCGCTTGTCGTAGCGCTGCATTGTCGAATCGCGACGCGACCTGTTCGAGCGTCGGCACGACGCCCTGAAGCGTGAAGCGCTCGGACGCTTCGAAGTGTTCGACGAGGCGCCGCGTGGCAACGCTTGGAGTAGGATCGACGACGGCAAGGCGGATGGCGCGCACGTCGGTGCGCACCGCAAATCCGAACAGCAGCACTTGCACCAGCGGCATGCCGAGCAGGATGAGGAGAGTCTGCTTGTCACGCAGCACGTGGTAGACCTCTTTCCTCACGAAGCCGCCGAAGGCACTCATGCCGCGTTCTCCGGACTTCCGGGACGCGTTAGGCGGAGAAAGACCTCATCAAGCGATTTGGCCTTGAACTGCTCTTTGACCTCGGTCGGTGTCCCCATTGCCGCGATGGCGCCATCGACCATGATCGACAGACGGTCGCAATATTCGGCTTCATCGAGGTAGTGCGTCGTGACGAGGACCGTGGTCCCTCCCGCGGCCGCCTCGTAGATCATTTCCCAGAAGCGCCGGCGCGTGATGGGGTCGACGCCGCCGGTGGGTTCATCGAGAAACACAACGCGCGGCTCATGGAGGAGTGCAACCGAAAACGCGAGCTGCTGCTTCCACCCTAAGGGAACGGAGCGCACGAGGTCCTTCCGTGCGTGCTCCAATCCGATGCGCGCGAGTAGTGCTTGCGCGCGCTGCTCGATCTGTCGGTCGCTCAGGCCATAGATCCCACCGTAGAGCGTGATGTTCTCCATCACCGTGAGGTCGTCGTAGAGCGAGAAGCGCTGGCTCATGTAGCCGATGCGTCGCCTGACGGCTTCACCTTCCGTCGCGACATCGTGACCGGCGACCATTGCACTACCGGACGTCGGGGCGAGCAGGCCGATGAGCATACGCATCGCGGTCGTTTTGCCGGCGCCGTTGGCACCGAGAAAGCCGAAGACCTCGCCCTTAGCGACGCGAAAGGTGATGGCGTTCACGGCGGTGAAGGAGCCGAATCGCCGCGTGAGCGCAGTTGCGCTGATCGCGTCGCTGTCGCTCACGACGCTACTCACGCCGCCGCTCCGTCGTGCACCATCTCCCACATGAACGCATCTTCGATCCCGGCGCGTATCGGCGCGACTTCGATGGTACCGGCATCCATCCTGGCGGCATGGTCGACGAGTTCACGCCTAACGAGTGACTCGTCTGCGTTGATACGCTTGTCGGTATAGTGCAAAACCTCTCCGAATGGCCAGACGGCGGCCGCATGCGGGAAGGCGCGCAACGCAGCGAGGAGTGGGAGTCGTGCTTGTCCGCGCACGCTGAAGATGGGACGCGGATAGCTCTCTTCGATGGCCGCCGGCGTGTCGGTGCGGAGAATGCGCCCTTTTTGGATGAGCGCGATGCGATCGCAACGTACTGCTTCGTCCATGTAGGGAGTGGAGACGATGATCGTGAGGCCGCCCTCCCGCAAGCGATCGAGCAGGTCCCAGAACTCACGTCTCGATACGGCATCGACGCCGGTGGTGGGCTCATCGAGAAAGAGTATGTCCGGCGCGTGAACAAGGGCGCAGCACAACGCGAGCTTTTGCTTCATGCCACCGGAGAGTTCGCGGGCGCGGCGCGTCGTAAACGGCGCGAGTTGTCGCCAGATGGGCGCGATCGTGGCTTCGCCAGCTGCAAACGTCGTTCCGAAGACCGAGGCGAAGAAATCGAGGTTCTCGCGAACCGAGAGATCGGGGTAGAGCGAAAAGCGCCCCGGCATGTATCCGATGCGCGTGCGAAGATCCCAGAGCTCTTGAACCACGTCACGCCCCAACACGCGTGCTGTCCCTGCGTCCGGAAGCAGCAGGGTGACGAGCATCCGAAAGAGTGTCGTCTTCCCCGCCCCATCAGGGCCGATGAAGCCGAATAGCTCACCGTCGTTCACCGCGAACGACACGTCATCGACGGCAACAACATCGCCAAAACGCCGCGTGAGCCCCTGCACTTCAACAGTCGGAGCACTCACGGCTTCGCTCCGTTCGAGGCATTCGGCGCGAGCAGTAGTTCGCCGGGCATGCCGATGCGAAGCCGGCCATCGGCGTTAGGCACCGCGACCTTCACCGCATATACCTGGGTCGTGCGTTCATCGCGCGTCTGGATCGGGGTCGGCGTAAACTCCGCCGACGACGCAATCCAGGTAATGCGCCCCTCGAGCGCGCGAAGAGAGTCGGCGCCCGCATCCACCCGCACGCGAACCTTCTGGCCTAACGACAACTGCGCGAGCTGTGCCCCGCTGACGTACGCGCGCAACGTCAGCGTATCGAGTGGTGCCATCTTGAAGAGCGGAGTGCCGGCCTGCACGAACTCCCCTGCCTCGGCGAACCTCGTGAGGACGGTGCCGCTGAATGGCGCTACCACGCGCGAACGACGTATGCGATCATCCAACGTTGCGAGCTGCGCGTCCATGGCGCTGACCTGGGCGTCAATCGTCGCACGCGAGGCGCGCGTTCCCTGGATTTGATCGGCGAGTACGTCGACGTCGCGCTGTGCACGATCGCCCTGCTGCGATGTGGCCGCTTGCTGTTCGAGGAGACGCCGCGTGCGCTCCAACTCGCGCTGCGCAACGGTGCGTTGCGTTTCGAGCGCGGCCGCGTTGGCCGCGACTTCGCTGCGACGCGTACGTTGCGCTTCTCGCTGCGCCGCCAGCTCCTTGCGCTGAAGCACCAGCGCGGCCGTGTCAACGACCGCGACGAGTGCACCGGAGTCAAGGCGCGTCCCTTCGTCGGCCGCCAGGTGCAAGAGTCGGCCGGTTGCTTCGGCGGCGACCGTAACCTCGGTCGCCTCGAAGTTGCCATATGCGTCAGGCGCCTTCTTGTCGCACGACGCCAGCGCTGCTACTGCGAGGGCAAGTGCCGCTGTACGAACACTCGAGTTGCGATTCATCTGGTTCATGGTTCGGGCGTGCCTCAACGCGGTGTCGAACTTGGCGCAGATCCGACAGCGCCGGGGACGAGCCCCAAAGTCGTGAGATAACGTGCCTGCGCCTGCGCCAGTTCGGCGCGATGACGTTGGAGCGCCAACCGAGCCTCGAGGACATCGGTACGGGCCTCGACGTAGTCGGCGGTGGTGATGGTCGCCTCGTTGAACTGCGCGCGCGCCTGCCGTTCGATGTCGGTGCGGAGCGCGACCACGCGTTCGTCGGTGCCTAACGCGGCAGCCAGACGCGACATGTCGGCGAGGTCAATTTGCACCGCGCGCGCGAGTTGCTCCGAGAGCGAACGCTCTTCGGTGTCGACCACGCGCTCCTGAGCACGCAGCACCTCGGCCGAACGCCCCGCATTCCCCCACGTCCAAGGACGCCACTCGACGCGAATGCCTGCCTGCCAGAACTCATCGGGGTCGGTGCGGAACTGGTTGTAGCCTGGTCGCCCGACGCCTCCCTGGCCAAAGGCAAAGAGCCGCGGGCGATTTTCGACGGACGTCAATGCCGCTTCACGATCAAGTCGGCTTCTCGTTAGGCGAAACTGCGCGAACTCCGGCCGGCTACGCAACGATTCAGGGGCCACCCCCGCCCCCGCGCGCGTTGCTCCCACTTCGCTCGTGAAATTGGGAAGCGCCAGAACGCTGGCCGAGTCGATCGCGCGACCGGTCAAACGCGCCAGTACCGCGAGTGCGGCCAAACGCGCTCCGTGTGCCTCATCGCGCGCGATCGCTGTCTTCAATTGCTCCGCGACGATGGCCGATGAGTCGCGTCCGAGCGCGGTGCCGTTGACGACTCGTGCGCGTGCCACCGTGAGGCGCGCCGCGAGGTCGCCGGCGAGCGCATCGAGTTCGCGCTCGCGCTCCTGAGCCATGTAGGCGCCGAAGAAGGACGCGTTGACGTCGGCGCGCAGCCGATACAACGCGGCATCCACCCCCGCCGCCGCCTCGGCAAGTCGGGCGCGCTCCACCGCTCGTCGCGCGTCGACGGAGCCGCCGTCGTACAGCATCTGCTGCACATCCATCGTTGCCTGCCACCGGTCTTTAGGCGGAGCTGGCACCGAGGTATTCGGCAGCTTGATGGCCAGCGCCGTGACGTCGCTTTGATGCGACGCAAAGCCACCTAACGACAGCTGCGGAAGGCGCTCAGCATCGAGGGTCTGCACTCGGAGGTCGCTCTGCGCGCGCAAGAGTCGCGCCTGCTCACCTCGTGGGTCATGCGCCACGGCCGCGTTCTGCAACGCCGTGAGCTGCAGCGTGTCTTGGCCAAACGTCGCCTGCAGGGGCGCGAGCGCGACGATCGGTAGGAATGAAAGGAGTGAAGGGATTCGCACGAGACGACTCACGGGCGCAGCGAGGCGAGGAACAACTCGGGGAGGCGCTGCTTGCGCTCCTCCATGAAAGCCGGAAAGCGCGTCGCGTCGATGCCGATGAGAATCTCGAGGATGGGACGCGCGACAAACGGAAAGACGATCAGTGCCATGAGGTTCACGACGAACATCTCGGTCGAGATGTCGCGCATGCGACCTGCGGCAATCTCCGTTTGGAGTTGCGCGGCCAAAACGCCTAACGGGGGGCGCCCGCGCGCGCCAATGATCTTTTGCAGCCGCTCTGGCTCGGTGTGTAGCTCGGAGATGACGTAGCCGGCGAGGTACGGACGCTCGCGGTGAAAATCGATCTGTTCGCGAACGACATCTTCGACCTTGCCTGCCAGCGATCGCGCGGGGTCGCCGAGTATGGCGAAGATGCGCGGGAGAAGTTGGGCAACAGCGGTGGCGAAGACGGCGTCGGCGAGATTGGCCTTGGTGGCGAAGTAGTAATGAAGGAGGGCTTTGTTGACCCCGGCCTCCAGGGCGATATCAGCGGTACGCGCTTTGGATGTTCCGCTGCGAATGAAGACGCGATGCGCGGCGGCAAGAATGCGCTCGCGCGTTTCGACGTCGTCCGCGGTAGTGTGGGCGGTGGGTTGGGAGGAATGAGCGGCGTTCTTTACGGCTGCTGACTTGGGCACTTCGGCTGTCCGTGTCGCGAGGGCGATTGACCGCCCAGTTCAACCAAATGATTTAACTGTATGGTTAAAATGCGCGCGACATGTTCTCCTGTCAATGCCATCGCGATTTCACACCCGATCGCGGGTTATCGCACCCTCACGGCGATCTCGGCGATCTCGGCGATCTCGGCGCTATCGAGCGCTCACGGTAATCACGGCGCATGGTGCGGTAGAGGCGACCCACCATGATTCTCCCCCGACAGCGCTCGTGTAACGCCTTCCGAGGCACGCGGCGCATCGAGAAATAACAGCGTCCGCTTGATCGCATCGGCTTCGAGCTCGTCATCCAACCCATGGCTTCCGCCAGGATACACGACGAGCGCGTGTGGCACTCGCAGGCGGGCGAGCGTGCTGTCCACCTGCTGCGCACGCGCGATGGGGACGATGTCGTCGGCATCGCCATGCAGCAGCAACGTGGGCGGGAGACGGTGCACCTCCGGCACCAGCGCGTCAAAAAATCCCCCCGACAGAATCACCAGTCGCGAGACCCGGCGATCAACAGCGCCTAACGCGAGCGCCATGTAGCCGCCTAACGAAATTCCGAAGGCGTCCACGCGCACGGAATCGACATCCGCATCCTTACGCACAAACGACACGGCGTCGCTGAGCGTCGACGTCCACTGCGGAAAGATCGTGTCCTCGCGCGCATCGTCGGTGCGCACGTCGCCAGTACGGTCGAAGTAGTGGACCACATAGGCCACAAACCCGCGCTCAGCAAACGCATCGGCCCATCCGCGCACGTTCGCTCCGCCTCGCCCGAGCATTCCGGCGCTGGAGTGGAGAACGAGCACCGCTGGGCGTCGCCGCGTGCGAATCCCCAAGTGCGCCAGCCCGGTCGCCATCGGCGCGAAGCGCTCGACCAGAATGCGTCGCCCTCCACTTACGAATGACGTGTCGCGACGCGACACCTTGGGCGACGGCTTCCACCCCCACCTACCCACGCCGCCTAACGTGTTCACGATCGCCGTGCACCCAACGACGGAAAGCAGGAGCGCCGTAGCGAAGACCCTCCACCCGCGCACACTCGCCCGCCGCGCCGACGTATGTGTTGGCGACGCAAGAGTTGCGTGCGGCGTGAGGAACAAGGGAAAGTCGACGTTGGATGATGAAGACGAGCCGATGCGTTCGGTGGACGCGCTCGGCGACTACTAGTTAACGAGCAACGAGGAAAAGGCGTTCGCATTGCTACGCGCGCCCTCGCGCCGACGGCTCGCCGACACGAGAACACCTTGGGTTCGAAGCGCGACCAATCCGCGAAGTCAACCCGTTGTCGCCGGACCGCTCCCCGTTCAGCTTGCGCCCTCGCTTTGCGCACCGCCGATTGAATGCGGCGCGCCGTTGTGTTTTTCGTAACGCGCGTCTCACCACGCGCTCACACATCGATCGCCCGGAGCATGGACGAATCGCTCGCTACCTCTGTCATCGCGCGCGTCGCATCGGAACTCGCGCTCTCTCCCGCCTCGGTGCGCAGCACGCTCGCGCTCTTCGACGAGGGAAACACTCTCCCCTTCATCGCCCGCTATCGCAAGGAAGTCACGGGCGGACTCGACGAAGTACAACTGCGCGACGTGCGCGAACGCAGCGACTATCTCGTCGAACTCGAAGAACGCCGCGCCGCAATTCTCGAAAGCATCGACTCGCAGGGAAAACTCGACGACGCGCTGCGGAAATCCATCCACGCCGCCGACTCCAAACAAGCGCTCGAAGATCTCTATCTTCCGTTCAAGCCCAAGCGCCGTACGCGCGCGATGATCGCTCGCGAACGCGGCCTCGCTCCCTTGGCTGATCAGATTTGGAGCGGCTCCCTCGACGACGCTGGCGCACTCGCCGCCGCAGCTTCGTTCATACAACCACCCGGCGACACGCAAGAAATCAAAACGCCCGAAGACGCACTACTTGGCGCACGAGACATTTTGGCCGAGCAGGTCGCCGAAGACGCCACGGTGCGTGGTTGGGTGCGTGAGGCGACGCGCGCACAGGGAATCGTGAAGAGCACGGTCCAGAAGGGAAAGGACGACGAAGCCTCCAAATTCAAGGATTATTTCGACTACAGCGAGCCGTTAGGCAGCATCCCATCACACCGCATGCTCGCCATCCGCCGCGGTGAAGCAGAAGAAGTCCTGCAATGGCGCATCGAGGCGCCGGTCGAGTCGATCACCGCGCGCCTAACGCGGGAAGTCGTGGGGAATCGCCGCGCCGTGCAGCAACTCACGCTTGTTGCAACCGACGCATACAAGCGACTTCTCGCCACACCCATTGAGGTCGAACTGCGCGTCGAGCTCAAGACTCGCGCCGACGACGAAGCCATCACGGTTTTCGGCCGAAATCTCGAGCAGCTCCTTCTCGCGGCGCCGGCAGGTGACAAGCGCACCATCGGTCTCGACCCCGGCTTTCGAACGGGAGTCAAGGTCGCCGTCGTCAGCGCGACGGGAGCGCTCGTGCATACCGACACGATCTATCTGCATCAGGAAGATCGATTCGCCGGCGCGATTCGCGCGCTGGCGCAGCGCTTCTCGCCCGAGCTTATCGCCATCGGCAACGGAACAGCGAGCAGAGAGACGGAGACATTGGTGAAGGCGTCGCTACGTGAACTCGACGCACCACGTCCAACAGTCGTCGTCGTGAATGAAGCTGGGGCCTCGGTCTACTCCGCGTCTGACCTTGCGCGCTCCGAATTCCCCGAACTCGACGTCTCACTACGTGGTGCGATTTCGATCGCCCGCCGGCTGCAAGATCCGCTCGCCGAGTTGGTGAAGATCGATCCGAAGTCGATCGGCGTTGGGCAGTATCAACACGACGTGAATCAGCCGAAGCTCAAGACACGCCTCGATGAAACGGTGCAGAGTTGCGTGAATCGCGTGGGTGTGGAAGTGAACACTGCGTCTGCAGCGTTGTTGTCGTACGTCGCTGGCATCGGTCCCTCGCTCGCGCAGTCGATTGTCGCACTGCGCGATCAGCGTGGCGGCGTGAAGTCGCGCGCCGAACTCAAGGAGGTTCCACGGTTAGGCGCTAAAGCTTTTGAACAAGCGGCCGGCTTCCTCCGTGTTCGTGGAGGAGCACACCCCCTTGACGCGAGCGCGGTGCATCCGGAGCGTTACGCGCTCGTGGAGAAGATGGCAGCGTCACTCAACGTCGACGTGACTTCGCTGATCGGCAATGAAGGGCTGCTCTCTTCGATCGACATTTCCAGATACGTCTCCGATGATGTCGGACTGCCAACGCTGCGCGACATTCTCGATGAACTGCGAAAGCCGGGGCGCGACCCGCGCTCGGCCTTCGAGCCGCCGGCCTTCCGTGAGGATCTGCAGAAACCGTCGGATCTCCTTCCCGGGATGGTGCTGGAGGGAGTGGTGACGAACATCGTCGCGTTCGGCTGCTTCGTCGACATTGGAGTGCACCAGGACGGTCTGGTCCACGTCAGCCAGCTTTCCGATCGCTATGTGAAGGACCCTAACGAAGTCGTGCGTGTCGGACAGCGCGTAAAGGTCACGGTGCAGAATGTGGATCTGGCGCGCAATCGCATCGCCCTCACGATGAAGAGCGCGACGCCCGGGACGCCCTCGGCGCCGAAGCGTCAGAAACCCGTGGCACCCGCAGTTCCAGCAAAAGGCTTCGTTGCACCTAACGGGATGCGATTCAAATGACCCATCTCCGAGCCGGTGTTGGTGCTGCACTTCTCGTGGCCGCTCACCTGCTCGCCGCGAAAGCATCTGCCCAGCGACTAACTGCGAAAAGCGCCAGAACATCCGCGAAGAGCGCCGTTGCTCTGCGCGGGACTCACGCAGACTCGCTGCGATGGTGGAAGGGGAATACCCACACGCATACGCTAAATAGTGACGGCGACTCGTCTCCCGACGACGTCGCTCACTGGTATCGCGAACACGGTTATCACTTTCTCTTCCTCACCGATCACAACTTTCTGACGTCGGTCGAGGGAATCAACGCGCTGATCGGTGCGGACGACCGATTCCTCCTCATTCCCGGCGAAGAAATCACCGATGTTGCTGCCGGTAAGCCAGTGCACGTGAACGGCCTCGCGGTCGAGCGCGTCGTGCAACCTCAGGGAGGCGCGACGGTGTTCGAGGCGATTCAACGCGACGTCGACGCAATACGCGCCGCGCGTGGGGTACCGCATCTCAATCATCCAAACTTCGGCTGGGCGGTTACCGCCGACGACATCAAGCGCCTCAACAACGAGAAACTCTTCGAAGTCTTCAACGGTCACCCGATCGTGAATGTCGAAGGCGGTGGCGGAATGCCGGGGCTCGAGGAGATGTGGGACATCATTCTCACGTCGGGCAAACTCCTGTTCGGCCTCGCTACCGACGATGCGCATCACTTCAAACGCCCGGGCGATCCGACGGCCGCGGGACCGGGACGTGGATGGATCTATGTCCGAGCGCCCGCACTCACGCCGCGTGAGATTGTGGGAGCCATCGAGCGCGGCGATTTCTACGCCTCGACCGGTGTTGTCCTCGACGACCTTCAGATCTCGCCAACTCGTTATGCGCTCAAGGTGCGAGTGGAGCCCTCGTCGAAATACCGCGTCCGCTTTATCGGCAAGAACGGCAAGGTTCTGAGCGAGGCGACGACCAGCACCGCGTCGTACAGCATTCGTGGCGACGAAGGGTACGTCCGGGCAGTTGTTCTCGAGTCGAACGGTCGGAAGGCGTGGGGACAGCCGATAATGGTGGGGCGCTGAAACGCTTCGCGCCCAACCGTCGTAGATTGAACCACCGCCCAATCGACGGGCGGGCGTTGGCGCGCCGGTAATCATCGCGAGGAGTCATCATGCAGGAGCAAGGAACGCCTACCCCCCCGCAAGCTCCGCCCCAAATCCCGCCGCCGAGCGTTCCGCCAACGATTCCCGTAATCGCAGGCGAAGCGGGAGCCAACCCGGCTGACGTCTACCAGGCTTACGTCCATCAACGGAACGAGCTCCGCTCGCAACAGAGCGAACTTCAGGATCAGCGGCGCTCGATCGCCAATCGCCTTCGCGAAGGGCGTGTGAACGGTGCCGACAAAGCGGGGCTGGAGGGGCGGCTCACCACGCTCGATCAACAGATCAGCGACCTCGATAAGCAGATCCAGGGAGCCAACCTCCAAGTCGCCAAAGCTGCGGCAGTTCCGGGCTCCATCGTTCCGCCGCCGCCGGAATTTGATCGCGGGCCACCAGACTCCGTGGTCGCCCTAAGCGCGCTCTTCATCGTCTGCGTCTTCCTTCCGCTCTCCATCGCCTTTGCGCGGCGCATCTGGCGGCGCGGGACTGCAGCGACTGCGGCTCCGACACCGGCCGCCAACGATCGCATGACTCGGATCGAAGAAGCGGTCGAAGCGATTGCCGTCGAGGTGGAGCGTGTGGGAGAAGGACAGCGCTACCTCACCAAGCTCCTGGCATCCGGGCCGGCCGAGCCGCTCGCGGTGCAGCAACGCGAACAATCGCGCGAGAGCGTCAAGGTTCGCTGACGTACGAGCCGTGCAGACCGCCCGCGTTAGGCAGCAGCGCCTGACGCGGGGCGGGGGGGGGGGCGCTTTCACATCCGTTCGACGATTCGGTCGATGAGGAAGGACGATTGTTCGAGCGCTTCCTTCGTGAAATCCCCGAAGAAGTCTCTCACATCTGCGAACAGTTTGTTAAAGGCGACTTGGTCGCCGGTCGCGATGACACGGGCCAATTCGTGCGCGGCGCTCTCGAACGTTTGCGTCACTTCGCCCGACCGCGGGTTGCGCATTTCGATGGGGCCGTACAAGGCGGGAGACTGCGCGAAGTGTCTCGCGGCAACGTACAACTCCAACAGATACGCTGGCGACGTAAACGGCATCGTCTCGGCCAGCGGCATCCCGAGCCGGGCGAGGGTGAGTCCCATGACCTGCGTCTGAAAGTGCGTGAGCACCTGTACAACGGACATCACGCGGTCGTGCTGATCGGGCGTTGTCTCGGTGATGACCAGTCCGCGGGCACCTAACGACTGCACCACCCAGTCGCCCCATGCGTCACCGCGAGCTCGACACACCACGACGCGCTGTCCCTGCAACGTGTGGACGCTCGGTCCAAACATCGGATGTGTCCCGACGACACTGGCCGCGGTCGATTCCAGCATAGCGGCCACCGGAGCCGTCTTCACGCTTGTCACGTCCATCAGAAGCCCGTGTTCCCTTACGTGCGGCCCGACATCGCGAATGACCGACTCCGTCACATCGATGGGGACACTGATCACGACGACATCCGACGCGGCTGCTGCGTCGCGCGCCGACACACTCGTTCCGATGTCGGAGACGATGACGTTGTGCCCTAAATCAGCAAAGATGCGCGCGAACAGGGCACCGATCTTTCCGTGGCCGCCAATGACGGCAACCGTACGTGCTTCACTATCGAGCGGGACCTCAGCGCGAAGAACGGCTTGGTGATCACGACTCGCACGCAACAACAAGCGGAAAATCGATTCGATCTCGCCTTGTGGAAGCCCCAACTCCGCCGCCAGCCGAACGCGATCTTCGAGAACCTCGCGCTCGCGCTGCAAATCGCGAATGCGCAACCCGTGCGCTCGCTTGTATGCGGCCACTTCGCCAACGAGCGCCATGCGCCGCGCCGAAAGTTGGAGCAGGTCGCGATCGAGCGCGTCGATCATGGCGCGCAGGAGCGGGAGAGGGCGTGGTTCCGATGAGGAGGACATCACGTGCCGCCGCGAGTTGAAGTCGAAGTGATCGCGCAAAAACTAGTCTCTCTTCGCGCCGCGGGCGCCACGGCGAGGCACCGAATGCGCGACGCCCGATGGAATATTCGTGCGGTGGTGCGATGTGCTTGACGAGATGTGTGCGGTGCATCTGTTTGCCTTCGCGCTTCTCCCATTCCCCCTCGACGTGATGTTTCTCGCGTGACGACAACCCGATCGACCGGACTTGCGCGCGAGATGGGGCTTCTTGGTCTTCTCGCGACCGGGATCTGCGCGATGATCGGAGTCGCGATCCAGATTATTCCGTTCACGATTCAACGGAATGTCCCGGGGATTGGGCCGTGGGTGTTGTTGACCTTTGCCGCTGCCGCGGTCCCGACGATTCTCGCCGGTTTTGCCTACGCGATTCTCTCGTCGGCGATGCCTCGCGCGGGCGGGAGTTACGTCTTTGCCAGTCGCGGGGCGTCGGCGTACGTCGGGTTTGTTGCGTCGTTTTCGCAGTGGTTTGGGCTCTGCATCGCGATTGGGGTGGTGTCGTACGTGTTGTCGCCTTTTCTGCGAGATACCGCGGCAGCGGCGGGTTGGAGTGGGGGAGCAGAACTGCTCGCATCACGCCCCGTGCGCCTAACGATCGCCCTGGTCGCATTGTGGTCGGCGGTTCTGGTGAACATGCGCGGCATACGTGCGTACGAGCGCATCGTCGTGCCGCTGATGTTCCTGACCATCCTGTTAGGTGGCATGGTCATCGTCGCGGGGTTCTCGTACACGCACGCCGATTTCGCGGCGGCGCTGCTGGCGAAAGAAGGGCGCGCCGTACCTGCTCAGGCATCGCCTCCCTTTCAGCTCTCGACGTTTGTTCCCGCGGCTGCCCTCCTCTTTTCGTCGTTTGTGGGCTTCGACTCGATTGCACAGGCGGGGGGCGAGGCAAAGAACCCGAGCCGCAATCTTCCATTGGCCATCGGGCTGGCGGTGGCCATCGTTGCTGCGTTTTACATGCTCTTCACGGCCGCCGTGTATCATGCGGTACCGTGGGAGTATGTGGCGCAGGAGGCAGCCAAGCAGGATGTGACGGCGCCGGGTCTGCTCCGTTTGCTTCTCCCGCCAGCCGCAACGGTGCTCATCGTCTCCGGAGCAGCGGTGGCGTTGCTCAAGGATCTCCCGCCAATGCTCCTTGGCGTGTCGCGCCTGATGTTTGCGTGGGCCGAGGACGGTATTTTCCCGCGAGTTGTCGCGCGCGTCGAGCCGCGGCGCCACACGCCTAACGTGGCAATCGTGGCCAGCGCGCTCATGGCCACGGTCGGGATACTCGGTTCGCATTTCGCCGGCGACATCTTTCTCGGCATCGACATCCTGTTGACGTCGATGCTGGTGAACTTCATTCTGATGTGCGTCACCGTCGTCACCCTTCCCCTGATCAATCCCGCCATCGCACGCGACGTTCGCGTGCTTCCGAATCGCGCGTTGCAGCTGGTGGTGGCCGTGCTGGGGATTGTGTTACTCGGAGCGCTGCTCGTCATGCAGGTGCGGAAGGACATGACCGCGGTAGTTGACGCGTGGTACTTTCGCTCGACGTTGGTCTGGCTGGTTGTGATGGGTGTGGCGACCGTGATTTACCTCCACGAGGTGGCCGCGCTGCGCCGTGCCGGCGTGAATGTCCAAGAGCGGTTCGCCACGCTTCCACCCGAGTAGTGCGCCCTGACAAATGACGGACATCGAACGATCCGAGCTCGCCCCCGGCTTTTCTGTGTCGCGCGTGATCACGGGGCTCTGGCAGATTGCCGATCTCGAGCGCGACGGTCGGCGTATCGATCTTGAAGAGACGTCGCGGGCGATGTCGCCGTACGTTGGGCGCGGCTTCACCACGTTCGACATGGCCGATCATTACGGGTCGGCAGAGGTGGTCGCGGGGCTCTACGCGTCGCGGGAACGTGACCGCACGCCAGTGCAACTCCTCACGAAGTGGGTGCCCAAGCCCGGCCCGGTGTCGATGCACGATGTTCGCGACGCCGTTGCTCGCTCGATGGAGCGGCTGCGAGCGGACCGCATCGACGTATTGCAATTCCACGCGTGGAGCTACGCTGATCCCTCCTGGCTGGACGCCCTCTTTTATCTCGACGAACTGCGCCATGAGGGGCTCGTTAGGCACCTCGGACTCACCAACTTTGATACGGCGCACCTCCGTGTGGCAGTAGCCAGCGGGATTCCGATCGTCTCCAACCAGGTCTCGTTCTCGCTCATCGACCAGCGCGCGGGGCGCGCCATGACCGACTACTGCCTAACGAGCGGGGTGAGGCTGCTGGCCTATGGAACCGTCGCCGGCGGGTTCTTGAGCGAACGCTGGCTGAATCGCGCCGAGCCAGACTGGAACGCGCTTGAAACCTGGTCGCAGATGAAGTACGGGCGCTTCGTCCGCGAAGCAGGAGGATGGAGCGCGCTTCAGCGCGTGTTGCGCAGCGCGCACGCCGTCGCGCAGAAACACGGCGTCTCCATCGCGAACGTGGCGTCACGCTGGATTCTCGAATCCCCCGCCGTGGCCGCTGTCATCGTCGGGGCTCGGCTCGGCGTGAGTGCACATATCGACGACAACGCGAAACTGTTCGGCTTCACGCTCGACGATGAGGACCGCGCCGAAATCAGCGCGGCGCTCGCGACGCTGCACCCCATTCCGGGTGACTGCGGCGACGAGTATCGCAAGCCGCCGTTTCTCACCGCGTCCGGAGACCTGAGCCATCATCTCGACTCGTTTCCGGCACCGTACGCCGTCGCTCACGACGATTCGGGGAGAAGCCGGGCCACCAGCGGAACCTCGTGGGAGACGATGGCTGGATACTCGCGCGCCGTACGTACGGGGAATCGTATTATGGTTTCAGGGACGACGGCGACACACGGTGATCGCGTGATCGGAGGAACGGACCCGGCAGCGCAGGCACACTTCGTCATCGACAAGATCGAAGGTGCACTGCAGTCGTTAGGCGGTGCGCTCCGCGACGTCGTGCGCACGCGCGTGTTTGTCTCGCGCATCGAGGTGTGGGAGGCCATCGCTCGCGTCCATGGCGAACGCTTTGCCGATGTGCGTCCCGCCAATACGCTCGTCCGAGCCGACCTCATCGGCGATGAATACCTCATCGAAATGGAAGCCGAAGCGGAGATCACGCAGCGGTAACTTCATCGTCATGCTGATTCCCATCACGATGGTTCGAACCGCGAAGCACGCGGTCTTACTGAGTGCGTGCGTTGGCGCGAGTGCCTGTGCCGCCATACATCGCCCCCCCGCCACCATCGCTTCGCTCACCAACGATGCGCACGCCATCAGCGTTGCCGAACGCGCCACGACTGACACGGTCATCGAGCGCTTAGCGCTTCGCGCGGCCAAACGGGGTGACAAACGGCTGGACATCCTGCTTTTGTCAGGTGGTGGGCAAATGGGCGCGTACGGCGCGGGATTCCTGCGCGGATGGCAAACTCGCACCGACGGCGGCATTCCCCAGTTTGACCTCGTCACGGGAGTCAGCACTGGCGCACTGCAAAGCGTCTTCGCAGTCATCGGAACGCAACCCGCGCTCGACACACTCTCCGCGATCTACCGCCGAGCTGGCGAGCGCTTCGCCCCCTCCATCGATTGGTGGTTCTGGCTGCGCAAAACTGGCGGCGTCCTCAACACGTCACGCTTTCGCAAAAGCATCAAGGACCAACTCGACGAGCAAATGCAGCGCGACCTGCGAGCTGTCTTCGCCGATGGACGACAACTCGTCATCTCAAGCACCGACTACGACCTCGGCATTGGTCGCACGTGGGACGTAGCGCGTGAACTCGACACGACCAAGGCGGGGCGTGATCGAGTCGTGCAACTCATGCTCGCCGCAAGCTCAATACCTGGCATCTTCCCACCGATCATCATCGATAAACACGTGCACGGCGATGGGGGAGTCATCGGGAATCTTCTCCCGCTCCTCACGCTTGAAGATTATCGGCGTCTTGCGCAACGCATCCAGTCACTCGGCGTGCGCGACACCGTGACCGTACGGTTGTGGGCAATCATGAACATCTTCACGCACGCACCAATCACCGTCACCAATCCCGCCAGCCGCAACGCGATCACGTCGCGCGGTACGAATCTCCTTTTCTACGCGCACCAGCCGCAACAACTCTCCGATCTTGAGACGCTGGCTGTCGCGGTCAGCCACGCGATTCCAGGACTTCGCGTGGAGACTCGCTTTACCGCAATTCCGCAGGAGCTCTCGCGCGACCCGGGCGCCGAGAAGCTCTTTGAAACGGCGTTCATGCTCAAGCTCGACGAGTTGGGCTACACGCGCGCGCGCAGCGCGACTCCTTGGGACTCCGTGGTCTCGCCGTTTCAGCGACCCTAACGCCAGCAAGACACATCGGGAGTCCAGCGCCTTCCGCGTCGTGCTTAGTGGTGCGAGCTTCGTGGCGCGCTCGATCGCCCCACCCCCCGCTCCTACGCCTGCATGCGTCCACTTCGCGCCGCCCTACTTCTGGTACTCCCATCGTCGCTCGCCATAGCACAGCGCGGTGGCGTTGTTCCACCTGAACTCCCGACAAAATGGGAAATACCGCCGGGTGATGGGCTTGAGCATGCTGGCGCCGGATTCGCCAAAGTGCTCTGCTCCGCGATCTTCATCGCTGGCCGCTCACGGGCTGCATCGGCCGCCGAAGATGGGTTTTTCGTGTCCTCCGCCGAGGAGCGCAAGTTGATGCGCGATACGGTGGTCGATCGTGGTAAACGTTCGGTCACCGTCACACTACCTAACGGAGTAAAGCGCACCGCGAGACAATTCGGCGGCCAGGGGTGCATTACGCTGCCGCGTGGTCGGGACTCAGTCTTTTTCGTCCCGAAAGCAGTGACGACCACCCTGCCTCCCGCGTCGGCCACGCCATGGCCAATGGGTGACGCCGCGCCGTCGTCGTCGCTCCCGCCAGAGGTGAACAAGAGCCTCGTCGACGCAGCGGTCAACGCTGCCTTCCCCGACGGCGGACTCACGGCGGCCTTCGTGGTTGTCTACAAAGGACGGATCATCGGCGAGCGTTACGACAACGGCGCAACGTTGACGACTGCGCTCCCAGGCTGGTCGATGGGGAAAAGCGTTACGGCGACACTGATGTCTCAACTGCTCGAAGAAAAGGCATACGACTTGTGGCAGCAGGCGCCAGTCGACGAGTGGCAGACGGAAGGTGACGTTAGGCGGACCATTCGAATTGCCGACATCTTCCGCATGTCGAGCGGGCTTCGATTCCCCGCTCCACAAGATCCGGACTACGATCGCAAGCGCGGCTATCCAGATCATCTCTACGTGTACACTGGCGCCATCGATGCCCAACAGTGGGCGGTGACGCGTCCCCCGCAATGGAAGCCAAACACCGTTGGGCGCTATCGTAACAGCGACCCGCTGACGCTCAACTATCTCATTCGCAAGGCCGTCGATCGGCGACACGAGGACTACCTCACGTATCCGCAACGCCACCTCTTTGATCGCATCGGTGTGCGCGGCATGATTCTCGAAACCGATCCGTACGGACACTTCCTCCTCCAGGGTTATGAGCACGCGCCTGGACGCGACTGGGCACGACTGGGGATGCTCTGGCTGCAAGATGGAGTTTGGGAACGGCAGCGACTCCTCCCTGCCGGAATGCGCGAATTCGCTCGCACGCCCGCGCCGGCATGGAGCACCCCGGAGTACGGCGGCATGTTCTGGCTCAACCGGACCAACACCTTTCCCATCCCGCGCGATGCGTTCTATATGGCGGGGGTCGGTGGACAATACACCATCATCATCCCTTCCCACGACATGGTCGTCGTTAGGCTCGGCCACTTCAAAGGGCAGGCGATCGGCGAAAGGGGGTTGAATGACGCGCTGGCAACGCTCATGAAGGCAGTTCCGGCGCAGCACCCGATCTGGGATCCGCCGGGCAATTCTCGTTAGGCTTCGCTCCCCATGTGACATGCGTGCGACGACTCACTTCACCACGCGCCAACGCATCGTCGTCGAAGCGCTAGCGCAGTGCGTCGTCCCACACGCCTACGACGCGCCTCGCGCGGGCGCGCCAAACGACCCGCGATGTCCTGATCTCACCGAACGCATCGAGGCTCGGCTGGCCACGGCGCCAGCGCGTATTCGCGGCGATATCGCCACCGCGCTCCGCGTGCTCGACACGTTCATTGCCCGCCTGTTCATACATGGGCGCGCAGCGCGATGGGAATCGTTAGGCGCGGACGAGCGACTGGCCGCATTCTCGCGCTGGGGAAGCTCGCGAGTTCCGCAGGCGCGCAGCATTCACCAGGCACTCCGTCGCCTGATTCTCGCCACGTACTACGCGACACCGCAGGGACGCGAAGACATCGGAGCGCTTCCCCCACTCGCTGGCAATACGCCGCGAGTCAGTTGGGAAGGCCCGGTTGAGGGAAAAGGGGATGACGATCGAGACGCACGCGACGAGCTGGCGCCGTACGCAGTGGCACGATCGCCTAACGCGATGGGGCACCGCGTGACACCACGCCCTCGCTCCGAGTTGCCAACGGGTGCCATCACATCGGGCAACCAACTTGCGGGTGATGTGCGACTGACTGCCGATGTTGTCGTCGTCGGAAGCGGAGCTGGCGGCGCCGTCGCCGCCACGCGACTCGCCGAAGCAGGAAAGGAAGTCATCGTTCTTGAGGGAGGGGGTTGGGTGACGCCGGAGTCACTCGACGATGACGAGAATCGCCTAACGCCGCTCCTCTTCGCCGACCAGGGGCTGCGCGCGACCGATGACGTCGCCTTTTCCATCCTGCAGGGGAGTGGTGTCGGTGGCGGGACGCGCGTCAACTGGATGATCATGCTCCGCACCCCCGATCACGTCCTCGATGAATGGGAGCGGAGTTTCGGATTGTCGGGGCTCAATGCGGCGGCCCTCGCACCGCACTTCGCACGCATCGAACAGGAAGTGCATGCCTGCCCACTCCCCGATGTCGCGCACTCACCCACCAATCGCGTCATCCTCGACGGAGCACGCGCGCTGGGGTGGCGCTCCTCGTCAGCGATACTCAATGCGCGCGGGTGTGTGCGTGCAGGAACCTGCTCGTTAGGATGCCGCTACGGCGCGAAGCAGGATGCCCTCTCCACGTATCTCCCACGGGCCTTTGCGAAAGGCGCGCGCCTCCTCGCCGACGTGCATGTGGATCGCGTGCAGGTGGTGGAGCGCAGGAGTGCACGTGTGCGCCATCCAATGAAGCGCGTGCATGCGCGCGTCGTTGACCGAGCGTCGGGGGCAACACGCGCGAATGTGACGGTCGAAGCGCCCGTCGTCATTCTTGCCGCGGGCGCGGTCGAGACTCCCGCCATTCTCATGCGTTCATCGTTAGGCGGGGGAGGAGTCGGCCGGTACCTGCGCCTCCATCCGACCACCTGCGTGATGGGTGAGTACGACCGCGAGATGTATCCCATGGCGGGGATTCCGCTGAGTTCGATGTGTGACGAGTTCGTTCAACGTGGCACGCATGGCTACGGCTTCTGGATCGAAGCACCCGCGTTGACCCCCGTACTCGCCGCCGTTGCCACGAGCGGAATCGGTGCGGCGCACCGCGCCATGATGCAACGTCTCCGCCGCACCGCACCCATCATCGCGCTCGTCCGCGACGGCGCCGACACGTCGATCTCCAACGGTGAAATCTCGCTATATGGTGACGGATCTCCTCGAATCTCATATCGCCTCGGCCCGAGTGATCGCGAGACGCTCGTGGCGTCGTTGGACGCGGCGGCACGCCTTCACTTCGCCAGCGGTGCGCGCGAGGTACGCACATTGCACACCACGCCGGTCGTCCTGCCTAACGACTCAACCCTCGGTGCGATTGCCTCGGCGTCATACGCGCCTAACGACATCGGTCTCTTCTCCGCGCATGTGAACGGAACGTGCCGCATGGGGACAAATCCGGCGATCGCGGGCACCACCCCCGACGGCGAACGCCATGGAACGCGCGGCCTCTATATCTGTGACGGCTCACTCCTCCCCACTGCACCCGGCGTCAACCCGCAGGAGACAATCATGACGCTGGCGTCGATCGTCAGCGAAGGCATCGCCGCCGATATGCGGTAGTCGCTTGACCAAGTGTCCAGCATATTGGACATTGAATCCATGATGCCGGATGCTACGCTCTCCGTAAATGCGCGCATCGCCGCACGCGTAGACGAGCTTCGGACCGCACGTCTGGCGATGCAACTCGATCGGCCGGTGATGTTTCACAATTCCACACAGAAGACGGCTCGCTACGCCGTGGTCATTGCCATGGATCCGCCAGTGCGCGCATGACCGACTTCATCGCGCCGAGCGGCTTCACATTGCGACGACTCCACGACGTGAGTGACGAGCAGATTGCCGGGCTATCGGAGTTGCTCATTGAGTGCGTCGCCGGCGGTGCGTCAGTCTCGTTCATGCATCCGCTGTCGTTCGAGCGCGCGCGCGACTTCTGGATGCGAGTCGCACGCGATGTCATTGCCGGTAGTCGCGCCTTGCTCATCGCCGAAGATGAACTCGGTATTTGCGGCACCGTGCAGTTAGTCCTATCGCAACCTGAGAATCAGCCGCATCGCGCCGATCTTTCGAAGATGCTGGTGCACAGCCGCACGCGCCGGCGCGGACTTGGCGAAGCGTTGATGCGTGGTGCAGAACGAGCGGCAGTCGATTGCGGCAAGTCGCTTCTCGTCCTCGATACCATCACTGGGAGTGATGCGGATCGTTTGTACGAGCGTCTTGGATGGACTCGCGTTGGCGAAATCCCTTTCTACGCGCTGATGCCGCACGGCGGACTGCGCGGGACGACGGTCTTCTATCGCGAATTGGCGCCGCACCAGTCGTGAGGTTGAACGCTGCTTCCGGCAACCAACGCTCGCGAGGAGGCGACGCAGCACTTTCGCGCTACGTGTAACGGGGGGATCTTAAGGACTCGGAGGACGCTCGCCTCGTCATACGACACCTCACACTGCGCGCCCGCTGATGATCGAACTCTCTCCCGTTACGCTCGAAGGTTTTGGCGTGAGACTCGAGCCGTTGGCCGACGAGCACGCTGATGGACTCATCGCCGCGGCCGAGGACGGGCGGCTGTGGGAGCTCTGGTTTACGTCTGTGCCGACACCTGACCAGACTCGCACCTACATCGCCGACGCACTTCGTGGGCGCGACGAGGGGCACATGCTTCCGTGGGTCGTTCGCGACGCGACGAATGGCCAAGTGCTGGGATCAACACGCTATCACGATGTGCTCCCGCGGGTCGACCGCGTCGAGATCGGGTGGACGTGGTACGCCGCATCCGTTCAGCGAAGCCACGTCAACAGCGCGTGCAAGCTTCTTCTCCTGACGCACGCCTTCGATACCGTCAGGTGCAAAGTTGTCGGGCTTCGGACGGACAATTTCAACTTCACGTCGCAGCGGGCGATCGAGCGGCTGGGTGCGAAAAAGGACGGCGTCCTCCGACACCACCAGCTACGTCGCGACGGCTCCGTGCGCGACTCGGTGATGTACAGCATTCTTGCCTCTGAGTGGGAAGACGTGCGGAAACATCTTCGCGCTCGCCTCACTCGGCATCTGCCTAACGATACTTGACCGGACAGAAGCACTAAGTAAAAGCGCGAGCGGCCGAGATGAGCCGCTCGCGCTTTTGCTTTTCAGATCGCCTAAGGAGTACCGTTGGTTGTCGAGATCGACAGCGTGACAGGGGACTCCGGAATCTCCGTGTGGGTCCCCACCCACTCCACCACGCGCCCCGAGGTGTCTCGCACCGGCGCACCACGTACCACCGTGCGCACGTACACGCCGTCGTAGCGCAGTACACGATGCACGATGGCGAACGGCTTCTCCTCGCGGACAGAGCGGGACCACACTTCGAGCGAATTCGGTTTATCGTCGGGGTGGATGGCTTTCTCCCAGCCGTTGCCACGCGCTTGTTCGGGCGTTTGCCCCGTGAGTGACTGCCACGTTGCGGTCGGCTCAGAGCTGTTTCCGTCCGCATCGCCAATCCACAAGACGTGTGAGGCAGAATCGACTAACGCACGAAAACGTGCGTCGGTGATGGCCAGCT
Source organism: Gemmatimonadaceae bacterium (assembly GCA_044224185.1). Classification (GTDB taxonomy): domain Bacteria; phylum Gemmatimonadota; class Gemmatimonadetes; order Gemmatimonadales; family Gemmatimonadaceae; genus SCN-70-22. Next base: position 6,343 of record JBGAKW010000007.1, on the reverse strand, counting down.
TCTCCACATTTTCACGGAGCCGCTCCTCAGCCAAATGACGTTCGGTGACGTCGCTATGCAATCCGGCCATCCGCGTCGGGCGCCCCTCAGCATCGCGTACCAAGGCGCGACCGCGCGTATGAATCCAGCGCCACGAACCGTCGGCGTGACGCATGCGAAGCTCGATGTCGTACGTAGGTGCGCGATGCGCGACGTAGTCATCGAGCGCCTTTCGCGCCATGGCAACGTCGTCAGCGTGGACGAGCGCTTCCAAGTCGGCGAGCGTCGATGCCGTGTCTTCGGGAGCGCGCCCCAACGAGGTGGCGACCTGCGGTGACCAGTAGACGTCGCCCCTGACGATGTCGTATTCCCACACCCCTTCGGTGGCGCCTTCGGTGCCAGGGGCCAGGCCTAATGCCAGACGGATGGCTGACGCCTCAACATCGGGAACTGGGTCGATCGTCGCGAGGAAGTGAAGCGGCGTCCCACTCGCATCGCGAAGGAGCGTCCTCGTGGTGCGAGCCCAGATGAGGCGTCCATCGCTCCGGCGGTAGCGCTTCTGCAGGGTGTACGACGGAACGGCGCCGCCTAACAAGCGAAGCGCGAGATCGAGCTCCTGCGCGAGATCTTCGGCGTACGTGATGTCGTGGAAGCGTCGCCCGATCAATTCGCTCTTGGAATAACGGAGGATCTCGCAAAAGCGCCGATTCACCGCAATGAACTCGCCGGTCGGTGCATTGAGCGCCAACCCGACAGGCGCAGCGTCGAAGAACGACTCGGTGATATCGACCGGTCGGGTGGCAAGCGCCGCCCCCGACTCCGCTTCGATTTCCCCCGCAAGCAATCCAGCCAGATAGTCGGCGCGTCCCTGCCGCAACCACTGACGAGGCTTCTCTCCATCGCAGGCGGCATGCGGCGTGTCCAACCACTCGGCCGCGCGCGGCGAGTTTTCACCCCACCGGCTCGCGAGTTGGTCCATGAGCTGCGCGAGTCCCGTCTCACGTGTGCGCGGGAGCGCTTGGTCATCCGTCGCGCGTGCACGCCACCGATGCAGCGTGCTCTCGTCGACATTGAGCGCCCGCGCAATGTCCTTGTAGGTCAGACCAAGCTGCAGTCGAGCACGTTCAATCGGTCCCGCATTCATCGTCATTCTCCAGCCGCTCGGTGTTCGCCCTCGAAGTCAACTCGCAGGGAAGCAAGTTCTTCTGGTTGTTACAAGTAGTAGCGAACTTACCTTTCTATGCTGGCAACAGCTAGTACGAAGATCCAACTATATCGCATTAAGGAGCTAGAAAGTGCATATAGCAGCTTTCACTGCTCTGCGCTGCTTGCATTTGCAAGTCTAGCGGCGCGAGTGCTGACCGGCTCACCTCCCACAACACTCTTGCACACACCGACTTAGCGAAAACCGGCTGCCTTCCAAATATCCGCACTCCGAAAGAGCTCCCCTCCCTTCATTACTAGCTCCACTCGGCGCACATCCGAGATCCGGGCGATTGGGTCGCCATCCAGAACCACTAAGTCCGCGAACTTCCCCGGTTCGATCGTCCCCACGCGCCCATCAATTCCCATCGCTTTCGCACCCACCGCACTCGCTGCGCGAATGGCGTCGATCGGTGAAAGGCCGGCCGCGACGTAGAGTTCGATCTCACGATAGACGCTGAATCCTGGGACCCCTTCGTCAGTCCCCGCGACCACCGGCACCCCCGCTTTGTGAAGCGCTCCGATGATCGCGAGCGTTCGAGCTAAACGCGCATGCGCGGTCGCGCTGTCGACAGTTGCAATCCCCATTGCACCAATTCGCTGCGCGAGCACCGGGGGAAGTCGATTGATCCCAGGCTGGAAGTTCTCGATGGGTTCCGCGGTCGAATGCGAAAGGATCTCTCCCCACGAAGCAGTCGGATCGACGACAGTGCCACGTGCTTTGAGATGCGCGATCTGTCGCTGCACACTGTCGCTGGCCGCATCGCCACGAATCGGGAGATGCGCCACCTGATCCATCCCCGAGTCCACGGCCGCGCTCATCGTCAACGCGTTAGGCACGTGCCCGGTGACGGTCATCCCTAATCGATGCGCCTCGCGCGCGATGGCGCCCACCACGGCGGGCGTCAACAACGAATAGAGCTTCATCTGTTCAAAGCCCAGATCGTGGTAGCGCCTAACGACTGCGCGCCCCTCCTCAGGAGTCGTCGCATTCTCGGCGCCAAATGCATTGGGGCCACCACCATCCACCAGGCCTGCCAGCAACATCCGCGGTCCGACGACACGCCCCGAGTCGACCGCAGCGCGGAATGGCACGAGGAAGTCGATCAGGTTCCCCATGTCGCGCGTCGTTGTGACACCCGCAGCCAGATACACAGGTGCCCACTCCGTCTGCATGAGATGGGTGTGCATGTCCCACAACCCGGGAATGATCGTACGTCCCGCGACATCGACGCGCTTTGCACCTGGCGGAATCGAGACCGTCGTCCGTGCGCCCGCGCTCCGAATCATCCCGTCACTCACCACCACCACGGCGTCGGAAATCGGAGCGCGCCCGGTCCCATCGATGAGTGTCGCACCAACAAGCGCAACCGTGCCGCTGGCTACACGCGGAAGCGCGCGCGAAAGTGCGGCGAGTTCGCTCAGACGGTCGCTGGTCGCACTGGAGCGCAGTCGCGCGAGAAAGGGCTCGAGAGGGAGACGCACGCCTTCGAAGGTGAGTCCACCGCCGCCGGCGGTGCTGAACGCCGCAAGTCGCCCCGATTCGTCGGTCCAGACGGTCTCTGTCCCCCACACGACTCCATCGACGGCATAGCGATCGAGAACGGTGGTCCCTCCGCTGCGCCGCAAGGTGTCGCGCCCCTTCCACGTCACGCGCACCACGTTGGTTGGCCCGCCGGGGATGACGTGTATCGTCGCTGGCTTTCCGCGCGCGAGCCAATACCTAACGAGTGCCAGGTGCTGCGCAACAGGTGAAGTCCCCGTGATGGCGAAGACGCCAGAAGGTACGGCGACCGTTCCCTTCTTCGTTCGGTATTCGACGCTCGCCGAGTTGTGTGTCACGACAATGCGCGAGTCGGTGACGCGTGAGGTGTCGGTGAGGCGCACGGTCTCCAGTTGTTTGGCAGACCAATCGGGGGCGCAGCTCCCTTCCATGCGCAGACGCGTGCGCCGTCCGCGATCGACGTAGTCCAATTCACTCGTTAGGCGATGCACCCCATCTGTCGCATTCTCCAGCGTCCAGCGCTCGTACCCAACGGCATATCCGACGTAGTAAATGCGCAACGTGTCGCTTGCGTCGTCCGGTGCGCCGGCGCGCGCGTCCTGTGTGGCAACCGGCGCGTTGGCCAGCGCCGCTCCGTAGGAGTGGGAGCCTAACGAGAACGCAGCCGCAACGAAGACTGACGCCGCGCGCGCCGAAGGGGTGACAAGAAAGTGTTTGGACAATGAGTTGAGACGCATCGCGACATCCGGTTCAGCGAACGGTGGTGGGAGACGTGGGGCGTGGGGTGGGAGGGGGGGGGACCAAGGGAACAGCCTGGGCGCCGTCGAGCGACCCAGAAATCCTCCCAATGTACGCGTGGCGCAATGAGGCACGAGCCGCGTGGATCGGTTATCTCGTCGTCAGACCACCATTACGTCGCCATCGGGAACGAGCGAGATTGCGCCCACAAATGTCTGTACGCAACTCAACCGCGTATTCGTCTCGCATTCTGCGTGCACGCCGAGCGTCAGAGGCGAAATCGCCCATCATCGCATGTCGGTGCGCCTCACTCGCACGCTCGTGACTAGCGACTCATGCGCGTAGTGGCCGTGGGCGAGTGCACGCTCGATTGCTATGTCGATCGCGACATCACATGCGTCGGCGGCATCTCGCTCAACTTCGCGCTCAGCGCAGCGCTGGAGGGGGCGGAGTCGGTCGCGCTCGTGAGCTGCGTCGGTGACGACATGGCCGGCGATCGCCTGTCGACATTTCTCTCAGGAACACCGATCGATACGTCTCAGCTGCAACGACGAGTGGGATCGACAGCAACACAACGGATTCTGCTCACGCCAACTGGGGAACGCTCCTTTCCACCGGGTGGCTACGATCCGGGAGTTCTCGCGACCTTTACGCTGTCAGATAGCGCGCTTGCGCTATTGGCGGGCGCTGATGTCGTCGCCGTTCCCATCTTCGATCAGCTCGTCCATCTCTCGTCGGCGATCATCGCCGATCACACGCTGGGCAAACTTCGTGTTGCCGACCTGCTTGATGCTGGCGACGCAAGTGCATCGCTTGCACGCCTACCGGCACTGAACAAGGCATTCGATGTGTTGTTTGTGAGCGGCGATGAGTCCATGGTTGCGCATCTCCGATCACTCGGGCTCCCGCGAGCAGCAATCGTTGTCGTCACACTCGGCGCGGGCGGAAGTTGCGCCATCGTTGATGGCGAGATCGTTCGCGAACCCGCTGCGTACGTGCCGCCTAACGAGATAGTCGACACGACCGGGTGCGGTGATGCCTTTCAGGGAGCATTTGCGGTGGACTACGCACGCCACCGTGATGTGGCCGCTGCGCTACGAGCGGGAGCGAGAAGCGCCGCTCGCGTGATTCGGCACATCGGCGCGACCATCGCGTGCACCAACGACCAAGGATTCGTATGAGCCGCTTCACCTCGCTCTTTCCGAAGCCTCGCCCTGTCATTGGCATGATTGCGTTGCCACCGATGCCCGGGTATCCCGCGTTCACTCACATCGATGCACTTGTCGACGCGGCGCTCGCGGACTTGGCGAACCTCGAAGCTGGGGGCGTGGACGGCGTACTGGTCGAGAACGATTTCGATCAGCCGCACACGCGTTGTGGCGGTGCGGAAGTGCACGCGGCGATGACGCGCGTAACCCGCGAGGTGGTCGCGCATGCTCGAGTCCCAGTTGGTGTCGAGGTTCTGCTCGACGACTGGCGTGCATCGCTTGCGATCGCTGCTGCCACAGGAGCGCGATTCATCCGCATCGACTTTTTCGTCGATCGTGTCATGACGAAGTTCGGCCCTTTCGAACCAGATCCGGCGGCCGTGCTTGCCTACCGCCGCTCCATTCGCGCCGACGACGTGCAACTTTATGTCGACCTACAGGTGAAATACAGCACGCCGATCGGCGGTCCCAAGTCGCTCGAGCAATCGGCACGCGAGGCGCGGGCGGCCGGCGCTGACGCGGTCATCATCAGCGGGAGCGAGACGGGGGTCGGTCCATCGCCTAACGACTTGCGTGCCGCGCGCGCCGGAACATTACCCGTACTCATCGGATCGGGGCTCACACCAGAGAACGCACCGTTGCTGATGCCGCTGGCACACGGTGCCATTGTCGGCACCTCGCTGCGCAGTGGGCGCGAAGCCAGCGATCGCGTGGTGCGCTCGCAGGTGGAATCACTCGTTAGGGCAGTACGCGACGTGTGACCAATACTCGCACGCTCCGCCGCCAGCTCGGCCTTTCAGCGGTCGTCGCGCTTGTCGTAGGCAACATGCTGGGCTCGGGCGTCTTCTTTACGCCTGGTGAGCTCGCAGCCGTCGCGCAGCATCCCTGGCAGGTGCACTTCATCTGGGCGCTCTGCGGTATCATCACGCTGTGCGGTGCGCTCACGCTCGCGGAGTTGTGCCGCCTCCTTCCGCACGCCGGCGCTTCGTATCACGTGTTGCGTGAGGCGTTCGGGCCACTCTCCGGCTTCGTGCTCGTCTGGATGGAGTTGTGGGTGAGTGGCCCTGGATCGGTCGCGGGGATTGCCGTCGCATTCGGCGAATTCATGCACCGTGTCGGCGGAGCGACGCTCTCGCTGTCGCCACTTGGCTGGGGAGTCAGCGCGATCGTCGCGTATGCCGTGGTGAATCTGGCGGGCGTGACGTGGGGGGGACGTGTGCAGGTCGTGGTAACGACGTTGAAGGTGGTCGGACTCGTCGCCCTCATCGGCGGTGCCTTGATGCTCGCTGCTCCGCATACCAGCGCAGCCACCTCGCCGGCTGCAGACTCGTTAGGCAGCGGCGATTCATCGACCGTGAAGAGTTTCTTCCAGTTTGTCGGCTTGGGTGTCGCCGCCGTCCTTTTCACTTACGACGGATGGATTGACGTTTCGCACGTCGCGGGAGAAGTGCGCCGCCCGGGGCGCGATCTGCCGTTGGGAATGGCGCTAGGCGTCGGATCGCTCACGGTGCTCTATTTGATCGTCAACCTTGCGTACCTCCGCGTCGTGCCGCTGGCCGACATGCGCGCCGCACCCAGCGCAGTCGCGACAACCGTCGCCACTGCCGCCTACGGGGCACGCGGAGGAACGTTCCTGAACCTCCTCATGCTCCTCTCGATCTTTGGAGCGTTAGGCGGCCTGATCATGACGCTTCCCCGCCTCTTCTACACG
>JBGAKW010000006.1:0-323552 GCA_044224185.1 Gemmatimonadaceae bacterium | reverse complement strand
AAGGCCAAGCTTCGGTGGGCCGCTTAATCCCGACCATTCTCGGCGCATTCCCGCTGGACTGGTGAGCTATTACGCACTCTTTCAAGGAATGGCTGCTTCTAAGCCAACCTCCCAGTTGTCACGGCAGGAACACATCCTTCGCTATACTCAGCGGCCACTCCGGGACCTTAGCTGTGGCTCTGGGTTCTTTCCCTCTCGCCGCTGGACATTATCGCTCAGCGACTGCCTCCCGAGGTCCATCCGACAGGTATTCGGAGTTTGGTTGGGGTTGGTACCAGCTTCGCCAGCCCGCGCCCATCCAGTCGCTCTACCCCCTGCCGATAAGTCTCGAGGCTCTACCTCAATAGATTTCGGGGAGAACCAGCTATCTCCAGGCTTGATTGGCCTTTCACCCCTACCCACAAGTCATCCGAGCGGTTTTCAACCCACACCGGTTCGGGCCTCCACTAAGTGTTACCTCAGCTTCACCCTGCTCATGGGTAGATCGCCCTGGTTTCGGGTCTACCCCCAGGAACTCAGGTCGCCCTCCTTACAGGACTCGCTTTCGCTCTGGCTCCGCGGCTGAACCGCTTAGCCTCGCTCCTGAGGCGTAACTCGCCGGATCATAATGCAAAAGGCACGCAGTCAGCAGCACCGAGAGTCGCCCCCCGGCCCGCCTCCTACCGCTTGTAAGCATGTGGTTTCAGGATCTCTTTCACTCCCCGCCCAGGGGTGCTTTTCACCTGTCCCTCACGGTACTCGTCCACTATCGGTCACACAGGAGTCTTTAGCCTTGGAGGGTGGTCCCCCCAGCTTCACGCCCGATTCCAGGGGACTTCGGCTCGTTACCTGGCTCCGTCCGTGGGTCCTACAACCCCAGCCCCGCAAGGAGGCTGGTTTGGGCTCTGCCCCTTTCGCTCGCCGCTACTCCGGGCATCTCGGTTGATTTCTCTTCCTCTGGGTACTGAGATGTTTCAGTTCCCCAGGTTTGCCTCACTTCCAAAGAAGTGATGACGGACATCACTGCCCGCCGGGTTGCCCCATTCGGCCATCTCGGGATCACCGCGTGTGTGCCACTCCCCCGAGCTTCTCGCAGCTTACCACGGCCTTCCTCGCCTCTGTGTGCCCAGGCATCCCCCACATGCTTTCGCTCGCTTGACCCAGATCATCGTCAAGCAGAGCACGCGCTACTTCTATTTGTGATCAAGCAATCTCTCCATCGACCTGACAACGAGCCCCAGGCCCGCCGCCCCGATCGATAGTAAGGATTCACTTCCCACGATCTTCCCAAACTTCACTTTTCAAACAGCCGTCAGCGAAAACTCTCGCCGACAAATCATCGCTTTTCCCACGCGTTCCAACACCACAAGCAATAAATGCCGGGACGCGAAAGGGGGCGAATTGTACAAAGAGCCAGCCACGTAAGCAACCCCTCAATGCCTTACGTCGCGTGAACAGACTTCGCACCGCGCACCTCGCACTACCTTTATATGAATGCCGCACAACATCGCAGTTGTATCTGCCAAAGGCGCCGCTCGCTGGACGCGCGGACATCCATGGATCTTCCGTAGCGACGTCATCGAGAAACCCGCCGCCGAAGCCGGCGCAGTCACAGTCCAGGACAACCGCGGACGTGCGATCGGAACGGCACTCTGGAGCCCAGCCTCCGAAATCTCGCTGCGCTTCGTCTCGCGAACTCCCGACACCAAGCTCGACCAGCAGTGGTGGAACGACTCCATTTCGCGCTGCGTCGAGAGACGCCACGACACCCTGCGCCACACCAACGCCTGTCGCCTCATCCACGGCGAAGGCGATGCGCTCCCGTCGCTTGTCTGCGATCGATATGACCGGTGGCTCGTCGTCCAGCTCCTGAGCGCGGGACTCGAAGCGTTCCGCCAGCCCATCGTCAACGCGTTACGTGACGCCACCGCGTGCGAGGGCATCCTCGCGCGCAACGACCCCGCCGTGCGGACCCGCGAAGGCCTAACGAGAGAGACAATCCTCCTGCACGGCGACGTCCCGCACCACATCGAAGTGAATGAACACGGCGTGCGATACCTCGCCGCGCCGTGGACGGGACAAAAGACGGGAGCCTTCCTCGACCAACGCGAGAACCGACAGCTCATCGGCTCACTGGCGCGCGGCCGGGCCCTCGACTGCTTCGCCTACCATGGTTCGTTCGCGTTGCACCTGGCGGCTCGCGCCGAATCGGTCATCGCCATCGACTCATCGGCCGAGGCGCTCGAACGTGCGCGCGACAATGCGGCGCGCAACGGCGTCGCCAACATCTCGTTCCAGGAAGCCGACGCCTTCGAGGCACTGCGAGCCTTCGAGCGAAACCGCGAACGATTCGACACGATCGTGGTCGACCCGCCCGCGTTTGCCAAGAACCGCGGCTCGTTAGGCGCGGCGCTGCGCGGCTATCACGAAATCAATCTCCGCGCCATGCGCCTCCTTGCGCCTGGCGGGGTGATGCTAACGGCGAGCTGCAGCCATCATGTCGATCGCGGACATTTCTTCGAGATGCTGGCCGGCGCCGCCACCGACTCAGGTCGCCGCATCGTGTTGCGACAGATCATCGGGCAGCCCATCGATCACCCAGAGCTCCTCACCGTTCCCGAGAGTGGCTACCTGAAAGGGGCGATTCTCGAAGCAGCCGACTGACCCGATACGACCGGGGCGCGCCACGCTTGCCCTCGACGACACCGCATCGCAGCTTGGACCCCTTCTACAGCCCATTCGCCGATGCACTTCGCCTCGCTCTTCCGCCGCGCGACGTTCGCACTCGTCGCCACGACTACACTCTCCGCGTTCGCCACGCCGGCCGCCGCGCAAAAAACGCAGAAGCCACCGCTGCACGGACGACACTGGGTCGCCGTCACGGGTAAGCCGCTCGCCGCGACCGCAGGCGCGATGATCTTCCAGCGCGGCGGCAACGCCATCGACGCCGCCTGCGCCATGCTCGCGTCAGTCACGACGATGTGGGACGTCTTGAGTTGGGGGGGTGAGACGCAAGCGCTCATCTACAACCCCAAGACGAAAAAAGTCATCGGCATCAACGCGTTAGGCGTGGCGCCCACGGGATACACTCCCGAGTTCTTCCGCTCCAAGGGGATGAACAATCCCCCGGAGTTCGGACCACTCGCGGCCGTCACACCGGGGACACCCGGTGGACTGATGACAATGCTCGCGGAATACGGGACGATGTCGCTCGCCGACGTACTCGCGCCCGCAATTCAACTTGCGGATGGCTATGCCATTGAAGCACAAACGGCCAACTCGATCGAGTCCAACAAATCACGCATCAAACAATGGAAGTACTCGCGCGAAGTCATGCTCCCCCACCTCGGCGAATCGCGCGAGGCGCCGGCGGCAGGTGAGATCTTTGTCCAGAAAGATCTCGCCGCGACATTGCGCAAATTGGTCGAAGCCGAGCGCTTGGCGCTCAAGCAAGGAAAGAATCGCAAGGCCGCGATCTACGCTGCGTACGACCGCTTCTACAAAGGTGACATCGCCGAAGAAATCGTTCGCGGCACTCGCGAAGAGGGAGGACTCTTCACGAAGGAGGATCTCGCGAACTGGAAAGTGAAGATCGAAGAGCCGCTCTCGACGAATTACAAAGGGGTCGAGGTCTACAAGCTGCAGCAATGGACGCAGGGGCCAGCGCTCCTGCAGTCGCTCAACATCCTGGAGAATGCCGATCTCAAGGCGATGGGCTACAACAGCTCGCGCTACATGCACACGATCTATCAGGCGATGTCACTCGCCTTCGCCGATCGCGATTTCTACTACGGCGATCCCGCCTTCGATCCACAGTCACCGATGAAAGGACTGCTCTCGAAGGAATACGCGAAGACTCGTTATGCAGCGATCAACTGGGATCACAACGATCCGGCAATCAAGCCGGGCGATCCGTACCCCTTCCAGGGTGGCACCAATCCGTTCACGGCCCTACTCGCCAAGTGGAGCACAACGGGAGCGCCCGCCGACATGCCTAAAAGCGGGCAGCAGGACCGCGTGAGTTCGTCGGGTGACGACGAGCCACCCATGACCTTCGACGAGGCATTCTACGCCGGTACCACATCGATTCAAGCAGCCGACACGTCCGGCTGGGTCATCAGCGTCACGCCGAGCGGTGGCTGGGTCCCAGCGGTCATCGCCGGCCACAGCGGTGTTGGATTGAGCCAGCGCGCCCAGAGCTTTGTCACACACCCTGGCGACGGTCCATTCAACGTCGTTGCACCTGGCAAGCGCCCGCGCGTGACGCTGACGCCGTCACTCGCACTCAAGGACGGCGAGCCGATGATGGCCTTCTCGGTTCAGGGCGGCGACTCGCAGGACCAGAACCTCCTGCAGTTCCTCCTCAACACTGTCGAGTGGGGGATGACGCCGCAGGAAGCGGTCGAAGCGCCGAACATCAATTCGTATCAGATGCGTTCGACCTTCGGTGCGCATGAGGCGCGCCCCGGTCGCATCCTCATCGCGGAGTCGACGCCCGACTGGACGCGCAACGAATTACGACGGATGGGATACACGCTCGAGATCGAGCGCCTAACGTCGGGCCCCATCACCGCAATCTGGCTCGATCGGAAGCACCACACCTTCTGGGGCGCGGCATCCAATCATGGCGAGGACACCGGTATCGCGTGGTGAGCGATCTGTTGAGCGTTAGGCGCTCAACAGATCGTGGACGGCGCGGGCGGCTTGGGTGATAGCCGAGTTGGTGTCGGCCCTGGCCCCCGCGTCGGAGTTGGCGATGGCGATGCGTCCGAAGGGTTTGCGTCCGATGACCCACGGTTTCTCTGCGTCCGACTTGTACTCGGGTTCCCAAAGAAGCGCCGGCGAGTAGGCGTACCCGTGTGGCCATCGATTCACGGTGATGGCCTTGATATCGCGCTGTGCATCAAACCCACCTCCGCGTAAGGCTGCGTCGAGTTGGTCGCGCACGTGCTGCTCGAACGTCGCAAACGTTGTGTTCATGAGCTGGCGCCGTCCCTCTCGCCATTGCTCCGGCCCCTTGGTCTTTCCATCGTGGTGCACATAACACATGTGCAGCACCATTGGCTCGTCGGGCGTTTGCGAGCGTTTGTACTTGCCTAACGACACCGGGTAGTCGAGCTCAACCTGCTTGAAGAAATCCTTCGTATAGTAGACGAAGTCGGTCCCCAACTGTGCGAACGGGCGCCAGTTGGGAACGAGAACCTTCGTGTACGTCAGCGGGACCTTGACGCCGTAGCTCAACGCTTTCTTCTGAGCAGCGGGCAACTCCGAGACCAGATACGGAATCGCCATGTTATAGCAGGCGAGAATGACTTTCTTGGCACGCACCGTGTGCGCAGTTGCCGCGTTGACGTAGGTAACATCGACCTGCTTTCCGCCGGTTGCGTGCACGACGTTGACGGCGGTGCTGTTGAGTCGAATGCGAACTTGCTGCCCTTTCTTGTCGAGCTGTGAGTAGTCGGCACGCGTGGTGACGACATCTTCCATCGTGTGACCAGGCATTGCCGCCGGAATCAGCGAGCGCACGAGGAGTCGCGCAACCGACGCATTGCCGTCGGGAAAGTGAAAGATGTACGGCTCATCGCCGCGATAACCGTAGCGCGTGAGCGTGTGGTCGAGTCCCGGCATCCCTCCATCGTAGTCGTGAATGGAGGTGGCGGGAATCTCATCGATGCCTACACACCAAAAGCTGATTCCCCACTTGCGATACAGCTCGAGAAGTTGCGGATCGACCTTGCAGTAGTCGCGCAGCCACGCTTCGTACGAAACCTTGCGCAGCTTCTTGTATTTCTCGTCGCGCGAAAGGCCGGGGAGGTAGTCGCGCGTTTCTGTCTGCACGCGAATGAAGTCGGCGCGCGCACGATCGTTCAACGGCGCGTTCGCCGCGAACTCGGCCCACGGAATCTTCCCGTATCCGGGGACAAATTTCCGTTGACCAAAGTTGTCCTTGTCGAAGACGATCGACCGCGAAAGCTTGAGCTTTGAGTACAGCGTCTGGTCGAACGCTTCGTAGAACTTGGCGGTGTTGATGCCGATATCGACGAGCGTCTGCTTTGCGACTTTGGTGTATGAAGAGGGCGTGTCAATCGACTCCGTGCCGCCGTACCCGATGCGCGTCGTGCCGTTGATCGAAAACTCGTTGCGCTTGGCGTGCCCGCCAAAGTCATCGTGGTTGTCGAGGATGAGGATACGAGCGTTAGGCACCGACTTTCGGTAGAGATGCGCTGACGCCAACCCACTGATCCCGCCGCCGACGATAATCAGATCGTATTCTTCTTCGGGGCGCCCGACGGGCCACGTCGTTCCCTTCACGCGGTCGTGCATCGTCTCCCAGGCACCATCGTGGGTCCCACGCAATCCGGTCTTGGCCGGCGGATAGTAGTCCGATCCAGGATCCCAACCCGCAGCCAACAGCTCCGCCCACGGCGCGAGTACAGATGCGCCGATGGCGACGCTCGCACCGTTGAGAAAATCGCGCCGAGTCACTCCGTCATTTTTCATGCGGCACTCCGATTGGCGAGAAGCGTGGGGGTAGTCCGGATTCCATGGCGCAAGAGATCCTACAAACGAAAAGAGCGCAGCACCAGCAGCGCTCCCACCAGACCTCTTACGTCGGCATGCGCCGCCAGGGCTTCATCGTTGGCACGATCTACAGCAATAGGTGCTTCGCCCTGCTTGCGTGATACGTCTGATGGGTGCGCCGCAACGTCGGCACGGCGCACCCTCGCGATCGTACACGTTGAATCGCTGCGAGTCTCGCGCGCCATCATTCTGCCCTGACCCGTAGTATCGCTGCTGCCGCCTGATTGCCTTGGCCATCGCACTTCGGACGCCTTTCACGATTGCCGTCAGCTGCATCGGACGGAGCCTGTTCACGGGCCTTCGAGGGTCGATGCGGGCAAACCAGAGTGCCTCGGCCGCATAGATGTTTCCAATGCCGGCCACGATACGCTGGTCGAGCAGCGCGACTTTGATCGGGGTGCGCCGCGACGCGAAGATGTTTTGAAGCCACGCTGCGGAAAATTCCGGGGACGTGGCCTCGGGACCTAACGATGGAAGTGGGTCGCTCGCCGGAGCGTGCAGGGAGAGCGTCGAGAGCGCTCGCGAGTCATCGAGCACCACGGAGCTTCCGTCGTCCAATTCAAAGACGGCGCGGGCGTAATTGGGAACTGATGCGCCGGGCAGCACCACGACCCAGTCGCCGTTCATCCGAAAGTGAACGTGTATCACGCGCCCGCTTTCCAGATCGATGAGCTGATGCTTGCCACGTCGCCGCACTCCAACGACGCGCTCACCAGCCAGCGTCGCCGAGTCTTTGTCGTCGAAGCGCTTGCGCTGCGCTGCATGAAGGGCGCGTGCGCGAACGATCGTTCGACCCACCAACGCCTGGCGCGCGATGGCCGCGGCGTATTCGACTTCCGGGAGCTCGGGCATGCCTGGTTATGTGCTCCGCGTTAGGCCGTCTCGACCGAGTTGGTCACACGCGAAGTCCGTCAGCTCGCGGAGGACTCTGACTTTTTCCGCCAGTACCGCGCGAGGCCGAACCACGACGAACGAATCGAGTCCTGATCGACGTACGAGATCTGCTCCGCGGTAAGGGTCGATGCGAGACGTGCCATCTCAGCCTGCACGAAGGCGTCAGCGTGTTCGTCGTCGGTCCCTTCGCCCCCTAACGCGGTGCGCACGGCGAGACTCCAGGCGATGATGCGCTCCCACAGCGAATCGAGATGAGCAACGACGTGACGCACCGGTCCATAGTGCGTGACGAGGAGCGCCTCTGGCCCCCACGCGGCAATTGCGTCGAGACTCGGTCGCCAGCTCTCGAGATCGATGTCCGGTGGCGGAGATGCAGGAAGAGCCGGTGTGCCGTGCTGCGACGCTTCACCAGCGACATCTCCGACGAAGGCCATTCCCGTCGACTCGTCGAGATAGCAGACGTGGTGCCACGCGTGTCCTGGTGTGTAGGCGACGCGAAGTTTTCGATCGCCGATAGTGAGACGCTCTCCTCCCTCGAGCACGACCAGTTGATCGCGCGCGACCGGCAGAAACTCGCCCCATTTGGAGTCCATTTCATCGCGATAAATGCGGCGTGCGCTCTCGAGCAGACGCGAAGGATCGATGAGATGCTTGGCGCCCCGCTCGTGGACATGCACACGCAGTTTGGGGTTAGCGCGCGCGAGCGCACCGGTGATTCCGGCGTGATCGAGGTGTATGTGTGTGAGGAGTACGTTGCTCACGTCTTCCATCTTCGCGCCGATGCTGGAGACGGCCTGACGCAGTCGTTCCTCACACGACGCCGGCCCGGGGTCGACAAGCGTTAGGCCATCGCTCGACTCAACGAGGAAAACAGCAATGGCCTCGGGGCGCCCCAGGTGTACGAGATCGTCGTACGCGACTCCGTCAGCTACAGCATGCATGGTAGTCATCACGAAGAAGTGATCGTTATGCACCGCGTAATGCACCGCGTAATGCACCGCGTTATGCACAGAGGAATGCACAGCACTCGTCAGGCACGCGCGAGAATCTAACGCAGCGAAGACATAAGCACTTGCGCGCCTTACGAGAACTTCTAGGTTTGGGGCAGCCTAACAGGCAAGAGGAATGGCGCCACAGCTTCAGCAGCGATCACTCAAGCACGAGTATGAGCTGTACGTCGAGCAAGAGATCGAGAATTACAAGGACTCGATCCCACGCTCGGCCATTCTTCGCATCGGCGATGAAGCAGTCGCGAATTTGCGTGAGGCAGAACAGACCGCATTCGACGAACTGCTGATCTGGGCCGAAGTCGATCGCATCATCGCCGGACGCCTTCGCATTCCGACGTACGCCACGTGGCGTCGCCGCCGACTCAAGAAGATTGCCGAGTATCGTCGTCCGGAGCGTTGGGGGATCAGCGCAGACGCACCGCTCGTACGCGAGATCCCGGCTGATGCGCACGTGCTCGTCGCTGGCGCGCAGCGAGAAGGAACGGTGTTGTACCTGGCGGCCAATGGTTGTCAGGTCACAGCGGTCGAGGAAGATCCCGATGCGGTCGAGAAAGTCATCGCCGCCGCGGGCGAAGTCGGACTGACGTCGCGCGTGAACGGATGCGTGAGCGCGCTCGACGCGTGGTATCCCGAGACGCCACTGCATGCGGTGGTCTGCAGTCCCGCAGCGTTCGAGCGCCTTTCCGCAATCGAACGCGATCGCGTCATCGAGATCCTCAAGAGCGCGACGTTGGATGGCGGAGTGCATCTCGTGCAGACGCTCGCCGCCGGTCACGCGGCCGTTGAAGTCGAGGAGCTGCGTGCACGCTATTCAGGCTGGGACATCTCGATTGTTCGCGACGAAGGGTCATCTCGCACGTTCCTCGCGCGAAAGAACGTCGCGTAGCACGCACGAGGCTGGCGACACGCCTTGCCACGTCGTGTCTTTTTGGAACGTGTCATTCTGCGACGCTTTGCTCGCCGCGTGCCAGGGCCTAACGCGCAACTCTCTCTCATTTAATCGCTTGCACTCGGCGCACTGATGGCATGTGCGCTGCTCTTGTCGCGCGCGTACGGGAGTCGCTTGAGCGAATGCATGACGGCGACCGTATTCGGCGAACCGTTCTCGCCGGATGCGGCGCCGAGTGGGTGAAGCAAACGCTGACGAGCAGTGCGACTCCTGCTGACAGAATCCGAATGCACAGCGTTGTCGTATTACGGACGACTGTGCTTACAGCATCGAGGAGTGGGAGAATGACCGAACGTCGTCAGACCGCGGCAGAGGAAGAGCCGATCGGCATAGTCATTTCGCGCGGATCACGCGCGGAAGAGGCGCCGCGAGTCTCTGCATATGTGTGGGGACTGAGCCAGGAACCCGAAGTAAGAATGATTGGCGCGAAGGCGGCCTAACGCGCGATTGATCAAAACAGAGAGAGCAGGAAACAGAGAAGCCGGCGCAGAGCGCCGGCTTCTTTGTTTAAATCAGGACCGCGAAACTAGCGCTTCTTGGTCTTCTTGGCGGCCTTCTTCGCCGTCTTCTTCGCGGCCTTCTTGGCGGTCTTCTTCTTTGCAGCCATGAGAGTATCTCCTGGTCTGTGGATTCATCACCGGTCCGATCCCCCGGTGGATCGGTCGGCAGCAACTGATCGCAATCGCAATCAGCTGGTCGTTCGCGCCTGACGACGGCGCTATGTCGAGAACTTCAGAAGGTCTTGTTGAGTGCAGCGTGCATCGCGCGTGCGTTGAAGAGTGCGTTGCGATGCGACTACATGACGACTTGACAAACACGTGCGTTTCAACTTGCGCGCAATCTATAACGAGTGATGTGCAATCGTAAAGACAAAATCAATGCCACGTCGCAATGAACTGTGACGTTGTGAACGCAATGCGCGAACGAGGCGCACGTTGGAGTTGGAGTTTTTGTGGCGCGCGAGATCGACGTGAATCTCTCTCTGGAGAGGTAACGCGATGGGGGAGACCGAATCCCCTCGATGATGCGGCTGCGAACTTTGCGCGCCGACGATCATCGAAGCACGAGCGGGCGTTGCGATTGTGAGGAACTCAACTTGTGATCGAACCACGCAGTGTCCTCGCGCGCACACGAATAGGTGCCAACGGCGAATATATGAGCGTGCAATTGTGCGCGCAATGGTGTCGCGACTCGATGCGCGAATCATCCTCTCCAACGCCGCCTGCCTAACGAGCGATTGTCGGCGCTTCTTCACCGCGCCCCAGCGCTTCTTCACCGCGCCCCGGCGCTTTCTCGTCGCGCGCAGCCGTTTTCTCGTCGCGCCCAGCCGCTTCCGACTCGCGCCGACGCGCTTCCCACATAGTTTCGATACGGTGCGCGAACAGCGGACTCCAACACGCCTCGCCTCACGCTGCTCGCTCGATTCTCTCTCTCCAACACGACTCTCGAGACTCTATGGACCTCGGACTCTCTGGCAAAGTCGCTCTCGTTACGGGAGCATCATCAGGACTTGGACTCGCCATTGCGCGCGAGCTCAGCCAAGAAGGCGCGTCAGTCGCCATCGTCGCGCGACGCAAAGACGAACTCGAACGACTCGCGGCAGAGATTGCGACCAGCACTGGTCATCGCGTGCTCGCCATCGGCGCCGATCTCTCACGCGCGGACGAAGTCGCACGCGTCGCACGCGAAGCGGCCGATGCGCTTGGACCAATCGACATTCTCGTCGCAAACGCGGGAGGGCCGCCGTCGACTCTCTTCGACTCGACAAGCGACGAACAGTATCTCGCCGCCATCAATCTCAATCTCATGGCGTCGATTCGGCTCGCTCACGCATGCGTGCCGTCGATGCGAGCTCGGAAGTGGGGACGCGTTCTGTTCCTCACCTCGATGGCAGCGAAGATGCCCATTCAAGGACTCATTCTCTCGAACACGGCACGCGCAGGACTACTCGGCTTCGCCAAAACTCTCGCGAACGAAGTCTCGAAGGACAATGTCCTTGTGAACACCGTTCTCCCGGGACACTTCGACACCGCGCGCGCGATCGAACTCGCGAACACGCGCGCGAGGCGCGAAGGAAAAAGCATCGAGGACGTGCTCGCGATTCGTCAGGCCGGAATTCCGATCGGACGATCAGGTGATCCAAGAGAATTCGCTGCGATGGTGACGTTCCTCGCGAGCGAGCGCGCTTCGTTCGTCACCGGTGCGGCGATTCAAGTAGATGGAGGACAGATCTCGTCACTCGTCTAGCATTGGGAGGGTGGAGGTGATGCGCTGCACCGGGAGAAACTCTGAGTGGAGGTGGATGACGAGGACGCTCGCGGCGAGTCGCGACGATCGCGTGGTTACCATTTCGCGACTGCTCACGCTTCGGCGCGGTGAGCCCGTCGAGATCGCGATCATGAACCGCCTAACGGGTCCGAGTACTGTGCATTTTCACGAGATCGCACTGGGGAGTTACTGCGGTCACGCTGCAGGGGGGAGCGAGATTCTCTCGAGCTTCACGCCCATGCTCGCTTCGCACGATTTGCTCGTTCAACGAGTTCGACATTCCCATCGTCGAGCGATTGAGGGGAGCTTCACGCTTGCCCGCCCTCGGCGCTGACGATTGATTCCGCAGCGCCTCGGTGCGATTCGCCACTCATCGGCGAACTCCGTCGTATCGATGTCTCTGCCGCTCCACCTGGTTCACGCTCCGCCCGCGACATTCCACGTCAGTCTTCCCCCCACACCTTCTCCGCGCAACGCGCTCTGTTCATCGAATGAAAGCTCTTGTGAAGGCTACGGCAGGCCCAGGCTTCGAACTTCGCGACGTTCCTAAGCCCACGATTCGCGATAACGAAGTTCTCATTCAAGTGCGTCGCGCCGGCGTGTGCGGTACGGATGTTCACATCTATGAGTGGGATGATTGGGCGAGTAATCGATGCCGTCCTCCCTTCACCGTCGGTCATGAGTTTGCTGGCGACGTGGTACAAGTTGGATCACTCGTTCAAGACGTCGCGGTTGGCGATCGCGTGACGGCTGAAGGTCATATCGTCTGCGGTCGCTGTCATTTGTGTCGCACTGGAAACGCGCACGTCTGTCCGAACACCAAGATCATCGGTGTCGATCGCGACGGTTGCTTCGCGGAATACATCGCGATGCCCGCAACCAATGTTTGGCATCTCGACGCGAACATCCCGTATGAGATTGGTGGCATCCACGATCCGATGGGGAACGCGTTTCACACCGCGCTGCACGGCACTGACATTCCAGGGTCAACGGTGTTGGTAACCGGCTGTGGCCCGATCGGAATCTTCGCAGTCGGCATCTGCGCGGCCGCCGGTGCTTCGCGCGTGATCGCGTCCGATGTGAACCCACGCCGACTCGCGCTCGCCAAACAGATGGGCGCACACGACGTCGTACATCCATCGGAAGTCGGCGCCACCATAAAGCGCGCGACAGAGGGACTTGGCGTCGATGTCGTGCTGGAGATGAGTGGCGTCCCCGCCGCTGTGCACCAGGCGTTCAAGGAGGTGCGAGTCGGTGGACGTGTACAAATGCTCGGCATCCCAGCAAAGGCGATGGAAGTCGACTTCGCCACCGAGATCATTTTCAAGGGGATTACCGTCTACGGCGTCATTGGGCGCCGGATGTATGACACCTGGATCCAGATGTCGCAGTTTCTGCGCAGCGGCAAATTCGATCCAACGCCGGTGATCACGCATCGTTTCCCGCTCGAGTCATTCGACGAAGCGATTCACGCCATCAAGAGCGGCGACGCAGGAAAAGTCGTATTCGAAGTGAGCTGATCGAATACACTCACTGCCTAACGCCCACATCTCACACTCCTCAACACCAAGTCGACAATGCCTAACGCTGCCTTCACCGCCGATCTTCAGTCTCGTCTCGATCGGTTGAAGGAAGAGAAAGTCTACAAGCGGCTCAACTACCTCGATTCGCCGCAGTCGGCATGGGTGGAGATGGAGGGGCGCGGAAAGATTCTCATCCTGTCGTCAAACAACTATCTGGGGTTGTGCGACGAACCGAGCGTCATCGCGGCGGGAATCGAGGGACTGCGGAAGTACGGCGCCGGTACAGGAAGTGTGCGCTTCATCTGTGGCACCTTCACGATCCACCGTGAGCTGGAAGCCGCGCTCGCGCGTTTTGTCGGGACCGAAGCCTCGATGAGCTTCGTTTCGGCGTGGAACGCTAACGAAGGATTGACGGCGACAGTGGTCGAAGAAGGAGACTTCGTCCTCTCCGACGAATTGAATCACGCCTCGATCATCGATTCAATCCGGCTCGCGAAAGCGATCACGAAGTGCACGACCGCAGTTTACAAACATTCGGATCTCGACGATCTGGTCGCCAAGCTCGAGGCGAACAAAGTCGCGAAACGCCGACTCATCTGGACCGATGGCGTCTTCTCGATGGAAGGAAGTATCGCGAAGCTCCCGGAAATCCTGCAGATCGCCCGCGACCACGATGCAATCGTCATCATGGACGACTCACATGCTACGGGCGTGTTGGGAACATACGGGCGCGGCACTGCCGAGTATCATGGCGTGCTCGGCGAAGTCGATGTGATCACGTCGACGTTAGGCAAGGCGATCGGAGGAGCCGCGGGCGGCTTCGTGGCAGGGTCGGCGGCGTTGTGCGATATGCTTACGCAGCGTTCACGCCCTCAGCTCTTCTCCAACGCGCTTCCGCCGACAGTCTCGGCGAGTGCGTTGCAGGCAATTCGTGTCATCGAAGCGCAGCCCGAGCGCGTGGAGCGTTTGCGTGACAACACACGCTATTTTCGCGAGCAGATCATCGAGGCGGGCTTCAAACCGCTCGCCGGCGAGACGCCAATCGTGCCAATCATCATTGGTGACACGGCGAAGGCGATCGAGATGAGCGACCTGATGCTCCAGGAAGGAGTCTTCGTCACGGGTTTCGGGTTCCCCGTTGTTCCGCGAGGAACGGCGCGCGTGCGCTGCCAGATTTCGGCTGCTCACTCGCGAGACGATATCGATCTCGCAATTCGGGTCTTCAAGAAAGTTGGCGCAAAGCTCGGCATCATCTGAGTTGCGCCTGATGTGACACGGCGCACCATCGCCGTGCCCCCTGCGATACGCTCCGCACTCTGAATAGCGGCCCGGGTATCCCCGCGCCCCGCAACGCGTCCATAGAGGGCGCAGCGGGCGGGGGAACCGTGACGAGCGTATGGTCGTCCTCGTCCCTGACATGAGTCTGCGGGTGGCTCGCATCGCAAGACACGGTGCGCGTCGTCCGACGTCGTTAGGGATACGCGTTGCAATTCTCGCCTTCGCCTAACGATGGAGCGCATCCGCGCTGGCGAAGAGTCGTATGCCAGCACGCCACAATTGCTGTTCGATGCGCCGCCTGTTGCCGTTAGGCAAGGTGGCGCCGTCCTTCAACTCCGCGCGTTTCCCGAGGCACTGCGTATGCGCATGGTTCGCACGTTCGGTCTGGCGTTCGTCGCCGCCCTTCTTCCCGTCGTCAGCAGCGCACAGAGCGCGAAAACGTCGCGGACTGACTTCAACGACTCGTGGTATTGGGGATTGAAGGGAGGGTCCACGATGTTCACCGCCGGCGAGAACGGCAGCACGAAGATCAGCGCGCCGACGTTTGGCGCCGAGTGGCTCATCACTCGCACCAGCATCGCGCTCAACTTGTCGGTGGAGCAGTCGTTCTTCGACAACACGTCTGGCGTCTTCGACCCGTCGGTCGCTGGGTCGGTTCGTCCTGTCTCGATCAAAGACATGCGTCGATATCAGGCGAGCATGTTCTTCATCCCGAAGGCATTCGGATCGGTGCGCCCGTATGCCGGCGTCGGCTACGCGCTCAACGTCATTCAGAACGCGAATCCTGAGGGAACCTATCTCAGCGCCGCATCACAATCGGCAATCCTCAAGAGCGTGAACGAGCAAAGCAGCCGCGCATCGGTCGCTTTCACCGTGGGAGCGCAGATGCAGGTGCAACGCGCAGCAATCTTCGCGCAGGGGGTGACGATGCCGACCCGCAACAACTTCCTGCTCAACGGCGCGTCGAACACGTTCCTGATCGAAGCTGGTGTGCGCTACAACCTCGTTGGCGCAATTAGCGGATACTGACGGGCCGAGAGTTCGCTCTCGCTCGTGAGAGTCTCACGGAGGGGGAGTAGCGCCAGCCGGTGCTGCTCCCCGTTTCATTTGCGCCGTACGAATCGCGCCGCACGGACGCCGTTCGCGTCGTGACATCGTGAAAGGCGCACCACTCGGGCGCGTTGCCTAACGCTTCGGGAGTCGCGCGATGGCCTTGGCCGCTTGCGCGACGCTCACCACCGGAAATGCCGTCGGGGTGCGAGAGACGAACTCGCTTCCTTGCACGAAGTAGCGCAGGGGCCACCCCGCGGCCTTCGTGATGCCAATGCGCGGCGAGACACTCACCTCGCCCAACGGAACTTCGTCTCCGGCAACAATCCGGAGCGGACCCCGATCCAGCGGAGCTCCGTCATACGCTCGGTCGATGCCTAACGCTTCACACAATTTTCCTGGCCCGTTGGCGAGGTCGCGATCGACACGCGCCTTCGGACGGCGTCGGCGCATCAGCGTCACGCCCTCCAGCGGCTCTAGTGCTCGAATGAGCACCGCGCTTCCGTACCCGACTTCGCGCGTGACGGCGTTGAGGCACCAGTGCATTCCATAGATGCGATAGACGTACGCGCGCCCAGGCGGGCCGTGAAGGTGCGTGGTGCGCGCGGTGAGCCCTGCGGCCGCGTGACACGAGGGATCGTGCGGGCCGAGGTACGCCTCGACTTCAACGATGCGTCCTGCTGCCGTTCCTTCGTCGGAATCGCACACCAGAACGGCGCCGAGTAAGTCACGCGCGACGAGTTCCGTGGCCCGGTCGTAGAAGGAGGCGGGCAACGGCGTACCAAGACGAGAACGCCGCGCGGGGAGCGCGGCGTTTCGGCGAATCATGTTGCGGCGGGTTTCTTGGCGCGGGCACCACCGCCACCGCGTCCACCCCGCGCCTTTGGCTTTCCTTCTTTTGTCGTCGCAGGCTTTGCACCTTTGGCCGCAGTGCGACGAGGAGCGCTCTCGTCACCTCCTGCCGATGCATCCGAGGATTTGGCAGCGGCCTTTCCGCGACCGCGCGAACCACGCGCCTTCTCCTTTGGCTGGCCCTCTGCCGCAGCAACCGGTGCAACGTCAGCAGTTTCCGTCACTGCAACCGCGGAGGCTGCAGCGGGCGCGACGTCATCGACAACGCCAACGAGGAAGAGCTCCGGCGGCGGAAGTGCAGCTCCTCGTCCGGTGGGCCGGCCTCCGCGTACCGGGACTCCGCGTGGTCCCATTCCCCGTGGCGCAACAGGAGCGGGTGGCGTGGCAGCAGCGACAGCGGCGGAGTGAGCGGCCGCTGCACGATTGAGTTGCTCGGAGACCGGAGCTACCGAGGCAGGAAGCGCGACTTCGAAGTCGTTACCGCGACGGCGTAAATCAATGACTTCCTGATCGTGCGAATCGCGGAGAATGCGCTCGAAGTTACGCTCGCTCAGGCTCTCGCTGTCGCGCCCAAGGAGCTCGAAGGCCTTGGCGCGGACGATTTGCGCCGGCGCGGCATCATCACCCGTGACGACCGACGCGGTGGCACGCTTCACGAGATCAAACGCCTCCTGTCTCGTTAGGCGTTCTCCGCTGCGGCCAATGTCGTCGCGCGATTCGGTGCGCGATTCACTGCGGGAGTCAGTGCGGGAGTCTGTACGGGGATGCGTACGATCGCCTCGCTCGTGATGACGCGGCGCGTGTTCCCGTGGCGCAGGCGTTGCGACCAGTGCGTCGGTCACGTCAGGCGCCGACGGGGCTTCAGCCACCGCCTCGGGTGTTGCGGCGATGCCCGCGTCGTCGCTACGTGCTGGCGATGCGCTGCCAACATCGAGCGGACGTTCCGCGCGTTCGCCACGGTCTTCGCGATCGCGACCACGCCCGCGTCCTCCACGTCGGCCGCGACGGCCACTCCGCTCTTCGCGCGCTGGCGCTTCGCCCTCGGCCGCGCCACTCTCCGGACGCCGCACGGGTTCGGCGGACGTTGCAGCTGCCGGTGATCCATTGACCGGCCCGACCTCGAGCTGCCCGTTCTCCAGCTTCGTGATCGTGACCAGTCCCTTCTCTGCCGCATCGCTTACGAACTTCGAGAACTTCGAGTAGCCGTAGTTCTTTTCGTCGAACGACGCATCGATGTCCTGCATGACCTGCTTGAGACGGTCGGAGCGCATCACGTCGCCGTTCTTCTTCATGCGACCGATAGCCTCGCCCACCAGGACCCACGGATCCCACTTCTGCACGTCTTCTTCGCTCTGCTTCACGAGTCCAGCGAGCGCGTTGTAGCTGTAGTACTCGTCGCAATTCATGACGAGCAGGTCGCTCGACGATTCGCGAATACCGACGCCGATCACGTACTTGCCGTACTCTTTGAGCTTCGTCACGAGCGACGCGAAGTCGGAGTCGCCCGAAAGCAGGATGTAGGTACCGATCTCTGGACGCGTGAAGACGAGTTCAATCGCGTCGACCGCGAGCCGGATATCCGTCGCGTTCTTCTTGGACGACCCGTACGCCGGCGCCATGATCATATCGATCGAAGACTCGGCGAGTGGGACGATGTATTGCGGATAGCGACGCCAGTCGGCGTACGCGCGTTGGACCGCGACTTTTCCCTTGATGATGTCAGAAGAGAGCAGGTTGCGGAGTTCGACCGCGAGGTCGGAGCGAATCCCCATCGTGACGTTGTCGAAGTCGATGAGGAGTGCCGCGTTAGGCGCGTGCTGAATGGCGGCGGAGTACTGAGCGGTGATCTGCGAAACAGCTTGTGGCCCGCGATGAATCGGGGCGACGGGCGGACGCGCTGGGGCGTGCCGCGGTGAACGTACGGTCATGTCGTGGTGACGAATGGGGGAGCGCGAACGCTCCGGGTTCTGGGAGCCGCATGGGGCGCATGGGCTCCCAAGCGAAGCAGTGTCTTGTCGTCCCACGGGTGACGCGTAGCGCGCTCACCGACTCCCCACGACGACGCGGAGACACCGATGTCGCACCACACGCCTCGGGCAGCCAACCGGAGCATTTGGTCTTTCCAAACTGCCAATCGCTACCGCTGCCGTCGGACCCTAGAAATGTAATGCATTCGTGCGGCAATGGTTATCGGCCGACGCCGAAATGGGCGCCGGCGCGCTGGCGCCCATTTCTGCGCTGGCTTCCAGGACACGACCGCCCTACTCCCCCATCGCCTTGATGATGACGCGCTTCGCGCGCTGGCCATCCCACTCACCATAGAACACACGCTGCCACGGCCCAAAGTCGAGGCGACCGTCGGTCACCGGGATCATCACCTCGTGCCCGACCGTGAGAGACCGAAGGTGCGCGGCGGCGTTGTCCTCGCCTGTCCCGCTGTTGTGGCGGTATTCATCGGGACTCCACGGCGCGATTCGTGTCTCGAGCCATTCCAGAATGTCGCGCCACAGCCCTGGCTCATGGTCATTGACGAAGACGGACGCCGAGATGTGCATCGCCGACACGAGGACGAAGCCTTCGCGAATACCCGCGTCGTGGCGGCACTGCTCGACCTCTTCGGTGATGTCGATGATCTCTTGCCGCTTCTTTGTGTTGAACGTGAGGTACTTGGTATGAGTCTTCATCCGCGCAATGTGCGACCTTCCTTCCCTCTCATCCACCCTCTAGCGTCCAACGTCATGCTCGAAGCCATCTCACAAATGATCGCCCAAGCGCCGGCGCCCTGCGCCGGCAAGGGGACGTCGACCATTTGTGAGATGCCCTGCTGTGATGACGGCACACGTATGACACTGCAATCGAAACCCGATTTCCCTGTGAGGCGTAGGTGAACGCGCAGTGAAAACGCTGTGAGAGCGCTCGGATTTCGCACTCGGCTGTTCATGATCCTCTCGATCTTCGCGCTCGCGCCCGCGCTCGCGCTGACGGTCGGTTGGGGGGTCATGGCGTCGCGCGCACTTCCGTTGTTGAGCGGGAGCGCCGCGTGGGAGCGACTTGCGGAATCGGGGCAGCGAGCGATGAGTGCGGCGCGCGAGGCACCACTCAATGCGCGACAGCGACAGGCGCTGCGTGCGCACGAAGTCGAGCTCGAAGAGTCCATCACGCAGGCCCATCGGTTCGCATTTCTCACGACGCGCTTCGTGCCCGTTCTCGTCGTCTCGGCGCTGATCACCTTGGCCATTCTCTGGATCGCTGCCTCACGAGTCGCGGGGCATCTCAGCCGGCAGATGAGCAGACCTCTCGACGAACTCGTGGGCTGGACCGGTCTCATCGAACGTGGCGACGCACTTCCGACGGAAGCGCCACTGCGCGGCGCGCCGGAGTTTCGCGTGCTGCGCGAGCGGATGCGGGGAATGGCGCGCGAGCTGGCCGCTGGGCGAGAGCGCGCGATTGAGGCGGAGCGGTTGCGCGCGTTTCGCGAGAGCGCCCAACGCGTCGCGCACGAGCTCAAGAACCCGTTGACACCGATTCAATTCGCCGTTGCGCGCCTAAAGCGCGATAGCAGCCCCCAACTGGCCGATGCAGTCGAAGTGATTGAGACAGAAACGAAGCGCCTGGACGCCATGGCCCGCAGCTTTGCACAGTTTGGGCGGCTGCCCGAAGGGCCGGTGTCTGACGTGGATTTGGTCGAACTCGCGCGTTACACGGCCCGGTCGATCGTGCCGCCCACCATTGTGCTCGACCTCGAGGCGGAGGAAGGGCTTCCAATGATTGTGGGGCACCACGATGCCCTGCAACGCGCGCTCAGCAACGTGCTCCTGAATGCCGTCGACGCATGCGGTGGACATGGGCACATCACGCTGCACATCGGGGGAGCGGTGCTACGAGGGGCGCGAGCCGTTAGCATCTCCGTGCGCGACAGCGGCTCTGGTATCGCGCCTGCACGCCTCCCCCACATTTGGGAGCCCTACGTCACGACCAAGTCTGGTGGAACGGGGCTCGGGCTCGCCATCGTCAGACAGACAATTCTCGCGCACGGCGGCGAAGTGGGCGCCGAAAGCGTTGTCGGCGAGGGCGGCGGAAGCGGTACGACGATACGATTCATACTACCGATTACACTGCCACCCAATGGAGTCGTATGATGGGACCCGAAGTGCTCGTTCCCGTGTCATTCTTTGCCACCGTCGCGGTGATCTTCATGAGCGTACTGCGATATAAAGAGCGCATGCGGGGTGGCTCGGTGGGGAGCGGTCAGGTGCAAGAAATTGCCGCGCGCCTCGACCGCATGGAGCAAGCGATCGACTCGATTGCCGTCGAAGTCGAACGCATCTCCGAAGGCCAACGCTTTACCACACGCCTACTCTCTGAGCGATCCGACGCCGCGCCCCTCCCGGCGCGCAGCGAACGACAAGGTGAGCGCAGCGGTGCCTAACGTGAACCACTCGCCGACCGCCACCATCACCCGGATCGACCCATGACCGAAGATATCGTCGCAATTGGCGGATTCTTCATCACCACGATCATTCTTGGAATCGGAATTCCACTCGTCCGTGCGTGGACCCGACGCAAGGAACTGGAGGCATCGGGACGAATGGTGTCGGCGGGCATGGACGAACGCCTATTACGGATCGAGCAGGCGATCGACACCATGGCGGTCGAGATTGAACGCGTCGCCGAAGGGCAGCGCTTCGTGGTGAAGCTGATGAACGATCGCCCCGCCGAGCGTGCGGCGCTGGGCGAAGGCGAGTCGGCGCGCCGGCCAAACTAGAAGCCAACTCATAAATGGGCGCCGGTTTCTGGCCGGCGCTGCGCGCCGGCGCGCCGCCGACCATTTATGAGATGGCCTGTAGTCTCGCGCGAATCTTCGGGCGCTTCTGGTTCGTAATACAGATGGGCGCGTACGCACCCTAACGATAAGCAGAGGGGGGGATCGACATGACCGCTATGCCGGTAACGATGATGCGACCACAATCCGAACGAGACGTGTTGCGCGACCAGATTCGCGAGCAAGTGCGACAGGGATTGCGGCAAGCGGGGATCGATGCTCGTCACGGTGACGTGGCGCTTGTGCAAGTGCCCGCAACTCCTCCCATTCCTGGCGTCCCGGTCGCGCCAGGCGTGACACGTGCCCCGCAAGCGACGATCGATCTCATTCAAGTGCAGATTGCCGCCGAACAGTCCAACATCCAGCGCCTCACCAAAGATCTCACGAACCCTGGCCTTACAGACGCGGCACAGAATGCGATCACTGATCAGATCTCACAATCACAAGAGCATCTGACGTCGCTCCAATCGCAGCTCGAGCGGGCGAACGGAATTGCTGGGCGTCGCGAGATTCGCGGGCCGGACGAGATTCCCCCTTGGATGAACGATTTGCCCTCACGTATCGAGAACATCGTCTACTCGACGTTCCTGTTCATCGGCGTCCTCGCGCTCGGAATTCCGCTCATTCGCGTGATTGGCAAACGCGTCGATCGCAAAACACAGATCGCGGTCGCGCAGGCGGCCGCGAGCAATTCCAACGTCGAGCCGCGTTTGGACCGCATCGAGCAAGCCGTCGAAGCGATTGCCATCGAGATTGAGCGAGTCTCGGAAGGACAGCGCTTCACGAACAAGCTGATGAGCGAGATGCGCGCCCTTCCGGCACCAGCGGCGGTCGATATTCGCGCGAAGGTCCCGGATAAGGAGCCTGTGCGCCGCAGCGAATAGCTGCCACGCACCTCGCGATGATCGGCGCGCGTCCCACGAGATAGGGGTGCGCGCCGATTGCATTCGCTCCATCCACTCACGACTCGACATATTCCGCTGATGCCGAGCGTGCTAATCATCGACGACGAACCGAACATCCGGCGTATGGTTCGCGCCCTCCTTTCATCGGAGGGTTACGAAGTCTACGAAGCGCCGACGGGGCGATTGGGCGTGGAAGCGGCGGTCGCGAACGACCCCGATGTCGCACTCGTCGATCTCATGATGCCCGGCGACATGGATGGCATCGCAGTCCTCTCAGCGCTGCGTGAACGTCACCCGGACATTCCGGTGGTGATGATGAGTGGGCGTGCGCAACTGAGCGATGCCGTGCAGGCGACCAAGCTCGGTGCGTTCAACTTCCTCGAGAAGCCGCTGACTCCAGAGGGCGTGCTCCTATCGCTGTCATCGGCGATGGAGTTGCGGCAAGCGCGTCGCGAGGCGCAGGCGCTGCGCGCCGATCTCGGACTCGCCGGCGAGATGATCGGCGAGAGTGCGCCAATGCGCGCACTCCGTTCGATGATCGAACGCATCGCGCCGAGCGATGCTCGGGTGCTGGTGACCGGGGAATCGGGGACGGGAAAGGAGCTTGTTGCAGCTGCCATTCACATGGGGAGTGCGCGGCGTGAGAAGCCGCTGGTGCGGGTGAACTGCGCGGCGATTCCGCGCGATCTCGTGGAAAGTGAGATGTTCGGTCATGAGCGGGGGGCGTTTACGGGAGCGACGGAGCGCCACATCGGGCGCTTTGAGCTGGCGCATCGCGGATCGCTCTTTCTGGACGAGGTGGGCGACTTGGGGAACGAAGCGCAGGCGAAACTCCTGCGCGCGATCGAGGCCAATGAAATCGAGCGTGTCGGCGGCGGAAAGCCGATCGCCATCGACGTGCGGATCATCTCGGCCACTAACAAGGATCTGCAGCGCGCGTCACGCGATGGTGCGTTTCGCGAGGATTTGTACTTCCGGTTGAATGTGATTCCGCTGGCGGTGCCGCCGCTTCGGGAGCGGCCGGACGACATTCCACCGCTCGTTAGGCACTTCGCGGCGTTGACGCGGGCGCGCACGGGCCGGGTGCTGCCGGCATTCAGTGAGGAGTCGCTGTCACTGCTGGTTCGTTATCGATGGCCGGGGAACGTGCGTGAGTTGGCCAACATCGTCGAGCGGCTGGTGATCCTCCACGCGGGGCAACGTATCGGGGGCGACGACGTTCGTCGTGTTATTTCGGTGGACGCGGAAATGCCGTCGCGCGCCGCCCTTCCCGACCCTGCCGGACTCGAGGCTCCACTGAGCGCAATGCTCGACGAATACGAACGACTACTCATCACGCGCGCGCTGGCGGCGAGCGGTGGCAACATCGCCGAAGCCGCGCGACGCTTGCAGACCGACCGGCCGAACTTGTATCGGCGGATGAAGCGGCTCGACATCGCGACGGACATTGGTCCGTCTCCCAACGCCTGATTGAGCGGGACGGCGAGGGCGCAGGTAGCAGAAGCCATCTCATGCAATGGGCGCGGGAGCGCGGGCGCCCCCGGATGACTGCCTAACGATACGGAGTGTTCATGCGAATTCGACGACTCATGGCTGCGCTGGCGGTGGCCGTCCCACTCTGTGGGGTGCGCGCGCAGAACGCCGAACCGCGCCCGCTCCCTCGCGAAGTGGCCGACGAGGCGATCGCTGCGTGGAATGCACCGTCGACGTTGCGGGTCAGCGGCCCCTATCTGGTCGAGCCGGCGCGCGAAGTGAGCGGTGACATTGCCGTATTAGGTGGGCTGCTGACCATTGCGGGGCACGTGACGGGACGGGTGATCGGCATCAATGCTGACATTCGACTGAATCCTGGCGCGCGTATCGACGGGGGGATGCTGGTGGTGGGAGGCGACGTGGCGGGACGAGACAGCGCGACAGTGGGTGGCGACGTACGCACCTATCGCGCGTCACTCGACTACACGCGGGATGGTGACAGACTCGTTAGGCGGGCCGGCGACGACGAAAAGACCGCGTGGTGGCGCCGACGCGATCGGTGGCGGAAGGGCGCGTGGAGCGAGCTTCGCCTTGTTTCGGCCAAGACGTACAACCGCGTCGAAGGCCTCCCAGTCCATCTGGGATCGCGCGGAGGGCAGGACTTCTCCTGGGGCCGCCTGAGCCTCGACGGCTACGGCATCATTCGAAGCGCCGACGGTTTCGAATGGAAATCAGAGAACCTGGGGCATTCCGCCAACCTGATGTTGCAGCTGGGACACCGTGAAGGCGTGCGATTGGCCGGTCGCCTGTTCAACGAAGTCGATGCAGTGGAATCGTGGCAGCTCGGCGATTCGGAGGTCGGGCTCGCGTCGTTTTTTCTGCACCGGGATTTTCGAGATTATTTCAACCGGCACGGCGGCGCACTGACGGCGTCGATATTCGGCGGGCGCGATTTTGATGGCTTCCTGTCGTATTCGGACGAGCGCTGGTCGGCGCGCGCGACGCGCGATCCGTGGACGGTATTTCGCAATCCCGAGCCCTGGCGCGAGAATCCGCAGACGGACGACGGGACGTTTCACGTCGTTAGTGCGAACGTGCGATACGATACGCGCAATGACATCGGGCATCCGTGGAGCGGGTGGTACCTGACGGGCGCATACGAATACGGCACGGGGACCATCTCTCGTTATGCACCGACGACGCCAGGCGTGCGGGTACCGACGACTGGTGGCGTGACCTCGTACGACCGCGTCCTCGTCGACATCCGGCGCTACAATCGCGTGGCGCCTGACGCGCAGCTCAACTTCCGGCTCGTCGCCGGCGGCTGGCTCAGCGGCGACGACCTGCCGCTCCAGCGACGCTTCTCGTTAGGCGGCCCGGGGACACTTCCCGGCTTCGACTTTCGTGAGGCGCGCAGCGGGACCGATGTTCTGCAGTGCAACACGCCGTCGCTCACCGGCGCGATCGCTCCCGCCGGAACGCCGGGGGAATGCGAGCGGTTTGCGCTGGGGCAATTTGAGTTTCGGAACGACTTGCACGTCGACCCCTTCGGCATCTTCGATGAAGACCGCGCCTGGCGCCGCGCCGGATGGGGACGCGTGACGCAGTGGGTACTCTTTGGCGACGTCGGTCGTGGGTGGCTCGTGGGCCCTAAAGACGGAACGCTCACCTACGGCAAGTGGGCCATTCCTCGTTTAGGCTCCTTCAAGGCCGACGTGGGACTCGGACTCGTCCTCGACGACATCGGTGTCTACTTCTCCAAGGCGCTGGTACGGGAGCATTCGCCGCTCAACATCACCGTTCGTCTTCGGCCACGGTTCTAAGACGTGACGATTCGGCGACTGGTCGCACTTCTGGCGTTGGCGCTCCTTCCCGCGGTGGCGTGGGGGCAGCGTCCGGCGTTGGAGGTCGCCCTTCCCCCGTCAGCCTCGTTAGGCGAGGAGGGGCCGGCCATTCGTGCGCTCAATGTCCTCTCCGAACGCAACGTCCGCGATCTGTTACGCAACGGATTCCCGGCGCGCCTGCATTTTCGCGCCGAGCTCTGGTCGACCAACGGTCCGTTCAATTCGAGGTTGCGCGCGACCGAGTGGTATGTGGTGGTCCGCTACGATGCACTGCGCGAACGATACGAAGCGGTGCGCCTCGTCGGCGATTCGGTCGTTCAGCTCGGACGATTCGCGCTTCTCAACGAAGCCGTGCAGGAGTTGGAAAAAGCGTATCGCCCGAGGATTGCGGGGGAGAAAGGACACGGGCGCCAGTACTACAACGTGACGCTGGAGTTGGAGATGATGTCGGTCTCCGACCTCGACGAGGTCGAGCGCTGGCTGCGCGGAGAATTCCGCCCGGCGGTCCGCGGTGAACGGAATCCGGGGACCGCACTCGGCCGCGGTATGCGCACCCTGCTGGTGCGCTTGTTAGGCGGTGAAACGCGAACGATCGAGACGCGGAGCAAGACGTTCAGGCCGTGAACCGAGTACCGAACCTGGCATGTGAACTTGGTACGGAAGTTGAGCCAGCTGTGCGACCTGTCGCTTAACCTGTCGCTGAACACGTCCCGCAACACGTCCCCACGGGTCACTGCGGTTGACGCGTGGGAGTCGCTGCCCTCGGCGTCCTCCGCGTCCTCCGTGGTTCAAGATCTTAAGAGCTTTAAACCACGGAGGACGCAGAGGACACGGAGGAAAACAAGAGCTGGGCATTGGGGGACGTGTTCAGGGACAGTTTGCGTGCACGTCCCCGAACCTGTCCCGCAACACGTCCCCAATTGCGACAAAACGGGGCGCCTCTTAGTGGCGCCCCGATTCAGTGTCCGCTCCCGATCACGCCTTGGGCGCGTTGCGCTCGCTGCTCGAGGACTTCGACCTGATGCAGCGTCGCCTCTCCATAGAAGAGACGAATGTAGCGCGCCTGCGCCGGCGTTAGGCGCCTAACGGCCCAGCTCAGGTGCACGAAGTGTGGTTCCACCGGCGCGTGCAACGGGTACATCCCGATCTCACTTGGCAACCGATTCGCCTTGCGCGTGTTGCACGACGAGCATGCGGTCACGACGTTGGTCCACTCGTTCGACCCACCGCGGGAGAGCGGGATCAGATGGTCGCGCGTGAGCGCCTCGCGTGGCTTGAGTTCAAACGACGGGCGCCCGCAATACTGGCAGCGGTAGTGATCGCGCGCGAAGAGGAAGGTGTTGGTCACCTGACGCCGGAACTTTCGCGGCACATGGATGAACTTCATGAGACGGATGACCGCCGGGCGCGGAACCGTTAGGCGCTCCGACTTCACGGTGCGCCCTTCATCGGCCTCCACGATCTCGGCCTTGCCGTCGATCACGAGACGGAGTGCGCGCTTCATCGGCACCATGGTGAGGGGCTCGAACGAAGCGTTCAGTGCAAGACAACCCACGATCACTTGGCCCCTCCTCCTCAGTTACGGAAACTCCCGCCGATGGGTATCAGGCGGGAGTCGTGGCGATACTCGAACTCAGGTAGGTCCGACTGCGAAGGTATCGAGGGTGGAGGTGCATGACACACTCCACCGCCGAATCCCAGGCGGTAGCCAACGACACACGGCAAGACGTCGTCATGATCTGCGCGCCGCCTGCCTAACGACTCGCCTCAACCGGCACCGGCACCGGCGTCAGCCATCCAAAACGATCCGGCAACACCCCTTTGGCGATGCCGAGGAATTCGTGCTGAATCTTCTTCGTCAAATCCCCCGGACGACCGCTCCCCACGGGGACCTTGTCGACCGAGCGAATAGGGGTGAGCTCAGCGGCGGTTCCAGTGAAGAACATCTCGTCGGCGATATAGAGCATCTCACGCGGGAGCTGCGTCTCGCGCACCTCGTATCCCAAATCGCGCGCGATGCGCATGACAGTATCGCGCGTGATGCCGTGCAGAATCCCTGAACCAAGACTCGACGTATAGACCACGCCGTCACGAATTACGAAAAGATTCTCGCCGCTTCCTTCAGCAACGAATCCGAAGGAGTCGAGCATGATTCCTTCGCTGTATTCGTTCTGCTTGGCTTCGAGCTTGGAAAGCTGCGAGTTCAAATAGTTGCCGCCGGCCTTCGCCAACGTCGGGAATGTGTCAGGCGCCGCGCGGCGCCACGACGACACGCAGACGTCGACTCCCTTCTCGAGAGCTTCGGCGCCCAAGTACGTCGGCCAGCGATACGCGATAATGAAGCACTCCACCGGAACGCCGACGGGGTAAAAACCCATCTGCTGCCCCGTGCGAACGATGATCGGACGCAGATAACACTCGCGCAGGTCGTTTGCGGCGACGGTGTCGACCGTGGCCTGCACCAGGTCGTCGATCGAATACCGGAGCGGCATCCGATAGATCTTGGCGGAGTCGACCAGACGGCGCATGTGCTCGCGCAGCCGAAAAACGGCGCCGCCCTGCGGCGTTTCGTAGCAGCGAATCCCTTCGAAAACCGATGAGCCGTAGTGCACCACGTGCGACATGACGTGCAGCGTGGCGTCTTCCCAATTGATGAGTTCTCCGTCGCGCCAGATCTTCTGGGTGCGACCGGATGCAGCGTCGGCCATGCAGAGCTCCAAAGGGGTTGTTTCAACAATAACTGGGACGCGACGGCTGAGGGAAGGTCGGGGCCGCGAAGGCGCCCAGGTGCTTACCGAGGCGTCACTTGGGAGAGCTGCGTTTCGTGCCACTCGGCGAGCTGGCTGCTCATGGCGGCGACGCGCGCGAGGTCGTCGTCCCGGTTCACGACGAGCGCGCCGTCGCGTACCACCTCGCGACCGGCAACGACCGTAAGGATGGCGGGGTGGCCGGCGAGTGCCCATACGAGCGCATCTTCTGGCGCGAATGTCGGCGTAGCGCGCGGCGCGCCTAACGAGAACGCCGACAGGTCGGCGCTCTTCCCCACCTCGAGCGACCCGACCTCATCCTCCATGCCTAACGACTCGGCCCCACCCAAGGTTGCGAGCCGCAGCGCATCGTGCGCCGAGAGGGCGTCGTGGCGATTGTGACGTGCGCGCTGCATCAGGAGCGCGACACGCGCTTCATCCAGCAGGTCCATCCGATTGTTCGACGCAACCGAATCGGAGCCCAAGCCGACGCGGATACCCGCTTCGAGAAACTCGATGAGCGGGGCGACGCCGTGACCCAACTTGGCGTTGGAGGCCGGGCAGTGCGCCACACTACAGCGGTGTTGCGCAAGAGTAGCGACGTCCTCGTCGCCGGCTCGGACGCAATGAATGAGGAGCGGCGTCGCATCGAGAACCCCGGTGCGGGCGAGAAAGGCGATCGGTGAATCGCCACTCGGCATTACGGGGATGCCGCGCGAGCGCAGACCGTCGCCAAACGCTCCAGAGCCGTCGAGAAGGAGACGCGCTTCATCATCCCCTTCAGCGGCATGAATGGCGACCGGGAGCGCTTCGTTCTGCGCGAATTGTCCGATCGCCGAAAAGAGGGCGGCGCTCACGGTGTACGGGGCGTGTGGCGAAACCCCGAGCCTAACGAGCGCGGTTTGAAGGGAACGCAGAGTCGCCACCTTTTCGCGCAAGGTGGCCAGCGATGCCTCGCATTGCGCGGGATCGGGACCGAACACCTCCTGGTACATGATGCCACGCGCCCCCATCTCCACCAGCGCGTCGAGCACGACGCCCGACTCGCAGGTATCGGCGTACGTGGTAATGCCTGCCAGAAATCCTTCGGCGATGCCAGCACGCGCCGCGACCTGCAAGTGTTCGCGCGTGAGGGCCGCCTGACGAGCGCTCGTTAGGCGGAGGAGCCAGGGGCGAAAGGCCATCTCCTCGAGGAAGCCGCGCATGGCGGTGAGCTCGAGGTGGGTATGGGTATTGACGATTCCCGGAAGGAGCGCCGCGCGCCCCAATGCGACCACCGCACCTCGATCACCGTCACGCCGCGTCCCGACGTACGCAATGCGCCCGCCCTGGACCTCGACTTCGCCGTCGGCGATGGCGGGCGACGAGACGGGGAGAACCCAGTCGGCGGTGTAGCGCGTCACGCGCGCGGGCGGCGTCCGTGCACCGCCGGATCGTACAACTCGCCATCGGCAAGACCTAACGAGCGAGTCATCGCGAGAGAGAAGGTGATATCGCCCACCTGCTGGGCCGTGTGCCCATCGGAGCCTAACGAGACGCGAACGCCGGCGTCGATGGCGCGGCGCACGAGGCGTTCGTGTGGACGATAACGCGACGACACCTCGAACACGATGGCGTGGTCCCGCAACGTGTTCACCATGCGTGCTTCGTGCCCCTCCTGCCACAACTCTTCGGCAGGGAGCGAACGGAGGGGAATCGGAACCAGCGTGGGGTGGGCGAGAATGTCGACGGGCATCTCGCGGGCGAAGCGCTCGAGATTGTCGAGGTGCGCGTCGAGGTACGCATGCGGTTCGAGCCCTGTCGGCCAGACGCGCGAAAACGCACGCTGCAGCGTGCCGTTCGGAAGCCAGATGGCGTGCAACGACCCGATGGTGTGCGTGAAACGCCGGTGCATCTCGCGCGTGACCTCCCGCCACAGTCCATCGTGCCAACAGAACTCCGCCGAGCGTCCAACGTCACGGGATTCGAGAAGGGCGAGATACGCTTCGAGACGCTCGACGGTGTCGACGGCGCCATTCACATCGCGCGACACGTGGTCGGCGATGGAGGGGCGCACGCCACGCGCAGACACGGCGGCGATCATGGCATCGGGATCGAGCTGGCCGTCGGACCACGTGGTATGCGCGTGGCAGTCGAGCGGCGTCCACGTCATCGATGTTCCGGAATCTTGAACGGATTCGCGGTGTCCGGCTTCGCCTTTGCGGCTGGCGGAGGCAACGGTGGACGGCCGGGGAGGCTCCCGCCTCGCGCCATCGTCGTGTCGCGCGCCGGTGCAATCAGGAACGGGTTCGCGTTAGGCGAGCAGCCTTCGACGGGCGCCGTGCCGGCGAGGAAATAATCCTCGTACATGGTCCCGTCTGGGCTGCAGGCGACGCCGGCGACGACCGACTCAGGGCGCGGCCAATCGGGAGGCGCCGGTTTGCGTCGATAGATCTCCATCATCATCTGCGTAAAGGCCGGCGCCGCCAGCCGTCCGCCCTGCGCGTTCGACATGATCTTCTTGGGCTTGTCGAAACCCATCCAGACGCCGGCGACTAAATCGGCTGTGTATCCGACGTACCAGACGTCGGCGCCGTCGTTGGTGGTCCCCGTCTTTCCCGCCGACGGCACGTGAAATCCCGCGCCCCACACGCTCCCCGCGGCGGTTCCGCGCTGCACGACGTCCTTCATCATGCTCACCATCAGCCACGCCTCGCCCGGCGAGAGCACCTGCGTCCGTTTAGGCGTCGGCTCCCACAGTACTTCACCCTTCTGGTTCTCCACACGCAAGATCGCGTTAGGCGTGCTGCGCACGCCGAGGTTGGCGAACGTCGTATACGACGAGACGAGTTCGATCGGATACACGTCGGCCGACCCGATGAAGATGGAGGGGTACGGGGGAATCGGTGTCGTGATGCCGAAGCGACGTGCTTCGTCGATGACGGTTTGCTCCCCCATCTCCATGCCGACGTGGATGGCGACCAGGTTGCGCGATTGATAGAGACCGCGCCGCATCGTCATCGCTCCCTCGAACTTCATGTCGTAGTTCTGCGGAGTCCACAGCGAACCGTCGACCTGTGGGAGAGAAATGGGCGAGTCGTCGACCATCGTCGACGGAGAGCGACCGCTCTGGATGGCGGTGGCGTAGACGATGGGCTTAAACGTGGAGCCAGGCTGACGCAGCGCTTGCGTCGCGCGATTGAACTTGGAATCGTCGAAGTCGCGCCCGCCAACCATCGCGCGAATCGCACCAGTGCGCGGTTCAATGACAATCGCCGCACCCTGTAAGTACGGCGAGACGTCGGCGGCTGCGTCGTCCTTTGTGCTTCCGCGTGCAGCGAACTGCTCGTACGTCTGATAGCCAAACTTTCCGTACTTTCCGCCCTCGATGGCGCGCAATTGGTTTTCGATGGCGCGATCGGCAGCGGTCTGTATGTCGAGGTCGAGTGAGGTGTAGACCTTGAGTCCTTCGTCGTAAAGCCGATCACCGAACTTGGCATCGAGCTGCCGACGCACCCATTCGACGAAGTACGGCGCCACGTCCCCCGATTCGACACGTCTCGCCAGCTGCAACGGATACGCGCGCGCCAACGACGCGTCGGCGTCACTGACCGCATTGTTGCGCCGCATCAATTCGATGATCGTGTTGCGACGCTGGACGGCGCGATCGGGAGAACGACGCGGGTTGTATCGCCCGGGTGCCTTGGGCATCGCGGCCAGCGTTGCGGCTTCGGCGAGGTTGAGATCGCGGACCGACTTACCGAAGTAGCGTTGCGACGCCGTCTCGACGCCGTATGCACCGCCACCAAGGTTGATCTGATTGAGGTACAGCTCGAGGATCTTGTCCTTCGTGTACGCATGCTCGATGGCCCGCGCAACCTTCGCCTCCTTGATCTTTCGCACGACCGATTTTTCGCGCGAGAGATGTTCGGGAAAGATGTTTCGCGCGAGTTGCATGGTGATGGTCGAAAAACCCTGCGCGAAGTAGCCGGCGCGGAGGTTGCCTAGCACCGATCCCGGAACACGCCACCAGTCGATCCCGTTGTGCGAATAAAAGCGTTTGTCTTCGGTGATGACGAACGCATCCTTCACGACCTTCGGAATGTCCTGGATCCGCACGAGTGTGCGGCGCTCAAGTCCGAGCTCGGCGACGAAGCGTCCGTCGACCGCATACAGCTTGGAGGTTTGCTTGGGCTGGTAGCTCTCCAACACCTGAACCGACGGGCAACGATTCCCGCGGCAGATGAGCGTCCACCCGGCGTAGACTCCGCCAATGGCAAACGACGCTCCGAAGGTGAATGCGAGCGCAAGAGCGCGCGCGAGGCGCGGGTTGCGACCGATCCACCCAGAAATGCGAGAGGTCAAACGTGAACTACGCGCCATGCGGAGGTAATCTGATGGGGGCTAAGCAGGTTCAGAAAGGGCGGAGCCGACCTTTATCTTACCCGCCATGACGCAATCCTTCCTCGACGAGCTCGCATGGCGCGGGCTTTTGCAGCAAGAGACAGATGGTGCACGCGAAGCGCTCGCTAGCGGGAGCACTGCCGGATACTGCGGCTTCGATGCCACCGCGTCGTCGCTTCACATCGGACATTTAGTTCCCATAACAGGGCTCGTGCATTTACAGCGCGCGGGTCACACGCCGATTGCGTTGTTAGGCGTGGGTACGGGAATCATCGGCGACCCGAGCGGGCGAAGCAGCGAGCGAAATCTTCAATCGATCGAACAGGTGGAGGCAAACGCGGAGTCGATCCGTGCTCAGCTGTCGCACTTTATCGATTTCACGGGCGCGCACGCCGCACGCATGGTGAACAATGCGGATTGGCTCCTTCCGATTCGGATGGTCGACTTTCTGCGCGATGTCGGGAAGCATTTCAGCATCAACGTGATGTTGTCGAAGGATTCGGTGAAGTCGCGCCTTGAGGGAGGAATTTCATACACCGAGTTCTCGTACATGCTGCTGCAGGCCTACGACTTCATGGAACTGTACCAGCGCGAAGGGTGCACGCTGCAGATTGGCGGCAACGATCAGTGGGGCAACATCACCGCCGGAACGGAGCTGATTCGTCGGTCGGTCGGCGGCAGCGCACATGGGGTAACGCTGTCGTTGGTCACGGGCTCTGACGGAAAGAAGTTTGGAAAGACGGCGGATGGAACGAGCGTCTGGCTCGACCCAAAGCGAACGTCACCGTACCGCTTCTATCAATATTTCGTCAATGTCGACGACCGCGACGTGATCGGTTACTTGCGCATGTTCACGTTGCTCGAGCGTGAGGCGATCGACGAGTTCGGGCGGGCGTTGAGCGAGCGTCCGGAGGGGCGCGAAGCACAGGCGGCGCTCGCCGCCGATGTGACGACGCGAGTGCATGGCAAGGAGGCGGCTGCTGCGGCACGTGAGGCGTCGCGCATCGTCTTCGACAAGAAGGCCGACCCGCGCTCGTTAGGCCTGGGCGTACTGGAGATGTTGCGAGACGAGCTGCCGTACATACGGGTGTCGGCAAACGGAGAATCGGGTGACGCCCTCTCTGTTGTCGACGCGTTGGTGAACAGTGGCCTGGTCAAGTCCAAGGGGGACGCACGCCGTCAGCTGCAACAAGGGGCGGTGACGGTGAACGGACGCAAACTGTCAGCCGATGAACTCCACGTCCCCCGGAGCGAGTCGCTGCACGGGAGTTTTTTCCTCCTGCGCAAGGGAGGGCGCGACGTCGCGCTCGTGGAGCATGTGTGAAGTTGTCGGCGCCCGCCGCCGCCGGTGGCATTGCAGGAGATATAACACAACGCGGCGGAGCGCCCTAAGGACGCTCCGCCGCTTCGTACATCCAGGGATCTCGTGGCGTTTTCGCGTTAGGCGCGCCTGCTCAATACGTCCAGCGCATACTCGATCTGCGAATCCGGTGTGAACCAGTGCGGGGCAAGCCGTAGCGCGCCTTCCCGCAACGAATGCGAGACGCCCGCGAGCGTGAGGCGCGTCGATGCCTCGACCGGATCGGGGGGCGCCACGGCCGCGATGCCCGCCCGGCGCGACGGATCGTTAGGCGTGAGGAGGCGCATGTCGTCACGTGCCAACGTCCAGTCGGCAATTTGTGCGACGAGCTCGCGAACCCGCGCGTAAATCGTCTCCAGTCCGACCTCGAAGAAAAGCTCGAGCGACGCGTTCATTCCGGCGAAGTCCTGATACGGGAGCGTGACCAGCTCGTATCGCCGAGCATCGTCTCGCCAGGTGCAATTGTAGTCGAGCATGCGGGTGAAGTCGTCGGAGTCCCGCACCGCCATCCAGGAGACCACGGAAGGCTCGAGTTGTTGGATCAACTCGCGGCGCACGTACGTGAAACCGGTTCCCCACGGCGAGAGCAGCCATTTCTGCGCGCCACAGGAGAGGATGTCGATGTCGACGCGAGAGACGTCGATCGGCGCCGCGCCGATGCCTTGAATCGCATCGACCACGAAGTAGATGCCGCGCGCTTTGCATTCACGCCCGAGGCGCTCCAGATCAATCCGCGTCCCGGTCTCGAACGAGACCCACGAGAGCACGAGGACGCGAACGCCTGGACGATCAAGCGCCGCAACGAGGGCGTCTTCATCGATGAGGCGGTTGACACATGGAATCCGTTCAAGGTGTACGCCACGTGCCTTCTCCAACGCCATCCATGGATAAATGTTGGATGGATATTCGCGGTCGCTTGTGATCACGATGTCGCCAGGCTTGAGCGGGAGCGACCGAGCGGCGAGGTTGAGCCCAAACGATGTATTGACCGAGAGCGCGATTTCGTCGGGTGACGCTCCGATCATTCGCGCAACGAAATCGCGTCCGCGGTCGAGTTGTGAGAATTGATCGTGTTGCCCAACGAGCCATGGCTCAGCGCGACGCGCGTTGTATTCCGCCATCGCTCGGACGGTGCATTCGGGATACGGACCAGTCGACGCATTGTTCAAGAACGCCATGCCGTCTCGCCGTACGCGCGGAAACTCACGATCCGCTACAGCGTCGAGGCGGGCACGATCGGCGGCAGAAAGCGAGAGGGGAGCGGAGATAGACGACATGCGGTTCAGAGTGATTCGACTCGTTAGGCGTTCGCGACGTACTTGAGAGGCTGATCTGCCGACATCGCGCTGAGTGTGGAACGTTAAACGGGCTCTCGAAGCTCAGGCGGCGTATTCGGCGGTTGGCGCTTCCAGCGTCGATGATGCCAGAAATACTGATCGGGATAGCGTCGCACCATCCGTTCGAGTGCGGCAGTAAAGCGAGCGACCGTTTCGTCGACGTCGGCGTCGCGGTCTCCCGTGTTGGCGGGTTCGATCTCCTCGACGCAGAAACGGTATTTCCCGCTCGGCTGCAGAATAGCCGAGATGAAGAGAATCGGAACCTTGTAGCGAAGCGCGAAGACCGCCGGACCGCGCGGGGTCTTGGCCGGACGCCCGAAGAACGTGACGAAGGTCGACGCAAGTCCCATCACGCCCTGGTCGGCGACGAGGCCAATCAGGTGACCTTCCTTGATGCCGCGTGGAATACGTCGTACCGCCTCGGAATCGTAGACGACCTGCATTCCAAGCTTAGTGCGCGCGTCGGTCAGGAACGCGTCGAAGAGCGGGTTCGACATGCGCCGCGCCACGGCGTCAATCGGCACGCCGCGGGAGCCAATGTAGGCGCCGGCGAGTTCCCAGCTCCCGACGTGCCCGGTGAATCCGACGACGCCCTTCCCTTCGGCGAAGCGACGTTCGATGAGAGCGAAGTCTCCCTCATCTTCAAAGAGAGAGAGCACACCCTCTGGGCCCATGCGGGAGGCAAGCGCACTCTCGATGAAAAGACGTCCGAGATTCGCGTAGGCGCGACGCGCGATTCGCCGCACTTCTCTGCGGTCGAGTTCCGGAAAGGCAGCGGCGATCTGCCTAACGACGATCTTCCGCCGAATGCCGAGTGGCCAGTATCCGAGCTGTCCGATGAACTCGCCAATGCGTCGAGCTGTGTCGAGCGAAGCAAGAGAGAGTGCTCCCAGCAGCGCTCGCACCAGGGCGAACTGAACGCGATGGGAGAACGAGACGCTTTCGCTCATGCGTGCCCGCCGGCACCGCGCCTCGCGCGCCATTCAGCCAGTCGGTCTTCGGCGAAGCGGCGTGTCTCGATGGCGACCCGATCCCAGTTGTAGTGCTCGACGACGGCGCACCGCCCCGCCTCGCCCATTCGCGCACGTAGTGTGTCATCCGCGACGAGCGTTTCGATGGCAGCGGCAATCGCCGCGTCATCGTTAGGCGGCACGACAAAACCTGTCTCGCCATCGCGAACCGCCGAGCGTACGCCTCCCGAATCACCCGCCACCGATGGCGTTCCACTTGCCGATGCCTCGACAAACGAAATGCCAAAGCCTTCGACGTTGACGTCGTTGTCCAGCCGGGAAAGGCCGCAGTAGACGTCGGCGGTGGCGTAGGCCTCGGCGACGTCGTCGTCGCTTAACGTCCCGGCGAACAGGACGCGGTCGGCGACACCTAACGAGTGCGCGAGTGCATGCAGTCGACCGAGGTCGTGTCCTTCGCCCACGCAGAGATAGCGCAGTCGATCGTGGCGAGGGGCGAGGTGCGCCAGAGCCCGAATCGTGGCGTCCTGCCCCTTGTGCGGCACGAGTCGCGCCACGGTGAGGA
Organism: Gemmatimonadaceae bacterium; assembly: GCA_044224185.1. Lineage (GTDB taxonomy): Bacteria > Gemmatimonadota > Gemmatimonadetes > Gemmatimonadales > Gemmatimonadaceae > SCN-70-22. The sequence goes on along the minus strand of JBGAKW010000006.1, from coordinate 286,763 downwards.
GGACGATCGCGCCCTCCAGTCCGAGACGCGTGCGCAATGTGCCGCGATCGCGCGATGGTCCGAACTGCTCGGGATCGGTGCCGAGGTCGATGGCGGCGACTGGAGGTGGTGCGGCGATGCCCACGCGCTGCATCACGTCGCGCGCCAAGTCAGCGGTCCATGCGGAATTGGCGACGACGCCGCACGAACGGGCGAAGATGTCGGCTGCAGACCACCGTTTGATGAGGCTGCGCGAGGTCTTGTCGCGCTCGCGCAGGAGATCACCACCGTTGACGTAGACCAGGTAGGGGATCGGCGTACGGCGGGTCGCGATCGCAACTGCGTATCCGCACGGCCGGATGTTGCCGAGGTGGAGGATGTCGGCACCATGCCTAACGATCGCGGAAATGGCGCCACTCCATTCGAGCTGGCGGGCAAAGCGCTTCGCGTGTGCGAAGGTGAACGGGAGGCGCTCGATGTGATACGGCTCGCCGCGGTCGAAGAGGGCGCTTTGTGGCGCGGCAACGGTGGAGACGGCAACGGCGTCCGGCGGGTGCGCGAGGCGTCGGCAGAGTTCGACGTGGCGTCGCGCCATGCCGCCGAGATCGGGGGGGTAGTCCTGCGTGACGAAGAGGTGACGCACGCTCAGGAGATTGAAATGGGGGGGGCCCCCCGGCTGCCGCCGCCCGCCGCAGCGCCGCCGCGCTCCCCGCCGCCCTCCCCGGCCCGAGCGCTCTCCCGCCCACGCCCCATTCCCCACAGCTGCACGTACTTCCCCCTCCATCCTCCACGCAGCACCAGCATCGAAAACACGCGCGCCGGTGGACGCACAAGCAAGTCGCCTAACGAGCAACGCCGGCCGGCGGCATGCGCCTGCTGCGCCCACCAACGGCTATATCGCACGAGTTTCTCGAAGTACTCCTCGAGCGTCGCATACGGCGTGTGCAACAACGGCGCGCGCAACACACCGACCGCCTCGCCTCCAGTCAACACGTGTTCATGCACGGGGCGTTCGTCATATCGCATCGAGCGGCGAAAGAGCCTAACGGGGCGGTCACGTTCCCACCCGCCGTGCCGAATCTCGCGTCCCATGAAAAAATTTCGACGCGGCGCGCGATACGCCGCCGAGTAGGAGGCATTCACCTGTGATAGGATCGCTTGGATTTCGTCACGTAGTTCGAGAGTGCCGCGTTCGTCAGCATCCACCACGAGGATCCACGCTTCAGTCGCACGTTCGATCGCGGCATTTCGCTGCGCGCCAATGGTTCGAAACGGATGCGTGAAGACCGTGGCGCCGGCCGCGCGCGCTTTCTCAACGGTATCGTCGGTCGAATCATTTTCGACGACGATGATTTCGCGCGCCCAGGCAACGCTGGTGATGCATGCGGCAATCTCGTCGCTTTCGTTCCGTGCGGCGATGACGACGCTGAGTGGGAGCTTGCCACCGGCATGGAGGCTCATCACGCGCGATACCGTGTGCGAGCCTCGTTAGGCGCAGGGCGATCGGCGCCGAAGCGCATCGCGTTCTCAAGCACGAACAGCCACGCGCTCGCGCGCGCTCCGGGCCGCTTGTTCGAAGCCGGCCAACATTTCTCGCAGCGGAAACTCGCGTTCGACGCGGAGGCGCGCCGCCGTACCCATCGCGATCCGCACCTCAGGCTCGGCGATGAGCGGTGCGAGTTCCGCCGCCATCAGCGCGGGATCGAGTTTGGCCATCGTCACACCGTGAATCCCGTCGGAGACGTAGCGCGCGGCAACGGTCGTGCGCTCGGCCATGACCGCAACGCCGTGCGCCATGACGTCGAGCGTCGCCGTCGCCGCATCATCGCCATCGGCGATGACCCAGCCGGCGATGGAGCCCAGGTACGCCGCCGGTCCATCGGCGTAACCCAGCCAGTCGACTCGGCGCCCCATGCCTAACGCGGCGGCGAGCAGCTTGAGGTCTTGTTCGTACGCCACGGAACCCAGCACGCGGAGGCGCAAATTGGGATGGCGCTGCGCGAGCAGAGCCGTTGCGCGCATGACGTTGGTCGCGCGTCGCAGGGTGTGACGCGTGGCGACAAGGAGGAGCGACGATGCACCGACCACAAATCGCACGGTTCCCGGCGCTTCCTGCGGAATGCCGACGCCAATCTCGGCGCGTACGCCTGGGAGGGTACCGCTCGGAGCGGCGATGGAGGACGGCGGTGAGTCGGTGGTGTAGAGCATGCGCGTTGCGGCGAGTTTGCCCGCTCGGACGCCCCGCCATCCTTGCACGAGCTCCTCGCCGGCGCCGACACGCCTAACGACTTGACCGCGTCTCGCGGCCCGAACGGCGAGCGCGGCCGTCAGCTGCTCTTCATCGCTGTGCACGAAGACCGCGTCGGCGAAATCGGGGGGAAGCAGAGCCCTGAGCGTGCGCGAGACCCGCCACGCGCCCTGGCCGGGCGGAAATGCCAGCACTCGAACGCCGCGTTCGACGGCTTGCATTGCGGCTTCGCTTCCCGACGGCGCAACGAGGAAGCACTCGTGCCCACGCTCGCCTAACGATCGAGCCACCGTGGCAAAGACCCGCGCATGCCCGTCCCACTCGGGCGACATGTGGAGGAAGGCGAGTCGCATGTCTCAGCCCGCCACGGGAACGCGCTCGGGGGCTTGCATCCCCTGGAGCCGACTGTACGTGCCGCCTAACGCCATGAGTTCGGCGTGCGTTCCCCGCTCGATGATACGACCACGATCGAGCACCAGAATCAGCGTCGCGTGCTGAATCGTCGAGAGCCGATGGGCGATCATGAAGACCGTCCTACCGGCTAACAAACGATCGATTGCTTCTTGCACCAATCGTTCGGACTCGGTGTCGAGCGCAGACGTGGCTTCGTCGAGAATGAGAATCGGCGGATCGGTAAGCAGGGCACGCGCAATGGCGATGCGCTGGCGTTGCCCCCCGGAGAGGCGTGTCCCGCGCTCTCCAAGGATGGTGTCGTAGCCTTCTGGAAGCGCGGTAATAAACGCATGCGCGTTGGCCGCACGAGCCGCGCGTTCGATCTCTTCGTCGGTGTAACGCCCGGCCGCGCCGTACGCGATGTTGTTGCGCACGCTGTCGTTGAACAGCACTGTGTCTTGAGAGACGATGCCCGTGAGCTGCCTGAGCGACGCCAGCTTCACCTCGCGCGTGTCGACGCCGTCGATTCGAATGCTTCCAGCGGTCGGTTCATAGAAGCGCGGAATGAGGTCGGCGAGCGTGCTCTTTCCCGCTCCACTCGGCCCAACAAGCGCAATCACATCACCGCGGCGCGCGGTGAATGACACATCGCGCAGTACCGGTTCGCCGTCATATGCAAAGCCGACGTGATCAAAGGTCAATTCGCGATTGAGGCCACTCACGTCGCGAGTTCCGTTGTCCGTTGTCGTCTCGGTCGGATGGTCAAAGACTTCGAACAGGCGATCGGCCGCGGCCAGCGACTGCTGCGCGACCGTCGGCACCTGCGAGAGTTGCTTGAGGGGGGTGAGCATGCGCATGACGATCGTCAGAAACGCGATGAGCATCGAACCGCTCAAGGTGTGCTCGACTTGCACCTGACGGGCGCCGATCCAGAGAATCAGCATGGCGATGGCCGTCGCGACGGTCTCGGTAATCGGCTGCGCAAGGAAGGCAATGCGATTCACTCGCACCATCCCCTTCGAGTACTTGTCGCTCGCCTCGCGGAATCGCTGCTCCTCGTACCCTTCTCCCCGGTACGATTTCACCAGGCGTATGCCCGACACCGCTTCCTGTACGACCGACGTCATGTCGCCATACTGATTGCCGAGTCGCCGGTGGCCTTTCCGCAGCTTCCTAAGGATGGGCTGCAGCAGAGCGATCAGGAGCGGAGCCACCACCAGCGACAACAGCGAAAGCTTCCACGAAATCACGAACATCGCCGTGATCGACGTAATGATAGTCGCCGCACTTTGTATCGAGCGCGTGACGGCTTCGGTGATGACCTGCTTCGTCTGCTGCGTATCGGTCAGGACACGCGCCAGGATCTGTCCCGCTTTAGTCCTCGTGAAATACGAGAGCGGTAAGCGCTGCAAATGCGAATACAGCGTGTTGCGCAGATCGCGCGTCACGTATTCCTGCAGCTGCGCGCCAAACTGTCCGCTCAACCAGATGAGCAGGTTCTTGAGCGCCACCGCTGCGAGAATGACGAGGACGATGTTTCGCAGCGACGCCGCAGCGTTCGCGGTGTCGAGAAATGTCCCCATCAAGCGCTGCTGAATTCGCGTGATGCTCGACGGCGCAGTGGTCGTTCCAAAGAGTGCGTCGAGGAACGGAATAAGAAGTGTGAACGAAAAGACGTCGAGAAGTGCCGCGCCGACGTTACAGACGATCGTCGCCGCCATGCGCCCGGTGTGCGGCGCAAGGAACTTGAGGAGGCGACGATAGTTGGAACGGCCGTCGGCGGGCGACGTAACCACGTGCGAGTTGGACATCACCCTTTCGGCGTCAGCAGCGCCAGCGGAACGATCACTTCCTCGGGCGTCACGCCACCATGGAGGAACGATCCGCGGTACCGGCTCTGATACTCGCGCAACTTGGTCGGATAGACAAAAAATGTGTTGCCGACCGCCAGGAGCGTGTTGGCGCCAAGCCCGCGACGTGGAAGGCGAAGCTGATCCTCGTTAGGAAAAAGCAGCGCCTGCTCCGGACGTTCGGCGCGCAGGTCTTCACCAAATTTGTAGCGGAGATTCTGCGTCGCATCCCGTTTGGCAAAGACAGTCGCCGGCGTCGTGCAGTGAATCGATCCGTGATCGCTCGTCAACACCACCGTGATCTTCTTCCGCGCCGCCTCGCGTAACACCGAGAGAAGCGCGGAGCGCTGGAACCACTGCAGCGTGAGTTGCCGCAGCGCGATTTCGTCTCGCGCGACTTCGTACAGAATCGCTGACTCCGAACGCCCGTGCGTTAGGAGATCGACAAAATTGAAGACGAAGGCAGAGATTCCTTCCGGCGCTATGGCCGTGGAGATGTGCCGTTCGAGATCGTCCGAGTCGTTAGGCGTGGAGATCTTGTGGTATCGCACCGACGTCTGGACGCGCATCTCGCGAAACTGCGCTTCGAGGAGATCGCGTTCGTGTGCGTTGAGCGTTTCGTCGTCGCGCTCGCCCCACCAGTCGGGGAAACGCGCCGCAATCTCGCCGGGAAACAGTCCTGAAAAAATCGCGTTACGCGAATACGGCGTCGCCGTGGGCAACACCGCGTAGTAATGCGTTGTTTCGACGTCGTACAGCGACGCGAGCACCGGCTCGAGCACACGCCATTGATCGACACGCATGCAATCCACGACAATCATCACGACGCGACGGTCGCGCTGCAGCACCGGCAGTACGAATTCTGGCACGATGTCAATCGAGAGCGGAGGACGGTCGGCTTCAAGATCGCGCAGCCATGCCGGATACTCGCGCTGCATGTACGACGCGAACTCCCGCTGCAAGTCGGGATACAATCCGCGCAACGAATCATAAAGTCCTGATTCGCCAGCCTCCGCGAGATCGACGTCCCAGCGCATTAGTTCGTCGAAGCGCTCGATCCACCCACGCCAATCCAGGGCGCCGTGCCGTTCGTGCTCGATGGCGCGAAAACGCTCGACAAACGCGCGAGCCACCGCCTGCTGCCGAAGTTTTGCCCCTTCGAGAATCTTTGTGACGGCGGTGAGCACCTGGCGAGGCGACACCGGCTTCACGAGATAGTCGCGAACGTTGGCGCCTAACGCTTCGCGCAACGTCGCATCATTCTCGCTCTTGGTGACCATCACCACCGGAAGCGCGGGACTCAGCTCACGCACTTCGCGATACGCCTCAAGGCCGCGCTTCCCCGGCATCTGCTCGTCGAGCAAAAGGAGATCGAACGCGCGGCGACGCAACAACTCGACAGCGTCGTCGGCGTTGGTGGCGACCGTGACTTCGTACCCTTTGTCGGCGAGGAAGAGGCGATGCGGCTCGAGCAGCTCGGCTTCGTCGTCCACCCAGAGCACGCTCTTCGGCGGCTGGCCGATTTTCGGCAGCGGCGGCATGGGTCCCAATGTAGCAACGGCGCACCGCGTTGCCGAGTGGCCGTCGGGCTCTAGATTGGACGCGTGCTCGCTCAACCACCTTACGCACTCGCGACTACTCCGTTCCGCTTTCGCGCACTCGCTGCGCTCGCGGGACGCCTCCCCATTGGTGGCGAACGCGAGATCGCACTCGCCGCCTTCGTCGCTGCTCGTCTCGCCGGAGCCTCAGTCGGCGATCGCTCGCTGTCAGACGAGTTGCGAAAGGCTCGTGCCGTTGGTGCGAGACAGTGGATGGGTGCTCTCACTCTTCCCGCCGCCACTCGCACCGTCGTCGCGCAGTTGGCCGACGCCTCGACCAACGGCGATCGCGAAGGACTGGCCACCTGCGTCGATCGTCTCGCGGCGCAAGTGGCCAGTGTGCTGGACGGCGCGTCACGCACGGAACTTCGACAGCTCGCCGCCGCAATCCGCTCCACCTAGCTCTCACACGCTCATCTCCCATGGCGGTCGATCTACCTGACGAGGGAAGCAGTGCTCCGCGCACACCGCAGCCGACATCGTCGACGTTCGACGCGGTTGCGTATCTCTCGCAGACGCTGAAAAACGGCGGAGCGGATGATGGTGTGGCGTCCGGCTTTCCATCGGTAGATGCGTTGTTAGGCGGCGGCTTCCGTCGCGGTGATCTGGTGGTCATCGGTGGCGATGTGGGGTGCGGAAAGTCGTCGCTCGCACTCGGCATGGCCTTGCGTGTTGCCGAAGGGGGAGGCGCGGTGGCGGTCTTCTCGGGTGAACTTTCAGCCGATCGATTGACGGAGCGCGCACTCGCCATCCAGGGGCGTGTAAAGGTCGACGACCTGAGGCACGCGCGGCTCGACGAAAACCAGCACTCAGCCGTAGCTGCGGCAGCGCTTCGTTTGCGCGAACGCCCGTTGATGCTCAGTCACCTGCCGCCTAACGGTGTCGCCGGGCTCTCCGATCTCTTGATCGAGTACCTCGGCCTCGATCTGGTGGTGATCGACCCCCTGCAGTCGCTCGCTATCGGCCAACATCCGCAAGAAGAAGAGCTGGCGCAGGTGCTGCGCGATCTCAAAGGGCTTGGCGTTCAGCGCAACTGTGTGGTGCTCGTCGTCGCACACCTCGCACACAGCGTACGCGGGCGCGACGATCCGCGGCCGCGACTCGACGACTTCGGCGCTCTAGGAATTGTGCGCCAACTCGCGGATGTCGTGATGAGTGTCTATCGCGAAGAGATGTACGACGCGACCAATGACGTTGACGGCGCGGCCGAGGTGCACGTGCTGAAGCATCGCGGCGGTGGGACGGGGTACGCCGATTTGTATTTCTACAAGCGTTGGTTGCGGTTCGAGGACATGGTGGAACCGGATCGGTGAGTGGCGCCGTTCAGCGCGCGTGATCCAACAGTGGGCGCCCACTACGCGGCTGAACGCACACTTCACCACACATCGTCCCTCTCGTTCGCCTCGCGTTCTATATTTCCCGGTCGCAACCCAGCACCCGCGACAGGACGATAGTTATGGCTGGCCACAGTAAGTGGAAACAGATCAAGCATTACAAAGCCGCGACCGATGCCAAGCGCGGCGCGAAGTTCACGAAGCTCATCCGCGAAATCACGGTCGCTGCGAAGTTCGGCGGCGGTGATCCCGGTGGAAATCCGCGCCTTCGCACCGCCATCGACACCGCGAAGGCCGCGTCGATGCCCAAGGAAAACATCGAGCGCGCGATCAAGAAAGGAACCGGTGAACTCGAAGGGGTCGATTACGTCGAAGTCCTGTACGAGGCGTATGGCCCGGGTGGCGTGGCCATCATGATTCAGGCGCTCACCGACAACCCAACGCGCACGGTCGCCGAGGTGCGCGCCAAACTTTCACGCGGCAACGGCAACCTCGGCGCCACCAATTCGGTCGCCTTCATGTTCGACCGAAAGGGACAGATCTACATCCCCGCCGAAGCGAAGGACGAAGATGCGGCGATGGAGAAGGCGCTCGAAGCGGGCGCCGAAGACTTTGCGCGCGAAGACGACACCTTTGTCGTCTCTACCGCGCCTAACGACTTGCACGCCGTGAAGCAGGCGCTCGAAGATGCGGGACTGAAAGCGACCGAAGCAGAGCTTTCGTGGATTCCCAAGAGCACCGTGCGTGTAGAAGGAGGCGACGCGCAAGCGCTCCTCAAGCTCATCGAAGCGCTCGATGATCTCGACGACGTGCAGAAGGTCGACGCCAACTTCGAGATGGACGACGCCGAACTGGCCAACGCCTGATGCCACATTGGCGCGCGCGCGCGGCTCATAAGCCCAACGCCGCGACAGCGCCTAACGGCGCGACAGCGCCTAACGACAACGCGCGCGCCGATGTTCCGCGTCTGGCGCGCGCCGTCGTTGTATGATCGTCCTCGGCATCGACCCCGGAACCGCCGTCACCGGTTACGGCGTTGTCGTCGATGGGGGACGAGGTGCGCACTCACTCGTCGAATGTGGCGTCATTCGCACGCGCGCTCGCGACCCGCTTCCCTCGCGACTAGCCGAGATTTTTGACGGCGTCTCTGAGCTCGTCGCGCGCCATCGCCCCGACGCCATCGCCGTCGAAGACATCTTCTACGGAAAAAACGTCAAGAGCACCGTCTCGTTAGGCCACGCGCGCGGAGTCATATTGCTCGCCGGTCAACGCGCCGCTCTGACCATCTATGAGTATCCGCCGAGCGCGATTAAAAAGGCGATTGCCGGAACAGGCGTGGCGACCAAGGAGCAAATCCAGTTCATGATCGCGAAGCTCCTTCGATTGAAAGAAGCGCCGTCGCCGGCTGACGCCGCAGACGGAGTCGCGGCTGCGCTCACCTGCTTGATGACGGCGCGCGTTTCATCGCTCATCGATCGGCGCATTCCAGAACGCGCGCTGGTGGCCGCTCGTACGGCCGGTCGCGCGCCCGCCACCACTCGGCTTCGCCCTATCCGATGATCTCTTCGGTCGCTGGCCGCCTCGTCACCAAAGAGCTGGACCGCGTGGAGATCGTGACCTCCGGCGGCGTCGGCTATGAGCTGGCCATACCACTTGGCACTTACGAGTCCCTTCCCCGCGTCGGCGAACAGGTGGCGTTACACACATCGCTCGTTGTGCGCGAAGATGAGTGGCTCCTGTACGGCTTCGCCACACCGCGCGAGCGCGCCGTCTTCCGAAAAGTACTCGGCGCCAAGGGCGTGGGACCGGCGCTCGCACTCGGCATGCTTTCCACGCTTAGTGCCGAGCGACTCGTGCGCGCCATTCGCGAGAAGGACGTCGCCACCCTGCAGCAAGTTCCTCGCGTCGGTCGCAAGAAAGCAGAGCAGCTCATCCTCGACCTGGCCGACAAACTCGACGACCTGCGAACGGGCGTCGATTCCGGCGCCCGTCCCGAAGGAGCGGTGGCCGAAGACGCGACGCGCGCGCTCGTCTCGTTAGGCTACGCGAGCGTGGACGCCGAAAAAGCCGTTCGGCGCGCGCTCGAAGCACACGGCCCGGCCAAAAGCGCCACCGATCTCATTCGCGCCGCGCTCGCGCTCGTCGGCAAGAAATAGGACGCCCCTTCCCTCTGGTGCCCCCCCGTGACCGCGCCGTAGACTAGCCGCGTCTCGACTACTTCTTCACGCCTACCGACTCGCCGCATGCCTGCAGCTCGCGCCGCAACATTCACGGAGAGCGTCATCCGCGAGATGACGCGCGTCGCCCAACAATACGGCGCGATCAATCTCGCCCAGGGCTTCCCTGATTTCGCGATGCCCGAAGCAATGAAAGACGCCGCGTGCGCCGCAATTCACGGAGACGTCAATCAGTACGCGATCACCTGGGGAGCCCCAGCGTTGCGGCTGGCGATCGCCGAAAAGTATCACCGCCTGTATGACATGACGGTCAATCCCGACAAGGAGATCACCGTCACGTGCGGCGCCACCGAAGCGATGGCCGCTGTATTCCTCGCGCTGATTGATCCGGGCGACGAGGTGATCGTCTTCGAGCCATTCTACGAGAACTACGGACCAGATGCGATCCTCGCCGGCGCGAAGCCGGTCTTCGTTCCGCTCGAAGCGCCTAACTGGACATTCGATCCGCAGCGTCTGCGCGATGCATTCAGCGAGCGCACGAAAGCAATCATCGTCAACACACCACACAATCCAACGGGGCGTGTCTTCACGCGCGAAGAACTCGACCTCATCGCGGAGCTGTGCATTGGCAACGATGTCTGGGCGTTCACTGACGAGATCTACGAACATATTCGCTACGCCGGTGGCCATCATGTCCTTGCCACGTGGCCAGGGATGCGCGAACGCACCGTCACGATCTCGGGACTCTCAAAGACCTTCAGCTGCACCGGCTGGCGACTTGGCTACGCCATCGCGCCAGCGCAGGAATCCGTCGCGATTCGCAAAGTCCACGACTTTCTGACGGTGGGTGCTCCGGCGCCACTCCAACAAGCGGCAGCAGTTGGCATGGCCTTCGATGCGGAGTACTACAACCATCTCGCGCTGGATTATCGCGCGCGCCGTGAAGTCATCTGCGACGCGCTCCAAAAGGCGGGCTTCACCTTCACTCCTCCCGAAGGCGCGTACTACATCCTCGCCGACTTCTCGAACATCAGCGACCTCGACGACGTGTCATTTGCCCATTGGCTGGCGAAAGAAGTCGGAGTCGCGACCGTGCCCGGATCGTCCTTCCACTCCAGCGGCAGCGGTCCTCGCCGCTACGTGAGATTCGCCTTCTCAAAAAAGCTCGAAACGCTGTATGCGGCTGCGGAGCGTCTGGCCAACATGCCGAGTCTCGCGGAACGTTAGGCGGGAAGCCTCGCTCGTTTTCGGCACTTCTTCGGGGTATATTGTCCAGCGGCGGGCGACGGTTGATTAGTCGCTCGCCGTTTGCGCCTTCGCGCTTCGCCCTCTCCACCTAACGACGATCGAAGCAGACGTGTCTCGCGAAGTCACCACACCCGAAGAACTCGCTGAGGAAGGGCCTGTCGAGTTGTCGCTGCGTCCGCAGCGCCTCTCGGAGTTCATCGGACAGTCGAAGGTCAAGGAGAGCCTGCGGATCTACATCGACGCAGCGCTCAGCCGTCGCGAGCCGCTCGATCACACGCTGTTCTTCGGCCCCCCCGGCCTGGGGAAAACCACGCTCGCCGAACTCATCGCGCGCGAGCTGGGTGTGAACATCCGCACGACATCCGGACCTGCGCTGGAAAAGCCGGGCGATCTCGTCGGCACACTTACGAACCTACGCGAAGGCGACATCCTCTTCATCGACGAGATTCATCGTCTGCGTCCAGTCATCGAGGAGTTCTTGTATCCGGCAATGGAAGACTACCGGATCGACATTCGACTCTCCGAAGGCCCCAAGGCTCAGACGATCACGATGCCGATCGAGCGTTTCACGCTTATCGGAGCGACGACGCGCCAAGGCATGCTGACACCGCCAATGCGCGCGCGCTTTGGCATCGTGCAGCGGCTCAACTACTACCCGGCCGAAGATCTCGAGCACATCGTGCGGCGGACCGCCGAAGTGCTCCACGTCGACGTTGACGCGGATGGCGCGCATGAAATCGCGCGACGCTCTCGCGGAACGCCGCGTATCGCCAACCGGCTCCTGCGTCGGGTGCGCGACTACGCGCAGGTCAAGGCGAATGGCTTCATCACCCTTGACGTGGCTAACGGTGCACTGCAGCTACTCGATGTCGATCAATTCGGTTTGGACGACATGGACGCGCGCATTCTGAAGGCCATCATCGAGAAGTTCGATGGTGGTCCGGTCGGTGTGGGCACGATCGCTGCCGCCGTCGCCGAAGACGCAGGAACGATCGAGGAAGTGTACGAGCCCTTCCTTGTGCAGAACGGCTTTCTGCAGCGCACGCCGCGCGGACGCGTGGCCACGTCGCTCGCGTATCGACACTTCGGCTTCTCCCCACCAAGCCGCGCGGATTCGCAACCTGAGCTGTTCTAGATTCTCTCTCGTTAGGCAGCACAGAACCGACCGCGCCAGCCTTGTGGGTTGGACTCCGCGCCCATGACCGATCGTACGTTCCGTACCGCCGACTTCGACTTCGATCTCCCCGACGATCGCATCGCGCACGAGCCTAACGCGCATCGCGACGCGTCGCGCCTGATGATCGTCGAGCGAGCGACCGGGACGATTCGACATGCACACTTTGCCGACTTGGCCGAGCTCATTCCCGCCGGCGATACGCTCGTCCTGAACACCACGCGCGTGATTCGGGCGCGCCTGCTCGGCACACGCGATTCTGGAGCACCGGCGGAAGTCATGCTCCTCCGCCCACTCGGCGGCGACGAGTCGAAATGGGAAGCGCTGGTACATCCTGGAGGAAAGCTCAAGCCTGGGCGCGTGGTACACATCGCGAAGGGCTTCGACGTCGAGATCCTCGAGGCAACGACGCGCCGCACGCGTGTCGTGCGGCTGATGACCGAACAACCCCCGCGCGCTGCCATCGAGCAGCACGGCCACATTCCGCTCCCACCCTACATCGCCCGTGCCGACGTTCCCGCGGACGCGGAGCGTTATCAGACAGTGTACGCGAGGCAACCTGGATCGGTCGCCGCACCGACGGCCGGGCTCCACTTCACGCCCGAGGTGCTCGCGCGACTTGCCGCCCGCGGCGTGCACCGCGCCGACGTCCTGCTGCACGTGGGGGCGGGAACGTTCAAGCCGGTGGAAGTCGACGACCCCGCCGAGCATGTGATGCACGAGGAGTGGTACCAGCTCGACGATGCCGCGGCCGCGCGCATCAACACGACGCGCGACGAGGGACACAAAGTCTGGGGAGTCGGGACAACGAGTGTGCGGACGCTGGAATCGTCGGCAACGCCCGACGGTCGCGTGCACCCGGGCGAACGTGAGACGGCGATCTTCATTCGTCCGCCGTACGCGTTTCGCGCCGTCGATCGTATCGTCACCAACTTCCATCTCCCGAAATCCACGCTCATCATGCTCGTCGCCGCATTTGCGGGCTACGAGCTGACGATGGACGCGTACACGGTGGCGATCCGCGAGCGCTATCGGTTCTATTCGTACGGCGACGCGATGGTCATTATTTGACCGGCGTTTCCAGCCGAGCCTAACGACTCGAAGTTTCGATACTTTCGCACGACTCTCGTGAGCCTCACGATCATGATTCGTCGCATCGCGCCCGTGGCATGCGTTGGCATCGCTGCACTGTTCGCCGCCTGCGTGACAACCAAAACGACGTCCTACGTCCCCTCGCCGCAGAACCCGACCTACACACCGGCTGAGGGTGAGCGTGCACTTCGGCAGTACGTCAACATTCAGTGCGCGCCGCGCAAAGCGGCGCAGCGCCCCGACACGGGGAGCGGTGCGTTCCTCGTCGACATCGACAGCAGTGGCCACGCCACGCGCGCCGAGGTACGGCGCTCGACCAATGACGAGTCGCTCGACGGAATCTTTGGAACGGTCTCCGCGCAGCTCAGCTTCGCGGGCGATTCCTCGCTGGCCGCGGTGGTGAAGGCGCGCCGCGCCGCTGTTGGCATCGACTTTCGCTGTTACGCCGATTCGGCGAGCGTTTCGCTGAAGGTGGGAGGACGGGCGTGAGCTCGTTAGGCACCGCGACCGGTTTTCACTTTACGCTGGAAGCCGCTGATGGCAACGCACGCGCAGCCACCTTTCAAACGCCGCATGGTGCCGTGCAAACGCCGACGTTCATGCCCGTCGGTACACTCGCAACAGTGAAGTCGCTCGACCCGGACGACCTTCGGCGCTCCGGCGCGTCCATGATCCTCGCCAACGCGTATCATCTGCACCTGCGCCCTGGCGACGAACTGGTGCGCGACATGGGGGGGCTGCACCAGTTCATGCAGTGGGATGGTCCGATTCTTACCGACTCGGGTGGATTCCAGGTCTTTTCCCTTGAGACGCTGCGAACAGTTAGTGAGGAGGGCGTCGAATTCCGCTCGCACATCGACGGCTCCCGGCGATTCTTCTCGCCCGAAAGCGTGATGCAGATCGAGCGGAACCTTGGCGCCGACGTCATCATGCAGTTCGATCACGTCATTCCCGGCCAATCAGACGCAACGGCCGCGCGCGACGCCAGCGAACGGTCGCTGCGCTGGCTGTCACGCTGCCGCGACGCCTTTGACAAACTGGAGAATGCAGCCGCCGAACCAGCGGGACGACAGGCGCTGTTCCCGATCGTGCAAGGGGGCATTCACGCCGAGCTGCGGCGCGAGGCGGCGCGCGCCATTCGCGGAAGCGGCGAGTGGATGGGCTATGGAATCGGCGGCCTGTCCGTTGGCGAATCGAAGGACGACATGTACGCGATGCTCGACGTTGTCCACCCCGAACTGCCGACTGACCGCCCGCGCTACCTCATGGGTGTCGGCTTTCCCGAAGATCTGATCGAAGGCGTTCGGCGCGGAGTCGACCTCTTCGATTGCGTCGCGCCGACTCGCATGGGGCGTAACGGCACCGCATTCACAAGCGCGGGGCGTGTCAACATCAAACGAAACGAGCTGCGCAGCGATCCACGCCCGCTCGACGACGCGTGCGATTGCACGACGTGCCGTCGCTTCTCCCGTGCGTACCTACGCCATTTGTACGTCAGCGAGGAAATCCTGGGGCTCCGCCTCCTTTCGCTGCATAATGTACATTTCCTCCTCAACCTCATGCGTTTGGCGCGCCGCGCCATTCTTGCCGGAGCGTACGACTCCTTCTGTCGCGAGTGGCTTCCGCGCCTCTCCCAACGAATCCTTCCGCAATGACCGTCCTCTCATCGAGCGCCTTTTTTCTCCTTCAGGCAACTGGCGGAGCGTCGCCGCTCCTCCCGTTCTTGTTTCAAATCGCGGCCATCTTTGGGATCTTCTACTTCCTCATGATTCGGCCGCAACAAAAGCAGAAAAAGGAGCACGAAGCACGCTTACGGAATCTCAAGCGTGGCGACTCCGTTGTGACGACCGGCGGCTTGGTGGGTGAAGTGATGCACATCAAGGAAGCGACTAAAGATGGAGCGCCTGAGAAGCAGATGGATGATCACGTCACGATCAAGTCGGGCGAATCGCGCCTGATCGTCGAGCGTGGTCGTATCGCTCGTGTGCTCTCGGGAACCTCGACCGCATCGCCAGACGCGTGAGCATTCTTCCCATCTACGTACTCGGCGCGCCGGTTCTTCGCGCCGTCACCACGCCGGTCACGGAGATCACGGACGACTTGCGCCAACTCGTCGACGATATGTTCGAGACGATGTACGCTGCGCAAGGAATCGGTCTGGCGGCGCCACAGGTGGGGCGAGGTGAGCGCATCGCCGTCGTGGATGTCGGAGGTGCGCGCTACGCCCTCATCAATCCGGAGATTGTCGAAGAGTCAGGAAGTGAGCGCGGAGAGGAGGGGTGCCTCTCGATTCCCGAGATTTACGGCGATGTCGATCGCTCCGCGCGCGTGAAGGTTCGCGCGATGGGAATCGATGGAAACGAGTTTGAGGTGGAAGCGAGTGAGTTGCTCGCGCGGTGCTTTCAGCACGAGATCGATCATTTGCACGGGAAGTTGTTCATCGACTACTTCTCGTTCCTCAAGAAGCGCGCAGCGAACGCTAAATGGGAAACGCAGCGCGCGAAGTATCCCAATCAACTGCGCATCCTCACCGCCGAAGACATCAGTCGCCTGAAGGCGGAGCATGACGATCACGCTGACGAGCGGCTCTAGATGCGCATCGTCTTTTGGGGAACGCCGGAGTTTGCGACGCCACCGCTGCGCGCGCTCCTCGGCGAGGGGTACGACGTCGTAGGCGTCGTGACACAGCCCGACAAGCCTCAAGGACGCCATCGCTCCACGCTCACTCCCCCGCCCGTCAAAGTCGTCGCGCTCGAAGAGGGAATTCCGATTCTTCAGCCCGAGAGGCCGCGCGGCGACGAGTTCATGGCGCAACTTCGCGAACTGGCCCCCGATCTCTCCATCGTGGTCGCGTACGGGCACATTCTCCCGACGTCCGTCATCGCGCTTCCCTCGTTAGGCACGCTCAACATCCACGCATCGTTGCTGCCGAGGTGGAGAGGAGCGGCGCCGATACAAGCGTCGATTCTTGCGGGTGACACGGAAACGGGCATTTCCATCATGCGCATGGTGCCCAAGCTCGATGCCGGCGCGATTGTGCTGCAAGCGCCGACGCCCATTCCAGACGACGAGACCTTCGGCGAATTGCAGCTGCGACTGTCAGAGTTGGGAGCGCTGGCTATCGTCGAAGCACTCACGTTGATGGCCTTTGGCACGCCGACAGAGCGCGAGCAGGACGAAGCGCTCGTGACCTATGCCGCCAAGATCGAGCGCGAAGACACGCGCCTGTCGTGGCACAAGTCATACGTAGAAATCTCGCGCGCGATTCGGGCGTATGACCCGCGTCCCGGCGCCTTTTCTACGTTGCGTGGAAACGACGTGAAGTTGTTCGGTGCGCGCAGCGTCCCCGACGCCAGAGGCGACGCGGGCACCGTGCTCCAAATTGACGAGAGCGGCATGCTGGTGAGCTGCGGAGTTGGAGGGGTGCGCATCGGCTATGTGCAACCCGCCGGAAAGCGCCGCCTCGCCGCACTCGACTTCATGCAGGGGCGAGGTATCGCTGTCGGCGACCAACTCGGCGCCTAACCGCAGACGAATACGCCCAGGATTGGCGTCCCCCCACATGCCAGGAATGGGCGCCATACCGCAACGGCGCCCTCCACCGGGTGAGCCCCTCCCGCTTATCTTCCAAGCATGGTGAGAGGCGATGGTTCAGCGGCGCGCGGCGCGATGGTCGCGCATGGAGGTATCACCGACGCGCGCGTTGCGTCGGCCGATATTCTCACCGATCTGCGCGGCGGTGATCTCCTGGATTCAGCGTTCGAGCGCCGCGTTGACAAGCTCGACGCGCGTGACCGTCGCTGGGTGCAGGAACTCGTCTACGGAATGCTGCGTCGTCGCGCAACCGTCGATGCGATTCTCAACGCGCGCGTCCGCGGCGGACTCGTGCGTCTCGATGGCGATCTCACCGACATTCTGCGTTTAGGGATCTACCAACTCCTCCACATGGGATCGGTGCCGCCATATGCGGCGATCGCGCAGAGCGTGGAGTTGGCCAAACGTCGTCACGGTATTGGCGCGAGCAAGTTGGTGAATGCCGTCCTCCGTCGCGTCGATCGAGAGCGCGAGGCACTTGGGCCGGAGTCGCTGGAGCGGCCGGGCGATCCGATCGATGCGCTTGCACTCGTGCACTCGCACCAGCGCTGGATGGTGGCGCGATGGGTCGCCCGTTGGGGCGCTGAAGAAACGGAGCGACTGCTGTCGTCCAACAATGTCGAAGCGCCGCTCGTCGTACGCGCGTACGGCGTCGTGCGCGAGCAGTTGGAGGCGATGCTCGAAGCGGCTGGTGTGCAAGTCGGAGACGTGCCTTTGGTGAACGATTCGCTGCGTATCAGTGGCGCCGCACTCACCGAGCTTGGGGCGTTCAGGCAGGGACTGTTTTTCGTGCAAGATCCGGCGGCGACGCTCGTTACTCGTTATGCAGCGATTGAGCCTGGCTCGACCGTCATTGACCTCTGTGCCGCTCCCGGTGGCAAATCGTTCGAGCTCTCCCGCACCGCATCGTTAGTCATCGCTGCCGATCGCTCGCCACAGCGGCTCACGCGCATGCGGCAGAATGTCGACCGTCTCGATGCGCGCAACGTCTTGCTCGTGGCGACGGATGCGCGAGAAGCGGGACTGGCGCCCGCGGACGCGGTGCTCGTGGATGCGCCCTGCACGGGGACGGGAACGTTTCGCCGTCATCCCGACGCGCGGTGGCGTCTCCGCGTTTCTGATCTCGCGGTCACCTCGTCAATGCAGCGCGCGATCATGCGCGCGGCGGCGGAATTGGTGAAGCCGGGGGGACTGCTCGTGTACAGCACTTGCTCGTTGGAGCCAGAAGAGAACGACGAACAGATCGAGCTTTTTCTTTCGGAGCATTCCGGGTGGACGCTCGAGGCACCACCGGCAGGTGCAGTGCCCGCAGCTGTGCTCGATGCCGGGAGACTGCGTGTCTTACCACAACGACATGGAGTTGACGGCGCCTTTGCTGCGCGCTTGAGGCGCGGCGCCGCATGAACGTGGGCCAACGGACGCGCCGCATCCTGTCCTATGTTGCCACCGCGGCGGCCGGCTTTCTCCTCGCATATCTCATCGTCGCGTTCTACATCTTCCCGAACAGCGCGGGAGATGCCGACGTGACCGTGCCGGGCGTCATCGGACTCACACAAGGCGATGCACAACGGAAGCTCGCCTCGGCGGGACTGGTTGCGACGTTAGGCGAAGAACGCTTCTCGGCGGATGCTCCGAAGTCGACCGTGTTAGCCCAACTCCCCGCAGCAGGCGAAAGCGTCGCCCGCGGAGCGAAGGTCGCGCTCGACGTGAGTGCCGGGCAACAACGCTCGGTGATTCCCTCACTCGCCGGACTTACCCAAGGCGATGCGGGACAGGCAATCAAGCGCGCGGGACTCACCGTGGGGTCGATCACCGAAGAGAAGAGTGACTCGACGCGAGGACTCGTGCTCGCGTCGCGCCCGCCCGAGGGACAGGGCGTGCCCGCAGGAACGCGCGTCGACCTGGTCGTAAGCGCCGGGCCGCAGGAGCTGACGGTGCCGGATGTCGTCGGACGCGACGAGGAGTCCGCAACCGTCTTATTGCGACAGCTGGGATTCACGGTTGCACCCGTCGAGCGCGACTCGGAGTCTGCGCTTCAGGCGGGGACAGTAATTTCGCAGACGCCCGCTGCGGGAACGCCGTCCGGGGCGTCCGCGACCATCAAGCTCAAAGTTTCGGCAAAACCATGACTGTTCGTATCGCCCCTTCGATTCTCAGCGCCGACTTCGCGAGACTTGGCGACGAAATCGCGATGTGCGTTGACGGCGGGGCCGATTGGATCCACATCGATGTCATGGACGGGCGTTTCGTCCCGAACCTCACGTACGGAGCGAAGGTCATCGAGACGTGCAGGCGCCTAACGACGTTGCCGCTCGACTGTCACCTGATGGTCGTGGAACCGGAGAAGTATTTCGATTCCTTCGCCAAGGCGGGGGCTGACGTCATCACGATTCACCAGGAGACGGCGCCACACCTCAATCGCCAACTGGCCCACATTCGTGAGTTAGGGTGCATGGCCGGCGTCACCGTCAATCCCTCGACGCCTGTTGCGACGCTCGAGGACGTGGCGAGTGATGTCGATATGATTCTCATCATGTCGGTGAATCCCGGCTTTGGCGGCCAGAAGTTCATCCCCCGGACGTTGGAGAAGATTCGTCAGGCGCGTCGTCTCCTGAACGACGCGGGGAACGCAAAGGCGTTGATCGAGGTAGACGGAGGTATCGCGCGCGAGACGATCGCGCAGTGCTGGCGCGCCGGTGCTAACACCTTTGTTGCCGGCAATGCGATCTTCGCCGCGAACGACCCGAAAGGTGAGATCGCCGCGTTGCGAAATCTCTGCAGCGAAACCGCATGACCAATCGTGATCAGTGGCTCGTCGTCGCCGGTGCAGTGGCGCTTCTCTCGGGAGGGCTCGTGCTCGGCACGCGCCTGTCGGGCGATTCGCTGACGCAGGTTGCCGTCGGCGCACCTGCTCCGGATTTCAGCGCCGCGACGATGGATGGTTCGGGGCGCGTGAAGGGGATCGCTGACTATCGCGGCGAAGTGGTCCTGATCAATCTGTGGGCAACGTGGTGTGGACCATGCGTCGTCGAGATGCCGAGCATCCAGCGTCTGTACGACCGTTACCGCGACGCGGGATTGAAGGTCGTTGCCGTTGCCGTCGACGATCCGGGCTTCGAAGACCGCATTCGGCAGTTTGTCACCGAACGCAACTTCACGTTCGAAGTGCTGCACGAGGGATCGGGTAAAATCGAGAACTCGTATCAGGCGACGGGAATTCCAGCGACGTTCATCGTCGGACGCGACGGACGCATTCGCAAAATGCAGATTGGCGCTTCGGAATGGGACTCGCCGGCCAACCAAGCGGTAGTCGCCCAACTACTCGGCGTACGGCCGGTTGCGTCAGCGATCCCTTCCGGCAACCGCTGACGTGACGCCGCGCCTCTACGCCTGAGCCTAACGATGCCGATCATTCTAGGCATCGAAACGTCGTGCGATGAAACATCGGCGAGCGTGCTCGAAGGACACGGCGACGATGTGCGCCTCCGTTCCCTCGTCATTCTCTCCCAGGACGTTCACCGCGTGTTTGGCGGCGTGGTGCCGGAGATTGCATCACGCGCGCATCTCGCCGCGGTTCATCCCGTCGTCCAGCGAGCGCTGGCCGAAGCCGACCTGGATGTCGATGCGCTCGATGCAGTAGCCGTCACGAATGCGCCGGGACTCGTTGGTGCGCTTCTCGTGGGCGTGAGCTACGCCAAGGGACTTGCCTGGGAAAGCGGCAAGGCATTGTTAGGTGTTCACCATATGGAAGGGCATCTGTTCGCTACCTCGCTCGATGATGCGACTGCCGTCCCTCCGTTCACCGCCCTGTTGGTCTCCGGAGGTCACACGCTGCTGGTCGATGTTGAGGCGTGGGGGCGCTACCAGATGCTCGGCGCGACGCGCGACGACGCTGCTGGCGAGGCATTTGACAAGGTTGCGAAGCTTCTTGGGCTCCCGTATCCGGGCGGGCGCCACATCGAACGAATTGCACGAGACGGCGTTGAAAACAGATTCCGTTTCGCGCGGCCGATGCTGCGGCGCGACCAGCACCTTGGTGATGCGGACTACTTCGATGTCTCGTTCAGTGGGCTCAAGACCGCTGTTCTGCACGCCGTACAGAAGAGCGAGAATCTGGAAGCGGACGCGCCACACCTCGCGCGGGCGTTTCAGGAGGCGCTCATCGACACATTGGTAGAAAAGACCTACCGCGCCGCGCGCGCATTCAAGCGTTCGCGGGTTGTGTTGGGCGGCGGCGTGGCGTGCAATCAAGCACTTGTCGGGGCAATGACCCGTCGTTTTTCCGCCGTGGGGACACGGGTCTTTGCGCCGAGCCCGCGGCTGGCGACGGATAACGCAGCCATGATTGCGCGCGCGGGGCTGTTTCGATTCGAAAGTGGGGAGCGCGCCGATTGGTCGCTCAATGCATTTTCAACTCGTTCGCTTCCGGGCGTGGGCGCGGACGATGTAGCGCCCGCCGCAACAGCATAAGTTTCACGCGCCGCGCATCCGCGGGCGTACACGACGCACAGCCAAAAGAGAAATGCAGCTCGCCCCTCAAGGCATTATCCATCATCCATTCGAGATCAAGCTCGGGCCACTCCCGACGCTGACGGGCTTTGGTCTCGCAGTGCTCGCCGCATTTTTCATCGCGCAGATCGTGGCCCAGCGAGAGCTCCTGCGGCGTGGGCGCGTGCTGGAATCGGAGACGATGCCCGATCTCGTATTCGCGGCGGTCCTAGGGATGATCGTTGGCGGTAAAGCGTACTACATCCTCCTCATCACGCACGACTGGCACGACATCTTCACCCGCGCTGGTTTCGTGTTTTGGGGGGGGCTGATCGGAGGCATTCTGTTCAACTGGCTGTTCCTGCGATGGAAGAAGCTGAACTTTTTGCGCTTTGCCGATGTCGCGGGGATCGCGATCGCCGCGGGGTATGCCGTGGGGCGCACGGGGTGCTGGGCGGTGGGCGACGACTATGGCCGCCCGTGGAATTCGCCATTCGCCGTGAAGTTTCCCGAAGGGGCGCCTCCGAGCACGGCGGGAGTAATGGAGAGAGTCTTTCACGTTCCGATCCCGCCAGGTGCAACTCCAGAAACCGTGCTCGGAGTGTATCCGACGCAACTGTACGAAACAGCGATGGGCTTCCTGATGTTCTGGATCCTTTGGCGCATGCGTGACCACAAACACGCCGAGGGGTGGTTGTTCGGGATGTACATGGTGCTCGCCGGCGTCGAGCGTTTCATCGTCGAGATTTTCCGCGCCAAGGATGACCGTTTCTTTGGTCCCTTTACATCGGCGCAGGCGATCGGAGTCGGGATGCTGGTGGTGGGGTTGGCACTGATGGCCTCTCGTCGCGAGGTCTCGGACGAGAACGGCGGGATCTACGCGCGCGCGTAGCTAGCTGTCGCGCTCCACGATCACGACGGCGGCTGCCGACGTGTTCGAGTGGGTGAGTGAAACGAGTATGCGCGACGCGCCGAGTTCGGCCGCCCGCGTGGCGGCGCGGCCGTGCAGTTGGATGGCGGGAGTGCGATGCTCGCCGTGGGTCACTTCGATCTCACGCCATCCGATGTCGCGCGCTTCCTCGCTTCCGGCGAGTGCCTTGAACGCCGCCTCCTTCGCCGCGAGCCGAACCGCGACGTGTGGTGCAGGGCGCTGCATGCGGGAGCAGTAGTCCCACTCCGCCGTGGTCAGGAGTCGCGCCGCGTAACGCTCGGCGTCACGCTCGAGCATGCGGGCAACGCGCGCCACGTCCACCAGGTCGATGCCTAACGCGACGATCATTTCGTTCGTGACTCGGCGGTGTGATGAAAATGCGTCATGGGCGACCAGCGACTTCGGCGTTGGCCAGCGCGGCGCGGATGGCAACCCAGCTTCGATCGGCGTCGACGAAGAGCAGGCGCAGCGTCAGCGACCATTCGCGCCACGCTACGAACCGAACCGACTCCGGCGCGCTGTGCAATTCGCCAGCGACCGTTCCAAGCATCGTTAGGCGATCGAATAGAGGCTCGGCGGCATCGAGCAATTCTGCCTCGAGGGCGCGGCGATAAGCGGGGCGTTCGGGATAGCGCTCCGAGGCCGCCGCCGCCAACAGAGATCGCACCCGCGTCGCCAACTCGTCGGCGTTGACGCCGCTCACCTTCCAGTCAATCGGCTCTTCCGATTCCAATCGGCGGCGTGCCTGGAGGAGCGGGGCGAAGAAGCGGAGCTGCATTTCATCGTCGGAGGCGTGTCGCCCCCCCATGGCCCGGAGGCCGCGGGTCATTTCGGGGACACCGCAGGCGCGCGCAGCCAGCACGACCCAGAGTCGGTCAAGTTGCGGCGCCCCCGTCAACTGCAACGCCTCGCTCCCCGCGTGCACGGTCAGCACGTCGCTGCGCCATTCGGCTCCTGTCAGGCGTACGAGCGGCGTGACCGACTCTTCGCCGTCCGAAAGTCGAACGACAAACTCCCGCTCCTCAACAAAGAGCGTCACGACGTCGGCGAGTGCGCGCCCTCCCCACCTCCCTCGCGCGCGCACGCCGGTGACGGCGACCCTTCCCTCAGGCGTCGTCGACATTGTAGACAAATTCGCCGTTGAGCTCGCGCGCCGACACGGCGGCGCGGTCGCCCGTGCGGGATTCGAAGCGCCGTACGAAGTCGGCGAGGCAATCGGTGTTAAACGCGGCGCGCGCGATGCCTAACGCGGCGATCGCACGCTCGATCTGTTGGGGCTCACCCTCGACTTCCACCAACGTGTCCATGCGCGGATATCGCTCGAAGCGCACCATCGTCCCACCAAAGTCGTACGATGCGATGTGACGATCGATTTCGCGCGTCACAACAAATCCCAGCGCCCCGAGGATGGCGTGGAGCGTCTCTGCATCGTCTACGAGCGAGCCGATTTCCTCGCGAAGCTTGTACCCGTCGGGAAAGGACGACGGCCCCTTGAACTCGAGGCGCGCCCGCTGGCCGTCGCTCCCTTTGGCGACCCGTAAGCGCAGCACTTCGTTGCGTCCAAAAAGCGTGCGATCGCGCGTGTCGTACCGACGGTCCTTCAATTCCCCCTCGAAGACGAGACGTCCGCCAGCCGCAACGAGACGTGCGCGGCTCGCACTTTCGTCATCGACGACGCCCTTGAGCTCAATTTCACGCATGATCGATCGCGTGCAAAACCGCCGCGGTGTCGCGCAAATCGGCGAAGACTGCCGCCGGATTGTGCGCGGCCAATTCATCGACTGAATAATGCCCCGTCGCCACTGCTATGGCGCGCGCGCCGACGCTGCGTCCGCAATCGATGTCCGAAGGCGTGTCGCCGACGATCACCACCCGATCGCCGGGGACGTGCAAGCCTAACGACTCTTTCGCGCGGGCGATCGCGATGGCGGGAAGCGCTGGTCGACTCTCGGCATCGGATCCGTACGCGCCTACGGCAAATCGATTGAAGTCGATCCCGACGGCCGCCAGCTTGAGCCGCGCTCCCTCGACGACATTCCCCGTCAACAACCCCAGCACATGTGCGTGATGGGCGTCCACCGCATCGATCAGTTCCGCGACGCCTTCGTATGCCGTGGCCACCGAGACCTTCGACGACAGCTCGTCCTCCAGCCGCGACAGATAGTCGGCCAGAACATCCGGCATGCGTTCGTCGATCGCTTCGTCGCAAAAGTTGGCCATGCGCATCTGTTCGCGTACGATTTGCGCATCGGTCTTTCCGTCGTAGCGATACGACTTGTCTCCCACATCTCCAAAAGCGGCGTGCAGCGCCCCTTCCATCGCCCGGCGCCCGGCGCCATTGGTCCAGAGGATCGTTCCGTCGATGTCGAAGAGGACGAGCTTCATGAACGTGGTTGAGATGAGGAGACCATGCCAAAACTCGTTAGGCGCGCGTGAGGAGAAGCCCCGAGACCACCAGGACACCTCCAATTCCTTGAGCGATGGTGGGGACCTCACCCAACGCGAAATACGCCACGAGCGCAGCAATCAGCGGCTGGAGATTGGAGTACATCGCGGTTCGCGTCGGCCCCAGGACGCGCAGCCCCCGATACCAAAATAGGTAGGCGACGGTCATCGCCAACAACGAGCTGTACATCACCGCCCCCCACGCAGTCGCCGGCACGCCAGTCCAGGGCGTCGCCAAGAGCTCGGGCGCGCCAACCACCAAGAGCACGAAGGACCCTCCGAGCGCGGTATAGGCCCCGATGTGTACGGTGTGCGCCCCCTTCGACATGTCGCGCAGCGTCACGGAGTAAAACGCCCAGCTGAACATCGCCGCCAGCATCAACGCTCCGCCTAACACCGTATCCTCTCCCCGGTTTCCAGCCGAGGAGCCGAGCACCACCGTGGATGCTCCCAACAATTGGCAGATCACTCCAAGCCAGTTTCGGGGCGTCAAGCGCTCAGTGCCGCGTAGGCGCCCCATGATGGCGATGATCGCTGGCGTCGCGGCAATGATGAGCGCGGCAGTCGCCACGCTCGATCGCACCACGCCGAGGATGAAGAGAATCTGATAGAGCCCGTTGCCGAGCATCCCCAGGGTGATCAACCGCTTTTTTTGTTTAGGTTCGACCGGCGCCAGGTGCATCCCGCGCGCGATGACCAGCTGCGCGACAGCGGCAATGGGAATGCGCAACGCGTTGTACGCCAACGGCGCGATGAACAGTGTCCCGTACTTGATGACCGAGAAGTTGATCCCCCAGATCACCGCCATCAAAAAGAGCAGGAGATCGGTGAACCATCGGGCCGATGCGGTCGCCGATCGATCACCCTCGCTGCTCGCGTTCTCGCTCGTGCCCGCGGAGGCCATACCCAATTGTAGACGGCGAGCACCGGTCATGGCACCACTCAGTGGTTTCGGCGCTGGTGAGTCGGCGGCTGGCGCGTAGTTTTAGCAATGGTCGTTTCCTTCGCGCTTTTCGCCGACGCAGCCAACCTCTCACAAGAGGGGAAGCTCAACATCCTCGGCGTCTTCGACGCCGTCCAAGTCGCCAGTGTCCCCAGCGTGCATCCACGCGCACACCTCGTGGTGCGCCTCAAGGGGAACTCTCTCGACGCCGGGTCGCACACCGTCACGCTTCGGTGGGTCAATCCCAGCGGGGTGGAACTCTGGTCATCGGAGGGTGAGCTGGAGGTTGCGTCTCCGCCATCGCCCGTGAGCGAGATGGACTTTCCGCTCATTGCCTCGATCGACCTTCCGCTCGATTCTGCCGGGGCGTACACGATGCAGATTGCGCTCGACCGCCAGCCGCACGCGGACGTCGCCCTGTTCGTGCGGACGGCGCCTCCGTCATTCACCGCGCCGCCGGGTGGGATGATGTCCTAACGAGTGCCGGACGGGACGAGCGCTATTTCTTCTCGCCCGCCGTCTGGCATCTCGTGCAGATCGTGACGCCCTTCATGTTGCAGACCACGCAGATAAAGGTCCCGCAGTTGCGACAAGGGTAGCCTTCCGACGCGCGCTCTTCGTTGCCGCAGGCGCGGCACGTCATGGCATCGCGTTCGCTGATTTGAGTCATCGATCGATCCAGAGCCTCAAGGAATAGCGGCGAGTGCATACTCACGAATCTTCTTGATCAGCGTAGCGCGCGAAATCCCCAACTCGCGTGCGGCGTGTGTCCGATTCCCTTCGTGAACGCGCAGGGTGCGTTCGATGTGCGCCCGTTCCACGTCGGCGAGCGATCGCGCTTCGGGGCGCTCCCCTTCCCACCCACTCGGTGTGGCGCGCACTTCGGCGGGGAGTGACTGGACTTCGAGACGCGCCGCGCCGCGGCCAACAATCATCCCGCGCTCAAGCACATTTCGAAGTTCACGGATGTTGCCCGGCCACGAGTAGCGCAACAAACAATCCAAAGCAGCTTCGCTGAGCTCGCGCGGCGCAGCCGGCAAGTGCGGGGCGAGATCATCCATCAAGCGTCCGATGAGTTCGACCAGATCTTCGCGCGCACGCGCCCGCAACGGCGGGAGATGCAGCGGCATGACGCTCAAACGGTAATACAGATCTTCGCGGAATCGGCCGGCATTGACCTCCTCGACGAGATCCTTGTTGGTCGCCGCGACAATGCGCACATCGGCGGTGAATTCGCGCGTGCTCCCACTGCGGCGAAATGACTTGCCTTCCAGCACGCGCAAGAGCTTTGGCTGCAGCGTCGCAGGTAGCTCGCCAATCTCGTCGAGAAAAAGCGTCCCGCCAGTTGCAACTTCGAACAGCGACGGGCGATTGACCATGCGAACCGCATCGTCGACGCCGAAGAGTTCGTGCTCTAACGAATCTGCGGTGTGGGCCGCGCAATTGACTTCGATGAATGGCGCTCTCTGTCGAGGCGAGTGCGCGTGCAGGAGCTCCGCCACCCGCCCCTTTCCCGTTCCGCTTTCCCCAGTGAGCAGCACCGTGGTCCGGCTGCTCGACGCGAGGAGTTGCACCTGTGCGGCCAACTCCTTCATGCGGGGCGACGAGCCAATGGGAATGCTCCCTTCCGATTCGCGGCGCGCCGTGAGCCAACGCGAGAGCTGGCGAAGACGCACCTTCTCCAGCGCGCGATCGAGCGCCAGCGTGAGCTGCGCCAGTTCCACCGGCTTCGTGAGGAAGTCGATCACGCCCTCTTGCACGGCACGGACGGCGAGCGCGATGTCGGCGTTGCCGGAGATCATGATCACCACCGGTTCGTCGTCGCGAATGCGCGAGAAGATCTCGAGCCCCGTCATGTCCGGGAGTCGCAGATCGAGCAGGATGACGTCGGGGTGGCGCTCGTCGTACGCACGCAGCGCCGACTCGCCGGTCGTGGCGCGACGCACCGTATGACCGGAGCGCTCAAAGAAGCGCGCGTAGCCGTCGGCAACCGCCGGCTCATCGTCGACGATCAGAAGGTCGGCCATGTGTCCTCGTTTGATGCGTTCAGCGAGTCGGTGTCGCCAACGTCGGATGGAGGTGAGACGGGTGCCGGGAGCTCGACGATAAAGCGGTTCCCGCCATTGTCCGACTTCTCGATGTCGATGCGTCCACCATGCTGCCTAACGATCGCGTGCACCGCTGCCAGCCCAAGCCCGCTTTGGTCGTCGCCGGCGCGCAGGCCGGCATACGGGACGAAGGCGTGCTCGCGCTCGCTCTCGCTCAACAACGGAGCCGTGTCTTCGACAGCGATGAACGCATGATCGCCACGTTGCGACAAACGCACGCCGAGTCGGCGCTCGCGTGACGAACGCGACAATCCCTCGATGGCGGCATCGACCAGGTGCGCGATCACGCGGTGCAGCTGCAAGTGATCGCCGCAGACGGGCTGGACGCCGTGATCGACCGAGACGGTCGCCACAATGCCGGCGCGCGTGAAGGCATCGCGGCGCTCTTTCATCACCACACCAACGACTTCCGTCAGATGCAACGCGCGCCACTGCTCGACAGACGCAATCATCTCGCGCTTAAGCAGCGCGTCGACCAATCGATGTTCTGTCGACGAATCGCGCACCACGGCGAGCACGCCCGTCACGCGTCCGTCTTCGCGCAACGGAGTCGCAACAAGCACTCCCCACCACGCTTCGCCAGCTCCATTCACAAAACGGAGCTCCTTCCGTTGCCGGTGACCGTGCAGCGCAGCGACGAACGTCTCCCACATCGCATCACGATCGCGCGGGTCGAGCGCCAGCGTAAACGTCTCGCCCTCGATCGCATTCCAGTGCAGACCGGTCGCGGCCAGAAAGGCGTCGTTCACCGAAGTGAAGTTTCCTTCCTCATCCAGCGAGAAAATCACATCGCCAGCGGTATTCACTAACTCGCGATAGCGTGTTTCGGTCACGCCGATCTCGCGGGATCGCTGACGCTCGTCCGTCACGTCGCGCGCAATGGCGACGATGCCAACAACCGCTCTCCCCTGCCGCGAGGGCGACGTCGTCAGGTGAATCGTCCGTCGCTCGCCTCCTCGGCGCACGATCGTGCACTCGTAGTCTCGCCCCTCGCCGTTGAGCGAGTCCCTGAGGAATGAGGTCACCCGATCGACGTCCCCGCCGCCCAAGAATGGGTAGAGCGAGCGCCCGAGTAACTGATCGCTCGTGGTGCCGAAGGTCGTGCACGCCGCTGGATTCGCCGACGTGAACACGCCGCGGAAATCGAGCGAAAAGACCGCATCGCTCGTCGCCTCAAACAGGTGACGATATCGCGACTCGGAAAGCGCTACGGCCTCACGCGCTCGGCGCTCTCCCGACACGTCGTGGAGCGAGACCACGATGAGCGGTGCCTGGGCGCCATCCTTCACCGGCGCCAGTGATGCAACGACAACCCGTCGGTCGCCGTCGCCCCGCACAACCACGTATTCGTGCTGCACCGTCGCGCCCTGCAGCACCGACTGCAGGTGTGCGCGCGCCTCTTCCACCATTTCGTGCAGCACGAGATCGAGCCAACGCACGCCAGCGATGTCATCGCGCCGGAAGAGATGCCGCGCCGCGCCATTGGCAACGACGACGTGGCCATCCTGATCGATCGTGAGAAGGGGATCGGGCGAACTCTCGAAGACGTGGCGATGACGATCCCATGACGCGCGTTGCGTGGTCGCGTCTTCAAACGTGACGATCGCACCGCCGTTGGGGTGTGGCGCCGCGACAATGTCAAAGGCGCGCCCGTTCGAACCGGCGGCCGTTGCCCTCGCGTGTGCTCCGTCGCGAATGGCGCGTGCGAGGGCATCTTCCTCGAGTTCGGGAGGTGCGCCGAGGTAGACTTCGTAGAACGAACGTCCGACGATGGTGCGCGGCGTGTCTTGCGCCGACAGCTGCAACGCCCGCGTGTTGAACCGCGTGATCTTGGCGTCATCGTCGACGATGCACATCCCGGTCCCGATCGACTCAAACGCCGCCAGCCATTCGCGCGTGGCATCCTGCACGTCCTCGAACAGGCGCGCGTTCACGATGGCGACCGCCACCTGGTCGGCGAGGCGCTGCAGCACGCGCGCGTCGTCCGCGGTGAAGTCGACCGGGCGATTGTAGACGCACAATACACCGATGATGCCGCGCGCCGTGACCAACGGGACAATCACGCACCGTTGCGCGCCGAGGAGGCGGACGCTCTGGCGATGCGCGTCGGGCTCGGCGCCGAGGTTATTCGTGACGACCGCCGCCCCAGACGTCACGACCTTGCCACCTAACGACGACGCGATCGGAAAGAGCACGCCCTGCAACACGTCCGCGATGCCTAACGAGGAGACGACGTGCAGATAGTTGTCGTCCTTGAGCGCGATGCAGGCACCTTCACTCTGCAGTAATGCGACCGCGTGCCGGAGAATGAGGCGCATGACCTCACCCTTCTTGAGCGACTCACCGACGGCTCGCGCAATCTCCGACATCGCGTCGGATTGACGGCGTTCACGTTCGGAATCGGCAAACAGTCGAGCGTTGCTCAACGCGGCCGCGGCCTGCACCGCCAGCGTCGTCAGCATCTCGCGTGCGTCGGCGTCGAACGCGTCCTCGCGAGTGTCGAGGGCGCTCACGACCCCCAACAGGCGACGACCGTGCATCATCGGCACGGAGAGCACCGTGCGAATACCCGTGAGGTCGCCGACGACATCGTCGGCGGCGGCCAGCGTCGACTGGGAGGCGTCAAACGGCGTCACGAGCACCGGTTTCCCCGTGCGCGCGGCCTCTGCGAGCGGCCCGTTGCCTAACGAGATGACGCGCGGTGCGATTTCGTGTTCGCTCGTGGCAACGCGCGCGAACTCGACTTCCTGGCGATCCAGATCGACGCGCGCGACGACGACACTCGTGCAGCGCAGCGCGCGCGTGACTCCCCGCCGCAGTTCCTCGAGAATGTCGTCTTCGTCCAGCGAGCGTACGAGCGCGCTCGATACATGCTGCAGCAGCTGCAAGCGATCTTCGTGACGACGCCCGCGCTCCACCAGTTCGCGCACGCGCTCCAACTCCGCGCCGTCGATCATCGACTCGAGCATCTCCAGCACTTCGTCACGCCCCGCGTCGTCGACAGCAACGGCTCGGTTCGACGCCGGCGTTTCGCGCGTTTCCATTCCTCGCTTAGGCACGCGCCTTTGCCGCGACGAGGACACACGCCGCCAGTGGCGCAACCGTCGCGCTCAGCGGCGTCGTTCCAAGTAGTTCTCCGTCGGCCTGCATAGGACGCGGTGGGTCAGTCTCGAGATGGAACGAGCGTCCCTTGAAAAAGTGCATGGCGGGGTCTGGGGCGAAATCTCGGCGCATGATACGCCATCCGATGCGCACGGCGTCCCGTGCATCGGCTGGAGAGAAGACGCACAAGTCCAGCATTCCGTCATACGGAAAAATCGACGGCCCGAGGGTGAACAAACCCTGAAGAACCGCTCCGAAATTCGCCAGCAGCACGGCGGTCGCCGGAAGGGTATGGGTCACCCCGTCGACAGTAGCTCTGAGCGTGAAGCGCTCCAGCGCCAGCGAGGCGCGCACCGCGGTCCCGATGTACGCCGCGACACCAAAACGTCGCTTGGCCTCGGCGCTCGTCATGGCGACCATCGTCGCGTCGATCCCCATGCCGGCGGCGAAGGCGAAATAACGACCGTCTCCCAGTCGTCCGAGGTCGATCTCCCGCCGCGCGCCGTGTACGAGGGCGTGCACCGCCTTTTTCACGTTGAGCGGGGTGCCGAGCGCGCGAGCCACCAGGTTACCCGTCCCGCCGGGAAGGACGCCGACTGGAACCCCCGACCCAACGAGCGCCCCCACGACTTCCATTGCCGTTCCATCGCCACCGAGGGTGAAAATGGCATCGACCGTGCCTCCCGCTGCCCGCTCAGCCGCGAGGATGGCGGCGTGCCCTGGACGTTGGGTGAGAACCGGCTCACATCGCACGCCGGCGTGCTCGAACGCGCGAAGTGCCACGCGGAGTCGCGAACGTGCGAGCCGAGATGCCGGATTCGCGATGAGAAGCGCGCGCCCGAGCTCGACTCCTACCACCGCCATGCGCGCTGCAGAAAATCGCTGTTGTCGTCGGCTCGAGCGAGAAGGAGAAGCCGTATCCTCGCGCCAGCTGCTGTTCGAGCGTTGCGCCTAACGACTGGGCGATGTCGCTCGGGGAGAGTTGGGAATTCCCCGCCAGTGCCTGCTGGAAGGTACAGAGCCCCGCAGTCAGCGATACGAACGTTCGATCGCCCAACTGCTTGCCGACGCCGAGCTGCGCTCCGGCAAAAAGATAGGAGCCCTGGATGTTGCTCGCATTGCGAGTCGCGGTCTGAATCTGTACGTAGTCGAACAATCCACCGGACAGTCGCGACGACAGGAAGCTCCCGAGCCCACCAAGAAACAGATTGCTGTAGGTCGAGCGATTCTGAAGACCGGTGATTTCAAATGACGGCGCCCCGACCACGAGATACGAAATCAAGTCCGACTCAGACAGCTGAAGCGAATCGGCGCTCTGCAACGACACCCTCGGCCTAACGAGTGTGCCCGATACCTTGACGCGAATGCGCACATCGTTGCGCGCCCCGACGCCAGCGGTGAACTGCCGCACTGTGTGAATGGCGTTGATGTCGAGCACCGGGTTCAAGTCCGGATCGCCGAAAAATCGCAGATCCCCTCGTTCGATGGAGAACGTACGCTGCACCGGGCCTAACGCGAGGCGGTACGTGCCGCGCACGGTCTGCAGCGTTCCATCGAGTGCGAGCTGCGGCGCGCTCGTCGATCCCAGGCGACGTCCGACGATCACGTTCACCGCCCCGCCGATGTTGATGTTCGCTTCGGCCGATCGCAGCCAGACTTCGGGACCCATCGCAATCGTCACATTGCGAATCGTTAGGTTCTGGACGAAAGCCGGCGGCGCCTTGGGGAGCAGAGACCGGTTAGAGAACAATGTCGTATCGACGAGGTTGTACGACGCGAAATCCTCGAGCGAGATCACCTCTTTCTCGCTGAACTCGGGAATAACGATGAAGCCGCGGTTTACCGTCATGCTCCCGGAAAGTTCGGAGCCGCTAAGCTTTCCCTTGAGGTGCAGGTCGGTCGAAACGGACAGGTCGGCGATGCTCTTCCGCCCGATGATCCGGAAGTCACGCGCCCCCATTGTGAGGTCAAACTCGGGACTCTCGTTGCCTAGCACAGTGAGGCCGCCTAACCAGAGCGAATCGCGCAACTCCTCACCACTCACCATCGAGAACCGATGAATGCGCAGCGTGTCACGCTCAGCGCGCAAATCGGCATTGAAGTCGCGAATGCGAATTCCGGCGCCGGGAAGGTTGGCGCTGACGGAGTCGACGCGAAGAAACCCGTTGAGCGTTGCGCGCCCCATCGGACCCGACAGCGCCATATCTGCCGTTAGGCGTCCCGACGAATTCGTGATCGACGGCGTGAATCCTTCAACCACACGCATGTCGAGGGCATCCGACTTCACCGCGATGCGCATCGTGTCGGGCACCACGCGCGTCGGCCTCGACTCGAGCGCCAGATCGATCGGATACGAAGCCGCGAGATCGACCACGACCGAATCGTTGCGGATGACATCGAGCCGTCCCGTCGCGCGAAGCGATTTGTAGATCCCCTGCAGATTCGCACGCGCCACACTCACCTGCCCCACTTTTGCCGCGGTGATGGCCCCGGCGAGCGTCATCTGCGGATCTGCACGTCGCCCAGTGATATCGAGCGTGGCCGAGAGTGAGCCCCCGATCGCGACGTTCGACTGCGAGAGTGACGCGATGTCTGCCAGCGATACGCTATCGACCGCGATACGCATGCGCACGTCTTCCTGCGCTGGCACCGTTCCCGCCAACCTGATCTCTCCACCCTTGCTCCCTTTGAGCTTTAGAGTGTCGAGCGAGAAGAGGCCAGGGTGAGAAAGGAGCGTGGTTGGACGGTCGAGCTTCCACTCATGATCGCCCAAACCAAGTCGCAACTTGGCCATCTCCACCGATGTCGTGTCACCACGCACCGCCACGACGCCCTGCGATTCCAGCACGGGGCCGTTGGCGAGTGACGTGAGCAGGGTATAGCCAGTTTGCTCCAAACCGTGCACGTCCGCATCGAGCGCGACGTTGGACACTGCAACGGTCGAGAGAGTGAGCGTGTCGGCATTCAACGTCACTTTTCCGTGAATCGACGGATGCGTGAAATCTTCCAGCTGCGCGCTCAAGCGGGCGACCTTCGCGCGGTAGTCGCCATACCGAAGACCTCGCGCTTCGAGCGCGGCGTGAACGCCTAACGTGTCGAGCGAGCCAACCAGCGTGCCGCGACCGAACATCTCCGCTTGAAGCGAGTCGCTCCTGGCATGCTCCATCGCCGCGCTGTCGCCATTGGCGGCGGCCGCAATCAGATACTGGCGGAGTGCACCTAACGAGTCAGCGGATACGGCGAAGACCAGCGAGTCACTCACCCACGGGCGCTGCCCCAGGGCGCCACTCCCTGAAAATGTCCCGAACGCGGATTCGACATGCACTGTATCGATGTGAATCCGCTCGTCGGCGAAGCGCAGCCGCGTGCGCGTCCCGCTGTAGAGACGCGTCGAATCGATCATCGAACGGTCGAGCTGCAGATCGACGGACCCGACGTAATTCCTCAGTGAGTCGCCGACGATATCCACCACCGCCGTCCCATTGAGCGCCGTCGCCGGCATCGAGACCGTGTCGTACAGGGCGCGAAGGTTGAGCGAGGAGAAGTTAAGTGTGCCGTGGTATCCGTATCCGTCCGTCGAATCGGCATCCACCCGCCCATCCCACGCCAACGTTCCGACATCCCCCGTCAACTCGGCGCCGATGGCCAAATCGTCGATTGCACCTTGCAGACGAATCGGGCCGGCGTACGAGCCACGGAATTCCAGCGCCGCGTCGGGCCAGGCATGTGCGATGCTCGTTAGGTTGAGTGGCATCGCCTCAACCGCCATATCGTACGTCAGGAACTTCGATCCGATGGTGACGCGACCGTTCCCCTTGAAGCGCGACGGCAACTCGCCATTGTATTGATGCGTGATGTCCGCATTGCGGAATCGCACATCCGTCCAGAGCGAATCGAGCGTCGCAGTACCAGCGATCGTCCCGTTCAACCGCGGAAACGACGGATTCAGGAACTGCATCGTGCGCAGATCGAGATGATCCAGCGCGACGTCGAAGCCGTGAAAGATGGTGAGCGCCGGATGCAGCATGTCGAGCTCCCCTTTCACTTTCCCACTGGCGGTCGCTCCACTCACGTTCGCGTCGCGGAAAAAGAACGACCCCGCGTCGATGCGCCACTTGTTGATTGGTCCGCCGGACGCCTTGAGCGTCGCATCGATGTTGCCGCGCCACGGATACGGCAGCGGAACTCCGGTGAACTTCTCGATGAAGATCCAGTCGATCGGATCGGTGCGGACGTCGACGTCTTTGACGATGAAAACGGGAGCGCCAGTCGCAAACGTCATCGAACCGCGCAGGCGCGACTTCATCGTGCGCACGTCCATGTCGCTGAGCACGTAGTCGAGAACGTGCGGATCCGACTCGTTATGTATGCGAAGCTTGAGCTTTCCCCCGCCAGTGGTCGGCAGCGTTGGATAGACCCACGCAACGTCGGCGAGCGAGACAGAGTCGCCAACGAACGTCAGGTCGTATCGCGTCGGGAGATCACTTCCCCACCAGACCTTTCCGCTTCCTGTCCCCACCGACGCGGGAAGTTCGAAATGCGAGATCGTCGTCCAGAGCGAGTCGCCGAGGAGACGCACATGCCCGCGCACGTTGCGGAAATCGAAGGGCGGGTCGGACTCGCGCGCATCGAGCCGCAGCACCGTGAACTGCCGGCCAATATCGTTGTGATCGTCGACGCGCGAGGGACCGAGTACGAGCGACGCATTTGTCCACGTGCGCGTGATGCCAAAATTCGAGCCCGATCGACGAATGTCCTTGTCCTTCCTGCCTAACGCGTAGGTGACGGCGCTGTCGCGTTTCGCGCCGCGCAGCGAATCGTCGGGCGTCCACGGCATCGTCAACGAAAACGTCAGCTTCTTGATCTGCGCCTTGTTGACGAAGATGTAGTCGCCCCAGTTCGTCAGCGTCTTCGGCTTGGGAGGCCCGGGCGGCCCCGGGGGAAAGATCCGGCGAAAATTCCAGATCTTCGTCGAGTCCTCGCTCACGTTCACATACGCGCGATCGATCGTGAGCTCCGAGACCACGATACGGCGGTCGAACAGGTCAGTCGCGTTGAACTTGATGCGCACCGGACCAGTGGCCACGAACGCCGAGTCGTTCGGTTCACCTAACGAGAAGGAATCAACGACGATGTCGGAGAAGAGCGATCCCTCGATCTTCCCGAGATGCCACTTCCCTTTGGTCTTCGTATTGAGAAAGCCTTCGACGTAGGCGCGAATCTTCTCGCGCCCCCAATCGGTCTGGGTGATGGTCGCGAAAATGCCAGCGATGATCCCGCCTAACGCGAAGATCGTCGCAGCACTCGCCAGAACCACCACACGTCGGCGCGTCATCGGCTAGAACGCCTGACCGATGGAAAAGTTGAACGTGAGGCGCTTGAAGAACGAGTCGCGGCGCCCTGGATCGAATGTCGCCGGACACGCCCCCGCCGCTTGTGTCGGAACTCCACTCGTCACGCGATCAACGGGAAGGAGATTCCCGGGGCTCACACAATACACCGGACGCTTTTCATTCTGATTCCCCGTGCCCCGCGTATTGAAATACGCCGGACCAAGCGGACGATCGTACGGATTGTAGCCGACATCCACGCGAACGGGTCCGATCGCCGTGAAGATCCGCAGTCCCATTCCCGGCGTAACTTTCAATGATTGAAAACCGCCGCCACTCTCAGTGCTTCCGCGATTCCACACCTCTCCGGCGTCAGCAAAAATCGCGTACTGCACAAGCTCGGGAAGAAAGAACGATCGCACGCGGAGTTCTGCATTCCCGACGACCACGTTGTCGCCGCCAGCCGAGAGCGGATCGCGATCGAGAAGTGTGCCACTCTTTGCGCGATAAAACACCGTGCTCGGGTTGGCCGGATTCGCCACTTCGTCATACCCCTGCACGAGGTAAATCAACGATCCAAGTTCGTTCTGGCGAAACCCACGGACAGAGTTGGGGCCGCCGGCGTACATGCGCTCCTGCGGCGGGATGAACCTGGGATTCCCCTGCAGATCGACTTTCTTTCCAAACACCGAACCGGCGCGCAATCGAAGCACGAACACACCGCCGTCAAACACCGTGCGATAGAGCGACGCGTCCATCACCGCACGCGTGAACTGCGTGAGTGGATCGCTACCGATAAGCTGCGACCCATTGCGCAATTCCAGTCGAAACACCGAGCCGTGCGTGGGATTGGTCGGATCGTTTGATCGGTTGCGCACCGCGCTCACGCCAACCACCGCCGAGCGGCGGCGGTCCAGAAGAAAGCTCTGCGTCGGTAGATCGCAGATCTGAAAGACCTGACAGAAGTACGCCGGCTCGGCGATCGTGCGCCCGTATTCGAGCTGATACGAGAAGGCGAGTGGAATTCGCTGACGCCCTTCGTACTGCACGGAACCGAGCAGTCCAATCGGGACGTCGCGCAAATACACCGAGAGCTCCGAGCGGCGCTCGCTATACAGTGAGAGCGATGGAAGAATGCGCTGCCCAAAGAGCGCTGCCTGCGACAGCGTCGCGCCCACGTAATAGTTGAGCGTGTCAGAGAAGACGTCGTTCTTCACCGAGTTCGAGCAGAGCCCGTTCCCGAAATCGAGCGGCTTCCCGTTGCTGATCTTCGACAGGCGACTCGTTAGGTCGAGCCGACGTAGCCCGTGCAGGAAGTTGTAGTCCGTGTACGAGAGCTGCGTTCGAAAGCAGTCGAACGTCGCCCAGCCAACCGACGCGCGAGCCGCGCGCAACTTTGCCTCGGTGAGCGACACCTTCATCGTCAACAACGTGTCGTTCGCATCGCGCAACGACGCGCTGTCCACGGACACATCCACGTGCTGAAACGCTTCGGTGAGGTAGAGCCCGCGCTTCACCCCCTCCAAGCTGCGTTGGGAAAAGACGTCGCCGCGACTCATCCCGAGTACTGCCAGCACTCGGTCCGGCCTGACGCCTAACGCCTTCCCCGGCACCGCCTCGATCTGAATGGCGATCTCGCCGATGCGCTGGCGCTTTCCCGGGGCGGCGCTGAACTCGAGTGCGGCGGTTCGTTTCGCCGTATCGGTATCGAACGAACGGAGCACATCGGCTTCGGGATAGCCGCGGTCGCGCAGGCGCCTAACGATCGTATCGCGCGTCGCTTCCACGACGAAACGGTCGAACCTGTCGCCCACATGCAGCGGAAGCCCGCGCAACACCCGCTCGCGTTCCGGCACCGAATCGAGCCCCGAATACGTGAGCGAGTCGATCACCAGCGGCTTCCCTTCGACGATATCGAAATGAACCTCGGCCGACAGCGAATCGGTCTTCACGATCTGGCGCCCCACCTTCACATCGGTGAAGCCATGCCAGTTGTAGAAGACGAGTAACCGGAGCGAGTCCTGCGAGACCGTGAGTGAATCGAGACAATACCGCTTGCCGATCACCCGCAGATATCGGCGCGTCCAACTCGACGCCGTTGTCACGATACGGTTGGCGAGCTCCGCGTCGGTAAATGTCTTGTTGCCTGAGAACTCAAGGGCGCGCACCTCGGTGGAACCGGTTTCGCACGTCACGGCCTGTGCGCCGAGGATGCGTGCCGAGGCGAGCCACGCGACCCCCAGCACGACCAGCAGACGGCGCAACACGTTAGGCAGTCTCGACGAGGACGGTCCCCAAACCCTTCTGCTTCGCGCGCCGTTTCACTTCAGCCGCTCGCATCCCGAGATGCGCCAGGTTCACCCAACTATCGGGATACACATGCAGCACCGCCGCCGAGACGCCCGCAAGGGGAAATTGCCTAACGTTTCCCTCGCGATCGACACCGGTATACGTGCCGATTCGCGCGGCCTCCGGCCCGACGGCTTGCTGAATCACTTCGCGACAGCGACGCGAGCACAACTCCATCAGGGGCCCCGAGCGCGCCTCGGTCGTGATGATGATGAAATCATCGCCCCCGATGTGTCCGACGAAGTCCGCGTCGGCTTCGCCAGCCACCACCGCCGACGCCTCGCGAATCGCTGAGCCGAGACCGCGAATCACTTCGTCGGCAATCGCGAACCCAAAGGTGTCGGCGAATGGCTTGAAGTTGTCGAGGTCGAGATAGCAGACGGAGAACGACTCATCGCGCTGAATACGCGCGAGAATCTCCATCTCGATCGCGCGCCCGCCGGGCAACCCGCTGGTCGGATTGCGATCGCCCTCGCGCCTAACGAGACGGAGCATCGCCTGCACCCGCGCACGAAGCTCGCGCGGATCAAATGGCTTGGCGATGTAATCATCCGCGCCAGCGTTGAATCCCTCGACCTTGCTCTCGATCCCGCTCTGCGCCGTCAGCATCATCACCGGAATCCGAGCCGTGAATGGATTCTGTTTGAGACGGCGGCAGACCTCGAGTCCGCTCATTCGCGGCATCGAGTGATCGAGAATCACCAGGTCGGGTTCGCGCTCCGCAATCGACGCCAGCGCATCGACCCCATCCGCAGCCAGCGACACTTCGTGACCCGATGCGCGAAATAGCTCGCGAAGCATCAGGCGCATGTCTTCATTGTCGTCGGCTAAGAGCAGATAACTCACGGATCGGTGCGGACTTGCCTCGTGTTTGACGGGTCAGTGAAACGGTGCGTAAGTTCACGCGCCTTCACCACGGCTGTCAATCGCGAGACGGTGGTTTTACGACACCCAACTAAGCCCGTCTTCTGACGGTTGAGGTCGTATCGTGCAGCTCGATGAATATCAAACGCGTGCAGCAAGAACCCTGAATCCAGCGCTCTCTCACGGAGAACGACTCCTCGATGCCGCCGCCGGACTCAGTGAAGAA
This sequence comes from Gemmatimonadaceae bacterium, assembly GCA_044224185.1. Taxonomy (GTDB): domain Bacteria; phylum Gemmatimonadota; class Gemmatimonadetes; order Gemmatimonadales; family Gemmatimonadaceae; genus SCN-70-22. The sequence goes on along the minus strand of JBGAKW010000006.1, from coordinate 247,290 downwards.
GCGGGCGAAGTCCTTGGGACGCTGCGGAAACACCTCTTTCAGCAACGCCCCCTCGATCTCCCCTCGCTCCGCGAAGAACTCGGCGACGCTCTCTGGTGCCTCGCGGTCGTCGCGTCCACGGCGGGCATCTCGTTAGGCGACGTCGCTCACACAAACCTGGCGAAACTCGCGAAGCGCTACCCCGAAGGCTTTACCCCAGAAGCGAGCATTCGTCGCGCCGACACCCCGTAAGCGCGCGCCGGCACCTCGCGCTGCGACCTGTTAGTCCGCGCTCTGCCCGAAGATCGCCATGTTCGACGAGTGTCCCGGCGTCACCTTCTTGTCGGGATAGATCCAGTGCACCGCCTGATTCACGGCGGTCGCCGCTTCGCCGAAACCAGTGGCGATGAGCTTCAACTTTCCTGGATAGGTCGTCACGTCGCCCGCAGCGTAGATCCCCGCTCTCCCCGTCTCCATCTGGGAGTTCACGAGGATCTCGTCCTTCTCGATATTGAGCCCCCAATTCAACAACTCACCCAAGTCGCTCACATACCCCAACATCGGAAGAACACAATCACAATCCAGCGCCGTTGTCTCTTTCGATTTCGTGTGGCGAATCACGATGCCCGTCAGAGAATCGTCGCCCTTCACGTCATGGAGTTCGTGGAAGGTGTAGATCTGCGCCTTCCCTTCGCTCGCCAGGCGTTGGACGTCCATCACGGTTGCGCCGTGCGCGCGAAAACGATCGGAGCGATGCACCAAGGCAACCGAACGCGCAATTCCGTTGAGCTGTTGCGCCCAGTCAAACGCCGAGTCGCCGCCACCGATGATCACGATGCGCTTCCCGCGATAGTCTTCGGGCGTCGTAACGACGTCGGAGATTCCGCGCCCGTACCAGGGCTCCGCGGCGGCATTCGGAAGGCGACGCGGAGAAAACGCGCCGATTCCCGCCGCCAATACGATGGCGCGCGTTGGAAAGCGGTCCTGCTCCGTCACGAGGACGAAGTGACCGTCTTCTTCCTCGAGTCCCGTCACGCGTTGGTTGAGATGAACCGGTGAAGCGAATTGCGCTGACTGTTCAGCGAGCGCCTTCACCAGATCCTTGGCGAGGACTTTGGAATATCCGGCTACGTCGAAGATGTATTTCTCGGGATAGAGCGCCGTGAGCTGTCCGCCGAGTTGCGGAAGCGCATCGATGATTTGTGCTGAGACGCCGCGCATTCCCGCGTAGAATCGGCCAAAGAGACCCGTCGGTCCCCCGCCGATGATCGTGATGTCGATGAGGTCGTGTGTCATGCGTGAAAGGTAAGAGCGGTGGGAAGCTGGTGAAGGCGGTCCTTCTCGATGTCGCCACGGCGAAGTCGGCGAGCCGTCTTCTCGTCGCTTCGCCGAGTGACGAGATTCAGCGCATGACTCTCAAGATTTACACAAAGACGGGCGACAGCGGGCAGACCGGCTTATTCGGTGGCGGTCGAGTCGAAAAGGACCATCCGCGCGTCGAAGCGTACGGTGAGGTGGATGAACTCAACGCGTTCCTCGGAATGGCGCGCGCGGTGGAGATGATGCCGCGCATCGACGAGGTGCTCGTTCCCATTCAGCGCGATCTCTTTGCGATCGGCGCGCTGCTCGCCACTCCCGATCACGACAAGATGCGCGAGCAGCTTCAGAAAGCGCGCATCGACGAAGAGCGCATCTCGCAATTGGAGCGGGCGATCGATGAATGCGAACGCGAGTTGGAACCGTTGCGTTCCTTCATTCTCCCTGGCGGCACGCCAAAGTCGGCGGCGCTGCACGTCGCACGAACCGTGTGCCGACGCGCCGAGCGTCGGGTGGTGGCCCTCCACCGTAGCATTGGGCTCCCCGAACTCGCGGTGATTTACCTCAATCGCCTGTCGGACCTCCTCTTCATGCTTGCCCGCGTCGCCAACAAACGCGCCGGCGCGGGCGAAGTCACATGGTAGGCGCGGAGAACTCGTTAGGCGTCTCGGACGTGCACGCGACGGTGCATCATCGCGTGGAGCTTTTCGGCTACCGCGTGGAAATCGCGCCGTGGCTCCTTGACGAGTGTGGGCGCCACGTGCGCGAGGCCGCTCCGGCGCACACCATCGCCGTCATCACCGATGAAGACGTGGCGCCGTTTCACGCGGCGCACGTCGTTGGATCGCTGCGACACTTCAGCCAGGCGACGCGAATCATCTACCGGGCCATCGCGTCGGGTGAAGCGCACAAGACACGCGAAAGCTGGAACACACTCACCGACTGGTTGCTCGACGAGCGCTGCGGCCGCGACACGACGATTGTCGCGTTAGGCGGCGGCGTGGTGGGCGATCTCGCCGGCTTCGTCGCGGCGACGTTCATGCGCGGCATCCCGTTTGTGCAGATCCCCACGTCGTTGCTGGCCATGGTCGACGCGTCAGTCGGCGGCAAGGTCGGCGTCGATACTCCCGCGGGAAAGAATCTGGTGGGTGCATTTCACCAGCCCGCTCGCGTGCTGATCGATCCGGTCGTGCTGCAGACTTTGCCGGTCGCGCATCTTCGCGCCGGAATGGCTGAAGTGCTGAAGCACGGTATCATTGCGGACGCAACGTACCTGCGCGACGCTGTCTCGTTAGGCGAGCGACTGATCGCGTCGGCGCGCGACCTCGACGACTCCGACAGAGTTGCGTCACCTCCGATCGAGTGGAACGGCGCCCACCTCGCGTCGCTCATCGCGCGAAGTGTCGAGATCAAAGCATCGGTGGTACGTCAGGATGAGCGAGAGGGCGGGATCCGGCGCACCCTCAACTTTGGCCACACGATCGGACACGCCGTCGAAGCGGCGAGCAGTTTTCAATTGCTGCACGGCGACGCCGTGGCGATCGGGATGGCGCTCGAAGGCGACCTGGCAGAACAGCTGGGCGTGGCGACTCCGGGAACGGCAGCGTCCATCCGTGAGTCGTTAGGCACGGTGGGGCTCCCGACGTCGCTGCCGGAGGGATATGCGCCGGAAGCGCTCCTGTCACTGATGCATATGGACAAGAAGGCGCAACGCGGCGAAATCGTCTTCTCGCTCCCCGCGCGCATCGGGACGATGGCGGGAGAGGACAGACAGTATGGAATCGCGGTGAGCGAGCGCGACATCGCGCGAGTCCTTCGTGCGTCCGGTACACAGCGCACGACGCAACTCCCCATCGTCCAATGAAAGCCAGAGGTGCTGCCGTCATCGCGCTTGTCGCCATGGTCCTGCTCATGGCCTTCGCGTCGTACCTCCTCGACATCCCGGCGGAAGTCGTCCTGATCGGCGCGGCGTTCGCCATCGGCGTCATCCTTTGGATTGCCTCACGCACGCGCGGTCCGGCGCCACGCTCGTCATCCGCGATCGCCTCACCCGATGCGAAGACGATTTTGCATACTAATTCGCGCCCAAAACCACCTTCGTTCGACCAAAACGAAGGATTTTCCAATGCGCCCGAACCCGAAAATCCGCCGGTAACCAACGACGAGCCGACCAAGAATCGAGAGTGACTCGCGCCGATTTCTGTACGCTCCCATTTGGCTCTTTTCACCCAAAGCGTTGAGCCAATTGCACATGTCCCTCTCGCCTCATCACGCGATGATTTGAAACATGTGTGGCACAGAAAATGGGTGTTGACGGTTTTCGCACCCTTTCTTATCGTGGCCGCCCGTTCTGCAGGATCGCTCGAGAGCGACTGTCGCTCGATCTGCCACATAGACGGTTAGGGGCGTGTATGCAGCAAGTGACCGAGAGCAGGCCGAAAGGAACCAAGTCCTTCGTTCGTTCTTCCCCCTCCACCGCTTTCGATCAGTACCTGCAGGACATCCAAAAGCTGCCACTGATCACCGATCCCGCCGAAGAGCGGCGATTGGCGCGCCTCGCACAAAAAGGCGACGAGCGTGCGGCAGAACGCCTGGTGACGGCGAATCTCCGATTCGTCATCTCCTACGTAAAGAAGTATCAGGGGCACGGACTCGACTTGAGTGAACTCGTCGCCATCGGCAACGAGGGACTCCTCAAAGCGGTTCGAAAATTCGATCCCGACCAAGGCGTAAAGTTTATCTCGTACGCCGTCTGGTGGGTCCGTCAGGCGGTACTCAAAGCGCTCGCCGAGCAGACCCGATCGGTTCGAATTCCGCTCAACCAGAACTCGCAGCTCATTCGTCTCTCGCGCGCCGAGACGATCCTTGGACAAGTCCTACGGCGCGATCCCACCGACGACGAAGTCGCCCGCCTCATTGGCGAATCTCCCGAAACTGTCCGCGCCTCGCGACAGATGTCGGCGACCGAAGTCTCCCTCGACGCTCCAATCGATCGCAGCGATCGTGAAGCCTCCACACTCGGCGAACGCTTCGCCGGTGTCGAAGGCGGCGAGATCGAGGACTCGACCGACTTCAAGTTGATGCGCGAGTTCATCGACCGCGTGTTCCGGAAGTATCTCACGCCGCGCGAACGAAAGATTCTCTACCTGTACTACGGCCTCGAAGAAGGCTCCGAAGCGATGACGCTCGAGCGCATCGGCGCGCTCATGGGCGTGACGCGCGAGCGCATTCGGCAGATCCGCGAACGCGCGTTCGAAAAACTCAGGGAATCGCCTGATGGTCGGGCGCTCGCCGGATTCTGGTCGGCTGCCTAACGATCCGTCTCCGCAACTTATCGAGCGCGCCCGAGCCCCACGGTTCGGGCGCGCTTGTTTGGCCCCTCCCTCCTTCGCTGGGCGTCAGCGGGACAGGCGCCTCATGCGTAGGCAAGCGTGGTCCGTTATTGTAGAAATGACGAGTGCGGATGGAACCGCAGCTGGATCGTGCATGGAGCCTAAAGAAGTAAACCAAGACACTGGGGCCAACGCCAAACGCGTCCTCATCATCGACGACGAAGCGACGATTCGCATCGCGATGCGCCGATTCTTCGCGCGAATGGGATGGCACGTCGAAGAGGCCTCGAACGGTGAATCAGCACTTGAGATGCTTTTGCGCGATGCGGCCGATGATCGGGCGTCCCGCTATGCGGTCGTGCTCTCGGACTTGAGAATGCCGGGCATCAACGGGATCGAATTGTACGATCGCCTGAAGTCCGAGTACCCGGACGTTCTGCGTCGCCTCGTGTTCTCAACCGGCGACATCGTCTCCGAAGAGGCCGCCGAGTTCATAGAGTCGACCGACTGTATCGTCCTCCAGAAACCCTTCGAACTCGCCACGCTGCGCCAGACCATCAACGACGTCCTATCGGCGAACTCGGAATAGATCCGGGAGGTCTCGCGCATTTCGGGTCGTCCCGCGAGATGATATGATGCGGTCGTGCCTTCCCAGCGACTCGCGCTCTTTCCGCTCCCATTGGTGCTCTTACCTCAGGCATCGCAGCCACTTCACATCTTCGAACCACGTTATCGGCAATTGCTCGCCGATTCGCTCGAGTCGAACCGTGATTTCGGGATCATTTTTCTCAAACCCGATATCGCCGAGCGATCATTAGCGCCCGGAACCGTAGGATGCGTTGCACGCATTGAGTCGTCCCAGCAACTCCCGGATGGGCGAGCGAACATCGTGGTGACAGGAACCCGCCGTTTCGCGCTCGTGGGGTTTGTCGACGACACGGCACCCTACAACGTTGGAGAAGTCGAGTACTTCGAGGATGACGCCGAGCCGCTCGACTCCACGCACGACATTGCGACGCGCGTGCACGCTGTTTTCGCACGCGTGGGGCGAGCGGCGCGGGCGATGCAAGACGACACCGCCCCGCTCCCCGACCTGCCGGCCGATCCCGCGGCGCTGTCGTTCGCCATTGCGCAATACGTCGATCTCGAAATGCGCGACAAACAGGCGCTGTTGTCGTCACGTTCACCGACGCGGCGATTGGTACGAATCCATGAGATCCTCGCCCCCTTCGTGGAGTCGATCGAATGGCGCGCGATGGTGCACGACCGCGCTCGCTCCAATGGGCACGGAGAGCAGTGAATGTCATCGTCGTTAGGCAGGGCGATGGCGGCAATTGTGGGAGAGCGGCACGTTCTCGAGCGTCCGAGTGAGCTGCTCGTCTACACCGCCGATGGACTTCCCGGGTACCGCAAACAGCCGTCGCTCGCCGTGTTTCCGCGCACGCGCGATGAAGTCATCGCCGTCGTTAGGCTCCTTGCACGCGAGAACGTCCCGTTCGTGCCGCGGGGTGCCGGAACCGGGCTGTCTGGCGGCGCGCTGGCCGATGGCTGTGTCCTTCTCGGTCTCAACCGCCTAACGAGCATACTTTCGATTGATCCGGTCAATCGCACCGCGGTCGTCGAACCGGGCGTCGTCAACGTGAATCTGACCAAGGCCGCGATGCCGTACGGACTGCACTACGCCCCCGATCCCTCGAGCCAGGCCGCCTGCACCATCGGTGGCAATGTCGCCGAGAATGCCGGTGGTCCGCATTGCCTGAAATACGGTGTCACACTCAATCACGTCGTCGCGCTGAACATCATCCTCCCGAGCGGAGAGCTCACGTCGTTAGGCAGCGCCGACGGCGAGCGCGATGGCTATGATTTTCTCGGTGCATTTGTCGGGAGCGAGGGATGTTTCGGGGTGGCGCTCGATGCGACCGTGCGCCTCTCGCGCAATCCGGAGGGCGTTCGGACACTCCTTGCGGATTTCATGTCGGTCGACGCCGCGGCGCGTGCGACGTCGTCGATCATCGGGGCGGGCATCGTCCCAGCGGCACTCGAGATGATGGACAATCCCACGATCCGCGCCGTCGAAGCGTCGATTTACGCCGCCGGATATCCGACCGATGCCGCGGCGGTTCTCCTGATGGAAATCGATGGCTTGGAGGCGGGACTCGACCGCGACGCGGCGATGCTCGAAGCGCTCTGTCGTGAGGGCGGAGCCCGCGACGTGCGCATCGCGCGCGATGAGCGTGAACGCACACGCCTCTGGCAAGGACGCAAGAAGGCGTTCGGGGCGATGGGGCGCGTGTCGTCGCACCTGGTGGTGCAGGACGCGGTGATTCCGCGCACGCGCCTCCCCGACGTCCTCAACGCCATCGCCGAGATTGGGCGCAAACATCGCATTACCGTCTGCAACGTCTTTCACGCGGGCGACGGGAATCTCCACCCCAACATTCCCTACAACGCCAACGATCCGGACGAGAGCGGTCGTGTGTATCTCGCCATGCGCGAGGTGATGGCCGCCTGTGTTGCAGCTGGCGGAAGCGTGACGGGGGAACATGGTATCGGGCTCGATAAGCTCGAATACATGGAGCTCATCTTCTCCAACGATTCGCTCGACGCGATGTGCCGGCTGCGCGCGCTCTTCGATCCCGATCGGCGGGCAAACCCGGGCAAGGTGGTCCCCGTGCACGCCTGTCGGGAGTGGACCATGGCAGTGTCCACGCGAGTCTCGTGACGACCGTCGGCGAGAAGTTCCTGACACCGCGTGATACCGCCGACGTGTGCGAGATCGTGCGCGAAAGCTTCGCCGTGCGGGGGGGGCGCCAACTGCGAATAGTGGGCGGTGGTTCCTGGCTGGACGCCGGACGTCCCGTGCTCGATGCGATTCCGTTGCGGCTGACGAACCTCGCCGGCGTCGTGGAATACATTCCGGGCGACCTGACGCTCACCGCACACGCCGCCACACCGCTCGCAGAATTGCAGCGACTCGTTCGCGCGCACGGCCAGTGGGTCCCGCTCGACGCCATGGGCAACGAACATGCGACGGTCGGTGGGGCCCTGGCCACCGCGGGCTACGGCCCGCTCAGCGCCACGGTCGGGCGCCCGCGCGACGTCGCGCTCGGCGTCGAACTCGTCACGGGAGAAGGACGCGTCATTCGCGGCGGTGGGCGCGTCGTGAAGAACGTCGCTGGCTTTGACATGGTTCGGCTCAACGTCGGCGCGTGGGGAACGCTCGGTATCATTACCGAGGCCACGGTGCGATTGCGGGCACTCCCAACCGTCGAGGCAACTATCGCCGTGGCGCTTGCCAGCGAGATCGAGCGCCTAACGAATCAGCTGCTGGCGCTACGCAGCGCACTTCTGGCTCCGCTCGCCATGGAGATGTTGAACGCCGTCCTCGCCTCGCGTCTCGACATCGCCACCGCCGACATCGTGCTCGTCCGCGTCGCGGGGAACGAGGAGAGCGTTCGCGCCCAGCGCCAGGTGCTTGAATCGTTAGGCGACACCTGCGACGTGCCACACGATGTCTGGGACCGGCTTCAGCGCTCCGATCCTGAAGGGAGCGCGAGTATGCGTCTCTCGCACCGCCCGTCGGAGTTGGCCACGCTCTGGGGAGCGACCAAGACGGCGTGCGCCTCCATTGTCGACGTCCAGGTGCACGCCAATATCGAACGAGGCATCGTACGTGTCGTCGTGCCCGGAGGAATGTCAGCGGAGTTGCAGCCGCTGGTCTCGGCGCTCGCCAGCGCGGGGCATGTCATCGCCGAGCGGCTCCCCGTGCAGTGCTGGGGCTCGTTAGGCGCCGACTTCGCATCGCCCCTCGCCGTCGGCGCGCGACGGGCCTTTGACCCCGGCGCCATCTTGAACCGTGGCGTTCTGGCGCCCCACGCATGACGACGCCCTCGCAGTCGGCGGAGAGCGCAGCACCGGCGATCGCGCACGGACACGCGGCGCCGATGCGTCGCTGCGCCATCCCCGACACGCCGCTCGCTCGCGCCGTCGCGGGAATCGACAACTGCGTCCATTGCGGATTCTGCCTGCAAGCCTGCCCCACGTACCTCGCGACCAACGACGAGAACGATTCGCCGCGCGGGCGTGTGCTCCTGATGCGAGCGCTCGTGGAAGGTGATCTCGCGCTCGACGACGAGTCTGTGCAGACGCACATCGACCGCTGCCTGGGCTGTCGCGGCTGCGAGACCGCGTGCCCCAGTGGAGTGCCGTATGGTGCACTCCTCGAAGCAACACGGGCCACCATGCTGACTAAACGTCCGCTGCCACTCATTGCGCGCGCGATACTCAGCGTCTTCGAACGGCCGGCACTCCTCTCACTTGTTCTGCTGGGTGGGCGCCTCATGCGCGCGACGCCGCTGCCACGGTTGTTGTCGCGCGCCGGAGGACGGGTGGGCTTTGCCTTCGCCATGCTTCGCGCGACGACGCGCCCCGTTGCCGCTGGCCGCTACACACCGCGTGGCAACGGGCATCGCGGGCGTGCGGCGCTTCTTGAAGGGTGCGTGATGCGCGGGCTCTTTGCCGAGACGAATCAGGCCACCGCGCGCGTGATCGAGGAAAACGACTACCACGTGGTATCGGTGCGCGGACAGGGATGCTGCGGCGCGTTGCACGCACACGCCGGCGACGTGGAAGGAGCGCGCGTACTCGCCAGGCGCAACATCGCGGCGTTCGAAGCAGCCAATGTTGACTTCATCGCCATCAATGCATCAGGGTGTGGCGCGATGCTCAAGGAGTACGCGCACTTGCTCGCCGATGATACGACGTGGAGCGAACGGGCAGCGCGCGTCGCGTCGCGTGCCCGTGATGTTTCGGAGTTGTTGTCTGCGGCCGGTCCAAAAGCCGGGGGCGAGCTTGCGCTGACCGTCACCTACGACGCGCCGTGCCATCTCGTTCATGCACAGCGTGTGGTCTCACCACCCCTCGCGGTTCTCGCGGCGATTCCCGGTCTGCAACTCGTGCCGCTTGCCGACGCCGATCAATGCTGCGGGAGCGCCGGGATCTACAATCTGATCGAACCAGAGATGTCGAATGCGGTGCTCGAGACGAAGCTGGAGCGCATCGCCGACACGAAGGCTGCGCTGGTGGCGACGGGGAATCCCGGTTGCCTCATGCAGATTGGCGCCGGTCTGTCACAGCGCGGAAGCCCAACACGCGTCGTCCATCCGGTTGACCTGCTTGACGCGTCGTATGGCGCGCGCCGAACCTAACGAGAGCACAAATGCAACGGATGGTGCTCGACGCGGTGCTGATGGAAGTGGACGGTGTGCTCGCCGACACCGCTGCTGCGCGGCGCAACGCGATCACGACGGTCTTCGGGGAAGCCGGTGTGCTCCTGCGCGAGTCCGAGTACCGCGGCGCATGCGCCGGACGATCCACCGCCGACGCCGTGCGCGCCGTGATCGCGCTCCGAAACCTAACGATGGACGAGACGGCGACCGACCTACTCGCCCTGCGAGTGGAACGCGCCTTCTCGTCTCACCTGAGCAAAGGGCTCGTCCTCGTCGACGGCGCTCGCGAGTTGGTCGAGCGGTTGGCGGCGAGCGTGCGACTAGGGGTCGTCAGTCGCGCCAGCCGACGCGACATCGAATTCATCATCTCACTGGCGCAGCTCGAGCACGCGTTCACCTGCATCATCGGCGCGGAGGATGCCTATCCTCCCAAACCGTCGCCTGCACCATACCTTGCAGCGTTGCGTCGGATGGAGCGCAAGCGGCCAGGGCCAGACCATGGCGTGATTGTCGCACTGGAAGACGCTCAGGACGGTATACGCGCTGCCGCGGCCGCTGGACTTCGATGCGTGGCGATCGGTGACATACCAGCGCACGTTGCCATGGAAGCGGACGCCGTCGTTCCATCTGTCACCGGACTCGACGCTGAGGAGATCGTTCGGCTTGTCGCGCGCAGTGGAGAGACTTTCGCTTGAGGTGGAGGTGTAAGTGGCGGGCGATCAGCTAGCGTCGCCAAACGAGGAGCGCAGCGGGCGCGAGCGGCCGATTCACTTCGTGGCGCCGCATGCGGAGTACGCCGCGATGCGCCAGCACTCGGCGGTCGCCGAGCGGAGTTCGCGCTCGCGCGGGATCTTCACGGGTGCCAAAAGCGCGGATGTGTTGACCGGGCTTGTGACCAATGACATCCTCGCGCTGACGCCGGGGCACGGGGGATATGCTGCCGCGCTCACGCCAAAGGGAAAGATCATCGCCGATGTGCGCGTCTTTGCACGGAGCAGCGATTTCCTCACGGACGTAGCGCCTCGAGCGGCCACGGGCTGGTGGGCGATGATCCGGAAGTTCGTGAATCCAAGGCTCGCCAAGTACGCCGACGTTTCGCTGCAACTGGCCGAAGTCGTCGCGCTCGGGCCAAAGTCGGTCGATGCGCTGCGCGGTGCGTTAGGCGAGGCGGCGCACGGCATCGAGATGCTGCCGATCTTTGGGTCCAGGGAAGTCGCGCACGAGTATGGGGCGCTGACCATTGCCCGCATCCCGGATTTCGGCGTCGAGGCCTACTCGGTCTTTGTTGCAGCTGACGGCAGCAGTGCGCTGCGCGATGCCCTGGCGCGAGCGGGCGCACACGCCATCGGCGCGGCCACGCTGGAAGTAGCGCGGATGGAAGCCGGCCGCCCGGAATGGGGCATCGACATCGACGAGACCACCATCCCGCAGGAAGCCAACTTCGATGAGCTGCAGGCGATCTCTTACACCAAGGGGTGCTACACGGGACAGGAAACGGTGGCACGGGTGCACTTTCGCGGGCACGTGAATCGCCTGCTTCGCGGGCTACGGTTCGACGACGTCGGCACCGTCCCGGCAGGTGCAACGCTTCGCGATCGTGACGGGAAGAGCGTGGGTGACGTGCGCAGCGTGGCGACTTCTCCGCGGCTGGGAGCAATCGGCATCGGGATGGTGCGACGCGAGGTCGCACTCGAGCAGGAGGTCGTCGCGCAATGGGAGGGGGGCGAAGAGACCACCCGCGTGACGGGGTTGCCCTTTCCCGGCGCCTAACGACGAGCGCGCGCGAGGAACGACAAAGGGCGCGACTCGGTGAGTCGCGCCCTTTGCGCAGTGCCGGTGAACCGACGCTTACTTCTTGGTCGTGTCCTTCGCGGCCGTGTCGTGCTTCATCGCGGTGTCCATCTTGGCGGCGGTGTCCATCGCCGGAGCCGGCGCGGGCGCCATGGCCGGGGCTGCGGTATCGGCCGGCTTGGCCTCTTCCTTACCGCCGCAAGCGGCGACGAACAGAACGGTGGCTGCGAGAGCAATACGCTTCATGTTGGAACTCCAGGGAAGGGATGGGACGGGACGGGACAAGCGACTGTGGGAAAGACCGGACCGAATGCGACGCGGCACGCGCGCCGCGGGGTTGCACACTGCCTGTACTACTTGTCGAGCGACGTCGTGCGCGCCCACTGCGTCTCGCGCTTTCTCTGCCGCTACGTTCAAGCTCCGCAAATATGACTCGCGAAACCGAACACCCAGAAGCCCGTCACCAGCAAATACTGGCGCCCGGTTTTCTCAGCGGGGCGGAATCTAAGAAAAACGACCTAGCAGTCAAGGGTATTTGCGTAGGCAACTTCAATGGTGCCAACACCTTTCCCTATCCGCTGCTAAACCTGCCGCTCCCCATCCCGTCAGGAGGACGCCTGCCACAACGCATACGGTCGGTCGCGCTCCGTGCACGCGAGGCGCGCGATCGCGCTTACCCGTTTTTGCCCCAATGACTTATGCTTTATCGGCGTGACGCGGGGGGCACGCCCGCTGGGAAGGTTCCAGGAGTCCCCCTCGCCGTCAGCCACTCCCGATCTCGTCCTCTGTACGCTCGCGATTTCTCCCTAAAATCAGCAGCAACGATGATCTCCGCTCCCGCACCTTCGACCGACGCCACAACGCGCACCGTCGTGCGCGGCGGTTGTCCGCACGATTGCCCCGACACGTGCGCCACCCTCGTCACCGTCGAAGACGGACGCGCCGTCCGCATCCAGGGAGATCCGGACCACCCCTTCACCGCGGGATTTCTCTGCGCGAAGGTCAATCGCTACCTCGAACGGACCTATCACCCCGAACGCCTCACGCATCCGCTGCGGAGAGTTGGGGCCAAGGGGGAAGGAAAGTTCGAAGTCGTGTCATGGGATGAGGCACTCGGCGACATCGCGGCACAGCTCGGCGCCATCGCCGCGTCGCCCGATGGCCCCGAAGCAATCCTTCCGTACTCGTATGCCGGTACGATGGGGCTGGTGCAAGGCGAATCGATCGACCGCCGATTCTTTCAATCGTTAGGCGCCTCACGCCTCGATCGCACCATCTGCTCCAACGCGGGGATGTACGGCATGCGGATGACGATCGGCGCAAGCATAACCGCCGACGCGGAAGGACTTCCACAGAGCGACTTGGTCCTCCTGTGGGGGACCAATACGCTGACGTCGAATCCGCATCTCTGGCCCTATGTGCTGGAGGCACGGAAGAACGGCGCGCGTGTCATCGCCATCGACCCGATTCGCACGCGCACGGCGGAACAGTGCGACGAGTGGATCCCGATTCGCCCGGGTACCGACGCCGCGCTGGCACTCGCCATGATGCACGTCGCGTTCGACGAAGGGCTGCAAGACGATGACTATCTCGAGCGCTATACGTTAGGCGCTGACGACCTGCGCCAGCGCGTCCTGGAGTGGCCGCCAGAGCGCGCATCGACGATCACCGGCATTCCGACCGCCCGCATTCGTGAGTTAGGGAGAGAGTACGGCAAGGCGAAAGCGGCGTTCGTCCGCATCAACTACGGATTGCAGCGGCACTACGGAGGCGGGATGGCGGTGCGCACCATCGCCTGCCTCCCGGCGGTTGTCGGGCATTGGCGGCGCCCGGGAGGCGGCGTGCAGCTCTCCACGAGCGGAAACTTCGCCTTCAATCGCGCAGCACTCTCCCGTCCTGACCTTGGCGCCCATGCGCGCCCGATCAACATGATTCGACTCGGCGACGCTCTGACGCGTCGCGACGCGGGTGTGGGCGGCCCCCCGGTGCGCGCGCTCGTCGTCTACAACTCCAACCCGGCCGACGTTGCCCCTGACCGGAACACGGTCCTGCGCGGGCTCGCGCGCAAGGATCTGTTTACGGTGGTGCTCGAACAGTTCCAGACCCACACCGCCGACTGGGCCGACTACGTCCTCCCCGCGACGACGCAGCTCGAACACTGGGACGTGCATTTCTCGTACGGACACCACTACGTCACCCTCAATCGCCCGGCCATCGCGCCGTTAGGCGAGGCACGTCCGAACAGTGAGATCTTTCGGCAGTTAGGGCGGCGAATGGCCCTCCCGCAAGAGCTATTCGCTGATGATGACCAGACGCTCATTCGTCAGGCGCTCGACACGCCAGACCGGAGATTCAAGAACGTCTCGTTCGAGAATCTGCTCGAGCACGGCTGGCAGCGACTCGATGTGCCGCGTCCGTATGTCCCGTACGCTGAAGGCGGCTTCCACACGCCGAGCGGCAAGTGCGAGTTCAAGTCCGAGCGCATGGCACAGTTAGGCTTTGATGCGCTGCCGACCTACACCCCCCCGCGCGAACTCCCAGAAACGGCCCCCGAATTGGCGCGGCGTTTCCCGCTCAGTCTGGTCTCATCACCGCGACACTTCTTCCTCAATTCGACGTTCGTCAACGTCGCGTCGCTGCGAAAGAACGCGGAACCTGAATGCCTCATGCACGTCAACGACGCCGAGCGCCGGCACCTCGACAACGGTTCGCGCGTGGTGATCCACAACGATCGCGGACACTTCACGGCCATACTGCGCATCGGCGAAGAGGTACGCGAAGGCGTCGTCTGGGCGCCATCGATCTGGTGGGGGAAGTATTCCCCAGATGGCCAGAATGCCAACGCGACGACCTCGCAAGGCGAAACGGACATGGGCGGTGGCGCAGTATTCTACGACAACCTCGTGGAAGTGTCGGCCGCAGACTAACGCGACTGGGGCGAGGACGACGCAGCATCAGGGTCGAGCAGGACGGTCGCTCTCGCCGCCAGCTGCAACAGCCGAGCGACCGGCAGTTGGCTCTCGTGCCGAGTCAACGCTTCGTGCATCACACTCCGCTTTGACGCACCAAACGCGGCAACACAAAGCCAGCGCGCGCCGGCGAGCGTTGGGAGGGTGAGCGTCAGCCTTCTCGGTGGTGGTTTGGGCGAATCATCGACGGCGACCACGAGACGCTCGCGCTCATCAACTTCCGGGTGCCCCGGAAAAAGCGAGGCGACGTGGCCGTCTTCGCCGACACCCAGCACGACGACGTCAAAATGCGGCGGCTGTCCCGCCAGCTGCGCAACGGTGGCGGCGTAGCGGGATGCGGCGTCGGCAAGGTCAGGAGCCGCGCCGTCCATCAGATGCAACGTCGCTTCGGGGGCCTTCGCCTCCCACATACTGCGCTGCGCCCCAGCGTTGGAATCGCTCGACGCGAGCGCGACGGCACGCTCGTCGCCCCAAAAGACATCGCTTCGCGCCCACTCGATGGGCTGCGCGAGGAGCGCCGGAAGAAATGCCGTTGCCACGGAGCCACCGGGAACGACGATCGAAAAGCGGCTGCGCGACGCAAGCGCTCGTCGCGCTTCCAGCAAGCACCTTTGCGAAAAAATTACGGCGAGCGCCTCGATGCTCGCCACGTGAACGTCGGGCTCGGCCATGTTGGGTGCGAGGTCAGCGTCCGGAGGATATTCTGGTGACTTGAAGCTATCGTGTGCGGCGCAACGTGTAGCTCGGATTCGGCCTCCTCGCCCTTCCCCCCCCACCCCCACGGCGCCGCAATGGAGATCGGGATGCAACTCGGAATGATTGGATTGGGACGCATGGGTGCCAACATGGTCCGTCGGCTCATGCGTGGCGGCCATGCATGTGTGGTGTACGATCGATCGGCGGATGCTGTCGCATCACTCGCGAGCGCCGGTGCTTCCGGCAGCGCATCGTTGGAGTCGTTCGTGAGTTCGCTCGCGCAACCGCGAGTGATCTGGATGATGCTCCCCGCGGCCGTGGTCGATTCAACAATCGACGCGCTTGTCCCGCTCCTTCAGGCAGGCGACACGCTGATCGACGGCGGCAACTCGAACTTCCAGGACGATATCGTTCGAGCGGAGCGCCTGCGGGAGCGCGGAATTCACTACGTGGATTGCGGCGTGAGCGGCGGCGTCTGGGGACTCGAGCGCGGCTACTGCCTCATGATAGGCGGTGAGACCGAGATCGTTGCGTCGGCCGCGCCGATCTTTGCCACGCTTGCGCCAGGTGCTGCGGCTGCACCGCCGACGCCGGGTCGCGTGCCTAACGGGCGATCGACCGACGAGGGTTGGCTGCACTGCGGTCAATCGGGTGCCGGCCACTTCGTGAAGATGGTGCATAACGCGATCGAGTACGGGATGATGGCGGCGTTCGCCGAGGGGTTCAACATTCTCCAACACGCCGGAGCCGGTCGGGCCGGACACGCGATCGACGCCGAGACGACCCCCCTGCGACAACCCCAGCATTATCAGTATGACTTCGACTTGGGCGAGATTGCCGAGTTGTGGCGGCGTGGAAGTGTCGTGTCGTCGTGGCTTCTCGACCTGTCGGCGCAAGCGTTAGGCAACGACCCCAAGCTCGCGGGATTTGCCGGGCGCGTCTCGGACTCCGGCGAAGGGCGTTGGACGCTTGCAGCTGCCAACGATCTCGCGGTACCGGCGCACGTGCTGGCGTCCGCGCTGTTTGAGCGCTTCTCGTCACGCGGCGAAGGAGACTTCGCCAACCGCATGCTCTCGGCGATGCGCCTCGCGTTCGGCGGTCACGTCGAGAAGGTGGCCTCATGAGCGCGCCGCGCTCGGACGCCTTGGTCTTCTTCGGAATCACGGGAGACCTCGCGTACAAGAAGATCTTTCCGGCGTTGCACAAGATGGCGCGTCGCGGGAATCTCGACATTCCGGTTGTCGGTGTCGCATCGTCCGATTGGACGATCGACCAGTTGATCGAGCGCGCGCGCAGCAGTATCGCGGAATTCGGTGGCGGCGTGAATGAGGACGCGTTCAAGACACTCGCGTCGCGCATGCAGTACGTGCGCGGTGACTACAAGGATCCGGCAACGTACCAACGGTTGCGCGACGCGTTAGGCAGTGCATCGCGTCCCCTGCACTACCTCGCCGTTCCTCCCTCACTCTTCACCACCGTCGTGGAGGGCATCGCCAGCACGGGGTGCGCCGCCAACGCGCGCGTCGTGGTGGAGAAGCCGTTCGGCCGCGATCTCGAGTCCGCGCGCGCGCTGAATGCTTCGCTGCACAAGGTCTTCGACGAATCGGCGATTTTTCGCATCGATCACTACCTCGGCAAAGAAGCGGTGCAGAATCTGTTGTATTTCCGTTTCGCCAACGCCTTCCTCGAGCCGATCTGGAACCGCCACTACGTGGAGAACGTGCAGATCACGATGGCCGAGTCGTTCGGCGTATCGGGGCGCGGAAAGTTCTACGAAGAGACCGGCGTCGTACGCGACGTCATCGAGAATCACCTCCTGCAAGTCGTGGGATTTCTCGCCATGGAGCCACCCACGAGTGCCTACGGTGAGGCGATTCGTGACGAGCAAGCCAAGGTGCTGCGCAGCATTCCACCGCTAGACCCCGATCACGTCATCGCCGGACAATTCGACGGCTATCGCGCGGAAGATGGCGTGGCCAAGGACTCTCAGGTTCCCACATACGCCGCATTGCAGCTGCGCATCGAGTCGTGGCGCTGGGCGGGCGTCCCGATCTTCATCCGCGCCGGAAAGAAGCTCGCCGTCACGGCGACGGAGGTCATGGTCGAGTTCAAGGAACCACCGCGTGTCGTCTTCCATGGGCAAACGATGGCCGGCATGGGGAATTACGTTCGCTTTCGCTTAGGCCCCGATGTCGCCATCGCGTTAGGCGCCAGTGCCAAGAAGCCCGGTGAAGGGATGGTGGGCGAGCCAACGGAGCTCTCGCTGATGCGCAGCCATACCGCTGATGAAATGGATGCGTATGAGCGACTCCTCGGAGATGCGATGGATGGCGATGCCACTCTCTTTGCCCGACAGGACGCCGTCGAAGCAGCATGGGCCATCGTTGACCCGCTCCTCAAACAACCGCGCGAACCACAGGTCTACGCGGCGGGGAGCTGGGGCCCGGAGCAGTCGGAGCGCCTAACGATCGACGTTGGTGGGTGGAATACTCCGGTGTAGCGATTGGAATCGTGACCCAGCCGTCGCTCGGCGTGCCGGAGCGAAGTGCTGCGTGCTGGTGTATTGCTGAGGTCCGGGACAGGGCGAACTGAATCACCCGTTCGCCCCCCTTGCCCCTCCCTGCGCCTGCGGCAAATGTCAGCAGGCAACTCGAACATTCAGCGAAGCGGACGCGTTGAGGGGGCATGTCCAACAGATCCGCCCGTCGCCATTCCGGAGATCTTCCGTTGTCGTCGCTCCCCAATACCCTCGGCGCTCTCAAGAAGCACCCTGCCGGCACGCGCGCGCGCGTCATGCGATCCGTCAAAGACGAGCTTCGTGAGAATCTCGTCGCCCGCCTTCGCAGCAACGATCCGCTCTTTCCCGGTGTAATCGGCTACGAAGAGACGGTCATGCCGCAGATCGTCAACGCGCTCCTCGCGCGACACAACTTCATCTTGTTAGGCCTGCGCGGACAAGCGAAGTCGCGCATTCTTCGCGCGTTGGTCACACTCCTCGATGAAGCGATGCCGATCGTCGCAGGCAGCGAGATCAACGACAATCCGTATGCCCCCATCTCGAAGTACGCGCGGCAACTCATCGCCGAAATGGGCGACGAAACACCAATCGCCTGGGTCGATCGGAGCAGTCGGTACGTAGAAAAGCTCGCGACTCCGGATGTGACGATCGCCGACGTCATCGGCGACGTTGATCCGATCAAGGCAGCGCGCGGCGGACATATTCTCGCCGACGAATTGACGATTCACTACGGGATGCTTCCGCGTGCCAATCGCGGGATCTTTGCGCTCAACGAACTTCCGGATCTCGCCGGGAAGGTTCAAGTCGGCCTCTTCAACATCATGCAAGAAGGCGACGTGCAGATCAAAGGATATCCAGTGCGCCTTCCGCTGGATGTCCTTCTCTGCTTCACCGCAAATCCCGAGGACTATACTGCGCGCGGCAAGATCATTACGCCGCTCAAGGATCGCATTGGGAGCGAAGTGCTCACGCACTATCCTGAGACGGTCGAACTCGGGATGTCGATCACCTCGCAGGAAGCGTGGACCAATCGCGGTGAACTTCCGGTTCGCGTGCCCGACTTCATCGCCGAGACCGTGGAACGCATCGCGTTTGAGGCGCGCACCGACAAACGCGTCGATCGTCGCTCCGGCGTGTCGCAGCGTATGCCGATTTCGGTGACGGAGTCGATGGTCTCCAACGCTGAGCGGCGGGCGATACGACTCGGCGAGTCCGAGATTGTCCCGCGCATCTCGGATATCTATGCAGCGCTCCCCGCCATTACCGGCAAGATTGAGTTAGAGTACGAGGGAGAGCTTGTCGGCTCGGCGGCCATTGCGCGAGATCTGATTCGCCGCGCCGCCGACGGAGTTTTTCGCGAACGCGCGGAGGGCGTGGATGTCGATTCGATCATCCTCTGGTTCGAGGACGGCGCAGCGTTGCAGGTGACGGACGAGGTTGATGCGAAGACGCTGACGCGCGCGTTCGAATCGGTTCGCGGTCTCGTCGACATCGTGCACAATACGGGTCTCGCGCCCGATCGGGACGTGGCGGCGACCGGTGCCGCATGCGAACTGGTGCTCGAGGCACTGGTCGCGCGCCGAAAGATTTCGCGTTCCGACGGCGGGCGATATTCTCGCGCGTCGCAGGAACAACGCCGGCGTGGCGGCGGGAATCCCGACGTGTTTGGCGGCGGGCTCTCGGCCTAACGACAACGAGTCATGGCCGCCATCTCCTCGGCACCGGACACGGCGCGACCCGCGCGCAAGGCGCCTGCGTCGCGCGTCATTGTCGTTCGGGCCGCGACCACGGACGACCTGGACGCCGTGATGGCGTTGCGGCTGGCGCTGGTGCGGGAGGAATCGAGACGTGTGGGTCGACGCACCAATGCTCGCGATATGCTCGCGCGCGCCAGACACATCTATTCGTTGCAGCTGTCAAACCAGGAGGAGGCCACGCTCCTTGCGTTCGCCGCGACGAGGGCCGTCGGCGTCCTCCGCTGCACCATCTCGACCGACTCGTCTCCAGCAGGTGCAATTCGCTACGCGTTTCTGACGTCGGGCTACGTTGTCCCGTCGCAACGACGACGCGGCGTGATGCATGCACTGCTTCAGGCGGCCGACGCCTGGTGTCGGACACGCGCACTGCAGGAAATGCGGCTGCAGGTGCAATGGGAGAACGTCGTCGGCAACGCCGCGTGGGACGCGCTTGGATTCGCGCCCCATGAGGTACGCCGCCGGCGACTCGTTCCGAGCGGGTGAACCAACGTGCCTGTCATCACGATTTCTCGCATGTACGGTTCGGGGGGGTCACTCGTGGCTGAGCAAGTGGCGTCCACGTTAGGCTGGTCGCTGCTCGACAACGCGCTGATCGAGCGTGTGGCAATCGGACTCCACATGACACCCGCCAACGTGCAGGCCATCGAGGAGCGGAGCCCATCGCTCGCCGAGCGTCTCGCGGACGCGCTGGCGTACTCGTCGCAGGAAATGCTCGCGGCGCCGCTCGGGACGCCACTTCCGCCGACGGAACAACGCATCCTCGAGGTCACACACCGCGTCATCGACGAAGCCGTGGCGCGCGGTCCGGCCGTGCTCGTGGGACGAGGCGCGCAAGCCTGGCTCTCCGCGCGCCGCGATGCACTCCACGTTTTCTGTGTAACAAATCGCCGGGCCGCGGTCGCGCGGGTCGTCGAGCGCGACCGCCTAACGCCTGGCGAGGCCGAGAAGCTGATCGACGAGACCAATCGGCAACGGACCGATTACGTGCGCCGAAACTGGAGTCGGGACTGGGCGGCGGCCTCCAACTACGACCTGTGTGTCAACACGGCGTTGCTGGGCATTGATGGGGCGGCGCAACTGGTGGTAGAAGTTGCACGGCAGACGTTGCCGAGCGCCTAACGCGCATCGCCAAAGGCGAGGCCCGCAAACGGGCATGAGATCGCTGCCTAACGCGTAGAATTGCAGCTCCTTGCTTGCACCGCACGCCGGCTTTGTGACGTGAATCCCAGCGGCTGCTGGCGCACGCCCATACCCTCCCACTGGCCTGTCGCTTGCTCCGCCTTATCGGCGATTCGAATCGTCAGGCGCAAGTCACTGGAGGGTGCAGTTTGCATAACGAGTATTCCGCGATCCGCGAAGCAGCCGGAGCGCGAAATGTGGTAAGCGTCGGCGGTGCTGCGTGACGCATGGCGCGCTCAAAGTCGATCAGCTGCAAGCGTACACAGGTGCTCACGCGCAGCAATTGCTGAGCGACGCCCACTTCCTTCGCGAATGGGAAGGGCTCGCCGATCGATGCCCGTGGACCACCGTCTATCAAACGCCGGGCTTCGCGCACACGTGGTACCGGGTATACGCGGATGAGTACGCGCCCCTGATCGTTGCGTCGCGTACGGCTGAGACCCTGGACGGCGTCATCCTCCTCGCGCAAAACGCGCGCGGCGACGTCGTGCACGTCGGTGCACATCAGGCCGAATATCAGGGTTGGCTCTCGACTCCCGAGTCGTCGGCGCGCCTCCTGACGGGCACGGCAGAACAACTCCGACTGATGGGAGTCAAGGAGCTGCGCCTTCACATGGCGTCGCCAAAACTCCCCCTCGATTCGCTCGACGCGCTCCAGCCGCTCGGCATGCACGCGACCGTTAGACAGCATCACCGCGGCCTGATGCGGGTCGGCGCTGGAAACGAAATCGAGAGCTCGCTGCGAAAGAAGGGAAATCGCAGCCGCATCTCGCGCCTTTCCAAGCACGCACCGCTCGAGCTGGTGCAGCTCAATTCGCGCGACGAACTCGACGAAGTCTTCGATACGATCATCGACCAGTGCGACCTGCGCCAAGGGGCGCTCCACAACTCGTTGCCATTTCGCGCCGATCCCCGCAAACGGGACTTCTACCTGGCGCTCATGGACGAACCCGGCCTGCTCCACGCGACCGTCCTGCGATCCGGTGACAAGGTGGTTGCGGCACACCTCGGACCGATTGACCGAGATTACGTATCGTTAGGTATCATCTCCCATTCCCCGTTGGTCGCCGCGCACTCACCGGGAAAACTGCTCCTCCTCTTCCTTGGCCGCCTGCTCGGAACGCAAGGCTTCAGCCTCTTTGACCTCACGCCCGGAGGCGTGTACAAGGACCGGTTTGCCGATCGTCACGACGCCGTTCCATCGATCACGTTGCACCTGTCACCCCTGAGCTACCTGCGAAGTCGCGGGCGGCAAGTTGCCGTCAAGTCGCTGCGTGGCGCCAGCGAGGCTGTCGGCCTGAATCCCCGCGAGGTCGGCGACACACTCGTCGCCGCGGCCAAGCGCGTCGCTCGCCTAACGCCGCGGAAATTTGCTCAGACGGCCGCCGTCGTCACCAAGCGCTGGATGCATAGCACGCGAGAGTTTCGCGTGTATACCATGTCCAACGCCGAAGCACTCACACTGGGCGGTCGTGGTAGCGACTTCTCCATCAACCAAGTCGGCGACCTCTTGCAGTACGAGCAGACCGCTGGCGAGCCGAACGTGCAACGATTCTTGCAGCTGGCGCTGCAGCGCCTGGAGCAGGGCGAGTTCGCCTTCACGTATGCACACGAGGGAAAGCTCCTGCACAACAGTTGGATCATCCCGCGTACCATGCAGGGAGGAAGCGAGTTCGGACATCACGTCCACTTTGCGCAATGGGCGTCTGTGCTCTGGGCTGATTTCACACACCCGGAGGCGCGCGGACGCGGGCTCCACCAGGCATCGATACGCGCGCGCGCCTGGTTCGCCGCGCGGCAGCGGATGGCCTCGCTCGTCGCAATCGGTGTCCGCGCCGACAACGCGCCCTCGCGCCATAACATCGAGAAGCTCGGCTTCACGCACGTCGGAAGTGCGTTCCTGCAGACAAAACTCGGACGCGAAGCGCGATGGACCGAAGGAGACTTTCTCTCGCTCGATCCGTTTGCACCCCCTTCGGCCGATCCGGCGATCACGACGGACACGAAGACAGACGAACCGCGAGCGACCGTGCCGGCGCTCGTCCTCTCGATGGACGATGCACCGGCCGAGCGAATGGAAAAGATGCGGCGTGACCGAGAGCGCTCGGAGCGCCAGCGCGTACTTCATCGCGTCGATGAGCGCGCTCGTCGCGTCGCCGGTGACCGCGACGATGGCAACCCGCTCGACGACCGGGACACAGCACGGCTATGAGCTAAGAAAGGGGAGCGGCGATGAATGCCGCTCCCCCTTCTCCTCTACCGGCGTGAAGCGCCTAACGCGCGACGCAATCGCCGTCGCCTAACAAGTTCGCCCTACGAGATGATCGCGTTCTGCACGTTCCGGGCGCGCAGCATCGCCTTGAACGCATCGAGATCGCGGGACATGACTGCGTCATAGCGCGCGCGGATCTGCTGGAGTTGGTCATGGAGCACGCCCTTCACCTGGCGCTGTGGCGTCGTTGGGGCGAAGTCGGAACCGGTCAAGCTCCCGTACAGGTAGATCAACTGTTCGGCGAGCTTGAACGACCAACGAATCTGGTCCTGTCCACGCCCCGTCGTCCGCATCTGCATCAGCTCCTCCTGCACGGCGACGAGCTTCTTCTCCAATGAGTCAACCTGCGCGCGCACATCGGCCATCTTGTCGTCGTCGGAGAGCGACCCCTTGAGCGTGGCGATCTGCGACCTCACCACTTCGAGCGAGTTGATCATGTCGACCGCCGCGGAAATATCCTGACGAACGCCTAACGCGGCTTCGGTTTGCGCCTTGATCTCGTCCTCGCTCCCGCCCGACGTCGGATCTTTTCGTAGTGTGAGTGTCTGCGTTTGTGGCTCACCCAACCCCGAGAGCTTGATGGTGTAGACGCCCGGCGGAACGAGATGATTCACGCGCCCCACACCCGGCGCATCGCGTCCTTCCGGCGGGTACTTGACCTCGGGCGAATACACATTGGCCGTGCGCAACTTCACCCCCTTCGTGAGGTCCGTCCGCAAGTCCCACCAGAACCGGTTGATCCCCGGCTTTCCGGTCAGCTTTTCCGTGCGCACCACGGCTCCACTGGCATCGCTCACGGTCAGCGTTAGGCTGTCCTTCCGTTCGCTCTTCAACCAGAAATCAATCGAGGCACCATACGGTGGATTGGTTCCGGTGACGGGATCATCGCCGTCAGCGAAGGGCGTTTCGACCTGACGGAACCGATACGCAATGCGTGGTGCGAAGAGATTCAACTCCTTCGCGGCCACATCCGCGCCTAACGAGCGAAGCGCGGAGATGTCATCAAGAATCCAGAAACCGCGTCCGTAGGTGGCGATGACGAGGTCGCTGAAGTGTTCCTGCACGGTGATCCAGTACACCGGGGCATGCGGCAGGTTGTTGTTCAGTGGCTGCCAGCGTTCACCATCGTTGTACGAGACGTAGATCCCATTCTCGGTCCCCGCGTACAGGAGCCCGCGCCTAACGGGGTCCTCGCGCACGACGTGCACGTACGAGAGGGGCGACTTCGGAATGCCGTTCACGAGCAGCTTCCACGTCTTTCCGTAGTCCGATGTCTTGTAGATGAACGGATCGCGGTTGTTGACCTGATGGGCATCGACCGAGAGGTACGCCGTCCCCTCATCGTAGCGCGACGCTTCGATATTGGAGATGGTTCCCCAGAATGGGAGTCCGGCAAGATTCTGGGAGAGGTCGGTCCAGTTCTTTCCACCATCCTGCGTGACGTGGACTTTTCCATCATTCGTCCCCGCCCACAGCAATCCGGCCTTCCTGGGCGACTCCGCGATGGCGAAGACGACACCCGCGTACTCCACGCCGATGTTGTCAGGCGTTAGGCCACCCGAACGCACCTGTCGCGTCCGATCGTTTCGCGACAAATCCGGCGAGATGACCTGCCAATCGCGACCACCGTTCGTCGTCACGTGCACATACTGCGACCCCGCATACACGCGATTGTGGTCGTGCGGAGAAATCGTGAGCGGGAATGTCCAGACGAAACGGTATTTCACCTCCTCCGCCGCATGGCCGATCGTTGCCTGCGGCCAGATCTCGACCTGCGTCGACATGTTCGTGCGCAAGTCCCAACGCGTCACGATTCCACCTACAGATCCAAAGCCGGACGCGCTCGACCACACGAGATTCGAGTCCACCGGATCGGGCTGTGCCCACCCCGATTCGCCACCGCCTACCGACGACCACGCGCCGCGCGTGATGCCGAAGCCTTCCATCTTGCTGTTGGAGGGTCCGCGCGTCGACGGACCGTCCTGGCGGTTTCCGTAGACGTAGTACGGCACGCGGTTGTCCACCGCCACGTGATAGATCTGGGCAATCGGGAGTTGAATGCGCTTCCACGTAAGGCCGCGATTGTCGGTGATCGAGATACCGCCGTCGCTGCTGACGATCATGCGATTGGCGTTGGTTGGGTCGATCCAGATGTCGTGGTGGTCGCCAGCCGGCACCTGTGCGTTAGGCGGATCAAGAATCGTCTTCCCGCCGTCCAGCGTCTTGGCCCAGTTGGCGGTCGCGAAGTACGCTTCATCCGGGTTGTCCGGCATCGCCGCCATGCGGTTGTAGTAATGCGTGCGACCCGCCACTTGCTGGTCGTAGCTCACCACCTGCCAGTTCTCGCCGCCGTCATCGGAGCGCCAGAGACGTCCGCGCGACGTCTCCTTCACGTTCACCGACGGCAAACCATCACCGGCCTCGATGAGCGCGTACACTCGGCTCGAATTCGCCTTTGACATCGCGAGTCCGATCTTGCCGATTTGCGTCGTCGGCAGGCCGTTCCCCGTTAGGCGTTTCCACGTGGTGCCGCCGTCGCGCGACATCCAGATCCCGCTGCCTGCACCCCCTGAGAAACGCCCCCAGGTGTTGAGTTGGATCTGCCACATCCCGGCGAAGAGAATTCGCGGATTGTTGGGATCCATCACGACGTCAGAGGCGCCGGTGGAATCGTTCACGAAGAGGACCTTCTCCCAATTCTTGCCGCCATCCATGGTACGGTAGATTCCGCGCTCCGGCTGCGGCCCGTACGCCGTGCCTAACGATGCGACGTACACGATATCGGGATTGGTCGGATGTACCACGATGCGCGAGATGCGCCCGGTGTTCTCCAATCCCATTTTGGTCCAACTCTTTCCTGCATCCGTCGACTTGAACACCCCCCAGCCGATGGAGATGTGCGAACGGATGAACGGTTCTCCGGTTCCGGCCCACACGACGTTTGCATCTGACGGCGCAGTGGCCAAGGCACCGATCGACGACACGGGTTGATCATCGAAAATCGGCTTCCACGTCGTCCCTCCGTCACTCGTCTTCCACAGCCCGCCGGACGCCGCTCCCGCGTAATACGTCATGCGGTCGCCAATCACACCGGTGATGGAGGTGACACGATTGCCCTCGGGGCCGATGTGCCGCCATTTGAGGGCGCTCCACGACGACGAGTCGAAGGTGGATGGGAGTGGAGCGCTCGCCGCCGGCTTTCCCTTCTGTGCCGCCACGACCTGCGCGCACAAGACGAAGGCGAGCGACGCGGTGCGCGCTGCGATTCTACAAGCGAAAACTTGCATGGCAGTTTCGATCCGGAATGTGGACCGAGCGAAACTGTTCGGCTCGATGCACCCGCGCTAGCGGAAATCTCCGATCTATAGCGCCCGAACTTCCGGGAAACGGCGAAAAGCCCACCAGGCGTAGAGCAGCATCACCGCCGCGCCGCCGCCAATCGCCCAATCGACACCCACCACACGCGCCACCGCCCCGGCACCGAACGCCCCGACCACCTGCGGCAGCCCCACGACGATGATCGAGTAGATCGCCATCAGCCGCCCGCGATATTCGTCGGGAACGATGTTCTGCATCAACGTGTTGGCGAGTGCGTTGTTGACGATCATCACGAAGCCCGTCAGGAGCAATACCACGTACGCGACGTGGGAGATGCGCGTCAGCGAAAGAATCAACAGGAGTACCGCGTAGGCCACCGAGGTGCGCGCGAGCAGACGGCCGCGTGAACGTGGCCCTGACGCTGCCAACGCAAGCGCCCCCAGCAACCCGCCCACTCCAACTGCAGACAGCATGATGCCGTACCCCCCAGCTCCCAGGTGCAACACATCGCGCGCCATCACGGGCATCAGCGCCAGGAATGGAATGCCGAGTATGGAAAAGACCGTCACCAGTTCCACGAGGCCGCGCACCGTCCGATCGCCGGCGACGTACCGCAACCCATCGCGAATCCCCTCGATCGGCGAGCTTGTCACCGCGATCGGTGCGCGCGGCGGCAAGGTGATGAGCGCCAGCCCAATCAAGACCGTGATGTAGCTCAATGCGTTTACCCCGAAGCACCACGCCAAACCAAAGTTGGCGATGATCGCAGCTGCAACGGCGGGACCGAAGATGCGCGCGAGATTGAACCCCGACGAGTTCAACGCAATCGCGTCGCGCAAATCCTCGCGCCCAACGAGATCGATCATCAACGACTGGCGCGCCGGAATCTCGATGCTCGTGATCGTCCCTCCAAAGAGCGCGAGCGCGATGAGACCACCGATGTTGATGCGCCCCGACCACGTGAAGTACCAGAGCATGAGCGCTTCGATCGCGAGCAGCGACTGCGCCAACTTCACGAGTTTGAGCTTGTCGCTCCGATCGACGATGACTCCCGCATACAGCGAGAACAACAGAATCGGGAGCGAGCCACATGCCGCGACCAATCCGACGATGAAGGCACTGTTCGACAGGTCGAGCGCCAGCCACCCCTGCCCCATCGACTGCATCCACGTGCCGATCAGCGACAACGTCTGCCCGACCCAGAAGCGCCGGAAGTTCGCGTGCGTGATGAGAACGCGGAACGGATTGCGAGTGCGAGCCGGAATCGTCACTCGTGCAACTTAAACGTGCTCCACACGGGACGGTGGTCACTCGCGCCTTTGGTATCACGCACCACCCCCGCGCGATGCGCCACGCTGCCATCCTCCCCGCGCACGAACAGGTGATCGACCGCGAGCGGGCCTAACGTCCCGCCTAACCCCTTGGTCAGCCATCGATAGCCGCGTTTCTCGACCAGCGTCGCTAACGATTGGCGGTTCAAGTCCCCGCCGATCACCACGATCCCCTCCGTGCGGTCAGCCAAATCGATGACGTGCATCAGTTGTTCGCGTTGCGCTTTGTGCGAGGCATCGAGCATCGTCGACAGGTGCACGCTAAACGCCGAAAGGAAGACACCGTTCAACTCGATCGTGGCGGCAACCGCGATGCGTCGTGTCCCACGCACACGCCCCACATGCGGAAGGTGATGCTTGCGGTCGTCGACCAAATCTCCGCGGGTAAGGATGGCGTTGCCGAAATGCCGCCCGGTAATGGGATGCCGCCCCGCCGGATAGTACACATACGACATGCCTAACGACTCGGCGATTCTCGCCGTGCCTTCCTCCTCCATCTCCTGAAGGAGGAGGACGTCCGATCGCTGTAGCGCTTCGTTGCCGCACAACACGTCGATGGCAGGAACCACCGCGCGGCCGTGATCGATGTTGAACGACGCGACGGTGATTTCCCGTCGACTGGTGAGTGTGCGCCGTTCCTCGAGCGACGCACCGTTCGCGCTCGAGCCCGCAAACCTCGGCCCTCCTTCCTCGTAGTTCAACGCATCGTTCATCGGACGACCAACCCCGGCCCGCACGATCTGCCAGACCGAGTGGCGCATCATCGCCGCTCTCGTTCGTTCGACTCGACGCTCGTTCTCGTCAGGCATGGCCCGCTCCTGCAAAAAGGGCAAACGTCCGCTCGGACGCCCACTCACGGGAATGTCCACATTACTGGATCGCGCGGCGCACGCGCAGTGTTGTATGCTAGTGAAGTCTGCTGCCGATCCGACGCCGCGTAGCCCTGAGGTCGTCATGCGGTTCCATACGTACACGAAATTCTCGCCCGAAGCGGCCGATGCCGTTGATCTCGAGGCGCTGCTGGAGCAGCTCTCTGACTTCCTCCTGCAGTCAGGCTTTGCCGGTGGTGCGTCGTATCACCCGTACTGGGGTGAAACCGGCGAAGATGGGGACCGGTCACTCGACGCCCTCAAGGAGGCGATCCTTCAGGCGCTCATCGACAGCGGGCAGTTCACCCCCGAGATGTTGAACGCGCTTCGCGGCGATGACGACGAAGATGCCCAGGCGTCGCTCGCCAAACTCCTCGACGAGATTGTGAAGCGTCTGATGGAGCAAGGGTACCTCAACATGGAGAACCCTCCCGAAGTCCCCAACTCCCACGAAGCAGTCGAGGGCCCCGGTGGTCTCGCGCGCGCGGCCTCGCGCGACGTGAACTTCAAGCTCACCGACAAGGGAATCGACTTCCTCGGGTACAAGGCGCTGCGTCACATCCTTGGCTCGTTAGGCAAGTCGTCGTTTGGAAGTCACGACACACCGTATCTCGCCACCGGCATCGAAGCCGACGCTGGGAGCAAGCAGTACGAGTTCGGCGATACACTCAATCTCGACGTCAACGAGACGCTGAAGAACGCACTCGCGCGCACCGGACACCTCGAAGCGCCGCTCGATATCGACTACCCCGACCTCATGGTCCGTCAGGCCGAGTATCGCTCGTCGTGTGCGACCGTGCTCATGCTCGACTGTTCGCACTCCATGATCCTCTACGGCGAAGACCGTTTCACGCCGGCAAAGAAAGTCGCGCTCGCGCTCACGCATCTCATTCGGACGCAATTCCCCGGTGACTCCATTCGCGTCGTGCTCTTTCACGACTCCGCCGAAGAAATTCCCATCGCGACGTTGGCGCACGCGCAAGTTGGTCCCTATCACACCAACACCGCGGAGGGCCTCAAGCTCGCGCGTCGCATTCTCATGGCGCAGAAGAAAGACATGCGCCAGATCGTCATGATCACCGATGGCAAGCCCAGCGCCCTAACGATGCCTAACGGCGCGATCTACAAGAATTCGATGGGGCTCGATGCCAGTGTCATTCGCGAAACGATCCGAGAGGTCGCGAATTGTCGTCGCTCGGGCATCGTCATCAACACCTTCATGCTCGCACGTGATCGCGCGCTCGTCGATTTCGTGAAGCACGTGTCGGCCATCAGTCGCGGCAAGGCGTATTTCACCAACACCATGACGCTCGGCCAATACATCCTGATGGACTTCTTGAGGAAGAAGACTCGTCGTGTCTCCTAGCACATGCGCGCTTGGCGTTACAGGTATGGAGTGTCGTGTACTTGAACGGGGCGTGCGCAAGCCTGCGAAAGTCCGGTCGACACTCCCACTTGCGCCGCGATTCGGGCGCGGATAGACTGGGTCACACAACCGAAACTCGTGGCGATTTACGGCATATTGCGGCCACGTAAAACAACTCGCTAAAAAGCCACTCGTTCCGAGGGCTCTGCCGTCGGGACTTTTTTGTGCCCGGCGGTCAGCGTCGGAAGGGTGGAGGAGAAAGGCACATGACTCCACCCGTCCTCAGGATCGGGCTCATTGGCAACGGCACTGTTGGCGCAGCGTTCGCCGACGCGCTTGCGGCGAGCTCCGACACCATCGCTCGTCGCATTCCCGCGCGCTTGCGCCTGACGCAAGTCGCGGTGCGCACGCCCGAGCGTCACGCCAACACCCTCGGCTGCGCGCGCGTGCATGACGACGCGGCGGCACTCGCCGCCGACCCCACCATCGACATCGTCGTTGAAGCGAGCGGTGCGCCTAACGCGAGCACGTGGATTCGTCGCGCGCTCGATCGTGGCGCTGCAGTGGTGTCGGCCAACAAACTCGCGCTCGCCAGCGACGATGCGCTGTTGAGCGCACTCGCCCGTCGCGAGCCGCGGCTGCAATGCGAAGCGGCGGTCGCGGCGGCCGTCCCCGTTGTGCGCGCACTGCGCGATTCACTCGACTGCGAAGAGATCCACTCCATCCGCGGCGTGCTCAATGGCACGACAACCTTTGTCCTCTCGCGCCTCGAGCAAGGACACACGTTCGATGCGGCGTTGACGCGCGCTCGTGAGCTCGGATACGCGGAAGTCGACGCGAGCGCCGATCTTTCCGGACGCGACGCCGCAGCGAAGCTCGCCATTCTCGCCACGCTCGCCTGGCGCCGCCCAATCGGCATCAACGCCGTCTCGACACGCGGCATCGACGCCACTGTCGCCGAACTCGTTAGGTCGAGTGCCGGCAACGGCCAGCGCGTGCGTCTCGTCGCCGAAGCCTCGCATGATGATGGTTTGCAGCTGACGGTTGCCCCACGCGTCCTCGACCGCGCCGATCAGCTCGCCCATGCCGATGGCGTCACCAACGTCGTCGAAGTCCAAAGCGCTCTTGCCGGCGCCCTCACATGGTTCGGACCCGGCGCCGGTGGCCGACACACCGCCTCGGCGCTCCTCGGCGACCTCGTCGTCGCGGCGCGCGCGCTTACGGGAACGCAGGCTGGAACCTCGAAATCGTCCGGGAGAAACGCAGCATGACGACGACCCTCGCCCCGCAACTCGACCGCGGCATCGAGCCGCTGCCGCTCGCCTGTTCGGCGTGCGGGCATGAAGTCGGCGCCACACCGCAGGCGATCTGTCCCGAATGCCTCGGCCCTCTCGAGCCGGTGTACGACGCGACGCGTTCGCTCCCATCGCGCGAGGAGATTGCGACGCGTCCCCGCTCGCTCTGGCGTTATCACGAGTGGCTGCCGTTCAACGGTGCGCCCATTCACGCCAACGACGTGGGTTGGACGCCGCTCGTCGAATCTCCCACACTCGCAAAGCGACTTGGTGTCGCACGGTTGTGGCTCAAGCTCGACTCCCTCTCGTTCCCTTCGCTCTCCTTCAAGGATCGCGTCGTCAGCACCGCCATCAACGCTGCCGAGGCGTTTGAACTCGATGTGATCGGTTGTGCATCGACCGGCAACCTGGCTAATGCCGTCGCCGCCGCGACCGCGCGCGCTGGTCGTCCGGCGTGGATCTTTGTCCCCTACGACCTCGAGCTCGGAAAACTCGTCGCGACCACCGTCTTCAATCCCCGACTCGTTAGGGTGAAGGGGAACTACGACGACGTGAACCGGCTCTGTGCACAGGTAGCCGATCGATTCGGCTGGGGCATCGTGAACGTCAACTTGCGCGCGTACTACGGCGAGGGGTCGAAGACCATGGCGTTCGAAATCGCTGAGCAACTCGGATGGCGCTTGCCGACCGCGGTCGTGACGCCAATGGCCGGTGGCTCGCTGCTCACCAAACTGCGGAAAGGATTCTCGGAACTTCGGGATGCTGGGCTCGCGTCTGGCCGTCTCCCCCGACAGTACGGCGCGCAGGCGGATGGCTGCTCGCCAATCGTCAAGCTCGCACAGCGCGGCGACGACGTCCTCGTGCCAGAAATCCCGAGCACGATCGCCCGTTCACTGGCGATTGGGAATCCGGCTGACGGCCTCACGGCCGCGCGGATCATTCGCGCGAGCGGCGGCGCTGGCCAGAGCGTGAGCGACGAGTCGCTCGTGGCTGCAATCCGCTTGTTGGCCGAAAGCGCGGGCGTCTACGCCGAGACCGCGGGCGGCGTCACGCTGGCGGCGGCGCTCGAACTCGCGCGAACCGGGCAGCTGCGTCCAGACGATGAGGTGGTCGTCTGTATCACCGGCAACGGCCTCAAGACGGTCGAAGCGGTCCAAGACACGGTGCTCGAAGCACCCGTCATCAACCCAAAGATCCGCGAAGTCTCGGCGCTCGTGCAGTCAGCCGCCGCCTAACGACACCCTAACGAGCAGAATTCTCCATGTCCGTGACTTTTCATCTCCCCTCCGTGCTCGCCGCCCACGTCGGAGGCACGCGCGCCATCGAAGCCGAAGGTGCGACCGTGAGCATTGCCATCGACGACTTGATCGCACGCCATCCCGTGCTGGCACCGCGCCTTCGGGACGACAAAGGCGCGCCCTACCCCTTCGTGACGTTCTACCTCAACGACGAGGACGTTCGACTCGTCGGCGGTTTTGACGCTACGGTCCAGGACGGCGATGAGGTGACTATCGTGCCGGCTGTCGCCGGAGGCTAAGATGACTGCGATTCTCGAACCCGAACACGGAATTGACGCCGTGGAACTCCCGGAACTGACGCGAGACGAACTGCAGCGCTATTCCCGCCACCTGCTGCTCCCCGAAGTTGGAGTTGAAGGGCAGCGGAAGCTCAAGGCGGCGCGCGTCCTGCTCGTCGGCGCTGGCGGACTCGGCTCTCCGGCAGCGCTCTACCTGGCCGCCGCGGGCGTTGGCACGTTAGGCATCGTCGACTTCGATGTCGTCGACGTCACCAACCTGCACCGCCAAGTCATTCACGGCACAAGCGACGTCGGGCGTCCGAAGCTACAATCGGCCACCGATCGGCTGCGCGAGGTGAATCCCTTCGTGACGATCGAGCCGTACGAAACGCGGCTCACGTCGGCGAATGCGATCGAGATCATCTCGAAGTACGACATCGTCGTGGACGGCACCGATAATTTTCAGACGCGTTATCTCGTCAACGACGCGTGTGTCCTGACGGGAAAGCCTAACGTCTACGGTTCGATCTTCCGCTTCGACGGGCAGGCGTCGGTATTCTGCACGCCCGAGGGGCCGTGTTATCGCTGTCTGTACCGCGAGCCACCCCCGGCCGGAATGGTGCCGAGCTGCGCCGAGGGCGGTGTGTTAGGCATTCTCCCCGGGCTCGTCGGGACGATTCAAGCGACCGAAGCGATCAAGTTGATTCTCGGGATCGGCGAGCCGCTCATTGGTCGACTGCTGCTGATCGATTCACTCGGGGCTCGCCAGCGCACGGTGAAGATCCGCCGTGATCCCACGTGCCCCGCCTGTGGAACGCATGAACTGACGCAACTCATCGACTACGAGGAGTTCTGTGGGCTGAACGTGCCGGAGCCCGTGAGCGACGAAGTAAGGGAGATCACGCCGCGCGAACTCGCTGAGCGGTTGGCGCGACGCGACGACTTCTTGCTGATCGATGTGCGCGAACCGCACGAGAATGGCATCGCCCGAATCCCGGGCGCGCGGCTGATTCCGTTGGGTGTGGTGGGCGACGCGATCCCGAGTCTGCCGCGGGATACGGACATTGTCGTGCACTGTCGCAGCGGCGTTCGCAGCGCGAAGGCTGTCCGTCAGCTGCAAGCCGCGGGGATCACGCGGGCGTGGAATCTGGCCGGCGGTATCTTGCGGTGGTCCGACGAGGTCGATCCCGACGTGCCGAAGTATTGACGACGGCGCGCAGCAGTCGCGCGCCAACCACACGGCGTGCGAAGACGGGAGCGAACGCGGTGCGTCGCTCCCGTTCCGTTTGATAGATTGTGCGCGCGAGGGCGGCAATTGCGGGTACAGCGTCGTGGGCGCGCGCGGTGTCCTGTCGCCGGCGTTGTTCAGGTGCCTGCTCACGCGCTCCTCATCCTCTGACTCGTTAGGCATAGGCGTTTGTGCGTTCCAAATCGTCGGGGGGACCGCGGGGGAAGTCCGGGCGGGCGCAGGGTCGCGGCGCGCGGTCACGAGCGCGTTCGGCGACGCGAGCGGTGGAGGCGCGAAGTGCCGTGACGCGCGGAACACCGAGCGGCGAGAAGAAGGCAGAGAGCGGGAAGGCGTCCGCGGGCGCTAGACCGGGGCGCGGGAAGGCAGCTGTGGGCGTCAAGCCCGCGCGCGCGAAGGCAGCGCGCGAACAGGCAACGCGCGAACAGGCAACGCGCGAACAGGCAGCGCGCGAACAGGCAGCGCGCGAACAGGCAGCGCGCGAACAGGCAGCGCGCGAGAAGGCAGAACGTGGGAAAGCGACACGCGATAAGGCGACACGCCGTCACGCGGGGCGAAAAAAAGGGGCGATGCCGAGGGCGGGCGCGGGGGGCCCCCCCCAAACCACATCATCGCCTGGAATCGCCCGCTCGCCAGCACCAAATCGTCCCCACCACTCCCATTCCGTCGCATCCACCCGAGTCGCCGCGCCCCTCGCACTCGCCCCACACCGAGACGCGCTCGCGTTCCCCGAATCCCCGCTCGCCCGCGACTTCTCCAGACGTCTCCGCGCCTGGTTCCGGCGGCACGGACGCGATCTCCCGTGGCGTCGCACCCGCGATCCGTATCGCATCCTCGTCTCTGAACTCATGCTGCAGCAGACGCAGGTCTCGCGTGTCGTCGACTATTACGCGCGCTTCCTCGAGCGATTCCCATCGCTCACCCACCTCGCGGAATCGCCGCAGGCGCATGTCATCGACGCCTGGTCGGGGTTGGGCTATTACGCGCGCGCCCGCAATCTCCACGCGCTGGCGCTCCGGGTCACCCGCGACGGCGGCGAGATTCCCGCCGAGCCTAACGAGTTGCGCCTGCTGCCCGGTGTTGGGGCGTACACGGCGGGTGCCGTGTCGTCGTTCGCATACGAACGACGCGCCGCCCTCGTCGACACGAACGTCGCCCGCGTCCTCGCTCGCGTCTTCGCTCCCGCATTGTCGCCCAAACGACCGCGCGACCTGACCCAACTCTGGCGCATCGCCGAGTTAGTCTTGCCGCGCCGCGGAGGTGCTGCGTGGGCGCACAATCAGGCAATCATGGAACTCGGCGCACTGATCTGCACCGCTCGCGTGGCGCACTGCACGCGGTGCCCGGTCGCGCGCCTATGTCGCTCGCGCGACCTCCCGATCGGTGGCGCCTCGCGGGCAGGACGTGAGCGCGCCAGCACCCCCGCCTCCACCAACGAACGCGGGAGGAAGCGTCGTCGCTCCCTCCCGCGGACTCGTTAGGCCACCCCCCACTCGACGCGGGCCGGCTATCTGGCGCCAGCCAGCAATGCGCGATTAGGGTCGCCCTGGTCCCTTGGTATGATCGAGATGCGGCACATACGGCCGCTCGTCGTACCCCGTGTAGATCTGCCGCGGACGCGCGATCTTCTGCTCCTTATCCATCAGCATCTCTTCCCACTGCGCCAGCCATCCCGCCACTCGCGGAATCGTGAACAGCACCGTGAAATAATCCGTCGGGAATTTCATCGCCCGATAGATCAGCCCCGTGTAGAAGTCCACGTTCGGATAGAGTTTGCGCGACACGAAGTAGTCGTCGGAGAGTGCGATGCGCTCCAACTCCATCGCGATCTCGAGGTCCCTGTCCATTCCCACTGACGCAAACACCTCGTCGGCCAACTTCTTCACGATCTTCGCGCGCGGATCGTAGCTCTTGTAGACGCGATGACCGAAGCCCATCAAGCGCCCCTTCCCCGCCTTCACGCTCTCGACGAAGGCCGGCACGTTCTTGATGTCGCCGATCTCGTTAATCATGCGCAGCACCTGCTCATTCGCACCGCCGTGCAGCGGCCCGTAGAGTGCCGCGATTCCCGCGGCCACCGCGCTGAACGGATCGACGTGTGAAGATCCGACGGCGCGTACCGCGTTCGTCGAACAGTTCTGTTCGTGATCGGCGTGGAGAATGAACAGAATCTCGATCGCCTTCGTGAAGACGGGATTCGAGCGATATTGCGGCTCCGACATACGCGCGATCATCGACAGGAAATTCTCGCTGTACGACAACTCGTTGTCGGGATAGATGAAGGGCAGCCCCTTCACGTGACGATACGCGAACGCCGCGATCGTCGGAACTTTCGCCAACAGACGAATGATCGAGATGTCGCGCTGGTTCTTGTCGAAGATGTCCTTCGCTTCTGGATAGAACGACGACAGCGCCGCCACGCCGGCCACCATCATCGACATCGGGTGCGCGTCGTAGCGAAAGCCTTCGAGAAAGTGCTTGATGTTCTCGTGCACGTACGTGTGGTACGTGATATCGTGGTTCCACTTGTCGTACTGCGCCTGCGTCGGGAGTTCTCCGTTTCTCAACAGGTAGGCCACTTCAAGAAAGCTGGCCTTCTCCGCAAGCTGCTCGATCGGATACCCGCGATAACGCAGGATTCCCACATCACCATCGATGTACGTGATCGCGCTGCGGCACGACGCAGTGTTCATGAACGCCGGGTCGTATCCCATCAACCCGAAATCGTCAGCTGCAACTTTGATCTGCTTCAGGTCACTAGTGCGGATCGTCCCATCAGTGATCGGCACCGAGTAATTCTTGCCGGTCCGCGAATCACGAATCTCAAGTTGATCCGTTGTCGGATTCGCGGGCGCGCCAGGCGTCGCCGTCGTGCTCATTCCTCGATTCTCCGCTTGGTGTCGCGTACTGTTTCGTGAAAACAACCGTGTGCGAATGAAAAGCTAGTCATCGTACTTCGCGCTCGACATTGCCGTCGGCCGAGCACTACGCTTTCTTCGCTGAGCACCCCGGATTGCACGCGACGCGCACCAACAGCTGGTCGCGCGCACACCATCATCTCCGACGCCCCGCGTCGCTTCACTCGTCGCCGCCATTCCGCCCACCGATCTCGCTCGCCTCATCCTCATCGTCCTCGCCGCGGCGTTGGGCGGCGCGGTCAATTCCATCGCTGGCGGCGGAACGCTTCTCACCTTCCCCGCGCTGATCGGACTCGGCATTCCCGCGCTCACGGCGAATGCCACGAGTACCGTCGCCCTCTGGCCCGGCGCGGTCGGGAGCATGCTGGGCTACATGTCAGAGCTGCGGGGAGCGCGCTCGTGGGCAATTCGTTTCGCCGTCCCTAGCCTCCTTGGCGGCGGCGTTGGCGCGATCATGCTTCTCCGTACGCCCCCCGATCGCTTCGACCGCATCGTCCCGTGGCTCGTACTCGGCGCCACGATTCTCTTCGTCGTGCAGCGCCCCGCAATGAACTGGCTCCGCAGCCGGCGCACATCCGACGGATCGATGGTCGTCGTCGAGACTGGTGACCCCACCACCGCGCCGCCTCCATTCTCTGTCCTCCTCTACCAGTTCGCCGTTTCCGTTTACGGCGGCTACTTCGGCGCCGGGATCGGGATTCTCATGCTCGCCGCATTGGGCTTCATGGGCTTCACCAACATCCATCGGATGAACGGCCTCAAGAACTGGGGCGGGCTCTGCGCCAACTTCGTGGCGGCCGCAACGTTTGCACTCTCGCACCTCGTGAATTGGCCGGTCGCGCTGGCAATGGCGCTTGGCGCGACGGTCGGTGGATATGGCGGATCACGTCTCGCTCAGCGGGTGCCGCAGACGTGGGTGCGCCGCGCAGTCGTCGCCATTGGATTCGCGAGTGGGCTATGGCTCCTGTTCCTGCGAGCGTGACGTAGCGCACGAATCTCCTCGCCCTCCGGAAACGCAGCGCTCTGCCGTTGCACCTGGGGCGACTCGCATTCTCAAGTTCCGGCCGTTGAGCTGCCGCTGCGCGTGGTGCTTCGTCGTCCGCGCTGTGGAAAGTGTCAAAGCGTGCCGATACTCCTCAGCAGAACCGCCCCTCGCAAACGACGCTGCCGCGAAGTGAGTCTGCGAGGGGTCATTTTCGCACTACAATCTCGCTGACGAGAGGCGAGGCGACGCGTGGACGAGTGACCATGAGCATGCTTTCCTTTTTTGGGGTGAAGCAACAGCCGACGGGAGTTGCGCCGTCAGCTGCAAAAGCGCCTCCCGCCGAGCCACCGCGCGAGGACAAGAACGCGGTGTCGCGCGAGACGGGAATCGTGCTCGATGCCCTGAGCTCCGTGCTGCAATACTACGGAAAGTTTGCGTTCGACACCGACGCCCACGCCGGTGACGAGCTGCGACGTCTCATGCACGGATGGATGCTGCACGCGTCGATGGGAGCGCCCCGTCCCAACCACGAGGAGGATAAGCCCAGCGCAGGCGTCTTCTATCGCGACTGGAAAGGGCTGGTGCAGTTCTTTGGTGAAAAACGACGCGAGGAGAGCAAGTATGCGGTCAGCGCACTCGAAGATCTCCGCTCCGTCGTGTGGGCATTCGTCGGTGCGGTGCACCAGGTCGTCGTCGAAGAACAGGAGGAGACACGCATCGCTGGTGATCATCTCCATCGCATGCGCGTGGCCGTCGAGAGCAACTCCACCGATTTGATCAAGCGCGAAGCACTGGCGGTCGTCTCGGTGATGGAGCAACTCGCCGTCCATCGCAAGGAACGACAACGCGAACAGTTCGCCGTGCTGGCCGACAAGTTGAAGAAGCTCGGGCGCGAGCTCGAGGACGCCCGACGCGAAAGCGCGCTCGATCCGCTTACCGGACTCGCCAATCGCAAGGCGTTCGACGAGTACATCACGCGCAGCATCGAGCTGCATTCGCTCCTTGGTCAACCGGCGTGCTTGATGATGATCGATGTCGATCACTTCAAGGAAATCAATGACGGCTTCGGACACACCGTGGGCGATACGGTGCTGCGGCAGATCTCGAATATTCTCTCGAAGACCTTTCTGCGCCGCGTCGATTTCGTCTGCCGTTACGGTGGCGACGAATTCAGCGTGATTCTCCAGGAAACGAAGCTCGAGAACGCGCAGCTCCTGGCCGAGCGGCTGCGCCGCCAGGTGCAAGACGTGCGCATTCTGGAAAATCCTCCCGAGGGGACGGAGCCGCCCAAGGCGACGCTTTCGATCGGCGTCGCCGAACTCACGGTGGGAGACGACGCCGTCGACTGGATCAAGCGTGCCGACGGCGCGCTCTATCACGCCAAGCGCGCCGGCCGCGACCAGGTCTCCGCTGCCGTCTCCTAGCCCTCCGTCACTCCGTCACTCCGTCACTCCGCCTAACGAAAGAATCGCCGCCCACTCGGCGGCGCTCACCGGCTGCACCGACAACCGGCTCCCCTTCTGCAACAGCACCATCCCGCGCAACGCCTCAACATCGCGCAAGGCGGCGAGTGGGAGCGGCCGCTTCGTTGGCGCCACCGCCTGGATGTCCACCATGATCCACGGATTCGCTTCCTTCGCCTTGGGATCATGGTGTTCGTGCCCGACTTCGAACGCCGTCCAGTCGCGGTATCCCTCGCGCACGACCTTGGCCACGCCAACGATCGCGGGCTCTTCGCCTCCGGAGTGGTAGTACAGCACGCCGTCGCCCGCCTTCATCTGATCGCGCAAATAAATTCGCGCCTGGTTGTTCCGCACACCGTCCCAATACGTCGTCCGGTCTACTGCCCGTTCCAAATCATCATACGAGAACATTTCCGGCTCCGATTTGAGGAGCCAGAATCGACGCTCGCCTTCCGCGCGTGTGATCGCGGGAAGCGTCCACTTCTTCGCCGGCGCCGCCACGCTCCCTGCTGCAGATGATTTGGCTTTGGCGCGCGTTGTGGCGCCATCCGTCTGCCTGGCCCCGTGCCGTGCCGCGCCCTTTGGCTGCTTGGCCACCTGCCTTGCCGCACGCTTGGATTTCTTTGCCGCCACGCCGATTCTCCTCGCCTGTGTGCCCGATGCCTAACGACTACCACCTTCACCCTACCTAACGACTGCTTGCGACACGGGGATGCCGCCCGACTCGGCGGCATCCCCGTGAGCGACTCGTAAATTGTGCGATGGCGCGCGCCGCGCCACCCAGCAACGCCCGTTAGACGCTGATTCCCGTCCGCGCCGCCTTGATCATGAGGTCACCGAAGCACGATGGCGACCGTCATCACGCGGTGCTTGTTCCAGAGCCACTGCTGCAGCTTCGGCGTGTCGACTCCTTCGATGTTTGCCAGGCAGATGGCGCACGACTGTCGGTCGTCCAACGGCGTCAGCACGTTGAAGCGCGACCCTTCGGCAACCAAACGCTTCGCCCACCGATCGCGGAGATAGCGAAGACGCGCCGCCTTCCGCTCCATTCCGATGCCGCGATTGAAGGCGACCGCCAGCGCAATCGCGTTGTGGTTCGCCGCGGGATGCGTTCCAATCTCCTCGTACTTCCGAATGTCATTCTCCTGCGTCGCCGCCGCGCCCATCATCGGCCACAACGATTTGATCTTGCTCTTGCGCACGTACAAGAAGCCCGTGCCGATCGGCGCGAACAACCACTTATGGAGCGACGTCCCGTAGTAGTCGGCGTCGAGGTCGTCGCGTGTGAACGGGAAGTGCGCGAAGGCGTGCGCACCATCGACAAACACTTCGATGCCCTTCTCACGCGCCATGTTCACGATCTTTCGCACCGGCAGAATCTGGCCAGTGAGGTTCGTGATGTGCGTGACCTCGATGACGCGGGTGCGCGGCGTGATCGCAGCGCGGAATTGATCGACGATGTAGTCATCCGACGGCGGCGGCACCTTGAACGAGATCTGCTTGAGCACGATCCCCTCGCGCCTAACGCGCTGCTCCCACGTCGTGATCATGCGCCCGTAGTTCTGGTTGGTCACGATCACTTCGTCGCCGCGCTTCAAGTCGAGCCCGAGAATCATCGTCTCGTTCGCCTCAGACGCGTTGCGAACGATCGCCATTTCCTCAGGGTCGCAGCCAAACATCTGCGCCAGATCGCGGCGCACAGTCTCGATGCGCGGCTCCAACACACTCCACATCTGATCGACGGGCATCTGGTTGGAGAAGCGAATGTCGCGCATCATCGCTTCGATCACGTGCGACGGAGCCGGACTCACACCGCCATTGTTGAGATTCACACGCGTCCGATCATCGTCGAACGCCATCTGAATCTGCGACCAGTACTGCTCATCGTCGGCCGCCTCCGACGCGCTCTTTCCGCGCACGATGTCTTCGGCGCGAAAAAGGGACGAGAATGCGTTGGACTTGAGCACCGGTGCGGCAACTGCCGCGCGCATCATGGACGTGGCGAACTGACGTCTGATCACTGACGGCCTCGTAAAGGTTTGCGGTGAGCCACAATATGCGCCCTCGGCCGCTTTGCGCCACAGGAACTCTGTGGCTTTTAGATGCGGCTGGGCTGCGGCAATGCGAGCTCGAAGTAGAAACGCGTTCCCTTCTCAAGTTCGGTCTCGACTCTGAGTTCGCCTCCCATCGCATTGATCAGCTTCTGGCAGATTGAAAGACCCAAGCCCGCACTCGAGAACGCGTAGTCGCCCGGCACCTGCCGCTGACGAAACGCCTCGAAAAGGTTCGAGATCACGTGCGACGGAATGCCGCGCCCGGTGTCCTTCACCGAGAACTCCACCCGCGATCGGTCAATCTCCTTGCACGAGACGTCGACCGAGCCCGTGTTCGTAAACTTGATCGCGTTGGTGGCGAGATTGAGCAACACCCGGTTGAGCGCTGCCGGGTGACCAACGCGCACATCGGCGGTCGGCCCCGCGCAACGCATCTCCAGTCGCTTTTCCTCCGCCATCGGGCGAAGGATATCAAAGATGGATTGCAGCACGTCCGACACGGAGAATGCAATCGGCTGCTGATCCATCAACGTCGTTCCGCCACGCGCAAGCTCGATGACGTCGCCGGCCAAGGCGCTCAATCCAAATGCCGCGCTGTAGATGAGCCCCAACTGCCGCTGCTGGATAGGCGCGAGTTCGCCACCTGCGCCCGCGCGCAGTCGCTCGGCCAGGATCAAGATTGAGCCTAACGGCGATCGCATGTCGTGCGCCATCTCCACGACCAGCTGTTGCGCATCGTGACCCATCAGTCGCGCGGCGAATCGGTGCGCCGCATCCAGGTCGAGCGACTCCTGCACACGCTCGAACGCGCGCAAGGCACGCACGACTTCGTTGGCTTCAGCGCGGACGTCGGGAGCTTCGGCGTGTTCGAGGAACGCCCGGCGGAGTCGCTCCAACACTCGGCGTGCCGGTATCGATGCTGGCATGCTCGCGACCTTGCCCTGCTCGCCTAACATCTCGTGGCGAACCGCGTCGATGACCACACCGACCGCCGTCCGAAGCTCAGTGATGGAGATCGCGATGTGATCGGAGCTCTCCCACGACGCAACGACGCTTGCGGCAGCCGCAGTGAGCGCGCGCCACGTGGCCGATCGAATGTCAGGAGGTCCGCCCGATGACGGCGGACTCCCTGATGGCGATCGCACGGACGGAGTAGGACTGGACCCCTGCGCCGCGAGGGAGAGCTCGGCGCTCCCCAACGCGCCACCGGCTCCTTCCCTCTTGCGCGGTGCGCTCACGAGTGTGGTCAGTCGTCGAGCGGCGTACTCATGTCGTCACGGCGGAAGCCGTGTTTCTCCATGAGCCGGTACAACGTCGTGCGGTCGATATTCGCGAGACGCGCGGCTTTCGACATGTTGGATCCGGCACGCGCGATCAACTGTCCCAGATACTCCTTCTCGAAGTGCGCGATGAGCTTGTCCTTCGCCGAGTGGAACGGCTCGTTCATCACGTTAGGCGGAAGTCCCGTTGCCACCGGCTCGGGCGTGCCGTCGTCGTAAATCGGCACGTCCTCGGGCATCACATCGTGCCCCGGTTCCGTGAGCACCGACAGCTGCTCGATCACGTTTTGCAGCTCACGGACGTTGCCGCGCCACGGGCGTGTGCGCAGGAATTCGATCGCCGACTCTGTCAGCTTGGGCTGCGGCTCCGATGAACCGCGATGCCGCTCCCAATAGTGCGTGAGGAAGTGATTCGCGAGCAGCGACACGTCCTCGGGACGCTTGCGGAGTGGTGGCAGGTTGATCGGAACGACGCGCAGGCGATAGAGCAGGTCTTCGCGCAACGTTCCTTTCGTCACGCAATCCTGTGGCACGCGATTGGTCGCCGAGATGAAGCGCACATCGACGACCGCATCTTCTTTCTCGCTCCCAACGCGCCTAACGACGCCGTCCTGAATGACACGGAGGAGTTTCGCCTGCAACGGGAGCGACATCTCCGTCAATTCATCCAGGAAGAGCGTTCCACCGTTGGCGATTTCGAGCAGGCCGGGTTTGTCGCGATCGGCGCCGGTGAACGCGCCTTTGCGGTGACCGAACAACTCGGACTCAAGCAGCCCTTCGGGAAGTGCGGCGCAATTGATCGGAACAAGGGGACGCGCCGTGCGACGGCTATGTGCGTGAATGAACTGCGCGATGACTTCCTTACCCGTCCCGCTCTCTCCCATGATCATGACGGAGGCGTCGGTGCTCGCGACTTTGCGTGCGAGCTCGACCGCTTTGCGAAACGCTGGCGAAACGCCGAGCAGGGTGAGCTTGTCGCTGTTGCCGCTTTGCTTGAGGAGCTGGACCTTGAGGTCGCGAGTCTCGCGGGCAACGAGCACCGCGTGTGAGGCGCGACCCACGAGGACCTGCAGATGTGTGGCGGAGAACGGCTTCGGGAGATAATCCCAGGCTCCAGCGCGCAACGCCTCGATGCTCGTCGTGACGCTCGGATTGCCGGTCATCACGACGACAATGGTGTCTTTGCTCGCCTCGAGCGTTGCCTTGAGGATCTCCATGCCGCTCACCGGCGTCATATAGAGATCGACCAACACGATATCGAAGCGGCGACGTTTTACGAGATCGACCGCTTCGTCACCGCGTCCCAACGTCGTGACATTGAACCCATCCATCTGCAACACGCTTGCACAGCCTTCGCGCAGCGTGCGGTCATCATCGACGATGAGGAGACTCAGGCTTGCCTTAACTTCAGGAAGGATCGAGAGCGGGTCCCGCGTCTCGCCTTCGGCGCCTTGTTCTCCATCCCTCACTGCAGCACCTGTAGCCATCGATTCCGGCCTATCTCAGAAAGTGGGCGCATGCGGCTTCGACTCAACAGGCCGACACCCAGTTGTAGGGGGTCCCCAACGCGGCGGGAGGGGCGTCGGCACCGCGGAACTTTCGCAACGCCGTCGCCAGAAATACGATTGAAAGCTGCGGAGGTCAAGCGACAGT
Organism: Gemmatimonadaceae bacterium; assembly: GCA_044224185.1. Lineage (GTDB taxonomy): Bacteria > Gemmatimonadota > Gemmatimonadetes > Gemmatimonadales > Gemmatimonadaceae > SCN-70-22. Next base: position 202,958 of record JBGAKW010000006.1, on the reverse strand, counting down.
GACGCGCAATTACGACAACGGCTGTAAGTCACAATCGACAGCTGCGTCGAATCACAACGACACCATTCGAGCTAATGACGGCCCGAACTATGACGCGTCACATGGAAGAGCCCGTTTTACCTTTTTTGAACGTTTGAGAACGGATTGTGCGATGGGTTGCGCGCAGAACACGCTGTGCGCCCTTCTTGCGGTATAATCGTCTTGTAGGACGCACCTCCACGTAGATCACGACTTCATGTCCGCTAACCTCGTTCCTTCGAACGCGCCGCAGCCCCCCGCCCCCATGACCGCGCCGGCGTTCCCGCCGCTGCAGCCGTGGGGTTCTCCGCCTGCACAGCCGGCGGAAACGACAATGGGCGATCGCCTGAGCCGCGCTGTTGCCGCCATCAAGCGATACAAGTGGCTCGTTCTCACCATCGTCGCAGTCGGAAGCGCGTCGGGCTTCGCGCTCACTCGATTCGTCGATCCCAAATTCGATGTCTCCGCTTCCATCTGGGTCAACACGGCGCGCGAGGCCTCGGGAATGATCGGCCCCGTGGCCGCTCCCGGACTGGTAAACAGCGACGTGGGTTGGCGCGAGTTGGCGCGTTCCTATGCGGTACTCGACAAAGTGGTGAGCCGTCTGGCGCTCTATGTGACCCCCGATTCGCCGGGTGACACGCTCGTCGTGCGTCACCTGTACCCTACCGATTCGCTGCAGCCAGGACCCTACGTACTCGCCATCTCCGGCAACTCCTACACGTTGCATCGCAAGGCCGAAACACGCGGCGAAGTGGAGAAGGTCATCGAACGGGGCACGGTCGGCGATTCGGTCGGCCGTAAAGTCGGCTTCCTCTGGCAGCCCTCGGCCGAGCTCCTCGCGGGTCGCAAGGAAGTCGGTTTCTACGTGGTCACTCCGCGTGAAGCTGCGTACAAGCTCGGAAACGACATGTCCGTCACTGTCGGCCAGACCTCGAACCTGATGGTCTTTCAGCTCTCTGGACCTAAGTCTGGATTGCTTGCCACGACGCTCAATACAATCGCGCACACTTTCGTCAACGAAGCGGTGCGTTTGAAGCGCGAAAACCTCACGGTGCAGGCGGAGACGATCGAGGAGCAGTTGCGACTCGCGGCGCAGCAGCTTTCATCGACGCAGTCGGCCCTCGAGCGATTCAAGGTCAACACGATCACCGAAAAGACCGACGTGTTGGCGAACGCTCCGGGTATTTCCACGACGCTGAATCCGGTGATGACCCAGTATTTGACCGATCGCACGAACTTCGACCTGGTCAAACGGGACCGCGAAGCGCTTGAGCGAATCGTCAACGAATCAAAGGATCGGGGCGGGAAGATCTCGCTCGAAGCACTGCGCGCGGTCGGCACCGCCTATCAGGGCAATGCGCAGCTGCAACAGGAGCTGACGAACCTGAACGCGGCCAAGAGCACGCTCGTCACCCTGCAGAAGACTTACACCGACGAGTTTCGTTTGGTGAAGGACGCGAAAGCGCAGATCGAGCAGATGGAAACGCAGACGATTCCAGCGCTCGTGCAGTCGTCGCTGACCGAGCTGCGGAATCGCGAGACGGAAATGAATCGCCGCATCCAGGGGCAGTCGCAGGAGCTCAGGCAGATTCCAGCGCGCACTGTCGAAGAAATGCGCTTGAACCGCGAGCTCGCCAACGCAGGCGTGATCTACAACGATCTGCAGCAGCGCGCCGTTGGTGCACGGCTCTCCGAGCGCAACGCGTTGCCTGACGTCAGCATTCTCGATACGGCAGTTGCACCGCGACTCCCGTCGAGTGACACCACGCTGGCGATCATCCTCGTCGCGATCGGGGCGAGCATCGCGCTCGGTCTTCTCCTCGCGCTCTTGCTCGATCGCCTCGACAAGCGTTTCCGTTATCCCGAGCAGGCGACGCACGAGTTGGGACTCGATATCGTCGGAGCCATTCCGTCGTATCGCAACCCGACGAACGCCGCGGCTCGTCTCGAAGAAGCATCGCAGCTCATCGAATCGTTCCGCACCATCGCGCTCTCGATTCGCAGCGCGTTTGATGGCATGGGTCCGATCGCGCTCACGATCTCGAGCCCTGGGCCGGGCGACGGCAAGTCGTTCACGTCGGCCAATCTCTCGTCGGCACTCGCCGACAGCGGATATCGCACGCTCCTGATCGACGGCGACATTCGCCGCGGTGGATTGCACGAGACGTTTGCGCCGTTCGATCATCCTCCAGATCGTGTGAACGAACTGATGTCACCGGGGCTGCTCGATTACCTCGCCGGTGACGCGCAACTGGAAGATGTGATTCGTCAGACCCAGCATCACGTGAACCTGAGCATCATCCCCACCGGGACACGTCGGAGCAAAGGGCCGGAGCTTCTGGCGTCGGAGCGCATGGCCAACATGCTCCGCGAGCTTCGCACGCAATACGATGCCATCATCGTCGATAGCGCCCCGTTAGGCGCGGGCATCGATGCGTACGCGTTAGGCGCGGCGACCGGAAACCTCGTGGTCGTGCTGCGTGCTGGCGAGACTGACCGCAAGCTGGCGCAGGCGAAGCTCAACGTTCTCGATCGTATGCCAATCCGTCTCCTCGGCACGATTCTCAACGACATCGGAGAGATGCCGCAGTTCAAGTACTACTACTACCTCGAGGGATATCGGTCGGACGCCGAGAATGGCGCCCTGCTGAGTGCCTCGACGGGCAAGTAATAGGCGGGGATCGGTCGCCTAACGAGGCGTAGCTGCCTAACGAAATGTGAAAGTCGCACGGGAAATCACACAAAGGGGCGCCGGTCGAAATTGACCGGCGCCCCTTTGTGTGTGAGCCCCCGCGAGGTGCGGGGGCTCAGGATGCAATCGGAATCTCGAGCGTCTCGTGTCCGTGCGCGGCGTCGACGATCTCGTTGCGGCGCGCCTGGCGGAGCGCCCCCGCCGCACGAAGGAGCAACTCAACCGCATCAACCGGCGAGTGCGCGAAGTTGGGCACGGCGCAAAAGCCAGCGCGCATCCGGTAACGCATTTCGACACCATCAAACGCGAGTGGCATCGCTTCCACTTGCTCGCGGAGGCGCTCCACGAGGCGCAGCGCGCCCGCCGGATCAGTCGACGGAGCGATGATCGCAAACTCGGCGCGCCCCAATCGCCCGACCGCATCCGATGTGCGGGCCGCGCGTCGACAGATCTCGCTCACCTTTTCTGCCACTCGACCATCCAGCTCGTCGCGTCCCGACGCGGCACCATCTTCGGCGACAGGGGCAATCGCGATGCACGCCAGCGGAGTGCGCCGGCGCGTGGCTTCGGCGCCGATCTCACGCGCGCGGCGTGCCAGCCCACGCACGTTGTACAATCCCGTAGCGCTGTCGAGCAGACTCTCTTCGCGCGAGCGATCGGTCTCGCGGCGCGCCTGGACGAAGAGCGTGAGCTTGAGCAGGAGCGACTCGGCGTCGATCGGCTGCGAGAGAAACTCCCAGGCCCCGGCCTTCAGCGCCTCGAGACGTTGTGCGCGCGACGCCGGACCCGCCGTGGTTACCACGATCGGCGTCGACCGAGAAAACTCGAGATCCTCACGGAGGCGCTGGCAAATCTCGATGCCGCTGATGTCCGGCATCCCCGCGTCGACGATAATCACATCCGGATGGACCCTGCGAGCCAGTTCGAGCGTTTGCCGTCCAGTGTACGCCCGCACCGTCGCAAAGCCCTGAGGACCCAGCACACTCTCGAGCGAACGCGCCGACCACTCCTGGTCATTGGCCAGGAGTACGAGGGGAGGAGGCGACGCGTCCGTTCTGATTTCAGACATCCGTGGATTTCCCAGACGTTCGACCCACGTATTGGAGCGCGGAAAGCGCTTTATGCGCCGTGAAGCCGAGACGTGAACACGGACCATTGCAGGAGTCGTGCAGCGGGTTTTATCCCCTAATAGCGGCAAAAGGCGCGGTTTCTGACGTTTACACGCGCCTTTCGTGGCACGGCGGTGAGGCGCATAGGCCACACAAGGCCGCGCTCGCTCCGGTATTGGTGGGCGCTGCACATGCAGGTGCTTGTGTCGCAACCGCTTCCGAAACGTCGCGCGCGTTGCGGCGTCGGAGAATGTCGCTTCATTTCGTCCGGATTGTTACCGAAAACACGCGACTAAGCGCTCAGTGGCTCGTCCTGTGCTATGAACGTGTCAGCAGAGGGCGCCAACGCTCGCTACGTCTGTAGCACGTTGAATGAGGCGCTGTGGCGCCAGCGCGCTGCGTGCCACTGTCGAATCGATGCGACACGACGCAGATCATCGTGGTAACTACAGTTAGGCTTCAAGAATGTTGATTCTTACGATCGCCACCCCACCTAGCACGAAGGGTGCAGGAGACGCATTTCGGTATGTTTTTCCGCAATCCTGAGCTCGCACTTACGCGACGGTTCACCGTCGGCGCCGCTGTCTTGGCGCTGACGCTTGGCACATCCACGCTCTCGGCGCAGGCCTCGCTCGGTGAAGGGCGCCGACAGGCCACTCGCACGGAATTGGAGCAGGCCGCGAAAGCGACTGAGCAAGGCGCACTCGTGGCGCCCGACGAGAAGACGAAGGCACAACTCACGCACGATGCTGCGGCAATTCGAATGCGCCTCCGCAACGGCGATTTCCTTCCGGGCGACCGCATCTACATCTCCGTGCTCGGCGACAGCGCACTGACCGACACCTTCACGGTGCGCGGCGATCGCCGCCTTCAGCTTCCGAATATTCCAGATATCTCGCTCGCCGGCGTCCTTGATTCGGAACTCAACGGCTTCTTGTTGACCGAGATCGGGAAGTATCTGAAGAACCCGACCGTCTCTGCGACCGGACTGGTGCGCCTAACGATTACGGGAGCTGTGAACAAGAACGGCTTTCTTACCTTCCCCGTCGATCAAGCAATCACCGACGTCATCATGACGGCCGGCGGACTGGGGCAAAACGCGAAGCTCGACGACACGAAAGTGAAGCGATCGGGCGAAGTCATCATCGACAAGAAACAGTTTCGTGAAGCGGTTCGCCTCGGACGCACGGTTGGCGATCTTTCCCTGCGCGATGGCGACGAAATTGAGGTTCCGATCGATAACAGCGCGACGGGTGGAGGAGCAACGAACATTCTGAAATGGGTGGCTGCGGCGTCGTCGTTGGTCTGGGTTTTTTTCCGAATTCGATAATCGTGCAAGTACCGCCCGAATCCGACGTCGAGCCCTCGACGTTATCGAGCACCAGTATTGGCTCATCACGCATGCAGTCAGAGACGTCTGTGCCGCAGTTCGCAGGAGATTTTCCCGCTCGCATTCCCACGCCCGTCGCGCGCCAACAGCGGCGCCTCGACGCGAGTGAGTCAGCGCGCGGAATCGAGCGTCCGCGCTCGGTCGATGTCGCACGGCTCAATGAGCGCGCGACCGTCGATGAGGTGTTTCCCTGCGAGCGGTCGGAGCCCGTCAGTCGCGTCTTCAACGTCGTCATGGCGACGCTCGGATTGATACTGCTGCTTCCGTTGTTCATCGTCATTGCCATCGCCATTCGTCTGTCGAGCCGCGGCCCAGTGATCTATGCGCAAACACGCGTGGGTCTCGATCGGCGCTGGCGCGACACGTTGGCGCTCCGTGAGCGTCGCCTGGAAGATCTGGGCGGACAGGTCTTCACGATTTTCAAGTTCCGCACAATGCGCGTGGACGCCGAGAAATTCTCCGGCGCCGTGTGGGCACAAGCGCATGACCCGCGCGTCACGACCGTCGGAAAATATCTGCGGAAGTTTAGGCTCGATGAGCTCCCGCAACTGTGGAACATCGTGCGTGGTGACATGAACATCGTCGGTCCGCGTCCTGAACGTCCGAGCATCGCAGCGCGTCTTCGCGAGGACATTCCCGAGTACCGTTTCCGTCATCGCGTCAAGCCGGGGCTCACCGGGCTCGCACAGATCAATCAGCACTACGATGCTTGCCTCGAAGATGTGCGCGGCAAGGTGCGCTGGGATCTCAAGTACCTGCAGACGCAGAGCCTGTGGCTCGACGTCCGCACCATCGTGACGACGGTGCCGGCGGTGTTGCTCAAGTTCCGCGGCTGGTAAAGACGCGGAACTCCCAACCCTCGGGAGAACAAAGCGCCCCGCGAGCGATGGCTCGACGGGGCTTTTTCGTGCCTAACGATTTCGACGAGGGCGGTCGCCACTGACGCGACCGGTGGTGCCAATGCCGCCAGCGCCCCCTCTGCTATTGGTGCTACTCGAAGCGGTGGGTGCGCACTGCCGGGTCGTCGAGGGCGACGCGGCGACCGTCCGCTGCGGAGATGTAGGCCGCGGCAAGGACACGAAGTGTATCGAGACCGGCCTCGCCCGATGCGGGGGCTTCACTGCCCTGCTGGAAGGCGTTGAGCGTGCGCTCGACGAGGTTACGCGTGGCGATCATCGGGGCGTTGCCGGGATTGGCGGCAATCTTCGATCGCGCGTGGCCGCGCTCGCGCCAGGCGGTGCCGGCGGCGCCGAGTTCGACGCGCACGTGCGGTTTGGTGCTTCGCAGAAGACCGAGCGAAACGCGCGCACGACCGCCATAGCTCACGCGATGTGACGCGTTAGGCGTTTCGACGCGCACCTCGAAGTACTGCGTTTCCCCCTTACAGAACCGATTCTGCGTGACCTGGGCCAAGCGACCGCGTGAGAACTCGAGGGTCACGAGCGCCACGGAGTCCGTCTGCTCCTCGCGCATACCGCACGACGACATGGTTGCAGTGACCGCACGCGGCGTCTCGCCAAACGCGGCGATGACAAAGTCCACGAGGTGAATTCCCGCTTCGTACAAGACGCCATTCAGCAATTGCCCTCGCCAGCCAGGTTCTGCCCACGGTGGGAGATCCATGTTCTGCCAGGCCTGCGCGAAGACGACGCCCCCGGAATCGCTCTTCACGGCGTCGAGAACGGCGCGAAAGGCAGGCATCTCGCGGAACTCGTGATTGAGCGCGAGTCGTTTCCCCGAGGCCTTCGCGGCGGCGAGGATTTCTTCCGCTTCGGGAATGCTGGTAGCGAGCGGCTTCTCGCACAGGACGTGGGCGCCCGCGGCAAACGACTCGAGCGCGATCTGCTTATGGGCTTTAGGGGGTGCGCAGACGATCACGACGTCGGGCGTCGTGACCTGCAGCATCTCCGTGAGCGTGGGAAACGTCGGAAACTTGAAGCGCTGCGCCGCGGCGACGCGCTGCGCTTCAGACGGATCGGATCCGGCAACGACGTGGGCCACGGGCATGTTCATGAGCCCGGGGAGATGCAGGTTGACGGCGGCGTTCCCTAAACCGGCAACGGCGACGCGAAGAGCGGTCATGACGATCGAAGTTATCGGAAGAGGGCGACGTGGCGCGCCGATCGAATGCGATCGGCGTTAGGCACACGCGCGTTATCGGAGCGACAGCCGGTTATAGACTTCGCCAATCACTCGACCGAGCGCGTATCCGACGACGAAGGCGTAGATGAAACCGATGAAGCTACCCACGAAGCTGACGCGGTAGCCGGGAAAGAACGCCGAGAGCAGCTGCAGATGCTGTCCCGGGTTAGGGCCGCCGCGGACAACGAGAAAGAGCGTCGCGAGAAAAAGCCCACCGCCGAGCACGAGGCCGAACGCGATTCCCCAGGCGCGCGCGTTGAGTGCGAGGAGCGTGCTTTCAATGTTGGGATCGCGCGGAGCGCTCATGGTGGTAGACGATGTCCGGTCAGATGTGATCAAGAAAATCGCGCGTCTGAAGGAGTTGCGCACGCGCTGTGTAGGTGAAGGCGACGATGGCCATTGCCAGGTTCCGGCAGAAGGCAACGAACCATCCAGCCACGAATCCCACGGCGAATCCCCAGACCGCGCCGACGATGGCGCCTCCCCACGTCACCGAGTAGCCAGCGAAAAACTGGTCCAACAAGTGGAGAGGAAATTCGTGCGCGCGCGGTGACAGAATCGCCGCCACGGTGAGCGTCACGAAAAGCAGCGCCAAGGCAACGCCAGTCGCGGTGCCGAAGGCCGCCTTGTGCAACGGCGCAAAGGCGAGACGCAACGCGGCGTTCACATCTTCATCACTGCTCGAAAGCGTGGGCTCCAATCGCAAGTGCGGGGTCCTCCGCGTAGGTGGCGTGGACGACGTCATGATGGCGCTGTCTCCACGGCTCTTAACCACTACTCGATGTCTGCGGTCCACGAGCTTCGACGCTGCTTTGAAGGAACCGGTGGCCACCGCTGTACGCCCATCTCCGCGTAGGCTTCCATCGTCGGGTTCGGGAGCGGTGCACCAATCGTCTGCTGCAACAGGACCCCCATGCCGAACGAGATCCCATTGAGAAGATAGTACAACAAGTGCACCGGAATGACGCGCAGCATGAAGACGAGCCCACGAACGCGATAGAAAAATCGCAGAAGCGGATAGTTGTTCAACGTTGCAATCAACGGGCAAATAAGCGCGACGCCAAAGAGGAGCCACGAATGTGCCCAGAGCGACGCCGCCACGAGCGCCAGTCCGAGCCAGACGAGCAGCGTGTTGAACTTCTCTGTCCACCGCAGGTTCAAGGACGTCGTGGAAATCATCGCCTTGCGATGGGCGAGCAAACGTGCCCATGGAATACCGCGATCGCGAAGATCGGTGCGCACGACACCGATAAAGGTCCAGCGCTTGAGGTGCGTAACCTGAATGTCTGGGACCAGAAGAATTCGCGCGCCGATAGCGCGGATGCGCGCCCCCAGTTCGATGTCCTCGATCTGCGGGCGAGCAAAGTGCCACTCGTCATACATCCCCGCTTCATCAAAGACGTCGCGCCTAACGGCGCCCGCCCCTGCCCAAAACGTCTCGACCTCTCCCGGATTCTTGCTGTGCGTGTAGTGGTGCAGGAGGTTGCGGTACTGCGACATGAAGCCACGATCGGTGGGCTCATCGTCGTAGGCACCAAACACTGCGCCCACATCGGTGCGACTCGTCAGCACCTCCACGAATCGGCGGATCGTCTCCTTGCGGACGACGACGTCCGAGTCGAAGAACATCACGATCTCACCGCGGGAGACCTCGAAGCCGCGATTGCGTGCGTAGGCCGGCCCGTGAGGATTGCCGGGGAGACGAATGACCGTGTCGGCATAACGCGCGGCCACCGTGGCGCTGTCGTCAGCCGATGCATCGTCGACGACGATGAGTTCCCAACGATCGCGTGGATAATCGCTGTCGACCAGCGCGCCTAACGTGCGCGGGAGGAGTAAGCTGGCCTGGTGCGCCGGCATCACGACGGAGCAGAACGGAAGTTCGTCGCTCATGCGGCCCGCCCCATGCCCTGCACCATCTTCTTCACCTTGCGCCCTTGCGCACGAATCCAGAGTCGGCGCTTGAACGCGCTTGTTCCCCACGACTCGAGCTGTCCTTCGTCGCGGAAATAAAACATGTCGAGCCGCGGCAGTAGCGCGCGATCGTCGTCATTCCGGAGCGCACGCAGTTCCGTCGTGCACGCCAGATCGAAGACATCGCGCACGACGGTCGCCGACGTCACGTCAACGCCCCCGTACGGATAGGCAAACGTCGCGGGGCGCATTCCCAGTTCAGCGGCAATTCGCTCGACGCAGCCGGCCACCTCGTCCTCGAGGGCGGCGCCGCGCACCTGTGTGAGATCGCGATGACGGCGGGTATGCGCGCCGATGGTCACGCCCGCCTCGGCCTGCCTGCCTAACGACTCCCACGACATCAGCGGGAGCGTCGGAATGACGGCGTTAGGCGGTCCGCCACCCCAGTCGTTTCGCCCGCCGACATGTTCAGGTACGACAAAAACCGTCGCGGGAAGCCCATGTTCGGCGAGGAGTGCCGTGGCGAAATCGGCAAAATTCTGGAAGCCGTCGTCGAAGGTGAGGGCCACGGCGTCGACGCTGTCGGGCATCTGCGCCAACGCCTCGAGTGAGACGACCTGCACACGCCCCGACGCGAGCCACGTCGTGTGAGCGCGAAACGCATCTGCGCTCACCGACACCGGCGACCCGGAGTCGTCGATGGAGTGATAGGTCAGTATCGCGCGCATTGCGAACCTAACGAGTGGTCAGGATCCGAGCGCTATCGCCGGCGGTCGCCTCGAACCGCGCACGCTGATCGGCGACGACGTCGCGCACGATCACGTCCAGCGACGTCGTCGGTCGAAAACCGGTGACACGTTCAAGCTTCGTGACGTCGGGAACGCGCCTCATCATATCCTCGAATCCCGCCGCGTACGCCTCGGCGTACGGTACGTACACGATCTCCGAGCTGCTCTTGGCCGCGTCGCGCACTCGTTCAGCGAGGCCGCGAATGCTCACTTCTTCCGTCGCGCCGACGTTAAACACCTCGCCGACCGCGCTCGACGTTGCCATCAGGCGAAGCAGCGCTTCTACCGCATCGCGCACGTGTCCAAAGCATCGCGCCTGATCGCCCGACCCATAGACGGTAATGGGCTCGTTGCGAATCGCCTGTCCGGCAAAGCTCGGAACTACCATACCGTATTGCCCTGTCTGACGCGGACCTACCGTGTTGAAGAAGCGCGTCACGATGACCGGGACACCGCGTTCGCGCCAATAGGCGAGCGCCAACCACTCATCGAGCGCTTTGGAGCACGCATACGCCCAGCGCGAATGAGATGTTGGGCCGAGTTGGAGGTCCTGGTCTTCGCGGAAGGGGATCGATGTCGACTTGCCGTAGACCTCCGACGTCGATGCAACCACCACGAGCTTCTTCTTTTTCGCGGCGGCGCCTAACACGACTTCGGTCGCGCGGACATTGGTCTCGATCGTATGCACGGGGCGCTCGACGATGAGGCGCACGCCCACCGCCGCGGCAAGGTGCACCGTGACGTCGGCGCTATCGACGAGTTCGGAGACAAGCGGAACCTCGAGCGCCGAGCCAATGCGATACGAGAAGCCAGGGCGACCGATGAGGTGCGCGATGTTGTTCATGCTTCCCGTGGACAGGTCGTCGAGCACCTGCACGCGATCGCCTCGGTCGAGCAGACGCTCGGCCAAATGCGACCCGATGAAGCCACATCCGCCGGTGATAAAGACGTTCACGCGACCTCCTGAGTCGCCAGCGCATCAATGACGCGCGCGTGTCCGCGTCGCGCCGCAGCACGCCGCACAATTTCGAGGTACTGAGGAACAACAACGCGCTCCGACCACCGTTCCACGTAGGCTCGGTAGCCGGCGGCGGAGAGTGCTTCGCGATGGGCCGGATCGCCCTGCAGACGGCGCATGGCTGCGAGCAGGTCGTCTCGGGTGGTGAAGAGCTCACCGCCTCCAGACTGGGCAACGATCTCCGGGAATGGACCGAGGCGGCGGGCGATCACCGGCGTTCCCTGACGGAACGACTCGATGAGAACGATCCCGAACGTCTCGAAACACTGCGATGGTACGACGAGTGCGATAGCGTGCTGGTAATAGCGCCGCAGCTCTTCCGGCGCGACCCGCCCCAGGAATCGGACGTTGGGCATCCCCTGGGCGAGTTGGCGCAAATGCGGGGCGTACGTCCCGTCGCCGGCGATGACCAGATCGGCATGGGGATAGTCCCGAAAGACCGGAATGACATCGTCGAGCCCTTTGATGCGCTCCAAACGGCCGGCGAAAAAGAAGTATGGGCGTTCGTTTGGCGACGCGCCGGTGGCCACCGGCAGCGCCGTCGACTCGGGATCGGGGAGGAAGTACGGAAGGACTTCCATGTCGCGCGTGAAGCCGAACTCGCGATGTTTGTCGCGGCTGAAGGCACTCATCGCGATGACCGTATCGACGTGTTCAATCTCGCGTTCGAGATAGCCCGAATAGCGCCAGAGCTGCGGCGGGCGGTGATACGAGATGGAGCACTTGAAACATTCACGCCCTGTGCAGAGTTCACGACCATGACGCCACAGGACGTGCATCGGGCAGACGAGCCAGTGTTCGTGTGCCATGTAGAGCCGGACCGCGCCTTCGCCGTACGAGAGAAGCCCCGGTCCACCGATGAGCGAAACGTTGTGAAAGTTCACGACGTCGAAACGCCCCGCGTCGACGATTTCGCGAATGCGTTCACCGTTCACGACCGGGCGCCCGAACTGCTGCGTGAGGAGGGCCGACGTCATCGGAACGCCGGTGCGAAGTCGGATCACCTCGACCCCTTCGTCGTCGTCGTGATCAGGCGCGTTAGGCATCTTCCCTTCATGAAGCAGCGTGTACGCGTCGGTGTCGTGCACCACGGTGACGTGATGCCCGCGCTTCACGAGTCCGCGCGAGAGGCGCTGAATGCCGATGCCGTCGCCGCCGAAATTGTACGGCGGATAGAAGGTGGTCAGCATGAGGAAGCGGAGGGCGCTCATACCGCGGCCTCCAGCAACGCATCGAGGGTTGCGCGCGCGCTTGCACGCCACGTCAGTCGTTTGGCTGCTTTTTCAGCGCCCACACCTAACGAGTCGCGGCTGGCGCGATCGTCGAGCAGGAGACGCATCGCGGACGTCAGCGCGGCGAGATCGCCGGGCGGAACGAAGATCCCACCGCCCGCGAGGAGTTCGGGGAGCGGACTTTCGGTCGTAGCGACGACGGGCGCACCACATGCTGCCGCTTCAACGGCGGGCAATCCGAACCCCTCGCATTCAGATGGAAGGAGCGCGGCAATGGCGCCCGAGTGCAGGAGTCGCAACGTGCTGTCGGCGACGAAACCGGTCCAGTGCACGAGCGCCGTCGTTCCAGACGCGTCCACGAGCGCACGCAACTTTCCCTGCTCGCCGTGAAAGACGTCACCGCCGGTGGTGCCGACCAACAGGAGGTGCGGGGGCGCACTGTCGCCGCTTTTGCTGACGAGGTCAGCGTGCGCGCGGACGATGAGATCGATGCGCTTGTGCGGATTGAAGCCGCCCACGTAGACAAACCACGGAGAGCCGGCGGGGACGCCGTATTCGCTCGCGGCGTTCTCCGCGTCGGCGCGACTGCTGCGGAAATAGTCCTCGGCGGGTGCTTCGACGGCCACGCGAATGCGTGCTTCCGGGACGTGGAGGACACGCGCGATGTCGCGTTTCGAGTAGTCAGAGACCGTGAGGACGATGCGGGCCTGATGCAGCGCGAGCCCAACCTTGAGTCGCCAGAAGAGGCGCGCTCGGGAGGATGGGAGCGTGAGTTCGGGGAAGCGCTCGGCGATGGTGTCGTGCACAGTGACGACGGCGCGCAGTCCTGGCGGGAGCGGGAAATACGTGTAGACGGAGGGCGAGAAGAAGACGTCGGGTGACGCCTTCCAGACGGCTCTCGTTAGGCGGAGCATGTCGCGAGGAGCCCGCGCGCCGTCGGCCGATGCGGCCAGCGTGGGCGACTCGCTCAGTTCCACCAGGACACGCTCCATGTTCACCGCTGCAAGCGGAAAGGCGTCGAAGGCACGCCGGTCACCGAAGCACACGAACTGGTGATCGGGCGCGAGGGCAACCAGTGCCCTCATCAACTCGCGAGCGAACCTCCCGTATCCCCGCCCATTGGCCCAGCATGTCGCGTCGACACCGATGCGCACGCGCGCGCTCTTTAGGCCGCGCCGGCGCGTGCCGCAGCGACCGTTCCCGGTGGAGCCCCCTTGGCCGTATCGGCTTCGAGCTTCTGCTCTTCGTGATACTCGTAGTCGGTGTTGACCGACCACACATCGTGCGATGCGCCGCGCATGTTTGCCACCGCCATCATCGCGGTGAGCATTGAATGATCCTGATTGTTGTACTTGTGCATCCCATTGCGCCCTACCGTATGCAGGTTTGGGATGCGGTCGATGTACGAGCGAACCTTATCGAGGTGCTCCGAATACACGGAATCGTAGACGGGATATGCCTTTTGCTGCCTAACGACCGTTCCGTCGAAGACCTTGCTCGGATCGGCGAGACCGAGGGCGGCGATTTCCTTTTTCGCGAGCTCGATGAGTTCCGCGTCAGGCGACGTCCAGAGTCCGTCGCCTTCGAAGCAGAAGTATTCGAGTCCGAGGCAGGTCGTCCCCGGGCGGGGGACCATCGCCTGGCTCCAGTTGTTGAAATTCTGGATGCGACCGACTTTCACGCCCGGCGTATGGATGTAGATCCAGTTGTCGGGAAAGAGTTTTTCCTGGTCGATCATCAGCGCGACGGTCAGGAAGTCGCGATAGTTCAACCCCTCGCCAGCTGCACGAATCGCAGGCGGGGCGGCGGGCTCGATGGCGCGCACGAGATGGCGCACGGGCATCGTGTTGATGAAGTGATCGCCCTGAATGCGGCGTTCACCGTTAGGCGTCTCGGCACGCACGGCGACGATGCGGCCGTTCTCCATCTCCAGCGCCGTGACGTCGTGGTTGAGCAGCACTTCGCTCCCCATATCGCGGATACGATCGGCCGCCGTCTCCCACATCTGGCCGGGACCAAAACGCGGATACTGGAACTCGTTGATCAGCGTCTTGATGGTGTCGCTGCGCTTCTGTAGGGAAGCCGCATTGAGAATGGCCTTCGCCAACGAAAGTCCCTGAATGCGCTGTGCCGCCCACTCGGCGCGAATCTCGTGGCAGGGAATGCCCCAGACTTTCTCCGTGTAGGTCTTGAAGAAGATCTGGAAGAGTCGCTTGCCGAAGCGATTGGTGACCCACTGTTCGAGATTCTCTTCGACGGGATAGGGGAACATGTGCCAGCGGAGATAGCTGACGACGCAGAGAATCGTGTTCCAGATCCCCAAGCCTAACAACGCGTTCTTGGCCTTGAGCGGATAGTCGAAGTACTTGCCGATGTAGTGAATGCGGGAGAGGCGCGGCACCGAGATGAACTCAGGACCGAGAATTTCTTTCCAGAGCTCTTCGACCGGTGTGACTTTCGTGAAGAAGCGGTGACCGCCGATGTCGAAGCGGTAGCCGTTGTATCGTGCCGTGCGTGAAATGCCACCGACGATGTTGTCGGATTCGAGTACGGTGACTTTGACCCCATCTTTTGCCAAGATGTAGGCCGCCGTTAGACCGGCCGGGCCGCCTCCGATGACGACCACATGGTCGCCGGGTTGCAGCTGCGCTACCGTTCGGGGGGCGTTCCCATTCGAAGCACTCACGTTACCGCACTCGGGAGAGAGAGTTTCCAGCGCCAGCGACATACCCAACCGCCTCACCCGCCGCCCACGCGACGACGAATAGCGCGAGAAGCGGCAACGAACGCTTCAGTTCTGCCAGGTGCTGCCCCTTGGACTTGATGCGCGAAACGGTGCGCCAAAACAATAGCGGCGGCAGCGCGATCGATGCGGCGCCCATCGCGAGCCGCTTGGCCAAACCTGCGCCTGCGGCCCGAGCTCCAGCATACGATCGAGAGTAGAGATAGCGCTGCGACATGTAGAGTGAAAACGAGTAGTGCATCTTGTGCCCGACGACGATCTCGGGGTGACACGTCAGCGGGATTCCATCGTGCTTGAGAGCGTCGTGCAAGCGGTTTTCCCATCCACCCGATTCCACCACTCCGCGGTATTTGTCGAGAAGTGCCTTGGAATAGACGACGTTGTTCCCCGTGAGCCACTCAACCGAGCCCGCCGGGAGTGGGGGAGTGCAATGACTGTACTCGCAGAGAAAGGCCGCCCAGTCGACCAGGGTCTGGGTCGCGGCGTTCTGTACGCTCCCTGCAACGACCGGCGTCGCCTCCCCTTGAGCTTCCAGCAGCGCCTTCGCCCACCCACGGGGAACGATGACATGATCCTCGATTACCGCGACGGACGGTGCCGTGGCAGCGCGAAACGCGAGGGCGCGCATAGCCGGAATCGTCGCATCTGGTGCGACCTCGAGAATTCGAACGTTCGGGAAGCGCTCGCGAACGACGCGGCGCACATCCGGACCAAGGCGATCGACGACGAGGACCTCAAGTCGCACGTCGCTGCGCTGCTCTTCGAGTGCTTCTAACGTCCCTGAGAGATCGTCGATGCCATTGACCGAGGGAACGACAACGGACAGTTGAGGACGTTCCACTTATTTCTGCTGCAAAACACCGCGCTTGGCATCGTCACGTATGGCGACGGTAGTTCCGCTCATGACGACCGACTCACTGCCGCGACGTTCGCGAAATGCGGCTACTGGAGCACTCGCCGGCGTGCGGCGCGCCGCGATTGCATCATCGACAACCGGAGTGAAGGGCTTGGAGGACTCCCGCGAAACCGAAGGAGTCGTGCTCATGGTTGCGTCAAAAGCTTGCAGCCAGCGACCGTCACCCACCGCCCCGTCCATACGGAGCGCGAGAATATCGCCCGACGCGCGATCGATGCCTTTCTCGCGCATGGTGGCACTGCTGCACCCTTTGGGCGCGTCGAGAAAAATCACGCCGGGATGCGAGGCGTTGAGCTCGATCATGTGGTCGGCGATGTCCTGTCGAACGACGATGACTTCTGCGCCAAGCGAGCTGCAACGAGACTCGATCGAGGCGAGAGCACGCGACAACTCATCTCGCGTTCCCTCAGAGAGAACGATGACCGAAAGCGATGGTGAATGTGCGCGTCGGCGCGATCCACTGTCATACGCGAGGGTGCTTCTTCCTTCAGACATATCGTTCTCCGACGGTACCAAAACGGATTCTGACAGCGTGCGCTGTGCGGTGCAGTCATCCAAAGTCCGTGCCGAGTCGCGAAATGCACGGACGCGTCCGTCTATGTGCAAGGCGACGGCCGTGGATGTTGGGGTGGGTGCGCGTAACCGTTGAAGTGCGCAACTCTTTAGACGACAATTCCTTAACGAATGCGTCGGAGTAAGGGAGCGGCAAGAATTCCACACTTGCGCGGTTGTTCGTGTGGAACCACCGCCACGATGAAATCTGCATTTGTAGGGCAGTCGCTACGCACGTTTGTGGTAACGACTTGGGCAACATTCGTGGCCACGCATCAGCAGAAAGACGTAGCCGTCAATCGGAGCGACCCAGGGGGTTCGGCGATCGCTTGGCTACGCGCCAAGTAGCGTGGCGACGCGCGAGGCGTTGGCCATGAGTGTGAAGGTGAGGTTTTTGGCCGGGAGCCAGGGGAAGGCAGCGCCGTCGACGATGTGCAGGCGATCGTACGCCCGCGAAGAGCCATCGGCGCGCGTCGTGTGTTCTTGCTCCGCGTTGGTCATGGGGAGCGTACCGGCGTAGTGAACGCTCGATCCCTTGGGGAGAATCCGGGTCATCGCAGCGGGTGCGAAACACCCCAACGCGCGGAGGGCGCGCCGAGTGCGCGCCGCCGCGTCGCGCGCGGCGGGGAGATCTCGTGCATCGTCGGCGTAGTCGAGGACAACCGCGGTGCTGCCATCGTCGTTAGGCTCGAGGCGGATGGCATTCGCATCGCGCCGGTGGTCGGCGAGCCAGATGTTCGCAACGCCCAACGCGCCGCGAATTCGTCGAAAGACGCGCATGGACGTGGCAAGGTCGAACGGCAACGTCGAGACGATGGGATGCACCGCGGCCGCTTTCAGCGCACTGATCTGGCCATGCACCGCGGCACGCCAGTGGCCGCGGTCGATCCCCATGGCGAGCATGTGATACTGATAGCTCGCCAGGTCAACGTCGGCACCCAAGCGCGGGAGTGTGACGAAGGGGACCATCACCTGCCGGTTATCCATGAGTCCCGTCAGCTGCAAATCGGTGCGCCCCTGATACTGCATCGTCTGGAGATACACCTGCGAGGTGGCGACCGCCCCGGCCGCTAGAATCGTACGATCGCCTCGCAGTGCAACTTCGCCACCGCCGTCGATCGGGACGGCGACAACGCCTAACGCCGCGCCGCGCGAATCGAGCAGGAGGCGGCGCACCAGAAGCCCCGGACGATAGGTGAATCGATCGTCGTGCAATAGCGACTGAAGGGTGACGCCCGGCGTATAGAATGCACCGCTGGGACATCCCCAGAAACAGCGCCCCAACGAGGTGCACGCGCGGCGATCGCCGAGGTCGCGACTGAGCACCGCAACGCGAGAGCGCCCGAGGAAGAATCCTTGCGCGTTCAGCGCGCCCCGACGCGCATCATAGCGACCGTGGAGCAGAGCCGAATGCGCGTCGAGTGGAATGGGCGCTTGGTAGTCGGCAGTGCATGGCGAGAAGTGCCTGATGTCGTCAGGGACGCCGGTGATCCCGATGCGGCGCGCGACGGCGTCGTAGTGCGCGCGCATCGCGCTACCAGCGAACGGAAAGTCTGCAAACTCCTCATCCAGCAATTCATACGACCCGCCGGTCCACGCTTCGGCTAACCCACCGCGCGCGAACGACAGGAGCGGATGAAACAACCGTTCGCCGAATTGCAGCTGGCGGGGTCGGCGAAAGACGTACTGCTTGGACGGGGGAAAGCCGTACGGCTTGGCGTCGGGCGCGGGGTAGACGACGCCTTCCCCTTCTGCTCCGAGAAAATACGCCTCCGGGTCCTCGAGCTGATCCTTCAGCGCGGAGACATCAGCGTCGGGGAGCGGCGGCGTGGGACGCTGGAATCCCACATCGACGAGCTCCACAGAGTGCCCGAGGTCAAGAGCGGTGCGGGCGAAGTGCACACCGCTGGCACCGGATCCAATCACGAGGTAATCAGCCATCGCGCCCGCCAGGTGCAACGATCGCCGCGAGGTGCAACGGCGCGACCACGATGAGCGCGAGGGCCGTTCGGAGCACCCACCAGACTCCGGCGCCGGCCAGCGCCGACAGCGTCGCGATGCGCGAGGCGGGGCGCGCGCGATCGAAGTGCGCGTGGGTTGCACTCCCCGTCTCCAGCAGCGCGAGCACGAGCGTGAGCTTGCGCCGAAGGAGGCCGTATGGCCGCACTCGCCGCGCGTATGCATCGGCGAGCGAGCAGGCAACGCGCCCGCGTCGCGCGAATGCGACCAGCCATCGATCGAAGCGATCGTCGGACGCGAGCATCGGCGCATGCGCGGTGCTGTATCGCGCAACCACGCGTGCGTCGGAGGAATACGAGCCTAAATATGCAGAGAAGACCGCATGTTCGCGCTCGAGACCTTCCTGGTCAGTCATGCGCATTGTCACGCGCAAGAATCCCCTGGACGTCCATCGGCGCGGGAAGGAGTTCGCGCACGATCGAGTTGTCTGCCGCCACGCTGTCGTTGACGAACGCAGCAAATTGTCCGGCTGTCACGGGGAGCACCGGGCGAAGGAGCGGCTCGACGAGGCCTAACGCCGGACGAAGGACGCCGAGTGGAACGGACACGACGTGACGCGGTGCGAGTCCGCGCGCGCGCCGAATGGCATCGAGCAGGGCGCGCATCGTTAGGCGTTCGGCGCCGCCTACCTCGAGCGTGTGGTCTCGTGCGGGGCTGTGGCCAGCCAGCGCGATCAACAAGGCGACCACGTCAGCGACGTGAATGGGCTGGGTGCGGACGTTTCCGCTTCCGAAGACGATCGGTGCGCCGCCGGTGGCAAGAGCGCCCAGCGCTTTCGCGATCGGGCTCTCGCGCCCGAACACGAGCGTGGGGCGAACCACGGAGTAGGGCACCCCGCCAGCCGCAACGATTCGCTCGGCGTCATACTTGGACTCGGCGTACGGGTACCAGCGCCGGTCGTTGAACCCAGCGGCAATCGAGCTGACGAAGATGAGATGCGACGCCCTCGCAATACGCGCATCATCCAGGACCCGGTGCGTCCCCTCGACGTTGACTCGGCGCATTGCAGCCGGCGAGAGCTTTCCGACAGCTGCCGCCAGATGCAGCACGACGGCGTCGCGAGCGATGTCGCCGACCGGGAGACGATCGCGTGTGAGATCGCACGAAACCGCACGCCAGCCGGCGCGCCAATGAGGCGCTGCCGTGAGTGAGGCCGCGTCGCGTGCAATCGCCACGACATCGCCGTGGCCGATGGTGTGGAGATGCGCCAGAAGGTGCCGGCCGATGAAGCCGTTGGCACCGGTGATGACGAGTGGAGGAAGCGAGGGTGTCATGTCCCCCGCGGTATGGCGAGCAGCGGCGTTAGAGAGCGCGCGCGGGCGCGGCGCGAGGAGAAAGCATCTCGCGCCAGAGCTTGAGCCGCAAACGCATCACACCCTTGATATCGTCCCACGCTGTCTTGACGATCTTGACTCGGCTATCGTCGTCTTCGATCCACGTCACTGGAATGTCGGCAATGCGCAGCCCACGCTTTTCGGCGAGGACGAGCAACTCGGTGTCGAAGAACCAGCTCTGGTCTTCGACTTCAGGAACGAGTTCGGCCATCGCACGACGACTGATGGCCTTGAATCCACACTGCGCATCGCTGAATGACGTCCAAAGTACCGCTTTGACAAAGACGTTGTAGCAGCGCGAGATGAATTCACGTTTGGCAGAACGCGTCGTGCGCGATTGCGGAAGAAGTCGCGACCCAGTCGCGACGTCGAAGCCATCGCGCACGATGGATTGAACCATCTTTGGAAGCGCGGCGAGTTCTGTCGAGAGATCGACGTCCGTGTAGCACATGACGTCCGCATCACTTTGACTCCACGCCTGTCGCAGCGCGCGCCCGCGTCCGCGCATGGGGAGCTGCACGAGGCGGACGTCGTCAAACTGTGACGCGAGCTCGCGGGCTACGCTGTCGGTGCCATCGGTCGAGCCATTGTCGACCACAATCACACGCCAACGGCAAGAGAGTGAACGCCCAAGAAACTGACGCACCGTCGCAACGCTGCGCGCCAAGACGTGAGCTTCGTTCAACACCGGAATCACGACGTCGACCATCAACGTCGGATCCCACGGAACAATCTTGTCAGGTTGGTAAACCGGCATCGGTGCGCGAGGTACGAAGCGACAACTCTGGTCGGTCGCCAGAACTGTTTGCGGTCTCAAGTGCAACGGCCGTGCCGCGATCGGGCGCAGGCATGCGGCCTAAGCGCTCGCGTTGTCGTTTGACGGCGCCGACCATGGCGAGCGAATGAGCCAGATGCCAGCCAACAAGACGGCGGTAAAAATAAACGCGGGCAACGGTGATGGACGCCCTTCGAGCCACGGTGCGTACTGCGCTCCCATCTTGCCCAATGTGTTGAGCCACGGGAGCTGAAGTCCTTCAACGAAGACGCGAACGACATTCATGTGGACGCCGTACTGATTGCGCACCATCGCCATCGACCACGAGGTGGTCACCGCGATGACTACAACGAGAAAGCCGATGGCTCTCGGGAGGCGTAGGAGAACGGCGGCCGCAGGGAGAAAGAGAAACGGAACCACGGGCATGAGGTAGCGAATCCCGGTGCTCCATTGGAGGCGCGTGTAGGCGATGGCGGAGAAGAAGACGACGTAGGCCGCTCCGATCGTGAGACAGACGATCATCTCGCGAGTGGGGAGGAATGAGCGGCGGTTGCGAACGACGAACGGCGCGCCGAGCGCGAGAATGAGGAGTGGCGCGGCGACGAAGAGGCCGAATCGCGAATCGAGAAGGAGCGAGATCAGCAGTTGCAGATTGGGCCCGGTGACTCCCTGATATCCTTGATCGGAGTAAATCACTTTGGGCATCCAGTTCTGCGGCGGGAGTATGAAGTTTCCGAATGCCGCCCACTGGTACCACCAGAGTAGCAGGATCATCGGCAGTGCTCCCAGTGTGTAGAGCGCTCCCTGCCTAACGACTCCGCCCCAACCATCGTTGTCACGCGCACGCGCCAGGGCATACAACCCGAGAATGCCTAACGCGAGCGCACCACTGTAATCGCAGAGAAACGAAAATCCCGCAAAAAGCCCCGCCAGGACGACACGCCGGTCGTTCGACATGCGAAGGCGATCGCCAGGATTCCAGAGGAGCAGGAACGCACCAATGGCCGATATCCCCAGGGCGAGGTTCTGATTGAGATACGCGGTGCGAAAGAGAACGGGTGTGCCAAAGGCATACAGGAGCGAGAGCCAGAGCGCGTGACGTTCGGAGAGGCCCGCGCCCTCCAGAATGCGCAAGAGCACCACCACGCCGAGCGCCGAGAGGGGTGCCATGCAGAGCACCATGGTGATGATGCCGACGAGTCCGAAGCGGACATCGAGGCCAAGGCTGCGCGCCTGACGATAGAACTTCACTCGCGCTTCGCGTGGATCATTGTAGACCGCCAGTGTGTCGGTGCGATCCTGCTTGCGCGATTCGAGCGAGCGAGCGACGACGCGGTCGACGAGGGGGCGAGTCAGCGCGTACGGAATTGCCGCCAACATCGAGATTCCGGGATTGGCGCCGTGGTGCACACCACCATGTTTCGCATTCGGTGGGTTCTTGAAGATGTCTTCGTGCAATCCGTAGTACTTGCCCAAATCGAAGGTGCCATCTTCGACCATGCTGATCACGAGGTAGTGCTCGCGAACGAAATCGGTGGCGAAGTGCAGACAGAACACCACCCAGCATGTCAGGAAGAGGCGAATTCGCATTGCTTTCGGTGCGTGCGGAATGCGGCGGAATACGGGTGAGAACGACGAAATGGTACGTCGCGCAACGGGAGCGCGCCGACCGGGGTGAAGCAATCCGGGTGCCCGAGTAAAGGGCGACGGGCGAGGAGAGGACGATCGGGGGTGGTTCGGGGACGCGAAGATGTGTGGGTGGAGGTGCGGTATCGTATTCGCGCTCCCCTTCAACGTCGCCGAGCGCTGGCCAAATTGTGGGGTGGTCGCAACACTTTGGTTTGGGTCGGCTCCACTTTTTGATGGTGGCGCGTCCGAATGTTGGTAGCTGTT
Organism: Gemmatimonadaceae bacterium; assembly: GCA_044224185.1. GTDB lineage: Bacteria > Gemmatimonadota > Gemmatimonadetes > Gemmatimonadales > Gemmatimonadaceae > SCN-70-22. The sequence goes on along the minus strand of JBGAKW010000006.1, from coordinate 180,420 downwards.
CCTCGGGAAGCGCGGTGGAAGCGGCAGGATACTCCGAGTAGTTCGGCACCAGCCTTGCGACCACATGAGGCTCGCTGAAAGGGGTGAGCCTCCCCGCCGGTCGATTCCGAGGTCGTCCAAGTCGTTTCGGGAGAGTCGGTCCATCGTCTTCGAACCACGGATGAACGAACAACCCGCGCGCCTCGAATCGACTCAACGCCCTGACGTTTCGTTCGTCATGCCGGCGTACAACGAAGAAGCCATCGTCGGTCAAACGATTCGACGGATCATGGCGGCTTTTGCGCGCGCGGAGATTCGGCTCGAATTGATCGTCGTCGACAATGGGTCGCGTGATCGTACGGGGCAGATCGTTCGCGATTTGTCGCTCGAGCTGCCGGGTGTCGTGCCACATCGCATCGACGTCAACATCGGGTACGGGAATGGAATTCTTGTCGGAATTCCGGAGGCACGTGCGCCGTGGGTGGGAATCATCCCGGCAGATGGGCAGGTGGATGCCGAGGATGCCGTGCGCCTGTACGAGGATGCGGTGGCGACCGGGATTCCGGTGTTGGCGAAGGCTCGCCGACGGTTTCGCATGGACGGTCCGTCGCGAAAGCTCGTCTCGATTGCGTACAACATCTTCTTTCGCTCGCTCTTTCCTGGGGTGCAATCGCTTGACATCAACGGGCTTCCGAAGTTGTTGCCGCGAGAGACACTGCTGCGCATGCAATTGACGTCGCGCCAGTGGTTGCTCGATCCCGAGATCATGATCAAGGCGCACTACATGGGGTTGCGCGTGCTGGAGTACAACTGTTTTGCGCGCATGCGGGGCAACGGCCTGTCGCACGTGCGGGCGACGACGATGTGGGACTTCTTCGCGGCGCTCTTGCGATTCCGGTTTTCCGGTGAATTCTCTTCCTGGCGCCGCAGCCTAACGAGTGGCGACGCAATGATCACTGCCTCACCGACGAGGAGCGCGTGAGCGCGTCAGCGACGGGTGCGAGCGCGCCAACGCGCTGGCAGAGCACCGGACCGAGTGGATCGACCGCGCATCGCGTGCGGACGGAGTGCCGGGCGTGCGGCCAGTCGACACTTCAGAAGTTTTTGTCGTTAGGCGCACAGCCGCTGGCCAACGCCTTCTTGCGGCGGGCCGAAGACGCAACCGGAGAACCCCGATTCCCGCTCGAAGTCTACTTCTGCACGACCTGTTCGTTGGTGCAGCTGGCGGACGTAATCGATCCGGAGATCCTGTTCGGTGAGTACATCTACGTCACCGGCACTTCGACGACCATTGCCGATCATAACCGGCGATACGCGCGTGCCGTGCGGGATGAACTCGCGTTAGGCCCCGACGATCTTGTGGTGGAGGTGGCGAGCAACGACGGATCGCTCCTCAAGTGCGTGAAGGAGCTCGGGCTCCGCGTGCTGGGCGTGGAGCCGGCGCGCAACATCGCCGCGATTGCCGTCAAGAGCGGGATTCCAACGGAAAATCGCTTCTTTGGCGCCGAGGTTGGAGAGGAGCTGCGCGCCGTGCATGGTTCGGCGCGCGCGGTGATCGGGAACAACGTCCTCGCCCACGTCGACGATACGCGAGGATTTCTGCGTGGATGCGCGGCTCTCATTGATGACAACGGTCGCGTGATCGTCGAGGTGCCGTATGCGCGCGAGATGTTGCTGGGCACCGAGTACGACACCATTTATCACGAGCACCTCTGCTACTTCTCCGTGACGGCGTTGGCGCGCTGCGGTGAGGAGGCGGGACTGAGTATCGCTCGAGTCGATGAAGTACCGGTGCATGGCGGGTCGATTCGCGTGTGGTTCGCCAAAGGTGGGGCACACGGCGAAGGTCCGCGCCGAATGATGGAGGAAGAGCGCGCGAACGGACTCTCGACGCTCGCTGCGTGGGAAGCGTTCGCGGCGCGCACCGCTGCCAATCGTCGTGAACTTCGTCTGATGCTCGAAGAACTCTGCGGACACGGAAAGACGGTCGCGGGATATGGCGCGCCGGCGAAGGGAAACACGCTTCTCAACTACTGCGGGATCGATCCCACGCTGCTTCCCTTTACGGTCGACCGAAATCCCCTAAAGGTCGGCACCCTCACTCCGGGAATGCACATTCCGGTGCTGCCGAGCGACGCGCTGTTGGAGCGCAAGCCGGATTACGTGCTGATACTCGCGTGGAACTTCGCTGAAGAAATCGTTGAGCAGCAGCACGCATATCGTGAGCAAGGGGGAAGATTCATCGTTCCGATTCCCAGCCCACGGGTGATCTGAACACATGCGCGTCGTAATTCTTGCTGGTGGTCGTGGCACTCGTCTCGCCGAAGAGACAGCGACACGCCCGAAGCCGCTCGTTGAAATTGGCGGTCGCCCGATTCTCTGGCACTTGATGCATTCGTACGCGGCGCACGGCTTCAAGGAGTTCGTGGTGGCGTGCGGGTACAAGGGCGAGTTGATCAAGCAGTACTTCCGCGATATCGCGCTGCACGAGAGCGACTTCACGGTCGATCTGCGCACGGGGGCGATCGACGTGTTGAACGGCTCGCGTCTCGATTGGTCGGTGGGCCTCGTCGATACGGGGCTCGAGTCGATGACCGGCGGACGATTGCTGCGGTTGCGCACCTTGTTAGGCAGCGCGCCGTTCATGTGCACGTACGGCGATGGCCTGTCGGATGTGAACATCTCCGAGTTAGTCGCGTTTCACAACGCGCACGGCAAGCTGGCCACCGTGACGGCGGTGCGTCCGCCGGCGCGGTTCGGCGGCCTTGCCCTAAACGGCGATTGCGTGCGCGCGTTTACCGAGAAGCCGCAGGCCGAAGGGGGGTGGATCAACGGCGGGTTCTTCGTCTTTGAGCCGCAGGTGTTCGACTACCTCACGAGCGGCGACGCAACGATCCTCGAGCGCGAGCCGCTGGAACGCCTGGCGGCAGATGGACAACTGATGGCCTACCGCCACGATGGCTTCTTTCAGCCAATGGACACGGTGCGCGAGCGCGACTTGCTGGAATCACTCTGGGCGACTGGCTCCGCGCCGTGGAAGAAATGGACATGAACTTCTGGAGACACCGCCGAGTCTTTGTCACCGGCGGCACTGGGCTTTTAGGGTCGCATCTCGTGGCGGAACTACTCCGTCGTCAGGCGGAGGTGGTCTGCCTGGTGCGCGATTGGGTGCCGGAGAGCGAAGCAGTCGTATCGGGGGCGCTCGGCCGCTGCCGCGTGGTGCGGGGCGAGCTCGAAGATTATGAGCTGATGCTGCGCGCGCTCAACGAGTACGAGGTCGACACCATCTTTCACCTTGGTGCGCAGACGATTGTGGGAACGGCGACGCGCTCGCCGTTGTCGACGTTCGAGTCGAACATCAAAGGGACGTGGGTGTTGCTCGAGGCAGCGCGGCAGCTGGGCGCGCGCATCGAGCGCGTCATCGTGGCGTCGAGTGACAAGGCATACGGCGCGCACGAGACGCTTCCCTACACCGAAGATGCGCCCCTTATCGGACGCTTTCCGTACGATGTGTCGAAGTCGTGCGCTGACCTGATTTCGCTCTCGTACTTCCATTCGTTCCGGTTGCCGGTGGCCGTTACGCGTTGCGGCAATCTGTATGGGGGCGGCGATCTCAATTTCAACCGGCTCGTACCAGGGACGATTCGCTCTGCATTGTTAGGGCGCACGCCGGTCATCCGCAGCGATGGTAGTTTTGTCCGCGACTACTTCTTCGTGCGCGACGCGGTCGAGGCATATTTGGCGCTGGCGGCGCGTGTGCCGGAGCCTGGCTTTGCTGGCGAGGCATTCAACTTCGGCACGGAGACGCCGCTGTCGGTGATCGAGATGGCCGAGCGTGTGCTCGCGGCGGCCGGGCGCCCCGACTTGAAGCTCTCGATTCTCAACCACGCGACGAACGAGATTCCGCGTCAGTATCTCGACTGCAGCAAGGCACGCCGCACGATGAACTGGGCGCCCAAGTGGACGCTCGACGATTCGTTGCGCGAGACAATTCAATGGTACGAAGAGTGGCTGGCATCGTCATCGGGCGAAAGCGAGTCGACGGATCTTCCCCGCGTCAGTAGCCGATGAGTCGTCTTCCACATATCGCAGTGTTAGGCGGCGGCCCCGCTGGGTGCGGCGCCGCGTTCGAGCTTCGTCGACGCGAGAAGGCGACGGTCACGCTCCTCGAAAAGCAGGACGTCGTTGGCGGGAACGCGGCGTCGTTTCAGTGGGGCGGCCAGTGGCTCGACTATGGAAGCCATCGCCTGCACCACACCGTGGCGCCGAACATCCTCGCCGACATCAAGGAGATGTTAGGCGACGACTTCGGCGACTTCGAGCGGCACGGACGCATTAGGCTCCGCGGACAGTGGCTGCATTTCCCGATCAAGTCGACGGACTTGATGGCGCGCCTCGATAAGGGGTTCGCATTCGGGATGGCGCGGGACATGGTCGTCTCCAAAATCGCGAAACCGGCGGAGGGAGATACGTTCGCGTCGGTGCTCAAGGCGAATCTTGGGCCGACGATGAGCGAGCACTTCTACTTTCCGTACGCGCGCAAGATGTGGGGACGCGAGCCGGAGGAGCTCTCGGCGATTCAGGCACGGAAACGCGTCTCGGCCGGGAGCTTCGGGAAGCTCATCAAGCGCCTGCTCAAGCCCGTCGGCGGCGGCAATTACTACTACATGCGCGAGGGATACGGCCAGATTTCGCGGGCGTACGCCGCCAAGGCACAATCGTTAGGCGCCGAGATCGCGTTAGGCTGGGGCGCAACGCGTATCGAACCATCGCCGGTGGAAGGCTACACGTGGCGCATCACCGCCGAGCATGACGGCGAGCGCCGGACGATCGACGCCGACTACATCTGGTCGACGATTCCGATCACGTTGCTCGCGCGCATGATGCAGGTCGCGCCGGACACCAAGGTGATGCAGGCGTCAAAGAGCATCGACTATCGCGCGATGGTCTTGGTGTACGTGAAGCTCCCGGTCCATCAGTACACGACGACCGATGCGCACTACTTCCCCGAGGAGAATGTTCGCGTCACGCGGCTCTCGGAGCCGAAGAACTATTTCCGTTCGACCGAGCCCAAGGGCACGACGGTGTTGTGCGGTGAGTATCCGTGCACCATCGGAGACGAGCTCTGGACGGCCACAGACGAGCAACTCGCCGAGCGCATGGCGCGAGACGCTGCGACAGCTGCAATTCCGTTTCCGACCAAGCCGACGGACGTGCTCATTCGCCGCCTCCCGCAGGCGTATCCCATCTACCTGCGCGGATACGAAGTCCCGTTAGGCATTCTCGATGACTGGGCCACGGCTCAGAAGAACGTGCTCGTCTACGGACGCCAGGGATTGTTCGCGCACGACAACACGCACCACGCGCTGTTCATGGCGTATTCCGCGGTCGACTGCCTGGAAGGGATGAACTTCAATCAGTCGAAGTGGAGCGGATATCGCGAGGTGTTCAAGTCACATGTCGTCGAAGATTAGAGGGGAGACACCCCTCGTCGTCTTCGCTCTCGTTGCCGTCGCACTCGTCGCGCGCGTCATCGGGCTCAACGACGGCCTTTGGGTGGACGAGGTGTATTCCCTCGTTCGCTCGTTCCGCGAGCCGGTGGGCCAGATTCTCACCGAGTACTGGGGCGACAACCATCACCCCCTGTACGCCATCCTCGCGCACGCGAGCCGCGCGGTATTCGGTGAAGCCCCGTGGACCATTCGCCTCCCGGCGATGCTCTTTGGCGTGGCGTCGGTCCCGCTCCTGCTCGCGTTAGGCGAGGAGTTGATGGATCGGCGCGAAGCCATCCTCGCCGCGCTGTTCCTGGCCGTTTCGTATCACCACGTCTGGTTCTCGCAGAACGCTCGCGGTTACAGCGCCATCGCGTTCTTCACCATCGCGACGTTGTTCGCCCTGCATCGCGGCGTTGCGACGGGGCGCTTGTCATACTTCGTTGTGTATGGGGTCCTGGCGGCACTCGGGGCCTACACGCACCTGACGATGATCTTTGTCGTCGTCGGCCATGCGTTGGCCATGGCGATCTGGCTCGCGGCGTCTGCCCCACATGCGCAACGCGCGAAGCTCGTTAGGCAGTCGGCGACTGCGTTTGGGCTGGGAGGCCTGCTCACGGTCGCGCTGTACGCGCCCATGCTCAACGGCGTGATCGACTTCTTTCTCCATCGTCCATCGCAACTCAAAGGCGTCTCGACGCCCGCCTGGGCAGCGGTGGAGACGGTGCGCGTGCTCCTGCTGGGGATCGGTGCGGGTGGTGTCGCCGTCGCAGCCGTTGTGCTCGTGGTCGGGGCGATTGTCGCACTGAGTGGCGTCGTCTCGCTGTGGCGATCGCAACGACTCTTCGCGCTCGCGTTTCTTGCGCCGATCCTGGTGACCATTGTCGGCGCTGGCGGGACGCGCGGAACGATGTACCCGCGTTTCTTCTTCTTCGCGATCGGCCCGGCCATTCTTGTCATCGTGCGCGGCGCCTTCGCCACGAGCGCGTGGCTCGCATCGAAACTGCAGCGCGGGTCGTTAGGCGCTCCGATTGCCACCACCGGGCTCGCACTCGCGGTGGGCCTTTCTGCAATCTCACTCGGCGCCAACTATCGCTATCCCAAACAGGATTTCGAAGGGGCGATGCGATATGTGCTGGCCGAGCGTCATGAAGGAGATCGGGTGGTGACGGCGGGAATTCCGTCGAATCCGCTCAATACACTGTACCTGCAACCGTGGCCTGATTTGGCGACGCGGGCGTCGCTCGATTCCGTGCGACGTATTGCGCGTACGTGGGTGGTATGGACGTTTCCTCGTTATCTCGAGCGCAACGCGCCTGAGATTGCGCAGGTGCTGGCGCAGGAATGCCCGCATCCGCGCTCCTTCCATGGGACGGTGGGTGGGGGGGACATCATGGTCTGCGCGCTCAATCCGCAATGACAAAGCTCATCATCCAGATTCCGTGCTTCAACGAAGCGGCGACGCTTCCCCCGACGCTGCGCGACTTACCGCGCACGATGCGAGGTGTCGACGAGATCGAGTATCTGATCATCGACGACGGAAGCCGCGACGACACCGCTGAAGTAGCTCGTGCTAACGGTGTACAGCATGTCGTGCAGTTCGAGCGCAACCGCGGACTTGCGGCGGCATTTCGCGCGGGACTCGAGGAGTCGTTGCGCCAAGGCGCCGATATTATCGTCAACACCGACGCCGACAATCAGTACCAGGCAAGCGACATCGAAAAACTCGTTCGCCCGATACTCGAGCACCGCGCAGAGCTCGTGGTCGGCGACCGGGGAGTCGGTTTCCTCCCGCACTTCTCCTACATCAAGCGCCGATTGCAGGTGTTCGGAAGTTGGGTGATTGGGCGTGCGGCTGAACTCAAGACGCCCGATGCGACGTCGGGATTCCGTGCGCTCTCACGCGAAGCCGCGCTCAAGACGGTCGTGCTCAGCGACTATTCGTACACGCTCGAGTCACTGATTCACGCGGGGAGCCGCAAGGCCGCGGTCGAATTTGTGCCGATCGGGATCAATGCGCAGACACGCCCATCGCGACTGATGAAGTCGATCCCGCACTACATCAGGAAGTCGGGGGTCACGATCACCCGCGCCTACACGATGTATCGCCCGCTGCGCGTGTTCTCGGCGTTAGGCGTCCTGTTCATCCTGCTCGGGCTTCTTCCGGCGCTCCGATTCCTCTACCTGTACGCAACGGGGAACCGCATCGGGCACATTCAGTCGCTGATTCTTGCCGCGATCCTGACCATCGTCGGCTTCCAGATCTTGCTCATTGGATTGCTGGCAGACCTGATTGCGAACAACCGCAAACTGCTTGAGGAGACCTTGTATCGTGTGCGGAAGCTCGAACTCGAGAAATCCAGCACCAACGCCGAGCACGACCTGCACGAGGAAGTGCGATGAGCGACGCAGCTCCAAAGAAGCGCTCATTGCTCAAACATCCACTCGTTAGGCTTGGCGGGAGTGCGCTGGTTCTCGCCCTGCTCTTCACGGCGCTCCCGTACGCCGATATCGCGGCGGCCATCAAGAGTGTGCCGCCAATGGTCTGGCCGGCGGCACTGGCGATGTACATGTCGCTACACCTCGTGGGCGTCGCGAAATGGCGAATTCTGGTGAACGCTGCCGGAGCGGACCTCTCGTTCCGCACGGCGGCGCGCGCGTACTACATGGGATTGTTCGGCAACACCTTCTTGCCGTCGATCGTTGGTGGTGACGTCGTTCGTGCTGGCGTCGCGCTCAAAGCGGCACGCTCCAAGAGCGGACTGGTGCTCGGGAGTCTCATCGATCGCCTCCTCGACATCACAGGGCTCGCAGCGGTTGCGGGAATTGGAGCACTCCTCTCGCCACGCGCGCTCGACCCACAGAGCCGCCGGATCTTTCTGACGTTAGGCGCACTCCTCGCCATCGCTGGCGTGGGCGCGCTCCTGACGTTGGCGCTCATCCCGGTGCGCCGCTTTCCGTGGAAAGTGCGCCGGCGCCTGGTCGACGTGAGGCGAGCCATCGTCGCCACGACCAGGAGCCCGGGCGCGCTCGTCAGCGCCTTCTTGTTAGGCATGTTGCTGCAGTCCCTGCTGACGCTGCTCAATTGGTGGCTCGGACGCGCAATCGGGATTGATATTCCCGTCTACGTGTGGCTCTTTGTGTGGCCGTTGGCCAAGATCGCCGGGCTCCTCCCGCTGACACAAAACGGGATCGGGGTGCGCGAGGCCGCACAAGCAGCGCTCTTCGCGCCCTTTGGCGTGTCGGCGGCAAAGGCAGTTGCAACCGGCCTCGTGTTCGAGGTTGTCATCATCAGCGGCGGCATGCTGGGCGGCGTGGTTGCGTGGCTGCTTTCTCGCTCGATGCAGGAGCGCGATGCACTTCGCGCAAGCACCCACGCACCGCCGGCTGCGGCGCCGCTCGAAAACGCTTAGATACTTTTGTTGTTAGGCAGTGTGTCGCCGCGGCGGATGCTCAGTTCAGCCAAGCGACCGATTGTGCGCGCTACGCCTTCGGTGATGTCGTCGGTCGGCGCCCACTCCGTGAGCGCCCGCAGACGCGCGACGGAGACCCCTTCGTGAGACATCTCCTCGGCGCGCTGCGGGACGGCTCCGAATTTGAGCGACGCAGCGTCGAGATGGACGATTGCAGACGCCGCCTCAACGAAGTCGCGCACAGAGTGCATCGCCCCCGTCGCCAGATTCACGACTTCGCCCGGCCGCACGTCGCTGACGGCCAATCGTAGCAGACCCTCCACGACATCCTCAACATAGGCGAAGTCGCGCCGCTGCGTCCCCTCGCTGAGCGGAAGCGCTTCGCCCGTGCGTGCGGCCTGCAGAATGGACGGGAGGAGGCGTCCGGAGTGTTCGAGCGCGCCGTATACGGTAAACAAACGCGCGATGCATGCATCGAGTCCGGCGCCTTTCGCGACCTCCTGCACCGCGCGCGTACCCGCGAGCTTCGTCTGACCGTAAACGGTGGTGGGTGCGCATAACGAGTCTTCAGCGAGCACACCGCCTGTCGTTCCATACTCGAGCGCCGAGCCCACGTGCACCAGTCGCAGGCCGATCCACTCATCGTGCGGCAGGGTGGCGACCACCTTCGCGAGTGTGGCGACCATCTGGTGGTTGATCAACTCCGCGAGTGCGTCATCGCGTTCGTCGCGGTCGACACCATAGCCGGCCAGGTTGAAGACCACGGCTGGGTGCAGCGCCGGGACCCAACGTTCCAAATCATCGAGCGCGGTGAGGTCGCGCCGCACGACCACATGTCCCAGATGTTCGCTTGTCAGGCGCTGCGCTGCTTCGGCGGTGCGCACGGCGCAGGTGACGTGTGCGCCTTGCGCCTGCAGCGCTCGCGCGAGCCAATACCCGATAAACCCCGATGCGCCGAGGACCAGTGCACGTTTGCGATAGAAGGGTGACCGCGTTTGCGTCATGCTCGCTCGGCGGTGCAGACAAGCGTCGGACCGATGGCCAACACACCGTCTCGCACGAAAGGGACGGCGCGCGCGACGTGGTAGGCGGCGACGATCGCGCGCGCGGGGGCTGGAAGCGACGCTACCTGCGCCCCAGCAAATCGCGGAAGCGCAAAGCGAACACCCCTAAACCCCGCGTGCATCATTGTGCGGCGCAGCATCGAAGCAGTGTACAGTGTTCGCACGGGAAAGACCTGTCCTCGTTTTTTCGCATACGCTCGAAGGCGCGATTCCGGCCACCACCCTCCGGCGAGCACGCCCAGATGCGGATCGGGAGCAAGCGAATGGCGGTTGGCCGTCGTCAGCCACAATGTGCCGCGAGGTGCAACGACGCGCCAACATTCTGTTAGCGAGGTCGCGCTGTCGGTAAGGTTCTCGAGGACAGATTCACCAACGACGCCGCCGACGCTCTCGTTGCGCAGGGGAAGCGCTTCCGCATTTGCACAGAGAACGGGGAGATCAATTCCCTGCTCCGCGGCGCGTTTTCGCGCCAGGACGAGCCAACGCATGCCAACGTCGATCCCCAGGACTCGCGCGCCACGCCTTGCGAGTGCTATCCCCAACGGCGCCGTACCGCACCCCAGGTCGACTGCAGTCGCTTCGCTCAGCACGTGGCGTCCAGACATCGCCGACCAGACGTCGAGCGAAGCGTCGGCCCGCTCACCCGCCGCGAGAACGCCGCGCGTGAATTGCGCGGCCTGCGCCGGAGACACTTTCTCGTTCCCCTCGTAGTACGAGGCGTAGAGTGCAGCGAACGTCAGCACATCCGCGCGATCGGCGAGTCGCGCCGCAGCCCCCAGATCCTCATCCTTTGACAGGTATGGATCCTCGCCCGTGCGAAGATCCGGAATTCCGGCAAACGTCGCGTAGTGCCCCTTGCAGGAGGCGCACGCAAGTCCCGACGGATCGTTAGGCGCCGGATCGTCACGTAGTTCGCCGTGGCAGCGAGGACAGGCAACACCGAGCGCGCTCCAATCGGCGGCGCGTCGGCGCTGCGGGAGCCCGCTCGGCAGCGTCATGCGTCGCTGCTCGTGCGCCGGCGCTGGCACATGCCGTCAGCGGGGTCGCTTGGTGGCATAGCCGAGAAACTCGCCTAACGACCAGGCCACCGTGCTCGCCCCGAGTGCGGACCACGCACCGCGTGGAATTGCTCGCGTGCGTCCGCGTGCGCGAAGCCTGCCAATCACCCGCGCCGACAGGACGAGTGGGAGAAGGACCGACTGCGCAGACCATCGCGCCCTTGTGACTGCGGACGCATGAGACGATCGATTGGCGGCGTATAGCCGCCCATGCTGCACGCGCTCGCCCAAGTAAGCGCCTAACGCGATTGTGCGCTGTTCGAACACGACGATGCTCGGATCGAGACGAAGCGCAAGGCCCGCCGATCGCAACGCATCGTGCACAACGGTCTCGTGGAATTCTTCACTCCACGATTGGCGAATACTGGCGAGAACGTTGGGCGGATACGATACGTTGCAATCGGACGCGTGCGCAGCGCCTTGATCAAATGGCGGGAGGTAGCGCGAGTAGTCGAGGAGATACGCCGCCCACGAAGCGGACGACGCGGTCGGCACCTTCTCGATGGCGCCTCCGACAATCGACGGCTTTTCGTTCTGGTGCGCTGCGAGAATGCGCGCACACCAATCCGGCGCGGGAACGCAATGGTCTTCGGTGCAAGCCAGGGGAGCGTCGAGCTGCGCGCGCGCGACGCCTAACGCGCGAAGGCGAGCCGGGGGAGTACCGGCTGGCGCCGCGACCCACTCCACTGCGGCGAATCGCTTCATGAGGTGAGCGCTGTCGAGCGACCCCTCGGCGAACACGACGATGATGCGTGCGCCTTGGCGCTGTGGTTCCAAGGCGGAAAGAGTGTTGCTCACAGCATCACCGCCAGCAAAGACAACAACGATAACCGTCAGCTGCACGGCAGGACGTGGCGTCGCGCTCATGGGACTCTCACTGCGTGCGCTTCTTGACACCGTCGTAGCGAACATCCGTCACCACGGGCATCTCGTCCGAACTCGGGAGGTCCGCAGCGAGGGAACCTGGCGAGAGTGGTCCCGCAGCGATTCGGAATCCACCCCCCGTGATGGTCGGGCCGTCGATGAAATACACGGGGCGATCCGGATATTTCGAGACCACATCTGCGCGGACGGCGCGCGACCGGTCCCACGCGAAGATCGTCGCGTCGCTCCTGAGATCGAGCGGATTCTCGAGCGCCGTCTCTTCATAATCCGGGTGGTGCCGCCCACGCACAAGCACCAGCGCCTTTCCTAACGAGTGTTGCGCGATGAACCTCGTCGCATCTGGCGTCATCTTGCGATAGCGGTAGTACTTCTCCACCGAACGCCAAGGCACGAAGAGGAGGAGTCCGCCTAACGACAACGCGATGAGTGCCACGCTGGCGCGGCTTCGCGTCTCGTTGCTCGCGCCAAAGAGGAGTTGCGGCGCCCGAGCGGTCAGTACGACACACGGCATCAAGACGAGATACCAATAGCGCGCTCCAAAATCGGGGCCGCCGCTAAACCAGTAAAACGCATGCACGCCGACAACGAGCGCAATGATTCCGAACATCGCGACGTCCAGCGCGCGCACCCGACGCACCGCGAGAACGGCGAGGATTGCGATCAACGACCCACACACCCAACCGAACAACTCGACCGACATCGCCGAGCCATTGAGGAGCGAGTTCACAACAACATCGCGAAAGCCATGACCAGGAAAGGGATCGAGTCCAACCCACCCCATGCCACGATTCGGTCCAAAGCCCATGTCGTTTGCACCCGGACCGTAATACTTGTCCGAGTACATCATGATCGGGAATTTCCCCGCCGCACCGGTCAGGAACTTGTCGTACGGCGCAACGATCGCCGACGAGACCATCGTCGCGAGCGTCAGCACCACGCTCGGCAATAGCCGGAAGCGCGGATGTTTCGAGCCCAACGACCAGAGGCCGAGCACGAGCGCGACAACGACGCCTTCTAGCGGGCGAATCAACCCGACCATCCCGATGGCGACACCAGCGCCGACCGCCGGAAGCAGGGCGCCACGCTCCCGCGTTGCCGCGACGCCCAGTGACGCCGCGAGCGCACACGCGAGCGTGGCCTGATGCGTCATCAGTCCCATGCCAAGGAAGAGAAACCACGGTGACGTCGCCAAAAGGATCGTCGTTAGGCGCGCGGTGCGACGTGAGTCGATTCGGGCGAGCAACGCATGCGCCATCAGCACACACAACGCGCTCAACAGCGGATTCACCAGCCAGGTGACTCCGAGCCGGACGCCCACGGCGAGAATCGCCGGCCATCCGGGCGGTACCGGGGAGAACCAGCGTGTTCCATCCAGGTACATCAGATCCAGGTCGAACGCCTCCGCGCTCGGCGGCGCGGGGAGAACGAGTTTCCCCGCGGCGAAATAGCGTGCGTGCAGGAGGTACACCAACTCGTCAGGGACGTGCGGGACACGTTGGTAGACGACGATGGCCAGCACGAGCGTGACGGCGAAGACTCCGCCAGCCGCAACGACCGCAAATCGGTCGAAAAAGGGTGGGTGCGCCGAGACATCACCCGGCCCAAGCCAGCGCTCGAGGCGAGCGCCGAACGTTGCGGCGGAGGATACATCCAGCGACCGGGCCGCCAGATAGATGTTGCCTAACGCCACGAACTGTACCAGCGTCGCGACCGCCAGTTCCGCGGCATACACGGGAAGGTTGCGCGAGGGAGACGCGGCGAGAACGATGGCACCAATGACCGCGGCGGCCAGCATCGTTAGGCGCGTCGTGCTGCGCATCCACGCGGCGATCACCCCCCATTCTTCGCGCATTCCCCACACGACGACAAGGTACTGCAGCGCCAGAACGCCCACGGCCCAGCCGTGTGACGTCAGATCACCAAAACGCGCAAACTCCCAGTGCTGCCACTTGGGCGTCTTGCCGCCTTCAATGAGCGAAAACGTCGCCACCTGGGCGACAAACAGGAGGGCGAACCATGCCAACGCAGAACCGCGCCTCGAGCGGCTCACTTTCCCTTCCGCGCGTTGGCGATCCAATGGGCCTCGATCTCGCGCGCCACTGCCGTCCCCTGCTCGCGCATCGCATCGAGCGCGCGGCGATCGAAGGGACGGCCGCGTGCCACGACCATCGCAATGCGGCGCGTGTTGGCGATATCCGCCGTTGGATCGGCGTCGAGCACGAGAAAGTCCGCGACCTTCCCTGCCGCCACCGTGCCTAACGAGTCGGTCGCCGAGAGAAACTCGGCCGGCCGGATCGTGGCTGTTCGGATGGCATCAAGCGGCGACAACCCCGCCCGCACCATGAGTCCCAGTTCGTCGTGAAGCGAACTCCCGGGCGCCGCGTAGAGGTTCGGCGTGTCAGATGCCGCGAGAATTGGCACGCCTGCGCGCTGCATGGCTCCAACACTCCACAACATCTTCTGGTACGTGCGTGCCGACGGATGCGTCGCCGGATATGGCTCGATGGACCAACCACGCGACGGACGCTCGGGGGGGCGCAATTCCAGTGGGGCCGCCGGCAGCCTAACGAGCGAGTCTCCTGACCCCAGGACCGTTCCGTACAATCGCAGCGTCGCGATCTGATAGACACGGTGCTGCGCCAGTTGCGCAAAGAGCGAGTCAGCGTGCGCTTCGTTCCAGTGCGCGAGCACGTACTCGCGTGAATCGCCGATTGGAGTCTTTGCGCCAAGCTTCCAAAGCACCCGTGCCCACAGCGGACGCTCTTCCGCCAGCCGCAACTCCTTCATCACATCCGCCGGGTCTCGCGTGGAAGCCGCGAGTAACCCATCCAGATGATCGAGCGCGTTGATCCCCGAATCGACAGCGCTTCGCAACATGATCTGCGGGGGGAGATTTCCTCCGACATGGAGCTTGGCACGCCGCGCACCTTGCACGATGGCGCCGAGGAGGGATTCGTCGAGCTGCATCAGGTACACGCCGCTCGCCCCACCGTTGGCGAGCGCTTTCACCGAGGCGTTCGCATCACCGGCAGTCTTCAGCGGAAATGGCGCACCTGCTGCGACGGGTTTGGTTCCGAGTTTGGGGCCGCTGTATACGATCCGCGGCCCAATGCGCGTTCCGCGTTCGATCTCCTCGCGCCAACGCCGCGTAACATCCATGGCCCCGGCGACGTCGCGCACTCCGGTCACACCATGCGCCAGCAGCAGCGGGAAGAAAAGCTTCGCATTCGAGTCGACCGGCGCACGATCCCACAAGGGTAACGCCTGTTCGACGTGCATATCCCAGAGACCGGGAATGACGTACTTCCCTTTGGCGTCGATCACACGCAGACCGGCGATGCTCTTCTTCGCCACGGTCGCGTCGACGGAGGCGATACGTCCCGCGCGCACGATGATCGTGGCATTTGGCACTCGCCCTCCGCTCTGCACATCGATCACCGTGACGCCAACAAGTGCGAAATCGGAGTCTGACGTGCGTTGAGCCTGCGCGAATGCATCGGGGACGTGAGCCACGGCAAACACGGCGATGACGGCGCTGCCTAACAGGCGCGCAAGCCGACGAGGAGCGCCGCGGCGCGACTTTCGCGAAATAAGGCCTCGAATGTCCGAAGATTCGCTCACGAGAAGCACCGTGCGGTCGATGTCGTGCCAACACGGCTACACGACTGTAGCGTTGCCGAGGTCACGTCAGCGCGTCTCCTCGTTGCAGCGCTGCAGGAAGTGCGGCATCGTGCCTACAATGGCAATATTCCCCTTGGTCGCCCGCTGTACCCATTCGGTCACCGTTCTCCCGACATGTCGCCTCTTCACGCCAAATCGATCGTAGTCGCCCTCGACCGTAGTGTCAGTGCGTCGGTGATCGAGGCGAAATATGTCCTGCGCGTTTTGCTTCACACAGCGGGATTCGCGCCGCACTTCGTCTGGAGCGACGACGGTCAAAACGCGGAGCTCTATTACGGTCCGCAGCCCACGAGCGCCGCGCGAATCACGATTCCATCGGTTCCATGGCGCTTTGATTCGGCTCCATCGCGCGAGCCCACGCGATCGGCCACGCAGGCGGAACTTCCTTTCCTCGTCTTTGACGGAGAGACGCAGCGCATTGCCACAACCGCGCAGTCGTCGTTTCACTTTCCGAGCGACATTGTCTTTGCCTCGTTTTGGCTCCTCACCGGAGCGCGCGAACCGACGTACCCTCGCTCTCCGCGCGACGACTTGGATCTCGATGCGTCGGTCCTGGTGCGCGATCGCTTGCTGGCGCGTCCGCTCGTCTCGCTCTACGCGGATCGCATTCGCGTTGCGCTCGAGTCCTCAGGTGCGCAGGCGCTCCCGTGGGCGTGGGAAAACAACGAGAAACGGTACGCCTTTGCCCTCACCCACGACGTCGACTACCCGGAGATCATTCGGCCCATCGAAGTCGTTAGGGTGCTGGCGTCGCGCCGTCCCGGTGCGCTGAAGCTTGCCGGCAGGGTTGCAGCTGGCCGCAGCCACTTCTGGACGTTTCACGAGTGGCGTGAGATCGCCGGTCGCGCGGGAACACGGTCGTGCTTCTACTTCATGGCGCGACAAGGTTCGCTCCTGCAATACGCGATGGGGACGCCCGACGACTTCTACGACGTGCGCACCCCTCGCTTTCAGCGCCTCTTCGCCGAGTTGCGAGACGAAGGGTGTGAGATCGGCTTGCACGCGTCGTATCACGCGCATCGGAACGTCGCGCAGCTCGCGCGCGAGGTCGAGCGCATCGCCGAAGCGGCGCAGGTCGACTGTGCCGGAAATCGCCATCACTATTGGCATCTCGACCCCGACCAGCCTAACGAGACATTGCGCCGTCATGGGGAGGCGGGACTCAAGTACGATTCATCGTTAGGCCTGGAGTACTATCCCGGCTTCCGCCGCGGCATCTGCCATCCGTTTCGCGTCTTGCATCCCGGCACCCGGCAGATCCTGCCGACGGTGCAACTCCCGCCGGCATGGATGGACGATCACTTCGATCGTCGCCTCGCCAAGAACAAGATCGCCGACCCCGACGCCGCTGCCGCAGAATTGCTCGACGTCGCACGCCAGACCCGCGGCCTCATCATCGTCGACTATCATTCGCGGGGAATGAATGCCGAGTTCTATCCGCGGTATGGTCGGTGGCTCGCGTCGTTCGCCGAACGTCACTTCGATCGCGCGCTGCGCGGCATGACGCCCCGTGAGATTCACGACGCCTTTGTCGAGCGCGAACGACTCCTCGACGCCGCGTCCACCGACGCGACGCGCGATGCCGCGCCACCCGTCGTGCTGACACAAGGCAGCGCATTCCACCCGGCCCCCGCGCCCCGGAACGCACCATGACGAACTTTGTCATCGAGCGATATCGCGAACGTGACTGTGACGCGCTGGGGAAGATGCACTTCGATCTCCTGGGCGATCCCGTACGAAACGGCTACTCGCTCGCGACCGTGGGCCCGGAGTTCATGTCGGATGCGTTTTATCGTTTGAGCCTCGACAATCCGAATTTTCATTGCGACGTGGCGCGGGTGAATGGCGCGATCGCCGGCTTCCACGTCTTTACGTCCGAAGCGAGCTCGCTGACTTCTTTTCTCGTTAGGCGGCATCCGGCGGGACTCGTGTGGGCCGCGGCCAAGAGCGTCGCGCGACGCCCCCGATCGTTCATGGCGCTGGCGCGCAACGTCCGCTACATCGGGGGCGAGACACTTCCCTTTCTGTCCGGCGTCAAAGGGTGGTGGATCGTTGCCGGCATCCCGCCAGAATTTCGCACCAAGGACTTCGAGCGCGAGATCGGTGGGAGCATCGCCCACATGATGATGGCGCGCATGGAGTCGACCTTTCGCGAGAAAGGAATCAATCGGTGGTACGTCGTTGTCCCCCCCGACAACGTCACCAGCACCATCTTCGTCCAACGCTGCGGCGCCAAGCACGAAGGAACGGCGTTCGCGCAGGGGAAGGAGATGCGCTACTACATCAAGCAGATGGCCCCCGAGACAGCCGCCAATGCTCCCAAGCGTTAGGCAGGACGACCCCGTGCGCCCCCACTTGCAGGAGCGCTATTGGCGTGTCCTGTTAGGCGTCGCCCCTCGACTGCTCGCCCTGATGGACCGCGAGGTGCAGTCACCCACACGCGGCTCCTTTGACCGCGTCAATTGGGGGTGGAAGTTCCGTGACTTCCCGCTCACCATGTGGCAGGCGTCGATGATGCCGCTCGCCACGCTCTATCGCCACCCGCATCCCGGCAATCCGTACTACGCCAACCCACGGATGGCGGAATGGCTGGTGGCTGCACTGGAGAATTCGTTAGGCAGGCAGCACCGCAACGGGGCGTTCGACTCGTTCACGCCGTACTCGCAGGACCACGGCGTCACCCTGGCGATGGTCCTCACCGTCTGCACCACGCTCGATCTGCTGGGCGATGCGGCACCGCAATCGTTAGGCGACCAGGCTCGAGACTCGGTCGCCCGCGCCTGCGCCTTTGCCGCCCACTCGGACGAAGACTACGCCTTCATCAACAACCACCAGGCGGCCTTCGCCCTCGCCTACGTGCGCGCGAGCCGACTTCTCGACGACGCCTCACTCCTCGAGCGCTCGGACACGGTCGTCGCGCAGATTCTCAAGCATCAATCGAACGACGGCTGGTTCGCCGAATACGGTGGCCCCGACCCGGGCTACGAGAGCTTCGGTCTTACCTATCTCGCACTCACGAACGTCGAGCGGCCAAACCCCAAGTTGGCCGCCGCGCTCGCACGCAGCGTTTCGTTCCTCTCGCATTGCGTCCACCCCGACGGCTCGATCGGCGGAAACTACGGGAGCCGCAATACGGGACAGTACGCGCCGGGCGGGCTCGAAATCCTCGCGCAGAACGACGCTACGGCCTCCGCCATCGCCGATTTCGTCGGGGAGCGCCTGGAGTCCGGCAACGTCGTCACCCCCTCACGATGCGACGACGATAACCTCCCCCTCCTCACTTTCAGCTATGCCGTCGCTGCCAGCCACGCATTCGAACGCCGTGCCGACCCAGCTCTGCTCCCGTGTCAGCGATCCGACGTGTGGACTCGGTTCGACGATTCGGGAGTCGTCGTAGTAGCGACGCAACGTTATTACGCCATCACCAATTTCTCGAAGGGAGGCGCAACTCGGCTCTTCGATCGGCGCACGTCACATGTCGCGCACGAAGACGCCGGGTACTTCCTGCGAGCGAACGGTGAGGAGTGGAGCACGCAGCTCCTCGGAGAGTCGCAAATTGACGCCGTGATTCCAGGCGAAAGCGTGGAAGGAACATCGTACTTCTCAGCCGTCAAGCGCGAGCTACTAACACCATTCAAGTTCTTGGTACTACGCGCTTTAAACCTCACCGTCTTTCGCTCCGTGCGGCTCGGAGCGGCGGTGCGTCGCATGATAATTGCCCGGCTCGTCACGGGGAGAAAACGCGGGGCCTGGACGTTGCGCAGACGGGTGAATTTCCGCGCTGATCGTGTTGAGTTTTTCGATCGGGTGACGCCAGCGGAGGGGAGATCCGTCACCTTTGCATCGCTTGAACGGTCCTTGCTTCCGGTGCACATGGGGTCGGCCAAGTACTTTCACGCGAACGAACTCACTTCGCTCCCCCAAGTGGTTCTAAGTGGTTGGGCGACGGCGCTTTCCGCCGGCAAGGCGGCGTCGTTGTCGCAGGTTATTGCATTCACGGAGGAAGGGGTGTTCCACAGTCACGATCTCGGTCACGCAGTCCAACGGGTAAGCGGGGAGCATTCGAACGCATGATTTACATCGTGCTCCCGGCGTACAACGAAGAGGACGCGCTCGAACCACTGTGCGAGAAGATCGCACAGACCATGGGAGAGCTGGACGCGGACTACGAGATCGTCGTCGGCGACGACGGGAGCCGCGACCGGACGCCAGAGATCCTGCAGGACCTGGTGCACCGCTACCCGATGCACGTCATCACGCACGTACGCAATCGCGGGTTAGGCGAGACCATTCGCGACTGCTTCGAGTACGTCGCCGACAACTCGACGCGCAATGACATCCTCGTGCGCATGGACTGCGACGACACCCACGAGCCGCGTTACATCAAACCGATGGTCGCGAAGCTCATGGAAGGATACGAGGTCGTCATTGCGTCGCGTTATGCGCCCGGTGGCGACCAAATCGGACTCGATTGGTATCGCCGCACGATCAGTCGCTGCGCCAATCTCTTGATGAAGACCTTCTTCCCGATGCGCGACGTGTGGGAGTACACGTGTGGTTATCGGGCGTATCGCACCGCCTTCATGAAAGACGCCATCGAGATCTACGGCAACCGGTTCCTCGACCTGAAAGGCATGGGCTTTACGGGAACGGTCGAGAAGATCATCAAGGCGAAGCAGATGGGGGCGCGCGTCGGCGAAATCGGCTTCGTCCTTCGCTACGATCAGAAGCTGAGCCAGAGCAAGGTCGTCACGAGCCTAACGACGATGGGATACCTCGTGCTCATCGCCAAGTACATCTATCCCTGGGGTGACCTCGGCACGCTCTGGCAGCAGCGTGCACGCGATCGCCAACGTGTCGCGTACGCGCCTAACGGGCAGCCGGTCGAAACCCTCGAGCTCAAGCGCGCATGTGCGGCATTGCCGGAATAGTCTCGAACAATCGTTCCGCGCCCCCCGACCACGAAGCGTTAGGCGCGATGCTCGAGAGCATCGCGCATCGCGGGCCGGACGGCGATGGCATTCATATCGACGGACCGTGCGCACTCGGACATAAACGCCTTGCCATCATCGACCTCGAGACCGGGCGCCAGCCCATGTCCAACGAGGACGGGTCGATCTGGATCACCTTCAATGGCGAGATCTACAACTACGTCGAGCTCCGTCGCGAGCTCACGCGGCATCACCAGTTCCGTACGCACTCCGACACCGAGGTCATCCTCCATCTCTACGAAGAGTTAGGGGAGCGTTGTCTCGAGCGCTTGAACGGAATGTTCTCCTTTGCCATCTGGGATTCGCGCCAGCAGCGATTGTTTGCCGCGCGCGATCGCATCGGCATCAAGCCGTTCTATTGGGCGATGACGAGCGACGCGCTCCTCTTCGCGAGCGAGCCCAAGGCGATTCTCGCGACGGGGATGATCGGTGCGGAGCCCGATACCCAAGGCTTGGAGGAGTATCTCACCTTCCAGTTCTGCCTCGGTGAGCGCACGCTCTTTCGCGACATTCGCAAGTTGGAGTCCGGGCACTACCTCACGTATCGCCCCGGACGCGATCGCGCGCCGGCAGAAGTGTGCTATTGGGATTACAGCTACGAACTCGATTTCCAGCACACGGAGGAGTACTTCCGCGAAGAGCTGGTGAGTGTGCTGCACGACTCGATCAAGCTGCAGCTGCGAAGCGATGTCCCCGTGGGCGCGCACTGCTCCGGGGGGATCGACTCCAGCACCGTCGTATCGCTGGCCGCGCGTCACTATCCGCACACCTTTCGCACGTTTACTGGTGCTTTTCGCGAAGGGGCGCAGTACGACGAGACTCGTTATGCACGGGCCGTCGCCGACAATGTGAAGGCGGAGTATCACGAGATCTGGCCCTCGGCGAAGGAATTCACCGACTCCTTGCCATGGCTCATTTACATGATGGACGAGCCAGCGGCTGGCCCCGGACTCTTTCCGCAGTACATGGTCTCGAAACTCGCGCGCGACCACGTCAAGGTCGTGTTGGGCGGACAAGGCGGCGATGAGCTGTTCGGCGGATACGCGCGCTATCTCGTCGCGTACCTCGAACAGGCGATGAAAGGCGCGATCTACGGTACCGGGAGTGACCCGCGCTACGTCGTGTCGTGGGATTCGATCGAACCATCGTTAGGCATGTTGCGGCAGTATCGTCCAATGCTCCAGAGCTTCTTCAAAGAAGGGCTCTTCGAGGAGATGGATCAACGTTACTTCCGGCTCGTGTCGCGCATCGAAGACGCCGACTCCCTCATCTCCGGCGACGTGTGGACGCCTCGTTCACACGCCCGCATGTTCGAGTCGTACGCACAGATCTTCAACAATCCGTCCACGAAGTCGTATTTCAACAAGATGACCAACTTCGACCTCAAGACGCTCCTTCCCGCGTTGCTTCAGGTCGAGGATCGCACGAGCATGGCGGTGTCCCTTGAGTCCCGCGTGCCACTGCTTGACCACCGCATCGCCGAATTGGTGACCAGGATGCCACCGGCAATGCGCTTTAAGGGCGGCGACTCCAAGCGCATCTTCCGCGAGTCGATTCAGTCGTACATCCCGCCAGCGGTGTTCGAGCGCCGCGATAAGATGGGCTTCCCCGTTCCCCTCACTGAGTGGCTCGCCGGCCCCATTCGCGACTTCGTCGGCGATGTCCTCCTGGGCTCGCGCGCGCGTCAGCGTGGGTTGTACCAGATGGACGGCGTGGAGAAGCTGCTCGCCAAGAATGCGTCGTTCGGACGTCCGCTCTGGGGGCTGCTCTCGCTCGAACTCTGGTACCAGGCATTCGTCGATGGCGATCGGCTTCCGGCAAAGCGCGAACGACGCGTCGCCGCAGAAGTCATCTGAATCGACCAATCGTCCGACGCATGAACCGTTCGAGAGGACGTGCAGACCTAACTGCCGAGAGCATCTCTGGCTCGGAGCGTGCGACGCGCGCCGGAATGTTGGCGGCTGGAATCGTCGCCCTCCTCCACATTGTGAGCACCTGGGGGTGGATTCGCGGACTCTGGGGTGACCAGACGCGCTGGCTCTACGAGGTTGACCGCGTCGCCCACGGCGCTGTCGTCTACCGCGACATCTTCTGGTCGTTCCCGCCAATGTCGATGTGGATCATCGGTGGCATCGGCCGCGTCATCGGCTCCGATCTCTGGCAGATCCGTCTCATCACCTCAGGAATCACCCTCGGCATCGCGCTCACCTATGGCGCGGCGGTCGCCAGGCTCGTCCCGCGCCAAACGGTCCCCCTGGTGGCTGCTACCGGGATGTTGTTAGGCGTCGCCTTTTCGCAGCAGGATTCGGCGCCGCTGGCGATGGGGATGTATACACCCGCCGCACCAGTTGCCGTCTTGATCCTGTTGTTGCAGCTGCTCGCCTTTCTTCGCGACTGGGATTCGCCCTCGCTTGCCCGTGCCGGCATCGTCGGGATCATGGGCGGCATCGGGATTCTCACGAAGCACGACGTCTGGTTTGCGTGCACAGCGCTGACGCTGGCCGCTGCCTTCCTGACGCCATCGTCTGACGGGCGCCGCGTTCAGCGAAGTGTTGCAGCTGTCGGCAGCATGGCTGCCACGACGGGTTTGGCGATGGCGCTCCTCGCGTGGCGATATGGCGTCGAGGCGCTGCCAAACATTTTCAGCGGCTTCGGCATGGCCGCTCGGAACGTCGGCGTCTACCTGCCCAATCTCTCCCAGGCCACCGTAGAGCTTACCGTGGTCGGCGGCGTGCTCGTTACCGGCGCGCTGGTATCAGCCGTGACGCGTGTATGGACACTCCGAACATCGCGTGGGCTCGCGTTCGGCGGGATGGCCATTCTCGCCTCCACGACTGCGATCTGGCTCTGGCAGGCAAGAGCGGCTGTCGCGTGGATGGCGACAAACGGCAGACCACAGTTCCCCTCGTCATTCGAGTATGAGTTTCTTCCCCTTCCCCAGTCGGACGTGGAAGGGACAAAGCGTGCACTCGTCGCGCTGTTTGACCGCTCCTTTCACCATCTCATCCCGCTGGTCATCCCTGCGACCGTGCTTGCGATTGTGCTCGTTAGGCACCGGGCCTTTGCAGACCGACGCGCGTGGCGTCTGTTGGTCATCCTGCTGATCTGTGCCCTCTCGCTTCGCAGTCGCCGCATGATAGCCTACACGGAGTGGTCTTCGATCATGCTGGAGTGGCCGCTCTACGTTGTGGCGCTGTATGCCTGCGTGCCGCGCCCCGAACGTCTCATGCCTGCGCTCGGTGTGTCCTCCGCACTGCTCGCGGCGACCGCGCTGACGTTCAACTATCGTGAAGGAACCGGCTACGGATCGCGCAAAGGACGTTTCGCGATCCTCGAAACACCACGCGGCAACGTGCGTGTCGAAGCCAATCTTGCGCGAACATATCGTGACTTACGCGCGACGCTCGATTCAGCCGATCCGAGCGGCACGCGTCCCGTCTTTGCATTCGGATACAGCGGTTCGTTGAGCTACCTCCTGAATCGCCCGTCGGCCGGCACGTTGTCGCAGGGTTTCACCAAGTCCATTTACGCGACGCCTGAAATCGCATTTCGCAAAGCGCTGGAACTCAAACCATCGCTGTTACTCGTCGACATACCATTTTATCAGCCCGGCACGCCGGCGCCGCGTTTCGCTCCTCTGCGCTGGGACGCCGCCATGCAGGCGCAAGTCTATCACGTCGTCGATCGACCGCTCTTCGATGAACTGAAGCGTGAGTGCCAACGCATTGGACTTGGTGCGCCTTCTCAAAACACCATGTCCGTGTACGACTGCAGCACCGCGACGCACCTAAGTCCGTGATATCGCCGAAGGCAACGGGAGCGATGCCACGCGTGCCTAACGCGATCTCGTGGAAGGACGGCGTCGCCCCCACCGTCGTTGCTGCGATCCTCGTGATGTCGCTGCAGATCGTTGGTGCGTGGGGTCATATCTCGATGTTCTGGGGCGACCCCGGGCGATGGATGTACGAAGTCGATCGCGTGGCCCACGGCGCGAAACTCTATCGTGACGTCTTCTGGGCATTCCCTCCGGCAGCGATGTGGGTCATGGCCGGCATCACGCGCGTCATTGGGAGTGACCTTGCGCAGGTCTGGAGCGTGACTGCGGCAATCGCGCTCGCCATCGCCGGATGTTATGCCGTGCTTGTGCGCCGCCTGCTCGCTCCATCGCTCGCGCCGTGGATTGCCGCAATTGGAATGTTCGCCGGGATGATCTACTCGCAGCGAGATTCGCAAGCCCTCTCGCTTGGGATGTACACGCCGGCCGCTCCCCTCGCGGTGCTCGTGCTCTTCGCGCAGGTGGTGGCGTTCGTGGCGAGTTGGGAGCGCGATACCTGGTGGCACGTTCTCCTCGTCGGCGTGCTCGGCGGCATCGGGATCCTCACCAAGCACGACGTGTGGCTTGCATGCGTGTGGCTCACCGCAGCCGTGGCGCTCATCCCCTCCTCGTCAGCTGCAATGCGCACGCGTCGATTGGTCATCGCCATTGCCGGCTTCGTCGCTGTGGTCGGCGGCGGACTTGCGCGCCTGGCCAGCGATCCCGCCCTTCCCCCTCTCGGTCGGATCTTCGGTGGTTTCGGGCACGTGAGCGAGTACGCAGGACTCAACATGCCAGACCTCTCGCTCATCACCACCGAAGTCGCCGTCGTTGGACTCATCATCGCGTTCGTATCGGCGGCTGGCTACGTCATCGGGCGCCATCGCGGCCACCGTGTGAAGGTTGCCGTCGCCGCGGGTATCGCGCTCGCGGCCGTCGCGACGCTCGTATGGGTTGGAGAGGCCTTCGTCACAATCGATCGGTTGCGCGTCACCGGCCCCGACCCCCTTCCACCGTCGTTCGAATCGCGGCTCTGGCCGCTGCCTAACGACTCCTGGCATGCGCTTCGAGTCTCGCTCGGGATGCTCCGCGCCGATGCGTGGCTGCATCCCGTTCCGTTCGTGCTCCCACTCCTCGTCCTGGCAATTGCGTTCCTCGCCCGCCGCAGCTTTGCCGATGAGAAGCGCTGGCTCCTGCTCGTAGTCCTCCTCGTTGCCGCCGTCGCCTTGCGATCGAGGCGCATGCTCTCGTATCCAGAGTGGTCGTCGATCATGCTGGAGCTCCCCCTCTACGCCATGGCGTACACGCTCATGACTCGCGTCGATGCAGTGGTGCAGCGCCGCGTCGCGCTGGCGTCTTGCGTTCCCCTGGTGATTGCCGCCGCACACGCACAATGGAACATCGGCTACGGCTTTGCCTCGAGCCGAGGGCGGTTTCCGGCAACGCAGACGCCGCGAGGAGCCGTGCACCTGCATCCACAGGTCGCGAAACTGTACGACGTTGTTCGCCGCGCGACCGAGGAAGCGGATCCTTCACTCGCGCGCCCGCTTCTTTCCACCGGATACAGCGCGGGGTTTAGTTATCTCCTGGGCAGGCGCGCTCCCGCATCGCTCTCGCACGGCTTTCGCTTCTCACTTTTCGACTCGCCCGAGCAAGCGTTCGAGGCCGTGTCGCGGGAGAAGTCATCGCTGTTCCTCGTGGAGCAGCCCTTTAACCCCGATCTTGTCCCGGTGCCCGATGTCACTCCCTGGCGCTGGCAGCCACGTGTGATGCTGAATGCGTTTGAACGTGTAGACCGTCGCCTGTTCGATCGTCTACGGAGTGGGTGCGCTGTCATTGGCGAGGTTCCCGGCACTCACGGCCTTACGGTATTCGATTGCGCAGTGAGCGGAGGAAATCCGTGAACGCCATCGTTCGATCGTCAGCTGCAACGATGCGACTCCGAGTCATCGTCGCCCTTGTCGCGTTTGTTGCGTATCTCCCGGGATTCTGGTGGGGGGCGCCTACCGCGACCGCGGCCGATCGCACCAACGCCTGGGGCGTCGACGACGAACCACCGCTCGGCCCGCTCGCGCAGGCGCACGATTTTCTGCACCCAAAGAAGGACGTTCCGCCGAATCTCGGATATCCCATGCTCCACCCGATCATGGTGCTCGGCGTTTTTACGCCGTACATGGGCTATCTGTACCTGACGAAACAAGTCCGCAATCCGACCGTCGCATATCCACACGGCTTCACCGACGCGGAGCAAGCGCTGCGCATGCTGACGTATCTCGCGCACTTCCTCTCGGTGCTGCTGGCGGTTGGGGTCGTGGTGGCCGCGTTCGAGATAGGGCGCGTGCTGTGGGATGACTCGAGCGGAATCGCCGCGGCGTTAGGCGCGGGACTTGTCTACCCGATGTTCTACTACGCGCGCAATTCCAACGTCGACATGCCGGTGCTCTTCTTCACCGCCGTGGCGTTGGTAGCCTTCGCGCACATTCTGCGCTGGGGCATCTCGACGCGCCGACTGCTCGTGTTTGGGACCCTCGTTGGACTCGCCGTTGCGACAAAGGAACCATCGTTTGCTTCATTTGTCTTCGCCCCGTTTGTCCTCCCGTTCCTCCCCGACGAACGCGGCGTGCGCGCGGGCGGCACCGTGTCGTTCTGGGGCGGCGCAATCGGCGCAGCACTCTGTGCGTTTGCTGCCTACGCGTTAGGCAGCGGAATGGTCGTCGATCACGCGCGGTGGAGTGCGCACATCGATTTTGTCCTCGGGCGCATGTCGCAGCTCGATGCCGGGGCCATTACGTGGGTACACATATTCCCCAACACTCCCGCGGGGAACGCACAGCTCGCGGTTCACACGATGCAGACACTCGCGCGTGCGGTCGGCTGGCCCGGACTCGCGTTAGGCATCGTGGGCATGATTGCCGCGGCCCGCACGTCGCCTCGCCAATCGCTGCTCGCGCTCTCGGCAATCGGATACTTGTTGGTACTGGGCGTTTCGACGCGCACAGCGCTCCTTCGGTACGTCATGCCTGCTGCCTTTGTCCTCGCCATCTTCGGCGCGCGCTTGGTGGTTGTCGCGTGGTCGTCCCGGCAACGCTCGTTCCGCTGGCTGGGCGCTGCCGCGGGAGCTGCCGCTGGGCTTCTTCTTCTCGCATGGGGTGTCGATCTCACCGACGCGATGTTGCGCGATTCCCGCTACGACGCAGGTCGCTGGATTGCCGCGCGGGCTCAGGCAGGTGACTCGCTCGAGTATTTCGGCTCGGAGCACAAGAATCCGCCAATGCCCGCGACCCTCGGCTCGCACGTTGCTATCCCATTCCTCGGCAGCACGTTTCGACCCGATACCACGCCTGACGTCGTAAACGAACTTCTGGCACGATGGAAGGAACGCGGGCCTCGCTTCGTCGTCTTACTACCAGACTATACCAGCGCCCCAGGTGCACCGTATTCGCGTGCCTGTCCGCCATCCGTCTATCGTGACCTTGAGAGTGGCACCATCGGCTATCGCCGAGTGGCGCTCTTTCAAACGCCGACTCCGCTCTCATGGACTCGTCGTCCAGCACTCGATTATCCCGTGGTGAACCCTCCTATCCGCATCTACGAACGTGAAGCGAGCGCCGGATCCACACCGTGAGTGATGCGGTGAGTGCTTTGCGAGAGCGTCCCTCGCTCTTTCCGTGGATTCGGGGAGTGCTGGCGATCGCCATTCTCGCGTACCTCGCGCGGTCGGGAATCATCGAATGGTCGCGTCTGCGAGGAATGGCGTCAGCGTGGCGCTACACCGCGAGCGCCCTTCTGCTTTTGATCGTTGGATTCGCCATCATGTCATGGCGCGCGTGTGCGCTGTTTGCGCCGCGCGGCCTTCGTCTGAGCTTCGCCGACTCCATGCGCCTAACGCTCGTCGGAAATGCGGCGAATCTCGTCCTCCCGCTCATCGGGAGCGACATGGTCCGCATTCTCTTCACGGCGCGCGGACAAGTGGGACGCAAGACGGAAATCGCAACGGTGATTCTGCTGGAGCGTGTCGTCGGCCTGGTGGGAATTCTTGCGCTCCCGATTGTCGCTGCGCCCTTCTTCACCTCGTTCATTTCGCAGCACGCGACAATTCGCCTTCTGGTCGCAATCTCGGCGCTCGGTGTTGCGGCACTCGCGGTCCCGACTGCGCTCGCACTCTCCCGTCGCATTCGTGAGAGTGGATTCGTTCGCGGACTCCTGCGCCGGTTCCCTCTTCGGGGAATCCCAGAGCGCATCCTCGACACGCTTCACGGCTACCGTCATGCGCCGACCGTGTTGCTCCGCGCACTCGCGCTGTCGGTCGCCGCCAACGCTCTCGTCATGATCGCGGTCATGCTGTTGCACGCGGCGATGCATACGGGCTCCATACAGCCGCTCACTGCCTTCCTTGCCTCGTTAGGCGCTGTCTCCAACAACTTCCCGCTTACGCCGGGCGGAATCGGCGTCGCGGAGGCGGCATACGAGTCGATATTCCGCATCGCTGGGCTCACCGGTGGTGCCGAGGCGCTGATCGGTTCGCGCGTGCTCTTCCTGGCGTTGGCGCCGGTGGGCATCTGGATCTACTTCCGCGGCGTTCGCCCGGCGCTCGACACGTCGGAGGCGCGCGTCGCCCGAAACGACGCGAGCGACGCGACACCCAGCGCCTCCTCGCCACGTCCGAACGCGATGGCCAGCGCCCCTGCCGACGCTCTCGCCGATCGTTAGGCTTCACCCAATGAGTGCTTCCGTTCGTCCGCCCCTGGCTGTGCACGTCGACCTCGATGGCGCTTCCGTCATCTATCGCGCGCACCATCGGCAGTTTCGCGGACGTGGTGACCCGATCTATTTCTCGGGGATGCGTAACATGCTTTCGGCCTTTAGTGCCTTTGGCGTGCGCGCGACCCTGTTCGTCATCGCCGAAGACCTCGCCGACCCAGAAAAGCGTCGCCTCCTGGAAGAAGCGCGCGAAGCTGGACACGACTTCGCCTCGCATACCGTCTCGCATCCCAACCTCCGGCGCGTCTCCCTCGACACCAAGCGCCAGGAGGTGGAGAGAAGCCGCAAGCTTATCGAAGACACGCTCGGCGTTTCGGTTCAAGGATTCCGTGCACCTGGACTCTCCATCGATAGCGATGGGATGCGAGCGCTCGTGGACGCTGGGTATGCGTGGGACTCCTCCGCCCTTCCCACCTCGTCTTTTGCCAAGCGCCTCGCAATCGATATTGACACGCTGACGCAACCATCGCGTCTCGAGCGATACGATGGATTCGCGGAGCTCCCGCTCCCCGATCCGCGCCCGCTACCGATTCCTGTGGGTCCGTCGTACGCGCTGCAGGTGGGTGTGCCACTATTCGCGTGGGGGATGCGGCGGGCCGCCGCACGCGCCAAGCCGAGCATTCTGCTGTTTCATTTGATCGACTTTGCCGCGCCACTTGCAGCTGACGAGCTGGACGGCGTGCGCATGAAGATCTTTACCCTCTCAAACCGCACAGAGCGCGAGAAACAAGAAGCGACCAAACGCATGCTGTCCCTGGCGCACCAGCACTTCGCGGTGGGCGCCACGACCAGCATTCTTGACTCCATTTCATCCACGGGTTCCGCATGAAGGTCGTCACGATCGTTGGTGCACGTCCCCAATTCGTGAAGGCGTGGCCCGTGAGTCGCGCGCTCCGCGACGCGCGAGTGCATGAATGTCTGGTGCACACCGGGCAGCACTACGACGATCGGATGTCGCAGATCTTTTTCGACGAGATGGGAATCGCGCCCCCAGCGCGAAATCTCGGCATTGGCGGTGGCGGACATGGAGAGATGACGGGGCGAATGCTCATTGAGATCGAGCGGGTACTCATCGAAGAGAGCCCCGACGCGGTCCTCGTCTACGGCGATACGAACTCCACTCTGGCTGGCGCCGTTGCAGCTGCCAAACTGTGCATACCAATTGCCCACGTCGAAGCAGGGCTTCGCTCGTACAACCGATCGATGCCCGAGGAGCACAACCGCGTTCTCACTGACCATTGTTCGACGCTGCTCTTCTGCCCTACTGGCACTGCCGTCGCGAATCTGCGGCAGGAAGGAGTGGTCGAAGGGGTCCATCTTGTCGGCGACGTCATGCTCGATGCCGTGCGGCACTTTGGATCTGTCGCGCGCGAGCGTTCGAAGATCCTTGAGGTCGCGGAGGTTGCAGCGGGCGACTTTCACCTGGCCACGATTCATCGCGCGTACAACACCGACGACCCATCGCGTCTCGCGCAGATCATCTCGGCGCTTGCGGCACTCGATCGCCCGGTGGTTTTGCCAATTCACCCGCGCACGCGTCAGCGCCTCGAATCGTCTGGTTTCGATCTCCAACGTCCAGATCGCGCATCGCTGCGACTCATCGACCCCGTCGGATACCTCGACATGTTGCAGCTGGAGCAGAGCGCGGCAGCAATCATCACCGATTCGGGCGGTGTGCAGAAGGAAGCGTACTTCTTCGAAGTGCCGTGCTTCACCCTTCGTCCCGAGACGGAGTGGGTGGAAACGGTCGATGCCGGGTGGAATACGCTGGTGACCAACGATCCGCAGGCGCTGAGCTCGGCCATGCGGTCGTGGAGTCGTCCGAGCGGTGCGTTGCCCGCGTTTTTCGGGGAAGGCGACGCCTCGGAGCGCATCGCGCGTTTGCTGGTATAGAAGCAACAGAGCCACCTTATGCGGCGGCGCATAGGTGGCTCTGATTGTTTACGATCCTGCGACTGCTCTGACGGAACTACCTCATACTACTGTCCGGTTCCAGTACTTAGGAGCAGCGTCCGTAGCCCGGAACGTTACGCGGGTTATTGCAGCCGTCGCGATTGCCGACGGTATCGAACGGACCCGTGTTCCCCGAGAGAGTGATCTCACGGAGCGTTCCGAACGTGGTGAGCTTGGGCGAAACGTACATGCTGGTCTCCCTTGTGGTGCGATAACCGAGAATACATGGCCTCGGCGCCACGCGGTCACGCGACCGCTAAACTTAGTGCACTCGGGCTCGACTGCGCCAGATAACACAGAAATGGTGCCGCCGATTCCACCTTTCCCATTCCCGCCATCCGAACTCGAGTCGAACGAGGGCTGATGGAACTGCCTCGTTCAGCGTACATACTTCCAGTTTCGTGCCATAAGACACACTGCTCGGGACCTCTCCCGTGCGCCGCTCTTAGCCGCACAAACTACAGTGAAATCCCAAGTTAAATGCTCAAATGCGAGCGTCAGAAGAGCGTCACTGCGACTTTTTGCCCGATCGCCGCAGTTGACTCTCAGAACAATCTAATGGCGCGAACACAGCAGGTGACACCCCCATCAGGTTGAACCTCGACTCGCTTCAGAGAAGTCGGGAGATGCTGTCGTCCCTTAGTCCACTTGACTTGCTCGTGTTGCTCGTTGCTGTCGGCGCTGAGCGACTCGCTGTCGGATTTTGGAACGGCCGATTTCCCTGGTGGCTTTGCTCATCGGCCCGCCTAAGCGTCAGATGCCGCGTAGGGGAATTCCGGGCAGCGGCAGTTGCCGAGACTGTGATTGCGTTGCTCCAGTCTGCGGTATGGAAGCAACAGAGCCACCTTATGCGGCGGCGCATAGGTGGCCCTTTCTGCAATCGGTCGAACGACTGCTCTGACGGAACTACCTCAAGCTACGGGCAGCTTCGGTTACTTAGGAGCAGCGTCCTCCCCCTGGAATGTTATTCGGGTTGTTGCAGCCGTCACGATTGCCGACGGTGTCAACAGGTCCCGAATTCCCCGCGAGAGTGATCTCACGAAGCGTCCCGAACGTGGTGAGTTTGGGCGAAACGTACATGCTGGTCTCCCTTGTGGTGCGATCACCGAGAGTACATGGCCTCGGCGCCACGCGGTCACGCGACCGCCAGACATACTGCACTCGGGCTCGATGGCGTGTGACAACCGCGAAATGGTGCCGCCGGTTCCCCCTTTCCCATTCCCGCCATCCAAACTCGAGTCGAACGAGGGCTGATGAATCCGCCTCGCTCACCGACTTTACGTCCAGATTCGTGCCATATGTCACAGTTGACACGAGCCGTTCTTCGTGCCCTTCGAAGCCCCACAAAGGATCGCGGAATCCCGAGTTGAATTTGCAGAAGCAGGCCTCGGGAGATTGAGTCCGCGAGATGACGTCACCCTCGTACTTGGACGCGCGACGAGGGGGGCGGGGCTAAGGATCGCTGCGCAACCACCACTCGGTGTGCGCGGCGTACGACAGCGCAACCACCACGTTCAACTCGATGCTTTCACCCGCTAAGTATTTGTCGATCAGCGACAAGTAGGGATTTGCATCAAGTATCCCGAGATCGGCCAAGCGCATTGATGACGTGAATTCTGCACGCGCTTGTTGCAAATGGGCGCGCATCGTTCGGTGGAAATACGACAGGGGAAGGCCTGTACGCGTCGCGCGTGGCCCGGTGACACTCTCCGGAAGGAGCGCTCGCACCGAACGACGCAACAATCTCTTATTCTCCCAATTTCCCGCGAGACTGTCGCTCGCCGGTCGCGTGGCGGCGTAGCGTATGATGCGCGAATCCATCAATGGGGCGCGCATCTCCACACCAGCATCGGCGAAAAATCCATCGACATGTGCACTGACTCGCTCGATGAAGGGCGACTGCAGATACCACGCTTGTTCTGCTCCGGCGTGTGACTCGCCGCGACGGCGTGGAACGCGCACATAGCGCCGCTCGTCCATTCCCGAGCGTTTCACAAAATCGGCGCGCACCCACGATGGAATCCTTCGATGGCTTGAATCGCCAAGCACCTTGCCGGTGAGCCGCCTGCCTAACGAGATGCCCCACGAAGGAATATTCGGACGAAGGGCGTATTTGAACACTTCATAGAATGACATCCGCCCCATGAGCGCGCGCCATTCACGCCTGAACCGCAGCCACTGGAAGCGACGCACATGGTCGGCGACCGTCGAGAGGCCAAGAGAGAACCAGAAGTCGCCGCCCAAGCCGTTCAATGCGACGCGCGCCGGAACGTTGTACACGCTGCGGGCGAGCGCCCGATTCCAGAGTTCGTATGTGTGCACGAACGGCTCATCGCGTCTCAGCGCCCGAGCGTGCGGGTCGTCGAGTGCCGGAACAGAATCGATGGAGACCCAATTCGGCTCGCGCCCCCAGCGCTGGGTCGTCGCCAGAATCAGTTCGTCCTCGCGCCCCGGATCACCCTCTGGATGAGAAACCGAGACGGCGTTGAGTACGGCGCCAAGCCCCGCCTTTGTAAAGACATTTTGCCCAGCGCCATACACGGCGGTTGAGTCGTATCCTCCGCTGAGCAGTACCGCGGTTCCGTTCGCGAGATCGGTGCGAGTCTTGACTGCGTCCTCGATGAGTGTGAGCAGGATTTCTCCCGCATCTTCGAATGACTCGCGCCCGGGCTGATCGAAGATGGGAAGCTCCCACCAGCGCCAAAGTGAGGTGCTGCGCCCTCTCGACCATCCAAGCGCGTGCCCCGACGGAACGCGAACGATCGACGTGAAGGGCGTCTCGCGCGCGTCGATCGGACCGACGTCACACGCGTCTTCGGCAATGGTGACGAGGTTAAGTGCCGATGTGATTCCCGGAACGTTTCGCAGCGTCCGCGCGAGCGAGGAGACGGCGAGTGCGTTTCCGCCGGAAGCGAAAAAGAGCGGGCGCGCCCCGGCGTGATCGCGAGCCGCAAGAAATCGTTGTTCGTGATTGTCCCACGCCATCCACGCGAAGTCTCCTTCGAGCCGAGACATGCCTGCCTCCCCGAATGCCTCGAGTGCGGCGAGGACCCAGGCGGCTGCGTTTTCACTGGGCGTCGGCACGCGAACGCCTTTCTCGCGCAGAGCCACACCTAACGACTCAAGGAAGTAGAAGCTGGCATCGGCGACGACGGTGTATCGGGAGCTGGTCGCGCTCTTGGGTCCAGCACGCATTCCACTCTTAGGCGATGCGGCCGCGAGGACCACATCGGACGAAGGGCGCTGGATATCCATCTCGACGGCGTCGCGATCGAGCGAACGCGCGAGAAGCGCACGCACGAGCGAATCATCCGCACCCTGCACGTCCAGGAGTGCGAGAAGAACGGTCACGAATGCCAGCCGGCGATCGTCGCGGCCACCGACGCGATGGCGCCCATGTCGCGCGAGACGCGCAACGTGTAGACCGGCGCGCGCGATGCAATGGACGCGCATCGGTCGAACACTTCCATTGCTTCGCTCCCGCCAAGCAGTGCGCCGAGCTTGGAGTGCCGCATGAGTGCAATCGTCGCCGCCGGCGCGTCGAGTTGTTCACGCTGCACCGGGGGCTCGTTAGGCGCTGCCGGTATGGGGATCAATTCGTACAGCGCCGCGAGCGGACATGGCGCGTCTTGCAGCGAATCGTTTGGCAGTACATCAAACGTGTTCTTGTCCGACAACCCGCGGCGGCTCTCTCCCATCGCGGCGAATCGTTCGGCGGAATCGTCCCACAGGCGCACGCTATGGACGCCGGGACGCGCCATCAGCGTCGAAGGCGCGACCGCGAAGGTGTCATCGGTCATGAGCTGCGCCCCGCGCAACACGAGTGTCATGGCGAGTGTCGATTTACCGGAGCCCTTGGCGGCCAGAAATCCGACTGCGCCAGCGGGGAGCGAAACGCCGCTCCCGTGCAGTGTCATCATCCCTGCTTCGTGCAACGCGAGTGAGAGGACGCGGCCAAGAATGTCGACGCGCGCGAGTTCCATGTCACACCCCTCGCGTGGGTGCCAGTCGATGTTCGCGCCGTGGTCTCGCACGCGAAAGGCGCCCGAGTCGTCGTATACCATGCGCAGGCCCGCTGCGTCGCGATACAGCTCGCCGAAGATGCCGTCGGCCAGTGCTTCGCGCCCCAACCGCATGGAGCGTTCAGCGGCGGATACGCTATCCGTCAGCCGCAACGTCCAGTCGACCGGCAACGATTCGTCCGCGCCGCGCAACTCCGGAAATGCGAAGGGTGCATCGAGTACGCCGCCAAATACCCTATAGCGCATGTCCCGCCCCTGGCTCGGTGAAGCGAATGCAGAAAGACCTGGCCATCACGTCGTGCTCCGACGCCGCACGGGAAGGAGGAGGAAGAATCCGGTGCAGGCGAGAAAGACGGCGAAGACCGACGCGAGAATGATGAGGTTACGACGCGTGGCCACCGAGAGAGGAACCTTCGGAAAGACGAATGTGTGCAGTCGGCCGGCCAGCCCCTTCAGCCGATTGTCTTCGTTCTTTATTCGCACGTCTCCGATGTTGGAAACGTATGCCGAAGCCTTCACGCTTCCGCGCAACGCCAGTCGGTACGCTGGAAACGGCCCATCAAATTCGCCATTAGATGCACGGAGGAGTTGGACCTCCTTGACCGTTGCCCCCTCGCGCACGGCACCGGTCACCAGGCGAACGGCGGTTGATTCGGCAAGCTCGAACGGGGTCCCCGTGCGGGCATCGACCGCGTGCGAACCACCGCGCGCCGCCACGAGGTAAATCGTCCGCTCGCCAATTTGTCGCAACTGCACGGAGCGAATGGGGCCAGCCACACCACGCGCTGCGAGTGCCGAGAGCGCCGCGTTAGGCGCGATGATGGTGGAATCGAGTTGCAGCGGCGCCGGCGCCACGGCGCGCTCGATTTCGGCATACGGATAGACCATGAGGATGCCGGTCACAAACCACATCAGCGCGAAGATGCCGATTCCCCATGCAGTCCAGCGATGCCATTTGCGTGAAAGGCGCAGTAAAGACGTATACATCGGATGATCAGCGTTCAAGCACGTAGCGTGCAGTTACCATCGTTCAGTGTTGCGCGCCCGCGGCCCGGGCGCGCGCGGAGAGAAGACGCTTGTGTGCCGCCTCGAACGCGGGCTCCAACTGACGCAGCGGCGTGTTGGAGAGGTCCGTCGTTTCGGTGCTGTCGCGGCGATAGGCGAAGATCTCGAGCCGCCCATCTCCGCTGCGAATGAAATGCAGCGAATCATCGGCAATCGCGTACATGGGGCCCTTCGCGTTGCGGTGCGTCGGCGAGGGTAGCGGCACTTTCCCCAGCTCCTGCAGTGCATCACTAGTCGCTCCCGGGTCGCCCCACGCCGACGCCAGCGAGTTTCCCGCGAGTCCCGTCTTGCCCTGCACCTTCGCCAGGTCCGTGATGGTTGCCGCAATGTCGCGCAGCGACACTTGCCGGTCGACGCGCTTCCCCGCCGGCACACGCGTGGGATAGCGCACCAGCAAGGGAACGTGCACCACTTGCTCGTACAGCGAGTTCGCGTGCCCCTGCATTCCGCGCTCGCCTAACTGTTCGCCATGATCTGCCGTCACGATGACGATGGTGTTGTCCAGTTCTCCACGCGCACGCAGCGTGTCGACGAGAATCTTGAGTTCATCGTCGATGTAGCGAATCGATCGGTCGTATCGCGCCATCAACGTGCCGTCCACGAACATTTTCTGGTACGGCTTCGGTGATGGATAAGGCGCGTGTGCGTCGAAGAAATTCAAGAAGGCAAAATACGGACGCTTGTCATCGCTTCTCCGCCAATCCAGAAAGGTGTTGACGATCATCTCGGCGGACTTGGGATCGCTGTCCGGGCTCGTAAACAACGGATCGAGCGCGACACGAAGCAGCGCTTTCACGGCGCCGCCGATCCAGTGGTCTTCGAGCAACGCTTCTTCGGCCTTGCGATACGAGGTGGACTGTCCGAGCGTCGTCGAGAAGATGAGCTGGCGCGGCGTTAGGCGGTAATCTTCGTAGTGACTAAAGCCGCGTTGCACCCCCACTGCCGTGGTGGTCGCCACGAGGTTCGCGGTGAATCCACCCGTGCGATACCCCCGCGCACCCAACACTTCCGCCAGCGTGGGATAATCGCCATTGAGCGCCGAACGAAAATCGGCAGCGTGCTCGTTAGGAAAACGGCCGGTGAAAATCGATGCGTGCGACGGAAGCGTCCAACTCGCCGTCGAGAAGGCCCAACTGAACGTCGTCCCTTCGTTTGCCAGTGCGTTCAGCGTGGGCGTCGTCGGACGGTTGTAACCGTAGAGCGAAAGATTCTGCGCTCGAACCGTGTCGAGAATGAGCAGCAGAACATTCGGCGCGCCATTCTCCGCCTGCGGAAGCGCAGCAATCGCACGCTTTTCATGCAGCGCCATCGAGCCACGCATGAAGACGATGCTACCGATGACGATTGCCCCCCCCGCCCAAGCCGCGCGAGTGAATCGACGGCGCCAGGCGACGCCATTGGCGGCGACGAGCTGGGTCAGACGGACGCTCAAGCCAAGGGCAAGAACGAGCGCTGCGTATTGATGGAGTCGCGGCGTGTAGAGCAAAAGCAGTGAGAGCGCGCCGAGGAATCCAAAGACAAATGTCGCGGTCGCGAGCGCGGGCAATCTCCGCATGACGGCGACGGCGACAACGATGAGTACGATGAAGGGAAGAAAGACGAGGATGTGCCCGATGGGCGACATCCACACCATCTCTGGTGCCATGAACGTGCGGAGAAAGTCGTGCTCCACGACGCGCCGATACCAACTGACAATCGCGGAGTAAAGGCCTGCAAAGCACGCGACCGAAACGGCGACCACCACAACATCGACGATCCGGCGGCCGAGTGAAGGAGGCTCGTTGTCTGGCGTCATCGGGATTGTGGAAGAAATGACCGAATGTTCACGAGGATGAAGCTAATGTCGCGGGTGTGGTGAAGCTCTTGGCAACGATTGCGCTGGAGTGGAGCTTGCAAACCTCGCGCTTCCGTCGACGCCATCGCTCACAGTCACAAGACATGCCACCTGAAAATGCGCGCTCCGAAGCGAGCATTCCGCCAACGCGAACGGGCGCCCGCAAAGTCTGGTGGCTCATTGCTGCGGGAGCACTTGCTGGGGCATTAAGCGAGATGGCGGTCATACTGGGCGCACGTGTTGTGCTTCATCGCTACACGTTGCTCAATCCGCAGGGTGTCTGGCTCGCGCCGATCGCCAATGCACTGCTGTTATCACCGATGTTGTTCGTGATCTGGATCGTCATGCGACGCGCCGCGCCGCAACGCGCCTTTTCCGTGACCACCGGAGTCGCGG
Source organism: Gemmatimonadaceae bacterium (assembly GCA_044224185.1). Classification (GTDB taxonomy): domain Bacteria; phylum Gemmatimonadota; class Gemmatimonadetes; order Gemmatimonadales; family Gemmatimonadaceae; genus SCN-70-22. The sequence continues at coordinate 142,012 of JBGAKW010000006.1, read as the reverse complement.
CGGCATTCGCAGTCTTGGAACCGCTGCTCGTGCTGAAGGAACGCGTGCACATCGCGGCGCTCCTTCTGCTTGCAGTTGGCGCTGGGGTCCAGTTCGCGCAGCTTGCATCCCGGCGTCCTGAATTTTTCGGACGCCTGCTGCGGCGCGGCACCATCACGCTCGCGACGATTGCCACCGTCTGCGCACTGGGATTCAATGCCGGGCGCGCAATGCTCGAACGACGCGCGCTCGCGTCACTCCCCACAGCGCCTGAGGGCGCGCCTAACGTGATCTTGCTCGTGCTCGACACGGTGCGAGCGCTTTCGTTGAGCGCGTACGGATACGATCGCGACACGACGCCATTTCTCTCCAGGTTGTCGGCCGACGGAGTACGCTTCGACCGCGCCATTTCGACCGCGCCCTGGTCGTTGACGTCACACGCAACGATGTTCACCGGGCGCTACCCGCATGAGCTCTCAGCGGGATGGAGCGTGCCGCTCGATGACGCTGCTCCCACACTCGCGGAACGACTTTCGAAGCTCGGCTACGCAACAGCAGGGGTCGCGGCGAATCTCCGGTACTGCTCATACGAGTTCGGATTGAGCCGAGGATTCGGGTACTACCGCGACTATGACGTGAGTGTGTCCGAGCTCTTTCGCACCTCGAGCATCGTGCGCGAGCTGGTGATGGCGGTGACAACGCGGCTCGGCATCACCGTGACCCCGGGGCGTCAGTGGGGCGATCGCATCAACGAGCGATTTCTGTCGTGGATCGATCAGCGGCAAAAAGGACGTCCGTTCTTCGCTTTCTTGAACTACTACGACGCCCACGCGCCGTACGCCCCACCGGCGCCGTACGACACACTGTATTTAGGGCGCCAGGCAGCGCTGCGCGACCCCGCGCAGCCAGCGCTCAAGCCTAACGAGGTGAGTGATCTCAAAGCGGCGTACGAAGCGTCGATTCGTTATCTCGACGACCAATTGCGCGCGCTGCACGACTCGTTGCAGGCACGTGGCGAACTGAAAAACACCGTCATCATCGTCACCTCCGATCATGGGGAGGAGTTCAACGAACACGGGATCATGGATCACGGCAACTCGTTGTACTTCCCGTCGGTCTTCGTCCCGCTCGTGCTGTCGTATCCGCAGAAGATTCCAGCGGGCACCGTCGTTAGGCAGCCGGTGACGTTGCGAGATCTGGCAGCGACGATTCAGGAGCTGGTGCGCATGCCCGACTCGCTCGCCCTCCCTGGTCACTCGCTCTCGGGGCACTGGCAGCGCGCCGACTCATCGCTCGCCGAGCGGTCGCCTCGTCTGGCGGAGGTCGATTTCGCGCGAAATCTCCCGGGGAGCTTTGCAGTCTCGAAGGGGGATATGCAGTCGCTGGCGATCGACGGAATTCGTTACATCAGGCGTGGCGATGGTCACGAGGAGTTTTATGACATCGTGAGCGACCCACTCGAGCAGCGGGAGCTGTCTGCCGATTCAGCGAGACGCCCGCTCTTTGAAACCCTTCGCGACAGCACGCATGCGTTGACGTCGAAACGGCCGCGCATTCCGTAGGGGCTGGCCGCACATCTGTCGCGAGGTTTAGAACGCCGGCCGCGGTGGGAGCCGCCGCGTTGCGTGGCGCCGCGTTGCGTGGCGCCGCGTTGCGCCGCCCTTCATCCATGCGCGCTCATAGGTGAGTAGCGGACATGCAGACGGGCAGCGAGACCTTAGGTTTCGCTGCCCGTGACGTTAGGCGGAGTTTTCGTTGTACTCGTTAGGGCGCGGCGGTAACGAGCGCGACCGTAACGAGGAGAAGGTCAACGCTTGGAGAAAAGGCGCTGCGCGATCAGCTTCGCCGCTCCCGTGAGACGCTTCCAGAACATCAGGAAAAAGCCCGCAAGCGCCGCGAAGAACGACGCGACCGGCATCAATGAGTCGGGACCGATATACACGAGTTATCTCCTGTAAGTCTGTTGCGAGTCGGAATGAACTTCCGGCTGCGAATCACGCCAAGCTAGATGCACAGTCCGGACCGCGAGGTGACGAAAAGCGCGAGTCAAGCGGAAGCCTCGCACCCGAACCGAGTGGCGTTGCTTCCATTCACAAGCCTACGAGGTCGATCGCTCCGCAACTCTCCACGTTCGTGACGAATCGCAAACGATCGCGTTTCCTAAACGATTACCAATACCAAAGGAAAAATCCTGCGTGTGCATTCGCTAATTTTGCTGACGAGGCAATGGTATTGCACTAGGGAGATATAAGGCGCGGTCCTGCGTGTACCGCGTTCTCCCAAGACCACTTAACAACGTACAGGACACACAATGAGCAAAGGAGTTACCGTCTGGTTCACCGGGCTCTCCGGTTCCGGAAAGACCACCGTCGCGCGCCGCGTGCATGAGTTGCTGCGGGAGCGCCACATCCTGTCGGAGCGCCTCGACGGAGATGTCGTCCGCCAGACCCTTTGCCGTGACCTGGGTTTTTCGAAGGAAGATCGCGACAAGAACATCGAGCGCGTGACCTTCGTGTCGCAGGTGCTCACACGAAATGGCGTCATCGTTCTTTCGTGCTTTATCTCGCCGTACAAGCGCATGCGCGACAACGCGCGCACCGAGATTGGCGACTTCCTCGAGATCTACGTGAAGACGCCGCTCGAGGTATTGGTCGAGCGAGACGTGAAGGGGATGTACAAGAAGGCGATGGCCGGAGAGATCCAGGGCTTCACGGGCGTGAACGATCCGTATGAGGAGCCGACGGCACCCGAGTTGGTACTCGAAACGGACAAGGAGTCGATCGAGGAGAGCGCGCAGCGGGTCATGCGACTGCTCGAAGAGCGCGGATACATCTCGGCCGGATTTGCAGCTGGCGATGCGGCGGCGCGCGCGCGGCTGGTGGAACAAGGCAAGCAGGTTCCTGGACCGAGCGTGCCGCACGGCGGCGTGCTCGTGAACCGCGAGCTCACCGGTGCCCGTCGCGACGAGGCAATCGCTCATGCAAAGTCGCTGCGTCACCTCTCGCTCGACGAGCGCGAAGCCAGCGATCTCGAGATGATCGGATACGGCGCACTTTCTCCGCTCACGGGCTTCATGCGGAAGGCCGATTACGACACGGTCGTCGAATCGATGCGGTTGTCCGACGGTCTGGTCTGGGCGCTTCCGGTGACGAAGGCGGTGACTGCTGAAGAAGCGGCCTCCATCAAGTTGGGCGACGAAGTCGCGCTCGATGCACCTGACGGCTCGCTCATGGGCATCATGCAGGTCACCGACATCTATGGGTATGACAAGGCGCGCGAAGCGCAGAAGTGCTTCGGGACGACGGAGACGGCGCACCCCGGTGTCGCGCGCCTGATGGCGCAGGGGGAGAAGTTGTTAGGCGGCCCGGTGCAGGTCATCAATCGTCCGACGCACGCCAACTTCAACGACTATCGCCTAACGCCGATCGAGACGCGCCAACGCTTCGACGAACTCGGATGGAAGACGGTCGTCGGATTCCAGACGCGGAACCCTGTTCATCGCGCCCATGAGTACCTGCAGAAGGTGGCGATGGAATCCGTCGATGGTCTCATGCTGCATCCGCTGGTTGGTGCGACCAAGTCGGACGACGTACCAGCAGAGACGCGCATGAAGACGTACGAGGCGATTCTCGAGCACTACTATCCGAAGTCGCGCGCGATGCTGGCGGTCTTTCCAGCCGCAATGCGCTATGCCGGGCCGCGCGAGGCGTTGTGGCACGCCATCGCCCGGAAGAACTACGGCTGCACCCATTTCATCGTCGGGCGCGACCACGCCGGTGTTGGCAACTACTACGGCTCGTACGACGCGCAGAAACTCATCGACACGTTCCCGTTGAACGAGTTGGGCATCACGCCGTTCAAGTTCGAGCACACGTTCTACTGCGCCACGTGTGGCAACATGGCGTCGACGCGTACGTGTCCGCACGACAAGACACACCACGTGATTCTCAGTGGTACCAAGGTGCGTGAGATGCTGACGGCGGGCGAGCTTCCGCCGCCGGAATTCACGCGTCCCGAATTGGCGCGCATTCTCATCGACGCCTACGCTACGGCAGCGGCGAGTTAGGTGTCGTACGACGACTCGGCGCGTTACGCCGATCTGCAACTGCACTCCTCCGCCTCCGACGGTTCAGACGCGCCGTCGGAGGTCGTGCGTCGCGCTCACGCCGCGGGCTTTGCCACCATCGCCCTCACGGATCACGACACCCTTGGCGGGGTGCCCGAAGCGATGGAAGCCGCCAGGTCGTTCGGCATGGAGCTCATTCCGGCGTGCGAGATCTCGACGCTCGATGGCAACGAACGACAGGTCGACATACTGGCCTATGGCGTATCGTTAGGTGACGCGCGCTTTGGGCACCTCCTGCATTCGCTGCGCGATGGACGCTTTGCCCGTGCCTGGGGAATGGTGGAACGACTCAACGCATGCGGCTATCCGGTCTCATTCGATCGTGTGGTTGAAATAGCCGGGAGCACGGAGAACATCGGACGCCCGCATGTGGCCAGGGCGATGGTGGAGGCCGGGATCGTTCCCAACGTCGCGTCGGCGTTCACTCCCGACTACATCCTCGACGGCGGACGCTGTTACGTGCAGCGCGTGAAGGTCTCACCGCCAGATGCAATTCGGGCGATTCACGACGCACAAGGTGTTGCCGTAGCGGCCCACCCGGGACGCACGGGGTTGAGCGACAGAGACATCGCGGAGCTGGTGGCGGCGGGGCTGGATGGGATCGAAGTCTATTATCCGCAGCACAACGCGGAACAAACGCAGCACTTTGCCCAGACGGCGTCGCGCCACGCGCTGCTCGTCACGGGGGGCTCGGACGACCACGGCTCGATGAACGAGGGACGGTTGATGGGACAGATTCGTCTTCCGTACGTCTTTGTCGAACGGCTGCACGACGCCATCGCGCGGCGCGCCACGCAACACTGAAAACACTGCTTTCTCCTCCCGACGACGTCTCGCATTCAGCATGACTTCCCTCCCACCAGACGTTCCGACCGACCGGCGAAGTGCGGACGCGCCGTTCCGTTGGCCGGAGGATCGAAGGAAGGCTGAACGTCCACTATCCCCTCCGCCCGAATCGGAAAGTGTATGGTGGGCCGTGTGGGGTCAGCGCGCACTCCTCGGGATTGGACTCGCGCTCTCCGCCTGGATCTTCTTCGCGCCACTCCCGGCTGGACTCACCGTCGCCGGCCAGCGAGCGCTCTCGATCTTCTTGCTTTGCACGACCCTTTGGGTGACGAATGCCGTCCCCTTTGGCGTGACGGGGTTGCTCAGTGTGGCGTTGTTAGGCGTGAGCGGGGCGCTGAAGCCTAACGATGCGTTCGCGGCCTTCGGAAGCTCGGCCGTCTTTTTCCTGATTGGAGTGTTCATCCTCGGCGGGGCGCTCGTCGACAGCGGGTTGAGTAAACGCTGTGCCCTTCTCTTTCTCCGACGGTTCGAGAATTCGCCGTACGCCTTTGCCAACGGGATGTTGCTCGCCTCGGCTTTCGGTACGTTGTGGATGCCTAACCAGGCGACTACGGCGATGCTCTTCCCGGTCGCGATGGAAGTGGCGCAAGCGTTGCGACTGAAGCCGTTGCAGAGCAACTACGCGCGCACCCTCTTCCTCTCGTTAGGCTGGGGAGCCATGGTCGGGTCGAATGCGTCGTTCCTCGGCAGCACGCGCGCGGCGCTCGCACTGGGAATGCTGCACCAGTCCTTTGGACGATCGATCTCGTTCGGTGCGTGGATGGCGGCGGCGCTTCCCATGGTGATTCTGGGCGTTGCGATCGCACCGCTGGCCATCGGGCTCGTATTCAAGAAGGAAGCGGTGAACTTTGGCGCGGCGCGCGAGATGTTGGAGCAGCAAGTCTCGGAGATGGGGAGGCTCCGATCGCGCGAGTGGAAAGTTGCGCTCATCGCGAGCCTGACGATTCTCACGTGGATCCTACTTGGCGACAAAATCGATCTGGCAATCATCTCCTTGTTAGGCGCGACGGCGCTCTTTGCGACAGGTGCCATTTCCTGGGAGACGGCGGAGCGTCGCATCTACTGGAATATCGTCTTGATGTACGGCGGCGCGATCGCGCTCGGTGTGGTTATCGACAAAACCGGCGCAGCGCGATGGATCGTGGAGCGCTACATCGGTGGCGCCAGCTTTCCCCCGTTCCTCGCGATCGCACTGGTCCTCGTGGGGTCGCTGTTGTTGTCGGAGTTCATGAGCAATGCGGCGGCCGTCGCCGTCATGCTGCCGCTTGCCTTCACGCTCGGACGCACGTTAGGCGTTTCACCTGTGGCGCTGACCCTCTCGACGTCGATCGGCGCAGGACTCGATTTCGCCCTTCCCTTCAGCTCAGCCCCGAACACGATTGTCTTCGCCAGCGGCTATCTTCGGATGATGGATGTCGTGAAGGCGGGCGTGTTGATGACGATTGGTTCGATTCTTATCGTTCTGTTGGTGGCGCGCGTCTGGTGGCCGTACCTGGGGATCTACTGAACGAACGTGCACAGAGGATCGCGGTGAAAGCACACACGGGAGCGGTCATCTGGCTCACGGGACTTCCATCCTCGGGGAAGTCGTCCATCGCGCGTCTGGCGCATCGTCAGCTGCTCGATCGAGGACACGCCACTGAGCTCCTCGATGGCGCCGAGGTGCGCGAGAGTCTCTCTCGCGGCTTAGGCTTCTCGCGCGAGGATCGCGAAGAGAACGTCCGCCGTATCGGCTTCGTCGCCAAGCTGTTGTCGCGCAACGGAGTGATCGCCATTTGCGCCGCGGTCTCGCCGTACCGTTCCACGCGCGACGAGGTACGCCGCAACGTGACGGAATTCGTCGAAGTGTATGTCGAATGTCCCGTCGAAGTGGCCGAAGCGCGCGACGACGACGGATTGTACATCCGAGCCCGGCGCGGTGAGATCGAAGAGTTCACGGGAGTGAACGCGCCATACGAGGCGCCGGAGCATCCCGAGGTGCACGTGCGCAGCGACCGCGAAAGCGCGGAAGCCGGGGCCGCGCGCGTCATCGCACAGCTCGAGGCGCGGGGGATCATTCCCTCGGCGCAGGACGAGCGGAGAGCGCAGCAGGAAGAAGAGATTCGCCGGCGCCTCGCGGCCCGCGGCTACTCCTGATCGTGTCGCGCGGAATCGGCGCGCGCTTCATGGCGTTAGGCGGTGGCGAGGCCGCAGCTCGCATTCTTTCCTTCGCCGGCACCGTGTACCTCGCTCGCACCCTCTCGCCGACGCTGTACGGCATCGTTGGCGTTGCGATGGGCGTGATGTTGTACCTCGTGCAGCTGGCGGACGCCGGCATCGAGCTGGTCGGCGTGCCGGCCATCGCGCGGGCACAGAATGGCGAGGATGCCGTGCGCATCGCCGCACCCGTCCTGTCGGTGCGCTTTCTCGTGGCCCTCGCGCTCACGGTCGTTGTCATCGCGGTCGGCCTAACGATTCTTCCACAGCCGGATGGGGCGGTGCTGGCAAGTTCGTCACTGGCGCTACTTGCCGCGGGCCTGAGCACACGCTGGATACACATCGGGCTCGAACACGCGGGAAGCGTTGCGGTCGCCCGCACAGTCGGCGAGCTCGTGGCACTGATCCTCATCATCATCCTCGTGCGCTCGGCTGGTGACGTCGGCGAGGTGCCACTCGCCCAGTTTGTTGGCGCTGCCATCACGTCGCTCGTGATGCTCGTGTCGTTGGGACGCGTCGGCGTGCGCCTACCGTGGCGCTGGGCTCCATCGGACGCGGCGCCGATTTTCTCGAGGGCGCGGCATCTGGTCGGCTTCACTCTTTTAGGTCTCATCCTGTTCAACTTCGACCTGATTTTTCTGCGCGTGAAGAGTGGCGCGGAGGCCGCTGGGTACTACGCCGCCGCCTACACGCTGATTTCATTCGCGGCGAACCTGATCGTTGCCTTCGCCCACACGGTCCTGCCGAACCTGGCGCGACTTCATGAGGAGAAAGCGGCACGCAATTCCCTCTTCGAAACGGCAACGGCACAGGGCTTTGCGTTGGCGCTCCCCGTGGGCGTGGGGGCGTGGTACGTCTCGCACCAGATCATCGCCCAGATCTTTGGGCCAGCCTACACGCCCGGTGTGCTCGCGCTGCAGTGGCTGTCCTGGACCATTCCGCTCGCCGCACTTCGCGAGTTGCCGGTTGTGGCGCTTATTGCCGCAGGCGAAGAAAAGGCGCTCCTGCGGGTGAATGCGGTCACGGCGGTGAGCAACGTCATACTCGTGGTGGCGGCTGTTCCCACTTACGGACTGGTAGGAGCAGCGGCGGCCACTGTTGCCACCGAGTTCATCAGGCTCGCCCTGGCGACGCACGCAGCTCGGCAGGCGGGGTATCCCCTGCTGCACGTCACACGGCTGCTCAAGGCCACCGTCGCGACTGCCGCGATGGGAGCGGCTCTGCTGGTGGTCGCGCCGACGCAATTATGGGTTTCCATCCCACTGGGAGGTGCCGTCTACGCCGTGGGTCTGCTGCTGGTAAAAGGGGTGAATTTTCGGGGGAGAATTCCCAGTCTGAGCGTGTAACTTGCACTGTGCAGGCGTTGCGAGATCGGGATCGGGACGTCCACCAAAAGATCACCGAAACACATCGCGTTCTTGAGGACTTGGATGGCAAGCAGCGGGCAGGCCGGGTGGCGCACAAGACAATGGCGTGTTGGGAACGCGGCTACGGCGCAGCCCGAACAGTTTGCCGAGAGCCCGGCCGCTGCCTATCCGCAGGCGTCGCGGTCTCGGGGGAGGCGGGCGCCCACGGCGACGGCGACGCTCGTACCAAGCGCCTACAACATCGAGGAGAGCCTGAAGTGGCCGTGGCAGGGGGTCCAGTTCTCCTTCGCCTACGTCGCGTTCCTCGTCTACATCATCGTCATCAGCTCGTACATCCTTCCGCTTGGGCAAGCGGCGATGATCGCGGCGATCATTGGCGTGATGTCGAGCAACAAAGAGCGCGTTCGGATGCCGAAGCCGCTGGCATTTCTGCTCGGCTTTTTCGTGCTCGTCGCGGTGACGTACAAGTCCACGCAGTTCTCGTCGTACAACTGGATTCCGCTGCAGGATCTCTCGAAGCTGGTGATCGTGTCGTTCATCGGTTTCGCGGTTCTGACCGATCGCGCGCGCGTTCGATTCTTCCTGTTTGTCTACATCGGCATCTTTGCGCTTTTCCCGATTAGGGGCGCGCTTTTCAATTCATTCATCTACCACTCGGCAACGCAGGGGCGAGTGGCGTGGAATAACATCTTCGAGAATCCGAACGACTTCGGCGCGCTCATGCTGTTCCCGCTCGCCGTGGCGGCCTCGATGTTCCTGACGGAAAAGAACAAGACGATCCGCATGCTGGCGCTCGCGGGAACGATCGTGGTCCCGTTGACGATCTTCGCCACACAATCGCGAGGCGCCATTCTCGCGTTAGGCGTCGCCGTCGCCTTCAGCATTTTGATCCAGGGCAAGGGTCGGATGAAATCGCTGATTCTCATCGCGAGCGCGGGCGCGGTCGTCGCCATTTTCGCGCCATCAAGCGTATGGAGCAGGTTGAGCAATCTCCGAAAAGCGACGGAGAGCGGTAATCTGGAAAACGCGGGCGACGATCAATCGGCAGAGCAGCGGCTCGAGATCATGCGAGTCGCGGTCTCGGTGACGAAGTCATTCCCCGTGACTGGCGTGGGCTGGGCGGGATATCCCAATGCGCATGGTGCGTTCGCGCGGAGGTCCCAGTTCAAGTCGCTCGCTGGCGGAGAACGAGACGCCCACAACACCTACCTGACGCTCTTAGCCGAAACAGGAATTCTTGGATTCGGCTTGTACATGGGAATGATTTGGGTGACGGTGTCGCAGGCGATCAAAGCCCAGCGGCGAATCCGGCGCTTTCGACCGGACTATGCGGCACAGTTGAAGCTGTTGATGCTTGCGCTCCTGGCATACGGGGTGTGCGCGATGTTCGGCACGTTCGCGCAGATTCCGTTCATCTATCTCCACGTGATTACGCTCATCGCGTTGACATCACTGGCGAATCAAGATGCCCAGGTGTTTGAGCAACAATCCTTACGCCCACGGGCGTGAGGCGACCGAAGGGACAGACATGACGCTGGTCGATTCTTTCGGTCGCGGAGTGGTGACGGCGATCGATACGGCTCGCAAGCTTCGCCCGTCGACAGCCGCCGGACAGCGCTGCTTTGATGACGGAATAACGTTCAGACGTGAAGCGCAGTCGTGGAGCGACGAACAGAAACGTGAGTGGTCGCTTCGTCGGCTGCGGGCGGTCGTGCGGTCGGCAGCGCGAACCAGTTCATTCTATCGCGAGCGATTTCGCTCCATCGGATTCGACGCCGAGAGCGATTTCACTTTTGAGGACTACGCACAGCTACCCGTGCTTGAGCGCGCGGATGTTGCCGCTCACATGCAGGAGATGCTGAACGCAGAGGTCAATGCGGCGGAGCGTCGTCTGGACGGAACGGGGGGATCGACTGGAACGCCGCTGCAGTACGTGAGTGGTCCTGAGGAGCGCGGCTGGCGACTGAGTGGTCAGGAATTCTTTCTCGAGTATCTCGGAGTTCCTCGAGGTGTCCGTGTGGCGTACCTCTGGGGGCACCATATCGACCAGAAGGAGCGCACCCAGTGGCGCGAACGTGTTCGCGATACGCTGACCAATCGACGCTGGTACGATTGTTTTCGCCTTTCGCCCGAGCTGCTGCTGCGCTACCACGAGGACATGCAGCGCTATCGTCCCGCCTGCCTAACGTCGTATGCAAGCGCTTTGGATAGTTTGGCCGGCGTGTTATTGGAGCGGGGACTGAAGGCCGATTACCCGTCAGGGCGGATCATCACTGGCGGCGAAAAGCTCTGGAGTCATCAGCGCGAGCGCGTCGAAGCGGCGTTTGCAGCTCCCGTGCATGAGCAATACGGAAGTCGCGAGGCCGGGTTAATCGCCATGCAGCTTGATCCAAGGCGTAACCTCGACTTCACGATCGATTTCGCGAATGCCTTCGTAGAACCGGCGTTTGCTGCAACGGACGCCGACATCCTGCTCACGAAACTTCATGCCGACGCCATGCCCATGCTGCGCTATCGAATGGGGGATGTCGGACGCTTCAACGAAGACGCGCGTCCTGGGCAGCCGGCGTTCGTGCTGCACGAAGTACTGGGTCGCACACTCGACAAGTTGCGCCTTCCCGATGGACGCTGGCTCCACGGGATCGGCATTCCACATCTGATGAAGGATTTTCCGCTGCGCGAGTTTCAGATCAGGCAGAACGAGGATTACTCGGTCGATGTCCTCGTGGTACCGAACGGGGAACTTCGCCAGGAGTCCGCGGATCAGATTGTCAGCGTGCTCCGTCAGAATCTTCCCGGGCTGCCGTTGCAGCTGACGCGTGTCGATGCGGTACCTCGTACACGCGCGAACAAATGGCGCCCGGTGGTGTCGCTCGTACCGGGAGCGGAGCGCGACCCTCGTGAGAGCCTAACGCGATGAGTCGTCCACAGACAGTCGCCCTCGAGCGCGCCACGCGCGCGCTGTACGCCGACAGCCGTGTCGCCGACCAGACACTTCGTGCACTCGCCAAGCGAATGGGGTGGGGAGCGAGCGACGACGCAGAGTCACCATTCTCCGCGATCGCTCCAGCCAACGGTCACGTCGTCGTGAAGCCGAACTGGGTGCTCGACGAAAACAAGGCGCCGTACGGACTCGAGCCGCTGGTCACGCATGGCTCGCTGATTCGCGCCGTGGTCGAGGCGTTGCTTCGTACCAACGTTGCAACGGTGACATTGGGTGATGCGCCGCTTCAGGAGTGCAATTTCGAGCGGCTGATGGAGCTGAGCGGCGTCGGCGCGTGGGCGACGGAACTTGCAGCTCGCGATCCTCGTTTCCAGGGCCCGCGCGACTATCGTCGAACCAAATCGCGCGAAGTCTCGGGCGTGAAGGTCGAGCAGGAAGGACTCGTTCCGCTCGATCGATTCGTGCTGTTCGATCTTGGGGGGCGATCGTTGCTCGAACCGATATCTGGTGACGGACGATTCCGCGTGACGATGTATCCGCCTAACGAGATGGCGCGGACGCACTCGAAAGGGCGGCATCTCTACCTCGTCGCGCGCGACATTATCGACGCCGATCTTGTCGTCAACATGCCGAAGCTCAAGACGCACAAGAAGGCTGGCGTCACCTGCGCGCTCAAGAACCTCATCGGGATCAACGGCAACAAGGAGTTCCTGCCGCATCACCGGTTAGGCGGATCCGAGAGCGGTGGGGACTGTTATCCGGGCGCTGATCCCTTCAAGCGCGCGCTCGAGTACGTCTTCGATCGCGCCAACACCACACGCTCCACAGCGGCGAGGCAGGCTTGGCGCGTCGGCAAACGCGCCCTTGAGCGCGTGCTGCACGAGCGGGGAGACGAGGTCGGCGTCGAAGGCGCGTGGTCGGGCAACGATACGATTTGGCGTACATGCCTCGATCTCAATCGAATTCTCCTGTACGGAAAGACAGACCAGACGCTCGCGAGCGCGATGCAGCGACGCGTTGTTCATGTCGTGGACGCCGTTGTTGCGGGTCAAGGTGACGGACCGCTTGCAGCAGAGCCGTTGGAAATGGGACTGGTGCTCGCGGCCGACAACGCGGCATCGATGGATTTTGTCGGCGCGTTGTTACTCGGCTACGATCCGGCGCTGATTCCCATCGTGCATCACGCCTTCGATCGTTTTGAATGGCCCATCACCTCGTTCGACGCACGCGACGTGCGAGTCGAGGGAGCCTTGGGAGAGGGCCCCGCGGAGGAGTTGGTGACAATTCCAGAGACCCAACAACCAATCGTATATCCGATTGGTTGGACGCCCTCCGTTCGAAACGCGACCGCAGCAGCGCGATGACGGCGGTGGAGTGACCCGCGCCTAACGAATCGTTAGGCAGACAACAACATCGCGATGCGATACGCCTCGGCGCGCTGACATCGTGGTGGTGGGCCAAAGAAAGGAGGCGCGGAACCGGGTTCCGCGCCTCCTTTCTTCTTTAGGCTTGCCAAGCACGATCGTCGTGCATCAGGGGACCGCTACTCCGCTCGTGGCAGATTGCACCGCCGACATGTTCGCCCCGACCCCCGTCGCCGTTGCGGTCGTCAGGTCAGAGACAAATCGCGCGTTCGGATATCCGGACGTCGAGGGCCCGATGAGCACGACATTCTTGAATGACACCGTACCGTTCACCGCCTTGAGTGCCACCTCTCCTATTCCGTACGTCGTGTTGAACAACCCATAGGCGCCGATGGCCGCCACATTGTTTTCGTAGACGAGTCCGGTCGCAGCAGGCGTAGTGTCAAGGATCAAGAACTGCTTGACGACACCGGTCGACGACATGCTGTTGCCACGAATGGTCACGTTCTGCAGGTCGTTTTGAAGGCTCACAAACCGTCCGTCGCCCGCGTATCCGCCAACGTTGATGTTCTCGACGATGTTCTGCTCGATGAGAATGCGATTCGTCAAACCGCCAACAACGCCAGGGTCTTTGGCTGACAGTCCAAACGCCGATCCGGAGTTGCGCACGATGTTATTTCGTACCGTGACATCGCCGACAAAACACCACGTGCAGCCACCGCTCTGATTCGTGCTCTTCATGGTGATAGCAAAACCTACTTGCGCGTCGGCCCACGACCCATCAAAGACGTTGCCTTCGACGATCAGTCGTTGCGCGTTCTTCAGCTCCATCAGATTCTTCTTCGTCCACGTCGTCTTCCATGAGAGCGGCGAATAGACATAGTTGCGGCGAATCTCGATGTCGCTCGGAATCAGGCCAGCAATGTTTGGGTCGGCGCCGCCGAACATGACGTTCTCGCCCGCGCCAGCCAGCATGTTGTTGACAATCTTGTACGGACCCGGGCCGTTCCACCCGAGAATTGCCTGCGAGTCGAATCCCTTGCCGTGACAGTCCATCAGATAGCTATCCTGAATGGCTGTCCGCATCGAGTTCAACGCAACGCAACGGCTCGTTGGGGTCGTGGGCGACGCGTGAATGTAGTCGCGATCGAGCACGAGGTCTGACGCGACTTTCGACAGCGAGTTCTGCGCCGATCCACCATCGCCCAGGTACACGATTCCGTAATTCGTCGTCAGCGTCGGGACGATGGAGATCTCAAGCCCACTCAGCCACCAGCCGCTTGCCGTGAGCGCGGTCTTGATCGCTGCATCAGAGTTAGGCGAGATGATTTTCGGCATCAGGCCAGCGTTCGCCGGTCCAACGCGATTCCCCATCGCCGGAAGCTGCGCGGACGCAGAGGAGCGGACGAGAATCCACCCGTTTGCGGCGGTGCCGGCCTTGGCCGGAAGCACATAGTTGCCGGTGAAGGTGGCGCCCGCCTGGATGACGACTTCGTCACCGCGCTGCGCATTGTTCAACGCCGTCTGAAGATCGGCACCAGCACTAACTATCCATTGCTTGCCAGTGACCGTGGGATAACTGAAGTTGAGCAGCGTCGGCGCGGCGGGGAGCGCAACTGGAGAGCTCGTGACCGGAACCGCAACCACCGATAGCGAAGACGAACCGGTCACGCTTCCCGATGTAGCGACAATCGCGACCGATCCAGCCGACGTTCCATTCACGCTCGCCGTCGCTCCGTTGGACGAGCCAATGACCGCTACACCGCTGCTTCCACTGACCGTCCAGCTGATGGGCACCGTCAGTACGTTCCCCGAAGCATCCTTCGCCACCGCGTTCGCTTGCACGCTCTGTCCAACGCTGATCGAAGTCTTTGCGAGGGTGACTTGAACCGACGCCACGACGATCGGTGCTGAGCTGCTGGTGAGTGCGGCGCTACCAACTACTCCCTCGCTCGTAACGCTGATTGTCGCAGACCCGGCGCCTACCGCCGTTACATATCCGCTCTGTGACACCGTGGCCGTTGCGGTATTCGACGAACTCCAGACCATCGTACGCCCCGTCAGGATGTTGCCGGCGGAGTCACGGAGTGTCGCTGTCGCTTGCGTCGCCTCTCCAACGTTCAGCGATGACGAGTTCAGCGCGACAGACACCGTCGCCACCGGTGCCGGCGCCACGGGCGTCGATGCGACTGAGAGCGCGACGCCTGACGAAACTCCCTCACTGCTCGCCGAGACCGTCGCATTTCCAACTGAACCGGCGTGGACCAAGCCTCGCGTGGTCACCGGCGCAACCATCGAACTTGAAGAATTGAACGCGATCGTGCGGCCGGTAAGAACGTTACCGCTTGCATCCTTGAGCACGACGGAGAGCTGCGCCGAGTCTCCGACCTGCATCTGTGATTTAGGCGTTGTGACGATCACGTTCGCCACCGGGACTGGCGCCTGTGTCGCAACGGTCAGCGATGCATAGGCGGTAACTCCCTCTGCGGTGACGGAGAGAGAGACGGTTCCGGATGCGATTGCCGTTATCACGCCGCGTGAATCGATCGTCGCGACATTCGGATTCAGGCTCGCGTATGAAAACGCGCGGTCGAGACGATTCCCATTTGCGTCGTAGCTTTCCGCGACAGACGCAGTGGTCTCCCGTGGATTGAGAACCGAGGAATTCAGAGTGAATGTCACGGTCGCGACTGGCGCGATCGTTCCCGGTAGGACGGTGACGACGACAGTCGCAACCTTTCCTTCCACAGTGACGCTGATCGTTGCTGTTCCTTTCGCAACTCCCGTCACGAGTCCAGACGCATCAACCGAGGCCACATTCACGTCCGATGACGCGAACGTTGCGACGCGATTGGTCAGTACGGCGCCTGAGGCGTCGGTCGAAGTGACGGTGAGCGCAACGCTCTTTCCGGCCACCACGCCGGTGGTGGCGGGCGTGACGCTCACATTCGCAACAGGGACATTGCGAACATTGACGGTTCCGCTTGCGGTCAAGCCGCCGGTCGACACTGTCACGTTCGCCGAGCCTAACGACACGCCCGTCACCGCACCGGTCGAACTCACGGAGACCACACCGGTGTTGGCGCTCGACCACGTGAGGGTCTTCGGCTTCAGGATGTTGCCCAGCTGGTCGCGAACCTCTGCACTTAGCTGACTCGAAGCGCCGACCAGGACGTCGACGGAGTTCGGTGTGAGAACGAGAGTTGTTGCGGTTGGAGAGATGACGGTCAGCGTGCGAGTTGTGACGATGCCGTCGCAGATCACGGAGATCTTGGTTTGACCGGCGACCAGCGCCGTGATCGAACCCGAGCTATTGATCGTTGCAACCGCGGGGTTGGAAGACTGCCAGGCCAACGTGCGCCCGGTCATCGGCTTGCCATTCGCGTCGAGTGGAGTCGCCGATGCCTGCATCGTGTTGCTGACCGCCATCGAATCGCGCGGAAGCGAGAGGGCGACCGATGTTGCCGGCGTAGACGAGACGTTGATGGTCGCCGACGCGCTACGCCCCTCGGCGGTCGCGGTGATAACGGTACCGCCAGCCGCAACGGCCGTGACATTTCCCTGGTTGTTGACAGTCGCGACGGCGGCGTTCAGCGAGGCCCACGTAACCGGGCGATCGAGTACGCGTCCTTTGCCATCGCGCAACGTTGCGACGAGCCGAGTGACGGTGCCTACGGCGGTAGAAATGGTCGTTGGCGCGAGAGTAACCGAAGCGACCGGCGCCAGCTTGATGTTCACCGACGAATACGCCGTGACGCCACCAAGGCTTGCAGACACTTGCACGTCACCCTCTGAGAGCGTGGCGAGCGCGCCTGAGCCGACAAGCTTGGCGGACGACGTGTCAGAGATCTCCCAGTTCACGGGCGCCGTGGTCGTCTTCGTGCCATCCTCGGCGACAACCGTTGCCTCAAACGACACCGTGTCGCCGAGAGAAGCGGCGACAGCACTCGGCGAGATTTGAAGTCGGAAGTTGGCCTCGTAGATCACGATGCGCGCGCTGTCCACCGCGTTGCCGGCGCGCGCGAAGATCTTGGTCTCGCCCGGAGCCAGAGCTGTTAGCGTGCTGCCGCTGAGAGAAGCGACCGCGGGGTTGGAGCTGGTCCAGCTGATTGCGGTGTTTCTGGTCGCGCCAGTTTGGTCGACGACGGTAGCATGAAGCTCCTTGCTCGTACCGAGCAGCGCGGAGTCGAGTTGTGGCGTGATGGCAATGTGTAGAACATCAGGGATCTGAGACGGGGGGGTCGATACACCAGCCGAGTCAGAGCTCGAACAAGCGGCGCCGGCAAGACTCATGGAAGCACAGAGCAGAGTCCTTACGAGCGAACGACTGTGAAGCATGCATCCTCCAAACGAGAAACGTTCGGCGGCCCGACAAGCGTGGCGCGATGTTCTCGCGCTTTAGCCTCGTAGCTTTGCGGCCCGGCCTTTCGATCCGGTGTGCCCTTGTCGCGTCCTCCGACTTGGAGGAGTGCGAGGTGCCTACAGAGCGGGGTCTGATCCCGGCTCAGCTAATCGACGCATCGTCCAAAATTTCGCAACTCATTCATTTCATTGGCTTTATGCAATTCGAGAAGGCGATCGGGGTCACAATACGTCGGTGCGGCGCAGTCCCTCACGAGCGTCGCGGATCGCACGTAGCGTTGCATTCTGCAACAGCGCGCGAGTTCGCACGCCGGCGCGCGCAGTGGACCGACTGGGCGCCAGGGTAGTCGGCGAGCGTGTGGTTGGCGTTGAGACCTAACGACAAAAAGGCGCCCTTTCGGACGCCTTTTGTTCAACGATCGAGAAATTTCTGCGCGACGCTACGGGATGATGATACCCGACGTCGTCGTCAGTACGGTGTTCATGCTTGCGCCCAGGCCCGTAACGAGTGCCGCGCTCAGAGAGGACGCGAACGCCCCGTTGGGATAACCTGCCTGATACGGGCCGATCATCTCCACATTCTTGAACGAGGCGACACCGGCAACTGCCTTCAGCGCGACTTGGCCGATTCCATATTGAGTGTTGAACAACCCGTACGAGCCGTACGACACAAGGTTGTTCTCGTACGCGAGGTTCGTAACAGCAGGCGGCGCATCGAGCAGCAGGAACTGTCTCACGGTGCCGGTCGACGTCATCGTGTTCGACCGAATCGTGACGTCACGCGGATTGTTCATCAGGTAGACGAGACGCCCTTCGCCGTTGTACGCGCCGAGGTTGATGTTTTCCATTACGTTCTGCTCGATCAGCACGCGTGCGAGTGGTCCGCCAACGGTTCCGGGATCTTGCGCGGACAATCCGAAACCTGAGCCGGCATTGCGAATGATGTTGCCCCGGATGGTGATGTCTCTGACAACACACCAGGTGCAGCGGCCGCTCTGGTTCGTCGACTTCATGGTGATCGCATAGCCATTTTGCGCATCCGACCACGAGCCATCAAAGACGTTGTCTTGGATGACCATACGCTGAGCGTTCTTCAGCTCGAGCAGATTCTTCTTCGTCCACACGCCTTTCCATCCCGACGGCGTGTAGATGTAGTTGCGCCGAATCTCGATGTCGCTTGGAACCAGATTGGGGATTGTGGGATCGGCCCCTCCGAACATCACGTTCTCGCCAGAGCCATACAGCGTGTTGTTCACGATCTTGAACGGGCCGGGGCCATTCCATCCGAGAATGGCTTGCGAGTCATACCCGTTTGCGTGGCAATCCGCGAGATAGCTGTCCTGGATCGCGGTGCGCGCCGAATTCAGTTCGACACAGCGAGAGGTGTTCTGATTGCCCTGCGCGTGGATGTAGACGCGATCGAGAACCAAATCCGACGCGACCTTCGTGAGGTCATTCTGCAGTGAACTGCCGTCGCCCAAGCGAACAACCCCGTACTGCGGCACAGTCACCGATGGCGACACCATGAACTCGACACCTGCGATCCACCAACCGCTGGCCGTAAGCGCTGTCATCATCGCTGGGGTGACGTTCGGCGTGATGATCTTGGGCATTGAGGAGGCGTACGCCGGCGTCACGCGTGTTCCGGACATCGGGAGCGACGAAAGCTTGTCCGATCGGATCGTGATCCATCCGTTGTTCGCTGTTCCGGCCTTGGCGGGAAGAACGAAGTTTCCCGTGAACGTTGCACCTGCTTGGAGTACGATTTCGTCGCCGCGCTTTGCCGAATTGAGCACGTTCTGGAGATTGTCGCCCTGCTTCACATACAAGCTGACGCCCGTTCTCGCCGGATAAGCGAAGGCGAGTAGCTGCGGCGCTGTAGGCAGTGTGACGGTCGTTGATGGCGGCGGTGGTGGTGGTGTCGGCGCCTGCGACAGCACGGTGATGCTCGCCGAGCCCTTCACGCCACCGGATGTAGCGGAGATGGTTGTTGATCCACTCGCGACTGCGCTCGTCGAGCCCGACGAGGTGACAGAGGCGATCGCCGAATTCGTCGAAGACCAGGTGAACGGAGCGCCAACGACAACTTTTCCAGAAGCATCCTTGAGCGTCGCGACAAGTGCGACTGTCTGTCCGACGTTCAAGGTGCTCGTTGACGGCGTGACAACGACGACTTGCTGTGTTCCAGCCGCGGAAACGGTAATCGGCAGCGTGTCCCTGTACGTCTTGGCTGCTACGATGATGCGCGTCGAACCTGCAGCTCTTGCTGTGAGCTTCCCGGTGCTCGAAACCGAAGCGACCGTCGGGTTCTGGCTTACCCAGGTCATAGGGAAGCCGTCTCGATTGGCCCACATAGCCAACCGGCTTACGTTCGCGAGATTCGCAGTATCACCGACTGCGAGTGACAAGGAAGCGCTTTGGACTTGCGACACCTCCTTCGTCGCAAGGCGCTCCGGATTTGATTGAGAGATTTCGCCCGACTCGCACGCAGCGAGAGTGATGACACACAACGGGGCAACGTGCAGAAAGCGCCGAAACGTCGGCACATGCATCATGCTTCTGTCCTCCAAGACGGATAGCGTTCGGCGGCTCGACTGGCATCGCACACATCTGCGTGCATTAGCCTCGGGGCTTTGCGTCTCCGCTTTTCAACGGATTTGCCTTTGTCGCGTCAAACGCCGTCGCGGCGCGAAGCGATCCTGCCGACCTGCGGTGGGGAAACTACGAGGGAAAGACTATTTGCCCGAAAATCAGTCACGATTTCCTGTAAACGTTCGCGACTGTCTTAAGGACGCGGCAACGTAGGTAGGAGGTTCGTACCAAACTAGGGTGTACATCTCATCAATCTCGTGATTTTCGACACGTCGCCGTCAGATCTTCGTACAGAACGAGATTCGCACCGGTGTACACTTCCTACGCATGACAAAAAGCCCCGCTCTAAAGCGAGGCCTCTTGATTCAATTCGTCTGTTTGCGCCGTTCGTTAGCGAATGCTCACGGAATCGCAACACCCTTCGTCGCAGCATCGACCGCAATTCGATTCGCGCCAGCTCCGGATCCCGACGCTGCTGACAAGGACGAATAGAATCGCGTGTTCGGATAACCAGCCATTTGTGGGCCGACGAGCGCATTTCGCTTGAACGACACGGCGCCACGAACATTCTGCAGCGCAACTTCGCCGACGCCTTTGGTACTCGAGAACAGGCCGTACGCTCCGTGAGTAGCCAGGTTGTCGTCGTACACGAAGTTGGTTGCACCTGGCGGGTCGCCGATTTCCAGGAATTGCTTGATCGCGCCAGTCGACGTCATCGTGTTGTGCCTGATCGTGAGATCCTGCACGTCGTTCATCACCGACACGAGGCGCCCGTCACCCTGGAACGCGCCAACACTGATGTTTTCAACAACATTCTGCTCGATCAGAAGACGCCCCAGATGCTCGCTCACGACGCCCGGATCTTTCCCGGATAGCCCGAAGCCCGAGCCACTGTTCCGTACCAGGTTGTATCGAATGGTGATGTCGCGCGCCGCACACCATGTACAGCGCCCACCCTGATTCACCGACTTCAGGACGAACGCGTAACCGTTCTGTCCGTCAGCCCACGAACCGTCGAGGACATTTCCCTCAATCAGAATGCGCTGGACACTCTTGATCTCGAGAAGGTTCTTCTTTGTCCAGACCCCTTTCCACGTCACCGGCGAATAGATGTAGTTGCGCCGAACGACGATGTCGCTGGGAATGAGACCGCGAATCTGAGGGTCGGCGCCACCAAACATCACGTTCTCGCCCACGCCGCCTAACATGTTGTTTTCGATCCTGAACGGACCGGGACCATTCCACCCAAGAATGGCCTGCGAATCAAAGCCTTTCCCGTGACAATCCATCAAATAGCTGTCACGCACGATTGTGCGCGCCGAATTCAGTTCGATGCAACGCGACGTGTTCTGATTGGGTTGCGCATGGATATAGACGCGATCGAGCACGAGATCGGTCGCCACCTTCGACAGATCGTTCTGCGCCGCACTCCCGTCGCCGAGTCTAACGATTCCAAACTGCACGGCAGAGAACGACGGGGCGATCGCCATCTCCACACCTGCGATCCACCACCCGCTGGCGCGAATATCCGTCGCGAGTGCAGGCGCTGGCGAATTCGTTACGATCTTTGCCATCAAGCCTGCGTTCGCGGGGTTTACGCGTGTTCCAGCAGCAGGTAGCTGGGCGAGCGCTTCCGATCGGAGAATGATCCATCCGTCGTTCGGCGTCCCTGACTTCGACGGAAGGGTGAAGTTTCCAGTAAACGTCGCTCCCGCTTCGAGCGAAATCTCATCGCCGCGCTTAGCGCCGTTCAACGCCGCCTGCAGATTGTCACCGCGCCTCACCATCCACTTCTTTCCCTTCACCACGGGATAGGAGAACGCGATGGTGTCGGGGAGAGTCGGAAGAACGCCTTTCGACGATCCTACAGTGTCGACCACCGTCACTAACGCAGTGCCGGCGACACCATCGACCGTTGCCGTGAGCGTCGCGGTTCCCACCCCGATCGCCGATACCGCGCCCGTGCTCGACACCGTGGCCACGGCTCCCGCACCGGTCATGCTCCAACTCGCCGTTCGTCCGTCGATGATCGTGCCGTTTGAATCGCGAGCAAACGCAGTGGCCATCGTGCTTGCCCCAACGGGGAGGGTTCCCGCGGCAAGCATGATTGCCACTGACGTGACACGCCCAAGTCGAGTGCGGCCAGGAAGAATGATCAAGGGAAATTCACTGTAGACGTTATCGACTGTCGCAACGAGAATGACGGATCCCGGAGCGAGGGCGGTGATGACCCCCTGCTGCGAAACGGTCGCTGCCGTGCGGTCACCACGTAGAGACCACACAGTCGTTCGACCACGAATGGGTGCGCCCAGTGAATCATACACGTAGGCGCTTGCTTGGGTCGAATCGCCCGCGGAGAGCGACGAGACGTTGAGGGAAATCGCAACCAACGCGACGACTTTGGGCTTCACGACTGAAACGCTGAACGTTCCATTGATCCCGTCGACGCTTGCCCGAAGGGTTGCGAGCCCCGGTGACAAGGCGGTGAGAGTTCCCGAGGTATCGACGTCCAGAACACTGGGATGGTCGACGCTCCATTCGATAGGGCGCCCGCCGACCGAGTGCCCCATCGCATCTCGAACGCTGGCCGTCGCCCTTCCGCGACTCCCGGTCGCCAGCGCTTCGGAGTCCACAGATACTGAAATCGAGACGACTCGCGGAGGTTCAACGACCGAAGCCAGCGACGACGTCGCGTCGCGACTGCACGCGACCAAACTGCCGAACAGCAAGAGCGAGACTGCGATACGCACGGAGGGGAGGAGTGTCTTGCGACCGGTACTGGGTGTGCTCAGCGCGTATCGCAGGGATCGTCGAGCGAGGACAGTCGCGACAATCCGTCGCCTGCATCAGCCACTGTTGAGCACGGAATAAAGACACTCTACATCGATTGGCTGTTTTCGCTAGAGGCCTGTTGCAACTCTCTCGTTGAAAGCGCCTAACGAAGGGGCCAAAAAAGGCTCGGAGCCTCCAGGGCGGTTACGTCTTCGCGCTCAGCGCGCGCGTATACTCGTCCTCGAGCTGTCGCACGACGATGTCGGCGTGGAAGCGCGCTCGCGCCACTTTTCGTCCTTCCTCACCCATGGCGCGCGCTAAAGCGGGATTGTCGAGCAGTCGCGCGATCGCGCGTGACATTTCTTGCTGATTTTCCGGCGGGGTCAGAATACCCGTCGTTCCATCGCTCACTGCGTCGGCGACACCACCGACTCGGGTGGCGACTACCGGTCGCCCTGCGGCCATCGCCTCGACAATCGTGTTCGGAAATCCCTCAGCGAGTGAGCTGAGAAGTGAGATGTCGAAGAGCCAGTGATACGCGCCCGCATCCTGTCGCCGTCCCGCGAACACGACGCGGTCGGAAATACCTAACGACTCGGCAAGCGCCACGAGTCGCTCGCGTTCCACGCCGTCTCCCACCAGCACGAGCTTGAACGATTTGTGCTGCGACGCCAGCGCGGCAACGGCGCGCAAGAGCGTCGCATGATCTTTCACCACGTGGAAATTCGCGATGATTCCCAGAACCGTGTCGCCATCGCGCACGCCAAATTCTCTGCGTCGATCGGCGATCCACTCTGCAGAAGGCGAAACGAAGGTCTCCTCTCCCACGAAATTGTAGATCGTGAGAACCGCGCTCGCCTTCTTTCCTTCTTTGGCAACCGCCGCACTCACGATATCGCTATTTGTCAGCACACGGTGCGCGATACGATCGCTCATGCGATTGAGCCATGTGAGTCGCGGTGGATAGTGATCTCCCCACCAACGACGACTCGAGATGGTGAGCGGAACCCCGCCAAAACGCGCCCACGGGATAGCGAAGATGTTGGAGTAGACGTCGTGCGCGTGCACAACATCAACGCGGTTCGCCCGCAGCCACGCGGCGAGACGTCTCCCCTCTCGCACAGCTTTCACCGACATCAGACTCGGAATGGAAAATTTCTCGACGGGAATTCCGAGCCTTCGCACGCGCTCGAGCAGTGGCCCCTCCTCGCGCAGACACGCCACGCGAATGTCGAAGCGGCGACGATCGATGCGCTCTAAGAGTCGAATCGCATTCGTCTCGGTACCGCCAATCTCGAACGAATCGAGAAAGTGCACCACGACGACGCGTGAGCGCGATTCCACTTGCGTTCGTCCATCGATCGTTTGGGCCAGCGAAGCATCCGACGATTGCATTACCAGCAGATTCCCTCGTACGCGTTCCCGTCTGACACGCGCGATCCAAAGATTCGCACCAGATCGACGACGCGCTGCGATGCATTGAGTTTCGGCTGAATGTCGCGAAACTCTGGCGAACCGTTACCGATCACCACGATGTCGCACGAGGCGAGCACTTCATCGACCGAGGCGCGCATGAGATCCCAGATGTGGGGTATTTCGCGCTCGACGTACTCGCGATTAGCTCCGATGAGGCGCGCGTTGCGCACTTCTCGATCGTAGATGGTGATCTCATGCCCTTTGCCGAGGAGACGCTCGATGAGCGTAACCATGGGTGATTCGCGCAAGTCGTCCGTTCCAGCCTTGAACGCCAGCCCCAGAACACCGACTCGCTTGCGACCGGTGCGCGCGATCATCTCGTAGGCGCGTTCGATCTGGAGGCGATTGCTCTCGAGCGTCGCGGACAACACTGGGGTCGCGACGTCCAGCGTGCGTGCCCGATAGGCGATTCCGCGCAGGTCTTTCGGGAGGCAAGATCCTCCGAATGCGAAGCCTGGTTTGAGGTAGTACGGGGAGACGTTCAGCTTTGTATCAAGACAGAACAGCCGCATGACTTCGTGGCTATCGATGCCTAACGATTTCGAGACGTTCCCGATCTCGTTGGCGAACGCGACCTTGAGTCCGTGGAAGCTGTTGCACGCGTACTTGAGCATCTCGGCGACGCCCGTCGCAACGGCGTGAAAAGGCGCGCTGATTCCAGCATAGAGATCGCGCACCATGTTCACCGTCGCTTCGTCCTCCGAACCGATGACGGTGAATGGCGGGTCGTAGAAGTCCTTGATCGACGTGCCTTCGCGCAGAAACTCGGGATTCATTCCGTAGCCGAAATCGCGGCCGGCCTTCAGTCCCGATCCATTTTCGAGCGCGGGAATCGCGACGCCGTGCGTGGACCCGGGGAGAACCGTGCTGCGCACGATGACCGTGTGGCGGGAGGGCTTGCTGCGCATCGCCTCGCCGATCTGCTGGCAGACGCGCTCGACGAAGCTCAAGTCGAGCGCACCATTGGCCTGGCTTGGCGTTCCGACGCAGATGAGCGAAATGTCCGTCGCATTGACTGCCTCCGTTACATCAGTGGTCGCGCGGAGCCTGCCCGACGCGCGCATCTCAGACACGAGCTCCGCGATGCCGTGTTCGACGATGGTCGCGAGGCCGGCGTTGATCATCTCCACCTTGGACTCACTGACATCGACGCCGACAACCTCGTGCCCCTCTTTTGCGAAGCACGCAGCCGATACGCAACCGACGTAGCCCAACCCAAAAACACTGATCTTTGAACTCATGATGTGCGAACAGAGGTAGTAAGTGTGGTGACCGAGTACTTGAGACGGCTACTGTCCATCTTTAGTCGCCGAGATACCGCGCTCTCGGTAGACGGCGGAGCGGACACGAAGGTACGCATCACCGGCGACCAACTTCACGATCTTCTTGGTATTCCAGCGCACCCATTGAGCCGACCGCGCCGTTGACGCGCGGCTCACCAAGGCACGGACTTCTCGCGCCGACGATTGTCTCCGCAACGTGTAACGACCAATGACACGGCATTCCCTGGTCTGATGCACCCGAGAGAGCGGCTCTGACGTAAAGAGCCATCGAATGCCGGCCAGCGACGCCTGCTCTGCTACAAACGATTGGTAGTACCCACCGGGTACAGAGGCAACATCCACTGGTGCTTTGAGCAAGTCCTGGAGAATCTCGACCGACGTCCGCCATTCCGTACCGACTTCTGTCGGCGAGAGTCTCGCCATGCGGATGGGATGTGAGTGCGAGTGACTTCCGATCACGTGACCCTTCGCATGGAGCGCTCGAATGTCATCATGCGACAGAAAGCCCGGCGTCCCGATACGGGCCGTCGTGACGAAGAAGTGTCCGCGCCACCCTCGCGACTCGAGCAAGCGCGCTGCCGGTAGCGCACCACTCCCGCCATCGTCAAAGGTGAACAGAGCCGGGAGTTCTCCATTGTGCGACGGAAGTTCACGCACATTCGAAAGCACGGTCCCGCGTTGGCCAGCAACCGCATCGAGGTGCAAGCCAAAGTTAGGGGCGCTGAGCTTGTAGGAGTTCGCCGCGTCTCCGGGAAAACCTGCGGAGTCGAAGTCGTCGCCGTCGACCACGTCGTGGTACTCAAGAGCGATGACGCGCACGGGCCCTCCGCTTCCATCGCAGGTACGATGTGAGCCAGGGCTGCCCCCATACGCCGGACGATCGCCCCGTGGTATCAATGGGCTGCGCCGTTCCCTCGGCTACGTCGGTGAGCCGCTGGGGACTCGCGCACTTCGTCATACGACGTAGTGAAGTAGCCGAAGGTAGGGCCGGTGTCGACGCCTTCGTCGATGCGCAGCATCGTCATCCCCACATGATCCAAATCGTCAGTAGCTAAAGCCCAGAAGCATCCGTGCGCATTGCGATATTCGGGACAAATTCCCGGATGCAGGACGAACGTACCAACGCGCGCTGCGCGGAAGATGCGCTTCGCGAGCATGTTCTTGCACAGCGCGAGGGTAACGTCGACCGACGATTCCTCGACAAAGCGTTGGCTCTCTGCGGAGTTAGGGGTGGTGACGTGCAGCACCGGAACCGACGACGGCACTTCTGGAAACTCTGTTTGCAATCGCGCAAGTGCAGCGTCGAGCCACGCACGGTCCGCATCCGCATTCGCGATACGGAAGTAAAGGCGCCCGGCGAGGACATCGAGCAGACGTAACGCGCCGACGCGGTCGTATTCACGCTTGAGGCGCTTCCGAAGGAGCGACCGCGGTTCGTGTATGATGATGATGCCCCGCAGATCCGACCACGATGCAAGCCATCTCGCCAGTCCGTCTGAGTGAATCGGTGCGTCGTGGTGGCAGATCAAGAGGGTGCGCAAGCGCGTCATGCGGTGCCGGCGACGGACGCGGTTCGTTCATCCCTGCTCTTGAGCAAGGTGTGCTCGCACGCCTCCGCGAACACGTCGGTTGCCGCCTCCCATCCGAAGTCACGGCGCACCAGCGCTGCGGCGTTCTTCCCCAGGCGGTCGCGCCTGGCCGAATCCTTCATGAGGGCGGTGCACGCACGCGCGAAATCATCCGGCGACTCAGCGATGAGCAACTCGGCTCCATCGCGAACGGGAAGTCCCTCAGCGCCGATGCTCGTCGAAACGACGCCGCACTCCATCGCCATCGCCTCGAAGATCTTGATGCGTGTCCCTCCGCCGACGCGAAGCGGAACGACGACGACATCGGCGCGCTCGAAATATGGGCGCACATCGTCGACGGTCCCCGTTACTTCGACCTGCGCGAACCGAGTGGCGAGCGAGCGAACGGCTGACGACGGATTACGTCCGACAATCACGAGGCGCGTCGCGGGCACTTCGGCGATGATGCGCTGAAGCATCTGATTGGCGAACCATGCGACGCCGTCTTCGTTAGGCATCCAGTCCATGGATCCTACAAAGACAATGCATCCGGGTTCGCGGGCGATCGTTCCACTGGGGGTGAAGAAGTCGACATCAACGCCCGTTGGAACGGCCGAAACGTTAGGCGCTCCGTACGCCTCGGTCATGGCGCGCGCATCTTCTGGCGAGACCGCGACCACATGGTCGAAACGATTGGTCTCTCGCGCTTCCCAACGCCGCATCCGACGCCATTGCTCGCGCATGTACATGCGCTTGAGGGGATGTGATGCCGTGTTGAAGTGTCGTTCCCAGATCGCCGCTTCGACATTGTGCTGGAAGAGGAGAATCGGGATTCCCAGGTCGTCGGGGACGTTGATGCTGGGAAAGAGAAAGTCACACACCACGAGATCGATATCGCGCTCACGAACGACGCGACGAATGGCGTCTCGCATGTCGCTCGAGCGATACTTCGCGATGGCGTATGGCAGCGACGAGACGGCGTTCTGCGCGAGGTCGAGCCAGAAGGCGGCACTCCCCTTCTTCGGAGCGTTGAAGGGAATCGTGACAACGTTGTGCGCGTACTCCGTGGCGCGTGTTCGCGCGTCCGATGCAGCACCGCCGTCATCGAGCGTGAGGTAAGTGATGCGGTGCCGACGCTTGAGATGACGCAGCGTATGGTACGTCCGAATCTTTCCCCCTTTGTCGATCGGGTGAAGAAGTTCGGTCTTGAGCCAGAGAATGTGCATGATTGGAGCGCTAGCCAACGAGCAGAATCTGATCGACATCTTGCCCGTCGACAAAGATGCGATGCCAGATCTCGAGATTGACAAGCGACCAGAGTCGCTCATCGTGTTTTTGCTCTCCGCGGAGATGGCTCTCCGCGATGCGGCGCACCTCAGTCATGTCGAAGAGTTTGCGTTCGGCCGAGCGTTCTGAGAGGACAAATTCGTCGACGAGGTGACGCCATGCCCCGGCGAACCAGGCACCAACGGGAACGGGGAATCCCATCTTCTTGCGCGACAAGATTTCTGCCGGAAGCAGATCCTTCATCGCCTCGCGCAATATGTATTTCGTCGTCACGCCTCGAAGCTTCATGCGCTCGGGAAGTGCGGACGCAAACTCCACGAGCTTGTGGTCGAGAAATGGAACGCGACTCTCGATGGACGCGGCCATGCTCATTTGATCTTGCTTCATGAGCAACTCGTGGAGATACGTTTTCGTATCGGCGTAGAGGAGGCGATTCAGCAGCGAGTGCGCCGATGTCTGCGCGAGTGCGGCATGATGCGCGGCGTACGGGTCGATCTCCGACAATTCGGCCCGGACATCAGGATGCAGCATCTCGCGTTGCGCCTTTCGATCAAACACGGCGAAGTTGTCGAAATAGATCGTGTTCAAGTCGTTAGGCAGATACAAGAACGTCCGCCTCAGCTTTCGTCCGAGCGACGACCCCGCCGACATCGTACCAATGCCGCTTCGCACGGCCGACCGCACGCCCGACGGCGCCAGGCGTTCGTAGCGCCGTCCTAACGAGGCGTTAAAGACGGTGACGCGATATCGATTGTAGCCGGCCAGTGTCTCATCACTTCCCTCTCCCGTCAACACCACCTTCACGTGCTGTGATGCAAGGCGTGACACGAAATTCAGGGCGATGCTGGAAGGATGCGCAATGGGTTCGTCCTCGTGCCACACGAGGCGAGGTAGGGCGCCGAAGAAATCGTTAGGCGAAACGAGAATCTCGTGATGGTCGGTCTTATATCGCTCCGCCACCATGCGCGCATACTGCAGCTCGTTAGCCTCGCGCTCCGCAAAGGCGACCGAAAACGTCTTGATCGGATCGGAGACGAGTTTGCTCATCACCGCCGATATCGCGGCCGAGTCGATCCCGCCTGAGAGAAAGACGCCCAGAGGAACATCGGCCATCAGTCGCATGCGCACTGCGTCGGTGAAGCGCTCGCGGTACTCGTCAACGAGTGAGGCATCGGAACGTTCGTCGAGCGATCCCTCGGCGAATTCCAGGTCCCAGTAGCGACGGATCGTCACCTCGCCGTCACGCCATGTGAGCGTGTGACCGGCAGGGAGGCGGCGAATACCCTCGAACATCGTTTCGTCGCCAGACGGTGCATGATTCGCGAGGTAGTCCGGCAGCGATGCACGGCGCAGTTGTGCGCGGCATTCGCCCGAGGCGAGGATGACCTTGATCTCCGAGCCGAAGATCAGCGTGCCGTCAGCGAGATGTGCGTAGTAGACTGGCTTTACGCCAAAGCGATCGCGCGCGAGGAAGAGCTCGCGCCGCTCGGTGTCCCAGATCGCGATCGCGAACATTCCGCGCAGCTGTTCTGGAAGCGTGTGACCAACGCGCTCGTACAGGTGCAAGACGGTTTCGGTGTCGCAATGCGAGTGGTACTGCGCTCCTTGCGACTTGAGGTCCGGCATCAACTCCGGGTGATTGTATACCTCACCGTTGTAGACGATGTGATAGCGGGCGTCATCCGAATGCATGGGCTGCGCGCCGTGGGCGGGGTCGACGATGCTGAGTCGCCGATGTCCCAGACCCACGCCTTCGCCCATGTAGAGCCCATCGCCATCGGGTCCGCGATGCAGCATCACATCGCGCATGCGCTCGACGACGTCCTGCCTAACGCGTCGCGCTGACGCGCGAGGTGTCACCATTCCGCAAATCCCGCACATGTTCGCCTACCTCTCGTTAGGATTGCGGTGGAAAAGTGAGCGCTGAGTCGGCGCGCCGCTCGCCACGCGCCACGTCCCGCGTTCCTGTACCGCACTCACGGCGCCTCCGTCGGGGCGTGCGACCATTGCTCCATCGACTTCCGCTACCGTACCGCCAACGGCCATCAGCGACTCCACGACGCTATCCACGCGCCGTCTCCGGACCCAGATCATGCGTGCATCGGACCGAATCCCCTGCACTTCAGTCGTATCGGCGTCAAAGACGATCACGTCCTCATGCGCTTGAGCGCGCACGCGAAAGACCTCGCCACGGCCGGCGCGTTCATGCGCGATCTCGACCGCAGCTCCGACATCGCCGCGCACCAGCACGTACGTCACGGCTGATGTGCCTCGCACCGCGAATCGGCGCGAAGCGCGTCGCGCAACCTCGCGCGATCCGTAGCGGCGCGAGGCGATCCCGTCTCCCTCTTCCCACCGTCCGTCGCCTAACGACTCGAACGCCGTCATGGCGAGCAGTTCACGTCCGTCGTCGCTCACCCGAAGTGCGTCGCCATGGATGGAAACGTCGAGTCCCGGCGCGAATTGAAAGTTCGCGACCGCCTCATGTTCTCCCGTTCCTTCGATGATGTCGCGCACCACCACCCACTCGCTGCGCGCCATGAGTATGATTCGTCGATGGCGGGCAGGCGCGGGGAGTCGTCGATATCCATCATGATGCCCCTCGAAGTACGTCCCCGCGGTTGCATCGTGCCATGCGTCGAGAACGCCGGGCGTCATCTGCTGCCACTGGAATGCGCAGGCTGTTGCCGACGATGAAACGCCGTCGAGTGTCACCGTGTTGTGCACGGCGCTGTGCCGCAGTCGATCGCGCTCAGCGCTGTCGGTTGTGTAGCTCACTGTTCCTGCATCAACGATTACCGGGACACCTCGCAGCGAGAGCTCGAATGCGAGCGTATCGGCGTGGGCATGCCCACCGTTGTCGGCACCTAAAGGTCCGCAGTCGATGGTGAGCACGTCCGAGGTATCGCTCCATCCATCGCGCATTACGAAGAACCCGCCGTCGAGGAATGCCCGCGACGTTTCGGCGGGATGTTTGCGCGGGAGCCGATCGAGATCTGTCACGTGTGATTTGCCGAGCAACCAGGCGACCTCATCGCCGTAGACCGAGGCTGCAGTGGCGAGTTTGGGATTCGACACGAGCGCGGCGGCGGCGGCAATGGAAGCGCGCACGTCTTCGCACGCATCTGCCTCTGGAAACAGCAGGCGACCGCCATCTTCGTCACCGAAGTGCGGAATCGCGCCTTCTGCACGCATGGTCCACGCAAGAAACTCGGCCAAACGATTGATTGCATCATCGACTAGCGCCACGTCGGCAAACTGCACGCCCGAGCCTAACGTGCGCGCGTGGATGTAGATGTCGAGCGTGTATCGGTGATAGTACGTCGCTTGCTCGAAGTACGACCCGTCCGGGCGCACTTGCCGTTGCAGCTGACCGACGAGGATCGACCATCCTTTCGCCGCCCATCGCTTGGAAGCGGCAAATTCCGGGAACTGTGTACCGAGATACAGAAGTCCCAGCGCCTCGCCCGTCAGGTGGGTATTCGGGCTGAAATAGGTGGACAGATAGCGCTCGATATGCCGGCCACTGGCTTCGAGGTATTTCAACACGCGAAGAATCAGCGCCGCATCGAAGGCGCGACTGCTGCGCATGAGACGAAGCGCCCACGTCCAGGCGATGGCGCGGTACGACACCTCGAGACTACTTGCCCAATTGACGCCCAACTGGGGCGGATTCGCATCCATCCAGGCATGCAGCAGTCGTGCGGCGTGCGCCGCGTACCGCTCGGCGTCCGTCAGCTGAAACGCGAGACCTAACGAGACGAGAAACTGATGTCGATTGAGCTCCCATACGAGCTTGTGGTCACCGGCGACGGCCGGATCGAGAAACGCGATCGTGCTCCAATGACGAAGGGGCGCGCGTACGTTCGCGATCGGATCGCGATGCCAATCGATAGGATCGGGGAAATGCAGCGGTGGGTAGCCTAACAACTGAAAGCGACCGTCGATGATCTCGTTGGCCGCGGTGATTCGCTGTCGCGCGCGCGCGGGCCAGCGCTCACGCACGAACGCCGACGTCGCCCGCAGATCGTCGACGCCCGGGAAAAAGGGCGGACGAGGAAAATCGCGAATCACAGTCGCAAATGCCGACAGACCCAGCTTGGCCACGTCGGGTTGCAAACGACGGAGGAACTGCGTGTCGTTTGGCTCGCCCGTGGCGCGAAGTCCCACGCGCTCGCCAACAACTGCAAGCTTCTGCTCCAGTCGCTCGCGAAGCTCTTGTGGAGATCGCGAAGCGGCCTTGCGAGCCAGGGTCAGCATACGGTTCATGGCGGACACCTAACGACTCCAGACGTCCCAGCGTCCGCGCAACCCATTGGCAGCGGCACGAACGACGGCGGCCTGCATCGCGAACGCCATCCCCGCGCTCTCTCGCAGACGAGGTATCAGCACCACCAGACCACATAGGGCGACGGCCACGACGCCAGCTGCAACGAGCCACGCAGTCCCCATCGCCGCCAGATGAGGGAGCAGCGCGCCAACCGTCCCGACCAATGCCAGCGCGAGCAGATAGGGACTCGCGAGTCTGAGAAGTTTGTGAAACACGAACTGGAACCAGATCGGATTGCGCCACGGGAGCAACACACCCGGAAGCCACGCACAGAGTTGCAGCACGCCAGTGAGTGTTCGTGCCTTGCGCTGAAACTCTCGCGATGATGTAAAGCGCCGCACGTCGAATGCGCGCGCCTCTGCGCAGAAGCCGACGCGCCATCCGCCAAGCACGAGCCGCATGGGTCCGTAGACGTCGTCGAGAATCAGTCCGGCGGGCAGAACTTCCCAGCACTCCCGTCGCATTGCGTAGACTGCGCCCGTGACGCCGGGTACCGAGTGCACCTCGGCTTCTTTCTCTCGAAGCCAGCGTTCGAACATCCAGTACCGCTCGGCGAGTGTTCGGGCTTGTCCGTCGGTCCCGATGTGCAGCGCACCCGAGACCGCGCCCATCTTGGGCTGCAGTACGGCGTCCACCAATAGGGGAATCGTATCGGTCGCGAAGCGCTGCGCTGCATCGGCGAATACCAGAACCGAAGCAGTGGTGGCGGCGACTGCGGCGTTCAGCGTCGCGGCCTTTCCCCCCGGAGCGTCACCTCCGACCACCCGAACGCGCAGATCCGCAAATTCGATTGCCGGTGCAATGGCCCCATCTGCCGCGTCGAAACCCACCACGACCTCAAGGCGATCGGCGGGATACTGCGTGCGCAGAATGTCGTCGACTCTTTCGCGTATGAGTTCGGGCGAGTCCTTCGTGGCGATGACAACACTCACCGTCGGGCGCTCGGTTGCGGCAACTGGAGGGCGCCGGCGAACGATGCTCGCGAGCACCGCCATCAGCACCGGATAGGCCAGCCATATCGCGACGAGCGAAGCGACAGAAGCGATTGCGAGAATTGCCACCGTGAAAAGAGTCGAAGAACGCGCCCTGTTAACCATCCCGGCGCCACGCCAACGAGGAATCCCGCCCAGTGACGGCTCGTCTCGGCGAGCGTAACGCACGTCAAAGCCACGAATTGCAGCTCAAATGGACGCGTGGCTGGGAACGCTCGCACCGCGCGTCACCGCAATTTGAGTTCCCCGGCGATGGGAATTTCAGTCGCCATTAATGTACCTTGCCGCTGCATCGTCACGTTCTTGTGGCGTGCGGTTCGCACAACCGTCTGTAGAATCACTGGGAACCGGCAGCTTGACTGGCACCCTTTAGCCGTCCGTTACCGGCCACAAAAGACTCTTTCTCAATCGCATGACGTCGAAACGCGCCCTTGTAACAGGCGGAGCCGGATTCATCGGCTGCAATCTGACGCGCCATCTTCTCTCGCTCGGCCATTCGGTGCGCGTCGTCGATAACCTCTCTACAGGTTTTCGCCGCAACGTCGCCGATGTCCTTGATGAGATTGAGTTTGTGGAAGGCGATCTGCGCGATCCGGCTACCTGTGACCGTGTTTCGGCAGGGGTCGACGTAGTCTTCCACATTGCTGCCCTCCCCAGTGTCCCCAGGTCGCTCAAAGACCCGGTCGGTTGCCACGAGAACAACACCACCGCGACACTGAACATTCTCGAGGCAGCGCGAAAGAACGGGGTGCAGCGTTTTGTGTATTCCGGTTCGTCTTCGGCCTACGGTGACACCGCGGTGCTGCCAAAGCGCGAGGAGATGGAGCCACTTCCTCGGTCGCCGTATGCCGCAGCGAAGTTAGCCGGCGAGCTGTACACGCTCGCATATGCGCGCGCGGGGCTCATCGAAGGTGTCGCCCTTCGCTACTTCAATGTCTTCGGGCCTCGACAGGACCCGTTTGGCCCCTACGCCGCCGTGGTCCCGGCACTCTTTCAGGCCGCGGTGAGCGGGAGCGTGATGCCCATTTACGGCGACGGGGGGCAGACGCGCGACTTCACCTACGTCGAGAACGTCGTGGCGGCGAACTGGCTCGCGGCGTCCGGTGCTGCTTCCCGAGTGAGCGGACACGTGGTGAACGTCGGCGCCGGGAGCCGCACTTCCCTTCTCGATCTCGTGCGCTCGGTAGAGGAGGTCACCGGACGCAAGATCTCGCTCGACTTCTTGCCCTCGCGTGCCGGTGACGTCCGCGACTCCCTCGCCTCGCTCGATCGGGCGCGCGCGGTGATCGGATACGAGCCGTCGGTCCCAATGCTCGACGGCCTCCGGCGTCTCTGGAACTTCATGCGAGAGGAAAAAGCCGATTCGGGCGGAGTTCGCGATACCGTCACGACCTAGACAGGCGTCGTCGGCTACTCGGCTTTTTCGAGCGCTTCGACGATTCGCTTCCCCGCGTTTCCGTCCCATCCTTCGGGGGCGCGGGTTCCAAGTGGCGTCCGTCCTTGGAGAAGCGCCGCGTGCGCAGAGGCAATGATGCCCTCTTCCGACAACGGCCACGGCGCGAGGCGATTTGTCCCCTGCGTAACAGTTACCGGTCGTTCGGTTGATTCGCGAAGCGTCACACAGGGAACGCCGAGGACCGTGCTTTCCTCCTGAATGCCACCGGAATCGGTGAGTACCAGCGACGCGCCATCCTGAACTCCCAGCATCTCCGTGTAACCAAGCGGCTCGACCACCTTGAGCGAGGCGAGCATTTCCTCAAGGCCAAAGCTGGAAATTCGATCGCGAGTTCGCGGGTGAAGTGGAAGCAGAATGGGTAGCTCGCGCCCCAGTTGGGCGAAGGCGCGGAGGATTACGGCGAGCTGCTGCGGATCGTCAACGTTCGAGGGTCGATGCAGGGTGGCGATGGCGTACGCACCCGCGGCTGGTCGCAGGTTCTTCGAAGCGGAGAGTGCTCTCGCACTGGGAAGAATGTGCAGGAGCGAGTCGATCATCACGTTGCCAACGAAGACGATTCGTTTCGCCTCGATTCCTTCGCGGAGAAGATTCGGTTCGGCGTCGCGCGATGGCGTGAGCAGAAGGTGCGACATCCGGTCCGTCAGGACCCGATTCACTTCTTCGGGCATGGACCAGTCATGGCTGCGAAGTCCCGCCTCCACGTGCGCAATTCGGCAACCGACAGAGTCCGTGAGCTTCGAGGCAACCAGCGTGCACGCCAAGGTGGAGTTCACGTCGCCGACGACGACGAGCCAGTCGGGGCGCGTGTCGAGAAGCACTGGTTCAAAAGCCTCCATGACCCGCGCTGTTTGAACAGCGTGCGATCCCGAGCCAACCCCCAAGTGACGATCGGGGTGCGGCAGGTCCAGATCGCGGAAAAATGCATCGGACATGGACGCGTCGTAGTGCTGTCCGGTGTGCACAAAAACTCGTTCGTGTCCGGAGCGCTTTAGCGCACTGAGAATGGGTCCGACCTTCATGAAATTCGGACGAGCGCCGGCGACGACGAGAACTTTCATGTTGAGCGATGCGGGACAGGTGTGAAGTACGGTGCAACGTAGCCAGCGCAACACGTTGATGCGACGAGAGGTGACTGACCTTGCGTTCAGGCTCCGCTGGAGAACCCTCGCGTATGAGACGTCTTAGTGTGCCGTCTCGTCTCACGTCGGCGGCCGCGCGTTCGGAAGCGCGATTCGTTTGGAGGGCGCACGCGCGGCACGCAGCATGACAGCATTGTTCGTGTCACCCCTTTCGTAGTGGTTCCGTTCGCGAAGTAGTCGAGGCGTTGAAGATCACGCTTCGATGTGATTACGTCCGACGATCGTTCTCTCGACCTGACCTCACTGTGCCGCTCGCAACTCCATTCTTCGTCTCTCCGCGTTCCGCCGCACCAAACAGCCGCCGCTTGCTGCTGGTGAGCTATGCATTCCCCCCTGATTCGAGCATGGGGGCGCTTCGGTGGGAGAAAATGCTGGAGTTCGGCGTTCGTCAGGGCTGGCACGCCGACGTGCTGATGATGGAGCCAGACGCCTCGCATTTGCGCGACGACCGGCGATTGGAGGCAGTTCCGGCGGGAACGCGTCTTTTTTCGGTGCCGCTACGAGAAGCGTGGCCCATGCGTACCGAGCGATGGCTGCGCCGGCAGCTTCCGGCGCTGGTTCGCGCGATTCAGCGACGTCGCGCGCGTATTCAACCTGCTGGCGAATCGGCGGCGTCGCAGGCGACAGCGACTCCGGACAAAGGGATGCTCGCGACTCTGATGCCGCTGCGACGGGCGCATTTGACAAGAATGCATTATGCCGAGTGGACCGATTGGGCCGTTCGGGGCGCGGCCCTCGGCATTGCGCTCGCGGCGGAATCGCCGTACGAAGCCGTCATCTCGTGCGGGCCACCACAAATGGCGCACGAGGCAGCGCGGCGTATCGCCAGCACGCTCGGCATTCCATTCGTGATGGACCTGCGCGATCAATGGTTCTCGCCGACCGCCGAAGCGCTCGAGTTTTCAGGTTCCGTGTGGCGTCGCCTAACGAGCAAGTTCGAACGCCAGTGTGTCGAAGCAGCGTCACTCGTGGTGACCAACACGCAAAACATCGAAAACATCTTGCGCCAACGCTATCCGTCGCGGCAGGATCGTTTTCTTACCGTCATGAACGGAGCCGATCCCGACGTGCGGAGTTCGCATCCAGTGAAGCCGCCGTTCACGATCCTGCACGCGGGGAGCTTGTACAACGGGCGGGACCCGCGACCGTTCTTTCGTGGCGTTAGGCGGGCCGTGGAAATGCTCGGCGTCTCCACCGGCGAGCTTCGCGTGCATTTTCTGGGCAATACCGCCTACGCCGACCGCCCGCTCAGCGAGATTGCAGCTGAAGAGGGAATCGCCGGTTTCGTGAGCGCCGAGTCCTTTCTCCCGCGTGCCGAGGCGATTCGCGCGCAGGAGCAATCGGCGATGTTGTTGCTCCTGCAGCAGAACCAGGAGGAATGCATTCCCGGAAAGCTCTTTGAGTATGTCCAGCTCTCCTCATGGATTCTCGCGCTCAGTGCGCCGGGAACCGCCGTGGATCTCGTGCTCAGAAATACCGATGCGGACGTGGTCGCGCCTAACGATACGGAATCAATCGCGGCGATCATCGCGCAGCGTTACCGGACCTTTCAGAGCGGTGGCCGGCCGACGCCGGTGAACGCGAGCGGACGTTTCGATCGCGACGCGCAAGCTCAACTCTTCTTCAACGCCCTGAGCTCTCTGGTGGCGCAGCGTCATGCTCCCGCCGCGGTGACGGCGTAGCGAATTCCCCACGTGCACCGTCCTTTTCGTTCGCCTCGGCGTGCGATCGGTCCGACGCTGCACGCCCGGAGTCGTTAGGCGGTACCACGGCCGCAGCTGCAGAGCGCCGCGCGCGCCGGGCATTGCGCGCAGCATCGGCCAGCGATGACGCCCAGGACGAAATCCGCGCCTTCATCGGACTGGGCGAGAACGCCCATTCTTCTCCCAGTGTGATTTCATGCTTGCTGAATCCGCGCTTGAAATCCGAAATGCCTCCAAGTGCGTCGCTGCTTCCGACGGTTCCCGCGGTTACGCCGCCAAGATCGAACCATGTTCCGCCGGTTCGCTTTCCCCAACTAATGAGATCCCACAGCGCGGGATACAGCACGGGGAGACGGACTCCGGTGATTCGCGCGGACGCGCCAGTGTGGTACTCAACGCGATCGCCGTGATGCAGTCCCCACGCGTAACCCACAAGATCCTCCTCCTCTCGCCCCGCTCCTCGAAAAACTCCGACGACGCGAGAGCGATGGGGAAGCGCCGCGCTAAGCTTCATGATTGACGGCCAATCCATCTCGTCAGCATCTGCACCGGTGCGCGCCATTGAAAGCTGCAGGAGCGCGTTCATGCGTGCGGAGAGGTTGGGGAAGTCGAGTGACGCCAGCTCCAAACCGTGCTTCGCGACGCTGCGAATGTTTTGTCGCGTAGTTCGTCCGAACGCGGCAAAGATCTGTTCTTCGTCTGGTGCGAGATCGATGAGAAGAGTGCGCTCGGACACACGTTCTGAGGGGATCCGGGAATATCCGAGATCGCGAAGCCACCCGGCGAGCGTAGTGCGCGCCTCGTCAGTTCGGCATTCGAGCTCAACGACCACGCGCAGCACTCGCGAATTCATGCGGCCGAATTGCGTGAGCCGCTCTAAAAGAGCTTTGCCGGTGGGCGATGCGTAGGCGTCGCCAACGGAATCGACTCTCGCCACACGATGACCGGGGAGAGCCCGGGTGCCCGTGACCCCAACACCCATCATCCCGATTGCTCGTCCGCTCGCGTCAGCTGCAATGAGCATGCGATGATGCGCGCCGCCCAGAATTCGTCCCCATTCGCGACGCGATTGCAGTGGCAGCACAACCCCTTGACCATCGAGCTCGCGTTCGGCGCGTTCGACCTCCAAGTCGGAGGGGGCGAATTCTCCAAGGCGTAGTGTCTCAGACACTGGCGAATTGGGGATCGGACATTTGAATGCTTGGCGCAGTCGGACGCCCGAAGAACCACGCACGTTCGTGACTTCCGATCATCACCAATCCCGCTCGCTCAATGTTTCGCTTCGACGGCACGTTCGTATCCTCCGTCCACGCGAGCGCATGCGTTGCGCCTCGCTCGAGAGAACGGTCCGCGCACGCCCCAAGCAGTGCAGGGTGAATACCACGTCCCCGGAATTCGGGGCGAGTGTACGCAGAAGTCCAGACACCGTCGGTCGGGGGAACATCGATGTGCGTGTCTGTTTCGGTCAACGGCCATCGACAGGCGCCCACATGGACGAGAATCCAGCCGGCGACTTCTCCATTGATGCGCACGAGGATGACCTCGTTCGATGGAAGCGCATCGACCAGAGACTCCTTGAGCACTTTTTCGACGCCCAAAACTGCATCGTCGGTGGCGCGAATCTCTTCGAGCGAATAGAGCCGAGATTCGTAGCGCTCGGATGGACCAAGACGCGGAGCGACTCTGGCGATGTTCGAAAGGGGTGCGCGAAAGAACAAGAGTCGACGTCGTGAGTGCATCCACTGCGCACCGCGGCTGACTCCTTCTCCGACTACGCCGACAATGCCATGACGTCGTATTGCGGAGAGGACTCGAGATGACGTGGGCGGAGAGCTCATGGCCAGTTGAGAGTCATACAATGAAGGTAGTCGAGAATTTCATGCCCGTATGCGTCGTTTGAGGTCGATCACACTCAACCCAGACGACGCGTTAATGGTGTGCAAGCCGAACACGCCTCGCGATCGCTCGCCTTCCAAATACGTCTCACCCACTTCTTCGTACTCCAGTGTGGTGAGCTTGGTGATTCGCCGAATGGTGAGCGCCCCACCATACGCAGTCGAGCAATCCTGTGCGGGACGCTTGTAGACGCCGTTTTCCTGAAAGATTCGCCCCGCTGGACGAGCGTGCCTAACGTCTGACACGACAGGGTTGAGTGGGTGCGGAGTCCATGGCCCGAGCGGAGACGCCGCGTAGTAGAGAACGAGGTCGTTCCACGGCCGCAAGCGCTCATCGTACGGACAAGCGAACATCCACCAACGACCATCAATTTCCGCGATGGTGGCGTCCAGAAGAGGCGTCCCTTCCAACATCACGCGATCGAGCTCCCATTCGTATGGGAACCGTGTGGCGCGGTATACCTCAAGCCGAGACTCGGTCGCGCACTCCGGGATCATGTAGTACTCCCCGTCGTGATCGAAGAGAAAAGGGTAGGAGAGGTGGTACGGTCGGTCGAGTACGATCTGTGGCTGATGGATGATGCCGTCGGGCCCCAGCTCGATGACCGAGATGTGCCCCTTGTCGGTGCGGTAGAGAAGCTCCTCGAACAAAATGAAATCGCGTCCCTCGTACCTAATCGGAAACGGATCCGCCCAGAAGCGATCGCTCGGCGGCATCAACGTCTGATATTCGTCGATCTTGAGGAAAGGGACGTCGTCCGACGTTGCGCGCGTAGTTCGTTCGCGATGGTACGCGAGAATCCACTGCTCGCGCATGAGACGTTCGCGAAGCGCGGTTTGCGTGTAGCGCATGCCCACGCCAATCAGCGGTGCCAATGTGCCGGCAGCATCAGGGTTGCGAGAAGGCTCAATGCGCTGGTGACTCCCTTCTGAATGCTGGCCACTTGCATCAGGTCCACTGAGCCTGAGTGCGCGCACCAGACGATCCAGCAATGCAATGGAATGCCACGCGGCCTGCGCGCGCGTGCGACCTGCCGAGAATGCGTGCGTGTTGGTGGTGGTGGAGATCCTGTTGGTCGGGTGCAACGCTTTGGGCTCAAAGAGCTCGAGCGACACGGTGATCACAGGTTCGCCGGCGATCAGTTCCTCAAATCCATGTGTCCCGGGGATTCCAAATTCGCCCCCCACGCTGAACATTGCCGCGCCGTAACGAGCAAATGGCGCCAAGCGTGAGGTGAGTGTGTGAGAGTGGAGATTGAGGACCAGGTCGAGCGGTGCCTCGGTCAGAAGCCGGACGAGTTCTGCGGGTAGTTCGACGTCGCCCTGACAGTCATCGGGAGCCTTTGGAAACACCTCCCGAATAGTTCTCGCGTCATTCTCAGCTACCGCGCCGAACTCAAAAATCTCCCGATCGGGGCGAAAACGAGCGGCGTCGAACCAGTCGTATGCTCGTCGGAGCAGCGGGCTCCGGGCCGAGCGACTTGCCTCGACACCGTTGGACGAGGGAGGCAAAACGGCGACCACTTGAACAATCGCCTGCCCACTCTCAACGACTCCAGAGATGGCTAGGCGAACCCAGAGCGGCTGCTCGCGCGTGCAAGCTACGATTCCGATGCGAAAGGGTGGAGCGTGGTTCAACATCGGTCGTTCGTAGATCTGGAGATTGGCAAGCTTGAGCCGAGCATGCCCAAGAAAACTCGGCTGGCACGACACCTAAAGCAGACGTGGATCGAGACGGCGGCGGAATGCATGCGGAGCGGACTCAGAAACAGCGTCGTGCAGTAGTCGTGCCCGCGAGCCGCAATCCGGAGGAGAGTAAGCGTTTCTAAACCAAGCTAACTCAGCAATCGCGCATCATTCTTGCGCTTCGGCGAGATATTCGCGTGTCGTAAGCTAGCGCACCGCGACGAACGCAACAGCACGAGACGCAAACACTTAACGCAGTCATGTCCCTCGAGTCTCAGCCACAACAACCTCACGACCCGGCGGGCGGCGACAAGAAGATCCGTCTCGTTTGCGCAGCGCTGTTCCTGGTTCACGTGGTGGCTTCGTGGCTCACTCGCTCTCCCGGCCTTGGATGGGGTGAAGACGACTCGCAATACCTGACGCTTGCGAAGGAGCTGACCCACTTCGGATATCGTGAGCGCTGGGACGTTCTCGCGCCGCTGCATGCACGCTACCCACCCGTCTTCCCAGCGCTTCTGGCCCTGGTTGGAGTGCCAGCGCACTGGCGGCTCGATGCCCTCTATTTGTGGGTAGCCGTCTGCTCCGCGCTGGCGATCGTGTTCTTTTTTGACGCGGTGCGGAGACTGTTCAATTTCGAGCTCGCTCTGATTGTCGGTCTGCTCGTCGCGCTCAATCCAATGACCGTGTGGGACGCGGGAATGCTGATGAGCGAGTCAGCGTTCAAACTCTTCCTCGCCATGTCGCTCTGGGCGACGACGCGAGAGAATGAGCGTCCGTTCTTTCCAGTACTCGCGGGGGGAGCTTTAATCGCTGCCGCCCTGACGCGTTCAGCAGGTGTAGTACTTGTCGCCGGGCTGTTGGCGTACTGGTTGATTCAACGCCGCTTTCGGCGCGCACTTGTCTACGCTCTTGCCGCCCTGTGTACGGTTGGGCCGTGGCTCTACTGGTCCTGGCGTGCCCCAGAGCCAGAGACGCAGCGGCTCTATGTGGCCGACCTCGTGCGCATTGCGCCAGCGAAGGACACGGGGCAACGAGACGTACTCAAGCTTCCCATTTCACTCGTAAGGCGCGTCCCAGCACGCGTGAAGCAATTGGCGACCGTCATGGTCCCAACGGCTCTCGCATTTCCGACAATTCCGGGGACAATCGCGGATAACGTTGCTTGGCTCGGCGTTCTCGTTGTTACCGCATGCGTCGGTGTCCTGGTGCTGCTCAACCGTTGGCCCGGCGCCACAGCGTTGCTCGCGGCGTACCTGTCATTGGTTCTGACCTGGGTTTGGGCGGTTGAGCGTTTTCTAACGCCCGTTGTGCCCATTCTCTACCTCATCATGCTGCTAGGAGTGCAGCGACTGCTGGCGCGATGGGGGCCAAGCATAAGCCGCCGCGCGACGTATGCGCTCACCGCGCTTTTGCTTGTGGGATGCTTCGTCAACGGACGCGAAATGTTAGGCGACCGCCTGCGCTGCGATCGAGCCCGCCCCGCCGAGTCGCCGGAATGTTATCCGGAACCCGATCGCATCTTTCTGCAGATGGCTGCGTGGGTGCGTGACTCCATCCCCTCAGATGCAATCGTCATCACGAACAAGCCGGCTGCCTTCTACGTGCATAGCGGGCATCGTTCGGTCAATCAGGCGCGCGCGCTACGAGAGGATACAACCGCATTCGTGCCGTACTTGCGATCGAGAGGCGTTACGTACGCCATCGTGAGTCCTGTCGGTGTCCTGCTGTCCGTCTACTCCAAGCGTGTTGCGAGCACGTGCCGCGACTTTATTCTCGTAAAGGAATTTCCGCAGGCGAGCTCGGTGCTGCGTCTTCGCAGTCCCGATGAACCTGGCGATGACGGCGCGTCGTGCAGAGCGCTGGAGCCGTGGAAGCGTCTCGTTCCACGAGCGTCAGAAGACGACACCTAGGCAGTTCGCGGGGGATGCTCATCTCAACCTTTGTCCCGCCATGCCTGCGTTTCGTACGTGTGAATGCATGAACGCTCAAAATGCGCCGTGGCATCACTGTCTCGACAGGCGCGTTCGGCGCTGCGTACTCGGCGAGAGAATGTGGCAGCTCGATTCAACCTGGCGTGAACCCGAGTGAGTAACGAGAGCCACGGTCGAACGATTGGTTGGTGCGCGGTTGTGATCGCGGCGTCCGCCATTGCCTACGCGACGCTGCGCCCGATGCCGACGACCAACGGTGACGCGCTCCCAATCCTGTGTTTCGCGTGCGGCGAACTCGGAGGGCTCGACGTCGTTCTCAACGTCATCCTCTTCCTACCGTTAGGCGCAGCGCTGGTACTCGCAGGATGGAGCGTACGCCAGGCGGCGATCGCCTGCTTCCTCGTGTCGTTCACGGTGGAAGCGCTGCAATATGAGGTCATTGCAGGGCGCGATACATCACTCAGCGACCTAACGACTAACAGCGTCGGCGGGTGGTTGGGCGCGTGGCTCCTGTTGCATTGGCGCGACTGGCTGACGCCAACGGCGCGAACCGCTCGTCTGCTTGCGTGGGGGAGTTCGATTTCGGCCGTGGCCATTTTGGCGTTCACGGTCGCGGCGCTGCGTCCGACGGTTCCCGATGGCCCTTACTACGGGCAGTACGCACCGTTGCGCGGCACGCGCGTGCAATTCGATGGCGTTGTGCACGCCTTCGTTGTCGGAGGCGTGGACATCCCGTATAGCATTGTGGATAGCGCCGACGCGCTGCGCGACTCATTGCGCGCCGGCGAGACGTGGGCGAGGGCGAACATTACCACGCGTTCATTTCCGCCGTTGCGAGCAGACATCGTTCGAGTGGGATCGCGTCCTGAAGGGATCATTGCCCTGAGCCAGGTGCAGCACGACATGCTGTATCGCAGCCGCCTCCGCGCGACCGACTGGCGACTTCGCGTTCCGACCGTCATGATGCGAGATGCGTTTCCGCTGCGGTCGGCGCAGTACCGAATCGGCGGCTCGTTAGGCGCGAGGGGGTGGCACATGGAGAGTCACTCGCCTGCGGGAACTCGCATGTACGACGTACCGTTTTCGGCACTTCTTGCGTGGTCGTTCTTTCTTCCGTTCGAGTTTCCGTTGGATGAGCGGCGTCCGTTCTTCAATGCGCTGTGGGGGGGCGCGCTTCTCGTCCCGGCTGGGTTCTACACGGCGTGGGCAACACGCGGCACCCGCGACCGCCGGCGCCGCTGGGTGCGTGTCGCCACATGGGCGACACTTCCGGCGGCGCTCATCTTGGCTGTTGCTGTCGTCGTACCATACGCAGCGGGATTTGTCCCGACGACGGCGGTGGAGATTGGCGGCGCGACGATGGGGCTCGCGTTAGGCATCGCGCTCGCTGCGGTGGCACGCTGGGTCGCACACATCCTGGAACCAGCGCATGCCGACGCGGTCGCGCCTAACGATGAGCAGGGTGCGCCACGTCGCGAGGCAGTCGCGGGAGGACGCGCATGAGTGACGCGCTTGTTCGAGCGGTGGAGGCGGGGCGCGTCGAGTCGCGTGATCCGAACACGGGTGAGGTATGGGCGACGTTCGAGTCAGCGCCCCCGCGCGAGGTAGCCGAGACTGTCGCACGCGCGCGAACGGCACAGCGCCGCTGGGGAGCGCTGCGAGTTCGCGACCGTGCACGCGTCCTCAACGATGTCGCG
Source organism: Gemmatimonadaceae bacterium (assembly GCA_044224185.1). Classification (GTDB taxonomy): domain Bacteria; phylum Gemmatimonadota; class Gemmatimonadetes; order Gemmatimonadales; family Gemmatimonadaceae; genus SCN-70-22. Next base: position 97,021 of record JBGAKW010000006.1, on the reverse strand, counting down.
CGGCAGCTGTTCGAGCGGAGGCGCGAGGTGGTCCGCATGATCAGCCGCGAAAATGGGAAGCCGGAAGTTGAGGCGCTCGCGGCCGAGGTAGTCACGTCACTCGACATCCTGCGCTTCTACATTCGGAACGCGGAGCAGGCGTTAGGCAGCGCGCATACCGGCTCGACGTCGCTGGCGCTCTGGCGCAAACGCATTGAGATCTCGCGAGAGCCCTTTGGCGTTGTCGCCGTGATCTCGCCGTGGAACTATCCCTTCCTGCTCCCGGCGGGAATCATCGTGCCGGCGCTCATCGCGGGCAACGCGGTCGTGCTCAAGCCGTCGGAGTTCACGCCGTCGACTGCTGCCCTTCTGCGAGAGATCTTTGTTGCTGGTGGCGTGCCTAACGATGTATTGCAGGTCGTTCAGGGCGATGGCGAAACCGGAAATGCTCTCGTCAACGCCGAGGTAGACAAGGTCTTCTTCACAGGATCGGTCGCCACAGGACGAAGGGTCGCGCACGCATGTGCGGAACGACTCGTGCCCTGCGTGCTGGAACTGGGTGGGAGCGATCCGGCACTCGTGCTCAAGGACGCCAACATCGAGCACGCCGCCAGCGGCATTCTGTGGGGGCGATTCGCCAATTGCGGGCAGACATGTGTCGCGCCCAAACGCGTGCTGGTGGCGCGCGACATTCACGACCAGTTCGTCACCGCGCTCCAGTCGCGTGTGAGCGGGCTCCGCATCGTGGCGGGCAACGGCACGTTGCCTAACGACTATGACGTCGCGGCACTCATTCGGCCGACGCAACGTGCATCGCTCGACGCGCTGCTGGGGGACGCGACGATGCGCGGCGCGCAACGCAGCACGGCGGCAAACGCCCACACGTCAGGCGACGGCTGGTTTCCCCCAACGCTCCTCACCGGCGTGAGCGCCGACGCGCGGGTCCTCCAGGAAGAGTCGTTCGGACCGTTGCTTCCAATCGTTAGTGTCGAGAGCGAGGATGAGATGGTCGCCCTCGCAAACCGGAGCGAATTCGGGTTGAGTGCGAGCATCTGGTCGCGTGACCGCGCACGGGCGCGCGCACTCGCGCGCCGGCTGGAAGCAGGAACGGTCGTCATCAACGACGTCGCGCTGATCGCCGGCGTCGCCGAGGTGCCGCACGGAGGCGTCAAGAAGTCGGGGACGGGCCGCGCGCATGGAATCGCAGGGCTCGAAGAGTGTGTACGGACCAAAACCATCGTCGACGACATCAGCACTTCGTGGCGACAACCCTGGTGGTTCGGCTACGGTTCACGCTCGCACGATCAGATGGATGGCTACACTCGCCTGGCGCACGGGACCACCATCCGTGAGCGCCTCTCGGGAATCGGATCCACGCTCGCCTTGTTGTTCAAACCAGATCGTCCCCTTTGATCCCATGCGCTTGAAGCAATCTGCGCTCGGCATGACCTTTCATTCGTGAACGCTGCCATCGCCACTTTCGACTCCGCACTCCACATCCTGCAGGTCGGCTTTTTCGCCGCTGCCGTGGTGCTCGCCGTCATTTGTCTCGTCGACTGGCTCGTGCGAACACGACGTATCAATGCGTTCGGAAAGGTTGCGCGCTTTTTCCGACAGAGCGTTGACCCACTGATGGCCCCAATCGAGCGCCAGATCATCCGGTCGGGAGGCGTTCCGTCGTCAGCGCCGTGGTGGGCGCTGGCCGGCGCGGTCTTTGGCGGAATTGTCGTCCTCTCGCTCCTGAGCTTTCTCCGAGGCCAACTCTACAACGCGATGTTCGCGGCACAGGAAGGACCGCGCGGCATCGTGCGCATCCTCATCAGTTGGACCTTCGAAGTATTGCGAATCGCAATCCTCGTACGGGTGCTGATTTCATGGATTCGGGTCTCGCCCTATTCTCGCTGGGTGAGATGGGCATTTGTCTTGTCGGAGCCGATTTTGCGTCCCCTTCGTCGCGTCATTCCGCCGTTAGGGATGATCGATATCACACCGATTATCGCGTATTTCGCGCTGGGGCTGTTAGAGTCGTTCCTTGTTGGGTTGACGTGATTACAGTCACGGCCACCTCGTCGACCCCATCTGTAGCGTTTCAGATATCGCTCGCGAGTACCGATACTCCGTTTCTTAGAGATCCCTTGGTCGTAGCCTTCCAGAATCGCGTCGACGTCGCCTCAAGCGGGAGCGGGCAGCGATGCTAATACTGATCGGAACGGACGATGCTTTGCTCGAGGGGCTGGCGCAGCTTCTCGCGGGCGGTGGACACACCGTTCTTGTGGCGCGCTCTGTAGACGAAGCCGAAGAGCTGTCGCAAACCGAAAAGCCGCTCCTGGTCGTGGTGGATCGGGCGACCGTTTCCAGCGTCGCTGGGGAGAGACTCGCGGCGCTTCCACAGGTGCCCGGCGGAGCAATCGTCCTGTACCGGACGACGAGTGATGAAGGCGCTCTCACGACGATGCCGCACGCGGTGGCGCGACTGACTTTGGCCGACCTCTCTCTCCCGCTTGAGCGGCAGCGTCTCGCGGCGCTCGCGCAATACGTGAAGTCGCGTGCACGCGGGAGTGGACGTGTGCGATTCGACACGCCGCCGGAGCGACGCGCGCCGTAGCTGCACACGATGCGCGCTTGCCTGCGTCGGCGCGCTCGACTATCAATCGATGGGTCGCACTCGCGCGTGAATGATGCGCAGGGCCGAACCGACAATCGAGCTTCGTGGTGATTTCCGGCAACTTGCGGCCACGTAAAACAATTCGCTAAAGCGCCCCCTTCTCCGCCCGGCGCACAGTGCTCCGGGCTTTTTTTTGTTGCTCAGGTCGACTGTGTCTGACACGCCTAACGTTTCACAGCTCCCCATTCATTCGCCCTATCTCGACGCGCTCGCCGAGCGTGTGCTCGTCTACGATGGCGCGATGGGAACGAATATTCAGCGCTTCCATCTCACGCCCGAGGACTTTGGCGGGAAGGAACTGGAAGGGTGCAACGACCACCTCGTACTGACGCGCCCTGACGTGATTCAAGCGATCCACGAGTCGTTTCTGGCCGTGGGCAGCGATGTGGTGGAGACGTGCACATTCCAGTCGACGCCGCGCCGTTTGGCGGAGTGGGGACTCCTCGACAAGACCGAAGCGATCAACACGAGCGCCGCGAAGTTGGCGCGCGCCGCGTGCGACAAGTACGCGACGCCCGATCGTCCGCGTTTCGTGGCCGGGTCGATCGGACCAACAGGAATGCTCCCATCGAGCAGTGATCCCGTGCTGTCGAACGTCACCTTTGAGGCCTTGGCAGAGGACTACTACACGCAGGCCAAGTACCTCGTGCAGGGTGGTGTGGACGTCCTCCTGGTCGAGACGGCGCAGGACATTCTGGAGGTGAAGGCAGCGCTGGCGGGCTTCGCTCGCCTCTTTCGCGAGTTGGGGCATCGCGTCGCGGTGCAGGCGCAAGTCACGCTCGATACGAGCGGGCGGATGTTGTTAGGCACCGACATCGCGAGCGCGCTGACGACGCTCCAATCGTTGCCAGTGGACGTGATCGGCCTCAATTGCTCAACGGGGCCGGAGCACATGCGCGAGCCGGTGCGCTACCTCACGCAGCACGCACAGCGGCCGATCTCCGTCATACCTAACGCTGGGCTTCCCCTCAACACGGGGACCGGCGATGCGGTCTATCCGCTGGAGCCGGTGCCGATGGCAACGATGCTGGCCGAATTTGTGAAGGAATTCGGTGTGCGCATCGTTGGGGGGTGCTGTGGCACGTCACCGGAGCACCTGCAGGCCATCTGCGAATCCATCGATTCGTTAGGCGTACGGCAGCACGCGCCGGTGGCCACGTCGACTCACCGCGCCGTCCGCCATCGCGTTCCGCGGGCGTCGTCGGCAATGCGCGCCATCACGCTGCACCAGGACCCGCCACCGCTGCTCGTCGGGGAGCGGGTGAATGCCCAAGGGTCGCGCAAGGTCAAGCGATTGCTCCTGGCGGATGACTACGAGGGGATTCTCGAAGTCGCGCGGGAACAGGCGGAGTCGGGGGCGCACGTACTCGACGTGTGCGTCGCAGTCACTGAGCGAAGCGACGAAGCAGATCAGATGGCGAAGGTGGTCAAGCTCCTGTCGATGAGCGTCGAGACGCCGCTCATGATCGATTCGACGGAAGCGCCAGTGATTGCCGCTGCGCTCGAGCACGCACCGGGGCGCGCGATCATCAACTCCATCAACATGGAAAACGGGCGTGCACGCATCGATGCAGTCGTGCCGCTCGCCATTCGTCACGGCGCCGCGCTCGTCGCGCTCACCATCGACGAAGTCGGAATGGCAAAGACGCGCGAGCGGAAGCTGGAAGTGGCGCGAAAGATCCACGACCTGGTGGTCGGTGAGTACGGAATGCACGCCGATGACCTCATTTTCGATGCCCTGACGTTCACGCTGGCGACTGGCGACGCGGAGTGGATCGATTCGGCCAAGGAAACGATCGAGGGCATTCGACTCATCAAGCGCGAGCTTCCCGGTTGCCTAACGATACTCGGCGTTTCGAACGTGAGCTTCGGCCTCACGCCGGAGGCGCGCGCCGTGCTGAACTCGGTTTTCCTGCACCATTGCGTGCAGGCGGGGCTCGATGCGGCGATTGTGAATCCCGCGCACGTCACGCCGTACGCCGAGATTTCGCTGGAAGAGCGCGCGCTCGCCGACGATCTCGTGTTCAACCGCCGCCCCGACGCGCTGCAGCGCTTCATCGCGCGCTTCGATGCCGCTGGTGTGTCGCGGAGCGCGAGCGAAGAGACCAAGGTCGATCCCACCGCCGGATTGGCACCGGAACAACGCGTGCACTGGATGATCGTGCACCGCAAGAAAGAAGGGATCGAGGCGGCGCTGGATGCTGCCGGTGTGCGCGAGGCGCCGGTGCGCGTGCTCAATGAAGTGCTGCTTCCGGCCATGAAGGAGGTCGGCGACAAGTTCGGCGCGGGTGAACTCATTCTCCCGTTCGTGTTGCAATCGGCCGAAGTAATGAAGAAAGCCGTTAGGCATCTGGAGCAGTTCCTCGAACGCCAGGAGGGCTACACCAAAGGGAAAGTCGTGTTGGCCACGGTGTACGGCGATGTGCACGACATCGGGAAATCGCTCGTAAACACGATCCTGTCGAACAACGGCTACACGGTATTCGACTTGGGAAAGCAGGTACCCGTCAACACGATCATCGAGAAGGCGCTCGAAGTGGACGCCGACGCGATCGGTCTCTCAGCACTGCTCGTGAGCACCTCGAAGCAAATGCCGCTGTGCGTGCAGGAGCTTGATCGACGAGGGATCCACATTCCGGTGCTCATCGGAGGAGCGGCGATCAATCGGCGCTTTGGGCGTCGCGCAATGTTCGTGGAAGGAGAGCGCGCCTACGACAGTGGTGTCTTTTACTGCAAGGACGCGTTTGAGGGTCTCGAAACGATGGATCGCCTGCAAGACACCGAGACGCGTCCTTCGTTCACCGCGAAACTTCTCGAGGACGCGCGCAATGACGTCTTCTTGCACGCAACGGTCGGAAAAGACATCGCTGTTGGCGATGCCGGAGGAGCGAGGAGCACTGTTGCGGCAAACAATCCGATTCCGTCGGCGCCGTTCTTCGGTACGCGTGTGCTGCGAGATATCCCGTTAGGCGAGGTGCTCGATCTGCTCGACTTGGACGAGTTGTATCGTTTGCAATGGGGAGGGCGCGGCTCGGGCGAAAAATTCGAGAGGATGGTGCGCGAGGAATTTGAGCCTGCGCTGCGGCGGCTCCGCGCCGAGGCCACTCGCGACGGTTGGATCACGCCGCAGGCGGTGTATGGCTACTTCCCGGTGCAGAGCGCGGGGAATGATCTCATCGTGTACGATCCGGCGGCGTTCGAATCCGATGGCGGATCGCTGCGCGAGATTGGACGCTTCCATTTTCCACGCCAGGAAGCGCGCGAGCGGCTCTGTCTTGCGGACTACTTTCGATCGTTAGAGTCCGGGGAAGTCGACGTGGCAGCCTTTCAGGTGGTGACCGTTGGCGATGCGGCCACGCGTCGCTTCGACCAGCTGCAAGCTGCGGGCGAATACACCGAGGCGTTTTATTCGCACGGGATCGCGGTCGAAGCGGCGGAGGCTACGGCGGAGTGGATGCACCGGCGAGTTCGCGCCGAGTTGGGCGTGAGCGAGACACAGGGGAAGCGCTACTCGTGGGGGTACGGCGCCTGTCCAGACCTGGACGATCACGCCGCCCTCTTCCGGCTCCTGCCGGCAGCTGAATCGTTAGGCATGCAACTGACGAGCGCATTCCAACTGGTGCCCGAGCAATCCACCGCCGCGATCATCGTGCACCACCCGGCAGCGAAGTACTACGCCGTGCGCGGCGACGCGACATAGCGCACCGTGTCCCGCATCGCACGGTTGCGCGGTCGCCGAACCGACGCCACGCCCAGTTCACCCCCCGGTGCTGCCGGCGCCGAACTCCCTTCTCCACTCCGTCACGTCGGCTAGTTTGCAGGATGCAAAGCGAACGCGCCGGCCACCGTCTACGCACTACCTAAACGTCCGATGTCGACGCAGACGCCAATTCCGAACGCGGGTTCCCCGGCGGCGCAGCAGCCGCCGGAACGCGACGCGTCTCCTGCAGGGCGCAGCCAAGCGATTCCGCGCGCGGAAATGCTCGCGCGATTGGTCGATCCAGGAGCCGTCATCGTGTTTGACGGAGCGATGGGGACAATGCTCTACGCGCGCGGCGTCTTCATCAATCAGTGCTACGACGAACTCTCGCTGCGCGCCCCTGACCTCGTTCGGGAAGTTCACAAGGAGTACGTGGACGCGGGCGCTGAGGTGTTGGAGACGAATTCGTTCGGCGCCAACCGCTTCAAGCTCACGCAATTTGGCTTGGACCGCGAGGTCGAGGCGATCAACGTTGCGGCGGCGCGTGTCGCGCGAGAAGCAGCGGGCGATCGGGCGCTTGTCGCCGGGGCGATCGGCCCGTTAGGCGTTAGGCTGGAACCGTACGGCCCAACGAGTCGGGAGCAGGCGCGCGCCGCATTCGAGGAACAGGCGCGCGCCCTCAAAGCCGGAGGCGCCGACTGCTTCATTCTCGAGACGTTTGCCGATCTCGATGAGCTGGTGCAGGCCATCGCCGCCGCACGCGCGGTGGACGCTGCCATGCCCGTCATCGCGCAAATGACGGTGGACGTGGACGGCATTTCGCCCTACGGCGCCACACCCGAAGACGTGGCCCGCACGCTCGAGGACGCGGGGGCCGACGTGATTGGCCTCAATTGTTCAGTTGGTCCCCACATCATACTCGGCGCGATCGAAAAGATGGCGGCCGTGACGCAGCGAAAGCTGTCGGCCATGCCTAACGCGGGGATGCCGCGCGAAGTCGGCGGGCGCATGATGTACATGGCGAGCCCGGAATACATGGCCACCTACGCGCGTCACCTGGTCCAGGCGGGGGCAAAGGTCATCGGCGGCTGTTGCGGAACGACGCCAGACCACATCAAGTCGATGCTGGAGGGAATTCGACCGCTCGTGCCCAGGCTGCAATCCGCAGCGAGTGTGGGTGGACGGGAAAGTGCGCGAGAGCACCGCGGCGTACGGATGCTCTCCATGCCGACGCAGGAGTTGCGCGCCGCCGGCAAGGCGGTGGCGAGCGTTCCCTTCGCCGAGCGTTCTCGCTGGGCAGGAAAGCTCGCGCGCGGTGAGTTTGTCGCCTCGGTCGAAATCGTCCCGCCGCGCGGCGTCGACGCGAGTCGCATGCTTGACGACGCGCGGGCGCTCAAAGCCGCTGGCGTCGACGCCGTGAACGTCCCCGATGGCCCGCGCGCGCAGAGCCGCATGGGCGCGATGATGACGTCGCTCCTCGTCGAGCAACAAGTCGGAATCGAGGCGGTGTGTCACTACGCGTGCCGCGATCGCAACCTGCTGGGGATGCTGTCGGACTTGTTAGGCGCATCGGCGATGGGGTTGCGCAACCTGTTGTTAGTCACGGGCGACCCACCAAAAATGGGACCGTATCCGGATGCGACCGCAGTCTTCGACATCGACTCAATCGGGTTGACCAACCTGGTGCGCAATCTGAACCGCGGATTGGATCCCGGAGGCAATCCGATCGGCGCACCGACTCGTTATGCGATCGGCGTCGGGGTGAATCCGGCGGCAATCGATCCAAGCGAAGAGCAGCGCCGGTTTGCGTACAAGGCCGAGGCGGGAGCGGAGTTCGCGATCACGCAACCCGTCTTCGACCCGTCGCAGCTCGAGCGCTTCGTGCGCGAGATCGAGGGGCTGCACGTACCGATCGTCGCCGGAATCTGGCCGCTGGTGTCGCTGCGTAATGCTGAGTTCCTCGCGAACGAGGTCCCCGGTGTGGTGGTACCAGACACGGTGATCGAGCGCATGCGACGCGCGAATGACGCGTCGAAGGAGGCAGCCGTGGCAGAGGGGATCGCGATAGCGCGTGAGCTTTTCGAGCACGTCCGTCCGATGGTACAGGGAGTGCAAGTGTCGGCGCCGTTTGGGAAGGTTGAACTCGCGCTGGACGTGTTCAACTGAATGCGTCGAGGCCCGATTTTCGCGCAGGGGCGAGAGACGGAATACCGGTGTTGGTCGTCCGGTATGGTGACGAAGACACGCTCGAACCTGATTGTGAATCTGACATGACAACTGCGACCCCAGCGACATCGCGCGCGCAACTCGACAAGGCCATGATGGGTGGCCTCGCGTGGAGTGCGGCAAGCCGCTGGTTGTCGCAGATCTTCCGGTGGGGCGCGACGATTCTGACGGCACGGCTGCTCCTGCCGTCAGACTACGGCATCGTCGGCATGGCGACGGTACTCATTGGCCTGCTGCAGAACGTTGCCGAGTTTGGCTTTGGATCGGCCATCGTTCAGCAACGCGAGTTGTCGAAACAGACAGTGCGCGAAATCGGAGGCGCCGCGCTGCTCATCGCAATTTGTCTTGCGCTCGCGACGTCAGCGCTCTCGCCGCTCGTCGTGCGCTTCTTCGATGAGAAGGCGTTGATCTACGTGATACCGGTGATGAGCCTGCGGTTCATCATCGACGCGCTGGCGACCGTTCCGCGCGCAACACTCTCCCGCGATCTCAGATTCCAACAGCTTTCCATCATCGAAGGCATTGAGTCGCTGGTGATGGCCGCAGTAACGGTCGGACTTGCGTGGCTCACGCACTCGTACTGGTGCTTCATCGTCTCGAACCTGGTCAGCGGCATTGTGTTCGCGGCGCTCGCCAATGCGGCCGATCCACACATGCCGAAGCTTCCGCATTCGTTCGCCGGGATCAAAGCGCAGGTGAAGTTCGGACGCGACGTCGTGCTCGGACGAATGGCGTGGTACACGTACACAAACGCTGATTTCGCCGTCGTCGGTCACCTGATGAGCAAGGTCGCGTTAGGCTACTACAGCATGGGATGGAATATCGCGAGCGTGCCGGCCGACAAATTCTCCGGACTCGTGCTGCGCGTCGCGCCGAGCATTCTGTCGGCGGCTCGCACACAACCCGGTGAGATGCGGCGTTATTACCTGATGCTCGTGAGGGGAGTCGCCCTGATCACGTTCCCGCTGGCGTTTGGTCTTGCGCTCGTCTCTGAGGGATTGGTAAACGGAGTGTTAGGCGCCAAGTGGGCAGAAGCGATCAACCCGATGCGCCTGCTGTCGCTGTTCTTCGCCGTCCGATCGATTGCCGCGCTTGCGCCCGTGGTCATCATCTCGAGATGTGAGCCGCACGTCGATCGCAACTACAACTTCCTGTTCGCGCTCGTTCTCCCGGCGCTGTTCGCCATCGCAACGCGATGGGGAATCACGGGCGTTGCGGCCGCGTGGCTCATCGCCTATCCCGTTCTCTTCGCGATGTTGCCGCAGCGTTACGTCCTGCGCACACTCGAAATCTCGGCGTGGACCTTCGCGAAGGAATTGTGGCCCGCAACATCAAGCGCCATTGCGATGACGCTCCCCGTTCTCGCGGTCGATCACTATCTCCCGCACGCGGTTCCCGCTTTGGTGCGTCTGGCGCTCATGACGGTCGTGGGCGGATTGACGTACGCGGCGATGATGCGTGTCTTTCACCGCTCGTCGTTTGATGGCGCGATTCGGCTGGTGCGGAATCGTGGCCTCTCCGCGGCACCATCGGTGACGGCGTCGACAGCTCCGAGCGCGGCGTAGCCGGGTCGTCCGGCATTACCGATCGACGACTTGCCGATAGCCAATGCGTCGATGATGCGCTAGAGTCGGGAAGCACGCAGAAGGATGTTCCGCAGATCCTCCGAACTCGTTATGCGAATTCTCTTCGTCGAAGATGACGCGCGCATCGCCGAATCGGCGTCGGCGTATCTGCGCAAAGCTGGTCTTGCCGTCGATGTGGCATCGACGGGCGAAGATGCGATGCGCCTGGCACGAATGAACGAATACGATGTGGCCGTCCTGGACATTCGCCTGCCGGGGATCGACGGTCTCGAGGTGTGCCGGCAGCTGCGAAGCGCAAGACTTCCGGTCCGAATCCTGATGGCGACGGCTCGCGACTCAGTGGAGGATCGCATCGCGGGACTCGATCTCGGCGCCGACGACTACGTTGTGAAGCCCTACGCGTTAGGCGAATTGCTGGCGCGCATTCGCGCGTTGTTGCGCCGCCCCGCGCTCACGCTCCCCGTGACCCTAACGACAGCGGATCTCTCCCTCGATACCGGGACGCGTGTGGCCACGCGCAACGGGCGCGAGATCACGCTGACGAGCAAGGAGTTTGCCGTCCTTGAATATCTCCTTCGACACGTTGGGGAAGTCGTCACGCGTGAGCGGATCAGCGTGCACGCGTGGGATGACAACTACGATCCGGCGAGCAACGTCATCGACGTCTACATCGCGCGACTTCGCAAGAAGATTGACGCCGAGGGAGAGGAGCCGCTGATGGCCACCGTCCGCGGAGCGGGCTATCGACTTGGAAGCACCAAAGCCGCCCGCGGGCGATGAATTTCCAGCCGCGCATTCGCCTTCGCCTAACGACGTGGTACGTCGCCAGCGTGGTGATTCTCGTGTTGGCGGCAGTGCTCACCATGCGCGAGTGGGCGCGCCGGACCATCGCCTTGCAGAATGAAGAGGCGACCGATCGCTCTGTCGAGTTAGTGCGGTCGTTCTTTCGCGCCGAACTGAGTGAGTATCGCGTCGTAGAACCGACCATCTCGCATATCTCCGGAGAACTCGTCTTCGCCGCCATGGGGATCGAGTTCGTGCGTCCCGATGGTTCGGTGGTGCCGGCGGAGCCGAATCGGCCACGCCACATGGCACTTCGACCGCCGGTTCGGCAGACAGATGAGATGCTCGATCCCTCTCTTGCCCCGCATTGGAAGCTTCGCCTGCGCATTTCGCAGTACGATCTGGTCCAGGCGCGCAATCGCATCGATCGCGCAACCTTGATCGTGACGCCCATCTTGATGCTGCTGGCGGCGATTGTCGGGTGGCTTGTCACGGGGCGATCACTGCGACCCGTAGGACTCATGGCCGACGCCGCCGAACGCATTACCCCCGACTCGCGAAGTCGCCGCCTCCCTATCAGTGACGCCAACGACGAATTCGGACGATTGGGACGGCGATTCAACTCGTTGCTGGAGCGATTGGAGGGCGCGATGGCGCAACAACAACGCTTTCTCGCCGACGCGGCCCACGAACTGCGCACGCCGATCGCTCGCATGCTCGGCGACGCCGAAGTGCAGCTGGGCGCAGCGCCTAACGGCGCGGGCGACCGTGACGCGCTCGAGCGCCTTCATGGCGAATTGGCGCGCGCCTCGAGCCTTGTTGATGAGCTGTTGCAGCTGGCGAGAGCCGATTCCGGTGCGGTGATGGCATCGCTGCAGCCGGGGTATCTCGATGACGTGATCTCCGACGCCATCGCGCCATTCGAGCGGGAGTCGCACCGCATCGGCGTTACGCTTGTGGTGGAGGCGCTGGAAGAGGCGCCGGCGCAGATCGATGCGCGCCTCATCACGCGCCTGCTCGGCGTGCTCCTCGACAACGCGTTGCACTACACACCAAAAGGAGGCACGGTGCGTGTGCGCGTCCGCACCGAGGGAGGCCAGGCGATCCTCGAAATCGAGGATGACGGAATCGGCATCCCGGACAGCGAGCGTCCGCACATTTTCGAGCGCTTCTATCGCGGGAACCTGGCGCGCCAGCTATCGCCAAATGGGAGTGGGCTGGGGCTGGCGATCGCCGCATGGATTGCGCACCAGCACGACGGCGCAATCGTCGTGTTGCCGAGTGAGCGCGGCGGAACGGTGTTTCGCCTGACGATGCCGTCAGGTGAATACCAGCGTCGCACTTCACAACTGGCGCATCTTTCTCGATAACAGGCGCTTTTCACCTTAAGTTCATAAGGGTCAGATACACTCTGATCCATGAGAGCATCACGTCTTTTCGTTGTCCTTGTTGCAGCTGTTCCGTTGCGCGCGCAGGAGCCCGCCCTCTCCCTCGAGCGCGCGATCGCCATGGCCGCGGAACACAGCCCATTGCGCGCCATTGCAGGTGGGCGACGGCGCGTGGACGAAGGACGCGCGCGCTTCGATGGTGCGTTCCCCAATCCGACCTTCGAGTGGCGCCGTGAGAACCTGAACTCGGCGCTCCAACCCGACATTTTCGGGACGTTGCAAGTCCCGCTCGACCTAACGGGGAGGCGCTTCGCGCTGCGTTCCGCAGTTAGTGCCGCGGTACAGCGCGGGCGTGCCGATTCGACGGCGGCCTGGCGACAGCTCGAGCACGATGTCGCGCGCGCCTTTTTGCGCGCCTCGTTGGCGCAGGAACTCCTTGCCGTCGCCCGCGAGGAACGCGCAGCGCGTGCCGCACTCGCTGACTTCGATGCGAAACGCCTGCAGGAGGGCGCAGTCGCCGAAGTCATCTCCATGCGGACACGGCTCGAGTCCGACCGCGCGCGAATGGTCGAAGCGACAGCGCACGGAGAGTTCGATCGTGCTCGAAGCGACCTCGCGCGCGCCATCGGTATCGCCGTGGAATCCTTGCCACCGCTGGCATCGGTGCCGCTGAGCGAGCGACTCCCTGCAGCGCCCGAGGCTGCCACCGCGATGCAGCGGGCACTCCGAGACCGCCCTGACCTGACGGCGCTTCGTCACGCGGCAGATGAAAGTGCGCTGCGCCTAACGGGGGAGCGCCGCGGCGTCGTGAGCGACCTGCAGTTCGTGGCCGGATACAAGCAGACATCGGGGGCCAACACCGGCGTGGTGGGGGTCATCGTTCCCCTTCCGACCTTCAATCGCAATGAAGGGGCTCGTGAGCGCGCCGCCGGCGAATCGATGATCGCGAGCGCGGAATATCGCGACGCCGAGCATCGTGTACGGGGCGAGGTGACAGCCGCGCTGCGTGCATACGAGGCAATCCGCGGTGCGATTGGCGAAGGCGCCAGTGGCGTCGACGATCGCGCGGCTGAAATCGCGAGAATCGCAGAAGCATCGTATCGCGAGGGAGCGATCTCGCTGGTGGAAGTTGTTGAGGCACAGCGTGCGCGCGCGGAAACGCGCGCAGCGGCCGCCCGTTGGGCGATCGATGCACGCCTCGCCATGCTCGATATCAATCGCGCCACCGGGGCGCCGATTCTCGCAACGTTGGAGGCACCGTGACGTTCGTTCGTTTGGTACTACTCGCGCTGACGTTACCCGCGTTAGGCTGCGCGACCGAGGGTGATGCGACGCCCGCGCGGTCAAGCGCCGCGCCCGCGGACACCGCGCTGATCTCGGCCGATGCGTTGCGGCTGGCGGGATTCAGCACCGCGCCGGTGTCCGTCACGCCCTGGCGCGATTCGTACTCGGCGCCGGCGCGTCTCACCCTCGACGCCGCAGCCACCGAACCAATCGGTTCGATCGTCGAGGGGCGCGTCGTCAAGGTCTTCGCCATGCCGGGCGACGTCGTTAGGCGTGGCGCGGTACTCGTGGCGATTCACAGTCACGAACTCATGGACGCGCGCGCTGCCCTGGTGAAGGCGCGCGCCGAGCTGACGCGCAGTGAGTCGGAGCTTCGTGTGGCGTCGAGCGCCGGCGAACGAGCCGAGCGACTTTTCACGCTCAAGGCGCTCTCGCAGGCAGATCTTGAACGCGCGCGCGCCACGCGAATTGACGCGCAGGCACTTCGTGACGGAGCAGCCGCGGAACTCACACGGTCCGAAGCGATGATCGACCATCTGGTCGGGTTGGGCGCCCTTCCCCCTGACTACGATGAACATTGGGTCCTCATTCGCGCGCCCATCGACGGCGTCGTCGTGAATCGCGAGGTGCAGCCCGGAAACGTCGTGCTGCTCGGGGCTCCACTGATGACGGTCAGCCGGACGTCTGCACTGACACTCGTTATGCAGCTTCCCGATGCGTCGGTCGCAGCGGCACGCGTCGGCGCCCCGGTGCGGTTCACCGTGTCGGCCTTTCCGGACAAGAGTTTTGATGCGCGCGTGACGCGTGTCTTTCCCGCGATCGATACCGTCACTCGCACGGTCGAGGTGCAGGCTGCGGTGAACGATCCGTCTGGCCTTCTCAGACCGGAGATGTTCGCAACGGCGGAGTTGTTAGGCAGTTCAGCTGGCAACGCCACGACCGTCCCATCGGGCGCGATTCAGGCGCTGGACGGAGACACGGTGGTCATCGAGGCGCAGCGCCGCGGCGAAGCGATGAAGATCGAGGCGATCCGCGTGCGAGTGGGGCGTCGGACGCGTGAGCGCGTCGAGCTCGTCGCCGGCATCGACACTGGGCGCCTCGTGATCGTCGGCGGCGCTTCGGTGGCGAAAGCCGAAATCATGAAGCAGCGGACCGCTGGGAGCGGGGGAAGCTGAGATGCGCCGCTTCATCGAATTCTCGCTGCGGCGCCGCCTCTTCATCGTCGGCGGCGTGCTCTCGGTGGTGGCGGTAGGCCTGTGGGCACTGATGCGCGTTCCCTTTGATGCATTCCCCGATTTGACGGGAACGCGCGTCGAAGTCATCGCCGTCGCGCCAGGCATGTCGCCCGAGGATGTCGAGCGACTCGTGACGTACCCGCTCGAATCGTCGTTGATGGGAATTCAGGGCGCCGATCAGGTGCGATCGGTCTCGAAGTTTGGGCTCGCCCTCATCACGGTGCCCTTCCCCGACAACATGGACGTCTACTTCGCGCGCACCCTGGTGCAGCAGCGATTGAACGACGCCAAAGGAGGATTGCCGGCAGGGGTTGAACCGACGCTTGGGCCGGTCTCGACGCCGATGGGCGAGCTGTATCAGTACGTGGTGACGAGCGACTCGATGACGCTGACGCAGCTCAAGACGCTGCAGGAGTACACGATTCGCCCGCGGCTACGCACGGTGCCGGGCGTTTCCGAAGTGAACTCGTGGGGTGGATACATCGAGCAGGTGCATGTCGAGGTCGATCCGGTGCGACTCGCAGCACGCCGCCTAACGATTGACGATGTGCATCGCGCGCTTGCCGACAACAATCTCTCCTTCGGCGGTTCGTATCTCGAAAATTCCGGCGAGCGTTACACGCTGCGCGGGATCGGACGAATCGATAAGGCGAGCGATGTTTCGCAGATCGTCGTCAGTGCCTCGCAGGGAATGCCAGTGCGTGTCGGCGACATCGCCGAAGTGAAGCTCGGTGCACTCCCACGCCAAGGCGCCGTCACCAAGGACGGCGAGGCCGAGGTTGTGAGTGGGATGGTCATGAAGCTCAAAGGGTCCGACTCTCGGCGCGTCATTCAGGCTGTTCGCGCCAGGATGGAGGAGATTCAGGGATCGCTCCCGTCACACGTCAAGATCACGCCGTTCTACGACCAGACGGAGCTGGTCGCGCGCACCACGCACACGATCGCCAAGAACCTGATCGAGGGAGGGCTTCTCGTGATTGCGGTGCTCTTCCTCTTCCTGCGAAACGTGCGGGCGTCGCTCATCGTCGCATCGGTGATTCCGCTGTCGATGCTGATCGCGTTCATCGGGATGAAGTTGTTTGGCTACTCCGCCAACCTCATGTCGTTAGGCGCGCTCGACTTCGGCCTCATCGTCGATGCATCCGTGGTGATGGTCGAGAACTTCGTGAGGCGACTCGAGCACGGTAAGGACGAAGACCGCTACTCCATCTTTTCTGCGGCGGCGGTGGAAGTGGGACGCCCGATCCTGTTCGGCATCGCCATCATCGTTGCGGTCTACATCCCGATCTTCACGCTCGACGGGATGGAAGGACGCATGTTCAAACCGATGGCGTTTACCGTCGTCACCGCGGTGCTGGGCTCACTCCTGCTGGCACTCACGTACGTCCCGTCGATCAGTGGTTGGCTTCTCCACCATCACGACGAAAAACCGAGCGTCTTCTTTGACGCCATCAGCACGCGTTATACGCGCTGGCTGGATTGGATTCTGGCGCGCGGATTTCGAATTGTCGCCGTCGCCGCCGTCGTGGTGGTCGGCGCCGTTGCCTCGTTAGGCTGGATCGGCACCGAGTTCATGCCGAAGCTCGACGAGGGATCGATCCTGGTCAACACGCGCCGTCTGCCGTCGATTTCGCTGGCCGAGGCGACACGCCTGTCGATGCAGGCGGAGCGCATCGTCCGCAAGTTCCCTGAGGTCGTCACCGTCGTGACCAAAGAAGGGCGCCCCGATCTCGCTACGGAGGCGATGGGACTCTTCGAGGGAGACATGTACGTCATCCTCAAGCCGCAGGACGACTGGAAAACGGCCAAGGATCACGAAGGTCTCGTCGCTGCATTCGACTCGGCGCTCAAGGTCATTCCCGGCCTAACGATTTCGTTCACACAGCCGCTCGCCATGCGTCTCGACGAGGCAGAGAGCGGAATTCGCACCGATCTTGGCGTGAAGGTCGTGAGTGCCGATATCGAATCGAACCAGCGCGTGGCCAGCCAGATTCTCTCGATCATCAGGACCATTCCTGGAAATGCTGACGCGGGCGTGGAAGTGAGCGAAGGCTCCGGACAGATCGCGATTCGCATCGATCGTACGGCGTTGGCGCAGTACGGACTCTCGGTGGCCGCCGTCCAGCGTGCGCTGGAGCTGGCGATGGGCGCGCGTGTCGCCAGCGAACTGGTGGATGGCCCACGGCGCGTCGGCGTTGTGGCACGGTACCCGGAGGCGCTTCGCAATGACGTGACGACGCTCGAACGCCTAACGATTCGCACCCCGTCTGGCGCGCTCGTGCCGATGCGTGCGGTCGCGCAGCTCGTCTCGACCACCGGGCCGGAACTCATCGGCCACGAGGACGGACAGCGCCGCGCGCTGGTGCTGAGCAACGTGCGAGGGCGCGACCTCGGAAGCTTCGTCGAGGAATTGCGCGCGCGTGTCGCAGCGGAGGTAAAGCTCCCGCCCGCAACATTCCTGGAGTGGGGTGGACAGTACGAGAATCAGCAACGCGCGATGAGCCGCCTAACGATCGTCGTTCCGGCGGCGCTGCTGCTGATCTATCTCCTGCTCTTCGCGTCGTTCCGCAGCGTGTCGCAGTCGATGCTCGTCTTGATGAACGTTCCATTCGCGCTGGTTGGGGGCATCGCCGTCCTCTGGCTGCGAGGGCTCAACCTCAATCTCTCGGCGAGCATTGGATTCATCGCGCTCTTTGGTATCGCCGTGCTCAACGGCGTCGTCCTCGTGTCGCACATGAACGAGCTCCGCACCGAAGGGATGCCGTTGGGCGAAGCGGTTCGACGCGGAGCGCAGAATCGACTACGACCGGTGCTGATGACCGCGCTCGTCGCGAGTCTGGGATTCGTCCCGATGGCGCTGTCGCATAGTCCGGGGAGCGAAGTGCAGCGACCGCTGGCAAGTGTGGTTATCGGTGGGTTGATCACGTCGACCATTCTGACTTTGTTCGTGCTGCCAACTCTGTATCTCGCATTGGCGCGCTGGCAGGAGCGTCACGCAGCCATGGAGACGGAGTGGGAGGGAGACATTCCACAGGTGACGGGGGAAATGCCGGTCTGATTCTGGATTAAGACGACTTGACTCCCGTGGGGCCTCGCGCGGCGTTCTTCTTGCGCGGGGCCAGTTGTTTATACCTTCTCTAGTCGTCTTCATTTAGCGCATACGCAGGCTCCCCTGCGTGGACGATCGTAATCCCACTGCCCATGTCAGAAACACCCCGCGCACCACAGGCGCGATCGAACGGTCTGATCACGCTAGTCGCGGGGGGTCTTCGCGAACTGTATGTGCGCCCGGAAGGACAGCTCAGCGGACTCGACGCGTTGCGCTCGGCGGCCATTCTCCTGGTCATCGGCACTCACTGGGCGCTCCCGGAATACGAAGTGGCGCATGGCGTCCCGACGTCGGTCCAACAGTTTCCCCTGTTTTCCTATGGCTGGACCGGCGTCGACCTCTTTTTCGTCCTCAGCGGCTATCTCATCGGACGCCAACTGTGGCGTGAACTGAAGCGAACAGGGACCGTCCAGCTTGGCGTCTTTCTGCTGCGTCGAGGGTTGCGAATTTGGCCGCTGTATTTCGCGATGCTCATCTATTACACCCTGACCAGTCCCGACGTACATCCGCGCATTTCAGACTGGACGTTCTTGTCGAACTACCTCCCCGCGGGGATGGCGCGAACGTGGTCGCTCTCAACTGAAGAGCAGTTCTATATCGCCGTTCCGCTCCTCATCCTTCTCCTCAAGCGGCGTATTCCACTCGCCACATACGCGTGGGTTCTTCTGGGCATCGAAGTAGTGGTGCTCGCGGTTCGGAAGGTGACGCTGACGTCATATTTCGCGGCCGGCGGTCTGTATGAGAAGGCCGATCACATCCTCATCTACCCGTTTCACACGCACCTCGAGGGCCTTCTCGCCGGACTCTTCATCGCGCTCCTTGTGGAGACGCGCCCGAAGATTCTGGAGGTGCGATCCCGCAGTGGGATCTCATGGCTCGGACTCGGTATTCTGGGTGCTTCGGTGCTTACAGTTGCGGGATTGCGGACGCTCGATCAGCGCCTGTTCGCCTTCTTCAACCTCGGATTGATCTTCGGAGCCCTCACGTTCTGGGTGCTTACCGATAGATCCTGGCTCTCGCGGCCACTCGGCGCGTGGATTTTCTATCCGATTTCGCGGCTATCCTACGGGATGTACCTCAATCACTGGTGGTTTGCACGTTCCAGTAATGTCGCGATCGTGTCGTTTGTACAGCGTTTCACCGATCGCCCTTCGGTCGTCTTTCTCGTGACGTTGGCCATAGGAACGATCGCTTCCATCGCCTTTGCTGTTCTCACTTTCGTGTTGATCGAGCACCCCTTCTTGTTGTTGCGTGAGCGTTGGCTCGCGCATCGTCGAGCGTCAAAGGTGCCGAGCAATGCAAGCGTCAGGATGGCAGGTTCGACCGAGGCCGCGTAAGTAAGTCTCCGGGCGTCTCGGACCACGTGGGTCGATTGCGGATCAAATCGCGCGACGATCCTACTCCAAACAGCAGAATCCTTCGACGGTGACCATGAGCAGTGCGAAAGTGTTGGTGACAGGCGCGAGCGGTTTCATTGGAAGTCATCTCGCCGAATCTCTCGTGAATGATGGCTTCGAGGTGCGAGCGCTGGTTCACTACAACTCGCGTTCTTCGTGGGGAAACCTGGAGCTGGTCCCCGCGAGGCAGTGGCAGAACATGGAAGTCATTTACGGCGACATCACCGATCCATTCTCGGTTCGCCGGGCAGTCGAGGGATGCGAAGTCGTCTACCACCTCGCCGCGCTGATCGCGATTCCCTACTCGTACGTTGCGCCGCAGAGTTACGTGCAAGCCAATGTCATCGGGACGCTCAACGTCCTCGAGGCGTGCCGGACGCTCAACGTTCGCAAGATGGTGCACACGTCCACGTCTGAGACGTACGGTTCGGCGCTCTACACCCCTATGGATGAAAAACATCCGCTGCAGGGACAATCGCCATATTCGGCGAGTAAGATTGGCGCGGACAAGTTGGCGGAGAGCTATTTTCGCTCCTTCAAGGTTCCGGTGGCGACGATTCGTCCGTTCAACACATTCGGTCCGCGGCAGTCAGCGAGAGCGGTCATTCCCACCATTATTTCACAGCTTCTGGAAGGGCGCGAAACGATCAGACTCGGATCGCTCTTTCCAATCAGAGACCTGTCGTACGTGTTGGACACCGTCGCGGGCTTCAAGGCGATTGCCAATAGCGACGCGACATCGGGCGAAGTCACGAACATCGGACGCGGTAGCGGCATTTCGGTCGGCGACCTCGCTGCGCTCATTGCGCAGCTGATGGGTCGCGATGTTCGAATCGAATGCGACGAGACGCGCGTGAGGCCGGAAGCGAGCGAGGTGGATCGTCTCATCTCTGACCCGTCGAAGGCGAAGAATCTTCTCGGTTGGACGTCGCGTTACGAACTCGCTGAGGGATTGAAAGCGACGATCGACTTCATCTCCGAACATCGCGCTCTGTACAAGAGCGAGATCTATAACACGTGATCGAAAGAGCCCGATGCAAGCGGTGATACTCGCGGGCGGACGCGGAACTCGACTTCGTCCCTACACTACAATCTTTCCGAAGCCGTTGGTGCCGCTGGGTGAGACTCCAATCATGGAAGTCATCATTCGCCAACTTGCGCGCGACGGTTTTGATCATTTGACCATCTCCACGGGTCATCTGGCCGAGTTGATCGAAGCGTACTTCGGCGACGGTTCTCGTTGGGGTGTGCGCATTGAATACGTGCGTGAGACGACGCCCCTGAATACGGCCGGTGCGCTAAAGCTTGTGAACATCGTCAGCGACAACGTGCTCGTGATGAACGGCGACGTGCTCGCGACGATCGATTACGCGGGATTTCTTGCGCGTCATCGGAGCGGGGGGCACGCGGCCACCGTCGCCACGACGCAGCGGGAATCCAAGATCGATTTCGGCGTCCTCCGGTTTGACGAGGCCGGGACGTTGACCGAGTACATCGAGAAGCCCACGTACTCGTTCGACGTGAGCATGGGGGTGTACGCGCTCAGTCGTGACGTTCAGAACTTCATCGGCGATGGCGAATCGTTAGGCATGCCGGATCTCCTCCTGCGGTTGCATAACGCCGGCCATCCGGTGCACTGCGAGCGGACCAAGTGCTTCTGGCTCGACATCGGACGCATCGACGACTACGCGCAAGCACAGGATGAGTTTGAGGCGAGACGCGCGGAATTCCTGGGCGAAGCTCGTTAGGCGCGCGAGTGGCTATTCGCTATCTCGTCACCGGTGCCCGCGGATTCATCGGCGCACGGCTCTCTGAGTATCTCGAAACCCATCACGAAGGCGCCGTCGTTGTGCGAGCGTCTCGTGCCAACGCGTCCGCGCGCGGATGGATTGACGCGGACCTTCGCTCGACGGAGCACGCGCTGCGCGTCGTTGACCGATCGGCGCCCGACATCGTCTTTCACTGCGCAGGGGCCGGAACGGGGAACGAGATTGGCCAGTTGTTCGAGGCCAACGTCGCCCCTTCGCTTGCATTGCTCGAGGCACTCACACTGCGTTCGCCGAAGACTCGGCTTGTGCTTCTTGGTTCTGCGGCCGAATACGGCGCGTCGGCAAAGCAGACGCCAAGACTGACCGAATCGTCGCCGTTGGAGCCGCTCTCTCCGTACGGGCTCTCCAAGGTCTGGCAAATGGAGGGGATGAGGATGTGGGTACGGCGCGGAGCAAACGCGGTTTGCGCGCGTCTCTTCAACGTCGTTGGCCCGGGAATGCCTTCGCATCTCTCGATCGGAAGTTTTGCCTTGCAGCTGTCGGAGCTCCGGCGTACGGGTGGCGCGCACGTCTTGCGCACAGGAAACCTTTCGCCGCGACGCGATTTTCTGGGCATCGACGACACGTGCCGCGCACTCTCGGAAATCGGGTTGCACGGTGACGCTGGTGAGATCTTCAACGTCGCGTCGGGTCGGTCGATCTCGATCGCCGACGCACTCCAATCACTCGCACGTGGCGCGGGTATGCACCCCGACGTGCAGCAAGAGTCGAATCTGATGCGTGCGAACGATCTCGCCGACGTTGTTGGCGATGTCTCTCTGTTGAAGTCTCGTCTCGGCTGGACTCCAACGACGCCTGTCGAGACGGTGCTGGAAGAGATGGGGCGAACGCTGCCATGAGCATTGATACCGCGGCTCTCCGCGCGCCCTATCGAGTCGCCTATTTGATTGGCCAGTATCCAGCGATCAATCATCGGTATCTCCTCGAGGAGATCCAGGAGCTTCGGCGCAACCAGTTTGAGGTGTTCACGGCTTCCGTCGCTTCGCCCGATCGCCCTGCGAACCAGATGGCGATCGAGGAGCAGGACGAGGCGGCGCGTACGTTCTATGTGAAGCGCGCAT
The DNA here is from genome assembly GCA_044224185.1 of Gemmatimonadaceae bacterium. Lineage (GTDB taxonomy): Bacteria > Gemmatimonadota > Gemmatimonadetes > Gemmatimonadales > Gemmatimonadaceae > SCN-70-22. Next base: position 74,779 of record JBGAKW010000006.1, on the reverse strand, counting down.
TGCAGTCGTCGCAGCTTCTGTTGGTGCTGCGCGGCGTGATGCGAAGCCCGCTGCGCGTGCTCGGTGCAATACTGTGGATCGTTAGGTCGCACCTCTCAAGGCCGGCGATTATGGTGCGTTGGTTCGCGTATCTCGCCGAAGCCATGCTCGTCGGCGAGTGGATGCTCTCGGAGCGAATTCCGCACGTCCATTCGAGCTTCAGTTCGGGCGTCGCGATGTTGTGCAGCCGCATCTATCCGGTCACCATGTCGTTCGGTGTCTACGGATTCGGAGAGCTGCACGACTCGAAGAGCAACCATCTGACCAATCGCATCGGCGCCTCGGTGATGGTGCGATCGAACAGCAAGTTCGGTCGCAACATGCTGATGCTGAGCAGTGCCCGCGAGAACTGGCCTAAGCTGCACTACGTCGCGTTAGGCATCGACACGTCACGATTTCCCGCGCGCGAGAACGGAAGCGCCAAGCGACCGTTTGTGCTTGTCAGCGTCGGACGACTGTCGCCAGAGAAGGCGCAGACGCTTCTCGTCGAGGCCGTCGCAAAACTCGTGAAGGAGGGACGCGACGTTCAGCTGCGTCTCATTGGCGATGGCCCGGACCGCGCACTGATTGAGCGCGAGATTCAGGCGCAGTCGCTGCAGAACGTCGTGACGCTTGAAGGATGGGTGTCCAATGACTCGCTTCGTGACCTTCTCGAGAGCGCCGACGCCTTCGCGTTGTCCAGCCTGTACGAAGGGGTACCGACCGTCCTCATCGAGGCCATGTCGATCGGCGTCCCATGTGTCGCACCGTGTATTGCCGGGATCCCGGAATTGATCGCGCACGGCAAGGATGGACTACTCTTTGCGCCTGCCGATGTGGACGATCTGCGAAAGTGCATCGTTGAACTGATGGACAACGACGCGCATCGGCAGACGATCATCGCTAACGCACGATCGCGCGTGCATCTAGAATACGACATCTTCTCGAACTCACGCCGCTTTGGCGAGATACTTCGAACGTGGTGCGCGAACCCAGATTTCGACGCCGCCTGAGTCGCGGTCACCACGCCAAGTCGAACGCAATTCGGCGATCACATTTCTCACTCCATCGCGCCCGCCTGTGTCGAATCTTCCGCTCACACTCCTGTCCGACGATGAGACGATGTTCCGCGACGCAGTTGCCGGATTCGCGGAGGAACATGTGCGTCCGCGAGTAGGTGAGATGGAGAGAGCCGGGAAGATCGATCCAGCGTTGATCACGCAGATCTTCGAACTCGGACTGATGGGGATCGAAGTGGATGAGTCGTACGGCGGCGCGGCGGGCTCGCTCATGATGGTCGCGCTTGCGGTCGAAGAACTGAGCAAGATCGACGCGTCAGCGGCAATCCTCGTCGATGTTCAAAACACGCTGGTCGAATACCCTATTCGCGCCTACGCCAACGAGAGTCAAAAGAAGAAATACCTCTCGCAATTGACGAGTGGCACCGTGGGATCGTACGCGCTCTCAGAAGCGGGGTCGGGCTCGGATGCATTCGGACTCGCCACACGCGCGGAGCAGCGTGGTGATACGTGGATTCTCAACGGTCGCAAGTTGTGGATTACCAACGGTGCGGAAGCGGGGATCTACGTCGTCTTCGCCAACGCCAAGCCGGACGCCGGATACAAAGGCATCACCGCCTTCATCGTCGAGCGAGGCTTCAAGGGATTCGCCGTCGGCAAGAAGGAAGACAAGCTCGGAATCCGCGCGTCCAGCACAGTTGAACTCATGCTCGATGCGTGCGAAGTCCCCGCCGAAAACGTGTTAGGCGATGTTGGACAAGGCTACAAGATTGCGATCGACACCCTGAATGGGGGACGCATCGGCATCGGCGCGCAGATGATCGGTGTTGCCCAAGGGGCGCTGCGCACCGCGACCGATTACATCAAGGAGCGAAAGCAGTTCGGCAAGGCACTCGCCGAATTCCAGGGGATTCAGTTTCAGCTTGCGCAAGCAGCCACCGAGGTCGAAGCCGCGCGTTTGATGGTGTACAACGCGGCGCGGTTGAAGGACGCCGGGCGCGACATTGCGAAGGAAGGCGCAATGGCGAAGCTCTTCTCGTCGCAGGTCTGCGAGCGGACGACCTCGCTTTGTGTCGAACTCCTTGGTGGTTACGGCTACACCAAGGATTATCCCGTGGAAAAGTTCTATCGCGATGCGAAGATCGGGACGATCTATGAGGGAACGTCCAACATGCAACTGCAGACGATCGCCAAAGCAATCCTGCGATAGTGGAATGCGACCTCCTCAGTAAAGGGACGCAATTGCGCCTTCACTGAGTCGAGACAATGCCGGTGATGATGGTCACACGCGAGCTCGCCGACTTCGGATAGTTTGGATTTTCGGCGGAGCGACGTTTTCCTCCACCGTCGCTCGTCCTCCGAAGTACGCGTCTGTCACGCGGCAGGCGGCTTGCATGAGCGCGGAATCGACGAGTGTTCACGACACACGATTGCATCGCGCCAATGCGTGCGTGAGTGAAGCACGACTTCACCTCACGTCCGTCGAGAGCATCATTACCCGAGCCGGACAATAGATGAGAGCAATCGTTACAGGCGGCGCAGGCTTCATCGGCTCCGCACTTGTTCATGCGCTAGTCGCCGACGGTGTCCGAGTCACGACGGTAGACAAGCTCTCCTATGCAGGGAACCTCGAATCGCTCGAGCCCGTGCTCGGAAGTGTGCATCACACCTTCGAGCAGGTGGACATCGTCGATCACGCCGAAGTCGCACGTGTGATCAGTGACAGTACTCCGGATGTGATTTTTCACCTCGCCGCCGAGTCACACGTCGATCGCTCGATCGAAGGGCCGCGTGACTTTGTCGAGACGAATGTGTTAGGCACGTTCACCATGCTTTCAGAGGCGCTACGATATTGGCGAACGCTTTCGCCGCTTCGGCGCGATCGTTTTCGCTTTGTGCACGTGTCGACCGACGAAGTCTTCGGAAGTTTAGGCGAGGGCGACGCTCCCTTTACCGCCGCGACGCGTTACGATCCGAGCTCCCCATACTCCGCCACGAAGGCAGCGGCTGACCATTTGGCGCGCGCCTGGCACCGCACGTATGGACTTCCCGTCGTTGTGACCAACTGCAGCAACAACTACGGGCCGCGCCAATTTCCGGAAAAGCTCATTCCGCTCCTCATCGTGCGCGCGTTGGCGGGAGAGTCGCTCCCCGTGTACGGTACGGGTCGCAACATCCGCGACTGGCTCTACGTCGATGATCACGCCGAGGGATTGCGGCTGGCGGCCCAGCACGGCATCGCGGGCGATACGTACGTCTTTGGTGGACGGAGTGAGGCGCGCAACATCGATCTCGTGCGTGCGCTCTGTTCGGTGCTCGACGACGAGCAGCCGCGCGGCGACGGGCGTTCGTATGCCACGCAGATCACGTTTGTGGCTGACCGGCCGGGGCACGACCACCGCTACGCTATCGACCCCTCCCGTACGGAAGACTCGTTAGGCTGGCGGCCACGCCGGCGCCTTCGCGACGGGTTGCGGCTGACGGTGCGCTGGTACCTCGAGAATTCCGGGTGGTGGGAGCGCATCATGAGCGGCGCGTATCGTGGCGACCGGCTCGGCCTCTTGAGCGAGTTGTGAAGGGGATCATTCTCGCCGGTGGCGCGGGGACCCGCTTGCACCCGATGACGCAGGTGGTGAGCAAGCAGCTCCTCCCCGTGTACGATAAACCGATGATCTACTATCCCCTGAGCACGATGATGCTGTCGGGGATTCGCGACATCCTCCTCATCTCGACGCCAAGCGACCTCCCGCGATTCCGCGAATTGTTAGGCACGGGGGAACAGTGGGGGATTTCGCTCAGCTACGCCGAACAGCCACACCCAGAAGGATTGGCGCAGGCGTTCGTCATTGGCGCTGACTTCCTTGATGGCTCGCCCGCCTGCCTCATACTCGGCGATAATCTCTTTTATGGGAGTGGTCTCGCGGGGCGACTGCGCGCCGCGCGCGAACACAACGACGGGGCAACGATCTTTGGCTACTATGTGCGTGACCCGCGGGCGTACGGCGTGGCGGAAGTGGACGATGATGGAACAGTGCTCTCAATCGAGGAAAAGCCGGAGGACCCCAAGTCCAACTACGCCGTCGTCGGACTCTACTTCTATGACGCCGACGTGGTGGACATTGCGCGCTGCATTCCGCGGAGCGCGCGCGGCGAATACGAAATCACCGACGTGAACCGCGAGTACCTGCGGCGCAACAAGCTGCGCATGTCCATCTTCGGTCGCGGGACGGCCTGGCTCGACACGGGAACTCCCGAGACACTTTTGCAGGCATCGTCGTTCATTCAGACTATCGAGGAACGGCAGGGGCTGAAGATTTCGTGTCCTGAAGAAATCGCGTTTCGCCAGGGATTCATCGATCGCTGCCAGCTACAACGCAACTGCGACGCGTTAGGCAAGTCAGCGTACGGGCGATACCTGCGAGACATTCTCGAAGATCGGGGCCCTCGATTCGTCGGATGAAGAACGCGCAAGTCGTCGTTCCGTCTCCTGTCATTTCGGTCGTCATTCCTATCTATCGCGGTGCCGACTGCCTCGACGAGCTGTATCGTCGCCTCGTCGCATCGCTCGAATCGCTCGTCCCGTCGTTCGAGATCGTGCTCGTCGAAGACTGCGGGCCTGACGACTCCTGGAATCGCATCCGAGCCATCGCCGATTGTGATTCGCGTGTGCGCGGGTTGCAGTTCACGCGCAATTTCGGACAGCACTACGGAATCAGCGCCGGCATCGATCACGCGCGCGGTGACTGGATCGTGGTGATGGACGGAGATCTTCAGGATCGACCGGAGGACATTGCGCTCCTCTACGATCGGGCTGTCGAGGGGTTCGATATCGTCCTCGCGCGCCGCGCCGCACGGCGCGATGGATGGCTCAAGCGCACGACATCGCGAGCGTTCTATGCGCTGTTCCGCTGGCTCACCGACCTCCCGTATGATGCCTCGGTCGGCAACTTCCGCATCATCTCGCGCGCCGTTGCCGATTCGTTTCGCCGCTTCAGTGAACAACTCCGCTTCTTTGGCGGTTTGGTCACGTGGATGGGGTATCGCGTCACGTCCGTTGACGTGCAGCACGATCCGCGCTTCGCTGGCGAGACGACGTACACATGGCACAAGCTCTTCGATCTCGCGGTGCGCACCATCCTCGCGTTCAGCGACAAGCCATTGCGGCTGGCGATTCGCGTTGGCTTTCTCGTCGCGCTCGCAGCGTTCGCCTTCGGCATCTGGATCATCGTGCGCGCGCTGCTCTGGGGGATTCCGGTGAGTGGGTGGGCCTCGCTCATCGTGTCCATCTATTTCGTCGCCGGCGTCATTCTGGGATTTCTCGGAATCATCGGGCTGTATCTGGGACGTATCTTCGACGAAGTGCGCCGACGCCCTTTGTACCTGGTGCGTGAGCGCACTTTCCGCGAATGAGCCAAGGGTTCGTTCTTCGCGAGGCCGAGTCGCAACTCTTCGGCGTGCGCATCGCGTCGCTGCGCCTAACGAGCGACGCCGCGATCGACCAGAGCATTGACGCCGCCAGGGCTGGCGGGGTCGATCTCGCCGTGGCGCGCGTCGACGTCAGTGATCGCGCGCAGATACGCGACCTCGAGCGGCGTGGTGCCGCGCTGTGCGACACACTCGTGACCTATGCGCGTGCGATTGAGTCCACGTCGACCTCATCGCCTAACGAGCTTCGCCAGGCGCGCGCCACTGATGGCGATGCACTCGCACAGGTCGCCGCGGAGGCGTTCACCCGCTTCGTCGGCCATTGGCATGCTGATCGACGTCTCGCGCCGGAGCTCGCTGATCAGTTGTACGTGCGATGGACGAGCGACCTCCTCCGCAAATCGGGTGATCGTGCGCCCCTGTTCGTAGCGTGCGATACGGACAACGACACACCTGTCGCATTTCTTGCATTGGCTATTCTCCACGATTCCTCGCTCGCGTCCGTGCCGCTGACTGCGGTTGCACCAGCATCGCGGGGACGCGGACTTCTCGGTCACCTCCTATCGCACGCCATGCGGCATCTCCACCAACTCGGCGTGCGCACCCTCGAATACGAAACGCAACTCGACAACTGGGGAGCTCAACGCACCATCACACGCGCGGGGTTCTACCCGGTGCGTGCGCGACACACGTTTCACCTCTGGCTATCGGACGCCCCTTCCCCACCCAACGCGCCTAACGACCACGTGCCCGTTTCTACCCTCGAGATCGTATGACCACGACGCAGGCGATCGGAGCGATACCCTTCAATCGGCCCTCCATCACGTCGCTCGAAGAGCGATACGTCCGGCAAGCGCTGGCCGACGGCCAGCTCCACGGCGATGGCGCATTCACCAAACGCTGCCACGAAGCGCTCGAGCGTCTCGTTCCCACGAAACGCGCGCTGCTCACGCACTCAGGAACCGCGGCGCTGGAGATGGCGGCACTCCTCCTCGACCTTGCACCTGGCGACGAGGTCATCATGCCGTCGTTCACCTTCGTCTCCACCGCCAACGCCGTCGTGCTGCGTGGTGCAACGCCCGTCTTCGTCGACGTGCGTGACGACACGTGCAACATCGACGAGACACACATCGAAGGAGCGATCACCTCTCGCACACGGGCGATCATTCCGGTGCACTATGCTGGCGTTGCGTGTCAGATGGATGCGATACTGAAGATCGCCGAGCGCCACCACCTGGCCGTCGTGGAAGACGCGGCGCAAGCCGTCGGTTCGACGTGGCGCGGCCAGCCGCTTGGCGCGTTAGGCGAACTGGGGTGCTTTTCCTTTCACGCCACAAAGAACGTGGTGTCTGGCGAAGGCGGCGCGCTCCTCGTGAATCGCGACGCCCTCATCGAGCGCGCCGAAGTGGTTCGCGAGAAGGGGACAAATCGCTCGCGCTTCTTTCGCGGACTCATCGACAAGTACACATGGACCGACCTCGGCTCGTCGTACCTTCCCAGCGAGCTGCAAGCGGCCCTGCTCCTCGCACAGCTTGAACGTCTGAGCGAAATCAACCGCGCCCGGCATCTCGCGTGGGGCGAGTACCATACCGCATTCGAAGACGCTGAACGAGCCGGATTCTGCCGCCGTCCCATCATCCCTAACGAGTGCGGACACAACGCGCACATGTACTACCTTCGCGTTCCGACGCTCGATGTTCGCACCGCGCTCATCGACCGACTGCGCGCAACGGGAATCGGCGCGGTGTTCCACTATGTGCCGCTCCACTCGTCGCCCGCTGGAGTGCGATTCGGACGGTCCGCATCGCCTCTTCCGGTCACCGACAACGTTGCCGACACACTGATACGCCTCCCACTCTTCGCGGGAATGGAGGAGCGTGTGTCCGAAGTCGTCGATGCCGTGCTCCACGTACTTCAAGGCCACGCGTGACGTCCGCGAGTCGTCGCGCGCCTAACGATTTCCGCACGTGAGACCGCAATTGGAGCCTAACGAACTTCGCTACTCCACCGGCACGACGCCGCGCCTGCTCCTCAGCTCTGCGTTTACGCGACACGCAGCGTTACTCATTTTCTGCTGCTGCTTTGTGCTGGGCGTGCAATCGTGGGTCGGAGACGCCACGATCTACTCGAGTGCACGCGCCTCCGAACGTGAGCTCATGCATTGGCGCATTCTGCACAATCAAGCGCCGCCAGGCGGATCGTGGGGGAGCGTGGGAGCGAATGGCGTCAATGTCCGCATCGGTGTCGTCTACCTCGCCGAGTGGATGCGTGAGCTCACGGGGTTCCGCCTCACGAAAGTCTACAAGATCATCGACACGGTCGCGCTCGTCGTCTTCCTGCCACTGCTTTTTGCCTTTGTGCGTCGATGGGCGAATCGCGCTACGTCTCTGGCGGTCCTCGCCGGTGTTTGCGCGCTCCTCCCTCTCACCTATTTCCTGTACTACTACCACCCGTGGGATCGACTCTCGACGCTCGCGTGGCTCGTCGGCTTCTGGCTCATCGCGACCAAGAGACCCTGGTGGCTGGCCGCGCTTCTGCTCCCGGCGACACTCGTCAAGTACGACATCGGCATGCTCGCTGGGCTCTACTGGCTCACGTGGGTCGATCGTAAGCACTGGCTACGGGTCTCGCTCCTCACCACGCTTTGCGTCATCACCGGCATCGGAACGTTTGTCGCATTGCGCATCATGCTCCCGGGGGGATTCGAGGGGCGAAGCCTTATCGATCAGATCGTCCGCAATGTGCGCGTCTTCGCCGCCCTCAACATCGTCTGGCCGCCGCTGCTGTTCTTCGCGCCGCTCGCCATCCCCGCCTCGTTAGGCCTGCGTCGCGGCGACCGCACCGTACGCACCTTCGCCGCTTTCGGCGTCTTCTTCATCCTGTTCGCTGCCATCACGGTCAATCTCGCCGAGGTACGCGCGCTCACACCCGCGCTCATTGCGCTCCTTCCCGCCGCCGCCATCGGCCTGGAAGGATTGCTGACCCAAGCCCCGGCGCGACGCGACCGTCGTCGTGCGCCGGAGCGAAGCCTGCCGTCACGGGTAGCAACTGGCGAGCAAGCCGCATTCTCCGCTCGTCGCTAGTCAGTGGAGTTTCGCGCAGCGCGGCGGCATTCTTCTCCTGCCGCGCTCGGCGTAAATGCGGCACGCGGCCACCCCTGCCTCTTCAGGAGATTCGAATGTCTGGACTCGCGAACGTGCGACTGCGCACAATCGTCGCGCGCGCTGCGCTTCCCTGTGCTGCCCTTCTCGCGCTAGTTGGCACCGCGCCTAACGCCGCGGCACAAATCTCAAGCGCCGAGTTCGCGGCTCGCCGCGCCGCGCTGGCCGCCAAGCTCGAAGATGGCGTCTTCGTGGCACGCGGTGCCATTGAGCCAGTGCAAGACTACATGTCGTTTTTTCAGTCACCCGGCTTTCTCTATCTCACCGGTTTTCGCGAAGCTGACGCGACCCTCCTGATGACGAAGCATGGGAGCGACGTGCAATGGTCGCTCTTTGTGCAGAAGAAGATTCCTTCTCAAGAAGTGTGGAGCGGGCAGCGCTACGGTGCGGAGAAGGCGCGTGAACTTACCGGCATCAATGCGCGCACGGTCGACGCGCTCGAACCCGCGCTCGACTCAGCACTCGCCTCCTCCAAGAAGCTCTACGTGCTCGCCGATATCGCCGAGTCGGGCGACACACTCAACGGCGACGATCGCTTCGTCCAGCGCCTTCGCGAAAAGCATCCGGGCGTGCAAATAACCGGGGCCAATCTGCTCGTTATGCAACTGCGCGGGACAAAGAGCGCGGCAGAGCTCGAGCTACTACGCAAGGCGATCGCCATCTCCATGGACGCCCACCGCGAGGCGATGAAGGCTGTCGAGCCGGGAATGAACGAGTTCGAAATTCAGGCGCTCGTGGAGTACACCTTCAGGCGCAACGGCGCCGAACGTCCGGCGTATTCGTCGATCGTGGGATCTGGCGCCAACTCTACGACGCTGCACTACAACAAGGACGACAAGTTTGTGCAGGCAGGCGAAGTCATTGTGATGGACGTGGCGGCGCAGTACGGCGGCTACGCGGCGGACATCACACGATCGTTTCCGGTGAGCGGAACCTTCAGCGCTGACCAGAAGGAGCTGTATCAGGTTGTACGCGACGCGCAGAGCGCGGCAGAGCGCAATGCGAAGCCAGGAACGCGAGCCAGCGTGATGAACGATTCCGCAAAGTCGGTTATCGCCAATGGTCTGGCCAAGCTCGGACTGATTGAAGCTCCCGACGCGATGTACGACTGCGGCACCACACAACAGCCGCGGGAGTGCCCGCAGTATTCGCTCTATTACATGCACGGGCTGGGGCACGGTATTGGACTTGAAGTGCACGACCCCGATCAATTCTACTTTACTGGTATCATCGGTCCCGGCAGTGCATTCACCATCGAGCCCGGGATCTACGTGCGCGGTAATCTGCTCGACATCATTCCCAAGACCACCCGCAATGCGCGGTTAGTCTCAAAGATCGCCGCATCGGTGAAGAAGTTTGCCGACGTGGGCGTTCGCATCGAGGACGACTATCTGGTCACCGATCAGGGACTGGAGTGGGTCTCGTGCGGGCTTCCGCGTGAAGCGTCGGAGGTCGAAGCTCTCATGCAGGGGACCTATAGCGGCCCCCCCGCGCGCGATGCGCAGAAGGTCGACTGGTATAAGGCTCGCGATGGAGGCACCGCGCAGTCAGCCAAGTATCAGCGTCCGGCTTCTTGCGTGAAGATGTGACGCGAGATGGCTACGTCTGACGCAGACGTGCGCGCTCCGAGGGAGCTGCGTCGCATCGCACAGGACCTTCGTCGTATGTACCACGGGCCAGCGTGGCATGGCCCGTCGGTGCGTGAGGCGCTGGACGGCGTGACGGTTGGCGTGGCCGTGGCGCGTGCGCACCCTGAGGCGCACAACATCTATGAGCTCGCGCATCACATCGGCGCCTGGATCGGCGAGACAACACATCGGCTGCAGGGTGGAGCACCCGGTGAGCCCGCCGAAGGGAACTTCCCCGAAGGCGGCGCCGCGCCCGACGATGCGCAGTGGCAGCGGTTGTTGAAACGTCTTGAATCGCAGCACGAGGCTCTGATCGCCGCTATTCTCGCGTTCGATGCAGCACGGCTCGACGACCTAGTGGGCGGCGCAAGCGCCGGCGAATCGCAGACGACGTATCTCACGATGTTGCATGGCGCCATCTCACATGATGCGTATCACGCCGGCCAGATCATTCTCCTGCGCAAGTCGTTAGGCTAGCAGCTGCATGGCGATGGGGCGACGCGCCGAGCTCGGCCGCCCCATGCTACCGTAGGCGAATGGTGCGTTATGCGCGTGCCTGCTACGATGCCGGAGACCCTCCCGAGCAACGCGCATGGCACGCCGCCCTTCTCCCGCCCCAGCAGGCGAATCATCGGGTGACGCATCACCCTACAGTGAGCGCGTCAATCTGCGTCTTGATCCCTCGACTGAACTCGAAGGGGTCAAGGTGAAAGCGGTCGCCGATCCAAACAGTGGAACGACGGAAGCGATCGTGGAGGGAGTCGCCGAGCCGCCAGCTACAACGCGCCTCGCGAACATCGCGCGCCTGCGCCCGACTCCGTTCATCATTGGGATGTTCGTGCTGGCGGTGCTCTACACGATGCGCCTGGCGGGTGAGTTTCTGGTCCCCATTGTCATCGCTGTTCTCCTGGACTTTCTGCTGTCCCCTGTCATTCGTCGAATGCACAGACGCGGGATTCCGAATCCGGTGGGCGCGGCGATCGTCGGACTCGTGGTCTTCGGAACAGTTGGCGTTACGATCACCATGCTCGCCTCACCAGCCACCGAATGGATCGGGCGCGCACCGTCGAGTCTCTCGGCAGTCGCCAACCGCGTGCAGCGCATCGCGCGCCCGCTCGCGAAACTCCAGGAAACTACGGCGAAGGTTCAGGCAGCCGTTACGTCGGGCGAAGAGAAGAAAACACAGGAAGTCGTTGTCGCCGGCCCTTCGATCCTCTCGCGCATGACACCGCACGTCGCGTCGTTAGGCGCCGCCGCGCTGACGGTCGTCTTTCTTACGTTCTTCCTGCTGGCGTCGGGCGACCTCTTCATGTCGCGCGTCATCGAGTCGATTCCGCAGTTCTCCGACAAGAAGAAGGCGGTGCGCATCGCGCGCGAAGTCGAGGACGGGATCTCGCGCTACCTCTTCACCGTCGCGTGCATCAACACTGGCGTCGGACTGGCCACCTGGTGCGCCCTCTACTTCCTCGGCATGCCTAACGCGATGCTCTGGGGTGTCATGGCCGGTGTCTTGAACTTCGTCCCGTACGTGGGTGCGATGACTACCATCGTCATCATCGGGGTCGCCGCGCTGGCAACGTTCGAGAGCACGACGCATGCGCTCGCGATGCCCGCCGCCTTTCTCGCCATCAATACCGTCGAAGCCAATCTCGCCACGCCAATCATGATGGGACGACAATTCCCATTGAATAACGTGGCGATCTTTGTCGGCTTCCTGTTCTGGTGGTACTTGTGGGGTATTCCCGGTGCGTTGCTCGCCGTTCCGTTGATGGTCGCACTCTACGTCTGCTGCGAGCACATCGAGAAACTCAAGCCCTACGGCGCCTTCCTCAAGCGCTGACGACGCTTTCCGGCGCGCGCGCCTAACGAGCCGCCGACGTCAGCCCCGTCAGGATTCCGGTTCGCACGCGTCGCGCTTTGGGAGAAGCGTTGGCGTCGAAGATGAGACGCTGCTGTGTGCTGATCGTCATGCGCACCTTGATCGACAGCGTCATCTCCTTGCCGTCGCGCACGACCTTGACGGGAATCGATTGCCCTTCGGCGCGACCATAACGTCCGCGGAAGCGCGGACCAAACCCTTCGTTCACGGTGATATCGCCGATCGACACGAGAATATCCCCGACCTTCACCCCTCCCTCGGCCGCCGCCCCGCCTTCTTCGAGTTCCGTCACACGCACCGCAGTACTCGTGGAATCGAAGGCGGTGAACACACCGATGCGCGGCTCGCGCGTCGTGTCGACCTTCACTTTCAACCCAGCAAGCGGGAGAACGGTGTTCCACGGGAATGGCTCGCGCCCGTCGATGTAGCGCGCGTAGAAGTCCGTGAACGACGCGCCATTGGCTGCGCGGCCGACCGCGCCCCACCAATCCTGTGATGTGAAGCCGCGTCCCGCCTTAAACGTCTTCTGATAGATCTCGCGCATCACGTTATCGAGCGATGCCGCGTTATCGCTCGCGTCACGTATCATGATGTCGAGCATGAGTCCGGCCAGCGATCCTTTGGGATAATAGAGATACCCGGTCCCGTCGCTCGGATGGATCCACGTCGAGAGCGACGCATCCTCGAGCGCCACCGCTGGCGCCGCATTCACTTCCTCGATTTTCCCACTCGTTAGGCCGAGGAATTCGGAAGAGTCGATGATGCCCCCGCGAAGCAGGGCAAGGTCGGCGTAGTAGTCGGTGATTCCTTCGCTCACCCATAACCACGGCGTAGGCATGGCGCGATCGTAGCGATACGGCGTCATGTCAGCGGGGCGCATGCGCTTCACGTTCCACGCATGGAAAATCTCGTGTGCCGTTATCGACGGAAACGCGGTATTGCCGATGATGTACGGCGTGTAAATCCCCAGATGCGACGACGAATGTTCGAGCGCACTCCCGCCACCTGATGATTCATCAAAGAGCGTGAAGGTCGTGTAGTTGTCGAACGGGACTTCCCCGAACACGGCGATCATTGGCGGAAGCATGCGTTGCAGCTGACCCCAGAATTTCGTTCGGGCCTCGCCAGTAAGTTGCGTCGCGGGATACGTCGCCAGGCGCATCCAACTCTGGCCAATCTGCTGCGAGTCGGCGGCAAAGGCGCCGACGTAGAACGGCATGTCGACCAGGTCGTGATAGTTGCGCGCAGCGAAGGTGCGTGTCTCACCTCCCCCTGCGGCCGACATTGGCGTCAGCACCTTCCAGTCGTTCTCGGTCGTGATGCTCACCGTCGCCGGAAAGGTCAGGTCGCGCCCTTCTGGATAGAGAAAGAGATTCGTCCCGTTGAAAAAGGCGAAGTCATCTTTCGACCACGCCATCGCGTTGTCGAGCGTGTCGGCGCGGAAGTCGAACGTGACCGTCACCTTCTTTGCACCGTTAGGCACGATGCGCCACGTGTCGTAGTCGAACTTGTCCCACGTAAGCGGTTTTCCATCGCCCGTTGCCGCAAACGACACCACGGAGCGCGCAAAGAACGAGAGCTCGTACGCCCCCGGTGTCCATGCAGGAAGCGACAAGAGTACAGGATCGCGTCCGGTAACGGTGAACTGTGTCGTCACCTTGAGTGTGCGAGTCCGCGCATGCGCGCGATCGAACGCGACCTCGTAGCGCAAATCAGAGATGGGCGTCGAGATCTCGCTTCCCCCTCTATCACGTGGCGCCCCACGTTGGGCACCGAGAGCACAGATGGGAGTGGCGATTAGAGCAAGGGCGAGCGCTGGACGCATGGATTTCGTGGTCTGAGAAGTGAGGGGAAAGGTAATCCACCCCTGTGTGTGCAAGTGGAGCTGACTCGCGACGTCTCCTGTCATGACGGGAGCGGCGACTGCCGTTTCCGGCGATCACGCCTCCGGAGTCTTACTTATGTCCGCCGTTTCTGCGACAACCGTTGCTCGTCGATTTGCACCACTGGTCACACTGGCCGTCGTCCTGGGCGTTGCCTGTTCACGTTCAAAGGTCGCCGAACGCGCGAGGAGTGAGAGCGACGCGAGCCAATCGTTTGCTACTCCATCCCCTGCTGCGCCGTCCGAGGAGTCTCGGAGGGACATGGCGGGGAACGTGGCCTCAGCGGTCGCGATGAAAGTTGCAACTACCGCGCCGGTGGATGCCGTGGGTGGAAACGCCACTCTGTCGGCCCAAGCTGTCGACGCAGGTACACAGTCGCCGTCCACGATCATTCGTTCCGGGAGCGCCAGCGTCCAAGTCGATTCACTCGAGCGCGCGATCGCTGCGTTGCAGCAACTGGCGACATCGTTAGGCGGATGGGTGGGCAATTCGTCACTCTCCGCCGGCACCAACCAGGTGCGCAGCGCTTCGGTCGAGCTGAAGATTCCATCTTCGCGCTACGACGACGCGCTCCGCGGACTCAACCCACTCGGCAAAGTCGAAACCGTGTCATCGAGCGCCGAGGATGTCGGTGAGGAGTTCGTCGATCTGAACGCGCGAATTGTCAATGCGCATCGTCTCGAGGAGCGACTGATCGCCCTGCTCGCCAATCGCACGGGAAAGCTGCAGGACGCACTCGCCGTCGAGCACGAGTTGGCTCGTGTGCGCGAGGAGATCGAGCGCCAGGAGGGGCGTCTGCGCTACCTCAAGTCACGGGTCGCCATGAGCACGCTCGTCGTCTCGCTGCACGAGCCATTCCCGGTGCTTGGCAATCAGCCTGGCAGCTCGCCGATCGCTGACGCTTTCCGTGAGGCGTGGCGAAACTTCGTCAACTTCACCGCCGCCGGCATTGCATCGTTAGGCGTCCTTATTCCGGTCGGTGTGCTCGTCACCCTCGCCTGGATGCTGGTGCGCAAGCTTCGGAGGGGGATGGCTAAGGTCGCCGCATGACCCGGAATTTCGAGCCATCACGTTCCCGGATCCAACCGGTTCGCTCGATTCGCCGAAGGCGCAGATCATGGCGCTTGTCGTCGAAACCTGGAGAGCGTTGTCGGTTCGTTAGGCACGAACCGGACGGTTGCGATGGTGGCGTCCCTGCTCTTGATCGCAGTTCCACTCTATCACGTCGCCAAGCGGTGCCTTGAGTCCCGAGCAGTGCGAGTGCGCCGCCGTACGTGGTGCACTCGCTTATCGTGATATCCAAACGCTAATTTCCGGGCGCCGGTGCGAACGTCTCGCATCGGCGCCTTTGTCCTCCTCGTACGATCTCGACTTGTGAAGACACGACAGTTCGTCACGTTATGCTGCGTGGTGGCACCGTTGGTGGCGAGTGCGCCGCTCTCCGCGCAGTCAGCGGCTCCCGCAGACCTCATCGTCACCAATGCCCGCATCTACACCGTCGACCCGAACCGGCCGTTCGTCGAAGCGATGGCGGTTCGGGGCGGTCGCGTCGTCATCACTGGGCCAGCGCGACTCGTGATGTCGCTCAAGGGGACGTCGACCGAAGTCGTCGATGCGGGCGGCAAAACGGTCATTCCCGGCATGATCGACGCACACGTGCATCTCGAGGGGCTGGGCCAAGCGGTACGGACCGTCGACCTTCGTGGCACGACGTCGTACGACGAAGTGATTGCCCGCACAGTCGCCTGGGCCAAGACGCTTCCCGCGGGCGCGTGGGTCACGGGGCGCGCATGGGACCAGAATGACTGGGCCGACACGCGCTTCCCGACGCATGACAAACTCTCCGCAGCGATCGCCGACCGTCCTGTGGTTCTCGAGCGCGTCGATGGGCATGCGCTACTGGTGAACGCGCAGGCGATGAAGGCGGCGGGCGTCACCGCGGCCACGAAAGATCCGGCGGGAGGAAAGATCATCCGCGATGCCACTGGCGCCCCGACTGGTGTCTTCGTCGATAATGCCATGGAATTGCTCTACCGCGCCATCCCTCGCGCGACTAAAGAAGAGCTGCGTGCCCGCACCATGGCGGCCAACGCGGAACTCAATCGGTGGGGAATCACGTCGGTCCATGATGCGAGCGAGCCGCGCGAAACGATCGATGTGTTCGAAGAGATTGCGCGCGAAGGGAAATACTCGGTGCGCAACTACGTCATGATCGCGGGCGACGACAGCACCATTGCGCACTACGAAAAGCGCGGTCCGCAGAACGGTCTCTACGACGGTCGCATCTGGATTCGCTCCATCAAACTTGTCGAAGATGGCGCGTTAGGCTCACGCGGCGCCGCACTCCTCGAACCGTACGCAGACGACGCAAAGAACAATGGGTTGAACCTGATTCCGGCGGGGCGCATCAAGAAAGTCGCCATCGATGCCCTGCGCGCTGGATTCCAGGTCAACGTCCACGCCATTGGCGATCGCGCCAACCGCACCGTGCTCGACGAGTTCGAAGCCGCCCTCAACGAAGTCCCGAATCCCGACGCGCGATTCCGCATCGAACACGCGCAGATCATTCACCCAGACGACATTCCGCGTTTCGCGAAGCTCGGCGTGATTCCGTCCATGCAGGCATCGCACCAGACGAGTGACATGTACTGGGCGGGCAATCGACTGGGCCAGGATCGTTTGCGTGGTGCATACGCGTGGCGCTCGCTCCTCAACACGGGCGTCATCATCCCTAACGGCAGCGATCTCCCCGTCGAGCGTACCAATCCGCTGTACTCATTTCACGCCGCCTTCTCGCGGCAAGACGAGGACAACTGGCCGCCTAACGGGTGGTTCCCCGAGCAGCGCATGACGCGCGATGAAGCGCTCAAGTCCATGACGATCTGGGCCGCCTTCGCCGGCTTCATGGAAAAGGAGGTCGGTTCGCTCGAGCCCGGGAAGTACGCCGACTTCGTCATCCTCGACCAGGACATCATGCGCGTGCCTGCCGAACTCGTTCTCAACACCAACGTCCTCTCCACCTGGCTCGGTGGAAAGAAGGTCTACGGCAAATAAATCAGTGCCTAACGAATGAATCCTTCCATCCTCATCCGCGTGAGCATGGTGACCGGCGTCCTGCTCTTCGGCGCCGTCATCTGGTTCCTGCGCTCGTCGGGAAGCGCGTCCATCACCATGCAAGCCGGCACCGCGCAGACGCTCCTCTGGATCGGTCGCGCCGTGTGGGGCGTCGCGATCATCGGCTGCATCGTCGTCTTCGGCATCTTGCAACGCGCACCCTCAGGCGCGAAGACGCAGAGTCTCTCGATCGTCCCCTGGGCGCTTGGAGAGATGACGGCGCTCTTTGGAGGAGTCGTGTGGTATATGGCGGGGCGTCGCGAGTGGTACATCTCCGGCGTCATTTTTCTCGTCCTCGCCCTGCTCGCCTTTCCCGGCGGCCGCGCCAGCACCTCATCCGGACGGGCGTGAGCATTGCAGCTGACGGAACGCGGCGAGTCGCCGCGCTCCTCCCCGCGGCCACCGACATGATTGCCGCGTTAGGCGCCTGGGAACGCCTTATCGCGGTGAGCCACGAATGCGATGCGCTCCCCGACCCGCTCATGCCCGCGCGCGTCACGCGCTCCGCAATCGACGCCAGCGCCGGATCTGCCACCATCGATCAAGAAGTCCGCGCTGCCCTCTCCTCCGGTGCGGCGCTCTTCACGCTCGACGGTGAAACCATTCGCGCCCTCGCCCCTGACCTCATCATCACGCAGGGAGTCTGCGACGTCTGCGCGGTCAGCGTCGGCCAGGTGCTGGAGATCGCGTCGCTCATTTCCCCGACGCCGCGCATCCTATCGCTCGGCGCCACCCGCTTGGATGATGTCATTGCTTCCGTCAGCGAAGTCGCGTCCGCGTTAGGCATCGCCGACGAAGGACTTGAGCTCGTCGCTGGCATGCGCGTTCGACTCCGCACCATCCACGAACGGCTCAAACGAGAGAATGCACCCCGCCCCCGAGTTGCATTCATCGAATGGACCGATCCGCCCTTCGTCGCTGGTCACTGGGTCCCCGACATGATTCGCCGAGCAGGTGGAATCGACGTCATGGCCGAACCGGGTGCCCACTCGCGACGGGTCAGCGCCGCCGAGCTCCAGAGCGCCAACCCCGACGTGGTCATCGTCGCTGGCTGCGGCTATTCGCTCGCACGCTCCGCTAACGACGGAATGGAACTCCTCGCACGCCCGGAATTCGCCTGGATGCGCGAACGCGCCGTCTGGAGCATGGACGGAAATGCGTTGACCTCTCGCCCGGGACCGCGTCTATGTATAGGCGTGGAGGTGCTCTCTCATATCTTGCACCCTGCATTGTTCGGCACCCCCCACGAGGCTCTTGCTCTTCCACTCACCTCTCGTTGACGAATGCTCTCACCCAGCTCGGTTGCCTTTCTGAAGCGCCTCCTCGATACCCCGGGACCATCGGGATTCGAAGCGGCTCCGGCTCGCATTTGGCGTGAGGAAGCAAGCGCCTTCGCCGAGGTAACGAGCGACGTGGTGGGAAACTCGTTGGCGACGGTGAAGCCTGCCGACACCGTTGCACCGACCGCGCCGGCGCCGACCATCATGTTGGCAGGACACATCGACGAGATCGGCGTCATCGTCACCTATGTGGATGACACGGGCCTCGTCTACATCGCGCCAATCGGCGGGTGGGACACGCAGGTACTCGTTGGGCAGCGCATACGGTTCGCGGGCATCAATGGAGACGTGGTCGGCGTCGTGGGCAAGAAACCGATTCACCTCATGAAGCCAGACGAGCGCGAGAAGGCCTCGAAGATGGTGGACTTGTGGGTCGATATCGGCGCCACGTCTCGCGACGAGGTCATGGCGCTCCTCAACATCGGCGACTCGGGAGTGATCGACTCAAAGACAATCGATCTACCTAACGATCGCATCGCCTCGCGTTCGATCGACAACCGAATTGGAGCCTTTGTCGTACTCGAAGCGCTGCGTCGTTATGCGGGGCGTCCCGGAAGCGCGAAGGTGGTCGCGGTCGCGACAGCCCAAGAGGAAATCGGATTGCATGGCGGCGGCGCACTCGTGGCCGCCGCGCGCGTGAATCCCAGCATGGCGATCGCCGTCGACGTCACATTTGCCACCGACCATCCGGGCCCTGAGAAGAAAGAAGTTGGAGAGCACAAACTCGGCGGCGGCCCCGTGCTGACGCGCGGCTCAGTCAACTCTCCGGTGGTCTTTGCACTGCTGCGCGACGCAGCGACGCGCCTGACGATTTCGTATTCGGTGCATGCGGCGGGGCGCGACACCTCCACGGATGCCGACTTCATTCACCTCGCGCGAGAGGGTGTGGCGACGGCGCTGGTGTCGGTCCCCAATCGCTACATGCATTCTCCGAACGAGATGGTGTCGTTGTTGGACCTCGATCGCGCGGCGGAGCTGATCGCCGAAGTCTGCCGGACGGTCGACGCGAGCACCGACTTCACGGCGCGTTAGCGCGCTTTTCGAGCCTTCGCGGACGACGCGCGCACTCCTCAGAGTGCGCGCTTTTTTTGTATGGGGGGCGAAGCGAAACCGTGGCTGCGCTGGCGACGTACTCATGCGTGCAATAATGTATACAAACCACTTCCATTCCTTCCGGAGGACAGCTTGGTCCCGCGTCGCGTTCTCTCACTAGTCGCCCTCGCGCTCTCCGCGCACTTCCTCGCGGCGTCGCCGACCGCAGCACAAGGCAAGAGCAAAGCGGCGATTCAGAAATCCGTCGACTCTGTCGCCGCTGCGTACCTCAAGGACAAGCAAGCCGCCGGGATGTCGATCGCCGTGCTCCGCGGCGCAGACACACTCGTCATGAAGGGGTACGGCTACGCCGACCTCGAGCTCGATGTCCCCACGCCGGCACGTGCCGTCTACGAAATCGGCTCAGTCACCAAACAATTCACAGCAGCCTCGATCCTCATTCTTCGCGATCAGGGAAAGCTCAGTCTCGACGACGAGATCACGAAGTTTCTCCCTAACTATCCAACGCAGGGTCACAAGGTCACCGTTCGCCGACTCCTCGACCACACCTCGGGGATCAAGGGGTACACCGAGCTCCCAAAGTTCGGAACCATCATGACGCGCCACCTCCCGAAGGATTCGCTCCTCGCGCTCTTTCAGAACGAGAAGTTCGACTTTGCACCTGGCGAACGGGAGATCTACAACAATTCGGCGTACTTCCTCGCCGGCTTGATTATCGAAAAGCTTTCCGGCATGTCGTACGCTGACTTCGTCAAGAAGAATCTCTTTGACAAGGCGGGAATGGCCGACTCTCGCTACTGCTCAGAGAGCGCCATCATCAAGCGCAAAGCCCACGGCTATGACTTTGGCCCCAACGGATTGCAGAACAAGGGATTCATCGATCATACCTACCCGTTCTCAGCCGGTTCGCTGTGTTCCACCGTGGGCGATCTCGCCACGTGGAATCGCGCGCTGCATGGCGGAAAAATCCTCTCGGCCAAATCGTATCAGGACATCATTACACCCGGAACGCTGAATGACGGGACCAAGCTGCGTTACGCGAAGGGACTCACGCTTCACGAGAACCACAACCATCGCGTCATCGAACATGGCGGTGGCATCAACGGGTACCTGTCGGCATCTGACTATTTCCCCGACGACAATCTCGTCGTCATCGTCCTCGTGAACTCCGCGGGTCCCGTCTCACCCGACGCCATCGTCGGTGATGTGGCCGACGTGGTGTTGGGCAAGAAAGCGCTGGCCACCAAGTCGTACACTGGCTCGTTAGGCGAACTCGCCGGCAAGTATGCTGGCGTCTCGCGCGGCTCGCAGCTCGTCCTCACCGTCGCCGCCCACGGCAGCAAACTCACGGCGTCGGCCAAGGAGATGCCCAAGCCGATGGAGCTGCAGTTCATCGGCAACGATACATGGGAGAGCGATGGTCAACGCCTCACCTTCGTGCGCGAAGGCGGCAAGGTTACCAAACTTCGCGTTGACCAGATCTACGGATACCTCGTGCTCGATCGGCAGCCATAATGCTTGCCGGCGAACGAAAGGCCCGCGCCGAATCCGGCGCGGGCCTTTCTTGCATCCGCGCGTGAGAGCCTAACGCGACGACTGCTGAGCGCCGCGTGCACCCAACAAACGCTCGGCAGCGCTTCGTACCTCACGATCGCGATCGCTCGCCAACACTCGAAGGGCGGCATACGCCGACGCCGTACCCGCCTCGGCGAGCGCGTGCACCGCCGGCAACCGCACCGCGGCCGAACGCCGGTTGAGCAGCGAACCAGGTTGTGCTGCCTGCGCCAGTCGCTCCACCGCCGCATCCGTCGGATGATTGGCGAGTGCACCGTAAATGGCGTGCTGCACTTCGACATCCGTTTCGCGATCCAACGCGGACAAGAGCGACGACACCGCGCGTGGACTCCTCAGCTGCGACAGCCCATGTACCGCCGCGAGCCGTACCGACGCCGACGTATCGTGCAACATGGGCAGGATCGTTGGCAGCGCGCGCGCAGTCGCGAGTTTGGCCAACGCCGTGGTCGCCGAGCGTCGCACGCGCGCATCCGAGTGTTTGAGCGTGGCCGCCACTTTGGCGTCGCTCACCGTGGCGTTCAAATCGCCTAACAACTCCACCGCGTTGCGTACGACAAACCAACGATCATCGTCGAGCATGTGCATGAGTGGCGTCGCCGCCGACGGGCACGCGAGAATCGCCGTGCGATACGCGCGGCGGTCGCTCGATTGATCAGACGAGATCAGGAGATCGAGCAAGACGTCGGCGCCGACCTCGCCCGACCAGGAGAGAATTCGTTGTCCCGCGTCCCGCATTTCCCGCTTGCGCGTTAGGAGCTGCGCGATGGACCGAAGCGTTCCTGGAGTGCACAGGCGCCTAACGTGAATGAGCCACGCGCGTCGCTGCTCGGGATCCGTCAGCCTCTCCTCGTGCGAAAGCAGGCGCGCGAAGATCTTGGTGACTTCACTCCAATCCTCGTCTCGCGCCAACTGCTCCGCCGTCCGCACCAAGTCGTCGGCAGCGCGCGACGTATCGGCGGGCGTGGTTGCCTCTGCCAGCCGCTGGAACAGCACGTCCACCGACAGCTCACCATGCCCTCGCGTGAACGTTGCTTCCAGCAGCGTCTTGGCGGGGTCGTTGTTGTTCTTGACCGATGGAAGGTCTGAAGGCTGTAGCGGCGTTGGCTCAGGGATGATGAGCATTGGCGCGGGTGTCTCGGCAATCCGTCCGACTGGCACGCGCCGGAAGCGCTCGCCGTCGCTCACGTCCATCACGCCGGCGTTATTGCCGCCTAACGCGCCCGCGCCGAGCGGCGGAGTACGCATCGACTTGGGACTGCCTAACGGCGTCGAGCGACGCGTGAAACCTGCGCGTCCAATGCGCGCCGCGACGGTGGACGGATTCACCGCGACCACCATCGCATCGAAATGCACACCGTCGTCGCCCGTCTTCGGCGGCGACGCGAGTGCACGAGCCAATCCCAATACGTCTGCGGGACGTGCCTTCTCCGAGAAGTCGAGCATCCCGGCGGAGTGTTCCGCCATGCGTGCCGCGAGGAGACTCAGCCAGGGCAACTCAGGCGGTGGCGGCACGAGTCGCACCGCGTCCACCAGCGAGTGATTCAGCTCGGTGAGCGCGATAATACGACGCCCCCTGGCACTCTCCGACAGGGTACGACGCAGCGACGATTTCTGTTCTTCAATCAGCGCGGGACGATGCACGAGCAGCCAAACGAGCTGCGCAAACTCCCGCGTGAATTCAATGGATTGCTCTATCATAGTCTCCGTGACGGGACGCCCGAACTTGGGCCCCGCGGGGAGTAGACGCTCAGAGGGGGGTGGGCGAAACGCCAAACTCGCGTGGGTTGACGCGCGGATTCACCCCAATTCGCCCCCTCGTGAAGGGGTATTCCCACCTTCGGGCGGGGGGCGCCCCTGTGGTGGCTGCGAGCACCGCCGAATAACCTTGGGGAAACCGGCTTTTTCCTCGGGTACTCATGTCTCGCTCTTATCTCCGCGCTCTCGCGCCGCTCACTGGCGCCCTACTCGCTGCCTGCCATGCTGGGCCATCTCCCTCGGCGCTCGGCACGTCGTTCGTTCCTGACTCCGCACGCCTTGCGGCCGACGTTCGCTATTTGGCGAGTGACGCCCTCGAAGGGCGGGCGACCGGCTCCGCCCGCAACGACAGCGCTCGCGTGTTCATCACGCGGCGTTTTTCCGCGCTTAAACTCGACGAGCTTCCGCGCCAGTCCAAATGTCAGACTCCGCCCTGCGGTGGCCGTTTTGAGCTTCCGTTTGTCGCTCGGGCAGCGGGTGCTGTCCACAACGGCCTCCCCGAATCGATCGCGACCTACAACGTTGCGGCCGCGATTCCGGGACGAGACGCCACTCTTCGCGATGAGTGGATCATCATTGGCGCGCATCTCGACCATCTGGGGCGCTGGACCTTCGGAGCGCTCGACCCCGAGGCACGCGATGCCATTCGAAATGGCGCGGACGACAACGCCTCGGGAGTCGCGACGATTCTCGAACTGGCGCGCCTACTGCGCGCGCATCCGACCAAACGCAGTGTTGCTATCGTCGCCTTCAATGGTGAGGAGTTGGGCGTGTTGGGCTCGTCGTACTTCGCCGAGCACTCGCCGATTCCTCTCGGAAAGGTGCAGGCGATGCTGAACTTCGACATGGTCGGTCGCCTGAAGAACGACAAACTGATGATCTATGGCACCGCGACGGCAAAGGAGATGGCTGACGTGGTCAACTCTGCCAACATCGAGCCGCGCTTCAATCTCGTGGCTATCGGTGATGGCACGGGGCCTTCCGACCACGCCTCGTTTTATCTCAAGGATTTGCCGGTCCTGCACTTCTTCACCGACTTGCACGATGATTACCATCGCGCCACCGACGACGCCGACAAGATCAACGCAGCGGGGATGGCGCGGGTGACGGCGATGGCCGAGAGAATCACGCGCTCGTTAGGCGACCGCGACAGTCGCATCACGTTTACGAAAGCGCCGACACAGGCGACAACCGCATCCTCGCGTAGTGGATCGGGGTCGAATGTGTACCTGGGCTCTATTCCCGACATGGGCTCGGGTGATGTGAAAGGATTGCGCCTCTCCGGCGTCCGAACCGGCTCTCCAGCCGATGTCGCCGGACTCAAAACCGGGGACATCATCGTTGAACTTGGCGGAGCCGTGGTCAGCGATCTCTACTCGTACAGCGATGCGTTGTACGCACACCAACCTGGCGACAAGGTCACGATCGTCGTGATGCGGGGCGCCGAGCGCGTCTCGGTCGAGGTCACGTTAGGCAAGCGCGGAGGTTGATGGCGCTGCACACCTGGACGTCCGCGCGTTACGTCCTACCACTTCCCGAAGGACATCGCTTTCCGATCGCGAAGTACGCGCTGCTTCGCGATCGTGTAATCGCCGACGGACTGGTCGCCCCCAACGCGTTGCACGAGCCAGCGCGCGCCTCGCGCGAATCCGTCTTGCGCGTCCACACCACCGAGTACATCGACGCACTCATCGCCGGGTCGTTAGGCGATGCGGCAATGCGTCGCATCGGCTTCCCATGGTCCCCCGATCTCGTCGAGCGTTCGTTTCGCGCAGTCGGGGGAACCTGCGAAGCCGTCGAGCACGCGCTCAGTGAGGGCGTGGCGATGAATCTCGCCGGCGGAACGCATCACGCCTTTGCCTCTCATGGCGAAGGATTTTGTGTGTTGAATGACGTCGCGGTGGCTATCGCTGAACAGCTTGCCCGCCGACGGATCTCGCGAGCTGCAATCGTCGATCTCGACGTGCATCAGGGCAATGGGACACACGACATCTTTGCTGGCGACGACCGCGTCTTCACCTTCAGCATGCACGGCGGAAAGAACTATCCGTTTCACAAGGTCGCCGGAGACCTCGACATCGAGCTCGACGACGGCACCGGCGACGACGAATTCCTCTCGCGTCTCTCCGACGTGCTCCCGTTCGTGCTGGCGACGTCCGAAGCAGAGCTCGTCGTGTACCTGGCGGGCGCCGATTCCCACGAGGGAGACCGGCTCGGGCGACTCAAGCTCACCTACGATGGATTGGCACGTCGCGATCATCTGGTGATGAGCGCGTGTCGCGAAGTCGGGATTCCAATCGCGATTACCATTGCCGGCGGCTACGGTCATGACATCGCGACCACCGTCGAAGCGCATGCGCGCACGGTACGAATTGCCGCTGCATACGCGGCCGAAGCATCGCGAAACGCGCACGCCTGACCAATACTTCAGCATGCACATTCTCGTCATCGAGGACGATCCCGAACTGTCATCCGTCATTGCGACTGGCTTGCACGAGCAGGGGCATCAGGTGGCACTGGCGCAAACACACGATGATGGGATTCTGCGTGCCTCGTTAGGCAGCTTCGACGTGATCGTCCTCGACGTCATGTTGCCGGGGGGCGACGGTTTCGCGCTGTGCCGGGAGCTCCGCCGGCGCTCCATCGGGACACCGATTCTCATGCTCACGGCGCGCGATACGGTCGACGATCGTGTGAGGGGGCTCGATGCCGGTGCCGACGACTATCTCACGAAGCCCTTTGCCTTTCGCGAACTGGTGGCGCGGGTCCGCGCGCTCGCGCGGCGTCCGCGGACACCGCTCCCCGAAGTCGTGCAGGTGGCCGACCTCCAGGTCGATCTCCAGTCACATCGCGTGCGTCGCGCCGGCCACGCGATCGAGCTCACGGCCAAGGAGTTCGCCCTGCTCGAGTTTCTCGTTAGGCATCATGACACGGTCGTCGATCGCGGCGCGATCACGTCACATGTCTGGGACGAGAACCACGACCCCTTCACCAACGTGCTCGAAGTCCTCGTGCGGCGACTCCGGCGCAAGATCGACGATCCCTTCGAGCCCAAACTGATTCATACTCTCCGTGGCGCCGGATACCGCTTCGGCGCCTAACGACTCGCGCCACTCGCCCGACGCGCCACCGCGCTCGCCGGCTGCTGCAGTCGCGGCGCCACGCCAACACCCGTTGCGACGCCTCCGGTTGCGGCTGACGGTCTGGTACGTCGGGACATTCTTCGTCATTCTCGCACTCCTCGGCACCGGGCTCTTTTTCACGATTCGCCGACAGCTCTCGCGCCAACTCGATGATGCGCTGCACAGCGCCACCACCGACCTCGCGCGCGCGGCCCGCATTCGCCAGATCGAATCCGCGTCAGCCCACGGACAAGTCGTCGACGCCGTCGACGAGCTGCATATTCCCGACCGCACCCTTTATCTCCTCGATCGCACAGGGAAAGCGATCAAGCCGGACACCGCCCCGCAGTGGGTGCGCGATGCCGCGCAACGCGCCGTGGCCGCCGGCGACGCCGGCGCCGACGCCGAGCATGAAAGCCCGAATGAACGAACGTTGCGGCTGTTCGCCGAGCGCTTCACGCTGCCTAACGCCGACACGATGGTGGCGGTCGCGGTGGCCGATCGCGTCGAGCTCGAAGACCGCTACGCCAAGCTCATCGCCGCCTTCGGCTCGGCGGCCATCGTCGCCGTCGTGCTCGCTGCGGTCGGCGGTTCGATTCTCGTTAGGCAGTCGACCGCCCCAGTCGAACGAAGCATCGAGCACATGCGCCGCTTCATGGCCGACGCCGCGCACGAACTTCGCACCCCCCTCGCCATCCTCCGCGCGCGCGCCGAGGTCGCGCTGCAACAGCCACGCGCCAACAGCGAATACACCGACACGCTCCGCGGCATCGAGCGTGAGTCGCAGCGACTCGGCCACATCGTCGAAGACCTGCTCACGCTCGCACGCGCCGATGCCGGCGAGCGAACGATCGAACGCACGAGAGTCTTTCTCGACGACATTGCGGCTGACGCGGTCGCCTCGACCCAAGCGCTCGCGCAAGCGCGTGGTGTCTCGCTCTCCATCAGTGATTACGAAGAGGGAGCCGTCGAAGGCAACGCCGACCTCCTGCGCCAACTCGTCGTCATTCTCATCGATAACGCCGTGAAGTTCACGCCTCCGTCGGGAAAGATCTGCGTTGGTGTTCGCATCGTTGATGACCGGCCGATGCTCACGGTCGACGACACGGGGATCGGTATCCGTGCCGATGAGCTCCCGCATGTGTTCGATCGCTTTTGGCGCGGCGATCCATCGCGGCGTCGCGACATGGTGCAGCCGCTCTCGGCGAGTGAGGGCGCCGGTCTCGGGCTGTCGATCGCGCGATGGATCGCTGAGGCTCACGGAGCGACGATTGCCATCTCATCAACTCCCGGGACGGGAACGCGCGTCTCAGTCGCGTTCGATCCGCCGCAACAACGCGCGTCATCGTCGTAACAGGTTCGCGAAATAGCGTTCTCTCCGGAGACTTCATTGTCCGGAGCTATGCGCGTTTTCGCTGGTCTCGCGGTGCTCGCGCTGGGATGGTTGCCAGGCGTTGCAGCTGCGCAAAATTCGACGGTTACCCCGTCACTTCCGCTCACGCGCGCGCAGGCAATCGCCGGTGCGCTCACCCGCGGTGCCACCATCGGCCTCGCGCATGCGGACACCATCGCCGCCCTCGCGCAGCTCATTTCCGCCTCCGCACGTCCCAATCCCGCCCTCACCGCGTCGTACACGAAGGATGTTCCGCAGTACCACGTCGCCGCTGAGCTTCCATTCGACATAAGCGGCGTGCGTCGCGCGCGCATACGAGCGGCGCAAGTCGGGCGCGATGCGGCTTTTTACCGTTTGTTATCGGCGCGCGCTTCGGTTGAACTGTCCGCCGATACGTCGTACACTCGCGCCCTCGCCGCCCGCGCCCGCCTGACGCTCTCACAGCGCAACGTACGGGCTGCCGACTCTCTTCGCCTCATCGCCGCGCAGCGCCGCGACGCAGGGGACGCGAGCGACCTCGATGTTGAGCTGGCCTCCGTGTACGCCTCCCAACAGGCGAACGTCCTCGCCGCCGACTCGCTCGAATACATCTCGACGCTTCTGGATTTGCAATCGGTGATTGGTCTGGACGCCGACGAAGCGCAAGTGCAGCTCGTCGACTCCCTCGCATCGCTCCCTCCCGCGTTAGGCGATACCACGGTGGTGTCGGCGCCGCGCGTCACCCTCCCGCTTGCCGCCGCCGAAGCGGCGCTCGAGTCGGCGCGCCTAACGACGTTCGCCGAGCGACGCGCGATCTGGTCGGGGTTCGCATTGACCGCCGGCTTCGATACGCACGATCCGGCCGGCGGAGAGCGAGGCCTGCTCCCGACCATTGGAATCGCGCTGCCACTTCCGTTGCTCGACCGGAATCGCGGACCCATCGCACTCGCCGACGCCGAGCGAGCAATGGCGCGCGCTCAGCTTGCCGTCGCCCAACTCGAAAACCGCACGGAAATCGCGCGCGCCAAGCGCGCCGTCGCCATCGCGACTGATCGCGCCCGACGCGGCGCCGACCTCGTTGCGACGGCCGATCGCGTATCGACCAAGTCCATCACCGCCTATCGCGAGGGCGCATCGCCCCTCACCGCTGTCCTCGAGGCGCAGCGCAACGCGCGCGACATCCTCGGCGACTACATCCAGGCCCTTGCCGACGCGTGGGTCGCCGCCGCGACCTACCGCGCCCTTACCCGTCCCGCCCCTTCGACCGCCGCCCCTCGATGACCGTCGACAGCCAAACGATGAAATGCATTCGGCGCAGCGCGCTCGTTATGCTTGCGCTCGCACTCTGTGCTTGCGCCGGCGCGAAGAAGGATGAAGCGGGTGACAAGAAGGGCGACGCCACGGCGACGGCCAAGGCAGAAAGCGACTCTGCCAAAGGCGAAGACGCCCAGGCAGCACCGGCAGAGGACGAGGCGCCGCCACCCGTCGTTGGCGCGCAGACCGATGTGGTCTCAGCGCGCCCCTTCACCGAGACCATCGGCGCCATCGGAAATGTCGCAGCGCGCCCTGGCCATGTCGCGTCGTTAGGTGCGGCAGCCGCTGCGCGCGTCACGTCTGTCCTGGTGACGACCGGAGATCGCGTGCGCGCGGGACAGCCACTGATCACACTCGATACGACGATCGTCGCGGCGACGGCGCGCAGCGCTGCCGCCGCGGTGACCGTTGCCGAACGCGCGAGCGAACGTGCACAGCGCCTGGTCTCCGAAGGGATTTCACCACGGCGCGACGCTGAGCAGGCGGCGGCGGAGCTGGCGCGCGCACGTGCAGAGTTCCTCGCAGCTCGACGCGCCCAGGAACTGTCGACGCTGCGATCACCCATTTCCGGCGTCGTCACGCGCATGACCGCCACGTTAGGCGCGACGGCAGATCCGGCGCAGTCATTGATCGAGGTCGCTGATCCCAGCGCGCTCGATCTGCTGTTCGCGCTCACCCCGAGCGATGCTCGTCGTGTCAGACCGGGCGCGCGCGTTGCCCTGACCGCCGGCCAGCAAGCCACCGGTGAGTCGTTAGGCTCGGCAACCGTGTATGATGTCGGTGGCGTCGTCGACTCTGCCTCACGCAGCGTGATCGTTCGCGTGCGCATCGGCGCAGGCGCGCGATCGGTGCGACTTGGCGAAACGGTCTACGGCGAAATTTCCGTCGGCACGCGCCCCGCTGCCCTGGCTGTGCCACTGAAAGCGCTCGTCCCGGACGGTGACGGATTCAAGCTTTTTGTGGTGGACGACGAGGGCGTAGCGCACGCACGCCCCGTCCAAGTAGGTGCGCGCACCGATTCGATCGCCGAGATCATCAAGGGAGTGACCGCCGGCGAACGTTTCGTGACGACCGGAGCGTTTGGTGTCACCGACGGCGCCAGGATTGTTGGCGGTAGCGCGCCGGCGGCTAAACCGGGCGCCAAGGAGAAGTAATGGCCACCGTGCCTAACGACGCTTCGGTCGCGGAGCGCGATTCCTCGCGTTCCGTTTTCGGCTTGCTCGCACAACAACGGCGATTCGTCTACCTCATCACCACACTGCTCGCGGTCGCCGGCCTCTGGACCGTTTTTTCGCTACCATCGGCGATTTACCCGGAGCTCACTTTCTCGCGCGTCACCATCGTCGTCGAAGGTTCGTCGTTAGGCGCTCGGCAGGTGCTGTTCGCGATCTCGCGACCGATCGAGGAAGCGGTCAGCGTCGTTCCCGGCGTCACGCGCGTGCAATCGCGCTCGATTCGCGGCGGGGCGGAGATCAACGTCACGTTCGCGCAGTCGGTCGACATCCTGACAGCGTTGCAGCAGGTGCAAGCGCGCATCAACCAGATTCAGGGTGACTTGCCCCCCGGGCTCGCGCTACAAATCGAGCGCCTCACGCCATCCCTGTTCCCGGTCATCTCATACAATCTTGAAGGAGGCGACGCGGCAACGCTGTACGACATCGCCCAGTACCAGATTCGACCACTGTTCTCACGCGTTCCCGGTGTTGGTCGCGTCGACGTCCAAGGCAGCGATGTGCGCGAGGTTGAAGTCGTTGCCGATCCGGGACGACTCGCTGCGCTTGGGCTGACCTACAACGATCTTGCATCAATCATCGAGAAGGGCATCACCCCCGTTGCTGTCGGTCGCCTTCCCACCGATTACAAACAGTATCTGATCGTCACCACCACCGAGGCGCATTCCGCCGACGACGTCGGCAATGTCATCGTGTCTGAGGGGATCCGCGTTCGCGACATCGCGCGGGTGCACGCCGGCACCGAGGACCACGTGCGTATCATCGCGGGTGACGGCCGTCCGGCTGCCCTCCTGAACATCACGCGACAGGTCGGCGGGAACACGGTTGCCCTCGCCGATAGCATCGCGGTCTTGGCGAGTGGACTCGCCAAGACGCTCCCGCCGGGTGTTCGACTCAAGCCCGTGTACGATCAAGCCGCTCTCGTACGCGACGCCGTCGCGAGCGTGCGCGACGCGATGCTCATCGGCGCGGCGCTCGCCATTGCCGTTCTCCTTCTGTTCCTGCGCCACGGGCGTATCACCGCCGTCTCGGCTTCCGCGATTCCTCTCACGATGGCGGTCACCGTCTTCGTGATGGCGCGGCTCGGCCAAACGTTCAACCTCATGACGTTAGGCGCGATGGCCATCGCGATTGGCCTCGTCATCGACGACGCCGTCGTCATTACCGAAAACATCGTACGCCACCTACGCCTCACGCCCGATCGCGCACGTGCCGTGCGTGACGCGGTGCAGGAACTCGTCTGGCCGGTGACGACGTCGACGCTCACCACGGTCGTCGTCTTTCTTCCGTTAGGTCTGCTCACCGGAGTCGAAGGACAGTTCTTTCACGCGCTTTCGATCACGCTGACCATCGCCGTCCTCGTCTCGCTCGTCCTCGCACTTACCATTATTCCGCTGTTGAGCGAGCAGTTTCTTCGGGCAAACGACGCCGACTCCGAGGAGCGCGACGCGACCGCCAGCGGCGTCCTCGCACGCATGGGACGCGGCATCGATGCGCTCTCCGTGCGTTACGAACGCTCGTTAGGCGCGGTTCTGCATCACGGGCGAGTCATGGTCATAGTCGCCCTGCTCCTCGTGGGAGCTGGCGCATTGGCCTATCGCTTCGTAGGCACCGGCTTCCTTCCCGAAATGGATGAAGGCGCGTTCGTACTCGACTACTACACTCCGGGAGGGACGGCGCTCGACGAGACGGATCGCCTCGTACATATCGCCGAGCGCATTCTCGCCAGCACGCCCGAAGTGGCAGGGACATCTCGTCGCACGGGCGCAGAACTCGGACTCTTCGCCACTGAACAAAACCGCGGCGATCTCGTCGTCCGCCTAACGTCGCATTCCGCACGCTCGCGTTCCTCCTTCGAAATCATCGACGAGGTGCGCCGACGCATCCAGACCGCTGCACCGCGACTTCGTATCGAGTTTGTGCAGATTCTTTCCGACGTCATCAACGACCTGTCGGGCGCCGCCAACCCAGTGGAGATCAAACTCTTTGGACCCGACCTCGCAGCCCTTGAGGCATATGGCAAGCGACTCGGCCCACAGGTGGCGAAGGTCGATGGCATCGAGGATCTGTTCGACGGCGTCAGTGAGCCCAGCGCCGAGATGCAAATGTCGATCGATGCCGCTGAGGGAGCGCGCGTTTCACTCACGACAGAAGCCATCGCCAACCAGGTGAGCGGCGCTTTGCTCGGCGCTCCTGCTGGATCGGTGCGCCTGGATGACCGGTTGGTTGGCGTTCGTGTTCGCGCGCCCGATTCGGTTCGCTTTTCTCCCCGGCAGCTGCAAATACTGCCCGTCGTCGCCGCCGGGACCCGTACCGTCACACCGCTCGGCGCGCTCGCCCGCTTTACGCCGACTGAGTCGCGCGCCGAGCTTCGTCGCGAAAATCAACAGCAGATGATCGACATCACCGCCGACATCACCGGACGATCGTTAGGCGCGATCATGGCCGACGTAAAGGATGTCGTTGCCGCCAATCCGCCTCCCGCCGGAATCCGATTGGAGCTCGCTGGGCAATACGCCAATCAGCAAGCCGCTTTCCGCGCTCTCCTCCTCGTCCTCGCCATCTCGGCGCTGAGCGTGGTCGCCGTCATGCTCGTCCAATTTGAATCATTCGTTGAACCGCTCGTCGTGCTGTTGGCCGCTCCACTGTCGTTCGTGGGTGCGCTCCTGCTCCTGCTCATCACTGGCACGCCCCTCAACGTGTCGTCGTTCATGGGGCTCATCTTGCTGGTGGGGTTGATCGTGAAGAACGGGATCATTCTGCTGGACTTCACACGTCTGCGGATGCTCGCGGAAGGACTCACGCTCGAGGTGGCCATTCGCGAGGCCGCGCGCGTGCGGCTGCGCCCCATTCTCATGACAACGCTGTGCACCCTGTTCGGATTGTTTCCGCTCGCGTTAGGCATCGGCGCTGGAAGCGAGCTGCAACGCCCACTCGCCCTCGCCGTCTTAGGCGGCCTCGCACTCTCGACACCCGTGACGCTGTTCGTCGTGCCGGCATTGGTGGTTCTCGTTCGCGGGCGAGACTGGACGCTCGCGGCAACCAAGGAGGTCTGACCGTCTTTCGTTAGGCATTGCCTGGCCGCCGTTGACACTGATCACAGTGTACGCACTTCACCATATCTGATCGAGCATCGTCCCATGCATGGACTATCACGCCGAATTACCCTGATCGTAGCGCTCAGCGCTCTCATCGCACCGTACGCGTCATCGGCGCAGCAGTCGCCTATCATCAAGGGAAGCGCAACCTTGAAACGCGAAGCCAAGATCACCGGCGACTCGGCGATCGCCATCGCACGAAGCGCCGTTCCCGCGGCGCAGGTGCAATCCGTGGAGCTCGAGCGGGAGAAAGGCAAGTTGATCTACTCCTTCGATATGAAGACCGCCGGCAAAGACGGCATCGACGAAATCAACATCGACGCCATGACCGGAAAGATCCTCTCCCGCGAGCACGAAGACGCAAAGGCTGAAGCGCGAGAGGCGCGCGCTGAACGCGCGCACAAGGCGAAGAAGCCAACGCCAGCGCGCTAACGAACGGCCGAAAAAGCAAAGCGGGGGCGCGGACTTCGTCGTCCGCGCCCCCGCTCGTTAGGCCTTAACCGCTTGTTAGGCTCCAGCCGATCGTTAGGCTGTAACCGATCGTTAGTTCTTCGTCATCCCGAAGTTGGCGATGTGCACGTCGAGATTGTGGTTCACGCGGATGCCATAGATGCCATCCGTCGAAACCAACTTCCCTTCCCCGATCACGTCGGACTTGTTGAACGTCTCAACCGCGGTCCCGTTGATTACGCACGACACCTTGTCGCCGCTCACCGTGAAGCCGACTTCGTTCGTCGCCTTCCCCGCTTCGTCCGCCTTCTTCACCGCGTCACTCGCCTTGCGATCAACGAGCGTGTGCACCTCGTTGCCGTAGCGGTGCTTGATGGAATAGATCCCCGTGCCAAACACGACGCAGTAGAGATAGTTCTGGTTGTCGGTGTCGAGCTTCGTCCCACCCATGAAGATGCCATACGCCTCGGGATGCGCCGGTGCCTTCGTCTGCGTGAACGTCGCTTTCACCGTGTAGTTCCCCGACGCCTTGTTGGCGGCGCTGTAGTAGATCGCCGGCGGACCGGAGGTCACATGAAACGCGTTCCCCATCGCCACGAACTTCGCGGTGGACAACTCCTGAGTCGACTTGTCGGTACGACCCGTCCATCCCTTCACCATCACACCGCCATCCTTCACGTTCTTATCCGGATCGCTCCCACCTTGAGCGAACATCACCGTCGGAACCAACGCGCTCACCAGCAATCCGGCGACAAGAATTCGTCGCATACTTCCTCCACGACTGAGGGGTTGTCTTCGTACTGAGGGGGCCAACTCGAAGCGCTGGACATTAGCGCCAGCACGGCCACGCTGCCAGCACGCGAGCCGGACGCGAGCGAACAGTTGCGCGACTCGCCACGAATATTCCGGCGGCGTCAGGTACACCCCCCAACCTGAAAGTTCCGCGGGTGCCTCACGAGTACTTTTCGCCCATGCCGCTTCCAATTCCAGCGCCGCGTGCCGAAGGCCAAACGACCACAACATCTGCACCACTCTACTGGTGCGCTTACGGCAACACTGGCTCGCCTCGCCTCCTCCTCCTCCACGGCGGACCAGGTGCAAGTCACGACTACCTCCTTCCGCAAATGCTCAAGCTGGCCGAGGCGAACGAACTCCTCTGCTATGACCAACGCGGCGGCGGTCGCTCCAAGTCCGAGACTCCCGAGGACGTTTCAGCTCAGCAGCACGTCGAAGACCTGGCGTTGGTGGCGCGCGAACTGGGCGCCGATCCGCTGACGCTCGTCGGCTACTCGTGGGGCGGTCTCCTCGCGCTGCTGTACACGATCGAGGCGTTCAAGCGCCCGGACTTCCTGCGCCCGAGACGTCTCGTACTGATCGACCCGGCGCCCATCTCCCGCAGGTGGCGCGAAGACTTTGAACGCGAGTTCAACGCGCGCCAGCAAAGCGATGACGTGAAGCGACTCCGGGACGAGCTCGCGAACTCTGGCCTTCGTGAGCGCGATGCAGCTGCCTACCGGCAGCGAGTCTTTGAGCTGAGCGTCGCCGGCTACTTCGCCAATCCAAACAACGCGCAGAACCTTACGCCCTTCCGCGTCACCGGGCGGGTGCAGCAGTCCGTCTGGTCTTCCCTCGGCGATTACGACCTTCTCCCGCTCTTGGGCGCGCTCAACCTGCCGACACTAATTGTGCACGGCTGGCGCGATCCGATCCCCGTCGATTCGTCCATCGCAGCAGCTCGTGCCATGCGCGCCCGTTGCGTCGTCCTAGAGGCGAGCGGTCACGTGCCGTACGTGGAACAGCCCGATGCGCTCTTCGGTGCAATCGCACAGTTCCTCGACCAGAGCCCTAAAGACGAGTAGAAGGAACCATGACGATGACGGAACAGGACGAAGAACTCCACGTCACGACGGTCGAGATCGAGGGACGCACGTACAACGTCTCGCTCAAGCTTGAGCAGGACGAGGTCGAGTGCACCGGCCTCCTTCACTTCACGGATGCCGAGTGGGACGATGATGGCGTCGTCGATCACCACCCGATTCCCGGGCGCGACGCCAACGATATCCTGCAGCACTCAAAGCAGCTCGCCGTGTCTGACCTGCACCTTCGGTTCAAGCGCGCGCAAGCGGACCATCGCCGCTTTCACGGACTGCGCCGCATCACGTCAAACGTGCTCGAACACATTCGTCATCTGAATCGCGTCGCAACGTCGATGCGCGCCGGTCTGCTGGACATGGACGAAGCCGCCGCCGAGATCGACGAAACCGAGCAGCGCCTGCACGCGATGATCGACGAGCTGAAGCACTACGCGGGTGTAGCGGGGTAGGCCGAATGCCCCAGTCCGCATTGGGATCCGAGCTGGCGATCAGAGCGCGGATGATTCGCACGCACCGTCCGTGTTCACCGCGGCGTCCCGATACGTGCGGCATCGCTTCGGCGCCAGCTTCCGTAGCAGTGCGCTACCTGACACCACCGATCGCCGACGCCGCCGGGCTCCGAACAAGCGTCCTCGCAACCGATATATTCTCGGCATGCCGCTCCACCCGCGAGACGCTGCGCACGCGTTGTCCGAGATCACCACGCTCCTCGAGCTGCGCGGCGAGAATCGCTTCAAAGCGAACGCGTACGCCATCGCCGCGCGCGCAATCCTCGCCCTCGACGTCAACGACCTCACGCCCATGCTCGCCTCGGGCGATCTCGCCAAGCTCAATGGCGTCGGCAAAGCCACCCTCGATGTCTTGAACGATCTCGCCGACACCGGCGATTCGCAGTACCTCGAGCAGCTGCGCGAAAACACCCCGGAAGGACTGCTTGAGATGCTCCGCGTCCCAGGACTCGGGACATCGCGCATTCACAAGATTCACGAAGGATTGGGAATCGAGACGCTGCACGACCTGGAGCGCGCGGCACGCGACGGACGCCTCGCCGTACTTCCACGCTTCGGTGCGCGAACTTCCGAAAAAATCCTCAAGGGAATCGCCTACCTGCGCGAAACGGGTGGGCGTGTGCTCTACCCACACGCCGCGCTCGAAGGTGAGCGGCTCCTCGCGCTGGTGCGTGCGAATCCGGACGTCGTGCACGCGGAATTGGCCGGCTCACTGCGGCGCCGGCTCGAGACCGTTGGCGATATCGACGTCGTGGCCGCCTGCCGCGTCTCGCCCTCCCGCGTTGCAGCTGCGCTGTCTCATGCCCCTCGCGTCAAGGAAGTCGTCGGCGGCGGCGGCGCGTCGATCACCATTCGATTCGAAGACGGAACGCGGCTTGACGTGCGTTGCGTAACTCCCGAGCGCTTCCCGCTGGCACTCTGGTGGGCCACGGGAAGCAAGGCGCACTGCGAGGCAGTCGTCGCAGCGGCCAACGCTCGCGGCGTCACCATCGCAAACGACGCCGTGCGGGACCGCAACGGCGCAGTCATTCCGATCACCGGCGAACGCGACATCTACACCGCTGCAGCGCTCAGTTTGGTTCCCCCCGAACTTCGCGAAGCACGGGGAGAAGTAGAAGCTGCCGCACGTGACGCCCTCCCTGCACTCCTCACGGAGAACGAGATCCAGGGCGTCCTGCACTGCCATTCGCAGTACTCCGATGGTCACGGCACCATCGCCGAACTGGCGCGCGCGGCGAAAGCTCGCGGTTGGAGCTATTTGGGCATCAGCGATCACTCGCAGTCGGCGTTCTACGCCGGTGGCCTGACGAGAGACGATGTCCTGCGGCAGCACGACGAGATCGATGCGGTGAATGCAGAGATGGCGAACGAAGATTTTCGCGTCCTCAAGGGAATCGAAGCCGACATCCTCCCGTGCGGGCGCATTGACTACGACGAGCAGCTGCTCGACCGGTTCGACTACGTCATCGGCTCGGTACACTCGCGTTTCGGGATGAACGAAGCGCAAATGACCGAACGCATTCTGAAGGCGCTCGACGATCCACACGTCACCATCCTCGGTCACCCCACGGGGCGATTGCTCCTGACGCGCGAGCCGTATGCACTCGACGTGCGCGCGGTGATTGAGCGCGCGGGTGAGGTTGGCGTTGCCGTCGAGCTCAACGCCGACCCGCATCGGCTCGACATCGATTGGCGCTGGCTGCACGAGGCGCGTGACCACGGTGCGTTGGTGGAGATCGGCCCCGACGCCCATTCCATCGCCGGCCTCGACAACGTCTCGTTAGGCGTATCGATCGCGCGCAAGGGATGGCTCGAAGCGCGCGACGTCCTCAATGCGCGCACCAGCGATGGCGTGCTCGCCCACGCCCGCGCGCGTCGCGCGGGAAAGGCCGGACAACGCGCGACGCGCCGCCCAATGCCTAACGACTCCCAGGACCTACACGGAGCAATCCCGAATGGCGGGTAGAAAGAGTTCGCCCCCGCGCCAACCATTGTCCGTCGCACGCCCAAAAGTCGTGAGCAGCAAACGCCAGGTTGCGCCCAGCATCGTTCCTCGGAAGGGGGCAGCTGCAACGCGCAAGGGGAGCGCAACTCCCAACGCAGCCGATTCGTCAAACTCCCGCGCACGGCTCGGCCCTGCCGCCCCGGCAACGTCGGGCGCCTCGCCAAAGCCGGCCGCCGCGGCCACGCGAGGGAGTGCCGCCAAGGCAAGAAGCGTCAATCACACCGCTCGCCGGCCCAAGAGTGCCGACGCGATGCGCGCCTACGCCGCCGAACTGTATCGGCGCCTAACGACGCTCTACCCCGACGCGCATTGCGAACTCGATTTTCGCTCGCCATTCGAGCTCCTCGTCGCCACCATCTTGAGCGCGCAGTGCACCGATAAGCGCGTCAACATGACGACCCCCGGGCTCTTCGCGCGCTTTCCCGATGCCGCGTCGCTCGCCGCAGCGCCCGTTGAAGAACTCGAGTCAATCATCAAGAGCACGGGCTTCTTCCGCGCGAAAGCGAAGTCGCTGCTCGGCATGTCGAATGCCCTCGTCGAGCACCACGCGGGCAACGTCCCGTCGTCGATGCCGGAACTCGTCGTCCTTCCCGGCGTGGGACGCAAAACGGCCAACGTCGTCCTCGGCAACGCCTTCGACATCAACGTCGGCGTCGTCGTCGACACGCACGTCGCACGTCTCTCCAACCGACTCGGCCTAACGAGAGAAAGTGACCCGATCAAGATCGAGCAGGCCCTGATGAAGCTCTTTCCATCGGAAGAGTGGACGATGCTGTCGCATCTGCTCATCTGGCACGGACGGCGCGTTTGCGACGCCAGGAAGCCCAGATGTTTTGCGTGCGCGCTGTCGGACATCTGCCCTTCCAGCCTCGTCCCGTAGCCTCCGTCGCGCTGGTTCAGCTTCCGTCCGGGGTCGATCGATTACTTTGTACCGCGGCAGTCGCACTGCACGACAACCATCAGCGGCGCAGGCACGCTCGCTTTCACACGTGAGAATTCAGACATGAAGACAGGCACTATCGTCACTTCCAAAGGGACGCTCAACATCGAGCTCTACGACGATGCCGCTCCCGATACCGTGGCCAACTTCGAGAAGCTCGCGAACAGTGGCTTCTACGACGGCACCAAGTTTCATCGCGTGATCCCCGAGTTCGTGGTGCAAGGCGGCGATCCGTATTCCAAAGGAGGCGAACACGCCAAGGGGCCGGTCGGAACCGGTGGCCCAGGTTGGCGCATCAAGTGCGAGACCGCCGGCAACCCGCATAAACACGAAGTCGGCGCACTTTCCATGGCGCACGCCGGGAAAGACACCGGCGGCTCGCAGTTCTTCATCGTCCTGAGCGAAGGCAACACGCGTCACTTGAACGGCGTGCACACAGTGTTCGGCAAAGTGACAAAGGGTCTCGACGTAATCCCGCTCATTAAGCAGAATGATGAACTCGTCTCGGCGCACATCGACTGAGTCGAACGCCTAACCATCGGAGCAATAACGCATGGCGCATTCGCACGAACCCACCAGCGACAAGTCGGCGGCCTTCACCGGCCTCCTCGTGACCGCAGCAGCACTTTTCGTCATGATCATCAGCATCGTCATGATGACGAACGCCAAATATTCCGGCGAGAAGCATGGCGCCGCCGCAGAGGCGCAGAAGTAGAAGCCAGCGCAGAAGTCGACGCATTGTTACACCGCGCTCGAAGCGACGTCACGATGCAACATGCCTCAGAAGGGGCGAGTGCACAGGTGCGCTCGCCCCTTCTGCTTCTCCGGCGTTAGCGCCCGTTCCACGGAATGCGCACGTCGCCAGAACCGGCGTTGATCTCGATACGCACGCACCCATCGCCGATCGTCCCGCGCCCGCTTGCGGCGGCCTCTGTCCGCTCGTCGCCGTCGTTACCTGTCTGCGCACGTCGACCATCACGAGGTCGCCTTCTACAACCTGACTGGGAGCATCAAACTCGAGGGTGCAAGCAGTGATTCCGACGCTCTCGAAGAGCGTGTGTCGCGCCGTCGGTGAGAAGAAAACTGCAAGCGACCGTGGAGCTTCGCGTCCAACGAATCGCCTGGTAAGACGCCCGTAGTGGATCGTGCAACGAGGTTGTCGACGCGGATGGGCGGGGGAGAACCAACCTCCGACGGATGCTGCTTTGCTTCTTTAGTGTCCAGGGAAGTGGCGGCGCTTGAAGTTGAGGGCAAGCCGTGATGGACGACAAATCGCCGCGAGCAATGGGGCGAATTGGCAATTGCAGGAAGCAGGATTTCTCGGGCATTTGCGCGACCGGGCGCTCAACATGTGACACTGTGTGTTCGTATGACGACAGCCAGTTGGGCGGGTTTTGTATACACTTCTTGACGCCGTCGCTGCTGCACGCAGAGTTACGAATTCCCACGTCGTGAGGATGCTCGTGTCATGTTCAGCCGCTCGCGGTCGCGTGCCAAGCAATGCGCGCCGCACACCCTACACGCATCGTGCGCAAAACGCGCGCTGCGCGCACAACATGCGCTGCGCGCACAAATTTCGCCGCATGCTCTCGTTCGTTAGTGTGGCGTTCGCGATGATCATCGCGCCGGCTCCCGCGTCGGCGCAGCGCCCCGCACCCGATGCCGCCGCCGTCGCTGAAACGCGCGCCAAGTACACCAAGCGCGAGTTGTACCTCACCATGCGCGACGGCACGCGACTCTACACCAACATCTACGCTCCGCGCGACACATCGCATACGTACCCCGTCCTCCTGATGCGCACGCCCTACTCGATCGCACCGTATGGCGCAGATGCGTTTCCGGCGATCCTGGGTCCATGGAAGGCGTTCCAGGACGATGGCTACATCTTCGTGAATCAGGATGTCCGCGGGCGCTACATGTCCGAGGGCTACTACCAGTTCATGACGCCGCACCTGGACACCAAGCGCGGCCCGAAGGACGTCGACGAGTCGACCGACACATACGACACCATCGACTGGATCGTGAAGAACATCCCGGGCAACAACGGACGCGTTGGGACCTGGGGGAACTCGGCGCCCGGCTTCTTTGTGGCGTCGGGGATGATCGACGCGCATCCAGCGCACAAGGCGGCGTATCCGTCTGCACCGATGATCGACTGGTGGTTGGGCGATGATCGTCACCACAACGGCGTCTTCACGCAGGCGCAGACGATCAACTTCCTCGCCTCGTTCGACCAGCCGCGTACCGGGCCCACGACGACGTATCCAGCGCGCCCCGACCCGGGGACGCAGGATGGCTTCGCCTTTCACATGTCGCAGGGACCGCTCTCGACGTACAGCGCCGGCTTCTACCAGGGGAAGGTGGCGTTCTACGACTCGATCAGCGCGCACCCCAACTACGACGCGTACTGGCAGAAGCGTGCAATCTGGCGGCACCTCAAGGACATCAAGCCACGTGTGCTGGTGGTGGGTGGGTGGTATGACGCCGAGGATCGCTTTGGCCCCATTCGCCTGAAGCGCTCGCTCGATTCGATGAGCACTGGCACCAACGCCACGTTCGTGATGGGGCCGTGGTCGCACGGCGCATGGAATCGCGTGGACGGAGATACGTTCGGTCCATTGGGCTTTGGGACGAAGACGGGGCAGTTCTTTCGCGACTCGATAGGATTCCCCTTTTTCAGTTGTGCCCTAAAGGATCGTTGCAGCACGACACTCCCCAAGGTTGCCGTCTTCAACACGGGAGCGAACAGCTGGCGCACGTACGCAGAGTGGCCGCCGCGTCAGGCACAGCCGGTGTCGTTCTACTTGCGGGAGAACGGAACGCTGTCGCGGGAAAAGTCGCGCGGGGCCGGCGGTACCGACCGCTATACGTCGGATCCGATGAAGCCGGTGCCGTACACGCAGGCACTTTCGTTCGGCTATTGGCGCGAGTATCCCACCGAGGACCAGCGCTTCGCCTCGCGTCGCCCCGATGTGCTGACCTACGTGACGGAGCCCTTGGAGGACGATCTCACCGTGGCCGGTCCGGTGGATGTAACGCTGCACGTGGCCAGTACGGGGACGGATGCGGACTTCATCGTGAAGGTCATCGACGTCTATCCGATGAGTGCACCGTCGCAGCACGCCAGCGGTCCACGCATGGATGCCTACGAACAACTGGTCCACGGCAACGTGTTTCGCGCGCGCTGGCGCCGCACATTCGAGCGCCCGCAACCACTGGTCGCCAACCGCCCGGACTCCATCCGGTACTCGCTCGAGGACGTGATGCACACGTTCAAGAAGGGACACCGAATGATGGTGCAGGTGCAAAGCACCTGGTTCCCTCTGGTCGATCGCAACCCGCAGAAGTACGTCCCCAACATCTACCAGGCGACGGCGAAAGACTTCACACCCGCGACCATGACGGTCTTCCGCACGCCGGCGCGCGCATCGGGGATCACGGTGCGGGTGGTGCCCGCTGGGGCGCAGTAATCGACGACGACAGAACGAGAGGGCGCATCGAGACACTCTCGCGATGGGCAGGCGGTGATGCACAGGAGCGGTATTCTCCCGAACCTAACGAGGAATCATGGGGCGTTGTGGGCAGGTCTTACGAAGTGCGCTGGCGCTGGCATGGCTGGCGGTCGCGCCACTGAATCCGCTGGGGGCACAAGCGCCAAGTGCCGCCCCCACACCGGCAGGGTGGCCTTCCGGGCGCGCGAAGCTGCGCTTCGAGGTGACGATCCCCCCGTCGGTGCGCAGCGAGGCGACGACAGGACGCGTCTTCGTCATCCTGTCACGCACCAACCAGACGGAGCCGCGACTGCAGGTCGGGCGCATCGGGACGCCGATGTTCGGACACGACATCGTGCAGCTGCCGGCGGGGCGCCCAGCCGTCGTGGACGGGCGCGACCTCGGACACCCGGTCTGGGACCTGGCCGACATACCGGCCGGCACCTACTGGGTGCAGGCGATGGTGAATGTCTACTCCGAATTCAAGCGTGCCGACGGAAAGGTCGTCTGGATGCACGACGACCAGTGGGAAGGACAGCAGTGGAACCGGTCCCCGGGCAACCTCTACTCGACGCCGCAACAGGTTGCGATTGATCCGTCGAAGTCGAGCGTCGTGCGCCTGACGACGGATCAGAAGGTGCCGCCGATTCCGATGCCTGCTAACACGGCGTGGGTCGAGCGCTTTCGCTTCGAGTCGCCGTCACTGTCGAAGTTCTGGGGGCGCCCGATCTATATCGGCGCCACGATTCTCCTCCCCAAGGACTACCATCGCGCGACGCTCTCGTATCCCGTGCTCTACGAGCAGGGGCACTTCTCCGCCGGCAACCCGATGCGGTGGGACGAGAACAGCGAGCTGGGAAAAGAGTGGATGAAGGATGACTTCCCGCGCGTCCTCGTGGTGACCATGCAGCACCCGACGCCGTACTTCGACGACTCGTACGTGGTGAACTCGGTCAACAGCGGGCCGTATGGCGACGCGGTGATGCGTGAACTCATCCCCGAAGTCGAAAAGCGCTATCGCATCATCCATGAGCCGTGGGCGCGCTGGCTGCACGGTGGCTCGACCGGCGGTTGGGAAGCGCTGGCACTGCAGATCTACAACCCCGACTTCTTTGGCGGAACGTGGGCCTACTGCCCCGACCCAGTCACGTTCAGCGACGTCGAGGGCATCAACGCCTACAAGGACACGAACGCGTTCTACAAGCAGATCACTGAGTGGCACCGCACCCCCACCATCAACTCACGGGAGATCAACGGCGAGGTGCGGCAAACCTCGCAGCAGCGCAATTGGATGGAGCTGGTGAACGGAACGCACGGTCGATCCGGGCACCAACTCGATGTCTGGTCGTCGACCTTTGGCCCGTTAGGCGAGGATGGCTTCTTCAAGCCGCTCTTCGACAAGCGAACGGGAGCCATCGATCGCAGCGTGGCCGACTATTGGCGCGAGCACTACGACCTTCTCTACTACCTGCAGCGCAACTGGGCGACCGTCGGCCCCAAGCTGGTGGACAAGCTCCACGTCTACACGGGTGATGCCGACACGTACTTCCTCGATCGCGCCACGCGGGAGCTGGAAGCGTGGATGAAGACGACCGAGAACCCGCACTACGAAGGGTACTTCCTCTACGGTGACAACAAGCCCCACTGCTGGAGCGGGCCAGTGTCCCCGGCGCAACGGCTGAAGGAGATGGCGCAGCATGGACTGCGGCACATGCCGGCCGGGACTACGACGCCGTGGTGGAAATACTAGATCAGACGGGAACGGCGACCGCTTCGGCCGCTGTTCCCGCGCGTTTGTCCAAGTCGTTCGGATTACTTAACCCTGACTGAGAACTCATGCGACGACTCTTGTTGTCAGCGTTCGCGTCCCTCACCCTCTGGGCCGGCACTGCAGCGGCTCAAGGCGGGGCGCGACAGATCACAGGAACCGTGATCGAGGAAGGGAGCAACGCCCCGATCGCTTCCGCGCAGATCCAAGTGCGCGGAACGACGACTGGCGGGCTCACACGCGAGGACGGGACCTTCACGCTCCGCGTCCCCGCGGGCGATGTCACTCTCGTCATTCGCCGGCTCGGCTATCCGCCGGTGACCACCACCGTCGCGGCCAACGAGTCGACGGTGCGCATTGTCATGCGCAAGGACGCACTCAAGCTCGACCAGGTCGTCATCACCGGGCAGGCAACAGGAATCTCGCGCCGCAATCTTCCCAACTCGGTCGCCTCCGTCAGCGCAGAACAGGTCGCGAAAGTCTCGGCACCCGCAGTGGACCAGGCACTCCAAGGGAAGGTCGCCGGCGCCCAGATCTCGACCAGCACCGGTGCACCTGGCGGCGGCAACCGCGTGCGCATCCGCGGCATCTCATCGATCCTCGGGAGCGCGCAACCGCTCTACGTCATCGATGGCGTCATCACCTCCGACGTCTCGATCGGACAGGGCACCAACCTCGTAAC
The DNA here is from genome assembly GCA_044224185.1 of Gemmatimonadaceae bacterium. Classification (GTDB taxonomy): domain Bacteria; phylum Gemmatimonadota; class Gemmatimonadetes; order Gemmatimonadales; family Gemmatimonadaceae; genus SCN-70-22. The sequence goes on along the minus strand of JBGAKW010000006.1, from coordinate 30,072 downwards.
GCGCGCCGCAGGCTCAGCCATCTCCGATGTCTCGCAGGAGGCGCCCGTCAACCGCATCTCCGACATCAACCCGAACGACATCGAGTCGATCGACATCCTGAAAGGTGCGGCCGCCGCTGCCATCTACGGGTCGAAAGCGTCGGGCGGCGTCATCGTCATCACCACCAAACGAGGCGCAGCGGGACGTCCGCAGTTCAATCTGCGCACCGGGCTGGGAACCTCGGAACTCGCCTATCGCAACGGACAGCGCAAGTTCAAGTCGCTCGCCGACGCCACAACCGCCTTCGGACCGCTGGCGGCGCAGTACTACGACCCCAACCGCTTCATCGACTACGAAGAGCTGGCGTACAACGCGGTGCAGCCGCAGAACAATGAAGCCTCGCTCTCCGTCAGCGGCGGCTCACAGGACACCCGCTACTTCGTTTCAGGCAACTACCGCAAGGAAGACGGTATCGTGAAGCGCACGTACTCCTCGAAATCGGGGATCCGTCTCAACCTCGACCAGCGCTTGGGCGATCGCGTCGAGCTGCAGGTGGGGAGCGAGGTTCTACGGACGCTTGGTGATCGCGGCCTCTTCGGGAACGACAACGCCGGAAACTCGATCGCCTACACGCTCACCAAGATTCCGTCCTTCCTCGACCTGCGACGGAATGCTGACGGTTCATATCCCGTCAACCCATTCTACAACTCCAACCCGCTGCAGACGATTGACCTGATCAAGAACGAGGAAGGGGTATGGCGCAACATCTCCACGGCGCGCCTGACGGTCGATCTCTTCGCCAACAGGAAGCAGGAGCTGCGCTTCGTTGGGTTTGGCGGCGCGGATGTACTGAACCAGAAGAACGTCGTCTTCTCTCCGCCAGTGCTTCAGTACGAACCGCTCGACGGACTCCCGGGGACCGCGACCGTCGGCTACGCGAACAACGTGCAGTCGAACTTGAACCTCAATCTCGTGCACGTGTGGCGCCCCATTCCGCGCTGGTCGGCGACGACGCAGCTCGGGACGCAGTACGAGCGCCGCTCATTCAGCGAATCGCGGTCGTCGGGTCAGAACTTGTTAGGCGGCCTGGAGGTCGTGACGGCCGGGACTGTCCGTGACCTGGTGGAGAACCGGCTCCTGACGGACGACTTCGGCGTATTTGGCCAGACCGAACTCCTGTACAACGAACGGCTCTTCCTCACCTTCGGCGCGCGCGCCGACCGCAGCTCGAACAACGGCGACATCGGCAAGTTCTACTTCTTCCCCAAGGCCTCGGCGTCGTATCGGATGCCGCAGTTGATGCCGGGAAAAATCGACGAACTGAAGCTCCGCGTCGCCTACGGCGAGACGGGGAACCAGCCACTGTACGGCCAGAAGTTCACGGGGCTCGCCTCATCCAACATCGGCGGCCTGGGCGCCTTCCGTATCGGAACGGGCCTCGGCTCGGCGTCGATTCGCCCCGAGCGGCAGCGCGAGTTGGAGGCTGGTATCGACGCGACGCTCTTCAAGAACCGCGGCACCCTCGAGCTCACGGGCTTTCAGCGGAACATCTCCGACCTCCTCATCACGCGCACACTCCCGCCGACGTCGGGCTACTCGTCCGAGGTGTCGAACGGCGCGGAGATGAAGGTGTGGGGAGCCGAGGTTGCGGCTTCACTCACCCCCGTCCAGCGCGGAACGCTCACGTGGAACACACGCGTCAACTGGGGAATGAATCGCAGTGAGATCACCAGCCTCCCGGTGCCGGCCTTTCTGTTGGGCACCTTCCAGGTCGGCGCCGTGCGCATCGAGAAGGGGAAGTCGGCCACGCAGCTCATCGGCAACGACACGCTCCCGCAGTCGCCGCGCACATTGTATCCCAACGGAGTGCTCATGGGCGACGGCAACCCCACCTGGACGGGCGGTTGGTCGAACGAAGTACGTTGGCATCGATTCTCGGCCTTCGCGCTCCTCGACCGCCAGCAGGGCGGAATGCTCGCCAACGGCACATGGCGGCACTACGATCTCGGGCAGAACTCGCGCGATTTCGACGACCCGGGGCCGAACGGGCAGACGCTGGGCAATTTCCGTCGGAGTACGTATCTGGTAGTGACGCGCATTTACTACCAGGATGCCTCGTACACGAAGCTTCGCGAGGTCACGTTAGGCTACGACGTCCCGTCGGCCTTCGTGCAGCGACTCTGGAGTCGCGCACAGAGCGCTCGCATCCAACTGTCGGGGCGCAACCTGTACTGGTGGACGAATTTCCGCGGCGGTGACCCGGAGGCACAAAACTTCGGTGCCGGCAACGTCCCCGGTTCCGTCCAGCGCAATCGCGAGCTCGCAGCCTATCCGGCCGCTCGCACCTACTGGCTCAACTTCAACGTGGAGTTCTGACCCATGCGCACTCGACACACGACCGCCCTTCGGCGGATGACGGTGGCGGCGCTCGTCAGCGCGGCCACGCTGCTCGGCGGATGCAGGGAAGTGACGGTTCCCAACTTCAACGCGCCTAACGTCGACGGCCTGCTCAACAAGCCGGATGCCGGCACGGTGAATACTGCCGTCATTGGGCTTCTCGTCGGCGCGCGCGGTGGCGTCGGAACGTTCTCGCAGACGTTAGGCATCTTCGGACGCGAGATGTACAACCTCGACCAGGCGGAACCGCGCAACTTTCTCGCTTTCTTAGTAGAGCCGCTCACCCCCGGTGGCTTCGGCACCGATCTGGGATGGGCCAACACGTATCGCCAGGTGCTCCAGGCCGAGACCATCCTCGGCGCCGTGGACAAAGTGACGAACTACACCACCGCGCAGAAGGAAGGGGTGAAGGGATTCACCAAGACCTTCGAGGCGATGGCGTTCATGGAGCAGCTCCGGGTGCGTGACACCTTCGGCATTGTCCTCACCGTCGATCCGACCGCGAAGCAACTTGGTGAATTCGTGACAAAGGACGCGGGCTATGTCAGGGCGGCCGCACTCCTGGACGAGGCCAAGGCGCATCTCAACGCTGCGGGGACGAGCTTTGCCTTTACGCTCACCAGCGGCTTCACCGGCTTCAACACGCCGGCGACTTTCCTCAAGTTCAACCGGGCCATCAAGGCACGTCTCGAGATCGACCGCGGGAAGTGGCCAGATGCACTCACCGCGTTGGATGAGTCGTTCATTGCCACCACGCCAGCGTCCGCCGCGACGCTAGCGAATGGCGTCTATCACCTGTATTCGACCGCCTCGGGTGATGCGACAAATCCGATGTTCGACCCAGCGCCACGCGCGCTCGTCGCCCATCCGTCGTTCCTCCTTGACGCACAGAAGCGTGCCGACAACTCGCCCGACCTGCGTACTGCAAAGATCGCGGTCAGTACCGTGACGTTGACGAGTCAAGGGGTGTCGTCCAACCAGCGACTCAACCTCGCCGCGACGAACGCCTCGTCGGTCGCGATCATACGCAACGAGGAGTTGCTCCTCCTGCGTGCGGAGGCCAATGCCAACCTTGGCAACCGCGCCGCGGCGATCGCCGACCTCAACGTAGTACGCACGGTAGCCGGCGGTCTGGCTCCTCTCGATGCGAGCTTCGCTGGGAGCCTGATCGACGAGGTGCTGTACAACCGACGTTACTCGCTGTTTGGCGAGTATGGTAACCGCTGGTTTGACATGCGGCGCTATGGCAGGCTTGCGCAGCTACCGAAGTTCGTGGCGACGCACCGCATCTATCAGATCGTGCCGCTCCCAGCCGACGAGTGCAACCAGCGCTCGCCGCAGCCCAAAGGATGCACGCAGGTGAGCGGAATTTGAGTTAACCTGCGGCGCTCATGGTCGCGCAAACGCGCGGCGGTCCTAGCGGACCGCCGCGTTTTTGTATGATGGGGGTTGAAAATCGCTGCAGAGAACCTCGACCGATTGCATCTGCCTCACTACTTACTTACTATCCAGTCAGTTATAATGTTGACTGTCGTGAGCCAGAATTCACCCTGTACATCGCCCCGTTGGCGCCGGCTTCCCGAGGAACGCCCGCGTCAAATCATAGATGCCGCTTTCGCTGAGTTCGGCGAGCACGGCCTCGAAGGTGCGCGCCTCGATGAAATCGCTCGGCGCGCTGGTGTCTCCAAGGGGACCATCTATCTGTACTTCGCCTCGAAGGACGATCTCTTCCGCGCCGTCGTGCGCGACAAGGTGGTTACAGTCATCGAAGAGGCCGAAGCGAATCTCCAGCGCGCTGCAACAGAAGACACGCCGTCAGAAGCCGAGCTGCGCAACTACCTCAACTCGCACTGGGATTACGTCCGCTCGCCCACGTACCAGACGATGTACCGCCTCACGCACACCGAACTGCAGCACTTCCCAGATCTCGCTCGCTTTTATGGCGCAGAGGTCGTCATGCGCTCGCTTCGGGTGACGGAAAGCATCGTCTCGCGCGGGATCGCACGTGGCGAATTTCGGAGCATCGATCCCAAGCGAACCGCACGCACCATCTCCGCTATTTGTATCACACATGGGGTCTGGTTCGAGCGCCGGAAGCTTTTTCAGCTCGACAACTCGGACACTTCCGAGGAGGTTCGCGACTTTCTCATCGAGTTCGTGTTGCACAGCATTCGGAATGACGCACGCCCTAACACTTTAGAACAGCGCCCCGTCCCCCCCGCTCTCCCGATCGCGTGAAGCCGACGTCTTTCTCTCCCCGCAGCGCCAGCCGCGCGCTTGCGGCGGTCCTCTCCTTGGCAATGGTTGCCGGAAGCGCGCCGCTTGGCGCGCAGACACCCGAGCCAAAATCTCTCTCGTTAGGCGAGGCGGTACGGCTCGCGGCCTCGCAAAATGCCGGTGTGGAAGCAGCGCGGTATCGCGCCTCGCAGGCCGACGCACGAGTGCGTCAGCGCCGCGCCGATCTCCTCCCGTCGCTCTCGGCAGCTGCAATCCAATCGCAGCGCACACAGAACACCGCAACCTTCGGATTCGATTTCAAATCCCCCACCGGCCAATCGTTCTTCGACCCGAACGGGCAGGTCCTCGGACCAATTCCCACGCTCGATCTGCGCGCCCGGCTATCGCAGAGCATTCTGGATTTAGGTGCGACCGAGCGTGTGCGCGCCGCTGCCGCCGCTGCCGACGCCGGTGACGAAGAAGCCGTTGTCGCCGCCGAGCAGGCAGCGGGCAATGCGGCGGCGGCTTACCTCCGTGCGTTGCGGTCGAGCGCGCAGCTCTCCGCTCGTCAGGCAGACTCGGTGCTCGCCGCTGAGCTACTCGATATTGCCAACGACCAACTCCGCGCCGGCGTCGGTATCGCGCTCGATGTCACACGTGCCCGGTCACAGGCCGCGCAGGTGCGGGCCCAGCTCATCGGTGCGCGCGCCGATCGCGATCGCGCCATCGTCGACTTGGCACGCGTCCTCTCGCTTCCAGCAAACACACCCATCGTTCTCACCGATTCGCTGGCCGCGCTCAATACCGATGTCGCCGTGAGCGAATCCGAAGCGGTCGGCCGCGCGATCGGCGCACGTCCCGAGCTCAAGTCGATTGAATCTCAGCTCAGCTCGATCACGCGCGCCGAGAACGCGATTCGTCGCGAACGCTTCCCAACGGTCTCCGCATTCGCCGATAACGGCCCGATCGCGCGCAACGGCCGCTCATACATCAACACCTACACGTGGGGCGTGCAGCTCTCGCTTCCCATCTTTGATGGATTCCGTCGAGAGGCGCGCGTCGAAGAACAGGAAGCGCTGCGACGCGAATATGACGTTAGGCGAAAGGACCTGGAGCATCAGGTGACGCTCGACGTTCGTGCCGCGGAACTCGACCTCAGCGCCGCGCGCGAACAGCTCGGCGCGGCGCGTGAGCGCCTCTCGCTCGCCGACCAGGAGTTGTCGCAAGCGCGTGATCGTTTTCGCGCTGGTGTCGCCGGAAACGCCGACGTCGTGACTGCCTCGTTAGGCCTGAACGCCGCGCGCACGCTCGTCGTCGACGCCCAAGCTGGCTTCCAATTCGCTCGCATCGCACTTGCCCGCGCGCAGGGGCAAGCCCGTTCGATTCAATAGCCCATCGATCGCCCTACCCGAATTCATCCATGTCGACCGCCGCTGCCCCCGAAGCCTCCGCCGCCCCTCCCTCCCCTCACCGCGCTGCCGCCGGCGACATCGCCGAGAAGAAGCGACCGCCCATCTTTCTGATCGTGCTGGGTGTGGCCGTCATCGCCGGCGCGATCTACGGAATTCCCAAGTGGAATTACGCTCGCGCCCACGAGTCCACGGACAACGCGCAAGTGGACGGCCACATCATCCCCGTCGTCTCGCGTGTCGCCGGCTTTGTCACTGAAGTTCGTGTCAACGAAAACCAGCGCGTCAAGGCAGGCGATACCCTCGCCGTGCTCGACCCATCGGAGTTCAAGGCACGCCTTGCGCAGTCGGATGCCGACCTGCAGGCAGCTCGCGTTGTAGCTGGCGGGCGCGGCGTCGCTGGACAGTCGGAGACCGTCGTGCGTTCGGCGACGCAGCAGCGTGCCTCGCTCGAAGCGCAGCTCCAGTCGGCGCGCGCCACGGTGGCCAAGTCCCAGGCCGATCTCTCGCGCCTCGAAGAACTCACGGCCAAGCAGATCGTCTCCAAGCAGCAGGTCGACGCAGCGCGACTCGCAGTGCAAGCGGCGACGTCGAACGTCGAATCGCTCGAGCGTCAACTGGCCGGCGCAACGGCCGGGATCGAGAACGCACAGGTGGGAACGCGCCTGGCGCAGGCGCGTCTGCAAGCCGCAGCCGCGTCGCGCGAGAACGCGGCGTTGCAGCTGTCGTACACCGTCATCGTCGCACCGCGCAACGGCATCGTCTCACGCAAGCAGATCGACGTCGGACAGTTGGTCCAAGCTGGGCAGCCGGTGCTTACCATCGTCGGCGACGACGACATCTGGGTCTCGGCAAACTTCAAGGAGACGCAACTCGCCGCGCTGCGCGTCGGCCAGCCTGCCGAGTTCAATGTTGATGCGTATGACGGCTGTGTGGCGAAGGGGGAGATTGAATCATTGAGCGGGGCGACGGGAGCGAAGTTCGCACTGATTCCTCCCGACAACGCCACCGGCAACTTCACCAAGGTGGTGCAGCGCGTACCCGTCCGGATCAAGGTGACGGAAGGGTGCGGCAAGGACCGTCCGCTGCGCCCCGGCATGTCGGTCACCGCGCACGTCAAGACTGGTTAGGCACCGCATGTCGGCAACTCTGGCGCAGCCCACCAGCGCCCTCGCACCGCCTAACGAGCGGCCCGCTCGCACGCCGGCCGCTCGACCCTCAGGCACGACGGCCACACACGCCGACGATCGCTACAAGCACAAGTACGCCATCGCCATCGCAGTGACGCTGGCAGCGGTCCTCGAGCTCATCGACACCTCCATCGTCAACGTCGCCATCCCACACATGATGGGAAACCTCGGCGCCACCGTCGACGAGATTTCGTGGGTATCGGTCGGCTACATCATCGCCAACGTCATCGTCATCCCGATGTCGAGTTGGCTCTCGGCATATTTCGGCAGACGGCGGTACCTCACCGGTTCCATCGCGCTGTTCGTGATGGCGTCGTTTTTCTGCGGCGCGGCAACCTCGTTAGGCGGCTTGGTCTTCTGGCGCATCGTGCAGGGTATCGGCGGCGGTGCGCTCCTCTCCACCGCGCAGACCACGCTCTTCGAGTCATTTCCACCCGACGAAGTCGCCATCGGCCAGGCCATGTTTGGTGTCGGCGTCATGGTCGGCCCGACCGTCGGCCCCACGTTAGGCGGCTGGATTACCGACAACTACAGCTGGCCGTGGATCTTCTACATCAACCTTCCCGTCGGCATCGTCGCCGGCGCGATGGTGTGGGCCTATGTGCGCGACGCGGCGCACCAGGTGCGGGCCAAGACGATCGACATCACGGGAATCGCGCTGCTCACCATCTGCATCGGCTCATTGCAGTGGATGCTCGAACGCGGCGAGCGCTACGATTGGTTTGACTCGACCTTCGTGACGTCACTGGCAGTCATTGCCGCAGTCTCCGGAATCCTTCTCGTGTGGTGGGAGCTCCGCATCGACGAGCCCGTGATCAACTTCCGCGTCCTGAAATCGCGCCAGCTCGCGACCGGCACGGCGATGGCCACGGTCCTTGGACTCTCGCTCTACGGCGGAATTTTCGTTCTACCAATTTTCCTGCAGCAGCTCCACGGCTACTCGGCGGCGCAGACGGGATTTGTACTGCTTCCGGGTGCGATCGCGTCGGCCTTCATGATGGCGATGATGGGGCGTATGCGGGGCAAGTTCGACGCGCGACTTCTTATCCCCATTGGAGCGTCGCTCTTCTTTGCGTCGCAGTGGTTCCTGTCGCGGATGACAATCGAGAGTGGTGCGGACGAACTCTTCTATCCGCTCATCATGCGCGGCATGGGATTGGGACTCATCTTTGTTCCGCTGAATGGAGCGTCGATGGCGGAGCTCGACATCAAGGAGCTGGCACAAGGGACTTCGATGTTCAACCTGATGCGCCAGCTCGGTGGTTCGTTAGGCATCGCGCTCATGGCTACGCTGCTGGGGCGCTGGACCACCGTCCAGCATTCCACGCTCAGCGAGCATCTGGTGAGTACTGACCCCTCGGTGATGCAGCGCATCGACGTCATCACCGCCGGCATGGTGGCCAAGGGCGCGCCGTACCTTGTCGCCAAGCAGCAAGCCGTGATGATCCTTGGCCGGCAGCTGCAAGCGCAGGCGTCGGTGCTCGCGTTCTCCAAGCTCTACCTGCTGAACGGGATTCTCCTCCTGAGCGCGCTCCCGCTGTTGCTGCTTTGGCGCACCGGACGGACGAAGGGGTTCGGCGGCGACGCGCATTAACGCGGCGCACGGATGAGCGGCGACCGCACTCCTCTCGGTGTCGACCTCGATGGTACGCTCATCACCGTCGACACCTTGCGGCTCTCAGTAGTTAGCCTGCTCAAGCGGCGCCCGTACCTCGCGTTAGGCATGGCGTTGGCGCTGCGCGGTGGACGGGCTGGATTCAAGGCCTACGTCGCTCGTCACTTCATTCCCGACCCTGCATCACTCCCGTGGCGCGCCGAGGTGGTCGAATTTGTGCGCGCGCAGCATGCCGCCGGGCGCCCGATTCTTCTCGTCACCGCCGCCCACACCCGAATTGCCGACGCTGTCGCCCGACATCTCCAACTGTTCGACGCCGTTCTCGCCACCAGCGACCACCACAACCTGAAGGGACGGGCGAAACTCGACGCCCTGTACGCGCGAGGCGAGCACTCCTTCGACTTCGTCAGCGATAGCGCCGCCGACCTCCCCGTGCTCGCGGCCTCGAAAAATGTGTTCCTCGTCGCCCCCTCCCCGGCCCTTGAACAGGCGCCGGAGATCGCCGGACGAATTGCTGGAATTTTCTGTCGATCGTAGAGCCGAATTCCAGTCCGATCGCGGCAAGTTTTGCTAGTTTTAGTGGCCAGCGCATTCGTTTGCGCTCATTCGCTTTCACACCGTGCCCTTCGTCATGTCTGCACTCCCCAGCCGCGCTGACGCTCTCGCTCTCATGCACGAATACACCAAGAGCGAATCGCTGAGAAAACACATGCTCTCCGTTGAGGTCGCGATGCGCGCCTACGCGCAACGCTTGGGCGAAGATGTGGAACGCTGGGCGCTCGCAGGACTCATGCACGACTTCGACTACGAACGCTGGCCCAACGCGGAGCATCTCGCCGACGCCGAACACCCCGCCGAAGGTGTGCGCATTCTTCGCGGTCTCGGGTATCCTGAAGATATTCTGAATGCGATTCTCGGGCACGCGCAGTACTCCGGCGTTCCGCGCGAGTCCCCGATGTCAAAGACGCTGTTCGCGGTCGACGAACTCACGGGACTGATCACTGCGACCGCACTCGTGCGACCGTCGAAGTCAGTGCACGAAGTCGACGCGAAGTCGGTGCGAAAGAAGATGAAAGACAAAGCATTCGCTCGTGGCGTCAGTCGAGAGGACGTTGTAAACGGCGCCGAGGCACTGGGTGTCGAACTCGATGCACACATCCAGTTCGTGATCGAAGCCATGCAGAGCGAGGCTGAAGCGCTGGGCCTGGCTGGAATTCCGTCGGTGACGCCATGACCCCGGGCCGCTCAACACTGGACGTCGCCGTTGCGTTGTAGGAGGAACCTTCCGCTGAGCCTTCGTGACGATCGCTTTTATTCCCACCGCACCGCTTGCTCCCTCGGGAGCCGCGACCGCCGGTCCTCGCCGAATCGTGTCGGGCGAGCTGACTGACCGTGCGCGCGAGCACGCGCTCGTTGTCGCCGCTCAGCGCGGTGATACCGAGGCGTTTGCATCGCTGGTGCGATTGCATCAGCGTCGGGCGTACGCAGTGGCGCGTTCGATCGTCCTTACACACGAGGATGCCGAAGATGCGGTGCAGGAAGGATTCCTCCACGCCTATCGGGCGTTGGATCGATTCCTCCCTGACCAGGCGTTCGGTGCGTGGCTCCATCGCATCGTCGCCAACGCTGCACTCGACATCACGCGACGCAAGAAGGTCCGTGATGCCGATTCACTCGCCGACACCATCGCATCGCCGTTCCGCGATCCGGCGGAGTCCGACGAGCTCAAACGGCGCCTAACGCACGCACTCGGCTCGTTAGGCGAGAGGCAGCGCGCGGTGATTGTGTTGCACGATGTGGAAGGGTTCAAACATGCGGAGATTGGTCGTATGCTCGGAATCCCCGAGGGTACCGCGCGATCCGATCTCCATCACGCCCGTGCCCGGCTTCGCCAGGCACTCAGTGCTATTCGGAGCGAGTTATGAAGATCGTACGCGGCGACGGTCGCGACTGGAGCGACGACGAAGCGCAGACCGCGCTCCGCGCGCTCTATGCGCCCCCGGCGGACGAATCGTACTGGAATGCGATGGAGCGGCGCATCCTCGCCGCAGTGGGGGCCGAGAAACCGCGCGAATGGTGGAGCTACTTCCCTGGGTGGGTACGCCTCGGAATGTCGGTTGCCGCTGGCGCGCTTCTCGTGGCGAGTGCCGCAGCATGGCAAGCGCGCGAAGCGCAAGAACAGCTCGCCGCGCGGCGCCTACTCGGAGCCCCTGAAGAGCTCACGATTCTGTCCGGCCCCGATTCCACACCGGACACGCGTGCGGCGACGCTTCGCTATCTCATCACGCACGACTAGGCGCGACCGTGATGAACGATTCGAAGAACTTGGCGATGATGTTTCTCCTCGGTGCGTTCATCACCGGGGGAGCGCTCGGTTTTACCGCCGATAAATACATGAATCGCGATAAGGTGTGCCTAACGAACACATCCAACGCCGCCTATACCGCGATCATGGCGCAGCGCCTCAATCTCACGGATACGCAACGCAAGACCATCAACGACATCCTTGATGTGCGCAACCAGCAAATGCGGGTTGTGATGAATCCTGTTCGCCCCCGCCTCGATTCGCTCAGACTCAACGCCCGCGAACAAATGCGTCACATCTTGAGTGAAGAGCAGAGGGGGGAGTTCGAAGAGCTGATCAAGGAATTCAACGACACGACTCGAAAGCATAACGAGGAGTAATGCGAAGTAAGTTCGTGGCACTTGCGTGCCTGCTTCCTCTCGGACTGAGTGCTCAGGGCGTCACCAGCGGTGACGCCCGACCCATTTCATTGGACGAAGCCGTTCGACTCGCACAGCAGAATGCGCCGGCCGCCGTTCAGGCGCGCGGGCAGCTGCGCACCACCGATGCCGCGATTCGCTCGGCATACGGCGCCTTCATTCCGACGCTCAACCTGTCGTACGGGAGCAACCGCCAAGGCGGCGAGACGTTCTTCCAGGGGAGGCTCGTCCCATTCAGCGGCGACCCGTGGAACTTCAGCCGGGGACTGAGCACGAACCTCGAGTTGTTTGATGGTGGGCGCCGGCTGTACAACCTGCGCAGCGCGCGCGCGTCACAAACGTCGGCGGAGTCAAACGAACGATTGCAGCGCTACCGCGTCGCACTCGACGTGAAGCAGCAGTACTTCAACGTGCTCGCGGCAACCGAATCGCGCTCCGCGGCCGAAGCGCAGCTCGCGCAGGCGCAGGAACAGTTCAAGTCGGCCATTGCTCGTGTCGGAGCCGGGGCGGCCACCGTCTCCGACTCGCTGCGTTCGGTCATTCAAGTGGGCAACGCGAGACTCGCGCTCCTAACTGCAGAAAACAGCTTGCGCGTCTCCAACGCCAATCTCACACGGCTGGTCGGAACGCCGTTCCAGGTAACGGCCGGCGCCAACGACAGCGTCGTCGTCGTACAACTCGATAGCGCCGAGATCGACCGGAGCATTGAGGACGCGCCAAGCATTCTGCAGGCGAAGTCCGATCTCGCCGCGAGTTCGGCCTCGTTGCGGGCATCGAAGACGCCGTATTTCCCTTCGCTCAACATGAGCTACTCGCTCTCGGGGAGCCGAACGGATAACAATTTCGCGTTGGCCGGCGGCCAATTCGCCACGGCCAACGCACTGCGCTTTTCGATCAACTATCCTGTCTTCAATGGCTTCGTGCGCGAGGAGAACATCACGCGCGCCAGCGTTGCCGAAAGCAATGCGCAGGCGGCACTGCGCGATTCACGCCTCGCGGCGCATCAGCAATTGACGCAGTTCGTTGGGTCGCTTCGCCTCGCCGAAGAGCGCGTGGCGATCCAGGTGGCGTCGGTTGCTGCCGCCGTCGAAGATCTTCGCGTGCAAAACCAACGTTATGCACTCGGGGCCTCAACGCTCCTCGATGTCTTGACCTCGCAGGCGCAGCTCAATTCTGCGCGTTCGGCACTCATTCAGGCGCGCTACGACGCGCGGGTAGCGAAGGCGCAAATCGAAGCGTTGATTGGTCGCGATCTCAAGTGATGCGGTCATAGATCACTACCGTGAAGTTTTTGTACGTGCTCGTTGGCTCGTTGCTGTTCGCTTCTACTTCGTTCGCGCCTAACGCGCCGACGACCACAGAGAGATTCCGGTGAAACGTTTCGCACTCGTCGCCGCACTGTGTGTGCTCGCGGCGTGCAATAAGAAGGTCGAGCAGAAGCTCGAGATACAAACGGCCACCATTGGGCGTCGCTCCATCGTGGTGGATGCTACGGCATCGGGCGCGGTCGAACCAATCAACGTCGTCGAAGTGAAGTCGAAGTCGTCGGGCCAGATCACGAAGATGCCGGTCGAAACCGGAACGCTGGTTCGTCCCGGTGACTTGCTTGTGCAACTCGATACGCGCGACGTGCAAAATCAGTACGACCAGTCCGCAGCGGATTTGAATGCGGCGGAAGCCAAGCTGTCCGTCTCTGAAGCGCAAAAGAAGCGCTCTGACGATTTGTTCAGCAAACGCATCATCACCGCCCAGGAAAACGAGACCGCGCAGATTGATTGGGCAAACTCGAAGGCGTCGGTCATTCGGGCGCGCACATCGTTGGATATCGCCAAGCAGCGGCTCGAAGACGCCACCGTCCGCGCGCCGGTCGAAGGCATCGTCATTGAGAAGGATGTCGCATTAGGGCAGGTGATTACGTCGGCCACGAGTTCGTTTGGCGGTGGAACGACGATTCTCAAGATGGCCGACCTAACGAAGGTGCGCATGCGCGCGCTCTTCAACGAGACCGATATCGGCAGCGTGCAGCCGGGGCAGCAGGCGACGGTCACCGTCGACGCATACCCCGATCGCCCTTTCCGCGGCAACGTCGAGAAAATCGAGCCGCAAGCCGTCGTGCAGCAAAGCGTGACGATGTTTCCGGTCCTCGTCACCCTGAACAATCAGGAAGGGCTGCTCAAGCCGGGAATGAACGGCGAAGCATCGGTGCTCGTCGATCGACGTGAAAATGTCATTGCCGTGCCTAACGACGCAGTCCGCACCGCACGTGAAGCGCCGATTCTCGCCAACTCGCTCGGTCTCAACCCCGACTCCGTCGCCGCCAAAGTGCAGGCGCAGATGGCGTCCTCGGGGATGGGAATGGGAATGGGAGCACGCGGCGGCAACGAAACGACGATGCCCAACATCGCCTCACCGCCCCGCGGCATGCGCCGAGCCATGCAAGGCGACGTCGATCTCGCCGCCCTGCAAGGCGCCCCGCAACTGCCGCAGGTTACGGATGCCGATTGCGGCAAGGTGCGCACAGCGATGGCGGCCAAACCCGCCGTTGCCGGCCAGCTCTCCGACCTCCGTCGCAAGATGCAGAGCGGTGAGATCGACCCCACGGTGTTACGGGCCGAGTCGCAGAAGCTGTATGCTTCGTTAGGCGTTGACCCGATGGTCGCGCGTGCCTGCATGATGCGCGACCGTGGCGCTGGTTCCGCGCCCGCCACCAGTGCCGCCGCGCCTAACAGTGCTGCCGCCTCCAGCGCCTCAGCGCCAGCGGGGACATCGCCCGACGGACGCCGCGCACGCGGGACGCAAACGAACGCGCAAGCGCCGCAAGGCGGCGTCACCCCGCAGCCGCGCGGTGAATTCCCGATGCGTACGCGCTCCCGTCCGGGTGTCGTGTTCCTCGCCGTCAACAACACCTACGAGCCACGCGTCGTTAGGCTCGGACTCGGCAACTTCGACTACACCGAGGTGCAGAGCGGCTTGAACGAAGGCGACAAGGTCGCGCTCCTCGGTGCCGCTGCCGTCCAGGCGTCGCGCGACTCGAGCAACGCGCGCTTCCGCCAAATGACAGGCGGCGGCATGCCAGGCATGCAACGCCAGCAAGGTGGAGCACAGGGCGGTGCCAGTGGTGGTGCCGCTGGAGGTGCCGGCGGCGCTGCACGTCCACGTCCACAGTAGGCGACTCCGATGCTCGTCGGCGAGATCTTTCGTGTCGCGTTAGGCGCCCTCCGCGCCAACAAGCTTCGCTCACTCCTCACGATGCTCGGCATCGTGATCGGGGTCGGCTCGGTGATCGCCATGATCGCGCTCGGCACCGGAGCGCAGGTCGCCGTCAAGGAGCGCATCTCGGCGTTAGGCACGACGCTCCTCACCGTGACGCCCGGACAGATGTTCGGGCGCGGTGGCATCGTCTCCCAGGGCGATCGCGCCAAGCTTGTCATGAAGGACGCGGAGGCGATCGAGGCACGCGGAGTGACGATGACGGCGGTGCAGCCTGAGATGTCGTCCAACATGCAGGTGCAATACCTCAACAAGAACACCAGCACGAACGTCATCGGTACCACCGCGAACTACCTAATGGTTCGTAACACCAAACTTTCTGCGGGGCGCATGTTCACCTCGCAGGAAGATCAGTCGAAGGCGCGTGTTGCCGTCGTCGGCCCCGAAGTCGTGAAGAACATGGGTCTCGATTCACCCTACGCGATTCTCGACGAGCCCATTCGAATCCGTGGCATTCAGTTCACCGTCGTCGGCGTTCTCGAGTCGAAGGGGCAGGCGTCGCCGTGGATGAACCCCGACGATCAGATCCTCATCCCGCTCAATACCGCGCGATTCCGCGTCATCGGCAACGATCGCATTCGATCCATCTCCGTGCTCGCCAAGAGCGAGGAGAAGATCCCGAACACCATGGCGGAGATTCAGCAGATTCTCCGGCGTGAGCACAAAATCCGTCAGGGGCGCCCCGACGATTTCACGATTCGCAATCAGTCGGACTTTCTCGCGACGTTCGCTGAGACAACCGTGGTGTTCACGTATCTCCTCGCGGGTATCGCTGCCGTGTCGCTCGTCGTCGGCGGCATCGGTATCATGAATATCATGCTGGTGTCGGTCACCGAGCGCACGCGAGAGATCGGCGTGCGCAAAGCGTTAGGCGCGACGCGATTCAACATTCTGTTCCAGTTCCTGATCGAGGCCGTCGTGCTCTGCTTGTTAGGCGGGGCGATCGGGATCTTGTTAGGCGGCGGCGTCGCGACGTGGTTGAGCAACGCCTTCCAGTGGAACACGCGCATCTCCCCGAACTCGATTCTCCTGGCCTTCGGCTTTTCGGCCGGCATCGGCGTGGTGTTCGGTGTGTGGCCCGCGCGGCGCGCGGCGCGTTTGGATCCGATCACTGCGCTGAGGTACGAGTAGCTCGGTCTCTGACCCCGGGCTCTGACCCCGGGCTCTGACCCCGGGCTCTGACCCCGGGCTCTGACCCCCAGCTCTGACCCCGGGCTCTGACCCCGGGCTCTGACCCCGGGCTCTGACCCCGGGCTCTGACCCCGGGCTCTGACCCCCAGCTCTGACCCCGGGCTCTGACCCCCGTCCAAAGTCCAACGCGCTTCGCTCACTCTTGCGCTCCCGATAGATCTTCGATATATCTTCCGATACATCTTACGATATATCGGAGGATACGATGTGGTTCGACTCCCATGGCTGTGAGCCACCCGCCGGCATGCGCGGAAAATGGCGCTTCGGGCCCGATGTCTACGGCTTCGTTTGGCCCGGATCCGGTGGACGAAAGCATGGCCGCGGATTCCGCGGCGGCCGCATGTTCGAACAGGGCGACCTGAAGTACGTCATCCTTCAGCTCTTAGCCGAGAAGCCGAGGCATGGCTACGAGGTGATCAAGGAGCTCGAAGAGCGGCTCGGCGGCGCCTACGCACCCTCCGCCGGCACCGTTTATCCCACACTTTCGCTGCTCGAGGACATGGGATACGCCACGGTCACTCTCGAGGAGGGCGGGAAGAAGATCTACTCGATCACTGACGAAGGGCGCCGCTACCTCGAGGAGAACCGGTCAGCCGTTGACGACATCTTCGAGCGCATCGCCGATGTCGGCTCCTCGTTCCTATCTGACGCCATGGCTGATATCAGTCGCTCGTACGCCTCGTTGGGTCGATCGGTCTATGCGTCGGCCTCCCGCTACTTCAAGGACAAGGACCAAGTCGCCAAGGTTCGGGAGATTCTTGAAAGAGCGGCGAAGGAGATCGACGATGTTGTGAGTTCGACGAAGCTTTAGGCCGTTCTAATAGCCTCACCGCTCAAAGAGGGCGCCCACAAGTTCGACGCTGGACGAGGGTGGCGCGTCCACTAGATTGATTCCGGGCCTCGGCATCTGCCGGGGCCCGTTTTCTTGCCGCCCTTGCGAGCGATCGGCGAGAAGCGATCAGGTCCGACTCGTGTCTCCGGCGTCAAGCCGCGATCCACGCATACAATGAGCGCAGAATCCGCCCACGCTAAAGCTGCGACGGGCGAGCAACGCAATCCCGCCGCGGTCACCGGTACGATGACAGCGGAGTCGCCGGTCCCGATGCACCGGCACCACGCCGAGTCGAATCCGACCGGCCGTCGGCTCGCCGTCCTCACGCTGACAGCGCTGGGAGTCGTCTACGGCGACATCGGAACGAGTCCACTCTACGCCCTCCAGGAGTGCTTCAAGGAGGAGTATGGACTCATCGCAACCCCCGCCAACGTCTACGGCGTACTTTCGCTGATCCTTTGGTCGCTCATCAGCATCGTCGCGATCAAGTACATCGTCTTCATTCTGCGCGCAGACAATCGCGGCGAGGGCGGGATCCTCGCTCTGCTCGCGCTCATCTTCCAGGAAGAGAAGGAAGATGGAATGTCGCGCCGCAAACTCGCGCTCTACGTCGCGCTCGGACTCTTCGGCGCGGCACTGCTCTACGGTGATGGGATTATCACACCGGCGATCTCCGTGCTCGGTGCGATGGAGGGTCTGAAAGTTGGCGCGCCAAAGTTCGGCAACTTCGTGATTCCGGCGACGCTCGTCATTCTCTTTACGCTATTTCTCGTTCAGAAGAAGGGCACGGCGAAGGTTGGAGGCGTGTTCGGCCCCATCATGATGACGTGGTTCTTCACGATCGCGGTACTTGGCGTGGTCGAACTGCTTCGAGAGCCGAGGATTCTCCTCGCCGTCAATCCGGTCTACGCGATTCGTTTCATCATCGACCACGGCACGCACGGATTCGTCCTGCTGGGCGCCGTCGTCCTCGCGGTAACCGGTGCCGAAGCGCTGTACGCCGACATGGGACACTTCGGACGCAAGCCCATACGCACGGCATGGTTTGGCCTCGTCTTCCCGGCACTTCTGCTCAACTACTTCGGGCAGGGCGCGCTCATCCTTCGCGAGCCGGCAGCTGCAACGAATCCGTTCTATCTGCTCGCACCAAGTTGGTTCTTCGTCCCGTTGCTCGTCCTCGCGACGATGGCAGCGATCGTCGCATCGCAGGCGTTGATCAGCGGCGCGTTCTCCATCACACAGCAATGTGTCCAGCTTGGCTATTCGCCTCGTGTCACGATCATTCACACGTCGAAGACTGAGGCGGGACAGATCTACATCCCCGAAGTGAACACGTTGTTGATGGTGGGATGTCTCGCGGTTGTGATCGGCTTCGGATCCGTCTCCAAGTTAGGAGCGGCCTACGGCATCGCGGTGACTGGGACGATGGCCATCACGACCGTGCTCTTTCACGAGATTGCGCGTTCGCGTTGGAATTGGTCGCCAATGCGCGCCGGACTGTTGGCGGCGACGTTCCTCGTCATTGACCTATCGTTCCTGGGCGCCAACGTCATCAAGGTGATGCACGGCGGGTGGGTCCCGCTCGCGTTAGGCTTGGCCATCTTCACGCTCATGACGACGTGGAAGAAAGGACGCGTTCTCCTGCGCAACATCCTGACGGAACGTTCGTTGCCGCTCGCCACCTTTGTCTCGAGCCTGGAGCACGGCGGACCGGTACGCGTCAAAGGGACCGCGATCTTCATGACGTCGGAGAGTGAAGGAACGCCGGCGGTGCTCCTGCATCACTTGAAGCACAACAAGGTGCTCCACGAGCAGGTGGTACTCCTTTCGGTGGTCTCGCGCGAGGTCCCCGAGGTACCGAGCACGGAGCGCATCACGATGGAGCCCTTGTCGCACGGTATTTATCGCGTGCGCGCGGCCTACGGCTTCATGGAAACGCCTAACGTGGAAGACATTCGCGCGCGCCTCGCCGACGCGGGAATCAAGACGAAGCGTATGGAAACATCTTACTACCTCGGGCGCGAGCAGATCATCGCTGCCAACGACGTGGGGATGGCTCGCTGGCGCAAGAAGCTCTTTTCGATC
This sequence comes from Gemmatimonadaceae bacterium, assembly GCA_044224185.1. Taxonomy (GTDB): domain Bacteria; phylum Gemmatimonadota; class Gemmatimonadetes; order Gemmatimonadales; family Gemmatimonadaceae; genus SCN-70-22. The sequence goes on along the minus strand of JBGAKW010000006.1, from coordinate 11,162 downwards.
ATGGCGCGCAATGCGCGCTCGGCCACGCAGTACTTCGGTATTCCGCCCAATCGCGTGGTCGAACTCGGGACGCAGATCGAGTTCTAGCGAATACCATTTTTCTTGTGACGATGCCTAACGACACGTGAACACGCTGTCGTTAGGCATCTTTCGTTCGGCGCGGCTTCCCGGCCGTGTCCGCGCAGCTGGCGCCGTGAACTCACCCTTTCCCGGCGATCTTACGCTCCACCGAGGCGGCTGCAGTGCGCTCTGCCTCGGTCGACTTCGGATTCACTTCGAGTGCCTTGCGCCACGAGGCCACCGCTCCGGTGCGATCGCCATTGGCATTCTGTGCGTCGCCGAGCATCTCGAACGCGCGGAACGACTGCGGGAACTGCGTGGTGACAAACGTCTGCACGGCGACGGCGTCGGCGATGTGCTTGTTCGTTAGTCGGTCGTTGCCGAGCGCGATGAGAGAACCCTCGGTTACGTCGAGCGTCGCGAGCGCTCCGGATGCGCGCATCGACGTGGCCATCGCCGTCACCGCCGCGCCACTTTGCCCCGCCTCGAGTGAATCGCGCATGATGACAGCAAGCGAAAGACGGAGCGGCGCAACGAGCACCAACTTGTCACCCTGCGCACTCACGGCGTACGCCGAGACGTTGCGCAGCTCGGGATTGTCAAAGGTCGCCACCAGCCGCCAAACGTGATCCTGCAGAGTCCGCGCAAAGAGCTCGTTCCCTTTCGCCATGAGAACCGTCTGGTGTCCCGGAATCCAGCTGTGGACGGTTCGTCCAACGAGCGTGGGGCCTAACGAGGACGTGCGCCGCGTCCCGAGGTCGACGCGTCGCAAGGTGTGCTTGGCATTCGCGGAGTCGAGTTGCACGTAGCTGAGCGCGTTCGCTCCAGGAATGCGCTGCGCCGGAAGTGCGGGAACTCCACTGTCGACGTCGGTGATGACACCCGACGCCGCATCAAACAATCCGAGGGTGAAGCTCTTCGACTTGGGCCGCGTTAGCGCGTAGTTGCCGTTAGGCAGTGCGACGTAGTATCCGGTGGAATCGGGACCGCGCAGCACGCCACGCGTCGGCTCTCCCGACGACGAATACACCCATGGACCGAACTCCTTGAATAGTGTGGCCGGCCGCCAGCGAACGGCGACGTATTCACCTCGCGCGTTGAGCGTCGGCGAGTTCTCGTTCTCCGGCGTGTGGGTGACTCGCGACTCGACTCCGGTTGCGAGATCAATGCGATAGATGTCGCTCTGCGCGTTGCTTCCAGTGTCGCGCAACGCGCTGAAAATGATGCTCGTACCGTCCGGCGAAAATGACGGCTGGCTCGCCCCATTGTCCTTGGTGATCTTCTTCGGTGTGCCGAGTGAGAGCTTGTTGTTTTTCCACGTTAGGTCGACCACCCACAGGTTGGTGGGATTGGGGGTCTGCCCCTGGGCAACCAGTGGAAGCGCGGCGAATACTGCGAGGACGAGGCGTGCGCGCATGGAAATCGCGGATCGAAGGTGAATTGATGAAGAACCCGGTTTCGCCGCTCTCAAAGTACCGCAATATCGGTCTCGACGTTGGAATCCTGAATGCGGCAAATGGTGATCTTGTTCCGCACGGAAGAGGCGCTCGGTGCACGTGCCTTGGCCGCGCGCCGTGGTTATTCGCAACGCGCATCAAGCAGCCGACTCCCGGGCGCGATAGCTTGGATGCATGAAGCCCGATACGCGTTCGTTTTACGAACAAGCGGTCATTCGCGCGGCGGAATCCGTCATCGCGGGCCTCGACGACGCGTTGGATCTCGACACGCTTGCGGCCGATGCCGGCCTCTCGCCCTTTCATTTTCATCGGATCTTTCGCGGCTTGTTAGGCGAGACACCGCTCGAGCTGCATCGGCGATTGCGGTTGGAGCGTGCCGCGTGGTCGTTGCGCGACACCAGCGTACCGGTGGCGCGCATCGCGTTCGAGGCCGGCTACGACACGCACGAGGCGTTCACGCGTGCGTTTCGAGCGCGTTACGGATTGGCGCCGGCGCAATTTCGCCGCCTTCCGCAGGCGCAGCGCGAGAACTGCATCCGTCAGGTGCAACACACGCTCGCGGCACGATCGGGACTTCACTTCGCGCCCGGAAATCACCTTCGGGTCACGCTACCCACATTACTGGAGGATATGCGCATGCAAGCCGACATCATCGAACGCCCCGAGCTGCGACTCGCGACGGTTCCGCACAAAGGCGCGTACAACCGCATCGGTGATGCTTTCAATCGCTTGGGAGCGATCGCTGGCCCCGCCGGTCTGTTCGGACCCGGGGCAGAGATGCTCGCGATCTATCATGACGATCCGGAGACGACGCCCGAGTCCGAGCTTCGCTCCGACGCCGCCGTGAGTGTCAGCGCGACAGCCAAGATTCCAAACGGATTGGGAGAGTCGATGCTTCCCGGCGGTCGCTACGCACGCGCTTCGTATCGCGGCCCGTACAGTGGACTCGGCGACGCGTGGGCGCGCTTCATGGGCGAGTGGTTCCCCACGAGCGGATATCGCGTCGGCGATGGCGTGAGCTACGAGCGCTACGTGAACACGCCGATGGACGCCAAGCCCGAAGATCTGTTGACCGAGTTGTACGTCCCGTTAGGCGCCCGCATCGAGGTTGAGAAGGCGCACATAACGAGTGCCTAACGAGCGCCTCCCGACCTATTCCAGAGGGCCTACTCGACCCAGCGCCAGCCGCGGAGTTCGTAATAGCGCTTCCGCGGCGTGGCGCGAATGGCGTCGATCCCTTGCTTCCGGCACCAGTAGACATGGAAGGTGAGGCCGGCGACGCCGAACGCGAGCAGAACAAGAGCCGCCGAGTGACCGATGACCACTCGAAGCGCGAGCGTAACGACCGTGAGGAACGTCCACTTGAGGATTTTTCGCCAAGCCGGCGTCTCGACTTCGAAAACAGCGAAGGTTGCCGGGCCGACGATCGATAGCGCGAGGAGAGCAATCAGTTCCGGTTGGAAGTCCATGGGATCAACTCTCCTCGCGCGTGGTGTTCTAGATAGTTCTCAAATAAATCTTAGGCTTACCTAAATTGTCTCTTTTGGCGCCCACGTCAAGGGGCGACCAGAGCTGTATCCGGGGGCGCGGAGTGGTCCGGATCTGCGTACGGATGCGCGACCTGATGCGCGACTGCGTATCGAAGGCACGCGACTGTAACTCGAACGCGCGCTCCATCGCTGCTCGCACGCGCTCCTCCACCTCGGGATTCACCCGCAGGCGAATCTCACTCGGCGACATTCCATCGTAGTAGAACGTGCGCCCGCGGAGGCGACTCGGCGGAAGTGGCGGTTCTGGCGGCGACGGAACGTCGGGCGTCATCGGGGGCACGGGAGGAACCGGCGGTATCGGTGCGATTTGGGGCGTCAGCATGCGGAAGGCGCGACCGCCGCCCACCGCGTCGTCACCGAAGAAAAACATCGAGCCCGATTCGCGTGGCAGGTCCTTGGCCGCGACCGTTTTGACGCGCACCGTCCGTGTTTGCCCTCCACGGTACAGCTTGAGCTCGACTTGGTCGCCCGCCTTCACTTTTCCCATCTCGCGCTCAAGGCGGCGGACCCTCGACGAACTCGATTCCCAGTCACCCGCGTCGTCGTGTGCGACTCGCACATCGACGCCGTTGATGGCGGCGATGCGGTCACCTTCTTCCATCCCCGCCTTCGCCGCCGGCCCTTCGTCGACAAGCGACGACACGAGGATGCCTAACGTATCACGCTTGCTCCCCGACGATCCAAGTCCGATGCCTAACGATGCGCGGTCCTCATGTTCGCGACGCGATTCGCCGAAGAAGCTCGAAGTCGACGCCAGGTCACGCGCAGCAACCGTTTTGACCTTGAGGGTGCGGACGTTCCCATCGCGCAACACGCGCAATTCCACTTCATCGCCCGCCTTGTGCTTGGTCAGTTGTCTCGTGAGGCGGCGCGCGCCGACCCCCGACATTTCATCGTCATCGATGTCGACAGCTGCAACGCGGAGGTTGACACCGTCGATCGAGACGATGCGGTCGCCCTCCTCCAGTCCGGCCTTGGCCGCCGGGCTATCCGGAGTCACGGCATCGACGAGGACGCCGAGCGTGTCGCGTCGTCCGCTCGAGCCAAGCGAAATGCCGAGCCGAGGACGGTCGCTGTCGTCGCCTAGAGTAAATGCGTAGGTCCTGCGCGAACGACGAGCGTCGTCGCGATCGCGGTCAGAGTCTCGAGATGTCTGCGCCGACGCTCCGCTTCCGACCGAAAGCACGGAGAGCGCCAGCAACGCCGCAATAGTGTGTTGGGTGCGCATAGGGATCCTGGTTGCGTTCACACCATCAGTCACGTGGTCGAGAGTCAAGGGTTTCCGTCACCCCTTCGACGTTGGACTTCCGCTGCGCTCGGCGGGGACTGGGCCCGAACGCGAGGGTGTCGTGAAGCGGTTCCGAACAGATATTCCACACATGTCGATTCCCACGCTTCCGAGCACGCCCCAGCTCCCCTCACCGGGCGACCCGTCGCCAGATGCGATCGAGCGTTTTCACGAACACTGGCAGGACGAAGGCGACGCTGCCTTTCTCTACCGAGTGCTCGCGGAGTTAGAGGGTGCAGAAGAACGGCGCGATGTTTTTCGCCGGTTAGCAGAAGTCGAGGACCGGCATCTCGCAGTTTGGGAAGATCTGCTCGTGCAGCACGGGGCGCGCCCAACTGCGTTCGTCCCTACACGACGTGCTCGTTTCATGGCCTGGCTGGCCCGACGGCTTGGTCCCGGCGTGATCCTTCCGCTCCTCCTTCGCGAAGAAGGGCGCGAGGTCAAGGGCTACCTCGCGATGTTCCGCGATACACCGCGCGGTGCAGCTGGCGGTGCAGAGTCGTTGCTGTTGGCAAAGGAAAGCGCGGAGCACGCAGGCGAGTTGGCGAAGCTCGCGGGGAAAGATCCTCTGCAGGAACCGTGGCATCGCGCGGAATCTGGGGGGTTTCTCCGCAACGTCGTCTACGGATTCAACGACGGGCTCACGGCGAACTTTGGTCTCGTTGCGGGTGTGTTAGGCGCCACTGCCACCGCGCAACATCAAGCAGTGGTTGTCGCAGGAGTCGCCGGCCTCGTCGCCGATGCCCTATCGATGGGATCGAGCGGCTATCTCGCAGCCAAGAGCGAACTCGAAGTGTACGAGCACGAGATCGCGATGGAGCGCGAGGAGATTGCGCTCATGCCGGAGCTGGAGCGTGATGAACTCGCCCTGTTGTATGAAGCAAAAGGAATGGAGCCGCGCGTTGCGCACGCATTGGCGAACGACGCGCTGAGGAACCCAGAGCACATGTTGCGCGAAAAGGCGCAGCTCGAATTGGGCATCAGCGACGCGACCACGTCGCCGCTGCGCGAAGGGTGGGTGACCGGGTTGGCGACGGCGGTCGGCGCGTTTATTCCCGTCTTTCCCTTTCTGGTCACGAGCGGGCGTACCGCGATCATCCTGTCGTTCACGCTTTCGATGGCGGCACACTTCGGCGTTGGCGCAGCGCGCTCGCTCTTCACCGGGCGCGGCGTCTTTCGCTCGGGCATCGACATGTTTGTCGTTGGGCTTGGCGTAGCCGCGTTAGGCTACTATGCCGGCGACTGGGTTGCCGGGTGGTTCTCTCGTTAGGCTCGTGCGCGCCTAACGGGAGCGCCTAACGGCAGCGCCTAACGGCAGCGCCCAACGGCAGCGCCCAACGGCAGCGCCCAACGGGAGCGCTGCGCGTTCTTGGCGCCCTGCCTAACGCGCGCCCGCCATTCGGGCACCAATGAACGGGGCGGACGCAAACGCGACGATTGCCGCCACGACAAACCACCCCGGATGGGGAATCTTCGTGAAGTAGAGCCCAATCGTCAGGATGAACAGGACGGCGACCACCAGCGCATGATAGAGTGGTCGGTAGGGCGCCATGCGTGCCGCGATCCAGCATCCGAGCGTCGAGCCAAAGAAATACGAACTCAGCAAGACCAGGAGGTTCGTCAGCGTCATGCGCGCGACTGCTGCGCGCACAGACGCGACGTCGCTGGGATTGTCGGGCATGGGGGGCTCCGCGATCACGTGTCCCATGCGTTCGAGAAACGTCATCATCAAGCCGCCGACAAAGAGACCAGCGCAGACGGCAATGACCGCCTTGGCGACCGGAGGCGGCTTGGGGACGAGCGACGAGGGGGTATGTGGTGCAGTCACAGCGTTCGAGCTCGCTCGTTAGGCGTTGGCGCCGGCGAGCAGGCTCGCCAGCTTCGTCAGATCGATATTGCCGCCCGATACTACGGCGACGATTCGGCCGGTTCCGGCGCGTCCCGTGCGCGCCGCTGCCACCGACGTGGCTCCCGCTCCTTCCGGCACCACGTGATTGCGTTCGACGACCAGCCGCAGGTTCTCGGCGACTTCGCGCAGCGATACGACGATGGAATCGTCGAGCAACGTCGACGCCAGCGGCCACATCTCGGCCAGGACGCTGCGTCCTCCGATCCCGTCGACGAACGATGGTGTGTACTCGATCTGCAACGGACGCTGCACGGCCAAGGAGGGCGCGAGGGGAGCGGCGGTCTCGACTTCGGCGGCAAACACTTTGCACTGAGGGCGCAACTGCCTAACGGCGGATGCAATCCCGCAGCTCAACCCTCCGCCTCCGTAGGGGACGACAATGGCGTCGACGTCGTCCAGTTCCTCGAGAATTTCCACGCCGATCGTGCCGTTGCCGGCTATCACTGCCTCATCAGACACGGGGTGCACGAAGAGGCCGTCGAATCCGGGCGCGCCGTGGTTGACGAGAATCTCCCACCACTCGTCGAACGGGCGCCTAACGATCTGTCCACCGAGTCGCTCCACGGCTGCCGTCTTCGCTTCCGGCGCGTGGTCGGGAACCACGACCGTGCATGGGATCTGCATCTGCCGCGCGCACCATGCGACCCCTTGCGCCATGTTTCCCGCCGACGCGGTCCAAACACCGCGCAGCAGTACATCGGGATCAGCGCTCATCATCGCGTTCCCGGCGCCGCGAATCTTGAATGACCCAATGGGCTGCAGGCCGCTCGCGGGCGGCGTAGATGTCGTCAAGCGGAATGATCGCCGGGAGCGGCATCACATCTCCGGCCGCAGGCCACCTAACGAGATCCACGTCCCCGCTCCCGTCGCCTTGGCCCGCTCGTAGATCAGCTTGGCCGACGCAATGTCTTCGACGGCGAGGCCGAGCGACTTGAAGAGTGTGATCTCGTCATCACGCTCGCGCCCTTGGAGTTTGCCCAGTACGATGTCGCCGATCTCGCCGCGAATGTGCGTTTCGTCGATGGCGCCTTCGTCGCGCGGAATGAGGAAGTCGCCCGCCTCGTTCATTGCCGATTCGCGTCGGTCGACGAACAACGACGAGCGTACGACGGCATCGGTGTCGAGCTCGCGCGCGCTGCGAAGCGAAGCACCGACGGCGTTCACGTGCGTTCCCGGCCAGAGCCACTCGCCGGCAAGCACCGGTTCGCGCGACGCCGTCGTCGTGCAGATGATCTGCGCACCACGCGCTGCCTGCTCGGCTGTGCGACATCCTTCGATTTCCACTCCAAAGCGCTTTTGTGCCCATTCGACGAACGCAACGCGCCGTTCGGGGCTGCGACTCCAGAGCCTAACGCGGCGAATCGGGCGCACCGCGAGCATCGCCTCCAAATGTGTCATTGCCTGCACGCCGGTCCCCAGGATCGCCAATTCGGTCGCGTCCTCGCGCGCGAGCAATCGCGTCGCCAATCCCGACACCGCCGCCGTGCGGATCGCGGTCACCGAACTCGCGTCGATGATCGCCAGCAATCGCCCGTTAGTGTCTTCGAAATACAAGACGACGCCGATGTGCGATTCGTACGGCGTCTGATCGTTGCCGGGAAAAACCGTGATGATCTTGGCACCGATGGCGTTGCCAAGCACGGCCGGCATGACGCCGAACGCATTCATGCCGCCCTGCAGGCGAAGGATCTGCCGTAGCGGAAGCAGCGCCTCACCGCGCGCCGTCGCGCCTAACGCGTCGGCCATGGCGTCGATGCAGGCAGGCATGGGGAGGAGTCGCTCGACGTCGGCATGCGATACGATGAGCGTTGAGGTGTCGGCCATGGCGGAGGAACTAGACATGGGCATCTCCGTGTTCGCTTGCCGAAACCTCACGGCAGAGTGGCAGCATTTCTTCCCCTTGCGCCGGCATTCGGTTGGTGGACAATTATCACCTGAGAGATCTGCGCTCTTCCGGTTTCCACTGCTTTGCTAAACCGCGCCTCGCCATGCTTACTCGTCGCATGCGCATTGCCGCCGCAGTCGTGCTCTATACCTCGACGACATCCATCCTCGTCGCCTGGCTGGATCAAGCCGTCCCCGCTCTCGTGCTACCGGCGGCGGCGAGCACTCTTCCGCTCTTCGCCGTTTCGGCGCGCTCGTCGAAAGTGCTCGCCGCCGTCAGTGCAACAATCCTCGCATCCTTCATGGTTCTCGCACTCCTGAGCGTCGGCTGGTTCTACCTTCCGGCACTCGTGCTGCTGGCGGCGCTGGCGATACTCGATCTCTGAGTCGAGCACCGCGCTCGCCTACACCACGATATTCAGCAGCCGCCCCGGAACAAACACAACTTTCTTCGGCTCCCCTGTGACGTACTTCGCGATGTTGACATCCGCCATCGCCAAGGCAAGAACCTTCGGCTGCGCGATGTCGCGCGCAACCGTCAGCGTCCCGCGCAACTTCCCATTCACCTGCACCGCCAGCTGCACGCTGTCGTCTTTCGCCAGCTCGGCGTCGTACGTAGGCCAGCCACTGTCGAACACACTTTCGCTGTGGCCGAGTTTCTCCCAGAGTTCTTCGGCGATGTGCGGCGCGAATGGCGCGACGAGCTGCACCACCGGCTCGACCTCGCCGCGATGCGGTGTACGCTCCCCTTTGCGGAGGACATTCATGTACTCCATCATCGCTGCGATCGCGGTGTTGTAGCTCAACTTCGGAATGTCGCTCTGCACCTTGCCGATCGTCTGGTGCAGCTTGCGCATAACGAGTGCGTCCGGCGCGCCGTCCGCACGCGCCACCGAGACGGCGAGCCACAGCCGGTCGAGGAAGCGCCTAACGCCGCTGATCCCTGAGTCGCGGAAGTCGCCGCCTTCCTCGTACGGCCCCAGGAACATCAGGTAAGTACGGAACGAGTCGGCCCCCCACTGCTCGATGAACTGATCGGGGTTCACCACATTGCCGCGCGACTTTGACATCTTGGAGCCTTCGCGCACGATGAGCCCGTGCGCGCGGAACTTGGTGAACGGCTCCTCGAAGTCGAGGTGTCCCATGTCGTGCAGCACCATCGTGATGAAACGCGAATACAGCAGGTGCAAGACGGCGTGTTCGTTGCCGCCGATGTACGACGTCACCGGCAACCACTTCTTCGTCAACGCACGGTCGAACGGGACGTCGTCGCGCGTCGCACTCGGATAGCGCAAGAAGTACCACGAGTTGTCGAGGAAGTTGTCCGACACATCTGTCTCTCGACGTGCCTGCTTTCCACAGTTAGGGCACGCGACATGGTACCACTCGTGGTGACGCGCGAGCGGCGATACGCCGGAATCGTCCGGACGATAGTCTGGGATGTCGGGGAGCATCACCGGCAAGTCTTTCTCGGGCACCGGCTGCGCACCACAGTCATCGCAGTAGATCATTGGGATCGGCGGCCCCCAGTATCGCTGGCGCGAGATGCACCAGTCGTGCAAGCGATAGTTGGTCACTCCCTTCCCTGCCTCCACCTCGGCGAGCCATTCGGTCACCAGACGCTTGGCATCGGGGACCGGTGTCCCGTCGAAGTGCGCCGAACTGACCAGGTGCCCCGACTCGTCGTCGACGTATGGGGCATGCAACGGCGTGGACGCATCCTCGTTAGGCGCCGCCACCACGCGCACGATCTCCAAGCCAAATGCCCTGGCGAAATCGAAGTCGCGCTCGTCGTGTCCGGGAACGGCCATGATCGCCCCCGTCCCGTATTCCATCAGGACGTAGTCGGCGATCCAGATCGGGATCGCCTTGCGCGTGGCCGGGTTGATGGCATACGCGCCGGTGAAGACGCCCGTCTTGTCCTTCCTGGTCTTGCGGGCCACGATGTCCTGCTTCGACGCCTGCGCCCGGTACTCATTGACCGCCGCGCGCTGCCCCGACGTGGTAATGCGATCGACGAGTGGGTGCTCCGGCGCCAACACCATGTACGTCGCGCCGAAGATCGTGTCGGGGCGAGTGGTAAACACCGTCACAACATCGCCGCCACGCGACGAGGAATCGTCGTTAGGCGCGACGGCAAAGTTGAGCTGCGCCCCCTGCGACCGGCCGATCCAGTTTCGCTGCGCGGTTTTTGTCGTCTCCGACCAGTCCAGGTGATCGAGGTTGTTCAGCAACCGCTCGGCGAACTGGCTGATCTGGAAAAACCACTGCTCGAGAAAGCGCTGCTCCACGGGCGTGCCGCAACGCTCGCACGCACCAGCAATGACCTGCTCGTTGGCCAGCACCGTCTTGCACGACGGACACCAGTTGACGGCTGCTTTCTTCTTGTAGGCCAGCCCTTGCTTGTACAGCTGCAAGAAGATCCACTGCGTCCACTTGTAGTATGCGGGATCCGTGGTGTCGACCTGCTGGCGCCAATCGACCATCAGCCCGGCGCGTTCCAACTGCCGGCGGAAGTTCGCGATGTTGGCCGGGATCAACCGCATGGGGTGGATCCCGACCTTCAGCGCGTAATTCTCCGAGTGAATGCCGAACGCGTCGTAGCCCAGGGGTTCGAAGACCGTGTGCCCCTGCTGGCGATGAAATCGTCCATAGATGTCATTCCCCGTGAAGGCGAAGAGGTTGCCCACATGGAGCCCCTCCGCCGACGGGTACGGGAACATCATGAGGGCGTAGAACGGACGCGCGCCCGACACGAGATCGGTGTTGTTGCTCCCGCGGTCGCGCCAACGGTTCTGCCATTTGGATTCGACTACGGCAGGGTCGTAGGCACTGGGGAGTTGGGCGCCAGTGTCGTCGAACGAGTTCGGATTTGTCATTGTAAGTCTTTGGCCTGAGGCGCGTTACGCGTCGCTAGACCTAAGCGGAGGAAGTCTGGTGATGCAATCTAGCGAGATGCGAAAGGGGGACAAAGGCGCGGATGCGACCGGTGGGTGGACCGCCGCGCGCATCGC
>JBGAKW010000028.1:0-59006 GCA_044224185.1 Gemmatimonadaceae bacterium | reverse complement strand
ACAGCGAGGATGCGCTCCGGCTCGCGATAGGGGAGCGGGCGCAGCACGACACCGTCCACAACGCTGAAAATCGCCGAGTGGGCGCCAATGCCTAACGCCAAGGTAAGGGCGACGATGGTGGTGAAGGCCGGAGAACGACGAAGCGAGCGCGCCGCAAATCGCAGGTCGCCCTGGAACTCATCGAGCAGCGGCAGGCGCCGGCGGTCGCGCACCGCCTCTTCGGCGTTTGCCACGCCGCCAGATGCAATCAATGCCTGACGACGCGCCTCGTCGACCGGCATTCCCCGGCGGACATTTTCGTCCGTGGCCAGATCGACGTGCGACTCCAACTCGGCTCGGGTGTCGTCGTCGCGCTGGTGCGACCACATGGCGTGTATCGATGCGCGGAAGCGAGTGAGGAACGCGAAGATGTGATTCATGCCAGTTCCTCGCCTAACGCGAAGAATGCGGCCATGAGCTGCGCCGTTTTGTGCCAGTCCCGTCGCTCGCGGGCGAGCAGCTTCTTTCCGCTCGGTGTCAGCGTGTAGAACTTTGCGCGCCGATTGTTCTCGGACGTGCTCCAACTTCCGCGGATCGCCCCTTCTTGCTCCAGCTTCACAAGCGCGGGATAGAGCGTGCCGTAGTTGAGGACGAGGCGATGCTGGCTCGTCTCCTCGATGCGACGCGCGATGCCGTAACCATGCAGCGGCCCCAGGACGTCGATCGTCGTCAGGATCATCAGGGAGAGTGTGCCCTGCTGGATGTCTTGTTTCGATGCCATTGCGTGATATGGGATTCCCATAGAACGGTACGGCGGCTCATATGGGAACACAATATGAGAGGGATGGAACGTCGCTGTGCGCCTCAAAACCCCCGACCCCACGCAGCGGTAGCAGGTGCGCGGTGTCGGGGGTGCCGAGATCGGCGTTGGGGTGCCGAAAGGTGGGCGGGGGTGCCTAGAGCCCCGCCGGGGTGCCGAGATCGGCGTTATGCGCATCCAAGCCCTTGTGCGTCCGCTTGCCGACCGTATATGACGGGCATATACTTCCGCTATGCCCGATCTCGCCGCGCTCCTCGCCAATGTTGAAGGCTTCGAGTGGGATGCGGGGAATACCGCGAAAAACGTCCTGGGGCACGGAGTCAGCCAGGGGGAGGCCGAAGAGCTGTTCTTTGTCGCACCGTTGGTCGTCCTCGAGGACGAGAAGCACTCCGTGACGGAGCGCCGCTTCCTCATCTTCGGGCCCACGGGATCGGGGCGACTCCTCACCGCTGCCTTTACCGTCCGTCGCAAGCTGATCCGCATCATCTCCGTCCGCGACATGAGTCGACTGGAGCGCCGCCGCTATGCCCAAGCCCGGTAAGAAGCTGAAGCCGATCCCGACCTTTCGCTCCGACGATGAGGCGGGCGCGTTCTGGATGTCGCACGACGCGGCCGAGTACGTCGATCTGCGCAAGGCGCAGCGCGTGCGCTTCGCGAAGCTGCGGCCCTCGACGGCCACGATCTCGCTGCGGCTCCCGCAAGCGATGCTCGAGGAACTCCGCGTGCTCGCCAACGAACGCGACGTCCCGTATCAGAGTCTGCTCAAAGTGTATCTCGCCGAGCGGATCGCGCAGGAGCGGAAGCCGGCGCGTACGCGTCGGCGCGCGAGCGCATAACAACGCTTTGCACCTGACGGGCGAGGTATTGATTGCGCGCAACATGCGCGCAACTTGTTGTAATTCGCCTGCAGGTGAACGCTAGCGTTAGGCGGCGCTCCGGCCGGCCGCGCACCGGCGCGCCGTCGATTTTCGGCTTGCACGACCATCTGTTGCGCTCGGTCGTTCTTCTCTAAACGGGAACAGCAAGGCGGTGCGGCTTGTCCAGCGACGGCGATCCGGAGAGAAGCCAAGATCGTGAGGGGGACTGCTTGCGACGCGCGAGGATTGAGGTCGGCGGTAGCGCGCGACCGCGCGTGCGCGACATCGCGTGTCCGCGAAGCGCGCAAACCGCGAGAGCCGCGCGCGGTTGCGTGGGCTCGCTCCAGAGCGCCACGTTAGGCGCTGGGCGCCCCTAACAACTGTTAGTACAGACACGCACTTGTTGGAGGCGGCTACGCCGCGTTGATGGTAACCGCCTGCGGCACAACTCTACGGCAGCCTGCAACGGAGGCTCCGGCTTGACCACCACTTGATCGACGGAGTATGGTTTGTTCGACCTGACGGTCGTTCTCGACCAATCGCGGTTGAGATCAACGAGGGCTGACGCCCTTCGACAACGGATATCCTATGCATCGCAGACGCCGTTCCCCGACGGGAGCACCCGTCCCGGCCGCCGCAGCGCCCCAAGGCGCCGACATTACGTTCCCGGCGGGCCTCGTCCACCCGGCGCAGTCTCAGGTCACGCAGTATGGTGACGCTGTGAGTCAACGCATCGCCGAACTCGATCACATCGCGCAACGATACGGTGAAGGGTTTGGCATCTCGTTCACGCAATTCGTCCTCAATCCCCTGCCGGATCCCGCAAATGACACCGGCCTGGCGATTGTCTCAGCTACCCTGCAGTCCCTCGTTCATCGAGAAGAGAGGATCTCGCTAGAGCGGAGAGATGGTCGGTGGGGCCTCTACTTCACTCGCGCTCCAGCCGCACTGGCGCAAGACAGAAAGATCGAAAGCGTTTCCCTCCGCGATGCGCCTCTCGACGTCAGAGAAAGGTTCTTGCTGCGTAGCGAAGCTTTCTTCCGTGCCTACCTCGATCTGTGCAAGGATCGATTGAGCCGCATGAAGTCTTCCATCGCTGCGGCGGATCACACCCTCCGGCTGCTTGCCAACTTGAGGATCGAGTAGTGGCGACAGCGCAGCGGCACGGCAGGAGCGAGCCGCTATCGACGAGCACGTCTGTCCGTGGAACTCAACACTGCCAATTAGCTCCGCGGAGCAAGTTCACGGAGCTCACCGTCCTGGCGATCTCGGATATCCGTTCACAACCTCTTGAGGACCTCGTTGCCCACGTTCGCCGATTGCCGGACCGTCCCGATCTGATTGTGTACGCGGGCGATGATGTTGGCAGATTCCGCGATGGTTCGAGGAACTACTTTGAGGAGCTTGCAAGCCTTGCGCGATTCGGTCTCGTCGCGGTCATCGGAAATGACGATGGACCCGAGGCACGGAAGTACGTGCGGGGAAATCGCGTATACGAGGTGCACTCCAGTCCAGTTCTAATCGGGGACATTCTGGTCGTGGGCCTTGAAGGAGCCCCCAAGCGGCGGGGCATCACCGGAATCGGTTCCCCACTCTACACCGAGCGAGGCATCCGCGAGCATCTTCAGGCGACGAGCGCCAATCACCGGGGGCCGATCTTCGTCGTTTCGCATCCACCGCCCTTCAAAGTGCTAGATCGGGCGATGCGGTTCGGAGACGCAAACATCGGTTCGAAGGCCCTCCGCGCGTTCATTGCGTCAGATGATAGGGTGCAGCTGGCGGTATGCGGTCATTGCCATCTTCACGGCGGAAAGACCGAACAGCTGCATTGCGCCACCGTGATAAATGCGGCGAGCCACGATGGCAAGGATGACCTGATCAGGATCGCGCATTTCACCTGGCGGCGTGGATACACGCTCGTGCACGGAAGACCAGCCGTGCACTTCGATCACGCGCGTCCGTGGGGTGAGTTGGAGTGCATTAGCGGAATATGGCATACCGACTTCACGAAGCTCTGGAAGGCCGGAATTACCACCGTCGATCAACTGGCTGCGACACCGCCAATTACCCTTGGAATCATCCTCAGGCGTCGGCCCGAGGCAGTGAAGCAGTTTACGCGCCTTGCGGAGGCTCGCGCACGATTGCGTCCCGTGGCAATCGCGCCTCTCGTTGCCCCGGCCCATCCCCGCGTGTACTTCGATATCGAAACTGATCCTTATGGGGGCGACAAACTCTGCTGGCTAATTGGCGTGCTTGATGAGAAGTCCGGTCAGTTTACCCAGCTTCTGGCGAAAACGCCGGTCCAGGAGCGCGAGATTCTGGTGCAGTTTGCAGACCTTTGCCGTAGCTTCGGTGCCCGAAATCTGCTGTCCTATTCCGGAAGCAACTTTGACCGTCGAAACCTAGTCGTCAGGATGAAGGAGCTCGCCGTTGACGTTCCTGAGGGCCTCACGAATGCACTGGACCTGCTGTATCCGATTCAGCGGTCCGTAGCGTTTCCCTGCACTGGGTACCGACTGAAGGACATTGCTCGGTGTCTTGGCTTCAATCATCGACACGCGGATCTTGACGGGCTTCTTGTTGCCGCCGAATACATGCGACTCGCTAAACGACGCAAGCCGATTCCCCGGCGCTTTCTTGAGTACAACGAAGACGACGTTCGAGCGCTTCAACACATCATCACGAGAGTGGAACAGTTGGCCGGGCTCTCGCCACCTCCGATCTCTCATGCGAGGAAGACATGAGGCACGCTGAGCATCCGCGCGCAGACTGGCTAACAACGCAACGAAGCTGTCGCGCGGGCTGCGGAATCTCGCTTCGCTCGCATTTGATCTGATCCGCACGCCGCTTATTGCTGGGCCTTACGCCGTCGGATGCTGCATCGGCGCAATGACACTCGCCGCCGCTGGCGTAACCCCCGACGGCGTGCGCACCACCTTCGGCTCGCGCTCGACCATCGCCGCCTCTCCCTCACCACTCGAACCGCGGCGCTTCACCCAGTCGACAAACTCGTCGAAGTAGGTATACACAACCGGCGTTACGTACAGCGTAATGAGCTGCGAAAACGCGAGTCCCCCCACCACCGCGATTCCGAGCGGACGTCGCGACTCGGCACCAGCGCCCGCGCCTAACGCGATCGGAAGCGTCCCGACCAGCGCGGCCATCGTCGTCATCATGATGGGACGGAAGCGCACCAGACACGCCTCTTCGATCGCCGCAAATGCGCTCTTCCCTCCCGCGCGCTCGGCCTCCGTCGCGAAGTCAATCATCATGATGGCGTTCTTCTTCACCAGGCCGACAAGCATGATGACGCCAACCCAGGCGTACACGCTCAGCTCCGTCTTGGTCAGGAGAAGCGCGAGAATAGCCCCAAAGACGGCGAACGGAATTCCCGAGAGAATCGTGATGGGATGGATGAACGATTCATACAAAATCCCCAACACGACGTAGATGACGAAAAGGGCGACGATGAAAAGGGCGCCGAGCCCCTTCTGTGTGTCCTGGAACGCCTGCGCCGCGCCGGAAAAACCGGTGGTGACGCCGGCGGGGAGCGTCGTACGCGCCTCGGCGGTCACCTGCTTGACAGCCTCGCCTAACGAGGAGCCGGGACGCAGGTTGAACGACAGCGTCACCGACGGCGTCTGACCGGTGTGGTTGACGAGCTGCGGACCAATGCCGCGTTCGACCTTCGTCACCGACGACAGCGGAACGAGCGTCCCGCGCTTGGAGCGCACGTATAGCAGGTCCAGCGCCGAGAGATCGCGCTGGAACTCCGGAAGGAGCTCCATCACAACCCAGTACTGATTGTTCGGCGTGTAGATCGACGAGACCTGCCGAGATCCATACGCGTTGTAGAGCGCCGACTCGATTTGTTCAGCGGTCACGCCCAATCGAGATGCACGCTCGCGATCGAGCGTCACCGATGCTTCGGGGTTGCGGATCTGTAGGTCCGACGAGATGTCCGTCAGCGCTGGCAGCGACTTCATCTTCGCTTCGAGCGCCTGCGCTGCTGGATACAGGACATCGAGATCGGAACCTTGCAACGTGTATTGATACAGCGCCTTCGCGGTACGACCGCCGAGCTGAATGATTGGCGTGTTCTGCCAATAGACGGAAATGCCGGGAATGTCCGAAGTCTCCTTGGAGAGAATTCGCACCATCTCGTCGGCGCTGGGACGCTGCCCTCTTTCTTTCAGCTTTACCGTTAGGCGCCCCTGATTCGAGAGTCCGACGCTGTTCCCAGATCCGGTGCCGATGTTGGAGAGCACCGACTCGACATATGGATTCTTGCGTACACGCTCGGCCGCGGCCTTCTGGTACTTCACCATCGCCTCGAACGACGTTCCCTGCGCTGCTTCCGTCGAGGAGCGAATGCGACCGGTGTCTTCGGATGGGATGAACCCTTTCGGGACAATCTGGAATAGCGCGACGGTGCCGGCGAGCATTGCCGCCGAGAAGGCCATCACCGTTTTGCGATGCAGCATCGCCCACCGAAGCGTGTTGCGATACGCGGACAACACCCCCTCGTATCCACGCTCGAATGCGTCGAAGACGGCGTTGTGAATCTCGCGTTCGCCATGTGCGCCGGCTTTCAGGAAGCGCGCGCACAACATCGGAGTGAGCGTGAGTGAGACGAATCCCGAGACGAGGACCGCTGCCGCGATCGTCACGGCGAACTCGTGGAACAGCCTCCCGATGATTCCGCTCATGAACAACAGCGGAATGAAAACCGCCGTGAGCGAGATGGTCATGGACAAGATCGTGAAGCCGATTTCTTTGGCGCCGTCGAGCGCCGCCTGCATCGGCTTCTTCCCCATCTCCAGATGCCTAACGATGTTCTCGAGCATGACGATCGCGTCGTCGACGACAAAGCCGACGGCGAGTGTCAGTGCCATTAACGACAGATTGTCCAGCGAATAGTTGAGCACCCACATTACGGCGAAGGTCCCAACCAACGACATCGGCAAGGCTAACGACGGAATGACGGTCGCCGACAGGTTGCGCAGGAAGAGGAAGATGACGAGGATGACGAGGACGAGCGTCAGGACAAGCGTGAACTTGACGTCGTGCACCGACTCCTGAATGCCGACAGACCGATCGAAGAACGTTTCGATGACGACGGACTCGGGCATCTGTGCGCGCAACACCGGAAGCAGCGCATTCACCTTGTTCGCGACTTCCACGGTGTTGGTGCCCGGCTGTTTCTGCACGGCCAGCGTGATGGAGCGCGTGTCGTTGAACCACGCCGCGACGCGGTTGTTCTGTACGTCGTCCTTGACCTTGCCGATGTCGCGCAGGTAAACGGGGCTTCCGTTGCGGTAGGCGACGATGAGCTGGTTGAACTCGGCGGCGTTGGTCAGCTGGCCGTCGGCTTTCAGTGTGTAGGCTCGGTTTGGCCCCCACAACACGCCGGTGGGCATGTTGACGTTGCCTGACGAGACGGCGGTCGCCACTTCGTCGATGCCGATGCCGCGCGTCGCGAGCGCGCGCGGGTCAAGCTGGATACGCGCGGCGTATTTCTGCGTGCCGAAGATCGTGACCTGCGCAACGCCGCTGATCGTCGAGATGCGTTGGCCCAGCGTGGTCTGCCCGTATTCGTCGAGTGCCGAGAGCGGGAGCGACTTGGAACGCAGGTTGAGATACAGGAAGGGATCGTCGGCCGGATTGGTCTTCTGTAGCGACGGCGGGACGATGCCCGGAGGGAGTTCGCGCAGCGTCTTGGAAATCGCCGCCTGCACGTCTTGCGCAGCCGCATCGATGTTGCGGTCGAGCGTGAACTGCACGGTGATGTTCGTCGAGCCTAACGAGCTCGAACTCACCATGTTGTCGATACCGGCGATCGTCGTGAACTGCTTTTCGAGTGGAGTCGCGACAGACGAGGCCATCGTCTCGGGTGAGGCGCCGGGGAGCGACGCCGAGACCGTAATGGTCGGATAATCGACGTTAGGCAGGTCGCTCACCGCGAGCTTGGTGTACGCCATTCCCCCAAACGCGAGAATGGCGACCATGACCAGCGTGGTCATGACCGGTCGCCGAATGAAGAGCGCGGTGAAGTTCATGGAGTCACTCCTGCTTTGGTCGTCGCCGGCGGCTGTACCGGAGGCGTCGCCTCTCCCTTGATGTCCACTTTGGAGCCGGGCGCGAGCTTGGCCGTTCCGTCAACCACGATGCGTTCGCCGCCGTCCAACCCTTTCGAAATGAGCGACTGCTCGCCAAGCGTCCGCGCCACGGTAACGGGACGCATCACCGCTTCCTTCTTGTCGTCTACAATGAAGACGAAGGTGCCGTTCTGCGATGTCATGACCGACATGCTCGGTACCATGACGGCGTTAGGCTGCGTGAAGAGCTCGAGCTGCACGCGCACGAATTGTCCCGGCCACAATGTGCGATCGTCGTTTGCGAAGCGCGCCTTGAGCGTGATCGTTCCCGTCGTCGTGTCCACGCCATTGTCGACAAAGCTCAACGTGCCTTCGCCAGGAGTTGCGTTAGGCACTCCACCGACGACACGCACCTTGAGCGTGTGCCCCGTCGCATACTGCTGGACCAGAGGGAAGTCCCGTTCGCTAACGGAGAAACGGACGAGTATCGGATGAATCTGGTTGATGACCACCAGCGGTTCACGCGCACCCGGAGAAACGAGATTTCCGTTGCGCACCAGCAGCGCGCCCGTTTTTCCGGCGACGGGGGCACGAATGAATGCGTTGTCGGCGTTGAATTTCGCGGCGGCGACGTTCGCTTTTCCTGCCTCGACTGCGGCGGCGAGCGCCGCGGCATTCGCAGACGCCTGATCGGCCTGCGATTTCGTGACGTAGTCCTTCTGCACTAACGTTGCAAAGCGTTCGGCATCGCGGCGCGCGTTCTCGGCCGTGGCGATGTCGCGTGCGAGCTGCGCCTGCGCTTGCGCCAGCGCCGCCTGGTACGGGCGCGGATCGATCTCGAAGAGAAGCTGTCCCGCCTTCACTTCGTCGCCTTCGCGAAAGAGCGTGCGCATGAGGACGCCCGAGACTTGCGACTGCACGGCGACCGTTTGCATTGGCTCAGCAACGCCATTGGCATCGACGATGTATGGAACGTCGCCCTTCGTGGAGGTCGTGACGGTGACGGCGACCGGCGCCTTTACAGGAGCCGCAGGCTTCGAGCACGCGCCGAGTACAAAGAGCGAGAGAACGACAGAGAGGTAGAACTTCATGGCGATCGACGGGGGGGGCCTAACGAGTCTGAGGTAAAGCGGAACGGCGTGTCGCCGCGCGGCGAGAGCACACCGGCGTCGCGGGCGAGCGCCGCGAGCGTGGAATACCATGTCCATCGGGCTTGCACCGATTGCGCGCGCGCATCGGCCAGGGCGTTCTGGGCTGTGAGGACGTCGAGAATGCTGCCAACGCCCTCGGCGTATCGGCCACGCGCCACTTCCTCGGACTGCGTAGCGCTCGTGAGGAGCTCGGTCGCTGTCGCCACGCGCTGTGCTGCCGTACGAAGCGCGAAATACGACGTGTACACCTGCGCCGCCGCCTCGAGCCGGATTTGATCAGCGCGACTCGCTGCTGCCGCCGCGTCTTCGCGTGCCGCGACGACGTCGTACTGCCGTGTCAGGCCACTAAAGATCGGAAACGACAAACCGAACGTCAGTGCATACGTCCGCCCCTGTAACGCCTCGACGTTGGAAAGCGATCGCCCCGCCGTCGAGCCGAGGGTCAACGCCGGGAAGAGCGCGGAGCGGGCGACCCGGACCGATGCCTCGCGAGACCGCGCGACGGCGCGCGCGGCGGCGACATCGGGGCGCGAGCGCTCGGCGACAGCGATGATGGAGTCGACGCTCTCGGCAACGACCTGGACGCGCGGAGCGCCAGTGTCGGGGGCGACGTCGAATGCTGCGTTGGCCTCGATCCCCATCGCCAACGCGAGATTTGCGCGCGACCCCTGCCGACTCCCCTCGGCGGATTGCAGCTGAAGCTGAGCTTGAGCGAGTGCCGTTTTCGCCTGCAGCACATCTGCGATCGTTGCGACTCCGACCTCGTGGCGACGTTCGGCCGCCGCGAGGTTGGCCTTGGCGTTTTCGACCGTCGCAGCCGCTGCGGCGAGCAACCCGTTGGCCGACTGGTAGAGAAAGTAGGCCGATTCGGTCTGGAAGATGACCTGCTGAACAGACGAATTATGCGTGTAATCGGCGGCGAAAAGTGCCTCGCGCGCTGCGCTCACCGCTCCTCCCCGCCCCCCAAAGTCAAACAGGAGATACTGCAGCGAAACCGTCGGAGTAACGGTGGTGCGATCGGCTGGAAGTCGGGCCGGATTAGCTGAAATGGCGCGAGACGGTCCCCCGGCCATAGAAAAATCAACAGTGGGGAGATAGCGCCCCTTGGCGACGCCCACATCGGCAGCCGCGGCGCGCGCCTGAGACCATGAGGTTCTTGTAACCGGGGAGTTGCCGAGGGCGATGTCGACGACGTCAGGAAGTGTGAGCGCGCTCATGCGCGACGCTGGCTCAGCCGGAATGGCGGCACCACGCCGAGCGAGTTGTCGCTCCTCGGGGCGGAGCGGAGCGGAGGCTGTTGGGGGAGGAGCCCAGGAGGCGGCGGGAGTGGGGGCAGTCGACACTCCACCCGCGATCGAACGTGGGGGGGCGGATGCGCACCCAGCAGTCAGTGCGACGAGTGCGAGAGTAGCTGGGGACGCCGTGAGGGACAGACGACCCATAACACGTGCTCGAAGGGACATCGAATCGAAAAGTGGCGCGGAGGCGCGACACATCTCGCGCTGCCCCGAAATAGGGTCGGAACGTTCACTGAGGTAACGTAAGCGGGGCTTGGAGCGTTGCCGCCGAAACCACTGATGTCGGGTGTGTAGCGACGCTCTTAATGGGCCGACACTTCGATAGACGGAATCCCTCGTTTCGTCGCGCCGACACGAGTTCGGTGCCACTTCGAAGCAATCTCGTGGCTCATCCAGAAACCCCTTCGAACACGCTCGTCCCGCGCGATCTGATTGCGCGCGAGAAGATCATGCTCCAACAGGAATGGTTGGGGCAGACTGTTCGTATTCGCTTCCTGATCACGAGCGTTTGCTTCGTGATGGGGGTGGGCGACGTCGTCTTCGACGTGCTTCCGGGGAACGGCGCGATCATGATAGGCAGCGCTTTCCTCGTGATGCTGGTCAACGGAGCGGTGAAGCGGGCCGACAGTCGACGGGCGTTAGGAGTGTGGACGTTCTGGCTCATGCAGTCGCTCGACACGGCGATCATGGGTTTGCTGACGTTCACGTTGGGGACGACGGGGTATTTGGCGATCCCGTTCTTCATGTTCGCGGCGGCCGCGTACGGGCTGGGGATGCCGCGCGCGTCGCGCGTGCAGCTGGCGGTGGGGTGTTCGACGTACCTGATCGCGCGGTTCTTGGGGCTGGCGGGGCACGCGGAGAACTTCGCTCCCGGCCTCGTGCTCATCGAGACGGCGTGCCTGGCGGTGCTCGGATGGCTCGCGATTCAGGGACCGATACGCTACACGTATCGGGTTCGCGGCGTTCGCCGTGCGTTAGGCGCGCTGGAGCGCGGCGACTTCAACGTGAGGCTGCCGGCGCGCGCGATGGACGACATCGGCTTTCTCGCGTTGTCGTTCAATGCGACGGCAGAAGCGTTAGGCAACGCGGTCACGGCGTTGGAGACGGAAATCTCCGAGCGCCGTCGCGCGGAGGAGGCACTGCGACAAGGCGAGCGGAAGTTGCTGGACGCCGAGCGCGCGGCGACGAAGATCGCCGAACGAATGGAGGCGGTGGCGCAGGAAGCGGCTCATGTCATCGCCGCCGACTCTCCCGCGGCACTGGCGCGCATGTTAGGCGCCGCGTGCGCCCGTGTCCTGCCGATGGACGAGTTCACCTTCTCGCTCTATGACGAAGAGCGGCGAACGCTGACGCTTGTGACCGAGTCGGGGGTAACCGACACGGTGGCGATGCCGATAGACAGATCGCTTGACGAAGACGTTGTTCGGACGCGTCACTCGATTCTTTCGTCGACGGGGCGGGTTCCGCGAAGTGTGTGGGATGGTGGCAACGAGCGTGGAACGATGTGGGAGATCAGGACACCTGTGGTATCCGGGGACAGAGTTCTCGCGGTGATGGTGGCGCGTCGCGCGCAGCACGTCGGTTACGGCACGCTCGACATCGAAGTGTTCGAAGCGTTAGGCGTACTCGCCGGCAGTGCGCTGCGCAACATTCGCTTGATGAACGAGTTGCGTGGCTCGCAGGAGGCGTTGTCGCACCAGGCATATCACGACGCGCTGACTGGCCTCCCCAATCGGCGTCGGTTTCGTGAGCGAGTGGCCAAGGCGCTTCAAGGGGGCGCCCCTGATCGCGTGGTGGTGCTGGCCGTTGACCTTGATGGATTCAAGACGGTGAATGACACGCTGGGACATGCCGCCGGTGACAAACTGCTCGTCGAAGTGGCCGATCGATTGCTGAATTCGACGCGCGGCTGCGATATGGTCGCACGGTTAGGCGGCGACGAGTTCGCAGTGCTGCTGGAGAATGTGTGGGATGAGCATGATGCCGTGGTCGTGGCCGAGCGCGTCATTCGCACGATTCGCACGCCGTTCGCGTTAGGCGATCGCCTAACGGTGATCGGCACGAGTGTCGGCATGGCCCGCGGCTCGATTCGTGATGGCGACGCGCAGATCGCGACGTCACGCAGTGGCGGCGCGAATGACACGATGCCGCGCGACCCCATCGACGCCCTCATGCGTGACGCTGACCTGGCGATGTACCGGGCCAAGACGTTAGGCAAGGGACGATGGGCGCGATTCGAGCCGTCGATGCACGAAGCGGCAGCGGCGCGGCGCGCACTCGAGGCCGATCTTCGCCTGGCGATTGCCAATGGAAAACTCGAGCTGCACTTCCAGCCGATCATCTCGCTGGAATCGGATGAAGTGGTGGGAGTGGAAGCGCTGGCGCGCTGGAATCATCCCGAGCGCGGGATGATTCCGCCAAACGATTTCATTCCCATCGCGGAAGAGTCCGGGCTTATCCTGCCAATGGGGCGCTGGGTACTGCGCGAAGCCTGTCGTCAGGGGGCGATCTGGCAGCGCGAGCGGCGGCAACATGCGGCGAAGTCACCGCTCCTCGTCACCGTCAACGTCTCGAGCCGCCAGCTGCAAGATCCGCGGTTCGAGCATGACGTGCGTGAAGCGCTGGCAGCGTGCGAACTGGAGCGCGGAACGCTCGTGCTCGAACTGACGGAGAGTGCCGTCATCGATCCAAGCGAAGCGACCCGCGAGCGATTGGCCGCGCTCAAATCCCTCGGCGCGCTACTCGCCATCGACGACTTTGGCACCGGCTACTCGGCGCTCAGCTACCTGCACGACTTTCCGATCGATGTCCTGAAGATCGATCGCGCGTTCATCGACGGGCTGGCGCGGGGAGGCGCGCAGGGCGCACTCGCACGCACCATTCTCGCGTTAGGCGAGGCGCTCTCGCTGCGCACGATTGCCGAAGGCGTGGAGCGACTCGAGCAGCGCGACTCGCTGCAAGGAATGGGGTGCGAGATGGGACAAGGATATCTCTTCGCGCGTCCGCTCCCGGCAGCGGCAGTCGACGCGCTCATCGTCAGCGGGCGCCCGTCGGAAGTAGAAGCGCTGTAGGGAAACGCGGCGGTCGCGCGGCGCCCGAGTAGCGTCGCGATGGCACTCCCCCTGCAAAGTGGGAACTCCCCCGTGCATAACGTGCGTGCGCGGTGCCGACGCCGTCCGTTTGACGGCCTAACGAGGGAGATCAGAGATGGC
Source organism: Gemmatimonadaceae bacterium (assembly GCA_044224185.1). Lineage (GTDB taxonomy): Bacteria > Gemmatimonadota > Gemmatimonadetes > Gemmatimonadales > Gemmatimonadaceae > SCN-70-22. The sequence goes on along the minus strand of JBGAKW010000028.1, from coordinate 45,591 downwards.
CCAGAAGACACTCGATGCCAAACGCGTCGCCGTTCTTGCCACCGACGGATTCGAGCAAGACGAACTGATGTTGCCGCGCCAGGCGCTCGATGACGCGGGCGCAAAGACGACGGTTGTCTCGCTGCACAGCGGAAGCATTCGCGGCTGGAAGAACAAGGCGTGGGGCGAGTCGGTGAAGGTGGACGCGACAATCGACGAAGCCCGCTCTACCGAGTTCGATGCGCTGTTGATCCCAGGCGGCGTCATGAATCCTGACGCGATGCGTCAAAACGAAAAAGCGGTCGAATTCGTGCGCGAATTCTTCTTCGCCGGGAAGCCGGTGGCAGCGATTTGCCATGCCCCGTGGATGTTGGTCGAGGCCGGCGTCGTTCGCGATCGCACGCTGACGTCGTGGCCGAGCTTGCGCACCGACATTCAGAACGCAGGAGGAATCTGGGAGGATCGAGACGTGGTGACCGACGACGGACTCGTCACCAGTCGAAAGCCAGCCGATATCCCCGCCTTCAATCGCAAGATGCTCGAAGAGTTCGCCGAGGGTTTCCACGAGGGGCAACGTGTCTCGCGACGGGAACGGGATGTGGTGCGTGGCAACCAGATCGATGACGTACGGTGGAAAGAACGCTAGCCGCGGACGTACCGCCGAGCGAGCTCGCACGACTGGCGTTCGGTCGGCTTCCGCATGCCGCACTCCTGACGAGTGGTCGGGAACACACGGTCAGCTACGCCACGGAGCTCTTCTGCTCCTACTTCGGCGTGGGCGACACGGTGGGAAAGCCGCTTCACGCGGCGTATCCAGCTATCGCGCTTGCGCCGTGCGCTCAGGCGATGGACCAGGCGTTAGGCGACGGGGCACGCGTAACGCTGGAGCGCATTTCGATTGGCAATGGCAACGGTCCGTCGCGCTACACCTTTGTCGCCGAACCGCTCGCGTTAGGCGATGGCCGGGTCGTGGGCGTCTTGCTGATGGCCGAGCGATATGTGGAATCACCGGCTTCATCCCCCAACACTCCGCTGCATCGACAGATTCTGGAGTCGACGCTGGACGCCATGCACGAAGGCGTGAGTGTGTATGACGCAGACGGCAAGATCGTCTTCGCCAATCACTCCGCTGATCTCATGTTCGGGACTGAGAATGGCGGGTTGATTGGGCGTTCGATCAGCGCACTGAGCGCGCTGCCGAGCTGGGAGGGAGAGCGCCTCCTCGAGTCGATGAATGCTGAAATACGGCACTCGGGGAGTTGGTCGGGCGATCGGGTCAATCAGCGGCTAAACGGCGAAATCTTCGTGTCGGCAGCGCAGGTCACGACCTTCGAACTGGAAGGACAGCAGTTCCATCTCTGCGTCGAAGAGGACGTGACGGCGCAACGACGCTCGGAAGAGCAAGCGGCGTTTCTCGCCAACGCGGCCAGCATTCTCGGGCAGTCGCTGGATTATCGCGCAACGCTATCGGCGCTGGCGCAGCTGTGCGTTCCGCGCTTCTCGGATCTGGCCCTCGTCGACGTGTACAGCGAGTCTGGGGCACTGGAACGCGTCGGAGTAGCGGCGCGCGATCCCAAGCTCCTCGTCACGTTGCGGGAGACGCCGATGCTCGCACCGCGCCTGCACGACCTGCCTAACGACGCGACAACTGGCCGTATGTCGACCGGCCTAACGACTACGCCACTCTTCCTGCGGGAGGTCGATGAGTCGTCGGTCGATGAATGGGTTGCCGCGCCACTCGCTGCACAGCAGTGGCGTGACCTGCACGTCAGGTCGTGGATGTCCCTTCCAGTGGAGCAGCACGGCGAGCAGCTCGGGACGATTGCACTGGCCATGACCGAGCCGAATCGCCGCTTCAGCGAGAGCGACCTCGAAGTCGCCATCGATCTTGCCTCGCGCGTGGCCAACGCCGTCGACGTCTCACGATTGCATTCCGCCACTGAAATCGCGCGCGATGAAGCAGAGCGTGCCAATCGGGCTAAATCGGAGCTCCTCGCGCACGCCTCGCACGATTTGAGAACGCCGCTCAACGCCATTAGCGGCTATACCGAGTTGCTCGAGTTGGAAATCCTCGGTCCAATCAATGACGCGCAGCGCGATGCATTGGCGCGCGTGCAACGCAGCCAGCGTCACCTTCTGGCACTCATCAACGATCTCCTGCACTTCACCAAACTCGAGTCGGGAAACGTGGAGTTTGATTTTGCGGAGATTGATCTGGCGATAATCGCAAGTGAAGTCGCCGCCCTTCTGCGCGATGGAGCGGCAACAAAGGGAATCGAGCTCCGTTGCGAATCAGAACGCGGCGTGCGGGCGTGGGCAGACGAAGAAAAGGTCTTCCAGGTCGTGCTCAACCTCGTCCGCAACGCCGTGAAATTCACATCGAACGCAGGAGAAGTCGTGATTCGCGTCGCCGAGGAAGAGGGAGGCGAACGTTCGAGCGTGACGGTGACGGACAACGGGATCGGCATTCCTCCGGACAAAGTCGACGCGATCTTCGAGCCCTTCACGCAACTCGGACGTTCCTTTAGCCGCCCGCAGGAGGGGTCTGGGCTGGGACTCGCGATCAGCCGCGAGCTCACGCGCGCGATGGGAGGGGTGTTGCAGGTTTCCTCGACACCGGGGAGGGGATCGACATTCACCCTCACGCTCCCTCGGCGCCGCCCTGCGCGGGCGACGACCGCCTAACGAGCGCTCGCGATTGCTATCGACCTGAACGGAGCGACGCGGCGATAGCACCCCTGTCTCCTGTTCCTTCATGATTGTCGGGGGGCGCACGACATCATGTCGGCACTTCGGTGGTTACCAAGCGGCGCTCGCGGCGGAATCGTCCCTCATGGGGATGTGCGCCCGCGTTTCCGTGGCGCCCGCGTAGGACCAGAACGAGGCGTGCGCATGGCAATACTGAAAGGGCGGGAGATGGACCGTGATGCCTGTTTCGCGCTGTTGCGCGAGGCGGGGTGGGGAGTATTGGCCACGGTCGAGCTGGAGCGCACGACGCCATATGCCGTTCCCGTCGCGTACGCGTACGACGGTGAGTCGATCTACGTGGCAATGAATGCGGGACGGAAGTTGCGGGCGCTGGAGCGGCATTCCTCGCTTTGTCTCACGGTCGTCGACGTGCAGCGCATGGATCGTTGGCGCTCGGTGGTGGTCGAAGGCGACGCGCGCTGGGTCCCCGATATCCTGACGCGAGCGGCGGCGGCGCGCGCGTATTCTGCTCAACGGTTCCCCGGCGGTCATGAGTGGAGCTTAGCCGATGCGTCGCGCCTCCTGACGGCGGCGATCTGTCGGCTCGAGGTTCGCTCGCTCAACGGACGATGCCAGGGGTGGTAAGCGCGGGAACGCTTTGCGCGTCTGTCTCGCCCCGAAAGTCGTCGCCCCTTGACGCTGGGTGAGCGGCCGTCGAAGCTGAGAGGGCTTGGGTCCCCCTCCTTCGACAACACGCTCCATGCCACCTCTTCTCAACAAGCTTGCGCGCGTAGCCATTACGTCCGCGAAGCTTCTCACCACGCGTGCGGGCGCTGTCCTTCTTTGCACGCTCGCCTATTCGTTAGGCTCGCCGCTCGCGGGACAGGGCGCACCACTCCCCGTTGTGGGGCGTTCGATGGTGACGACAAAACTGGGGATCGTCGCGTCGAGTTCGCCGTTGGCAGCGAAAGCGGGGACGCAGATGCTGGAGCTGGGGGGGAACGCCGTCGACGCGGCCATCGCGGCCAACGCCGTCATCGCACTCACTGAACCCTCGGGTGATGGAATCGGCGGCGATCTCTTTGCGATTGTCTACAACGCGAAAACAGGAAAGCTGAGTGGCCTCAACGCCGCCGGGTGGTCGCCCAAGGCGCTCAATGCCCGATTCCTCATCGGGAAAGGGATCACCACGATGCCGCGCGTGGGCATTCAGACGGTCAACGTTCCTGGTGCGGTATCGGGGTGGCAGGCGCTGCACGATTCGTTAGGTACGCTCCCGTTTTCCACGCTGCTCGCCCCAGCCATCTGGTACGCCGAGAATGGGTTTCCGGTGACGGAGCAGGTGGCGCGGATGTGGGGACGCGCGGTGAACAAGCTCTCGGGCAATCGCTATTCGAAAGAGACCTTCCTGCTCGATGGCACACGGGCACCGAAGGAGGGAGACGTTTTCCGCAATCCTGATTTAGGGAAGACACTGCGGCGTATTGCGGCAAAGGGGCGCGACGGCTTCTACACTGGTGAGACGGCAGAGGCGATCGTTCGCCTTTCGCGCGAAGAAGGCGGCGTGATGACGCTCGACGACCTGCGCGAATTGAAGGCTGAATGGGTCACCCCCATCAGCACCACGTACCGCGGATGGACGGTCTACGAGCTCCCTGCCCCGACGCAAGGAGTCGGCGCCCTCATGATGCTCAACATCATGGAGCGGTTCCCCCTCAAGGAGTGGGGCTTTCACAGCGTGCAAGCAATGCACGCGATGATCGAAGCGAAGAAGCTGGCGTACGCCGACGTGCTCAAGTACACCGCCGACCCACACTTTGCCAACGTGCCGACGGCACAGATGCTGGACAAACGAAATGCAGCAACGCGCGCGTCGCTCATCAATCCGGCGCGCGCGTCGTGCGACGTGCACCCCTCCAAATACGACGCGGTCGCGAAAACAACAGGGAGTGAGACGATCTACCTGACAGTGGTCGACAAAGATGGGAACATCGTCTCGCTCATCCAGAGCATCTATTCCGAGTTTGGCTCGGGGCTCACCGCACCGGGCACCGGAGTGCTTCTCCACAACCGCGGCGCGCTCTTCACGCTCGACACCACCGCCGTGAACGTGCTCGCTGGACGCAAGCGTCCGTTGCACACGATCATTCCGGCATTCATGGAGCGCGACGGCGTGCACATCGGGTTCGGAATCATGGGAGGGTGGAATCAGTCGCAGGCGCATGCCCAGTTCGTCTCGAACATCGCCGACTACGGCATGACGCTGCAGCAGGCACTGGAAGCCGGACGCTTTTCCAAGGCAAGCTTCGACGGCTGCGACGTGAGCGTTGAAACACTGGTCCCACAGCCCGTCCGAGACTCACTCGTTAGGCTCGGCCACGAGGTGGAGAATGTTGGGCCACGGTCGTCGGTGTTTGGCTGGGGACAGGCGGTCATGCACACGCCGGCGGGCGTGAACTTCGGCGCCAGCGAGCCACGACACGATGGCGAGGCCGTCCCGCAAGGCGCGCCTACGTCGCTGACACCAGCGAAGCCGGCAACGGCGGCGAAGCGTCGTTAGTCGCTTCGATGGACGAAGTGATCACCTTTCGCCCGCTCGCGCGGAGCGATTTACCGACGATGGTCGAATGGCTTTCTCGCCCACATGTCGCCGAGTGGTGGGGAGGTGATCATTCATTGGAAGCGGTGGAGGACGACTACCTCCCGGTGATCGAGGGGACAGGACCCGATCGAGCCTACATTGCAATTGCAGGCGGACACGAGATCGGGTTCATCCAGTCGTATCAGGCCATCGCATCGCACGCAGACGGTTGGTGGCGTGACGAACACGATCCTGGTGTGTACGGGATCGACCAGTTTCTGGCCGACGGCGATGCACTTGGGCGCGGCATGGGCACAAGGATGGTGCGCGCTTTTGTCGAGACGCTGTTCGCACTGCCTAACGTGACGCGCGTGCAGACGGACCCGCATCCTCACAATGGACGCGCCATCCGGTGTTACGAAAAAGCGGGGTTCGTCCCCCACGCCGTCGTCGACACGCCAGACGGCAAGGCGCTGCTGATGTACGCGGATCGTTAGGCGCGTACATCAGCACCGACCGCTCGCTAGCGAACGACGAGTGTCCCTCGGACGTTGGCTGACATCACCCTAACGAGTCGGTTCCGAAATTCGCTCGATGGTCTTCTGCGCCTCGCGATCCTCGACTTCGAGGACGATGTCAGCCTGCGAGATGATGCCGACGAGTGCGCCATTGTCGTCGACAATGGGAATGCGCCGCACTTGCTCGCGTGCCATCTTGGCCATCACGTCCTTCACGTTCTCATCCGTGCGCGCCGTGCAGGCTCCGTTGGTCATGGCGTCCCGTACCTGTGCATTGTCTTTTCCGTCTCCCACTACACGAATGGCGATATCGCGATCGGTGATGACGCCAAGGAGGCGACGACCGCTCTCCGAGTCGACAACAGGAAGCACGCCCACGTCCGCGCTCTGCATGAGCTGGGCAGCTTCGCGGGCAGACGTGTCCGGGGTAACACAGCGCGGATCCTTGGTCATGATGTCGTTGGCTTTCATTGCGTCCTCGTCATCAGGCGTATAGAAGGCTCGTGCGATCATCGCACCGTCTGATCTCAGGCAAGGGATATGCCTTCTCCCATTCGCCCCCTCGACGTAGCACATTGAGGCGACGTCCACTCACTCTGATCGCCGGAGCCCACGCTCGTGCCGAACGCCAGAACACCCGCTCGTCGCCATTTCGCATCACTAGTCTCCATCGCGCCGTCGCTCTTGATCGCGCTCGTTTCGCAACACGCAGGAGCGCAGGCGCAGGCTAAACGTTGGAAGATCCACGACCTTCAACGACCAACGCCGACGGTCGTGACGCCCGCCTCGTCCGTAGGCGGTGCGCCGAGCGACGCGGTCATTCTCTTTGATGGCAGCAACGTCAATCAGTGGCAGTCGACCGAGGGAGGTGACGCGAAGTGGGTCATCAAGGACGGCTACATGGAGACGAGCCCCGGCTCCGGCGCCATCAAGACACGAAAGGGATTCGGCGACATCCAACTGCACGTCGAGTGGGCCGCTCCATCGCAGGTGCAAGGAAACGGACAAGGTCGCGGCAATAGCGGCGTCATCATCATGGGGAAGTACGAAGTGCAGGTGCTCGATTCGTACGGCAACCGCACCTACACCGATGGACAAGCGAGCGCCGTCTACGGACAGTATCCACCGCTGGTGAACGCATCACGCCCGCCCGGCGAATGGCAGACGTACGACATCATCTTCCGCCGCCCGCGATTTGCGGCTGACGGCAAGGTCACGCGTCCCGCCAACCTCACCGTCTTCCACAACGGCGTCCTCACCCAAGACCATGTCGATGCGTGGGGAGAGACGAGCTGGCTCCAGTTCACTAAGTATTCCAAGCATCCCGACGCACTTCCGCTCGTGCTGCAAGACCACGCCAATCCGGTCAAGTACCGCAACATCTGGCTCCGCGAACTCCCCGACGTGCCGCCACCAGCAAAGGGACCCGCAGAAAGCGTCGCGAAAGTCAAAGTCCCACTCGCGTTGCTCAAGCAGTACGCTGGCAAGTACGAAGGCGAGGCCGATGGCGGCGATGTGCTGCTCACCAACGGCGTACTCCAACTACGCCTTGCAGGCTCGGAGCGCCGCCTCGACCTCATTCCACAGACGCAGGAAAAGTTCGACATGAAGTACACGGCAGGCACGGTCGAATTCACCCGGCACGCCGGCGCGCCCACCGAACTTCACATGATTGTCGCGGAACAGGATCGCATCCTCAAGAAAAAGGGGAAATAATCGAATCGAGGGAAGCGAGACGATACGAGCGCGAGGAGATGGTTGCCTCGCGCTCGTTCCGTTTGCGATCTTGCGATATGCCGCGCCCCACCGCTCCTGAGTCATTCGCCCTCGATCTCGACAGCGCACTGCACCGTCTGGGTTACGCCGACTTTCGCCCCGGACAGCGTGAAGCGATCGAGACCATCATTCAAGCACGTTCCCTCCTCCTCGTCGCCCCCACGGGTGGCGGGAAGAGTCTCATCTATCAACTCCCAGCGACGATACTCGGCGGGACCACTATCGTGGTTTCTCCCCTCATCTCGCTCATGCACGATCAGGTTGCGGCACTGGAGGAGCGCGGAGTCTCCGCGACGTTCCTCGCCGCGACGCTCGATAGCGATGAAGTCCGCCGACGCATGAGTGGAATGGCGCGCGGCGAATACACCATCGCCTACGTCGCACCCGAACGGCTGGCGTTTGGTGGCTTTCGATCGTTAGTGCGCGACCTGGATTGCCCGCTCGTCGCCATCGACGAAGCGCACTGCATCTCGGAGTGGGGACACGACTTTCGTCCCGACTACCTCCAACTGGGCGATCTCCTCGCCGATCTTCCGGATTCGCGCGTGCTGGCCTGTACGGCGACTGCGACGCCGATTGTGCGCGATGAGATTCTCGCGCGCCTCGGACTTCCCGACGACACGCCGCAACTCGTTCGCGGATTTGCTCGCCCCAATCTTGGACTTCGGGTGCACGACATTCGTGGCGGCGCCGAGTGCGCGAAGATTGTCGACGCGACTCTTCGCGAGGCAATCGGGAAGCCAGGTGATACGCATGGGACGGCGATCATCTACGCCCCGACGCGACGCCAGACCGAGGATGAGTGCGCGCGCCTAACGAAGGACGGATGGACCGTCGCGATGTACCACGCGGGGCTGGGGAGCACGACGCGCGAAGGCGCGAGCACCGATTTTCGCGACGGCGCGCTCGATGTGATCGTCGCAACCAACGCGTTCGGCATGGGCATCGACCGCGCGGACGTCCGCGCAGTGATTCATCTCGCGCCCCCGGGATCGATCGAGGCGTACTATCAGGAAGTAGGACGTGCGGGGCGCGATGGAGAGCCTGCGTTAGGCGTGCTCTGCACGTCGCCGTCCGATCTTCCGCTCCGTCGCCGACTGCTGGAATCGAATGCCGAGGGGTTTGTCCCCGATCCAGCACGTGTCGCCCATCGTTGGTCGCTCTTTCTCGAATTGATGCGATGGGCGGAGGGCGGGACGTGCCGGCACGATGCCATCCTGCGCTACTTCGGCGACGAGGCCGAAACACTCGCAGGGTGCGGGCGTTGCGACAACTGCACACAGCTCCTCGAACCTAACGAGGACGACGCAGAGGAAAAGGCAACGATCGTCCGCAAGGCGTTGAGCGCGGTCGCACGCGTAAACGGTCGCTTCGGATTGTTAGCCGCCGTGAAGCTCCTCGCCGGAGCACCCGATCCACGACTCGAGCGCTCCGGGCTACAGCAAACGAAAACGTTTGGCGCGCTGCGCGAACGCGGCGAAGAGTGGATCACTTCTCTGCTCCGCCGCTGTGTGACGGCGGGATGGGTCGACTTCACCGCGGACGAACGCCCGGTTGTCTGCCTCACGCCGGCGGGAAAGAGTGTGCTATTTGCGGAGGGGCCAGTTCGTCTGCTCCTTCCACCCGCTCATCGAGCAAAGCGCAGTGCCGCATCGAGCGGAGGCTCGCGCGGCCGGACACGTGCGGTGCAGCCGGTCTTGTCGGAGGACGACGCCTTGCTCTTCGAAAAGCTGCGGGCGCGCCGCCTCGAGATCGCGCGTACGGAGCGCGTCCCCCCATATGTCGTCGCGAGCGATCGCACACTGCACGAGCTGGCAGAGTTGCGCCCACGCACTCTCGCCGCGTTGGAGAATGTGTATGGCATAGGTGCTGCCAAGGCGGCCAAGTATGGCGAAGCATTTCTTCGCATCGTGCGGGAGATGCGCGTGTGATGTAGGTTGGGCGCCATTGGTGGAATGGTCGCACCCTCACGGCGCCGCGATCTCTGCAGCTGGTTCGACACTCGCTCTCTACGTCCAATAACTCGTTAGGCAGCGTCATGACCACACCGGTGGCGCAGGAACTCGCTCACGCCATTCGTCAGCAGCTACTCGCGGACCGCGACGCGATGGTCGACTTCACGTCGGCGCTCATTCGCGTACCGAGTGAGAACCCTCCCGGTGTCGCCTACAACGAGTGCGCGGCACTCATCGCGGAACGAATGTCGGCGCTTGGGCTCGCGGTAGATGTTTTGAATCCAACAGGAGTGGGACCGTGTGTCTCGGCGACGTTCGGACACGGAGGACGCGCCCTCTACTTCAGCGGGCATTACGATGTGGTCCCGGCGCAGGATCGCAATCAGTTTGCGCCGGAGATACGAAAGGAAAACCTGCACGGGCGCGGCTCGGCGGACATGAAGGGCGGCGTCGCAGCGATGGCGTACGCGATCCGCGCGCTGTCGGCAGTCGGCTTCGTGCCTAACGGGCGCATCATCTCGATGTCGGTCCCCGACGAAGAGACGTCTGGGCCTAACGGGACGGTGTCGCTCGTGAAGGCTGGCCTCATCGAGCGCGACGCCTTCGGGATGTTGACGATGGAGCCGACGAGTGGCGTCGTGTGGAACGCCAATCGCGGCGTCATCTCGGTGCGCGTGACGGTGAGAGGAAAGCCGGCCCACGTCGGGCTGCACTTTCGAGGCATCAACGCCTTCCGCGGAATGCTCGCCGTCGCAGCGATGTACGAGGAGTTGGAGCGCGAGATTTCGCAGCGCCTAACGAGCTTCAATGTGGAACCCGAAGGCGCGCGCCGCTCTGTCTTGTTAATGGGAGGAGAACTCGCCGGAGGACACAACTTCAACGTCGTTCCCGACGTCGTCTCCTTTACGATCGACCGTCGCACAAATCCGGAAGAAGACTTTGAAGCCGAGCGCGCGCGACTGTTTGCCGTGATCGATGCCGCGCGTTCTCGCGGAATCGACTGCAGTATCGAGGTCTTCCAGGAGGGAATCTCGGCGAGCAGCGATGAGCGTGGAGCGTTGGGAAGCGCGCTCTCACGGAGCATCGCTGACGTCACCGGAGAAGGCGTTCAGTTCGAGATCTGCCCCGGCGTACTGGAAACACGGCACTATGCGTCGATCGGCATTCCGGCGTTCGCGTACGGTCCGGGGCTTCTCTCCGTTTCTCACGGTCCGCACGAGTTTGTGTCGATCGACAAGATGTTGGCGTGCGCCGAGGTGTATGCGCTGACAGCGATTCGGATGCTTTCGTAGTCGAGGGTTAGGTCTTTCGGCGCGCAGGGTCATGGCTTCCTCGGCCGGTGTACGAGGAACTTTGTTTGCGACCTGTGCGGCGTCACTCCCGGAGTCGCTCCGCGAAGTACATGAATCGCGAGAGCGCTCGACGTTCGGCGAGGTCTGCGACCGTCGATAAGTACAGCTCATCGCGTGTCATGGACTCGTCTCCCAGCAGTTGCAACAACTCGGCGCGATGCGCCGCGTACGCGGCGAGACGGCCGCGCGCGACCTTGGCGACAGCTACCGTGCGGTCTTCGCGCTCGCGCAGTGCCAAACCGGCCATCGTTAGGCATTCTTCGTTGTGCCCCGCCGGTGCGAGATAATTGGTCGACATCGCGCTGCGCCGAGCGATTTCATCCGCCGAGACGAAGCCCGTGACGACCCCTGCATCGGTGAAAAGAAAGCGCCCGCCCGGTCGCAGGACGCGACGCACGTCTCTAAAGAGTGACTGACGGTCAGGGTGAGAGAGGTGAAGGACCACGTCGGTGGAGATGACCGCGTCAAAACAGCCGTCGTCGAACGGAAGTGTTTGTGCGAGATCGTGCTGTTGCAGCGTCAGCGAGACGTTCGCGGCGTCGGCGCGGCGCTGACCTGAGGCGAGGGCCGCAGCCGACGCATCGAGGCCAAATGCCGCGCAGTGGTACTCGTGCGCGAGAAAGACGAGCGGACCACAGGCCCCGCACCCCAGATCGAGTATCCGCGCGCCGCTGCCTAACGAGAGGCGCACGGCGTCGGCGCGCAATTCATCGGCGGTGACCCACGAGTGCTGTCCGATGTCCTCTCCATACGCCATCGCCCTCACTTGCTGCATGAGCGGCGAGTCGAAGCGTGCGAAGAGTTCATCGTAGCGGGCGGTCATGTGGCGGAGAGGCTTGGCTTGGGGGATGGATGGGGCGGATGGATAGGGCGGACGAGCGCGCGAATGCTCGGGTCGGCGCCATTCGCAAGTAACATCGCCCCGAATGTCGCGTCCGGCGTTGCGCCACGGAAGTTTCCCCATCGATTCGCGTACCAGACGACGGCTGTCAACAGCGGCGTGAATCCGCCAAAGCCATTGCGATCGACGGTGGCGCGTTCTTCGGCATGCATCCCTTTTGTAAGCAGCCACTCTGCGATCTCGACTTCGTCGAATTTGCTCGCCAAGTGCAACAACGTCGCGCTATTGACCGTCGTACGCGGGAGGCTCTCGGGGGCCGCAGAGCGTGTACGCGGGGCCGGCAAATTCATCGGGAGAGATGGGCGACGAACCAACGACAGAATGCAGCCAGCGGGCGGTGCCGGCCCGCCCCTGCAGCAGCGCCCTGCCTAACGCATAGCCGTGGTCGCGCGCACCCATCCGATGCAGCATCTGAATGATGGCGCCGCGCCCAATGTTGGCGGCGTACGACATCGGCGGCCCCCAGTTGGCATTGGCTCGAATGTGCGCCCGCTCGTGCAACAACGTCGGGTGCTTGGTCACGAGCGCGCGAACCGTCTCGAGATCGTCGTTCCAAATAGCATCGATCAGACGACACGCCAACACGACGCGTGACCAACTCGGCGCTTCGTAGCTGCGTGCGAGGACCAACTGGGCGTCGGCGAGCGTGCAGACCGTGGGTGCGAGCCGTCTGGGATGGAACTGGACGAGATCGGCGAGCGCACTCGCCTCGCCTGCACGAATGTCGCGCAGGAGCTCCTTGGCCTGGTGCCGGAGTTGCTCCAGGTCAGGGTGTACGGGGAGCTGAGGAAGGGGCATACGGGAGGCGCCCTGCGCGCCGCCTCGACGATAATACCGACCCAGAGAGTGGGCAACGGCCGACTCAGCCGGCAGGGTTCCACCGTGGCAAGCCGTCGTTAGGCAGCGGGCTGTAAGGCTGCGGACAGCTTCGCGCGCTAACGTCCTTGGACCACCATATTCAGTCGATCTGCCCCTACCACCGAGGATCGTGTGAACAAACGCATTGCAGCTGTGCGCATCGCGACGTTGGCGCTGGCGCTCGCCATCCCCCCCGCACTGCGCGCCCAACAGTTCAAGGTCGCCAAGTACAACATCGGCGGCGAAGGTGGGACCGATTATCTCACTGCCGAAGCGGGAACTGGACGCGTGTTCATCTCACGCGCGACGCACGTGATGGTTGTCGACGGACGAAGCGGAAAAGTCATCGGCGACATACCCAATACGCCGCGCGTGCACGGCATCGCCCTCGTCGCCAAGTCGAACCACGGCTTCACCACCAACGGTGGCGACTCGTCGGTCACGATGTTCGACCTCAAGACGCTCGCGGAAGTGAAGCGAATTCCGGTGAAGGTCGGCGGACTGGATGGGATCATGTACGATGATCATTCAAATCGCGTGATCCTCACAAATCACTCGCATCCGGGGACTGCCGTCGCGATCGACCCCACGAGCGGCGACATCGTTGGCACCGCAGAACTCGAAGACACGGCGCCTGAAGGCGCGGCGAGCGACGGCAACGGGCGCCTCTTCGTCAATAACGAAGAGAAGAACACGATGCAGGTGATCGAAGCGAAGACGATGAAGGTCCTGGCTTCGTGGCCGCTTGCGCCATGCGATGGCCCCACGGGAATCGCCTTCGATCGCGCTACGAGCCGCATCTTTTCGGGGTGCAGCAAGACGTCGGTCGTGGTGGACGCCAAGAGCGGAAAGGTCGTCGCTGAACTCAAGAACGGCGAGGGCGTTGACGCGTTAGGCTACGACCCAGGGGAGAAGTTGATTTACATCCCGGCGGGGCGCGACGGCAACGTGACAGTCGTTAGGCAGCTGAGCGCCGATCGCTACCAGCCCGTCGCGACTGTTGCGACGATGGTCGGCGCCAAGACCATTGCCGTCGACCCGGTGTCGCATACGGCCTACGTCTTCACGCCGGAGTATGGTCCCGCACCCGCTGGCGCTCCTCCCGGACCTGGCGGGCGCCCGCCCCGTGGCCCGGTCATCGGTGCATGGTTCATCGCCATCACGCACTGATGGGTAGCGCCTAACGATGAATGCCCGGACCGCAGTGGTCCGGGCATTTTGTCAGGTCACTGGTGATCTCGGCGTGACGCGCTGCTGGAAGCTCTAGCGAAGCGTAATCGACGCCGTTACTCCCCGTCCCCCCGCTCCAGGTGCGACCGCCAATCCGTTGATGTGCCGGCTCAGCCATCCCGAAGGATGCGAGCGCGAATACGTCACGGTTCGATGGCCGATGAGCGAGCCGATCCCCGCTCCCATCACGACATCGCTCATCCAGTGCTTGTTGCTATACATGCGTGCCACCCCAACGGTGGCCGCCCCCAAGTACAGCAGTGGAACCGCGTAACGCGCGCCTGCCGGGTGATCGATGCGCAGGTCTGTCGCCAAGCTCGCGGCAAACGCAAAGGCCGCCGTCGTGTGCCCCGACGGAAGCGACGAACGTCCCGCGTGCGTGCCGCGAAGTGGAGCGAAATCGTACGCGTCTCCTCTCTCCACAAATGGGCGCTGCCGGCCGATCAGGTATTTCAAACCTGTAGAAACGATTCCACCCGCCACGATCGCAACGCCCGCGTGTCCGCCGAGTTTCACGAGCTCGGAGTTGTGCGTCACCTCTCCAACTGACCACATGGCTGCCGACGCGATGATCACTCCAGGTGAACCAAGGGTGTTGAAGAGCGACGCGTTCTTTTTCAGGAATGCCGAGCCTTGAGGCATGGGCTCGAGAAACTCACCGTTCAGTGACTTGTCGAACGGGAGAGTTGCCGCAGTCGTTAGGCCGACGAGTGCGATCCCCCACAAGTCGCGACGCTGCAGTGCAGGCTGGACTTGCATCGAATCCTTCTTCGCCTCGCCTTCCGTAGGCGCATTCCGAATGCCGGCTGGCGCGGTTTGCTGCGCCGCGAGCGACGAGATCGCGCTCGTTGAACAGAGGACTAACGCAGCGAAGCGACAGGCGCGGAGTTGCATGTGCGAGTCGTTAGGAATCGGCGGGTGAAGACGGGCGAAAGGTGATCGGAGCGAGGTGACGCTACGATGAATGGAAATACTGGAGCTGTGATCTCTATTCCTTTGGAAGCGCAAAGGCGACGATCGTCCCTCCGGAGGGAGCGCCATTCTTACCACCGCCACAGGCGATCACAACGTACTGGCGCCCGTTCACCATGTACACCGAAGGTGTCGCATTCCCCGATGCGGGAAGCGTTGTTTCCCACAGGAGTTGTCCGGTGGATTTGTCGTAGACGTGGAACTTGCGGTCGTAGGTCGTCGCGCCGATGAACAACAAGCCGTTTGCAGTCACCACCGGTCCGCCGTAGCTGTCCGTTCCAGTGTTTCGTATCCCCTGCTCAGAGAGTGTCGGGTATTCTCCGAACGGAATCTTCCAGCGAATCTCGCCCTTGTTGAGATCGATCGCGTTCAGCGTGCCCCATGGCGGCGCGACGGCAGGGAATCCTTCGTGATCGAGGAAGATGATGTACCCGTCATTTCGATAGTCGAGCCAATACGGGTTATTTCCCTTTGATTCGACCGCGTCGCGACCGGTGATCAGGTAATTCACCAGATCATTGATCGCCCCTCCATCCATTGCCTCACCGAACGCGGGCATGCGCCCCGTGCCCTGGCGCACGATGGCAGCGATTTCTTCTTTTGAACGCAGCGTGCCAATATCGACGAGCGACGGGATCTGGCCGGGAGTACCGGCCCGATTCTCACCGTGGCAACTCGCGCAGTAATTGCGATAGAGCGACTTGTCGTCCCGCGGGAGCATTTTGAGGAGCCACGCCATCTCATTGGCGTTGACATACAGCAATCCGGTTTTAGGGTCGAAGGCGGGGCCGCCCCACTCCCCCCCTCCGTCATAACCGGGATACACAATCACTCCCTCCTCACTCGGCGGCTGAAACATTCCGGCGGCGCCATACTTCTTGAACGTCTTGAGTGCGAAGGCGCGCGCTTCTGGCGTGCGACTCGTGAGCGAATCCTCGGTGAGGGCTTGCCTCACGAATGGGGGTGGCGCCTGGGGAATCGGTTGAGTTGGGGAGGCCTGCTCGCCCGAGAGCGTCGACGCCGGAACGTTACGGTACTTGATCGGAAACAGTGGCGTCCCCGTGCGCCGATCGAAGACGTACGTGAAGCCAGTCTTGGTGATTTGCGCAACAGCGGCCACGTCGCGCCCGTTGCGCCTGACGGTGACTAGTGCCGGTGGAGAGGGAAGATCCATGTCCCACAAGTCATGCTTGACCGTCTGGAAGTGCCAGATGCGCTTTCCGTTGTGGGCGTTGAGCGCGATGACGCTGTTCGCGAACAGGTTGTCACCGTGTCGGTTGCCGCCGTAGAAATCGAACGCTGCGGAGCCGGTAGCGGCGTATACAATCCCGAGTTTGGCATCGAGCGTCAGTCCCGACCATGCGTTTACGCCGCCCGAGACCTTCCACGCGTCTTTCGGCCACGTGTCGTAGCCAAATTCACCCGGATGCGGGATTGTGTGAAACGTCCACCGAAGTTTCCCTGTCGTTAGGTCGTATGCGCGAATATCGCCCGGAGACGACGGCAAACTCTCAGCGACCGTACTACCGATCAATAACATCCCGTCGAAGACGACGCCGGGCGAACTGGCGCTGACCGACAGTGATTGCGCCGGACGCCCAAGCCCCTCGCGCAGGTCAACGCGACCAGAATCACCGAACGTGAGAATCGGGCGACCGGTGTGGCGATTGAGGGACCAGAGCCAATTGCGATGTGTGACGAAGAGGCGATCGCCACTCACCGTCACGCCGCGATGACGGTAACGCCCCGGGCGATTGTCGAACTTGTTAGGGTCAAACGACCAGAGCTCTTTCCCAGTGGCAGCATCGAGCGCAAAGACGCGCAGCTTGGGCGACGTCGCATACAACACCCCGTCGATGATGATCGGATTCGCCTGCATCTCCGAGCCCGGAAACTCGTCGTGCGTCTCATACGTCCACGCGACTTGGAGTTTGGCGACGTTCTCCTTCGTGATCTGCGAGAGTGTGGTGTAGCGGGGACTCTCAGCGCGTCCGCCGTAGACCGGCCAATCAGCGCGTTGCTGTGCGCAGGCGAGCGAGGGGAGGGAGAGAAGGACGGCGGCGATTGCGCCCGCGCGTGCGACGGCGCACGCACGGACGGGTGCGGATGAGCAGAAGAGCACGAGAACTCCCGGCAGAACTCACAAGACGATGCAGCGGACGGGGTGAAAGTGCCGCTCATCGCCCGCGCCGTCAAAGTTTTCGCGTCGTGTCGCGCGGCGGTTTCTTCACTTCGATCTTGGGGGTGACCACCGTCGTCGTTTCCTTCTTCACTTCAAGGGTGGGGGTGCGGACGGTGGCGGTCTCCGTCGTGATCTTGGGGACCTGCACCTGGTACTCGCCCTCACCAGTCTTTTTGCACGCGGCCGGGAGAAGGAGCACACTGAGGATGACCACATAGCGTGAACGGGCGAACATGGTATCTCTCCGAAGGCGGATGTGGTGAGCAGTCGCAAAGCGCGCACCAGAGCGTTACGCGACGGTTCTGCCTGGACATCTCTCCCGAGAGAGATGTTGTGCGACGTGGTGGTGGAAATGCGTGTTCGCGAATAGTCTGCACGCCGTGACGGTCTTCGCTTTTACGCTCATTGTGGCAGCCGGCTCATTCGCCGCCGGCGTGCTAGGCGCGCTAACCGGACTGGGGGGCGGGGTCGTCATCGTTCCGCTGCTCACGATCGTCTTTCACGTCGACATTCGTTATGCGGTGGGCGCGTCGCTCGTCGCTGTCATCGCGACGTCGTCGGGAGCCGCGGCCGCGTATGTTCGCGAGGGGTACAGCAACATTCGTTTAGGGATGTTTCTCGAGGTAGCGACGACCGTGGGTGCCATCGCCGGTGCCTATATCGCCGGCCTCGTCCCCGCATCGGCGATTGCACTCGTCTTCGGCGTGATGTTGCTCTATTCCGCGTGGGCGTCGCTGCGACCAATGCACACGTCAGCAGATGAGCTCCCACCGGATGCACTCGCCACGCGCCTTCGGCTCGATTCGAACTACCCGACGCCCAATGGACTTCAGGACTATCGTGTGCACCACGTTCGTACTGGCTTCTCCCTCATGTTCGGTGCGGGAGTGCTCTCCGGATTGTTAGGTATCGGGTCGGGCGCGGTAAAGGTATTGGCGATGGACCGCGCGATGCGTCTTCCGTTCAAGGTTTCGACGACGACGTCGAACTTCATGATCGGAGTGACGGCGGCGGCGAGTGCCGGTGTGTATCTCGGTCGCGGATACATCGATCCTGGCCTGGCCGCACCGGTGATGTTGGGAGTGGTCGCTGGGGCGCTCGTCGGCGCGCGCGTGCTGAGTGGCGCTCGAACGCGATCGCTGCGGATTCTCTTTGCGTTCGTCATCGCGGCGTTAGGCATTCAGATGATGATCAATGGACTTCAGGGCCGGGTCTGACATGCCTAACGATCGAGGCTGGAGCGACAATCAGGTTGATACGCTTCTTGGGCGGCTTCTCCAGACAGGCGTCGTCATCGCCACGGTCATCGTCCTCGGCGGCCTCTCGATCTTCCTGTATCGGCATGGATCCGAAACGCCGCGCTTCACGCATTTCACTGGTGAGCCGGAGCGACTGCGCTCGATCAAGGGAATCGCGCGCTCCGTCTTCCGCCTCGAGGGGCGCGGCATGATTCAATTGGGGCTGCTCACCCTTGTTGCCACGCCGGTGGCACGCGTCGCCTTCTCGCTCTACGCATTTGCCCGGCAACACGACCGCACCTACGTGCTGATTACGCTCGTCGTGTTGACGGTGCTCGTATTGAGCCTGTTTGGCGTCTTGTAACAACGCCTAACAAGCGCTTCGTCACCGCTTTCACGACGCGTGGTGACGCGCGAGCAGTCGGACACGCCGGCCTGCCTTCCATCACGGCGCGAAACCCGATTCACCGATTCCCGTTGTCGCATGTACGCGGCGGATCGCGCTTCCACTCGTGACCCGAGTGCGCACCGCCCTTTCCCATATTTCTTGTTGGAGGCACGTCGCATGCGCCCGCATATCCTCCTCGCCGCTGGTCTCACCGCCATTCCGTTGTTTGTCGCCCCGCTCCATGCGTCTGAGGTGCGCACGCCGGCTGACACGACGTCGCGTCTTTCACCGGCTCCCGATTCGCTTCGTGTGCAAACGATGCTTGTGCGTGCCGATGAGGCGAGCTATTCCGGACGCGTGAATGAAGCGCGTCGGCTCTATCGCACGCTCATCGATCTGCAAACCGCGGGGGATGAATTCGCCGGCCCGGCATTGTGGCGTTTGGCTACAACCAATCTCTACGCCGACGACACGCGCGGTGCCGCGTCAGTGCTCGACGAACTGGCGCGTGGCGCCGCACGTTTTGGCGACCCCACGTGGGAGCTTCGCGCGACGTTCGAAGCCGCAGTCCTCTACTCGTCGCTCAAGCGCAACGATCTCGTCAGCGAACGCATCGAGCGAGTCCGCTCGCTGCTCAAGTCACCGGTGATCGATGAACGGGAGAAGGCGCTGATTCGCGAGCGAATCCGCGAGCAGTAGGCTTTGTGCGGGCGTCTGCTGGCTGTTCGGTTCGCGGCCAGCAGACGCCACGGGCAGAACTCGTTAGGTGTGCGCCCGCCCGCTGACTGGTGCAAGGCTGCGCGCCGAGAAGGCGGACAGCGCCGCCGCCGCCTGAATCGCGGGCGGCATACCGTCACGAACGCGCTCCTGCACCACCCGCCGCCCGAAGTGCTCGATGATGAGATCACCACCGTCCACCCATGCGGCCGAACGAGCGACCTTGCGATCGCGCCGCGTGATGTCGTTAGCTCCCGAAAAGACGGCGACGCCGCACCCTAACGAGCGCGCGTAGTCCTGCACGTCCCAGAGCTTGGCTGGCGCGACGACGATGCCCCCTTCTTTCACCGCGTCGGCCACAACGCCCGTCAGGCGCTGCGCCCGCTCTGCTTCGCGATAGCGCTCAGGGACATCGGTCAGCTCCGCATCAAGTACAATGGCCACATCGGACTCGCGGTACGGGAGCCCGGCGTGCAGGAGAAACGAAGGACTGACGTCAATAATCAACGCATCCGACGGCATCTGCCTCGCCACTTCGGCACGCAACTCTGCACGCGCACTCCCTCCCGTGATCCCACACGTCACGTGGCCTGCGATACGTGGAACATCCGGCGTTCTTGCGAGGACTCCGAGTTCGTGCACCATGTGCGTGACATCGCCTAACGAGCCAACGATCGCCTGTTGGACGGTCTCCAGCGCCAACGCCGCGGCGCGTTGCCCGACGGCTTCGTGGGAATGCTCGAAAGTGATCGTGTATTCCCCATCTTCGTCGCCACCGCGCGAGCGGCCATAGCCCACGTCGTGGCCAATCATCGTTTGCAGCTCAAGGGCGACATGTTCGACGATGTGCGGCACGTACGTTCCGCGATGCAAGCGCGTCACAAATCCCCCGCGCTCCCCGATGCTGCAGCGATGCGCTTCGAGCCCCGGCAGCGACGCGACCAACCGCTCGGTGAACCCATTGATGTCTGCGGAGGAGATGTCTTCGAAGGCGCCGACCACCAAATCGATTCGCGTAACGGGACGCCGCGACCAGTAGTTGGCGCCGCGGGTCGCGCTGAGGGTGCGAATGCGGATCTCAGCGTACGGGTCGGGCGCATCGTTAGGCGGAGACGGAAGACCGTCGCTACGGGCCGTGGGAGCGAGGGCGCGTGCAATCATTGCGCGGCTCCTTTCGAGCGCAGAAGCGCCAAGACGTCGCGAATGTTGTCCGCCAGAATCACCAGCAAATCCCCATCCTGTAACGCCTCGAGGCCGCGCTCGATCGCCGCGAGCTCGTCGAATAACACTTCGATCCGGTCGGACGACGCTCCCTCGCTCTCCAGTCCCGATCGAATAAGTGCCGCGCTTGCGCCCCGCGCTCGCCCGCGTGGATTGGCATCTTCCTTGATGATGATGTGATCGAAACGAGCCGTGAGTCGCCCAAGCGTTCGAAGATCTTCGTCCCGTCGATCGCCCGGCCCAGCAACGATCACGATGCGGCGAGCGGCAGCGAGTCCCATCACAAGATCCACGAGCCCTGCCACCGCCGCCTCGTTATGCGCATAGTCGACGAGTACACGAGCGCGCCCCAGCCGCAACAGGTTGAGACGCCCAGGAGTAAGCGACGGCGAGGGAAAAAACGTCAGCAGCCCGGCGCGAATGTCGTCATAACGAATCCCGCGCACGTAGGCTGCGAGAATTGCCGCCAGCACGTTCTGCGATTGGAAACGCGCCGCACCGCCTAACAAGAGTGGAACATCGCACAAGCCCGCGATGGGGATTCGCAGCCGGCCACGCTCGATGACGAAGGTTTCCTGATCGATGAGCGCACCGATGCCACCTTTGCCAACGTGCGCGTCGAATGCGGTGTTGCTCCCCTTCGGTTGGGTCGAGAACAGCACGATGTCCGCGTCAGTCTTCTCGCGCATCGCGAGTACGAGAGGATCATCGGCATTCAGTATCGCATGACCGTCGCGCTTGGCGACTGCGGGCACGACTCCCTTCACCGCGGCCAACTGCTCGATCGTATAGATGCCGTGCATTCCGAGGTGGTCACCAGAAACGTTGAGCACCACCCCCACATCACACTCGTCGAAGCCAAGCCCACCACGAAGAATTCCACCACGCGCAGTTTCCAACACCGCAACGTCGATACTCGGATTCGAGAGAATGACGTTGGCCGAGAACGGGCCGGTCATGTCACCCTCAATCACGAGACGGCTGCCCAGATAGATGCCGTCGGTTGTGGTGAAGCCGACGCTCGCTCCCGTGTGTCGGAAGAGATGGGCGATCAATCGCGTTGTCGTGGTTTTTCCATTCGTTCCGGTAACGGCAATGATCGGTATCGTGCTTGGCTGCCCCGGCGCGTATAGCATGTCGATGATGGGAGCGGCCACGTTGCGCGCCTTTCCTTCTGACGGATGCGTGTGCATGCGAACGCCAGGGCCGGCGTTCACCTCGATGATGACCGCTTGGTTTTCGCGAAACGGCACGGAGATGTCATCGGTGAGGACATCGATACCGGCGACGTCGAGGCCAACGATGCTTGCCGCCATCTCGCAAGCGGTGATGTTGTCGGGATGCATTTCCTCCGTGCGGTCGATGGCGGTGCCGCCCGTGCTGAGGTTCGCCGTCGCCCGCAAGAAGATCCTTTCTCCGTCGTTAGGCACGGACTCAAGTGATCGTCCGCTTCTGCCGAGGAAGTCGCTGGTTTGTTCGTCGAGGGGGATATAGGTCAGCGATTTCGTGTGACCGCGTCCGCGCCGCGGGTCACGGTTCGCCGTCTCGATCAACGCGCGAATATTCGACGTCCCATCACCGATAACGTGTGCAGGAACACGTTCGGCGCAGGCGATCATCGAGCCGTTGACGACAAGCACGCGATGATCACGACCTGTCGCAAATCGCTCTACAATCACACGGGGCGAGCGCTCGCTGGAGATTGGCCACGCCGCGCCTAACGCATCATCGTCATCAAGGCGCGCTGAGATCCCGCGGCCGTGGTTGAGGTTCACCGGCTTGAGAATCACCGGATATCCAATTTCGTGAGCCGCCTCGAGTGCTCCTTCGCGCGAGAAGACGAGTCGTCCTTTGGGAACGGGGAGACCGACTCCCTGCAGCAAACGTTTGGTGTCTTCCTTGTCTTGGGCAATTTCAGCCGCGATGTACGACGTTAGACCGGTGACGCTCGCCTGGATCCGACGCAGGTTGCGCCCGTGTCCGAGTTGCACCAGCGACGACGAGTTGAGTCGCCTGACGGGGATGTTCCGACGACGCGCCTCCTCCACGATCGCGAATGTCGAGGGACCCAGACGTACATCCTCGAACAAACGCGCCATTTGCTGCAATACTTCGTTGGTGTCGAAGGGCGCTCCATCGATACATGCACAGACCAGCGTTGCCGCCTCTCGTACAGAAGCGAGACCGACCTCCTCTTCGTCGTAGCCCACGATAAGCCACCACACGTCATCTTCGCCGGAAGGGACAACACGACCGAAGCGCACATCGGTCCCGGCGAGAGTCTGCAGCTCCAGCGCAACGTGCTCGAGCACGTGGGGAAGGTGCGTACCCTGCTCGAGTCTGGCGACAAAGCCACCCGGTGCGCCTCGTGAGCACGGGTGCTCCTGAAGCGACGGCAGTGCTGCAAGCAGGCGAGAGGTGAAGCCCGGCATCTCGCTCGTCGGAACGTTCTCGAGCGCGCCGAGCCGAACTTCACAAGCAATGACCGGCGCAAGCCGCCAGTAGTTTGGACCGCGCAGTGCGCGAAGACGTGAAAGCTGCAGCTCGCTCGACCGAAAGGGAGTCGCCTGCGGAGTCGTTAGGCTTGCGGAGGCCATTGAGCACCATCATAGGGAGCGCGGCAAGCTCGGCGCATCCCGGATCGGGAGCGGAGACTATTCGCTCCGACGCTCGCAAGTCGTGTTCCCTTGCCCGTCTGTACTGCTCAGGTAGCCGCAGCGATTCTCCCTACAGCAGTACCTTCACCTTGCCCGAATCGCCGCGAGTGAAAAGCATGCTACGACGCGCGCTCCCATCGGAGACCTGGACGATGTTCACCTGGTCCTCGAACTTCTCGAACAGGAGTGCCGTGCCGAATCTGACTCCGCGCAGCGCCTTCACCGTGGGGGCTCGGAGCGTGAGCCAGACCACGTCACCCTCGCGTCGGACACCTTCCCACGAGAGGGGGACTCGCTGATTGTGCGCATCGACCAGCGCCACCTTTGCCGCGACGTACGCCTGCAGGACGCCTTCGGAAACGGAGTGATCGGGCGATTGTGACTTTCCCGTTAGGCGTGCCGCGGCCGCGCCGAAATCATCGATGAAGGCACGGATGACCACGCGCGCGCTCCCGTCGCGAGCGTCGATGCTCACTTGAGTTAGCGTTGTGTGAAGCGGATGCGCGTGGGCTGTCCGCGCGACCAACACCGTGAGCACGCCAGCAAGCAGGACCACATTCGAGAGGCGGCGTCTCCATGTGGCGGCTGGCCGCTGGACGGGCGCGGCGGCTGCGTTCACCATGGCGCACGCTCCACTGCCCAACGCGTCGCCACAACGAACACGATCGACGAGATCGCGACGGTGCGAATGCGAACCGGTGTCATGGCCCAACCACGAGATTCGCGGATCATCCCGATCACACGATCCAGAACCGCGAACACGGCAAAGGCGAGTACCAGCACGCAGAGCTGTCCAAGCTCGATGCCGACATTGAAGCCGAAGAGTGGGAGCGCCACCTCGCTCACGAAGAGCTCGCGCAGGTAGTTGGCGAATCCCGCTCCGTGGACAAGTCCGAAGACACCGGCCAGCACTGGTCGATACGCGCCACCGCGCAGCCCTTGACCGCGCTGCCTAACGATCAGGTTCTCCAGCACTGTCGCAAGAATCGTCAGCGGGATCAGGAACTCGATGACGCGGTCGGGAAAATGGACGATGTTCGTGACGGCCAATCCCAGCGTCAACGAATGGCCGATGGTAAACGCCGTCGCCACCCAGACGCAGTCGCGCCAGTCTCGAAAACGATAGATCGCGGCGAGTGCGAGTAGGAACAGGATGTGGTCGGCACCTTGAAGATCGGTGATGTGCCGGAAGCCAAGCTCGATGTACGTCGCAATCTCACCCATGCTTCACCTTCGCGACCGAGTCTGAGGCAAGTGCGACCAAAGAGTGAGCGCCGAGGCGATACATTGGATTTACTCCGCGCGCCTCTGCGAAGTAGCGCTGCGCCTGAGGTTCGTCACCTAACGAGCGCGCGATCACGGCCGCGTGCGCGAACAGTTGGGCGTCCTCCGTATGCTGCGAAAGCGCGCGCTCCATCGCGACCTTGGCAGCGCGGTCATCACCCCGCCGGTGGAGCGCCCATGCAAGGAGGTCATATCCATACACATCATGGCGGGTCTCAAGCTCACGGCGCACTTTAGCCAGCACGCGACGAGCGTCGGCGGGGGTGCCGTGATCGAGCAGGAACAAACCCCAGGCGCGATGAATCGGGCCAGGCTGCTTGAGCGCACTCAAGGTCATGGCGTGCGCGTATTCCCGAGCCTGCGCCGTGTCGCCTAACGCGGCGTAGCTCTCGCTGATGGTGCCTAACGTCGCCGGATCGAGCTGGATGGCGACGGCGCGATTCCCATACTCGATGGCGCGATGAAAATCGCCACGAGCCGCAGACAGACGCGCCAGCGCACCAAGGATTCGATAGTCTTCAGGAAATATTGCGAGTCCTCGGCTATACGACGCAGCGGCCTCGTCGAGCGCACCTGCGCGCATCTCCAGTTCCCCCAATCGGTAGTGAAACCACGCCACTTGTTCGCGCGGGAGATCGTCACGCTTCGACACGCGAGTGACTGCCAGCTTGAGAAGTGTGCGCGCACTATCGGCGTTCCCGGTGAGTTCGTGCCAACGTGCGAGGCGCGCGGCGATTGTGTACTGGTCGCGATTGTATCGCAGTTGCGAGAAATGACGCTGTGCCGCGTCGTAGTCCCCCAGCTCCAACTCCACTTCACCCAACAACGCAATCTGCGCCGGTACGCCTGGATCGATCGAGTCAGCATGCTGTGCGACGGCCAGCGCGCCAACGAAGTCGTGCCGCGCCAACAACGCATTGGCGAGCAGTGCGAACGTTTCACTATTTCGCTGTTCGCGGATTGCCAGTGACGCTCGCAAGAGCTGTTCAGCACGCGAATAATCACTCAGCGCGCCAGATGCCCTCGCCCGCCCCATCAGGAGTGCCGCGAGCATTCGACGGTCCGTCGCGCTGTTGCTGTCCTCGGCGACGCGTCGCTCGAAGAAGGCGATGTCCTTCTCCCGGATCTCGTTTTCCGAGAGAAAGTGAGACGTAGTCGCGGAGTCGGTCGTTAGGCTTGCGATCGCCGCACGCTGGGGCGGCTGGGCGCGCCCCGCGCCGGCTCGGTGCATCACGATGCCCGAGGCGGCAGCCAACGAGACTACCAAGGCAACGATGGCGCGATTGCGGTAGGTCATCCTTCGGTCCTCAACGGAAAGAATGAAAGGCGCCGGCTCGGCGATCACTCGCTGAGTCGGCGCCTGTTATCGCTGCTTAGTGCGGTGAGGCGAGGTACGGGAAGGTATTGCTGAATGCGACGTCGTTCGCATTCACGTTGTCGGTGCAGAGCGGGAGCTTGAACGGCTGGCACAACGCGCCCTGCGGATTCAGGAACGACGAGAAGATTGCGGTGAGGCCCAGGTCGACGACGTCGTCGGTGAGCTTGCGTCCACCCCACCCGTTGGCGAGGGCCCACGAGAGCCATCCCGCCGTCGCTGGATCCTTCGACGGGTCGACAACGAGGATGTCGGGATAGAGAACTGACCCTAACGTGGTTGCCAGCGATTGCGGACGACCAAACGATGTCACGAACTGCTCCGTCTGCGGACGGAATGTTGCCGAGTTGTAGGGTTGCGTCTGGTTGTACGCATCGTGATTCGCCTTGACGATTGTCACTTCGCTCACGAGCGGATTGCCGAGGAACTCCACCTGGTCGTACGTGATTCCGGAGACCGATGGATTGGATGCGCTGTTTGGCGACATGATGCTCCCGCTGTCCTGGCGATCGCTGCAGGCGACCGCCGTTAGGCAGAGCGCGAATGCAGTCAGTGCGGCGCGAGAAGTCTGCTTCCACATCATTGCTGTGTGCTCCTATTGGTGTTTGTGGGTGTGTGATGCGGAAGGATCAGTTCCCGGCGCGGGCGCGGCTGGTCGTTCCCCACACGCCGAACTTCGTGGGGTTCTTCGGGTCGGCGACGAGGAGAGAGATCGGGGCCTCGATGACGATTGCCATGTCGTTGAAGCCGCGCACGAAGTCGACCGCCTTGTCGTCGCGGAACGAGGACGCACTCGGCGTCGACGGGATTTGCGATAGCGGACCGGTGGACGGGCGGCGATCGGGGAGGATGCGGAAGAACTGTTCGAGATCGATGAAGAACGGATCGTCGCGGGGACCGGCGAAGAACTTCATCCCGTCGTCCATCATGACCTTATTGAGTGGGCCCGTAACCCCAGGACCCTTGGCGACCATCGTGTTCGAGGTACCGATCTCGTTAGGCTTGACCGGGCCGACGAAGCGCACCTGCTGCTGACCGGGACCACCGGTAAATGAGACTTGGAAGACGAGGTCTTCCATCGCGTCGCCGTTGTTATCGATCTTTATTTGGTACAGTTCCTGATCGACGGTACCGAAGGTGAACGACGGCGTATTTGCTGGTGTAAGCGGTGACGATGTGCCGAGTACGAGGACGACGCGCCCAGGTGTGGAGGCAGGAAAGGCGTAGACGTCGTTCACGTCGTACCGGGGTGACAACTCAACGAACGGTGTGTCCTGGTGATCCGATGCGAGAACAACTCCCGCAGTTGCAACCGTTGCGATCACGGCGACCGCAATGAGTGTTGGGGCAACTCGCGCACGCCCCGATAGCCACTTCTTCATGTCGATACTCCATAGAAGAGGATTTTGGGGAGGGCGAGAATGCCCTACCCGGTCCCGACGCGAGGCTACGTCGCGCAATCGCGACCGGATTGGTCCGGATGACTTTCTTTTTCTGACGAGAAATGACTGAGACCCGCCGCGAAGGACTCGTGTCGCGATTCTGGAATGCGTTAGGTCCCGGCGTTGTGACCGGCGCGGCCGATGACGATCCATCGGGGATCGCGACGTACTCGATCGCTGGCGCGCAATTCGGGACGTCGTTCCTGTGGGCCGCCATTCTCACGTGGCCGCTGATGGCGGCGGTGCAGAGCATGTGCGCCCGTATCGGGATGGTGACCGGCAAGGGACTGATGGGTGCCCTCGAGGAACGCTTTCCTCGTCCGGTGCTGGGAGGCGTCTGCCTTCTATTGTTTGTCGCCAACGCGATCAACATCGGAGCTGATCTGGCGGGGATGGCCGATGCGGCGGAGCTCGTGTCGTCACTCGACTCGCACTATTTCGTCTTTGTCTTTGCCGCCGCCATCGGCATCGCCACCGTTAGGCTTCGCTATGCAACGCTGGCCAACGTGCTCAAGTGGCTCGCGCTTGTCCTGTTCGCGTATGTGATAACTGCCTTCCTCGTCGGACCTAACTGGGGAAAGGTTGCACACGATACCTTCATTCCCAAACTTCCGCGTACGTCCAACGGTTGGTCGACCCTCGTCGCGATTCTCGGCACTACCATCTCTCCCTATCTCTTCTTCTGGCAGGCGTCGCAGGAAGTCGAAGAAGAAAAAGCGATCGGTCGAACGAGCCTGGACGCACGACGCGGTGCCAGCCAGGTCGAGATCACGCGCCGCAAGCTTGACGTGGGGATTGGGACGTTCTTCTCGAACCTCGCGATGTTCTTCATCATCCTCACCACGGCCATCACGTTGCACCCGGCGGGGATCACGGAGATCGACAGTGGGCGACAAGTCGCGCAGGCACTGGAGCCGCTCGCGGGAAAGTTTTCCTCTCTGCTCTATCTCGTGGGGATCGTCGGAACCGGCGCTCTTGCCATTCCGACACTCGCGGGCTCAGCGGCGTATGCACTCTCCGAGTTGGTCGGCTTCCCGCAAGGGATAGACGAGCACCTTCGTCGCGCTCCGGCGTTCTACGCCGTCATCTTCGGCTCGCTCGCGTGCGGAGTCGTCATCGACTTTCTCAACGTGAGCGCGGTGAAGGCGCTCTATTGGACTGCGGTGATCAACGGGCTCCTCGCCCCCGTGTTGCTTATCGGGATTCTCCTCGCCGCATCCGACAAGACCCTGATGAACGGGCAGCCATCGTCACGACTCGGACGAGTCACCGTGATGGCAACAACGGTCGTCATGATTGGCGCCGCCGTCGCGATGTTCGTGGTATAAGCGCTCCACACCGTTTGAGATCGGCCACCGCGCGTCGTACTGCGCGGTGGCCGATGGTGTTTTCAGGGCGTCTCCACTCCCGAGAACAGTACGTGTTCCCCTAAAGAGATAGAGGCGCTCGTTAGGCGTCAATCAAAACCAGTCGCAGCCATGCAATGTTTTCCACATCACGTGCACTTGCTCCCATTTCAGGGTATCGTATCCGGAGGGCTGGTCACTTCGGATTCATATCGGAATTGGCGCCATGGCTTCGATCTGGAAAGGTTCAATCAACTTCGGACTCGTGAACGTCCCCGTCGAACTGCGCACGGCAGTGCGAGCCGACCACATCTCATTCAAACTATTGAATGCAGAAGACAACTCGCCGGTGAAGTATCAACGCATCGCTGCGTCAGGCGAGGAGGTACCTTGGAGTGACATCGTCAAGGGATACGAATACACCAAAGGAAAGTTCATCGTCCTGAGCGACGACGACTTCAAGGCCGCAGCGCTCGAGTCTTCGCGCACGATCGACATTTGCGATTTTGTCCCTGAGAGCGAGATCGACCCACGCTACTTCGAGACGCCGTATTTCGTCGTTCCTTCAAAAGGAGGCGAAAAAGCCTACGCCCTGCTGCGAGAAGCGATGCGCGAGACGTCGAGTGTAGGGATCGGAAAGATCATCATGCGACAGAGCCAGCACCTCGCCGGGCTCCACGTCGTTGGTGACGCGCTCGTCCTCGAGATCATGCGCTTCGCCAACGAAGTGATCGACCCTAACGAGTACAACTTTCCCGCGTCGTCCGAAGTGCGTCCTGCCGAACGGTCGATGGCAATACAGCTCGTCAAGAGCCTGGCCGCGAACTTCGAGCCGACGAAGTACACGGATGAGTATCGCGCGAACCTCATGCGGATCATCAATGCCAAGGCCAAGGGAAAGAAGGTGACGTTGGAGGCGCCAGAGAAGGAGACCGATGACGGCAAGGTTCTTGACCTCATGTCGCGTTTGCAGGCGTCGCTCGAGAGAGGGAAAGGGCGCCGCAGTCGCCGGTCATCAGGCGAGGTGAAACCGGCGCCACGTCGCGCCGCGAAGACGAAACTCGCCTCCAAGCGCTCGCGACAGGCGCGCAGTGCCTAACGCGAAGGGAGTCACTTCCCTCTCCCCGATGCTGGCATCGGTGGGGAATGCCATTCCAGGCGGGTCGGAGTGGACCTTCGAGCCAAAGTATGACGGCGTGCGCGTCCTGGCGTTTGCCACGCCACGCCGAGTGGAGCTTCGTACGCGCAACGGGATCGACAAGGCGAAGCAGTTTCCCGAAATAGTCGAGTCGGCGCTACGCCTCTCGAAGTCGTTAGGCGCGGACTTCGTGCTCGACGGCGAGATTGTCGCTCGCAACGGGGACGAGCTCGGGCGATTTCAGGCGCTTCAGGAACGCCTCCACCAGCGCGATTCCGACATCATCGCGCGGCACGTACACGAATCACCGGCGCGACTCGTCGGGCTCGACCTGCTTGCGTTAGGCGACGACATTCTGATCGACGATCCATGGCGCGTTCGGCGCCGTGCGCTGGAGCGCATCCTCTCTCCCCGGCGCCTCGGGCGTCAATCGTCGCTCTTGTTAGGCGAGAGCTTCCCGGGCGATGGCGATGCGCTGATGCAGCGCGCGCGTCGCGAAGGGTGGGAAGGAATCATGGCGAAGCGCATGGACGTGCCCTACACACCGGGTAGGCGCTCTCCGCACTGGCTCAAGCTCAAGATCGAGGGGCGACAGGAGCTTGTGGTAGGGGGTTGGACCGAGCCGCGGCGCACGCGGCAGCACATCGGCGCGCTCCTCCTTGGCTACTTCGACAATCACGGTGACTTCGTCTACGCCGGCCACACCGGAGGTGGCTTTACAAATCGCGGATTGCGCGAGATGTACGACTTGCTGAAACCACTCGAACGCAAGACATCACCCTTCACAGAGCAGCCTCATACAAACGAGCGACCGCATTGGACTCGGCCACAGGTCGTGGTGGAGGTCAAGTTCAATGAATGGACAAAGGACGGAAGACTGCGGCAGCCAATATTCCTCGGCATTCGCGATGACAAAGATGCGAAGGATGTTCGACGGGAGCGCACCGGGATGATCAAGAGCGCGCGCTCACATGCCCGCCCCACGAAAGTCGCGGCCACGCAGATGAAACCAGCGAAGTCCAAGAGAGTCGTTAGGCGCGCGAGCGTGTCGGTGCCGCGCGTGGGAAGTGCCGGCAAGGCGATCGCGAGCATTGAGGCGAAAGGGGGAGATGGCCGCCTCGCGCTCGGGCGCAACGCTGCACTCGACGTCACCTCGCTCGACAAGGTTTTCTTTCCGAAGTCGCGCATTACGAAAGGCGACCTTATGTCGTATTACGCCGCCGTCGCGCCGGCGATACTCCCCTTCATCAAGGGGCGTCCGTTGGTGCTGAAGCGCTACCCCGATGGCGTCGACGCCGAACCCTTCTACCAGCAGAACGCGCCACCGAAAGTCCCTGAGGGTGTGCGCAGTGAACGAGTAGATGCGAGCAACGCCGAAGGCGCCATGCGCTTGATTGGCGGGGATGTCGCGACACTTCTCTACTGCGTGCAGTTAGGGTGTATCGAAGTGCATCCGTGGCACTCGCGCGTTCCGACTATCGATGATGCCGATTACACCATCCTCGATCTCGATCCGGGCGATCGCGCTCCGTTCTCGCGCGTCGTCGACGTTGCGCGCTTTGTGCACGAGGAGCTGCAACGCTCCTCGCTTACCGGGGCGCTCAAAACATCGGGAGCGTCCGGGCTCCACATCTACGTCCCGCTCCCCGCGCATACATCGTACGAGAGTGGTCGTCTGGTGGCTGAACTGATCGCGACGCGCATTGCGGACGCGCACCCGAACGAGAGTACCGTGGTGCGAGCGGTGAAAAAGCGTCCGAAGAGCGCCGTCTACGTGGACTACCTGCAGAACGTCGAAGGAAAGAGCGTGGCCGCACCATTCTCCGTGCGCCCTCACGAGCCCGGAAGCGTGTCGACGCCGCTTGACTGGAAAGAACTTTCCGACTCGCTCGACCCCGCAAGCTTCACGATGGAGCGAGTTCTTCGCGAACTCCCGGCGCGGCGCGCCCTCTGGACAGCAGGGATGAAACGACGCAATACCTTGCGTGCACTGCGTGCGCTCGAAGAAGGCTCCTAGAAGCTTTCAGAATCTCCTGCCAAACGTGACACCGTGACGGGCGATACTATTGGAGCGCCGCACCTCGCGTTCCTCGAACCACTCCCGCATGCACGCCGTCGCAGATCGCGATTTCGCTCGACTCAGCTCTCTCGCGCTTTTTGTCATCGCGGCCATTGCCTGCGGCGGCGATCGTAAAGCAACGGCCAACTACGTCGAACACGACGAACCCTCGCCGTCGTTTCGCAACGTCACCAATGTCACGGCCTACGTTGGAGACTCCGCATGCATTGCGTGCCATCAAAAGGAGGGAAGCAGCTACGCCCCGAAGAGCATGGCGCAGTCGTTTCATGCGTGGCGCAGCGGCACCGCGGTCGAATCGAGGCTCGACAGCGCCATCCTGCATCTGCGTACGGGACTCTTCTACACAGTCACAGATTCAGGTGGGCAGCTATATCAGACTGAGTTCATCAAAGGGGCCGACGGTGGGCGCTTAAACGAACTCACGCGCCGCGTTGACTATGTCATGGGAAGCGGACGAGTCGCGCGATCGTACTTCACGCAGGAGAACGGACGACTCTACCAGCTTCCCCTCACCTGGTACCGCAGCAGCGGTTGGGACATGAGCCCCGGATACGATATCGATAACGCTCGCTTCGATCGTGTCCTTCCCGATCGTTGCATCGCGTGTCACTCTAGTTATCCAAAGCCGTACCCACACCTCGAAGGCAAATATCAAGTCCTCCGAAGCGGGATTGGGTGCGAGCGCTGTCATGGTCCTGGCGCACTGCACGTGCAGGAGCGGAGCTCGAAGGCTCCCGTCGACAGCGGATTCGATCACACCATCGTCAATCCCAAGCGTCTCTCGATCGAGAGGCGACTCGACGTTTGCGAGCAGTGCCACGTGCACACATCGGTCAGCGTGCTGCGCGAGGGGAAGTCAGAGTTCGACTACATCCCGTCGCGCCCTCTGCGTGACACCTGGGCCTTCTTCAACACGAAAGGCTCAATCGACATTGTGTCGCACGCCGCGCGTCTGCGTCGCAGCAAATGCTTCATTGCCACACGCACGACGGCGCGTCCGCTGGAATGCGCCACGTGCCACGACCCGCATGGCGCGAGCGCGGACTCCGTCCCCCGCAATGCGTCCTGTGCGCAATGCCACGCGGCGGCCGCGCTCGCGCAACGACTACACACGTCACCTAATCTCGCCGTGCATCAGGGAGGGAGCGACTGCGTGCGCTGTCACATGCCTAACGTGAGTGAGCGGCAAGTGCACAGCGCCTTCACGGACCACTGGATTCGCGTCGTCAGGGACAGCAGCACGCTCGCGCGCCGCGATACATCGCGGGCCAGCGCGCTCAAGGTGGAAGCGTACTACCCTCGCGATTCGTTAGGCCCAGAGGGACGTATCTACACGGCCATGGCCGAGGTGATACAGACAACGCTCGCGAAGCGTGGCCGCGCCATGGGAGACGCCGCCGATGCACTCCGCGACGCCCTGGGCGGCAATCGCACCCGAAGCGATGCACTCTTTCTTTTGGGTGGGACCTACCTGCAAGTGGGGCGTGCCGCAGACGCGATCGCGCCGCTCGAAGCAAGCATTCGCGCCGACTCTACCCGTGCCGAGGCGATGCGCGCCCTCGCGCAGAGCTATCTCTTTACCGATCGCCCCGCTGGCCAGATCGACACGCTGTACCAGCGCGCGCTCAACCTGCAACCAGCGTTGGCGTGGATCCGCGCCGAGTACGCCGACTTCCTGACGTCGCAATGGCGCGATCGCGAAGCGGAACACGAGTACCGCACCGCGCTTCAGGAAGAACCGAGTCGCGCCATTTCATGGTTCAACTATGGAATGCTCCTCGCGCGACAGCGCAACTTTTCAGAAGCGGCTGAAGCGTTCAAGTCGGGAGTCAATCTCGACCCTTCACTCGCGGAGGCACTTTCTCCGCTCATGGATGTCAGTTCCAAGGGCACTGAAGTTGTCGAAGTCAAGAACGCTGGCGCTCCGCTCCCATCCATCGTCGCGAGAACAAGGGCGGCCGATGCCTTCTCAATCACGATCGCTGACAAAACACACGTAGCATTCTTGAATGTTCCTGCAAACGCACTCGTCCTGATCTTTCGCGCAGACGGTATGCTTCTCACCGCACTCCCCACGGGGACGGGTGGCGTTAGGCGCTGGGACCTGATGACATCGCCGGCGCATCCCATCGGCGAGGGCGTCTTCCGAGCCACGCTGCAGGGGCGAGACAAGAACGGTCAACCCATTCCGTCGCGCACGCTCGCGTTCGGAATCGTTCGCCATCGCACGGAATAGTCCATGTCTCAATCGTTAGGCACTCCGATCGCCAGACCGACGCGTCGGGCTGCACTGCTGATGGCGCTGAGTTTGAGCGCTTTCCACGTGCTGGCTAATTGCGCGCACGCGCAGTCGTCAGGCGTGAAAGGCGTCGAGCCATGGATGTATCCAGCGTTTTCCAAACCGAGCGCCAACCCGATCATCGCGCCACGCCCTTCGTCGGCCTTTCATTCGCCAATGGGCAATCGCGATGTGAAGTGGGAGGAATTTGCGACGTTCAATCCGGCTGCCGTTGTCCGCAACGGCAAGGTCGTGATGCTCTATCGTGCCGAGGACGCCACGGGCGATACGATCATCGGGGGCCACACTTCTCGACTCGGCTTCGCCGAAAGCGATGATGGCGTACACTTCACGCGTCGGCCGACGCCAGTGCTCTTTCCGGCTAACGATGGACAGAAGGAGAACGAGTGGCCCGGTGGCGTGGAGGATCCGCGCTTGGTGGAAACCGACGATGGCCGCTACGTGCTCACGTACACCCAATGGAATCGCAAAGTCCCGCGCCTCGCGATCGCCACTTCGACGGATCTTGAACACTGGGAGAAGCACGGCCCGGCCTTCGCGCTCGCTGATGACGGCAAGTATCTCGACATGGAAACGAAGTCAGGAGCGATTCTGTCGCGCATCGTTGGCGATCGCATCGTCGCAACGCGCGTGAACGGCAAGTATTGGATGTACTTCAACGTCCCCGACGTGATGATTGCAACGTCGGACGATCTGATTCACTGGAGTCCGATCGAGGATGCGAACGGAAAGCCGCTCAAGGTGCTTTCGCCTCGCCCTGGGTACTTCGATTCGTGGTTAGTCGAGGCCGGGCCGCCACCGCTCCTCACATCGCGTGGCATCGTCATGATGTACAACGCCGGAAACGATGCGAGCTACGGCGAGGCGTCCGTTCCGTCGCGCATGTACACGGGCGCGCAGGCGCTCTTCGATGCCAACAATCCCATCAAGCTGCTCGCGCGCGCAACGACTCCCTTCATACGTCCGACTGAAGCGTACGAGCGAAGCGGTCAATACAAGGACGGGACCACCTTCGTCGAAGCGCTCGTCCCATTCAAGGGGAAGTGGTTCTTGTATTACGGGACGGCGGACTCGCGCGTCGCCGTCGCGGTTGCTGAGCGCGCGCGATGGAAGGCGCAACCGAAGCCGAGGACGAGTCGTTAGGCGGGGCAGATGCGTTAGGCTGGCCGTATCATGCGGCGACTCTGGCTATTCGCTCGCCGATGGTGACGAAAATCTGAACGGGGAAGTGTTGGGCTGAGGTGTAGACGCTGATAGAGCACGTGCCTACCGCTCCCACGTGCGCCGCAGAGAATCGCGATCGCCGCTCTCCCGAACTACTCGAGATGTCGTCGTATGCCGTCCTGTAACGCCCGAGCGCACGCCAGTCGGCGTGTGGTGGCCATCATTGCTGCGCTCAACGCCGCTTGCTCCTCGGGGAATCGCGGCGGCGCTCCGAGTCCTTCACCCGCTGCGATCGCGAATGTCCAGGCAGAGCTGCGGATGGTGGGCAGTGAGTCGACGTGGGTGTCGCGCGGCGACGCGTTCGAGATCTCGGCACGCTCGAAACGCGAACTCGCCGCACTCCTACCGCAGCTTGCGCGTGAGGATTCTCTCTTTCGAGAGCTCTTTGGCACGCCGCCTATTTTCGTGCAGATCGCTGTTGCGCGCCCGGCTCCATACGGTGACGCCGCGATCACGACGCCCGTTTTGCCGCGCACCGCAACGCCGCTCGTGACAATCGAGTTTGGAGACGCTCTCCCGTCGCCTGATGGCGGGCAGC
Organism: Gemmatimonadaceae bacterium; assembly: GCA_044224185.1. Classification (GTDB taxonomy): domain Bacteria; phylum Gemmatimonadota; class Gemmatimonadetes; order Gemmatimonadales; family Gemmatimonadaceae; genus SCN-70-22. The sequence goes on along the minus strand of JBGAKW010000028.1, from coordinate 9,652 downwards.
GCAGCGCGCGCGGAGGCGAACGGGATGGCGGGCGGGATGGCGAGCGTGGAGACGCACCGACTCGCGTGCCTAACGAGCTGCGCGGTGCCAGTCGCGGCCAATTCGCCGCGATGCCACTTCGCCCCGTCATTCGCGCGTGGGCTTCCGCGCGCGCCTCGGCGTTGAATGCGCGCGCGGCCACCAGCGCGCAATCAACCGGCGAGTCGATCGACATGCGCGTCCCGGCGTGGGGAGAGAGCGCCCTCCTTGGGCTCACGGCCGACTCGGCGCGTATCGACTTCGTCTCGCGGCAACTGATGGCTACTGACTCGCTCTATCCGCTCGCGCAATTCTTTTCGATGTCGCGGCCGCCTAACGTCTTTCGCGAGGTGGCGCGCGAGGGTGGACGCGGCGAAGGCGAGCGTCGCCCTGGAGGCGGAGAAGGCGCCGGTGGCACTCGAGGGGGCGGTGGCTTCGGCGGCGGAATGGGTGGAATGGGAGGCGGCGGGCGCGGACGTGGGGGCATGGGCGGCATGGGTGGCGGCGGCATGGGTGGCGGCGGTCGCGGCGGCTATGGACGCGGCGCCGGCAGCCAGCGCGGAGGCGAGCGCCCGATGATGGGGCTCGCTGGTGGCGCCCTGTTCGACGCGCAGGCGCTGGTGTTCGCGCACTATCTGGCCGTGCGCGAAGGGCTCCCCTTCATTGGACAACTGCTCGATGCACAGATGACGGGCAAGCCGACGACGGCGGCGCTCGCGTCAGCGCGCGCAATACCTACGGAGCTACCGCGATTGGACGAAGAGTGGCGCCGCTGGATGGCGTATCAGGTTCGCGCCACAACGAAGCGTTAGGCGTGAGGCGCCGAACGCCGGCTCTGATGGTCACGGTGCTCGTCGCGGGGCTCTGGCGTAGCCTGCTCTCCTAACCCCGGCACCCGCCCCATCCGCGACGGCGACGACGCCAGATTGTGCGGCGGAATCAGCGCCGGTACCACGCCGGCATACGTCTCGACTGTCGTCCACCGCTCACGCGCCCCCAGCTGCGCGTGCGACGCAACGTCGGCGACATCATTGACCACGGCGTTGGCGATGCCGCCGGCCTCGAGCCGCGAGACCACCGTGGTAACGGACACAGTGCCTAACGAGTCGGCAATGATTGCCTCGAGCGTCTCCCGGTTGGCGAGACGCTGCGCGTTCTCCCCATAACGCGGATCGTCAGCAACCGTCGCGTCCAGCAGGACGTGCTCACAAAACCGGCGGAACTCGCGGTCGCTCTGGATGGCGAAGAGCACACTCCCATCCGCGCAGGCGTAGGCGCCATACGGGACGATCATGTTGTGCCGGAGCCCTGCGCGCGATGGCGCCTTGCCGGTGCCGATGAGTGTATAGATGGGCGGCATCATCCACTCGGTCATGCACTCGAACATCGAGATGTCGATACGATCGCCAATTCCCGTGCGCTCGCGGCGATAGAGCGCGGCAGTTGCGCTGGAATATGCGTACATCCCTGCCCCGATATCCGCGACGCTGATGCCCACCTTTGCCGGCTCGTTAGGCGTCCCGGTCATCGAGACCACCCCCGCCTCGGCCTGAATCAGCATGTCGTACGCCTTTTTGTCGCGATATGGTCCGTTTGGACCGTATCCCGAGATCCCGACCCAGATCAGTCGCGGCGCCGCCTCCGCAAGCGCGTCGTACCCCAACCGCATTCGCTCAATTGCGCCTGGTGCCAAGTTGTGCACGAAGACGTCAGCACCGAGCACCAACTCGCGCAGGCGCGCGAGATCGCTGTCCTTCTTTAGGTCGAGCACGAGGCTCTTCTTGCCACGATTGAGCCACGCGAAATACGCCGACACGCCGTTCAGGGCGCCGTCGTACGCTCGGGCGAAGTCGCCACCATCCGGGCGCTCGATCTTGATGACCTCTGCACCGAGATCGGCAAACTGCCGAGTGCAGAACGGGCCACTCACCGCCTGCTCAACCGCAACTACGCGTAGTCCCTCAAAGGGGAGCGGTTCATTCATTTCACTGACGTGGGAATTGGACGGTCGGGGACATGGCCGCGCTTGTACACGAGAATCGTGCGGCGAAACGTGATGACGACGGTACCATCCTGCTTGAAGCCCGTCGACTTCACCTGCACAACACCCATGGTCGGACGCGACTTGGACTCGCGCATGCTCAACACTTCCGATTGCGCGTAAATCGTGTCACCCTCGAAGACCGGCGCCGGAAGCGTGATCTCTTCCCATCCCAGATTCACCGCGTGCCGCGAGATATCACTCACCGAAAGTCCAACGACGAGCGCCAGCGTAAACGTGGAATTCATCAACGGCTGGCCGAACTCGGTCTGCGCGGCGTAGTGGCGATCGAAGTGGATTGGGTTGCTGTTGTTCGTTAGGAGTGAGAACCAGGTGTTGTCGACATTGGAGACCGTACGCCCTACTGGATGCTTCATCACCAGTCCGACGGCGAAGTCCTCATAGCAGCGACCGGTTTCGTTGCTCATTGCTTTTCCTCAAGGTCGCGCATCGTTAGGGCGCCAGCGGCCCGCAGTGTGGTGTGGGCCATGCGCAAGTTCGCGGCGTCGATCATCATCCCGTCACTCCCGACGGCGCCGTTTCCGTCGTTGACGGCATTCTCGTACTGGGAGACGACACGCCGCGCCCATTCGACTTCGCTGGCCGACGGCGCAAAGGTCTGGTTGACGATCGCCAGCTGCGCCGGGTGAATACACTGCTTTCCATCGAAGCCCATGGCGCGCGCGGCACGAGCCGCCCTCACGAGTCCACCCTCGTCGCGATAGTTCGCAAATGGCCCGTCCATGCAACGGAGACCGTTGGCGCGCGCAGCTGCAACGATGGTATGCAGCACCGCATGCCACCGGTGCCCCGGATACGCTGCGTCGTGTTCGTCCTCGGCCCCGATGCTCGCCAGTGGCATGTGCATCGAAGCCGCGTAGTCGCCCATGCCAAAGATCAGTCCTTCGAGCCGAGTGGACGATGATGCGATTTGTGCGGCATTGAGAAAGCCGCTCGCCGATTCAATCTGCGCCTCGATGCCAATACGCTTGCCGATGCCGCAGCGCGCTTCGATTTGCGTCAGGAGGAGGTCGAGAAACTGGACGTCAGCTGCACTTCGCGTTTTGGGAAGCATGATGACGTCGACAAAAGCGCCCGACGTCTCGATGACATCGACCACGTCGCGATATGTCCACATCGTATCGAGTGCGTTCACCCGCACGATTCGCGTTCGAACGCCAAAGTCGAGCGCCTTGAGCGCGTGGACGACGTTCTTGCGACTCGACTCTTTCTGATCGCGTGCGACGGCGTCCTCGAGGTCGATGCAAACCGCATCGGCATCACTCCGTACCGCCTTGGCAATCATGTCAGGGCGCGACGCCGGAACGAAGAGCATACTGCGTGCGAAGCGTTGTGCAGAGAGTGTCATCGTGGCTAGAAAGAACGCGGGAGTTCCAGCACGTGCTCGCCCAGGTACGAGAGAATGAGATTGGTCGAGATCGGGGCGACTTGATAGAGGCGAGTTTCGCGAAACTTGCGCTCGACGTCGTATTCGGCAGCGAATCCGAAACCGCCATGTGACTGCAGGCAGACATTCGCCGATTCCCACGACGCATCTGCTGCCAACAGTTTGGCCATGTTTGCCTCGGCGCCGCAAGGCTGTCCGGCGTCGAAGAGACGCGCGGCGTCGTAGCGCATCAGGTCGGCGGCGCGCACGTTGGCGTACGCGCGCGCAATCGGGAACTGCACCCCCTGATTCATGCCGATGGGACGGTCGAAGACCACGCGCTCCGATGCATAACGACGCGCCCGATCGATGAACCAGAATCCATCGCCGATGCACTCCGCCGCAATGAGAATTCGCTCGGCGTTCATTCCATCGAGGATGTAGCGAAAGCCCTTGCCCTCTTCGCCAATGAGCGCTTCGGCGGGAATCTCGAAATCCTCGAAGAACAGCTCGTTCGTCTCGTGGTTCACCATGTTGTCGATAGGGCGCACGCGGAGCCCGCGCGCTTGCGCCTCGCGCAAATCGACGAGAAACACCGAGAGACCAAGCGATTTCTTCGTCACCTGCTCGAGCGGCGTCGTACGCGCAAGCAGGAGCATCAGGTCGGAGTGCTGCACACGCGAGATCCAGACCTTCTGGCCATTCACCACGTATCGGTCGCCGCGCCTAACGGCGGTGGTGCGTGTCTTGGTGGTGTCGGTCCCCGTTACCGGCTCGGTGACGGCGAACGACTGCAGTCGCAGTTCGCCGGCGGCAATGCGCGGGAGGTAGTGCTGCTTTTGCTCGTTGGAGCCGTGCCGTAACACCGTCCCCATCGTGTACATCTGCGCGTGGCACGCCCCCGAATTCGCCCCCGAGCGATTGATCTCTTCGAGAATGATCGACGCTTCGGTCAGCGAAAGTCCGCCGCCGCCGAATTCTTCAGGGATGAGCGCCGCGAGCCATCCGGCGGAAGTCAGCGCCTGGACAAACTCTTCCGGGTATGCCGACTCCCGCTCGATGCGTTGCCAATAGGCGCTGTCGTACGGGGCGCACGCGGCACGGACCGCCTCGCGGATTTCGCCGTGGTCACGACTCCGTGGGTTTATCTCGTTCATGCAGAGACAAGCTCTCGCGATGCGCGCGCGCTGGCGAGTGGTGCAAATGGGAGCGCCATGTCCTCGACACGCTTCAATCCGAGCACCGTGTCGATCGCGCGTTGCGCTGTCGCGTCGTCGTAACGCGGTGCGACCAACGCCCGAAGCTTCTCCGCAAGCGCCTCGGTGGAGACTGGATTTTCTGGGTTGCCGCGGGGGAATTGCGCCTCGCGAACCTCTCGCGTCCCATCCTTCGCGACGAAGGTGATCCGCGTCCCCCATTCGGCGGGATATTGCGCCGTGAGGTCGGATGCAACGCGTACCTGGACTCGGGAGAGGAGCTTCGCCAGCGTGCCGGCGACCAGCCCGTCAGCTGCAAATCTGTCGGCGCTGAATTGCGCGAGCCCCACTTGTCCTTCCAGCAACGCGGCCGCAACGCAGTAGCGGAGTGAGAACTTGCCCTGGTAGGGCGTCGTGGGATTCAGCGCCTTCACGATCTCGAACCCCTGCGCGTACGTCTCCACATCGACGCGAGCGAGGGAGTGGAGCGCCTCGGCGGTGTGCCAGCGGTGTGCGCGACGATAATCGAGCGAGACATCGATGGCCGTGTGCGTGTGGCCGCAACACGAATGCAGCTTGTAGCAGTTCTCCAGCACCTTCCAGCGCGTGCCTAACGAATCGGTGATGCGCGACTCGTCGTACCGCTCGGCGGTCGCGCGGAAGAAGCCACGATCCCCTTCGAGAATTCGCGTTGCGCCCGTGAATCCCTCGCGGGCGAGGTCTGCGGCGAGCACCCCATTGGCGGCCGCTTTTCCCGGGTGCAGCGCCTTGCTCATCGCCCCGTCGGCGTTGAACTCCCAGAGACCGGCAGCTTGCGTTCCGGCGCTCCCCAGCGCGTCGAGCATCTGCGCCGGCGTTAGGCGCATGAGCGATCCGGCCGCTGCCGCCGCGCCGAACGTCGCCGCCGTCCCCGTCGGGTGCCAGAAGCGATAGTGCGCCGGATTCACCGCCTCGCCGACGCGGAGCGCCACCTCATACCCTAACGCGACCGCGAGGAGAAAGTCGCGACCACTGGCGTGTTCCCGCTCGGCCACCGCGAGTGCTGCGGGAATCACCGGTGCCGCGGCGTGCAACGTCGATCCTTTGTGCACATCGTCGAGTTCCAGGATGTGTGAGGCGATGCCATTGGCCAACGCCGCTCCCACCGCCGATGAGCGCTCCCCCGCAAACACACTCGACTGGGACGATTCGCCGAGCTGCCTAACGACTCGTCGCGCGATGACGGCCTCACCCTCCTGCGCGCCCGCCATGGCCGAGCCGCACCAATCGAGAATGGCGCGCGTTGTAGCGTCGAGTACGTTCGTCGATAGCTGCTCGTATCGAGCATTCGCGACAAAATCTGCGAGTACACGGCTCACACCGCTCGTCGTCATCGGCACCCTCTCACTGTTGATACTGCTCCATCTTCGAATTGGCGTTCTGCGTGCACGGATGATGCGTGAGAGTTGCTCGATACCGCATTACACGAGCGCACCGCGAGCGTCGTGCACACTTCCACATCTAACGAGGCTGACGTCATCATGATTCGTCGTCTCAAGTCGGGCGAATATCGCTTGTATTCCAAGAAAGCCGATCCGAAAACGGGGAGGCGCCGCAACCTCGGCACCTTCAAATCGCGCGAAGCCGCTGAAAAACACGAGCGGGCCGTGCAATTCTTCAAGCGACAGGGTTGAGACTCGAACGAGGGCCGACGTAGGGCGCGGACCCATACCGTAAGAGCGCTTCCCCGTCGTTTCGTCCTGTGTATGGAAATAGGGATGACGGCGCGTTTTGCACCACTGCTCATCCCCAAAGTCACGATCGGACCTCACGCCCAGAAGCTGGAGCGCGCAAAGGCGTACGCATCGGTAGAATGCTCCTGCGCACCTGAGCATTTTTCGGGGGCTGGGCATCTGCCCATACTTGTGCACGTTTACGCCGTCACCCATCGCGCGCCGTGCTGATCTCCGATTTTGCGATCAAACGCCCGATCGTCACCATCGTGTCGATGATCGCGCTCGTTGTCTTCGGACTTGCCTCGTTGTTCAGACTCGGCACCGACGAGTTTCCGGAGATCAATCCGCCGGTCGTCTTCATCGCCGTCCCGTATCCGGGCGCTGCTCCCGATGTCGTCGAGCGCGAGGTGGTGACGAGAATCGAAGACAAGATTTCGGGGTTGAGCGGCGTCGACAAAATCAATTCGACGTCGACCGACGGCTTCGGGCAGATCGTCATCTCATTCGTCTTCTCCCGCGACGTCGACCAGGCGATGCAGGACGTGCGCGATGCGATGACGTCGGTGCGTCCACAACTTCCGGCCGAAATTCTGGAGCCGGTCCTGGCGCGCTTCGACCCGACGCAGCTCCCGATTGTCTCGCTCGCGCTGACGTCCAAGACCCTCTCCACGCCGCAGCTCACGCAGCTCGCAGATCAGACCATCGGCGGCGAGTTGCGCTCGATCTCGGGCGTGGCGCAGGTGAACATCGTCGGCGGCGACAGTGCGCAGCTGAATATCAATGTGCGCCCGTCAGCGCTTGCAGCTGCCGGGGTCGGCATCGACCAGGTGGTGAGCGCGGTACGGCTCCAGAATCTCGCGGCACCGGTGGGGCGGGTCAACGCGCCGTTGGAGCAGCGCGTGATTCGGCTCGAGGGGCGTCTCGACGACCCCTCGCAGTTCAACGACGTGGTCGTGGCCCAGCGCGGTGGTCAACTCGTTAGGCTTGGTCAGGTCGCCGACGTCGAAGCGGGCGCCGCCGAACCCACCTCGGCCGCCTCATTCAACGACGTACCCGCCATTGGCCTCGACATCGTCAAATCGCGCGGCGCCAGCACCACCGGCGTGGGCGACGCGGTTCGTAAGCGCATTGACGAACTCCGCCCCACGCTTCCGGCGGGGGTGACGCTGGAATTCGTGCGCGACGGCGGCGGGCGCGTGCGGCGCTCCGTGAACAACGTGAAGGAAACGCTTTTTGAAGGCGCGCTCCTCACCGTGCTGGTCGTCTTTCTCTTCCTGAATTCGTGGCGCTCGACGGTGATTACCGGCTTGGCACTTCCGGTGTCGGTGCTGACGGCGTTTGCGCCGCTCTTGCTGTTTGGCTTCTCGCTCAACGTCATGTCGTTGATGGGACTCTCGCTCGCCATCGGAATATTGATTGACGATGCGATTGTCGTACGCGAGAACATCGTTAGGCACGTGGAGATGGGGAAAGATCACGTGCGAGCCTCACACGAAGGGACCGACGAGATCGGGCTCGCCGTCGCCGCCACGACATTTTCCATCGTCGCCGTCTTCGTCCCGGTGGGCTTCATGCCCGGCATCGCCGGGCAGCTCTTCAAGCCATTCGCCCTAACGATTGCCAGCGCCGTTCTCGTTTCGCTCTTCGTCTCGTTCTCGCTCGACCCGATGTTGTCGGCCTATTGGCCCGATCCACAACTCGAGGCGCACGAGCGGCGCAATCCGTTGGCGCGTGCCCTCGACCGTTTCAACCTCTGGTTCGATCGCCAGGCCGGGCGCTACGAGCGGATCATTGCCTGGGCCCTCGACCATCGCTGGTGGATGATCGGCATAGCGGTGACTTCGCTGGTGCTCGCGTTAGGCTTGCAGGTGAGGTTCGGTGGATTTGGCTTCGCGCCCATCGCCGACAACAGTGAGCTCAACGTCAGCATCGAGACCCCGCCCGGATCGTCGCTCGACTTCACGCGCCTCAAGGCCAGCGAAATCACCCAGATGATTCGCGCGCATAAGGAGGTCGCGTACACCTACACAACCGTCGGGAGTGCGACCGGTTCAGGCGCTGTGGACGAAGCCAACGTCTACGTGCGCCTCGTGCCCAAGAAGCAACGCAAGATTTCGCAGATGCACTTCGGGCAGGTCATCCGCCAGGAGGTCTCGCACGTGACCGGCGCGGTGGCCTACACGTACGATGCAGGGAGCCTCGCTGGCAACCAGAAACAGTTGCAGCTCCAGGTGCAAGGCCCCGACGCTCGCGCCCTTGCCATTCTCGCCGCCCGCGTCGCCGACTCCGCCCGCGTGACGCCCGACGCCGTCGACGTCGGCCTCTCCACCAAAGGTCAGACCCCAGAGCTGGGAATCCGCGTCAACCGCGGCTTGGCATCGTCGTTAGGCGTGAGCATCGGCCAACTCGCCCAGTCGCTCCGCTTCGCCTTCGCTGGCGTCGACGCCGGAACGTGGGTCGACCCCACCGGGATCTCTCGCTATGTGAAGGTGCGCCTCGCCCCCGAATCGCGCGCTCACGCCGCCGACCTCGCGCAGCTTCCCATCATGGTGACCGGCGCTCGCGCCCCCTCAGCCACCGGCGTCACCCCATACGTCCCACTTTCACAAGTCGCGACCATCACCGCCGGAAGCGGCCCCGCGCGCATCGACCACTATCAGCGCCGCCGCGTCGTCACCGTCGGCGCCAACGTACTCGGCGCATCGATGGGAAATGTCTCGCAGGACATGATGCGCCGCATCAACGCCATCCCGCTCGCCCCCGGCTACCGCATTGATGTCGGTGGGCAGGCCGAGAGCCAGAACGAGATGTTCGGCGCGATCATCACCGCGTTAGGCGTCGCGATTCTATTGATGTACCTGATTCTCGTCGTGCAGTTCGGATCGTTCCTGGAGCCTCTGGTCATTCTGATCTCACTCCCGCTGTCGCTCATTGGAGTCGTGGTAGCGCTCCTCATCATGGGCGATACCCTCAACATCATGAGCCTGATTGGCGTGATGATGTTGATGGGAATCGTGGCGAAGAACGCGATTCTGCTCATCGACTTCGCGAAGTGGGCGCATCGCGATGGTGGATTGAGCGTGCGCGATGCGCTTATTCAGGCGGGGCGCATTCGTCTGCGTCCGATCATGATGACGACGCTCGCGCTGATCGCGGGGATGTTCCCCGTCGCGTTAGGCTACGGTGAGGGCGCTGATTTCCGCGCGCCGCTGGGGCGTGCGGTGATTGGTGGGGTGATTGCGTCGACGATTCTTACGCTCGTGGTGATTCCGACGGTGTATGAGATCATGGAGCA
>JBGAKW010000027.1:0-58929 GCA_044224185.1 Gemmatimonadaceae bacterium | reverse complement strand
CGCGCCCCCTTCCGGAGGTGCGCGATGACTTCGACTTCCAGTGGTCCCCTGGCCGGCGACACGCCAGCCCCACGCGGGGCACGTCGCGTGATGAAGGCGCTTCTCTACGCCGGCATTGTGCTCGCCACCGTCGCTGGCGTGTACCTCGCGACGCGGGGGAACAACACGCCGACACCGATGGCGAGCGGCCACGATCACGGCGCGACCGGCGCGTCGGGCGCACCCGCACAGCCGGTGATGCTGACGGATGATCAGGCGCGCCGCATCGGTGTGACGTACGCCGCGGCGGAACTGGCGCCCTTCGGGCACGAGATACGCACCGTCGGCCAGATCACCTTCGACGAGACGCGCCTCAGCGCCATCAGTCCGAAGATCGACGGCTGGGTGGAGCGACTCTACGTGAGCGCGACCGGCCAGCCGATTCGTGCCGGACAACCCGTCCTGTCGCTCTACTCCCCGATGCTTGTGCAGGCACAGGAGGAGTTGCTGCTGGCCAAGTCGCTCGAAGGCAACCTTGCCGAGGCGACGACCACGACGCGCAGCAACGCGACGTCCTTGCTCGAATCCGCGCGCCGACGGCTGTCCTATTGGGACATTCCGGAGGCGGAGATCGCCGAGATCGAACGCTCAGGCGTCGTGCGCAAGGCGCTGACGCTCTATGCCCCGGCGACCGGCTACGTCCTCGAGAAAAACGTCGTGGTCGGCCAGCGGATCATGGCCGGCGAGGCGCTGTACCGCGTCGCCGACCTGCGCGATGTCTGGGTCGAGGGGGAGGTCTTCGAGCAGGACCTCGCCAACGTGCACGTCGGACTGACCGTGCATGCGGACTTTGCCGCGTTGCCGGGGGAGCATCGCATGGGGCGCATCGTCTTCATGAATCCGACGATCAGCCCGGAGACGCGCACGGCCCGCGTCCGCGTCGTGCTTCCGAACGGGGACGCGCGGCTCATGCCCGGGATGTACGCGACGTTGCGCATCGTCGGCGCGACGCGACCCGCGGTGCTGACCGTGCCGCGGGACGCGGTGCTCTCCACCGGCGAGCGCCATGTCATCTTCGTGCGGCAAGCGTCGGGGGCCCTCGTGCCCCGTGAGGTCGCCGTCGGAAGCGCCAACGACGACCGCATTGAGATCCTGCGGGGCCTGTCTGCCGGTGACACCGTGGTTGCATCGGCGACCTTCCTCGTCGATGCCGAATCGAACCTCGGGAAGGCGTTAGGCGGCATGGGCAAGATGCCTGGCATGGAGATGCAGACGCCCCCCGTTCCCCTCCCGATGCGCGAGACGCCGGCCAAGGGTGCGGCGCCGCGCACGCCGGCGGGCGGTGACACGACGCGCCGCGACCGCGACATGCCGTCCGCGACGCACGTGGAGCACGGCACGCCCGACATGCAACCCACGACACCGGCGACGCCCGCGCTCCCAACGGCGCACGCCGGCCCCCAGCGGTGAGGATACGCGCATGCTGAAGCGCATCATCCAGTGGTCGGTCTCCAACGTCCTGATCGTCGCGCTCTTCACCGTGGGGCTGGCCATCGCCGGCGTGTGGGCCCTGCGGCGCACCCCCCTCGAGGCCCTCCCGGACTTGAGCGATGTGCAGGTCATCGTGCAGGCCGACTACAACGAGCAGGCGCCACGAATCGTCGAGGATCAGGTCACGTATCCCATCGCCGCCGAGATGCTGAAAGTGCCTGGGGCGCGGACGGTCCGCGGTTACTCATTTTTCGGCGTCTCGTTCGTCTACGTCATCTTCGAGGATGGGACCGACCTGTATTGGGCACGTAGTCGTGTCCTCGAGTACCTCAACGGCATTCAGGGGAAGCTCCCCGCCACGGTCACGCCCTCGTTAGGCCCGGACGCCACGGGGTTGGGCTGGGTCTATCAGTACGCGCTCGAGGACACGAGCGGGCGCCTCAACCTCGCACAGTTGCGCGGCATGCAGGACTGGTATCTCCGCTACGCGCTGACGGCTGTGCCGGGTGTCGCGGAGGTCGCAAGCGTCGGCGGATTCGAGAAGCAGTACCAGGTGGACATCGATCCGGCGAAGCTGCTCGCGTATGGCATTCCAGTGACGCGCGTGATGAGCGCCCTGCAGGCGGCCAACAGCGATGTCGGCGCGATGACGATGGAGCTGTCCGAGCGGGAGTACATGGTGCGGGGACTGGGGTACCTCAAGTCGCTCGCCGACATCGAAAATGTCGTCGTCGGGGCGACCCCCGCCGGCACCCCGATCCGCGTGGCGGAGCTTGCACACGTCTCGGTGGGCCCTGCCATTCGTCGCGGGATCGCGGAACTCGACGGACGCGGCGACGCCGTGGGGGGCATCGTCGTGATGCGTTTCGGTGAGAATGCCCTCGCGACGATCCAACGGGTCAAGCAGAAGCTCACGGAGGTCCAGGCGGGGCTCCCCCGCGGCGTGGTCGTGCGGGCCGTCTACGACCGCAGCACGCTCATCGAGCACGCCATCGAGACGCTCAAAGGGAAGCTGCTGGAGGAGTCGGTCATCGTCGCGATTGTGTGCATCGCCTTCCTGCTGCACGCGCAGTCGGCGCTGGTCGCCATCCTGACGCTCCCCGTCGGCATCCTCATGGCGTTCGTCGCGATGCGGACGCTCGGTGTCGGGGCCGACATCATGTCGCTCGGGGGCATCGCCATCGCCATCGGCGCGATGATCGACGCGGCCATCGTCATGATCGAGAACATGCACAAACATCTCGAACGTGCGGCGCGCCCGGAGTCAGGTGACACCGACGCGCGCTACTTCTCTACCCGCCATCTCACGTCAGCGGAGCGCTGGCGCATCGTGGTCGAGAGCGCGCAGGAAGTCGGGCCCGCACTCTTCTTCTCACTCCTCATCATAACCGTGTCGTTCCTGCCAGTCTTCGCGCTCCAAGGGCAGGAGGGACGCTTGTTCAAGCCGCTCGCGTTCACCAAGACGTTCGCGATGGCGGCCGCCTCGCTCCTGTCGGTCACGCTGGTGCCGGTGTCGATGGGCCTGTTTATCCGCGGACGGATCTACCGGGAGCGCGCCAACCCGCTCAATCGCGTGCTCATCCGACTGTACCATCCGATCATCGACGTCGTGCTGCGGCATCGCGGCCCCGTCATCCTGGGGGCGGTACTCACGGTCATCGCGACGTGGATTCCTTGGACACGGCTCGGCAGCGAGTTCATGCCGCCGATGGGCGAAGGAACGATCCTCTTCATGCCGACGACGCTCCCGGGCCTGCCCATCGCCCGCGCGCGTGAGCTCCTGCGCCAGCAGGACGCGATCCTCAAGTCGTTCCCCGAAGTCGAGCACGTGTGGGGCAAAGCGGGTCGCGCGACCACCGCGACCGATCCGGCGGGGCTCGACATGTTCGAGACGACGATCACGCTCAAACCCGAGCGCGAGTGGCGTCCCGGGATGACGTTCGACGGGTTGATCGCGGCGATGGACTCCGCGGTCCGACTCCCCGGCGTCACCAACGCCTGGACGATGCCGATCAAGGGACGCATCGATATGCTGGCCACCGGCATCCGCACGCCCGTCGGCATCAAGATCTTCGGGCCCGATCTGGCCACGCTCGAGCAGATCGGCAAGCAGGTGGAGCAGGGGGTGCAGTTGATCCCCGGAACGCGCAGTGCCTTCGCCGAACGCGCGGTGTCCGGGTACTACCTCGACATCGATATCGACCGTGCGGCGGCAGCGCGACATGGCGTGAACGTCGCGGATGTGCAGACGGTGATCGCGACCGCCATTGGCGGCATGACCATCACGCAGACGGTGGAGGGACGCGAACGCTACGGCGTGCGCGTGCGCTATCCGCAGGAGCTGCGCGACACGCCGGAGCGGCTGGCATCGGTCCTCGTCCCCGTGAATCACGGCATCGGCGGCGAGGGGGCCAGTGCCGGGGGCGGTGCGATGGCTGGGACAACAGCCCCCCGTTCCGCGCGGTCAGCAGGCATGGCCGCGTCGCCGGGCGCGATGAACGCCGGCGTCGCGCAGGTCCCCCTGGGACAGCTCGCCACGATTCGGCAAGTCGCCGGTCCCATGGTGGTGCGCACGGAAGGGGCGATGCCAACCGCCTGGGTCTACGTCGACGTGAGTGGGCGCGACATGGGCAGCTACGTACGCGACGCGCAGCGCATGGTCCGCGACATGGTCAAGCTCCCGCCCGGATACAGCATCGTCTGGAGTGGGCAATACGAGTATATGGAGCGCGCGCGGGCGACGATGCGCGTCGTGATTCCCGCGACCCTCGCGCTCATCTTCTTGCTGCTGTACTTCAATTTCAGAAGCGTGGGGGAGACGCTGATCGTGATGTGTTCGCTCCCCTTTGCCGTCGTGGGGGGCATCTGGTTCATCTGGGCGCTGGGGTATAACTGGTCGGTAGCCGTGGCCATCGGCTTCATCGCACTGGCAGGTGTCGCCGCCGAAACGGGCGTCGTCATGCTCATTTATCTCGATCATGCATGGGCGGCGCGGCGCGAGCGCGGCGGGCCGCTGACGCCCGCCGATCTGTGGGACGCGGTTGTGGAAGGCGCGGTGGAGCGCGTGCGTCCGAAGATGATGACGGTCACGGCGATCATGGCCGGACTCCTCCCGATCCTCTGGGGAAACGGGGCGGGGGCGAGCGTCATGAAACGCATTGCCGCGCCCATGGTCGGGGGCATGATCAGCAGCACCATCCTCACGCTCGTCGTCATCCCGGCCGTCTACTCACTCTGGAAAGAGCGCGAGCTCGCACGACGCCCTGTTCCCGTCCGTCCGCCGCTCGGCTTCGATGCGGGCGCGACGGAACTCTCGTAGCGCCGCCAGGCGAATGGATCGCCGGGAGGACAGATGCCACGAACGACACCGACGGATGCTTCGCGCGCACGGCCGAGAGTTCCCGCCGGCTGCACTCGGTGGGATGCGCCTTGTCGCTTGGACGGACCGCCTAACGTCGCCAACAGGAGGTGCTCACATGCACGCCCTCGTATCGCGTGATACGCCAACAACGCCACTTCCCTATCGCCAGCGCACGACGGGTCGGGTCGCCGCCAATCGCGCGGCGGTGTTCGCGTACCTCGATGACCATGCACGTCTGGCGCAGCACATGGAGAAACCGAACTGGCGGATGGGATGGGGGCGTATGACCATAGCGAGCGACGCCGCCCAGGGACGGGCGGTTGGCTCACGCCTCTGCGTGAGTGGTCGCGTGTTCGGGGTCGCGCTGGCGGTCGAGGAAGTCGTCGAGGTCCGTGAGCCGCCGGTCCGGAAGGTCTGGGCGACGCTCGGCGAACCACGTCTGCTCGTCATCGGTCCCTATCGCATGCGCTTCGAACTCACGGAGATGGCACAGGAGGTGCCCGTCACGGAGCTTGTCGTCGAGATCGAGTACGCGTTCCCCGAGCGCCGGGGGTCGCGCCTGCTCGCGCACGTGCTCGCGCAACCCTATGCGACGTGGTGCACGACACGGATGGTCGAGGATGCACGGAAAGCGTTAGGCGGCGCGTAGCTCGCGTGACGCGAGCGCGATCAGAAGCGGTGACGTACGGGGCTCGCCTGATCGAGTGACGCGCAACCCGTGGCGGTGGGTTGCGCGGCTCGGCATTCCGGTATCGATTGCCGTACCGGATACGACGCGCCCCGACCCATCCAACCCAAACCAGGAAGTGTATCCATGCGACGCGCACGAACGATGGTCTTGAGTGTCATCCTCGGGTTGCTCCCGATGTCTCCGGCGCACGCGCAAGCTCGTACGCCGTCGGGCGAAGCAGACGTGCGAGCGGCGGTCGACGCGTACAATCGCGCCTTCATGACGAAGGACTTGGCGACTCTCAAGTCGCTCCTGGCGCCCGACGTGGTGCTCTATGAGCACAGCGTCCGAAACATCGGCCTCGAGGACGTGTGGGAGCACCATCTGAAGCCGGAGGTCTCGGCCTTTCAGGATACGCGTGCGGAATTCACTGATGTGCGGGTCTGGGTCGACGGCGGCGTGGCGCTCGTCACGCGGCAGTACAGCATTCGAGCGACGATGGACGGCAAACCGCTGGACGCGAGAGGCAACGAAACGATGGGGTGGGCACTCCGCGACGGGCAGTGGCGCGTGGTGCATATCCACTATTCACATCCGTGTCCGCGGCCTGCGAGCGGAGCACCGTAATCGAGCGGGACCGCCGCGGACGCACGCTGGCGCCCTTGGACATCAGGTGATTTGAGGCCTACGGGTAGAGGTACGCCGCGGCGGCGCGTATCTGCTCTCCCGTTCTGCAGCACACGCAGGTCGTGCGGAAGCGGTCGAGGACGCCCTGAATCTCCGCCGTATCATAGACACATCGGCGATCCGGAGCTTCGGCTTCCAGCATCACGAGTGGTCGGCAGCCGTCAAGAGTTGGCGTTGCTCGGCGACCGCGCGAGTGGCCTCCCGCCCGGCCGTCTAGGGCAGATAGGGGAATCTCCATACCGGATCAGCGGACGGCTGACTGGCAGGATGCCGTCGCCCCCCATCTTGCGAGTACGACGGTGTAGATCGGCGTCGGTGCGTGCCTTCGGGCCGATGGGCTCGATGGCTCCCCACGGAGGTTTCATGCGCGACCCTAGGCGTACGGTACAGGAGATTCTGCTGGCAACGGCCCTCATCGCGACGCTCGCGGGCTGCCACGTCGGCTCCGACATGAACGGACCGGGGCACGGGGGAGCGGTCTCCTTGCAGTCGATCTCTCCGGCGAACGGCGTGAACGGCGTCTCGATCACCATGCCGATGACCATGCGGTTCTCCGGGACCATGGGCATGAACATGGAGCGATACGTCGCACTCCACGAGGGAACGGTCACCGGGGCAGTCGTACCCGGCCGGTGGACGTGGTCGGGGGACCGTCGGACGCTCACGTTCACGCCTGACGCTCCCCTGCGGGCGCGGACCACCTACATCAGCCACATGGGTGGTGGCATGCAGGGGGGGAATGGGATGCCCGTGGACTACGCCTCGTGCGCGGCGTTAGGCGGACGCGGGGCGACCGCTGCGATGATGGGCGGTGAGACGGGTATGATGGGCGCCGGCTGGAAGGGCGCCGACGGGGGCTATGGCATGATGTTCACGTTCACGACGGCCTGACGGGCGGCTAGTGCTACGGGGCGATGCACTGCGACGTCGCCCACGGGCGAGAGGAACGCCCGAAGTGTGATGGGCGTCCAGCGTCGCGAACGACACATCGCCTCCACGTGTGGCAATCCGGTGGCTCTCCCTCAGGCCTGCGAGTGCGCGCGCGTCGCGGAGCGTTGGCATCTGGTGGCATTCCACGATCCGGGCGGACTTCGCCCGGGCGAACTGCCGTGCGGCACTACGGACGTCGCGTCCGCGACGACCAGTGGATCGCGCTCATGCGCCAGCCGTCAGGTGCGCCTTTCGCGCGCGTCAGCACCATCAACTCCGCCCCGGCCGAATTGATCGCGCGACCCTTGTACTCACCCTCCGTCGTACTCGTTGACGTCGCCCACGCGACATCACCATTTACCACCACGCGAACCGATCCTCGCTCGGTCTTCACGGCCTGCGCGTAGGCGATGTCACCCGGCAGGTGATGGCTCCGATACTCGGCTCGGGTCTCGACGCCGCCACTCTCGAGGATCGTGACGTTCGCGGCGAGCAGGTCGAGCGCAGCCGTACTGTCGCCAGCGACCAGCGATGCGTGAAAGCGCGTGATCGTGCGAACGACGGCCGCGGAATCGGTCGTCTGCGCGCCTGCGGACGCCAGTGGCGGCGTGACCAGAACAGCGCTGCACGGTACCGCGAGAATGATCGCCATGCGGCGAAGGAGTGAGTGCGTCACAACGAGGCCTCGGGACAGGTTTGGGTCAAGGAAACGCGAACACAAGGATGAGAAACCGACTTCGGACGACTCTGTGGGCGCTCTCGCCATGTGGCAGCCAACTGGAGTTGGCAGGCGCCGTTACACACGCGCCTGACGAAGCAACTGCGCGTTGATG
Source organism: Gemmatimonadaceae bacterium (assembly GCA_044224185.1). GTDB lineage: Bacteria > Gemmatimonadota > Gemmatimonadetes > Gemmatimonadales > Gemmatimonadaceae > SCN-70-22. Next base: position 50,978 of record JBGAKW010000027.1, on the reverse strand, counting down.
GCGACGATGATCGTGCTGAGTGACATCAGCACCGCACCAATCGCCGGCGTGAGGACGATGCCCCACGGCGCGAGCACTCCGGCGGCGAGGGGAATCGCCACGATGTTGTAGCCGGCAGCCCACCAGAGGTTCTGCACCATCTTCCGGTAGGTCGCCCGCGAAAGGTTGATGATGCGCGGTATGTCGCGCGGATCGCTGCGCACGAGCACTACGTCCCCGGCCTCGACCGCGACGTCCGTTCCGGCGCCGATGGCGACGCCTACGTCGGCCGTGACCAAGGCGGGAGCGTCGTTCACGCCATCGCCCACCATGGCCACGCGCTTCCCCTGGTGCTGCAGTCGCTCGATGTGCGCCGCTTTTTCCTCCGGAAGGACCTGCGCGAGCACTGTGTCGATGCCCAGCTCTCGCGCCACCGCATCTGCCACGGCCTGCGCGTCGCCCGTCATCATCACGACTTCGATGCCCGCCTGGTGGAGCGCACGAACCGCCTCGACGGACTCAGGTCGCACGGCATCGGCGACCGCGAACGCGGCTAACGTCTGCGCATGTTCGACCAGATAGATGACGCCCTGCCCGCGCCCCGCCGCGTCGTTGGCGAAGGCTTGCAGCGCAGTCGTCGGCGTTACGGTGAGGCTGGAAAGCAGGTTCGGCCCACCGCCGGCGAGCTGGCGTCCCTCGACGGTCGCCCTCACCCCCCGGCCAGGAATCGCCTCAAACCCGGAGGATGGAGGGATCGTGAGTCCACGTTCCTCGGCGCTCTTCACGATGGCCCGTGCCACCGGATGCTCGGCGTCGCGTTCGATGCCTGCCGCCAGTCGCAACGCCTCGCGCTCGTCGAGTCCCTCCATCGTGCGCATCGCGACGACGCGATGTTCCCCGAGCGTAAGTGTGCCCGTCTTGTCGAAGACGACCGTCGTGAGGTTGCGCGCCTCTTCCAATCCGCGGCGGTCGCGCACCAAAAGTCCGCCACGTGCGCCGAGCGTGGTCGAGATCGCGAGCACGAGTGGCACCGCCAGACCGAGTGCATGCGGGCATGCGATGACCAGCACGGTCACCAGTCGTTCGACCGCCGTCGCCGGACTCGCCCCGATCAACAGCCACACGGTGAGGGTCAGGATACCCGCGCCGAGGGCCACCCACGTGAGCCAGAACGCCGCGCGGTCGGCGAGTACCTGCGCACGGGATCGTGAGGACTGCGCTTGCTCGACCAATCGCATGATGCCGGCGAGCGCGGTGCGGTCGCCCGTACCCGTGACCTGGACACGCAGCGAGCCCGAGCCGTTGACGGCGCCTGCGATGACCGTGCTGCCTTCTTCCTTTTCCACCGGCGCGGACTCGCCGGTGATCAGCGCCTCGTTCACCGCGCTCTTCCCAGCGCGAACAACGCCATCGGCGGGAATATTCGCGCCAGGGCGCACCAGCACGATGTCGCCGTCCCGGAGCGCGGCGACGGGTACATCCTCAATGCGCTCCGCTGCTCCGGTCCCCGTCACCCGAACGGCCACGCTCGGGAGCAGCTTCGCGAGCTCCCCCAGCGCGCCTTGCGCCTGTGAAATCGAACGCATCTCGAGCCAGTGGCCGAGAAGCATGATCGTGACAAGCGTCGCGAGTTCCTCCCAGAGCGGCATGCCTGGAAAGCCAAGGAAGACGGCGGCGCTAAAGACGAAGGCGACGGAAATCGCGAGGGCGATCAGCGTCATCATGCCAGGAAGCCGATCCTTGAGCTCCCGCACGGCGCCCTTCAGGAAAGGCGTTCCTCCGTATGCGAACACGGCGGTCCCGAACACGGCGGGTATCAAGCGCGCGCCGGGAAAGGAGGGCGCCGTGTAGCTGAGCGCGCCCTGCAGCATGTGGCCCCAGATGAGCGTCGGTGCCGTGAGGGCGAGCGATAACCAGAACTTGTCGCGGAACATCGCCACCGAGTGGCCGGCGTGCTTGTCGTGACCTGCATGATCACCAGCGGACAGATGTTTCGATGCGTGGGCGTCGTGGGCATGCTGGGCGTCGTGGGCGCCCGCGGTTGCTCCTGATGACGCGTTCGCGTGCGACGCGTGGGAAGGTGACGCAGCCACGTGGTCGCCGTGGGACTGGTGTATCGACGGGACTGGCACTGAGGTCACTGCGGCGTCGCGCCCTTCATCGGATTCGACGGGGAGTGCGGCGTGCGTATCCGGGTGGTCGCCGTGCGCGTGCCCGTCACGATGCTCGTGGGTCATCGAATGCTGCTCCTCAAGGGCCACATGTCGCGCAGTCGGTGCACGCCAGCCTTCAGCAGAAGCCGGAAGACATCACTGTCGACGCCTACAATATGCCACATTTGATGCTCGATAAAAGGTCAGGAGATTGACCGCCCCGTCCCTCGACCCGATCAGGGAGTTCGAGCAGAGGATGAGCGCGATCCACAAGTGTGTAGACCCGTCGACGCAACACAGCAACAAACGACGGACAGCGATTCAGGCAGAGGTCTGAGTCAGGGCGCCTGCATCGCCCCGAGGTCGAGGGCGGTCGGCGTCGCCACGAGCACCGCGGTGATCAGCAGGACGATCACGCCCACCGCCAGCTCGGCGCCCGCGGCTCGCTGAAAGCGCTGCACGCCAGCGGGGTTCACCAGGCGGGGACGCACGTGCCGGACGTTAATGCCGCCGATGGCGACGACGACGCACACCAATGCCAGTTTCACAAGGAGCGTGCGGCCGTAGCCCGACTGCCACAGCGCGCTGATACTCCCCACGTGCATCCACGCGGCATACGCGCCCGTCAGGGTGAGCAGCGCCACCGCGACCAGCGCGACTGGATGCAGCCCGCGCACGAGGGCCGCAACCGACTGCGGCCAGTCCCCGACCGCGTGTTGTCGGGCCGCGGGGACGCCAATGGCAAGTACCATCAGCAAGCTCCCCAGCCAGGCACCGCTCGCGAGGACGTGTACGGTATCCATCGCCACGGCGAGGATCGGTCGTACCGGCACGGCGAGCGCGTGCCCTGACATCGCCAGCGACATCGCCAGCACACCCCCACCGACGTACGCGAGCGACGGTCGCCACGCAGGCGGCGACGCGTGGCGCACGCCCCCGCGAAGTCCCCACGCCACGAGCACGACCGCAAGCACCTCAAGACCCCAGCCCCATCCCCATCGCGTCTGCATCACGATGCCTTGCAGCAAGGACGCGTCGCGAAGTCCAATCGGTCCGTGAAGCGCATACGATTGCGCGCCGAGTCGCAGAACCGCGATGACGGCGAGCAACAGAGCAGCCGAGAACCCAACCTGGCTGGATCGCTGCCGCACGGCGGACAGAAAGGCGCGCGGGCTCGTTTGAGTGCTCGCCGCGGTTCGCACAATCAGACCGCCGAAGCAGACGGCGCCCAGCACAACCAGCGTGGCAAGGAGCTGCAGCCACCGAAGCGCGACGTACGCGGGAGATTCGGCGCCGAATCCGCGCACACCCTGGGAAAAGATCACCGGATCGTGGTGGTCGCCGGTCGCAGGAGCGGTGCCGGCTACCGTGAAGACGAATTGTCCCCGACTCGGATGACCGTCCGCGCCGGCGACTTGCCAGCGCACCGTGTACACGCCGGCGCGCATGGTGCCGCGGATCGGCGCGATCAGCGTGCGGCGCGATTCGGCTGCGAGCGCCGGCGGTGCGAGAGGAACGGGCGTACCGGATGCGTCGAGCAGCGTGACGACGGTAAACGCGAGTTCGGGGGTCTCACTGAAGGTGAGACGGACCTCTGCGGGCGGCGACGGTACGTGCGCCCCTTTTGCGGGGACAGACCGAAGCAGGGTCGCGTGGGCCCAGAGAACGGCCGGCACAAGGAGCAGTAACAGTACCGTGGCCAGCACCGTGCGCCGCCGCCGCATTCCTCGCGACCGGACCTCCGCGCGCATCGCCGCGTGCGAGTGCTGGAAGGGCATGGACGCTCGCATTACGGCTTGACGGGCGGCTTCTTGGATGGCATGGGCATCTTGCTGTGGTCCATGCCGGCCATCGGATCCTTCTTCTGGGGCGCCGGCCGTGTCGTGCCTGAAGTCGTCGACGAAGACTTCTTGCTCCGTGTCGTCCGGCCACTGCTGCGCCGTGCGGCGACGGAGTCCGCCCGCAGCAGGTCCTCCATCATCGCCCGTTCATCTTCCTGCATCGTCGTTAGGCTCTCAAGGAATAGTCGCCGCATCGCCGTATCGCGCATGACGCGGCCGCGGATCACTGGGTCATGCAGCATGTGCACGGACAGCGCGCTCATGCCCGCGCGGACCGTGTCGGCAGACGGAGGGGTGGCATGCCCCATCGCGGCATGGTCCATCGGCTGCGGCTTCGTGACGCTGGCTGGTGGGACCGCCGGCTTGGAGCTGGGGTTCATGCGGCTATGATCCATGCCCGCCATGCTCGTATCGCGACCCCCGGGCGCGACACCGGCGCGTGCGGAGTCCGCCTTCTGCGCTGAATCCGCCATGCCGGGCATGCTGCCGTGCTCCATGTCCGCGTGCGCGCCCCCCGTCATCGCGCCCGACTTCATCGCGATCATCTTGCCCGTGGCGTCATCGTGCTGCATGACCGCGCCGCGCGTGACGGTGGGTGTCGGCAACTTGGGCAAGAAGTTCACCGAGGGGCCACCCATGTTTTCGACGCCCATCTCGGACGCCATCGTGCGCCACGCAGCGACGGAGACCACATACGATGTGTCGTCGCGAAAGCGCCGGGCCGCGAGCAGGATCTCGGCGCGCTTGCGGTCGCGCGGCACGTTCGGGTTGGCCAGGATGTCGCTCACGACATCGTGCATCGAGTGGAGGTTGTCGAAGATGATGGCGGCCTCGGGATATCGTGCGGCGAACGTCGGCGCGATGGCCGCTGTCATCGGCATCTGATAGGGCAACGTGCGCGGTGGATCCTCCAGCATCTGCCAGAATCTCGCGACGGTTGCACGAACGCCGGCCTGACGCGCGGCGGCGGTTGTGCCGACCATGAGTGGTTCGTACAGGCCGACTTGCAACCAGTGGTAGCCCCAGATCAGCCCATTGAACTTCGGGTACTTCTCGCGGAAGGCGAGCGAATAGGGCTGCTCCTGCATCAGCTTCATGCTCTTCGGCTTCGAGCTGAACGCCACATCCGGACGCGTCTTGTAGTACGCGAGAAGCCGCTGCACCTCCCGATCCTTGTCCGTCTGCGAGAGTCGCTCGTCGGCGAGCACGTCGTAGATCTGTCGATGCAGGATGTGCGACCAGTCGAACATGACCTTCGCTTCGGGCGCCAGTTGCGCGTAGCGGACTTCGATGGCCGTTTCCTCGAGTGGCACACGTGGCGGCCGAACGAGCACGCGCTTCGTGAGGACGTCGTACTCCTTGACCTCAAGGTCACTCACCGACGCATTCGGCTGCGTCCACAGCGTCTCGTACAGGATCGCGTGCCCGTAGTCGAACGCGTTGAACAGGCGATCCGCCCCCTGGTAGTTGTTGCGGAAGACCCAGTTGTGCTTCGCCTGCAAGTAGAACGTCTCGTAGGTCGTCGACCACTGCGCGGCCGAGACGCGCGGAGCGAATGCTGTCACGACCAGCGCCGCGAACCACACGCGCGCGGTCGCGATGGACGTGAGGGCAAGACGGGGACTCAGTATTCGGGACATGATCAGCGCCCCCATGGTAGGCCGAACGCGAAGGCGCCGCCGCCGGTGAGGAACCACGTGCGGTCTGCACCGGTGAGTCGGCGGCCGATGCCAGCGTCCATCGCGAGACGCGGCGACAGTTGGTAACGAGTACCCACAGCGGTATTCCACTCGGTCTCGCGCGCATCGGCGAGACCACCCTGGGCGTAGAGCTCACCCGTGAGGAGCAGGGACCGAAGCGGCAGCGTCCGATCCACGGCGATGCCGCCGAGCCAGCGCGATATCTCGATGACCTGCGCGCCCACGGTGGAGACGGTCCCCCCGTCGGGCGCCTTACCAAAGGTGTACTGTCCATTCACATGGAAGCGCGCCCACGGAAACGTCTTGGTGGCGATGCCCGTCAGCGACGGGTACAGACGATCAGGGCCAAGATTCCCGGCGGGAATCAGCACCTGCGCGGCGATGGCGAGCGCCGGAATCCGCGTTTCGACGTTCAGGTTGTGCAAGGCCGAAATGTCGATGCCGGCGAGGCCGCTCCTACGACGGCCGCCAGGGCCCGACTCGATGAACGCCAAGGGGAATCCGACCTCGATCTGCGTGCGCGGCAGGATACCGTAGGCGAGCGCTGGCTCGATGCCCCAGCGATAGAGGCCGCCCGCGCCACGCTCGAGTCGGAGCGGCGCCGCTTGCAGCTCGAAGGCGCGTCGCTCGAGGGCGTACGCGTCTTCAATCCTGATCGGCCGGCCGGCATCCGTGTTGTAGAAGTCTGTCTGTGCGTAGACAGCAGCGGCAGGCACGCTCAGGGCCGCGATCAGCAGCGCCGCGCCGCCCGCGAGCGCCGCCCAAGAAGATCGGGGGCGTGCCCCCTGGGTTATGTGAAAGATCGGTGTCGTGAGGTTCGGCATTTTACTATGCGTAAAGTCGAGGTCGAGATTCGAAGGTCGCTGATCGGCAGCGGGAACCGGTCGTGCCTAACTTGCGTGTGCCGAGAGTAGGGCGTGTGGACAGCGCGCCGAAACGCCGCGGTCGGTGCGCGGGCCGTCCAACCGGCAGAACAGATGCGCGAACGGGCGCGCATGGGCGTGTGTGCAGTGCGCCGCCTCTGCCGCGACGCCCATGGGCATCGGATGTGCCACGGCGATGCCCGACACCCAGACGGCGGTCAGGATCGAGGCGGCGCCGAGCAGCGAGCGCTTCGTCAGATGTGAGGAGACCGCGGCCGTCTCACCGGCCAACCGCCGGATGCGACGGTCGAGCAACGCGTCTCGATAGGCCGGCCCGACCCCCCGCTGCTCCACGAGTCCCACCACCGCTCCTGGGGGGAGACGCGGACCGCCCACACCGCCGAACTGCGGGCCGCGCCACGCCGCCATGGCAAGGATGGCGCTCGCCAGGACGAGCGGCCGTTCGCCGGCGGCTGCATCGTCAGCGGCAATTTCGGCCTCGTCCGCCATGTCCGCCGCAAGGCGTCGGAACGCTGGAATCCAAAACAGTGTGCATCCGAGGAAGCGCAGGAGCGACATCCGGAGCGGATCCCGTCGTCGGACATGTTCGGCTTCGTGAGCCAACACCGCCGCAAGCTGCGACGCTGAGAGCACGTCCCCGATCTCCTCGGCGACGTATATCCTTGGAGCCCACCAGCCTGCAGTGAACGCGGGGTTGGCCAATCCACGGACCACGCGGACCGAATGCGCTGTCACCCCCGATTCCCGGATCGCCGCGCCAAGTGCCCGCGAGGTCGTCCCAGGCTCGTCGATCAACAGGCGGAGCGTCTGGCGCAGACGCCAGGTCGCCCGTAGCCGGTCGTACAGCGCGAACAGCAGTCCCGTGAGAAGCAGCGCGTGAAAGAGCCCATGCACGGGAGCGAGTATCGCATGGAGCGCGAAGAGGCAAAGGACCCAGACGTGATCTTGCCCCACGAGCGCCGCGTCGAGACCCGCGGACAGGTGATGCCCGAACACAGGGCTCAGGCTCAAGAGCAGGAGTGCGCCAATGCCCCACAACACGAAACGATGGTGCGACTGCTCGCGCGCCTGCATAGCCGTCGTCAGGAAACCGCTGAAGCGTCGCATGCCTCGGCCCGTCATTCCTGTTCGCCGAGCCGCTGACGAATCAATCGTCCGAGTTCTTCGAGCTGCTCGGGATTACGCTCGGCGAGCACGTCCACCAGGGATGCGGACACGGCTTCCGGCCCGAACGACAAGATGCCCTCGACGACGCGGCGCGAGACCATGGACCGGAAGCTGTCTTCGTCCATCGTCGCAGCATAGTGAAACACGTCGTCTCTCTTTTTGCGCGTGAGGATGCGCTTGTCGACGAGCTTGTTCAGCACCGTGATGGTGGTCAACGGCGATACCGGATGCGCGGCGATCACCGCGTCATGCACCGTCCGCGCGGTCGCGGGCTCGCGGAGTGTCCAGATGACCTGCAGCACGCGCGCTTCGAGATCGCCGAGCACCTTGGCGATCCCGTCGGCGGAGAGACGGACCGTGTTCGGAAGTCGCAGTGCTGGCGGTTCCGGCGTCTCGGGAGTGCGTTGACGGCGCATACTGTCCTGGGGAACGATCAAGAGGACAAAATGAGGTATTCCGGATATATGAAGGGTAGCAGCCATTTTATCCCGGGTAAAGCGTCGCACGTGTGTGGAAGTCTCCGAAGCGGGTTCGACCGCCTCGAGACTAGGCGTGCGCTAGAGGCGAAGCTCGGCGACTGTGCCTTAGCGCCGGACGGCAATGTCGTGGGAGGCGAGCAGGAGGGCTAATGCGCGGCTCGAACCCGCTGGCATCGCTGTGTTGCCGGATCGACGCCGAAGCGCGCGACAGGAGGGCGCGGGCCGGGGACGAACACTGACGAGATCTCCCCTCTCTATATAGAAGGAAGCGATTGCCCGTCTGGCGACGCTACGCGCGCTTCCCTCAGAGCGTCGATGGGGACTGCCCGAGCCCGTCTCACCGACAAGTGGCTACTCATGTGTCGCGGCCGCGCCCGCAACGGCCTCAGCACTGCGGATGCGTCTCAGAATCAATTGGGTTGTCCCAAGATTCCCCGGTGAGCCCCAAGTTCACTACGGGGTAGCCTCAAAATCACACGATGAGTCCCAAAATCGACTTGTCGCCACCAGACTCGCTGCCGCGATCCCGCTAAGCTGCGGAGGAATGATGGCTTCCAAAGTCGTAGGCGCTTCCGAGCGAAACTTGGATGCGGGCTGCGCTCGACGCGACCACACTGAATGGCGCTTGCAGTCTCGTGTTCAATGTGAAAAGGGACTCACAAACAACAATCCTACGGTCTCAAACTCATGCGAGCGTTAGGCCCCTGCAGCGTCGTAGTAATATTACTAACATAGCATGACAACTGATTCAGAAAAGTCACGCAAACCTATGTACTGGTTAAGTAGCTCCCGAAAGGACATGCAAGCGCTTCCAGACGGAGTGAAGGACGTGTGCGGGAACGCGCTCCTTGATGCTCAATACGGTGACGAACTGCCCACGCCCGGCCATTCGGGGAAGGAGTCCGCCGCGAGGTGTGGAAATCGGTGGACGATGACGATGGGGACACCTATCGGGCGGCCTTGACGGTTGAATTCGAGCGCGCCGTCTATGTGCTGGACGTCTTTATGAAGAAGTCGAAGTCCGGCAAGAGCACACCGAAGATCATTCGTGATCGGGTCGAAGCACGATATGCGCTGGCCGAGAAGCACTGCAAGGAAAACTACCTAATGCCCCGTAAGCCATGAGTAGTAAGTCAACTATCACGCCGGAGATCGAAGCCGGATCGGGGAACGTCTTCGACGATCTTGCACTTCCGAACGCCGAAGAACGTCTCGCCAAGGCGCTCCTGGCTCGCACCATCCAGCAGGTGATCGTTCGACGTGGCTGGAGTCAGGCCAAGGCAGCGAAAGAGATCGGCATGGCTGCGTCAGACATCAGTGACATTGTGCGCGGCAAACTCGGGAAGTTCAGCCTGGATCGTCTGGAGTCCATCATTCTTGATCTCCGCATGGATATCCATATCCGCGTGAGTCCCGTGGTAGTCGAGGGGCGACGGGGCCATGTGAGCGTGGAGCTCGTCTCGGCGGGCTAACGGACACATTTCCCGTCCACCACACCGCGACGACCCCGAAACTTGGGGTCGTTTGCTTGCTAGGCCACCACGAGGTCCGTGGCCGGACGTGTGATTCACGAATCCGAAGGAGATGGGGAGAACACACGCCGCGAACGAATGTTGAAGAGGAGCTCTTCGCGCTCGGAGCACTTAGCGAGTCGACAGGTACACGAGCCGGATCTCAACGTCCGCGACGCGTGACTGCGTGGTCGCACTCGTCTCTCCATATCGGTTGGAGCAGATCGCCCAAACTTGTTGATCGTGCCGGCGAGTTGCACCATGACCCGGTCTGTATAGTTAGCTCCCAGAACCGAGGGCGGTTTGCCTAACGAGATGACGCTTCCCAACTTCTCGGTCGAGCGAACGCTCGTTCACGGTCAAAACCGCCCTTATTCGCCCGCCGCCACGACGCGCACCGCCGTCCCCCATGGATCGCGCGTGACAAGACTCCCCGCCTCTTCTCGCTCGGTGAGGTAGCCGCCCCTCGTTAGGCTCGCCGTGACGGCGTCGATGTCGGCCAGCATCGGCAGCACGATCGTCCACTCCCGGAGGCGTACGTCACCCTCAACGGGATGCTCGGCGCCACTCCCGGCCCATGTGTTCGTCCCTAGGTGGTGATGATATCCACCCGCGCCGAGGAAAAGCGCACTGGGATAACTCCACCCCATCCTGTCGAAGCCTAACGACTCAACGAAAAAGCGCGCCCCCTGGACGAGGTCCCCCACGTGGAGATGCACGTGACCGATGACGGTCCCGCGCGGCATCCCCTTCCACTCGATGCCTTCTGCTGCGCGCACCAGATCAGGGACGTTGACCGGATCAGTCGCGAGCATCAACTCGCGTCCCCGGCGGCGCCAGGTCTCGCGCGGGCGGTCGGCGTACACTTCGATGCCCAGGTTGTCGGGATCCTGGAGATAGAAGGCTTCGCTGACGAGATGGTCTCCGGCGCCGGCATAGACTCCGAGGTCGGCCAGGTGTTGCACGAAGCTCCCCAACGCGGCGCGATTGGGGAGGAGAATGGCGAAGTGGTACAGTCCCAAGCGGCCGCGCCTCGTCACCGGTCTCGCACCGGCGACTTCGTTGAGCTCCAGAATCGGCGTGTCGTCGTCGATCGTGCCTAACGTCGCGACTCGCGCCTTCTCGTTGCGGCCAATGACGCGGAAGCCGAGGACGCGCTGGTAGTAGGTCAGCGACCTGTCGAGATCGGAGATATCGAGGCGCACGACACCAAGGCGCGTCTCGTTAGGCAGCCGATACCCGGTCGGCGCCTCGCCGTAGCTCCCCGGCGTGGCCGGTTCAGGAGCGGTATTTCCAAACAGTTCGGCGCTGCTGGCTCCCATGGTCATGTCCTCAGGAAATCGTGGAGCGAATCGTGCGACTGCGTGATCAAGAAAATGCTGCTGGAAAGGAAACGTGCGGCCTCGCCCCGGTGTCGCCGGCGAGGCGACGGGGCTTGGCCGGTGCGCGGCTGGCGTCATTTGCGCCGCTGGTGCCGCTGGTGCCGCTGGTGCCGCTGGTGCCGCTGGTGCCGCTGGTGCCGCTGGTGCCGCTGGTGCCGCTGGTGCCGCTGGTGCCACTGGTGCTGCTGTCGCCGCTGGCGCCGCCTTCGGCGCGGCCGGCAACACCCTGTTAGGCAGCTTTGCGAACAGCCTTCGCGTTAGGCATCGCGTTCGGTGCGCGACTCGCGATGACGGCATCGACCGACCACGGTCCGGCGCCCACGAGAACCAACGAAACCGCTGCACCGAGCAGCGAGAGCGGGAATTCAATGCCCGTCGGGTTGAAGAAGCCGGCGTGAATGTGGACAAGGAGAATCGCGCCTGCCATCGTCGCCGAAATTCCAAGCGCTGCAAGACGGGTGAGCAGTCCCAACACCAGGGCGATGCCGCCAAAGAATTCAATGAAGGCGATCATTGGTCCGATGAGTCCGGGGACGGGCACTCCCATCTGGCCAAAGGCGCCGGTCACGCCGGCAAAGCCGAACACGAAGAGCTTCTGCGCGCCGTGCGCTACGAAAATGGCGCCGGTGGCGACGCGGAGCAGCGTCTGTGCGATGGCGAGTTGGCGGGGCGACGGCGTGGGGGCGAAAAGTGCGGTCTTGGTCGACATGGTGAGAGTCCAGCGAGAGGTGAGAGGTTTTCCTTGTTAGCTCAATAGGTGTCACAACACATATCCGCGACACGTAGAAGAGTTTCAGCCACGAGCGAGGGTCAGGAGTTCGATCAACATGCGGAGCTGCGCAGTAGTGAGATGTCCCAGGACGCGCTCGTGTTCTTCCAGCACGGGCGTGTCGAGCGAGTCAACGAGCGATCGCCCAGTCTTCGTTAGGCGGGTGCTGACGATGCGGCGATCGGTGGCGCTGCGTTCGCGCTCCACGAGTCCCGCCTCTTCCATACGATCCAGCAGGCGCGTGACGTCGGGCATTCGGGTGAGCAAGCGATCGGCGATCTCCTGGCGACAGAGCCCGTCGTTCCCTGCGCCGCGCAGGATGCGGAGCACGTTGTATTGTGTTCCGCTGACGCCATGCGCCTTGAGCAACTGCTCGAGCCCGTCGTCGATGGCCGCTTGCGTGCGCTGGATGTTCAAGTGCGCTTCCTGCGCGAGCGAGCCGAACGGTTTCTGTTGCCGAATCTCTCGACGAAGGTCAGCGGCCATGGATGATAATATGTGTTATAACATAGATTGTCAAGACACGCAACACGGACGCGCTCGTTCCGCTCTCGTGATATGTGGTTGAAGTTGCTATCTTCGCGCGCCCCTTCTCCTCCGCCCACCGTTGCTGCGAGAAGGTCTGCACACGCGGTTCGAACGAAGATCCCCCTCCCGATCGAAATGCCCTTGCACGACGATGTACGCGAGTCGACCGAATCGAGACGTGAGGCGCTCTGGACGTTACTGCGTCTGGCGATCATCGGAGCGACCGCAGCGGGCGTATTGCAGCTCGCGGGGCATCTCGCGGGTCGGTACGCGTTAGGGCGCGCGTGGTCGTTCAATCCCCGCATGATCTGGCTCGCGCCCGCCGCGAACCTTGCGCTTTTCATTCCGCTGCTGGCTCTCGTGTCGTTGGGCGTGCGTCTCTTGAATCGCCGGGAGTCGCGCGCCGCAGACGCGGTGCGCTCGACGCAAGTTGGGGCGATGGCGGCGCTGGCGATCGTGGCCCCGCTTCTCCTCTTGCGGCCACGACTGCACCTGGTCGCGATTCTCATTCTGGCGGCTGGCGTTGGCGTGCTCGTTAGGCGCTGGAACAGCAATCACCTGCGCGTTATTCGCCAGCGACTCACGTTGGCAACGGTGGTCGCACTGCTTCTTCTGGTAGGTGGCGAAGGATTTGTTCGGTTGAGGGAGCGAGAGCGAGGTGCGGTGGCGTTGGCCAACGGCGCTGCTGATCAACCAAACGTCCTGTTCCTGGTGCTCGATACCGTTCGCGCTCTCTCCATGAGTGCCTATGGATACAATCGTCCGACCACGCCCAACCTTGCCCGACTCGCGCGCGAGGGAGTTCGCTTCGATCGAGCCATTGCGACGGCACCATGGACGCTTGCGTCGCACGCAACGCTCTTCACGGGGATGTATCCGAACGAGACCTCGGTGAGCTGGACCGTGCCGCTCGACGCACGACTGCCGGTGCTCGCGGAACGTTTTGCCGCACGTGGCTATGTAACCGGCGGCTTCGCGGCGAATCTGACGTACTGCACGCCATCGTTTGGGCTGGCGCGCGGCTTTCAATTCTATCAGGACTATCTCGTGTCGTCGGGCGAGGCGTTTCACTCCAGCATGCTCACGCGAGTCATTGACGAGATGTGGCATCACTGGAGAGGAAACGAACCGCTGCACGGGAGGCCGCTCGCCCGCGACGTAGCCGACCGCTTTCTCGCCTGGGAGCAGCGCGGGGCTCGGCACGGCCATCCGTATTTTGCGTTCCTCAACTTCTTCGACGCGCACGCGCCGTATGTTCCACCGGCGCCGTACGACACGATGTTCCTCGGGCGCCAGGCTCGGTTCCGCGATCCGGGACGAATAGAAGGAAGCAAGGACGCCAACGATGCCAGGGAGCTCCAGTCGGCGTATGACCAGTCGCTCACCTACCTCGATTCGGAAGTGGGTCGTCTGCTGTCCATGCTTAGGGCTCGCGGGACGTTGGACAATACCGTAGTCGTTGTGGTGTCAGACCACGGCGAGGAGTTTCTGGAAAACGGGACGCTCGAACACGGCGACGACCTCTACTTTCCATCGCTGCACGTGCCGCTACTGATTCGTTATCCGAAGCGCATTCCGGCGGGAACCGTTGTCAGCGCTCCAGTGTCGCTGCGAGACGTCGCGGCGACGGTCCTCGATTTGGCCCGCGCCCCGTCGCAGTTGGCCATTGGCAACGGGCAAGTAGCGACGCCGGGCGACGCCCTTCCGGGGGAAACGCTGGTTCGCCTCTGGACCCCGACTGTGGCGGCGCCACCTAACGAGTCGCCGCTCTTCAGCACCGTGCCCTTTGCGCCGAACCTTCCGCCGAGCCGTCCGGTGTCGAAGGGCGGGATGCGGTCGCTCGTTCGTGATGGAATGCACCTCATCGTGCGAGGCGACGGGCGTGAGGAGCTCTTCGACATCATGCGTGACCCCTTCGAGCAAAAAGACGTCGCTGACGACAACCCGCAGCCGCCGGCGCTGCAAGCGCTTCGCCACGAGCTGAGTGCGCTGGATACAAAGTTGCCGCCGCCCTAATCCGCGCCAGCGCACAGCGTGTCGAGCGCGCGCCGCCTAACGCTCACTCTGCTCAGCAAGGCTCTCCAGCTCAATCCAGCGTTGCGTTGCCTGTTCGATCTCGACGTCGACTGCTGCGAGGCGCCTGGCCGCGTCGCTTGCTGCAGCGCCGTCGCGATGCAGGGCGGGGTCGGAAAGCGATTCGTACAGCCGGGCACGTTCGCCCTCGAGCTCCTCAATGCGTGACGGGAGCGATTCGAGTTCTCGCTGGTCACGAAACGACATGCGCCGTCGGTCGGACCGCGTGCGTGCGCTGTTGCCCGATTTACCGTCGTTAGGCGCCGACGTCCGCGCGACAGGGAGAGGGCGACTCGATGCGTCGGTTCGCGCGCGCTCGCGGACGCGAATCCAGTCGCTATAGCCACCGGCATACTCGCCAACCACGCCATTGCCCTCCATGACCAACGTGCTGGTCACCACGTGATCGAGGAATTCACGGTCATGACTGACGATGAGGAGCGTCCCTGCGAAATCGAGTAGAAGCTCTTCGAGCAATTCGAGTGTTTCGATGTCCAGGTCGTTGGTGGGCTCGTCGAGCGCGAGGACGTTGAATGATCGGGTAAAGAGACGCGCAAGCAGGAGGCGATTGCGCTCGCCGCCCGATAGCGCCGCCACCGGTGTGCGCGCGCGATCCGGCGGAAAGAGGAAGTCCTGGAGATACCCGGTTACGTGCCGCCGGTCCTGGCCGATCTGTACGAAATCGGCGCCATCAGCGATGCTATCGAAGACAGTCGTCGCTGGTTCGAGTTGTTCACGCAATTGATCGAAATACGCAATCTCGAGGTTGGCCCCGAGACGGAGGGAGCCGTCGTTAGGCGGTAACTCGCCGAGCAGGAGTCGCAACAGCGTCGTTTTTCCCGAACCGTTACCACCGACGATGCCGACTCGATCGCCACGCATGATCGTGGTGCTGAAGTCGCGTACAATGACACGACGCTCGTGAGCGAATGTCAGATCGCGCGCTTCGATGACGAGCTTTCCCGAACGATCGGCATCTTGCAACTGGGCGCGCATCGTGCCCGTGCGCTCCCGTCTGGCCGCACGTTCGCGCCGAAGCGACTCCAGCGCACGGACGCGTCCCTCATTGCGGGTTCGTCGTGCGCGGATTCCGGTGCGAATCCAAATCTCTTCCTTGGCCAACTTCTTGTCGAACTCACTCCACTCGCGTGATTCGGCGGCTAGCGCACCCTCCTTGAGCTGGAGGTAGCGGTCATAGTCGCTTCCCCAATCGGTGAGCTGCCCGCGATCGAGTTCGACGATGCGCGTCGCGACGCGACGAAGAAAGGCTCGATCGTGCGTGACGAAGACGAGTGTTACCCCGCGTTCGATGAGAAATCGTTCCATCCATTCGATGGCCTCGACATCAAGGTGATTGGTTGGTTCGTCGAGGAGGAGTACATCGGGATCGGAGACGAGCGCCCGCGCCAACAGCGTCTGGCGCTTACGCCCTCCCGAAGCGGCGGCGAAGAGCGCATCGGCGTCGAGCCCCAGGTGTTCGAGCACGGTTTCGACGCGCGTTTGCAGCTGCCAGGCATTTGCCGCGTCAACGCCTCGATGAAGGCGATCGAGTTCACGAAGCATGGCGTCGTTTGTGTCGTTACCGGCGGCTGCAAGGCGATGGCTTGCATCGTGGTACTGTGCGAGTAGAGCACCAACACTTCCCAGCCCGGCCGCAACGACGTCGTAGAGAGAACCGGATAGCGCGTTAGGCACGTTCTGCTCCAGACGAGCGACGGTGACGCCTCCTTGGCGCACGACGTCGCCTCGGTCCGGAAGGAGGCTCCCATCCAGCAGCTTCAGCACGGTGCTCTTTCCGGTTCCGTTTCGGCCGAGGAGGGCAACACGCTCGCCGCGGTCAATGCGAAAGTCAGATCGGTCGAGGAGCGGGGCTCCACCGAATGCGATCGTGACTTCCCGCATTCCCAAGAGTGTCATTGCGTGGTTTCCATTCGTGGTGCGGGAAGCACGTCGTGCACGACGCGAGAGTGATCGACCATAGAGGATGATACAACACGTTCAGGACGATCTCACATATTCCCGACACTGCACGCTGGGTTGCGACGTGCCGCGCCCGAGAAGGCGCGCGCGAAATGATGTCAAGTCGCTCGTGTGCGGCGTTCGCGCGGGGGAGTATCGTGAGTGCGCGAGGAGGCGCAGCGCCTCAATCTCACGATGCAGGTGTCGTGGATCGAGGGCGCGATTGGCCGGTTGTTTCGGGGCGACGGATGCGCGGGCGGATGTCCTGGATTGTACGCTTCGATCATGCCTAACGTAGCTCGTTAGGCATCGGGCGCCTGCCCAATCGCGCGCCTGGCTGCGCGCACGCCCGCGCTCGGGAGCATGACCAGCGTCCAGCTATTGCCTACCTCTGCGCAACGTCGTGACTGGCGAGTTTGGTCTTTCTTCGGCACGCGTCGTGGTTAAGCGCAATTGTGAAGCGCGCGCTGGCGTCCCGCGCGCGGCCGACAACACGAAGAAAGATCCCGAGACGTGGAAAACCGGTGATGAACCTATGACCGGGATACAACGGTCGTACCTGCATACACTCGCGAGCGAGGCGCACGAAGCGGTGAGCGACGAACTCACCAAGGCTGAGGCCTCGGAGAAGTTTGACGAGCTGCAGCAACGCACCGGACGCGGGCTCGAGCGGGATAGCGATCTGCTGATCGTTAGGTGCAACAGGAATGACAACGGGCCCGGCGTTCGCGCCGGGCTCGCTGTGGGTTTTCCTGCCCCGCTGTTGCAGGAGCGTACAACAATGACCGTTAGGCGATGTGTGCGGTGGGGCCGCTTATGTGACGTTAGGCACTGCGAGCGCATCGGGTCCGGAGCGGTGTTGCAGGGGCGCCTCTCACCAGGGAGGGAGTCATGGTCTCACCTCGCATGCAACCGACGGCGGCAATCTGTCCCACGCGCGGCGTTGGCGGGGCCTTCTCTCCCTGATGAATGAGATGCGCATCTATCGCGTGGCGAAGAGACGCAAGGTGACACGCACCGGCGAGTTGCAGCAGGAATCGTTAGGCATGACGAGCCTGCGGGCGGCACGCCCCATGCAACGTTCCACACGCGGCAACTGGCTGCAAATCGCCAGGTGCCGACGTTCTCTACACGCATTCGTACGGTGTCGGTCGTCGTGTCATGCGCGTCGCCGATGCGGGCTCGCGCGGACCGGCCTCCGCGCGAGCCAGAAAGTGTGCGAGCCGCACGAGAGAACGACCGCCCTCCCGAGGGCGTTCACAGCCATTCAGGCGACTTCGAAGGAGAGCTACACATGAGATTCGTCAGGTTCACCAGCAGCGCGACGACGTTGAGTCTCGCCCTCACGCTCGCGGCCGCGGCGACCGCCAGCGCTCAGACAGACACTACGCGCATGCAGGACAGTACCCGCCGTACCACACGCGATTCGTCTACCATGCAAGCGCGGTCGACGCGTCGCATTCCCGTGCAGAAAGAGCGCGACTACAGCCGCACGAACATGCGTGATCGTAGTCGCATCACGACCGACACGGCAGCGGGTGAGGTTGTCATCAATCGCGATAGCATTCGCATCGACTCGCTGACGTCGGCGGCGGCAATGGATCGCGCGCGCCTGGATTCCATCGAGGCGCGGGCGAACAATCTCGATAAGAGCATCGCTGGCTTCAATGACTCGCTGCGCAACGTGCACAGCGAAGTGTCAAATGCCGTGTCGACAATGAATACGAAGACAGCCGCGCTGACTGATTCCATCGTTCGCCTCAATCAGCGTTGGGATCGATTCCAGTACGGTTCGCTCTTCGGGAATAGTGGCTTCTACGTCGGCGTCGGCGCAGGCGCAAATTTCACGAACGGTGCGCTCCGCGATGTCGGCTATCACCAGGGGTTGCACGTGGCGATTCCGATCGGCTTCCAGAAGCCCGGAACACTACTCGGCTTCCGCGGCGAGTTAGGCATTCAGACGTTTGACGGCCGCGGTGTAACGCAGTTCGGAGGAACACAGTTCTTCAACCCCGATCCCAAGGTGCTTTCGGCGGTCGGGATGCTGGCCCTGCATTTCCCATTTGGAGCAGCGAAGCGAAGCTCGTTCTTCCTCATGGGCGGCGGCGGCGCCTACAACTTCCGTAACATCGGCGTCGGCTCAGCACTCGACGATCGCTTGAACACGTCGAACACGGGTGCGAATGTGACGAAGTGGGGAGCGACCGGCGGCGCCGGCTTTGAATTCCATGTCCTGGGGCCAACGTCCCTGTTCGTCGAATCTCGTTTCACCAATATCTTCACCAGCGACGCGCGCCTAACGAATTCAGCAAACGGCAATCTCCGCTGGGTTCCGCTCGTGGCCGGGATCACGCTTCGCTAACCGGACGCGACTGTCGGATGGGTGCATAACGAGCGCCTTGCGCTCGCCGTGATCTCAGCAATGAGACGCGGAATTCCAGGGTGCCGCGCCGTCGAGGTGCGGCACCCGTCGCTTGAGATAGGGTATCGTCTGAGATGATCAAGATGATTACGCGACGGTTGGCACTCCTGGCGATTGGGTCCGTGATCAGCACGCCTGGTCGCGCGGCTGCCGCTATGCCCGACGCGATGGTGCAGCAGGAGGGCGCGCGCAGCGTGCAGGCGGCCAACAAGAAGAAGAATACCAGCAGCGTCAGGCGAAGGGCCAAGTCCAGGAGCGCCCGCGTTAGGCATCCCACGGTGCCGCGCGGTCAACCCGGGACGCGCCTGGTCATCAGCATCGCCGATCGCACGCTGGCGGCGATTCAAGGATCGGACACCGTGCTGTTCGCGCCCGTTGGCGTGGCGACGGGAATGACGCTCTCGTACGAAGGGCGTTCGTGGCGCTTCGCGACGCCAAAGGGGGGACATCATGTTCTTCGAAAGCTCGCCGACCCGATCTGGACGCCGCCAGATTGGCATTATGCCGAGGTGGCGCGCGAGTATGGCCTGAAGCTGGCGCACGTTCCACCCGGCGGTGTGCGCTTACATGATGGGCGCCGACTCCTGGTGAAGAATGGAAGCATCGGACTGATCCTCCCGAAACGGGGCTTCGTGGCGATGCCGCTCGAGGAGCACGTCGTCTTTGGCGATCGTCTCTTCGTCCCACCCCTAGGTACGAAAAACAGGAGGATCACACAGGAGCTAGGCGAGTACGCACTCGACCTCGGCAACGGTTACATGATTCATGGGACGCCTGAAGAGGCAACCGTGGGTCAGGCAAGTACACACGGGTGTCTGCGCATGCGCCAAGCCGATCTCGAGTGGCTCTATCGCAACGTGCCCGTCGGCGCGCCTGTGACGATTCAGTAGAAGCCATCTCATGAATGATTACCAGAGCGTCGGCGTTCTGCTCTGGTCAGGGACTGTCGACCATTTTATCGGATGGCCTGTAAACATCGACCCGAGCGAGCGAGGAAACATGGAACGAAACGCTGAAACGGTTGACGCGCGAGAACGAGATATCCACGAGCGCGAAGGATCGCCCGTCGACTTCGGGTTGTTGTTCATCCGACTAGGCGCTGGGATGGTGTTCACCATGCACGGTGCGCAGAAGCTGTTTGTGATGGGAATTGGGGGAGTCGAGCAAGGTTTTGTACAGATGGGGATTCCCATGCCTAACGTGACGGCACCGCTGGTAGGCGGGCTGGAATTCTTTGGCGGACTTGCGCTGACTCTCGGATTGCTCACGCGGTTGGTGTCAGTCGGACTGCTGATCGACATGTTGGGTGCGCTCTATTTCGTGCACCTGGCGCAGGGCTTCTTTCTCCCGCGTGGCTTCGAGTTCGTGATGCTGCTCGGAGTTTGCGCCGCCGGATTTGCGGTGTCGGGAGCGGGCATGTATTCGGTCGACACCATCCTGCGGCGACGGCGTGGAGATCGCGTGGGGTCGACGACTCGGCGCTACGCCTGATCCCGAGCGCTGTGATTCAGCGCGCGGTGAGGACCCCGCGCCTCGTTACTCTCAGAGGTGCCGTTCGAGCCTAACGTCGGATAACCCCAATGAGGTCGTTGCGGGTGCATGACGTTAGGCGGCCGCGGAGGGATGTACCTCGACCGAGGCACTCTGTGAACGCCGTAACGTGACGATAGTGACCTCGGGGAAGGCGCCGAGCCGGAAGGGAATCCCCCAGTAGCCAGTGCCGGGCGAGATGTAGAGAAGGGCCTCCTGCAGTTGGTGACCGGCCATCGAGCGCTCGAGAAAGAGAGCGGCAAGATTCCAACTGCGACTTGGGATGGCGAACTGTCCCCAGTGTGTGTGGCCACTGAGCGTGAGCGCGACGCCGCGTGTGGCGAGGAGCGGAAAGAGGGCGGGATTGTGCGCGAGGGCGATAACCGTCGCGCCCGTGGGGACGCGCGAGAGAGCACGGGCGACGTCGGGGGCGGCGCGTGAGGAGCCCCGCGCTCCTCCGGCGGGATCGCCAGTCCCGACGAGGGCAAGGGTAGCACTACCACGCCGAACCAGGTGCGCGTCGTTGACGAGGAGCGTGCCGTTCCCAAGCCTAACGAGCGCCGCTTCGACTTCGTCCCAGCCGGCGTAGACGTCGTGGTTCCCGGGAATGAGGAACTTGCCTAACGGGGCGCTCAGGCTCCCCAATGTCTCCTCGAAGATCGCGACGTCCTCGGCGCGATCGTCGATGAGGTCTCCGGTGAAGGCGATGAGATCAGGGGCCGCCTTGTGCGTCGCATCGACTACACGTTGGAGAAAGCGCCGTGACGAATGTGGTCCGACGTGCAGATCGGAGAGCTGCGCAATGCGAAGGCCGTCGAACTCAAGCGGAAGGCCTGGAAGAAACGCATCAACATCTCGAACGACGAGCCGGTGCGAGCCGACGTAGCCGGCAACGAGCATCGCCCCGCAGAGGATCAATACGGCAAGCGCGATGACCTCGCCTCCAATGACGGCGTGGCGTACCAACAGCCCGCCGAGTACACCAAGCACGGCGCCTACAGAGACGAGTGGGAGAAGGAGTTGCGTGTACCAGAACGGACGCACGACTAAAAGACGAAACCATCGTCGCGGATAGAAGGGCCATCCTCGCCACTGTAAGAAGGCGATTAGTGGGACGGTCGTGAAAAGCGCCCACGCAAACACGAGCGCGCCTAACGCGGATGAAACAGCAAATGAGAGCGCGATGAGTGTCCCCCATGTTGCAAGGAGGTAAAGCGCTATGCGAATCGTGATGCGCAGCGCTGACGGCGCGCGCCTCGGCATGCGAGATACGGACATAGGAGAATGATGGGTGTACTTCTTGCCCATGTGCACGAGGCAAGCCGGGGCAACGAGCGGCGCCACGCTGGTGCACGTTCTGAGTGCCGGGTAGCGGGAGAGGTGCGATGAGTGAGCAAGTAGTTCCACTGAACGTTACCGTCGACGCCGACAGGCGCGATCGGTCGCGCGCCGAACGCCGAGCGCGCGCACGGGCTCGGCGTGAAGCATCGGTCAACATCAGTCAAACAGAACGCGTCGTGAGCACGATCGCGGGATCGCTCCTGGCTGCTTATGCTGCGCGGCGTAAGGGGTGGGGTGGTCTCGGCCTCGCCATCGCCGGCCTTGAGCTCGTGAGGCGAGGAGTGACAGGGCATTGCATGGCGTACGACGCAATGGGCATCAGCACACGCGACGGTCGGCTGAAAGTCGCGCAGAAGCGAAATGCGGAACTCGACCCAAGCAAGATGGTGAAGGCTCGCGGAGACGTCGTGGTTCATCGTCCGCGAGCGGAGCTGTACAGGATTTGGCGCGACTTGTCGCAGCTTCCGAACTTCATGCCCAATCTCGAACGAGTGGATGTCGTGTCTCCTACACGTTCGCACTGGGTTACGAAAGGCCCCGCGGGAACGATGGTTGAGTGGGACGCGGAGATCGTGGCCGAGCGTGAGGGGGAATACCTGGAATGGTGTTCGATTGCGCCTGCCGACGTTCCCAATCGCGGCATGGTGCAGTTTGTCGACGCGAATGACGGCAATGCCACGGAGGTGATCGTCACCCTCGAGGCGGAGCCGCCGGCCGGCAAGCTGGGTGACGCGGTCGCAAGAATGTTCGGTTCGTCGCCTCAACAGGAGGTCGACGACGCAGTCCGACGCTTCCGTGAATTCACGGAAGGGCGGGCGCCGGAAAACGATGGGCTGCCTGATAGCGACCCTGCGTCGCGGACCGGCGCGTCACAGTCGTTAGGCGGCGAGCAGACGCACGTGCGTACTTCGTACGAATGGAACGACGTCGAGCCGATGTAGGCGTTACTTGGAGAGGAGGGATGTATGGCCGATTTCGAAGACTTCGATCGCGAGCAGCTGCAAGATCTCATCGAGAATGACGATGCCATTCCCGAGCTGGATGCTTCCGATGCGATTGCCGAGAGTGAAACGATTACTGCAGATGAGACAGTGGACACCGGCGTGCGTCGGCTTCGCCGCGACGACGCGGAAATGGGCTTCGGCGCCGAGCCACGAAGCATCGATGAATTGGCAGATGCCGCACTTGGGCGCGAAGGACGTGATAGAAGACGTACGCGGCGTGACGATGAACAACACGGTGAGGGGATCGTCGACGCACACTGACGCATGCTAACGCACGCTGACGCGTGCATCTATCCCCGAGGAGTGACTCGGCCGTTACTCATGCGAGGGACGATCGTTATTTGCTGGGAAATGGTCGATGTGCGCGAGCGAAAAATGACACCATTTGCGCGCACCGTGATGTACATTAAACGCCGTGTTCACACCCTTTCGCCTTCGAGCTGGGGTCCCTGAATGCGACTCGCCCCCGGGAGCAATCCCGGGGGTTTCTTTTTTGTCTAGCCAATGAAAGTGGAGTTGAGCGCTGCTCTTCCTTGCGTGCCGAAGGCGACGGGTGCCTCTAGGGCGTATGCGTCTACGACGAGTAGTACGCAGCGTTTTCGTCGATGTACCCTTTGGTTAGGTCGCACCCAAAGGCCGTAGCGCTGGCGTCGCCGTTGCCTAACGACACTTCGAGATCGACGACTTCCGCTTTCAGCGTGTCGCGCACCACCGCATCGTCGAACTCGAGACGCGTACCGGCCTGGACGACCGCGTGCCCGTTGATCCAGGCGTCGGTGCGGGACGGATGGATATCACGATCGAAACACTTCCCGACGGCCATCAGCAACCGACCAACGTTCGGGTCCGCGCCATGCACCATCGTCTTCACGAGTGGGGAATTCACGAGCGATTTGGCCACCGCGCGCGCTTCGTCTTCGTCGCGCGCATTTCGCACGGTTGCGCGCAGCAGATGTTCAGCTCCCTCGCCATCGCGGGCGAGTACTTCCGTCATGCGGATGCACGTCGCGGTTAGGGCGTGCTGGAACGCGGCGTGATCGACAGCTCCGGCGAGCCCGCTGGCGAGAATTGCGCACGTATCGGACGTGCTGGTGTCGGTATCGACGGAGAGCATGTTGAACGAAACGTGCACCGCCTCACGTAGCATTCGGTCCAGGTCGGCGGCGCCGATGGAAGCATCGGTGAAAATGTACGCCAGCATCGTCGCCATGTTTGGCTCGATCATGCCCGATCCCTTCGCAACGACAGTGAGTGTCGCATTGCCGACACTGACAGAGATCGCCTTGGGATGCGTATCGGTCGTCATGATCCCTTCGGCGCCTAACAAGGGATCGTCCGTCACGTCCTGCATGATGCCGCGAATCCCCGATTCGATCTTCTCAATCGGAAGCTGAACACCGATGACGCCGGTGGAGCTGACGAGGATACGATCGGCGGTTGTCCCGATTTCGCCGGCGGCGGCGGCGGCCATTCGTCGCGCGTTTTCAATGCCGCGCTCACCAGTCGCGACATTGCTGCATTTGCTGTTGGCGACTATCGCGCGCAGACGACCGGCGCGAATGGTTTCGCGACCGAGAATAATCGGAGCGCCAGGAAAGCGGTTTCGCGTGAAGAGCGCGGCCGCTTCACATTCGACGTCACAAACAAAGAGTGTGAGGTCACGCGCAGTCGGCTTGAGACCAACGTTGCGACTTGCGCAGTGAAAGCCGCGCGGAAATCGGGGGGGAGAGTGAAAGTCCACGGAAAGTCGAACGGAGACGGAATCGCGAGAATCGCGATGGTTGGGAGAGGTGCGAGAGTGAACGTGCGTCGCTGGCGGCGAGAAGATCGTTACGCTGACGACGCGCGCGCCAGTGCTGCGGATAACCGCATAACGTAACGCCGACGCGACTATCGCATGGTGCGCGATCCCCCTTCCGCCGGAGGCTATGTTCTCCAGATGATTACCGCATTGACCCGCGCTGTCTCGTCCTCGATCGCCGACTGCGAACTCACCCACGTCGCGCGATCGCCGATTGACCTGACGCGCGCCCGCGCACAGCACGCTGAGTATTTGAGTGCTTTGGTCAGTGCGGGGTGTCGCGTCATCGCGCTCCCTGAATTGGCAAGCCATCCCGACGCGGTGTTCGTGGAGGATGCGGCGCTCGTGCTCGACGAAGTCGCCATCCTCACGCGTCCGGGCGCGGAATCACGGCGAGGCGAGGTGGAGGCAATGCGCACGGTGCTGGCCAATTTTCGCCCGTTGCGAGACATCGTGGCACCGGGAACGCTCGATGGCGGTGACGTGCTTCGGCTCGGCCGCACCTTGTACGTGGGAGTGACGACGCGCACGAATGACGCGGGGATCGAACAGCTTCGGGCGCACGTGGCCCCGCATGGGTACGCCGTGATCGCTGTGCGAGTCGCTGGTGCGTTGCACCTGAAGACAGCGGTCACACAGGTGGGACCTCACACAATCCTCGTCAATCCCGAGTGGATCGATCCGGCGACCTTTGCGGGCTACGATGCGATTGCGATCGATGCGAGCGAACCGTTCGCCGCCAATGCCGTCTACGTGAACGATGTTGTCATTCACTCGATCGCGTTTCCGAGAACGCAGGCGATTCTGAAGGCGGCGGGGATTCGCGTCATCGGCGTAGATGCGTCTGAGTTGGCGAAGGCAGAGGGAGGGGTGACCTGTTGTTCGCTCCTGTTCAGCGCGACCGCCGACGCAATGCCTAACGATCAGCGGAACGCCTAACGCGGTAGCGCCACGAGTCGCAGGCCGCGCGACCGGAGGGCGGGGATGATTGCACGCACACTTTCGACCGTAGCAAGGCGGTCGCCGGTTGCCTGGTACGCGTCGGCGTCGTGCAGCAGCACGATGCTTCGCGGGCGTGCGCGTTGGAGTACGCGCCGCGCGATCGCGTCGGGATCGCGAGACGAGTGATCGTTGGATCCCACGCTCCATCCGACAGTGCGTTGGCCGAGTGCGCGCGCCGCCGGAGTGACGAATGGACTCCGCGCACCGTGCGGCGCGCGGAAGTGTCGCGGGTGTACGCCGGTGGCGTCCTCAATGGCTTGGGTGCCGGCGGCGATGTCGGCGTGTGCGCGTGAGCGACCGGCGAAGTCGAGGCGCTGGTGCGCAAACCCATGGTTGGCGACGCAGTGCCCCTCGTCGGCAATGCGACGTGCCAATGAAGGCCACCGCACCACGTGACGCCCTAGAAGAAAAAAGGAGGCGACGACACGCTGCTCGGCTAAGATATCGAGCAATCGCGGCGTCGCCTCCGGATTGGGGCCGTCGTCGAATGTCAGCGCCACCGCATCTTGCATCCCTTCGTTAGGCGGGAGTTGCGCGAGCACTGCGCCGAAGATCGGGCAATTGCGATGCAGTGTCGCGTACGCGCCAACGCCTACAGCGCCAAGTGTCGCCGCGCCGAGGGAGAGAAGAAGCGGGGGCATGCCCCGCAGTTTACTTCACCGTCACGTGTCCCTGCATCCCGAGCAGCGCATGCGGGTCGCACTGGAAGTAGTACTTCCCGGGACCCCAGGTGACCTTTACGTCTTCGGTCTGACCAGGCGCCTGCAGCATCTGAGAGGCTGGCGGCAGACCCTGCACGTTCGGGTTAGAGTCGGCGAGGAAATGCACGTTGTGCACGCCCTGCACGAGCGTGAAGCGAATCACGTCTCCCTTCGAAGCTTCGAAGTCCTTCGGCGTGAACTTGTTGTTGCCCTGGTCGTCGGTCTCCATTTCGACCTTGATGACCTTGCCGCCGGCATCTGGCGTCTGAGGGCCGCTGGCCGCGGGCGTGGTGGTGGCAGACGGTGCTGGGGTAGCGGTGCTATCAGTTTTGGCGTTACCGGCGCCGCCCCCGCCGCACGCGGTGGCGAGAGCGAGGGTTGCCGAAGTAGCGATGAACAGCGCGAGAGAGGCGCGTGGACGCATTGCAGAGCTCCTAAGAGGGGATTGCGGGCAAAAGGGTGATGGACCTAACGAGATGAAACGGCAGAACGAAAAAAACGACAAAATGGACAAGCACACATCAGAAATCGCGGCGCCTGAAGGCGCGCAAGGCAAAGAGACCGGGAATCAATGTCCACGCCGCGAGCCCGGTCACCGCGGCCAGCGTTCCGGTGCTTCCGCCTAACGCGCGCTGAAAGACGGCACCGGTGTAACCCATCAACGCTGCGACGTCGAAACGCAGGACGAGCATCGTCCGGGCGAGGTCGACGGGGTTGGCGAAAGTTAGCCCCAACATCGCCCCTTCCAGCGGGTAGTCCTGAAACGTCATCGCTGCCCAGAGCACGCCGCCGTCCCATGCAACGGTGAGGAGGAGCCAGACGGCGAGCGCGATGCCCAGGCCGCGGAGTCGATCTTCGACGACCCCGCCGATGAGCACGGCGATCGCGCCAAAGACCGCGGTGAGCGCGACGCCAGCGACGAGCATCATGCCTAACAATGGCGCCGTCGAGGCATCGACCACTCCGTGTGCGATCAACGGAAGTGAGACGCCGAGTACGAATGCGGCACTCAACGGCAACACGAGTCCGGCAAAGAGCCCGTGAAACAGCGTCGAGCGGGCGACAGGCTGTGCAAGCAGCAATTCGTTGAACTCGCGTGCCCCGTGCCAGTAGATCGTCACGAACACGATCGTAACCAGCGGGATGAGTAGGACGACGATGTTGAGAAGGGAGAGGAGGGCACGCGGGCCGTTCCCCGCCAGGCGCAAAAGCACGTCGGTCGCGATGAAGAAAAAGAGCGCGTACGCCAGGACCCAGCGATTTCGCAGCACGTCGACGATGACGTGCCGTGTGATCTTGAGGACGTTGGTCATGGATGATGTCATCGATGCCCAGCCACGGCGCGTGGTTCGGCGGCGCGATCGGCCATGAGCCGCGCGATCGCGCGCTCGAGTGTCGTCTGTCCGGTGCGCGCCTTCAGCTCGTCCTGCGTTCCGCTGAATCGCACGACGCCGTCGAGCAAGAAGGCAATGCGATCGGAGAGCTCTTCGAGTTCACTCAAGACGTGCGATGTCACGATGAACGTTCGGCCGGCGTCGCGCTCACGCAGAATGCGATCCTTGAACGTCGAGCTCGAAATGGGGTCGAGTCCCGCGGTCGGCTCGTCGAGCAGGAGCAAGTCGGGCTTGAAGAGAAACGCGAGTGCGGCGTTCACGCGCTGGCGCATACCGCCGGAGAGCACGCGAATCGGCGTGTCGAGCACCGGGCCTAACGCCAGCGTCTCGATGAATTCCTCATCGCGCGTGGCCGAGTGTCCTCGCAGGTCGGTGACCATGCGAAAGACATCGTTGGCCGTGAGGTTCTCCGGAAAACGTGCCGCTTGCGGCATGTATCCGATTCGCTCTCGATACTTAGGGCTGCCGTCGAGGAGTTCGCCGTCAAAGCGAATGGTTCCGGCATCGGCGCGCACGAGGCCGAGCAAGATCTTGTTGAGCGTCGTCTTGCCGGAGCCGTTGGGGCCAATGACCGCCGTGACCTGTCCGCGCATGACGTCGAGATCGACACCGTGCAAGACGTGCAGACGCCCATATCGCTTGGCGATGCCTCGCATCTCAAGCATGCGTCGCTCCAGCGGAAGGACGGCGCATCAGCGGGCGCTCGTCGAGAAGCGTCTCGGGCGTCAACGACGGAATCACGCGTTCGGCCATGTCGAGCATGTCAACGAGCAGGGACCGCAAGAGAATAAGCGTTGGCGGTGATTGTGCCACGACGAGGGCGAACAGTCGCACCGGCGCATGCGGCACGTCGCCGATGCCATCGCGATTTAGGTCATAGCCGCGATAGCGGTCCCAGAAATTGCCGGAGAAGGTCGAATAGTTGCTGCGTGAGTTGGTCGCGACGTCGAAAGCGTTCTGCTCGAACAGATTGTCACGCACTTCGTTGGCCTGCGCGTTGGCCATCAGTTTGAGCGCCCACCCATTTCCGCGGAATGCGTTGTGGCTGACGATATTCCGATTCGCATCCTCGAGGTAGAGTCCCGTCGAGTTGGTCGTGAAGTCATTCCCGATGATGCGCGAATCGCTGATGTCCTTCAACAGGAGTCCGTAGGCCGCGCTGCCCCAGTTATGCACGAACTGATTCCCCGTCATCGTCACGCGCTTGGAATACATCACCGCAACGCCGTTGCTGTTGTCGCGGTAGATATTTCGCTCGTAGATGCAATCGTCGGAGAACATGAAGTGCATGCCATACCGCGCGCTTCCCTCGGACACGTTGTCATGCACGCGGCTCGCCTTCACGAATTCGAAGTAGATCCCATCGCGATGGCCGAGGACGTCGTTGTGGGAGATTTCCGCGTCGCTACTCGACCAGACGTGGATGCCGTTGCCTGAGACCATTTGCGCGGTACCAGGACCGCGGACGAGGTTGTGGCTGACGACACAGCCGGTCGTTTTCGCAAGATAGATCGCGAAGAGCGTCTGTTCGAAGTGGTTTTCTTCGATGCGACAGCGTGAGGCGTCCTGCACCCGCACGCCGGCCCGTTCTTCGCTTTGCGACGGTCCGGTGTTGCGAAACGTCAGGGCGCGAACGGTCACATCATCAGCTTCGACGACCAGCACGGTGTGCTGGCCCGATCCATCGAGCACTGCCCCCGGTTCACCGACGAGCGTGAGCGGCTTGTCGATGGTGATCGTGGCCTCGCGGTAGACGCCGGGTCTCACAACGATCTTTCCGCCGATGGCGCTCTGCCGGATTGCATCCTGAATGGACGAGAGCGGCGATCCAGGAGCGACCGTAAGCGTCGGCGCCGCGGCGCGCTGCGCCCAGAGTGGGGACGCGCCAACCAGGCCGGCGACGAACGACGCCAGTATCGTTAGGCGACCGAGATCGCCGCACACCGAACGTTTCATCGATCGGAGTGCGCCGTTGGCGGGTGTGAGAGCGAATCGCCGGCGTTCGGCGGGAGTGACTGCGATGCCGCCGCGTCGCCCAGGACCTGACCCCATGACAGGAGTTCACCGCCATACTGCTTGACGAGGGCCTGCGCGTCGTGCGACGGCGCGAACGCGACGAGGTCGCGTCCCATGGGGGAATGCAACGTCCCGCCGCGCAGAAAATGCGCAGTCGCAACCGGGACCATTGCTTTCGTCTCGTAATCGGCGATGAAGATCTTTGCCTTGTCGAGTGAATCGCCGGCGGCGACCACATAACTCGCCAGGCACTCGACAGAATCAAAGGTGCGGAGTCGACCGTGGCGGGTGATGACTTCGCCACCGAAGCGCGGATCGCTGATGGTCATGCGACAACGCTCGCAGGCATCGTCGCCGGCAATGAGCGGACGTGTTTGCGTCGCGCACGCTGCCGACAGCGCGAGGAGAAGCGCGCCGGCGTACCACGCCGCGCGCGCTTGGATCCGCGAAACTCTCCTCCACTGCATCGTTAGGCCTCGACCGGAGCCTGACGACGGAGTTCAGTTGCCGCGCCTAACGGTTTCGTCGCGACACTTTGCGTCTTGCCGTCCACGACCAACGCGAGTAACGCCAACCCCACGCCGACCATGGCGATGATGCCACCCACATCGGGAATCGATGTGGCCGTAAAGTTGAGCAGCTGCTTGCTCCCAATGAGCGGTGGCTGGTACGTCATCCCCGGCACCTTGATGATGGCGTTCTCCATGTCGAGGTCATGGCCGTAGTCGTACTCCCACTTCCAGAAGTCCGCAAGCCCGGCGATTGAGAAGGCGAGCAGGAGCGCCACCCATGTGCGTAACGCCGCGCGACGTCCCAGGGCCGCAGCACCCAAGCCTAACGCAACCAGCGCGCCGACGATGAGCGGCATGAGACGCAGTTCAGGGATGGTATCCGGGACGATGCGCTTCATCCCGATGTAGTGATTCAGGTTGTTGATATTGTCCAAGTCGTTAGGCTTGACGCCGCTCACGGTGTTGATCCAGATCCGCATCCCGATGCCCTCGGGGTATTGCGGCGCGTTGAGCAACACGCGCCAGAGCGGGAGGAAAAAGAGCGTCGCCAGAGACAATGCGGCGATGGCGATCAAGACGCGACTACGAGTGCGTGACATGTGAGCCTCAAATAAGGTGCGGCGGAAGGAGTCGTCGCGACTCCCCCGCCGCGCGTCATACTTACTTCCCGGTGCCGTTCGATTCGGCGTGCTTTTCGTTGTGCTGTACGTTCAATCCCCAGCTCAGTGCAACAGCGGAGCCGGCTGGCGAGACCCGCACATACCCCTGCATTTCCTGGTGGAGCGCGGAGCAGAAGTCGGTGCAATAGAACGGATACACTCCAGGCTTAGTCGGAATCCACTTGAGCGTGCGTGTCTGTCCCGGCATCACGAGCAACTCGGCGTCCGAGAACGACCCGAAGGCGGCGAAGCCGTGCGGAACGTCCCAG
This sequence comes from Gemmatimonadaceae bacterium, assembly GCA_044224185.1. Classification (GTDB taxonomy): domain Bacteria; phylum Gemmatimonadota; class Gemmatimonadetes; order Gemmatimonadales; family Gemmatimonadaceae; genus SCN-70-22. The sequence continues at coordinate 19,902 of JBGAKW010000027.1, read as the reverse complement.
TCCTGCTCGAGGTTCGTGACGTGGAAGAGCACCGTGTCGCCAACCTGCACGCCTTCGATGTTGTCCGGCGCGAAGTGCGAGCGAATGGCGGTCATCTTCACGTGCACCGTCTTGCCGCTACGCGTCACATTCGTCTCCTTCTCCGACTTGGCGACGTACGGATGCGCGTTGTCGGCGAGCTTGAAGAACTTCACCTGCTGCGGCTCGATCTTGCTGGCGAGAATTGCCTGCGCGTAGTGCGGCTCGCCAATGGTCGGGAAGTCGAGCAGGAGCTTCATCTTGTCGCCCGAGATGTCATAGAGCTGCGCCGACTGCGTGAGCTCCGGTCCCGTCGGGAGATAGCGATCCTTCGTGATCTTGTTCATGGCGACGACGTACTTGCCGTACGGCTTCTTCGTATCGCCACCCGGTACCATCAGGTGACCGATCGAGTAGTACGTCGGAACGCGATCCTTCACCACGCAATCCTTCAGTCCCCACTTCACGATCTCGGAGCTGATGAAGACCGACGTGTAGGCGTTCCCCTTCTCGTCGAACTCGTTATGCAACGGACCCAGACCCGGGTTCTGCACTTCGCACGACATCGTCGCTTCGTAATTGATGACCGGGATGCCGTCGATTTCCTTTTCGAACTTCTTGTCGGCAATCGCCTTTTGGAACTTCGAGAACGAGTGCACCGGAATGACCGTCGCAAGCTTGCCACCACCGACGATGTACTCACCCGTCGGGTCGACGTCGACACCGTGCGGTGACTTCGGCGTCGGGAGGTAGTAGATGCTCCCGGGGCACTCCTTCGGATCGAGGATCTTCACCGTCTTCACGACTTCGGTCGACGCCGTGTGCGTCTTCTCGTCGTACACGTTGTGGTCGTACTCGGTCGCCATCGGCTTGCTCTTTCCAGCTGCAACGCATGCCTCGAGCGTCTTCCAGTTCACCGCGGCGATGTAGTCCTTGTCGTTCTTCGACGCGTTGACTTCGAGCTTCGTGTGCGCCTGCTCGGTGTTGTACGACGTGAAGAACGCCCAGCCGTGCGACGGTCCCTTGCCAGGACGTCCGAGATCGTAGTCAAAGCCCGGGACTAACAATTGGAAGGCGACGTTCATCTTCCCGAACTGGTCGGCGCGGATGAACGAGATCGTCCCCTTGAACTCCTTGGCGAAATCATCGATCGACACGTCTTTCTGCGGAATCGGCACGGAGAAGCGCGTCGCGCCAATCACGTACTCCGAGTTTTCGGTCGTGAACGGGGCGCCATGGTTTCCGCCGGTGTTCGGCACTTCGATCGTTTCGGTCGTCTCGAACGTCTTGAGATCGATGCGCGCGAAACGCGGCGTGTTGTTGGCGTTGATGAAGAGCCAGCGACCATCATGCTCGCCGTTGGTCATCGACAGCGACGGATGGTGCGTGTCGTCCCACGGCACAAAGCCATGCGACGTATTCAACATCGGTCTCGTCTCAGCGTTGTAGCCGTAGCCGTTTTCCGCGTTTTGGGAAAAGACCGGAATCACACGGAGCAAACGCCCCGATGGGAGACCATAGACGCCGACTTGTCCCGAGAACCCGCCGGACATGAAGGCGTAGAACTCGTCCTTCTGTCCGGGCGCGACATAGACCTTTGAAGCAGCGTCCGCTGCGCTACCGAGCCCCGCGTTAGGCTTGTTTGCAGGAGCACAAGCAAAGACATAAGCGGAGCCTAGGACCACGGCTCCAACGGCCGCCAGAATTCCCGACTTCCGGGAGAGTGACATGGGAGAACCTCGCGTATTCAGATGGTGCGAAGAGGTCCGTGCGGGCTCACCCGCATTCGGATGTCCAATAGCTTCGCACTAGTTGCTGGATTAGTCGGTAGTCAGAACTTCGGAATCTCGGTGAGTAATTCTGGAGTATCTGGGTGGGGATTCCCCTGACTCACCGAGGAAAAGTGGAGTTTTACGTTCGGGACAGAGGCCAGAATTGACTTTCTCCGAATACAGGGGCCGCTATGCGTCTCACCCGATTTACCGACAACGCGCTGCGTTCACTTACATACCTGGCGCTCCATCCGACCGAGACTCCCACCGTAGGTGAAGTCGCCTCGCGCATGGGAATGTCTGAAGACCATCTATTGAAGGTTGTTCAGCGCATGTCTCAAAACGGCTACGTCCAAACCATCCGCGGAAGGAAAGGCGGGATGCGTTTGGCGAAGCCCGCCGATCAGATCGGCGTAGGCCAAGTCGTTCGCAGCACCGAAGACAACATGTGCCTGATGCCGTGCTTCGATGCCAACGACACCACATGCCCCATCGCCTCGGCGTGCACGCTGGCGGGGGTGTTTGACGAATCGCTGCAGGCGTTTCTCTCGACGCTCGATCGTTACACGATCGCCGACCTCGTAGCCTCGCAGCGTGATGCGCTGCTGCATCTGACCGGCTGCGGAATGCCGGCGAGGCAGCGCGTGGCAGAGGCCGCAGCGCCCTGAGCTGAACGGGCGCGCGACTGCGCGCTAGTTGAGCGCGCGAGTGCACAGTAGTTGAGCGCGCGACTGCGCGCGGGACAGGCGGGCGCAGGGGAAAAGACCAAGTGACGGTGGGCAAGCTGCCCAGCGCCGCTTGGTCATTTTCGTGAGACCAACCGAGCCCCTCGCGCGTCTTTCCGGCGTGAAGCTGCTCGTCCTCAATTGCCACGAAGCGTGGATCCACCAGCTCGGCGTCTTAGGCGCTGAACTGGACATCGTCGTCGCCCTTCCCGGGCGCTACACCACGCGGTGGGACGATCGGATGCGTCCTCTTCCGCCGCGCGCGCGGACGATCACGCTCGACGAAGCTCGGCTCAGCCTAACGAGATACGACTGCGTCATCAATCACAACATCACCGACCTGCTCGATACGAAGGAGATTGACGCGCCGAAGCTCCTCGTGCTGCACGAGAGTCTCGAGGGACGAATGGCGCAGCAGGGGGCGGACTTCGATCCACGTGAGATGCGCGCGATGTTGAACACGTATCTCGCCTCCGTGGGAGGGCACGCAGTCGCGATTTCTCGCACCAAGGCGAAGTCGTGGGGGGTGACGCACGTTGTGGTGCACAACAGCGCGGATCCCGATGGGTATCGTCCGTGGCGCGGAGACGTCGCCAGCGGACTTCGCGTGGCCAACCACGTGACGTCGAAGCGCGTGTTCCTCGCGTGGGATTTTCATCAGGCGGCATTCGCCGGCCTCCCGATGCGCCTGGTGGGACACAATCCCGATATGCCCGGCGTTGCGGCTGCCGAGGGTTGGGATGTGTTGAAGGAAGAATTCGCGTCGCACCGATTTTTCGTGCATACCGCCGATCCGCGCTACGAAGACGGATACAACATGGCGGTGCTCGAGGCGATGGCGGCTGGAATGCCCGTGCTCACCAACCGTCATCCGACCACGATCGTCGCCTGTTGCGCGACGTGGCTCTGGCGCGCTCGTTAGGCGAGCGGGGCCAGCGATTCATTGCGCGCAATTTCTCGCCTGACCGGTTCCGCGTGGAATTCGCCAAAGCCATTCAGGAGGCGCGGAAGAAATACACGCGCCAGCATCGCGTGCGCGCCTAACGACGCGTTTCGCGTCGCGCCCCCTCGTCGGAGTCGGTCACCGCGTGCATCTTCGTGTGTCGCGTGCGTTGGCACCATTCATCGCCGGCGCGCCCCCGCCCCGGAGAGAGTGCATGAAAAGCATACGGTTCATCGCTATATCGACGCTGTGCTGCCTTTTGGTCAGTGGCGCGGACGCGAAACGACTGCGTGCGCAGGGCACGGCGGCCGGGGCGAGTGCGCAAGGGAAACCAGGGGACTACGTCGTTCGCAGCTACCGGTTTGCGAACGGTGAAACGATGAGCCAGGTGAGGCTGCATTACGTCACGCTGGGCTCACAAAAGCGCGACGCCGGCGGCACGGTACGCAACGCGGTGCTCATCCTGCATGGGACCGGGGGAACGGGGGCGCAATTCCTCGGGAGCGGTTTCGCCGGGGAGCTCTACGGTCCGGGAAAGCTCCTGGACACCACGAAGTACTACGTGATTCTCCCAGACAACATCGGGCACGGCGCGTCGAGCAAGCCCAGTGACGGCATGCACATGAAGTTTCCGCACTATGGGTATGACGACATGGTGGCGTTGCAGCATGTCCTGCTGACCGACGGACTCAAGGTGAATCACTTGCGACTGGTGATGGGGACGTCGATGGGGTGCATGCACGCCTGGGTTTGGGGTTACAGCTATCCGCAGTTTGTCGACGGGCTCGTGCCGCTGGCGTGTGCGCCGACGCAGATTGCCGGACGAAACCGGATGATGCGCCGGATGATCATGGACTACATCAAGGATGATCCGGAGTGGAAGGGCGGGGAGTACACGTCTCCGCCGCCGGGGCTGAAGGCATCGTTAGGCATGCTGTTCATGATGACGTCCGCACCGCTTGTGCAGCAACGCGCCGCGCCAACGCGCGATGCGGCCGATTCGCTGATCCGCATGTATGTGCAATCGCGCTTCAAGGCGACCGACGCGAACGACATGCTCTATCAGTTCGATGCGTCGCGCGATTACGACCCGTCGTCGCACCTGGAGGCGATCACGGCGCCGGTACTGGCGATCAATTCTGCCGATGACCTCGTCAACCCGCCCGAACTCGGCTTCATGGAGCGGTTGATGCCGAAGGTGAAACGCGGTCGCTACGTGCTGATTCCGATCAGCGACAAGACACGCGGGCACGGGACGCACACGCTGCCGGCAGTTTGGGGAAACTACCTGGCCGAGTTCATGAAATCGTTAGGCGGGGAGTAGCGAACGGCGGATCGGTGCTGTGAACGTCGGTCCGGGTCCGGCTCCAGGTCCGGCTCCAGGTCCGGCTCCAGGTCCGATGGCGACTGGCGCAGGGTGACGCTCCGGCTCGGGGCGGCGCAGAGTGCTCCTGGGAGAGCGCGAACAGGGGCGGAACTGCGGGCGGAGGATGGGAGTGGCGTTGGAATGGTGGTGTTGGGAGAGCGTCAAACGCGTATAGTGAGTTCGGGGGGGCCCCCCGCGTTCGTGCCCCCGTCCCAGCACCGGCCCGCGCGCCGGCGCCGACGCCGTCAGCGCTCCCACCCCCCACCCCCCCGTCCCCCGCGCCGATTCTGGGCCTGCTCGCCGCATGGCAGAGCCAGTCCCCATCGCCGCTCCGCCTACGCGCACCGGCCGATGCCGCACCCGGCCCTCGAGATATGCACCGACAGTCCGCGTCCGCCGAGCCCGTCGGGTAATCCCCAGGCGCGAGCGACGATGCGTGGATTTGATACGTCGGCACCATCGCGGTAACGCCGCCGGCAGCCTCGCGCGCTACCCTTGGACTCAAGCCGCAAACACTCCGACCTGCGCCGTCGCTCATCCCACATCTCTGGAACGACCGCCAGACTCGCAGCACTCGCGCTTCGCGCACGCTGGTCACCGTTACGCCGCCGACCACTTCCGTCACCCTGAGGACCACAGACCGCCACCGCTCAGCCAATGCGTTGACCTGACCTTCGATGAATCGTCCCTCATGCGATGCGACGGCCTCTGCCATTCCGCTTCTCCCTCCCGGTAACCCGCACTACCACGCTCGCAGTGCTCATTGCGAGCGTCGCGCTCGCAGGGTGCGCTGCACCGGCGAATTCGGGGAGCTCGTCCGGACTCGCCATCCAGAGCGTCGACTCCACGCTGGCGTTCGCGACCTTTGACAGCGCGTGGCGACGAATTCAGGTCTCGTACTACGACACGACCTTCCGCGGCAACGACTGGAATCGCGTGCGCGCGGAGCTGCGGCCGCAACTGGCGTCCGTGCACACCATGGACGAGTTGCGCGCGGTCATTCGCCAGCTCGTCGACAAGCTGGGGGAATCTCACTTTGCGGTGATTCCGTCGGAGGTCGTCGGGCGCTGGTCCATCGACACGCTCCGCGTCGAAGCGATGGGCGAGATCGGTATGGAACTCCGCTTCATCGACGGCGCCCCGATCATCTCACGCATCTACCCACACTCGGCCACCGCAGACAATGGCTTCGAGATGGGATGGCGCGTGGAACGAATTGGTACGACGAACGTGGATTCGCTGATCCGCGTGCGAGAACGCGACGCAACCCGAAGCGAACGCACGACGCTCCCGATCGAACTCACGCTTACACTCGCCGGGCGCACCTATGGCCCCGTCGGGAGCAGCGTTCGAATCGTCGCGCGCGATGCGTCCGGACATGTGGTCGATCGTACGCTCGTTAGGCGCCCGTCGACCGGCTTCGACGTGCGCATGGGACATCTCCCCACGCAGCACGCGCGCGTGGAGAGTGAACGGATGCTGCGGAGCGACGGGTGCATTGGCGTCCTGCGCTTCAGCGCCTGGATGATGCCGGTGATGCCACGCATCGATGCCGCAATGGACGAACTCCGTCGTTGCCGAGCGATGGTGGTGGACCTGCGGGGGAATGTGGGGGGCGTGGCGGCGATGGTGATGGGAGTTTCGGGACACTTTCTCGACAGCGCGCAATCGTTAGGCACCTTTACGTCGCGCGGACTCGTGATGCGCTACGTGGCCAATCCGCGTCGTGTCGACACACACGGCGCCGCGGTCACGCCATTTCAGGGCCCGCTCGCCATTCTCATCGACGGCGTTTCGGTCAGCACCAGCGAGATCTTTGCCGGTGGCATGCAGCAGTTGGGGCGTGCGCGTATCTTTGGCGAACGAACGGCCGGCGAAGCACTGCCATCGTCGCTCATGAAACTCCCAAACGGCGACGTGCTACAGCACGTTATCGCCGATTTCACGCTCCCGGACGGTACGAGGCTCGAGGGACGCGGCGTCATTCCTGACGTCAGCGTGCCACTTCGTCGATCGGAGCTCCTGAAAGGGCGCGACGCCGCACTCGAAGCGGCGCTCAAGTGGCTGGACGAGGCACCCACGCGCACCGCGCTCGCCCGCCCCTGAACCGGGACGCCGCCACCGAGGTGTAGCGGGGAGTCGGAACAAGCGTCTTGTGGTCGAGCCTCGATTCATTGGAACCGTTCACACCTGCATTCCGTAGTTCACGTCGCGGAACGGAACGCACCCTTGCGTGTTAACTTCACGCGGGCGTCGACTCGCCTCCGCACACTACTTCTCGGAGAATTCGCAATGACCACGTCATCGACCCGAATGTCGCGCGTCGCGCGCGCGTTCGTGGCTTCGGCACTGATTCCCCTGACCGCAATCGGCGCACAAGCCCAAGGGCTCCCCGCCGCCAAGGATCTAATTGCGCGCTGGGCGAAGGAAACAAATGCGGAGGGTTGGAAGTCGCATAAGTCCGCCCGCATGAAAGCGACGTTTGACCTCCCCGCCATGGGGATGAGCGCGAACATGGAGACGGTGACGATGTATCCCGCATCGTCTTCGTCCAAGATCGATCTCCCGGGAATGGGAACGATGCGCCAGGGCTTCAACGGCGAGGTCTCGTGGGCGATGAATCCCATGGCGGGCCCGATGGTGATGACGGGCGCACAGCTCGATGCCGCAAAGGAAGACGCGGACCCCAGCAACTATTCGCGCGTGTCGCCAGCCATTGTTTCATCGGAGACGGTGGAGAAGGCGACGATCAATGGCCAGGAGTGCTATAAGGTCAAGCACACGTGGAAGTCGGGAAAGACCTCGCTGGACTGCTTCTCCGCGGCTGATGGAATGATCATCTGGTCGCAAGCGAAGCAGTCGACGCCGCAGGGCGACGTCGAAGTCACGACGAACTACTCCGGCTACAAGGATTGGGGTGGCGTGAAGCGCGCCACGACGATGACGATGGATCAGATGGGGCAACAGTTCGTCATCACGGTGCAGGGGTGGGAGTGGGACAACGTGGATGCGAAGGAGCTCGAGCTTCCGGACGAGATCAAGGCACTCACCATCAAGAAGTAGCAGGCCAATGACTGGAAAGACTCGCTGGTTTTGGCCGCTCGCGCTGGTTCTCCTGCTCGCGGACTGCAGCTCGAAGCGCCTCGCGGAAGTCGAACTGCAGCCACCGCATGTCCCCCACGAGATCGTGGGGGACGTCGTGCGATTCACACTGACGTACAATCGCGGTGCGGCCTACGGCACGTCGTTAGGCGACTATTCGCGCTGGGGTTTCACGGCGCTGGCGTGCCTCGTCCTCATCATGCTGTGGCGTACGTTTCGCGCGGCCGAACCTAACGATCGTTGGCAAGGCGCGGCGTTGGGGCTGGTGGTCGGGGGCGCGGCGGGCAACCTGCTCGATCGGCTGCGTCACACCATCGGCGTCGTCGATTTCATCGATGTTGGCATCGGCGACACGCGCTTCTGGACGTTCAACGTGGCCGACATGGGTGTCACGGTCGGCGCCATCATGTTGGCCATCGTACTGTTGAAGCGCCCACACACGTTAGGCGCTGAGGTAAAGCCGTCGTCGTAGGATTCGTTAGGCACCATCCGGAAATGACAAACGCCGTCGCGCGATTCGCGACGGCGTTTGTCATGGTAGAGCCGCCGTCCTACATCTTCGGTTTCCCCATCGACAAATAGTCGATGGCGAGCGTCGCAAGCGCCTTCATTCCGGGCACCAGCGCGGCTTCGTCGGCGAAGAATCGCGGCGAGTGGTTCGGCGCCACCTTACTGGGATCGGTGCCCTTTGGCGTCACGCCGAGAAAGAAGAACATTCCCGGGACCTTCTGTTGGTACAGCGCAAAGTCCTCGGATGTCGTTGTCTGCGGGCCAACGCCCACGTGATCGTCGCCTAACGCACGCTTGAGCGATGGAACCATGCGTTCGGTGAGCGCGGGGTCGTTGTAGGTGACCGCATTGCCGCCGCTGATCTCGATCGTTGCCGTCGCCCCATTCGCTTCCGCCATCGCCGTCACGACTCTCCGCAGCTTTGCCTTGACGGAGTCGCGCTGCACGGGGTCGAACGTGCGAATCGTCCCGGCGAATTCCACGGAATCGGGGATGATGTTCACGCGGACGCCGCCGCGGATGTAGCCAACGGTGATGATCGCCGGTGTCGCGATAAGATCGACCTGGCGCGAAACGATCGACTGCATGCTGGTGATCGTTTGCGAGGCGATAGTAATTGGATCGACGCCGTTCCACGGAAGTGCGCCGTGCGTCTGTCGCCCATGAATCACCACCCTGAACAAATCACCCGCAGCCATGAGCCCTCCGCTGCGATAGCGCACACTCCCCGTTTCGAATGGGAAGACGTGAAGTCCGAAGACGGCGTCGACCTTTGGATTCTCGAAGGCACCTTCCTCCAACATCATTTCCGCGCCCCCCTTTTCGCCGTTAGGCGTTCCTTCTTCGGCGGGCTGAAAGATGAATTTCACAGTCCCGGGAAGCTCGGCGCGCATTCCCGACAGCATCTCCGCAATGCCCATGAGAATGGCGACGTGGTTGTCGTGGCCACATGCGTGCATGACGCCGACATCCTGCCCGTTGTACGTAGACCTAACGACTGACTTGAAGGAAAGATTGACTTCTTCCACGACGGGAAGGGCATCCATGTCGGCGCGCAGGGCGACGACGGGCCCCGGCTTTCCTCCTTTGAGGACACCCACGACGCCGGTGTGCGCGACGCCGGTGGTGACGTCGATGCCCAGTTTGCGCAGGTGTTCGGCGACGAGCTTCGACGTCCGGAACTCTCGATTGCCGAGTTCTGGATGTTCGTGAATGTCGCGCCGCCACGCGACGACCTTCGGTTCCAACTCCTTCGCGCGGCGGTCGATCTCGGCGGAGATGCGGTTTGCGCTGGCGCTATTGCCTGCGATCTGCGCCTGCGTGGTGCGCGGCGTGCCGGCGATCAGCGCGAGAACCAGAAGCGCGGTAGATGGCGCAATGGTGCGCGACGACAGGAGCGGCGAATGTCGTAAGCCGAATTGCGTCATGGAGGTGAGATGCACGTTGTAGCGAGGTGCGCTGGACGCGAGACGGAGCCGAGCGCACGGAGGATGAGCGCGTGTGATGACGACGCACGCGCACTGGGGAAGCGCTAGGGATGGGGGAAAACGCGCGGAAAGGGAAGGGGTAAGTCGCGCGATTAGCCGCGTCGTCAGCGCGACTCGAACGGCTCACGCATGCGCGGGCCAGGTGCGTCTACTGACGAGGGTGCGCGTAGGGAACCGCGCACGCCAGGTGCCTAACGCGGAATCCCCTGCTCGCGTTTCCACGCTTCGTAGCGCTGCACTTCGGCGTCGAGATCCTTGAACACTTCGGTCGAGCGGAAGCGCGTGTAGAGCTGTTCCTGTGCGCGGATCTGCTCGAGCAGCCTCTTGCTCATTTCGCCGACAGGAAGCTCCATGAGGACCACGGCGCGATACACGTCACCTTCGGTACGCAGGGATTGCTGGCGCGGGCGACTTCCGTAGAGCGCTTGGCTCACGACGCCCTTGTATGCCTGCGTGTACTGATCGAGGAGTTGCGAACCATCGCGACCCACTTCCTCGACGAAGCGGCGATTGAGTGCACCGAACTTCACTTCCACCTGCTGCGCGAGGGCGTTCCTCCCTTCGGCTTGCGCCTTGTTGATCGCAACCTGGACATCGCGCGAGACGGCGGTCGCTGCACCGAACATGTAATTCTGGTCGGTGGGCGGCTTGAGATACCAGTTTGGAAGCGCGCGAATCGTCTCGCGGTTGGCTACGGGCGCGATGTCGGTGGAACGCGGCGCCGGATGGCACGCGGCTATGACGACGCCAAGTGCGGCGAGCGACAGTCGGGTGAGGAGGAGCTTAGGCATGGGACGACCGGGACGTGGGATACGCTCAGAGTATCGGCACCGCCCGCGACGGAGATTAGCGCCCACTTTTCTCGTGTGCTGGGATGAGGTGGAGTGCGTTCGCGCGTGTCGGGTGTCTCACTTGGGCGGTTCTCTGCGTGAGGGGAGGGGAGGAGCTACCATGCAGCGCGCGTTCAAGTAATGGAGCGAGGTTCGGGCATGATTCGGCGAAAAGGTCTTTGCATCGGCGCCACGCGTGTGCTGTCTGTGCTGAGTGTGCTGGCGGCGTTGGCGGGGTGCGCGTCATCGCACGGCGGAATCGAGGGTGAAGTCGCGGCTCCCGGGATGCCAGCGCATATCTCATCGACGGATTTGTCATTTGCCGGGGGGACGGGGCGCCTAACGATTACCACGATCGATTCAGCGGCGGCGCGATACACGGTCACGACGTGCGAGACGACGGTGGTTTCGGCGCAATGTCCTGGGGCATCACACATGCGTCAGGGCGTGCTGCAACCGAACGTCCGTGACCAGCTCTTTGTGGCCACGCGGAGCGCGGAGTTTCAGGCGTTGCGCGCCGAATACCGCTCGACGTCGAGCGTTCGGCCGCCGGACCTGCGTGAGGTGACACTGACGATCACGGCATCGGAGCGTTCGCGACAGATTGTGTGGGATTCTGCCGTATCGATCCCGATGATTCTCTCGAGTTACCTCTGTCAATTGCAGCTGGCTCGCGGCGACCTGATTACGTGCTTCTTGCCGGATTGAGGGGGCTCGAGGGGCGCGGAATGCGCAGGCTTCTCGTTAGGCAGCTCTGCTGCGCGGTGACTCTAGAAACCATCTCATAGATGGGCACCGGCTTCTGGCCGGCGCTGCGCGACGGCGCGCCGCCGACCGTTTATGAGATGGCCTGTCAATGTCCGCGCGGCGACTCTGCGCTTGCTCGGCTGGTGATAGCGTTGGCGGCGCACGCGCGAGTTTGCTCGTTATCGCACCGTATCGTACGCCGCAAATCCGAGGGCGCGCCGCGATGCGGGGATACGCACGAGCCAGCGCTGCATGTCGAGGACGGTCATCGCGGTGGCCGCCGGGGGTGGCACGGCATCCAGCGTCGCGACGGCGAGCATGAGCGAACGCGTGGTGCTGCGTCCGGCGGGGAGGGCGGCGCGAAGCCTGACGCCGCGCGCGCGCCAGTCGGGAGGCGGAAGTTCGACGTCAACATCTGCAGCCGCGCGCACCTCGCGCACGTACTCGTTAGGGAAGACGCGCTCCACCGAATCGTCGGTGATGACGAACAGAGAGACGAACGCCGAGCGTGATACCCTAAGGGTGACGTGCATCTCGTCGCTGTTTGACCGGTCGCCCGCGCGAGCAACGTAGCGCTGTGCGTCGAGCGAAAGTTCTGCAGTAAATCCCGGATCCGGGACGCCGTTCTCGCGTTCCACCACCACCAGCAGCTTGACGCGGTAGTACAATTGCGAGCCCAGCTCGGGGTGTCGTGCGGTGACCCACTCGTCGTCCAGCACGCGGTAGTCGACGGCGCGGGCCGCAGCATCCAATTGGACCACGCTCGAGTATCCGCCACGAAGGACGCTTCCGCGCTCGTCCAGCACGCTCAAGGCATTTGATTGCACGCGCACGCCGGCGACGCGTCGCACGCCCTCGGCGAGTGCCTCCTCGATGGCGCGCCGGCGCGCGGCGGCGCCCGTGAGATCGGAGGTGACGAGGACGCGTTGCTCGACGGTGACAGAGTCGCGGGATTGCGCGTACGCGTTGGGCGCGAGCATCGCCAGGGCGGCCACTGCCCAGCGCATGCGCGATGCGCCGAGAACGAATTGCAGGTGCCGTGTGTCCATGCCTAACGACGTTCTCGTCCGACCACCACTCGCATCGAGTCGCGCGCGATGGTGAGTGGGTGTTGCGAACGATCGAGCTGCGACGCCGCGCGCGCCACGCCCCGTTCCACGAATCGTCCCAGCTCCGCGACGGTCACCGTTCCGTCGCCGTCACCATCGCCTTCTCCCCTCAGGGCACGCGCGAGGAACCAGGTGAAGGCGCCGTGGCGGGCGTCGGGCAGGTCGCCGGCGGATTCGCCGTCGCGGGCGGCCGCGAGCACCGCCATGTTGCGCCTAACGAGCGCGGGATGCTCGATCGAGAGCACGCCGGGACGGACTCCGGGGATGAGCGCGCGGGCGTCGCGCGTCTGTCCGGAGAAGCAGGCGTCGAGGGCGACCGTGATGCTGCGTGCGGGGAGCCGCGCGAGGCGATCGTACAGGGTGCCTAACGCGAACCCCGTCTCGGACACGAACGCGCCGTCGGCGTCGAAGGGGAGGAGATAGGGGACACGTCCCGACGCATCCGGGGCCCCATGACCAGCGAAATACACAAAGAGCTCGGTGTTTTCATTGACGTGCCGAGCGAGCCACCCACGTTCGCCGAACAGTCGTCGCAGCTCGTTGCCGCTCGCCTCGGCGTCGGTGCGCAGGACGAGGTGTTCATCGTCGTCGGGAACGCCGAGGAGCTGCGTGGCATAGCGCCTAACGAGGTCGGCGTCGCGCGAGGCATAACGGGCGAAGGGGAGCGAACGATACCGCTCGACGCCGATGATGACGGCAATCGCATCGGGGCGCAGTGCGGGGGCACGCGGAATGTCGCGCTCCACCTCGTCGATTGTCGGCGGGCGACGCGGCGCGCGGGGGGCGGCGCCAACGGTGCCGCCGTCGCGAACACCGCTATCGCGAGGAACAGTCACACGCGAGTCGCGGTCAGGCGAACGACTCTCGCCCCGCGCGCCTCCTGGCGCACTGACACTCGGCACGTCGACCGCGAGCGTGGCGGCCCCCGATTGAATCGTTAGGGCGACGGGGAGTCGGGCGATTACGGTTTCGCGCTTAGCATCACTCAGCTCGAGAACCATCGCGACGTCGAGCGCTCGCGTGTTCGTATACAGCGAAAACGAAACGTTGGCGGTGCCATGAGCGGCGATCGCACCTAACGAGAATGTCTCCGGAGCGCCGGCGGCAAGGAACAAGTCGTGGCCATGGATCAAGCGTCCGTTGAGGGCGGGCGAAGGGGCGTCACCATCGTTGGTGATCGTCAGGAAGACGTCAGTGATCTCGCGCGGTGTGATGCGGCCGTCGCGGGAGGCGTCTTCGACGCGAACGTCGCTCACGACAATCCGGGGCGCACCGCGTGGGCGCGCCGGGATGCGTATCCGCACCGGCGGTGAGAGGTCGAATCCATTGCGTTCGACGATGCCAACGACGAGGACGATTTCGCTGCTGCCGAGTGCCGACGCTGCCGTAAGTGCAACGGTGAAGTGCTGGATGCGTCCTGGTGCGAGGTCGGCGACTTGCGCGTCGGCCCTGACGCGTGCGCCTAACGAGGGTGACTCTACCGCGACCGTCGGGCGAATACCGGTGGCGATACCGGTGCCGTCGTTGCGAACGTCGAGGGAGATCGTGAACTGTTCCCCACTCGCCACCACACCGTCGCCATCGGTGTCGCGCCATTTGACGTCGGCACGGAGCACTGGCGGTGCGAGGAGCGGAGCTCGCGGTTCCCGGTTGTCGGCGCGTGCGGAGCTGCCAGCGCGGCTATTTCCCGGCCCGGGCGCCGCGTTAGGCGCCGCGTTAGGCGCCGTGTGAGCCGCCGTGTGAGCCGCCGCGTCAGGCACCGAGCCAGGTATCGCGTTACGCGCCGCGATCACGCTCATGGCTCGCTGCGCCGCGTCATTGTCGTCGCGCGAGACCGGGAAGAGAGAATCGCGAGCGATCCACCCATCGACTCTCAATGACGCGCTGTCGACACGCACGACGGAGCGTCCGTACGCAAGGATGTGGTGGGCGCGATCTGGCGTGCGCTGGTACGCCCAGGGCGATCCGAGCTTGGCCACGACTACCTCGCGAGAATCGCCAAGTCGGATCAACCCGGTTCGGTCACCGGCCCGTGGGCGAGGATCTGCGCGACGTTTGGAAGCGGGGCCGCGTGCGACGTCGCGCTCGTCCGAAGAGGTGACTCGCGAGGAATCGCCTTGTTTCGCGAGAGCGGCGCGCGGGAAGGCGATGGGAAGTTGGCGCTTGGGATCGTTCCACTCGATCAAACGTCCAGACGTCGCCTCGAAGCTCACGGAGGCGCCGCCGTAGGTCCAAACTTCGACGCCTAACGAGTTGAGGCGCTCGATGACGGCGGGTGTGCCGAGTGAGCGGCGAACGTGCTCGCGAGTGTCGCCGAGCGCGATTGGGGGGCGCGAGGCCCAGCGTGCGCTGGAGTCACGCGCTGTCATGCGGAGGCTGGAATCGCGCGCTGTTATGCGTAGGCTGGAGTCACGCGAGGTTCGTTGCGCGACCGCGACGTTAGGCGCGATGACTGACGAAGTGCCTAACGCGACGGCCATCGCTGTGCCGACGAAGGTGGCCCGCGCGACGAGCCGACCGACGCGCGTCAGTGGGGTGGCACGGCCCTGATCGTGCAGCAGACGCCACGATCTCGAGGCTCCGATGCCTTGCGACGCGTATCCTGCAGGACTCATCGCCTCGAACGGGCCACGCGACACCGTGTCGACCAGACGAGCGATCCGCGCAACCAGACGAGCGATCCGCGCAACCAGACGAGCGATCCACACGTCGAGACGAGCCACCAGTGCGACGTGCGCGCACCTCGCCCGCTCGGTCGTGCGCCTCGCGAGACCTCGCGCGCGAAGGCATACGGGTAACGCCCCCGCGCGGGAGGGTACACACGCCACGACGCTTGCGCAGCGGGCCAGAGAAACCGAGGAGGCGAGAGACATCTCCCTTGGAAGTATCGGCCGCCAAAGCGCTCAGAATAGGGCGGTCCGACAATTCCGTCCTGCGTTTAGAAGCCATCTCATAAATGGGCGCCGGCTTCTGGCCGGCGCTGCGCGCCGGCGCGCCGCCGACCATTTATGAGATGGCCTGTAGCGTTACTTCTTGAGCTGCGCCTCCAAGGCCAGCACTTCCTGCGGAGCGGGGGGATAGCGGAGTTCCAGCTTCTCGAGCGCGCGGTTGATGCGCCTGGTGATGAGGTAGTTGCGCGCGGTCTTATGGTCCGCAGGCACGACGTACCACGGCGCCAACTCGGTACTGCATTTCCGCAGCGCATCGCGATAGGCCTTGGTGTATTCGCCCCACAACGCGCGATCCTCGAGATCGCCTGCGCGGAACTTCCAATTCTTGGTGGGATCGGTCAGACGCTCGAGCAACTGCACGCGCTGGTTGTCCTTCGAGATGTGCAGGAAGAATTTCAGAATGACGACACCATTCTGGCTCAGCATCGATTCGAACTGATTGATCTGCTTGTATCGCGCGCTCCAGACAGACTTCGGAACGATGTTACGCACGCGCGCGACGAGAACGTCTTCGTAGTGCGATCGATTGAAGATTCCAATCATTCCCTTGCCCGGGACGACCTGATGCACGCGCCACAGAAAATCGTGAGCGCGTTCGACTTCGGTGGGGACCTTGAATCCGGTGATCTGGCATCCCTGCGGGTTGCACGCGCCGAAGACAGTTCGAATCACGCCGTCTTTGCCCGACGCATCGCGTCCCTGCAGGACGACGAGGAGTGAAAACCGGCGATCGGCGTAGAGGGCGGCCTGAAGCGCGGTAAGCTTTTCGAGTTCGGCGGCGAGCTTGAGTTTGAGCGCCTCGCCGTTCGGAAGCTTTTTCGGAGGGAGCGCGTCCTTGTCGGCCAGCGCGACATGGTCTTTGGGGCGGACGGGGTCTAGAATCATGTAGAAACCGTGCAGAATTCAGGGAATGTGCCCCGTGCGGGTCAGGATTTCCCGCACGCGCTGAAGATTCGTTCTTCGCAAATTGCCGATGCGGGCCACTTCTGCCAGTGGCTGGACGCTTCGTTTCCTTCATCGTGGTTCGATCGATGGATTGGTTTTCGCGAGCATTTCTCAAATCGAGTCTCGTCTGGCTTGGGCTCGGCATGTCGATGGGCGCGCTGATGACGTCTGTCCCAACGTTGACGGTGTATCGCACGGCGCATCTGCACATGAATCTCCTCGGATTCGTGGCGATGATGATCTACGGCGTCGCGTACCACGTGATACCGCGATTCATGGGGCACCCGCTGCACTCCGCGCGTCTCGCGGGGTGGCACGTGTGGGCCGCGAATGCGGGGCTGGCCTTTCTCGCGTTAGGCTTTTTCCTCATGCCAACCATTGGGCCGGCGGCCGTTCCCATCGAGGGAATTGGTGGGACGCTTTCCGCGGTTGGCGCATACCTCTTCATCTACAACATCTGGCGCACGCTGAATGGGAGAGCGGTGTTACGGCGTGTGCACGTGGCGCCTAACGCGCTCCCGGTTGTCGGTGCAGAGTGACGTGATGTTGTACATCGCCGTCGTTGCGACGCACATGATGGCGGCGATGGTGTGGGTGGGGGGAACGCTCTTTTTTGCGCTGGTTGGCGCACCGGCACTCCGCACGGTCGAGCCGCCGCAATTGCGCACGGCGCTGTTCAACGCGATCGGAATGCGCTTTCGATATGTAGGGTGGGGAGCAGTCGTCACGCTGCTCGTCACCGGTGTGGTCCTATTGTCACTTCGCGGATGGTTGACATCCAGCGTCTTGCTGCATCGGGACTTTTGGGCGACGGCGTTGGGGACGGCGCTGGCATGGAAGCTGGGGTTTGTCACCGTGATGCTGGTCTTGACGCTCGTGCACGATGTCGCGTTTGATCCGCGTCGTGGCATAAGCCAAGGTGACCCGCAGCGAGCGGCGTGGCGACGCCGAGCCTTGTTGCTGGGGCGACTGGGGGCGCTTGCCGCCGTGGCTGTCGTCGTCGCAGCGGTTCGTCTCGCGCGCGCGTAAGAGCGCGATGCACTCACTCGTCAGGCGCTTCATCAAGACGGGCATTGCCTTTCTCATCGCGGGGTTCGCCATTGGACTCGCGCTTGTCGTTGCGCGCGAACTCTTTGGGAAGTTTCCGTCGCCGTACCTGGTCAGCGCGCACACCCATGTGATCCTCGTCGGTTTCGTGATGATGATGATCCTTGGGGTGGCACTCTGGCTCTTTCCACGTCCAGAAAAGGGAGACACGCGTTATGATCCACGGCGCGCCGAGTGGTCGTATTGGTGCGTGACGGTGGGGACCGCGATGCGAGTGGTGGGTGAGGTTGCTCGTGCGGGGATGGATGCTGCGTGGCTGCGGTGGAGTGTCGTCATTGCATCGGTGGCGCAGGTGGCTGGTCTCCTACTTTTCTTCTTCACGATGTGGAGTCGCGTGCGCGCGGTTGGGAGCGCGGGACGCGAGGCCAAGGGGGAACGATTCTGATCCGCACTGTACGCGCGCTGGCCGCGAGCCGAGTATCGCTGTTGCTCGTGTCGATGGCCGCAGCTGCAACATCGCTCAACGCGCAGACTCTTCGCACAACCAAGGAAAACACCAACGCCTGGTTCAACGTGGTCGGCGAAGTGGAAATGACAAAGCGTTGGTTCGCCGACTACGATGTCTCGTTTCGGCGGAGCGGACCACTCGACGAGTGGATGGCGATTCTTCCCCGTGTGGGTCTGCGCTATCAGGCACTCCCCAACCTTCGCCTAACGGCAGGGTACGCGTTCTCAGAGTCGTGGCCCTACGGCAAGATCCCCATCGCGTTCAAGACACCCGAGCACCGCATGTGGGAGCAGGTGCAAGTGAACAGCACCGTGGGTCGCGTGGCGCTCAGCAACCGATATCGCTTCGAGCAGCGGTGGCAGGGGCACGTGGTCGATGAAAATGGTGATGAGCACGTCGCCAATTGGGTGCGGCTCAATCGTTTTCGTTACCGCCTGCTGGGGACGCTCCCTCTACAGGGGAAAACGCTCGACGACGGTGAGTTCTATCTCGCCGCCAGCGACGAAGTCTTCCTCGGCTGGGGCGCAAACGTGCAGCAGAATGTCTTCGATCAGAATCGTGCGGCCATCAACATCGGGCGGCGTTTCTCGAAGAATTTCCGCGCAGAGATTGGCTATTTGCAGCAGCTGAGCGAGAAGCCGAGCGGGCGCCTGCTGGAGAAGAATCACACGATCGTGTTGGCCATCTACCCGAATTTTTCCTTCGCGCCGAAAGACGACGACGGGAAGGGGCACTAGCGCTTCGGCGTAGCGGCGCGCGTTAGGCGGTCGGCGATGCCTTCCCAGGCGTCACCTGACGGGACACGTTCCACGACGACCGCGGCACATCCGGTGTCGTCGACATCGTGCAGGGCGGCGTAGAGCTGCCGGGCATAGCCGTCAGGGTCAGACGGGAGGACGTGCGAGACGTCACCTCCTGGCATACCCGCGCTGTAGGAGACGATCGCCACGCGCCCCCCGCGGGCCAGACGTTGCAGCTGGCTGACAGCGCCATCGCGATCAGCGCGGTCAATGAAGACGACGGCCGCGTTAGGCGCGTAATGGCGTTCGATCATCCCCGGTGATGGACGCGCCGCATCGCCCTGGATCGATTCTCGCGCCGCGGTGGCAATCGGACCAGCAATGGCCTCGAGCGCGCTGCGCGACAGGGAACCGGGGCGCAGGAGCGTTGGCTGCGACGAGCTGACATCGAGCACCGTCGATTCGATGCCGACATTGGACTCGCCCCCATCAACTACCATGTCGATGCGATCACCGAGTTGTGCCACAACATGCGCGGCGGTTGTCGGCGAGAGCTGGGTGTAGCGATTCGCACTCGGCGCAGCGATTGGAACGCCCGCCGCTTCGAGGAGCGCGCGCGCCACCGGATGCGCCGGTGCGCGAATGCCAACCGTGTCGAGGCCCGCGGTGACCGCTGAGGGGACGTGCGCGCGCCGCTTGAGCACCAACGTCAGCGGGCCGGGCCAGAAGGCGTCGGCGAGTGCACGGGCGACGTCGGGAATGTCAGTCGCCAATGCGCTGGCCGCGCTTAGGTCAAGCACGTGCACGATGAGCGGGTTGAACGACGGGCGCCCCTTCGCGACGAAGATCCTGTTTACCGCCGTCGCGTCGAGCGCATGTGCTCCCAGTCCGTAGACGGTTTCCGTCGGGAACGCGACGAGACCACCTGCGCGAATCACGCGTCCCGCTTCGGCAAGATCGCGAGGCGTGACGAGAGTCGGATCGACGCGAATGACGCGTGCTGCGGGAGTATTGTTCAACCGCGATCTCGAAATGGGGAGATGGGAGAGTTTGGGTGATACACGACGTGACGCGCTGACGTGGGCGGCGGCGCCGGGGGGGT
>JBGAKW010000026.1:0-61379 GCA_044224185.1 Gemmatimonadaceae bacterium | reverse complement strand
GGTGGGGGTGGGGGGGGGACGCTCGCTCGCTACTCGAAGGTAGAAGGAGGATGGCGGTGGGCGTAGGGTGCACGCCTTTGCGCGGGGGTGCAGAGTGGATACGTTCTCGCGATGTCTGAGTCCTTCGAACCAGTTCGCCCGCGAGAGCGGTTGTATCAGGAGATCGTCGAGCACATCCAAGGGGAGATTCTTGGCGGAAGGCTCAAGCCTGGCGATCGCATCCCCGCGGAGCGCGAGCTTGCAACGCATTTCGCCGTCAGTCGCGCGGCCGTGCGCGAGGCGATCAAGTCACTGGCCGAGAAGGGGTTGTTGGATGTGCAGGTGGGGAAGGGGAGTTACGTCGCCGCGCTCTCGACCGATCACGTGGTGGAGTCGATGTCGCTGCTCTTGCGTGACGCGCACAACACGCCCGAGCATGTGCAGGAGGCGCGCGAGATTCTGGAGGTTCCGATCGTGCGACTGGCCGCGCAGAACCGGACGCCGGCGCACCTGACGCGACTCGAGGAGTTATTGCGGATGATGGAGTCGCAACGCCACATCTCGCGGGCATTCATCGAAGCCGACTCCGACTTTCACCACGAGCTGGCCCGCGCGACCGGCAATCCGGTGTTGGACATTCTCAGCCGCACATTGCTCACGCTGCTGCGGTCGGAGCGCGTGTTCATGGTGGGGTTCCGCGATGAGATTCACGGCGCGATTGCGTCGCACCGGGCGATTTACGCGGCGGTTGAAGCGCGGGACGCGGATCTGGCGGCGCAGGCGATGGCCGAGCACCTGCGTCACGTGTCGGCGGTGCTCAGGTCATTGCGCGGTCCGGCGCCGTTGGAGGGGGCACGTTAACGCCGCTCGCCGCCTAACGCGTGCCGCTGAGACGATGTCGGACGTGCAAGCGGGGCACCGCCTAACGACGAGCGGCGCCCCATCGACATCATGGGCGTGGCGCAGCGACTCCGAGCCGGTCGGCGACAAACGCGTACACGTCTGCGGCCTCGGCGATCAGACGGTCAGTTGGCCGATACCCGTGCGATCCCTGGCGTTCGACGCGAATCAAGATCGGATTCTCGCATCCCTGCGCGTGTTGCAGCGCCGCGGCGAACTTGAACGAGTGTGACGGGACGACGCGGTCGTCGTGATCGGCGGTCGTGATCAGCGTCGCTGGGTAACAGACGCCGGGCTTGACGTTGTGCAGTGGTGAGTATGCGCGGAGGGTGTTGAATGCGGCGGCGTCGTCGGCAGACCCGTATTCTGTCGCCCACGCGGCTCCGCCGGTGAACTTGTGATAGCGGAGCATGTCGAGCACTCCAACAGCGGGGAGCGCGACGGCAAAGAGCTCGGGGTGTTGTGTCATCACCGCGCCAACGAGGAGTCCGCCATTGGATCCTCCCTGTATCGCGAGCCGCTTGGCCGACGTGTATTTCGCCGCGACGAGGTGCTGCGCGGCAGCGATGAAATCGTCGAAGACGTTCTGCTTCTTCTCGCGCATCCCGGCCATGTGCCACCCTTCGCCGTACTCGCCTCCGCCGCGCAACGTCGCCGTCGCATACACCCCGCCGAGTTCCATCCACGCGATGGCTCCAGCCGAGAATGACGGGACGAGATTAACCGCAAAGCCACCGTATGCGTAGAGCAGCGTGGGGTTGTTGCTGTCGAGTGTTAGGCCGCGGCGATGGGTCACGAAGATGGGGACCTTGGTGCCGTCCTTCGACGCGGCAAAGACCTGGGTCGTCTCGAAGCGCGAGGGGGCGAAGGAAAGCGTCGGTGCGTCGAAGGGGATACTCTTCTTGGTCGCGACGTCGTATCGAAAAACCGTGGCCGGGTACAGCGGCGAGGTGAAGGAGTAGTAGAATCCCGCGGTGCTGCTTGAAGCGCTGATGGCGGCGACCGTTCCAATGCCCGGCAACGCGATCGTGCCTAACGATTTCCCGTCCAGCGCGTAGCGTGACAACTCCGACCTCACGTCCACGAGTCGATTCACGACGATGGCGGAGGATGTCATCGCGGTCAGGTCGATCGCGTGCGCGGATTCGGGAACGATCGTGCGCCACGCCTCGCGTGCTGGACGACTCAAGTCGACCGCGACGACCTTTCGGCGAGGCGCGCCGAAATCGGTACGGAGGTACAGCGTGTTTCCGACGTTGCCGATGACGGAGTACTCGCCATCGTCGGTGTCGACGAGCGCGCGCACAGGGGCGCTGATGTCGGGCGCTTTGGGGTCTCCCAAGTCGGCGATGAACAACCGATTCCTGGAGTCGGCGCCGCGCGCGATGTAGACGACGAGGTAGCGCCCGTCGTCGGTGACCGTCGCATGCAGGAACCAGGTCGGGTTATCGGGGCGTTCGTACACAAGTACGTCGGCACTCTGTTCCGTCCCGATGCGATGATAGTAGATCTTCTGGTGTTCGAGCGCAGCGGAGAGTTTGTCACTTTCTGCGGCCGCCGGATAACGCGAATAGAAGAATCCCTTGCCATCCTTCGTCCACGCGAGGGCGGAGAAGCGCACCCAGCGCAGGAGGTCGGGGAGATCGACGCCGCTGCGCACGGCGCGCACGCGCACATCCTGCCAATCCGCGCCGCCGGGGGCGAGCGCGTACGCGACATGGCGCCCGTCGGGCGATGGCTCGAACTGCGCGAGTGCGACGCTGCCGTCGGGCGACAACGTGTTCGGATCGAGAATGATCCTGGGCGGAGTACCCGGCGACGAGCGCGCCATTACCACGAACTGTTTCTGCAGTCCGCTATTGCGGCGATAAAAGAGCACGCCGTTGTCGAGGCGGGTGGGAAGCGTGACGCGCGCAAAGTCCATCAAGCTCGTTAGGCGAGATCGCAGCGTCTCACGCACGGGGAGCTTTGACAGAAATGACGAGGAGAGACGATTCTGCGCATCGATCCACGCGCCGGTTTCGCTGGAATTGAGATCCTCTAACCAGCGATACGGATCGGCGACGGTAGTCCCGTGCAGTGAGTCGACGACTTCTCCACGGCGCGAGGGTGGATAGCCGACCGACTGCGCGATTGAAGTCATGGTGCCAAAGCTCGAGTGGAACAGCAGGGCGACAAACAGGTGACGACAGTACCGGTGCAAAGTCGAACTCAGGTGTGCCATTCTCTTGTCGTCACGGATGGAGAGCGAACGGCGAAGCTAGTGACTCCTCGAAGCCACGGAAAAGGGGAAACCGCACAGAGCGATACCGAATACCTGACTCCAGAATCCCACTACCTTGGAGCAGAATGCCATCAAAGCTTACCATGGCCGGAATACATGAATGCACTCCTCACGCCTGAGCGATTCGCGCAAGGGCAAGATTTCCACTCGTTCGTTGCATCCGCGCAAAAGAACGCCGACCTCTGGAGCGCGGTGTATCGCACTGCGGTCGTTCCCGAGGGCGCGGTAGAGCGAGCGGCCCGAATCCCTGGCCGGTGGCACTTGATTGCGCTCGCTGAGGATTGGTGCGGGGACGCGGTCAATACACTCCCCGTTCTCGCCAAGCTCGCGGAGCAGTCGCCGAACCTGGATCTCACCATCTTGGGGAGAGATGCAAATCCGGACCTGATGGATGCGCACCTGTCTGGTACGGCGCGCGCCATTCCAGTCATCATCGTGCTCGACGATCAGCTGGTCGAACACGGCTGGTGGGGCTCGCGTCCTCGTGAGCTTCAGCAGTGGTTCCTGACGGAGGGAGTGAAGCTCGAGAAGACTGAGCGGTATCGCCTCATTCGCACGTGGTACGCCCGTGACCGTGGACGAGCGATCGTGGATGAAGTGCTGCGTGTGGTAGAAAACGGCGCATTAGCGACGACCGGAGCGCGAACGGACTCTACCTCCGGCGCGTTGACCGAGTAGTTTTCGGCGCGGCGCGCCGATACGCTGGCAGCGCTTATCGCTCACGATTTCGAGGACACATGGCCGACCGTCGCAAGGACGCCAACTTTTCGCAGGGATGGGGAATCGCCGGCTTTATCACGCTGCTGGTGGTTCTTGCATTCGTCGTCGCGGGGACGATCAACAAGCGTACGTACGGTCCGCCGACCGACCCGCTGACGCCGAACAACGCGCGCGCGGAGGGTCATGGCCCCGCGACGGAAGCGAAAGCGGGCGAAGGCGCGCCGGCGGCCGAGGGGAGCGCGAAGCACTAGCGCCACGCGCGTCGCGCTCACCGCGGAATCGACGGAGGGGGCGCGCGGGGTACATACGTGTAGAAACCAAGCGGCGCGACAGGTGTTCGCGCCGTTTAGTGTCTCGCGTTGGAGAGGCGAAGCATGCGAAAGCCATTGATCATTGCGTCGTTTGTCGTTGCCACCCTGGGCGCGGCGCTTCCCGCGATCGCGCGCGCGCAACGTGGTGCCCCACCATTCGACGGTCCGCGTGGCGCACTCTCGTTCCAGCTCTCCGACGGAGAGCCCGTTTCGTTTTACCTCGAATGGGCGCGTGAACTGGAAGTCACGGACGACCAGCGCGCTCAGCTTATCGAAGTCCGCCGCAAATTGCGGGTGGCGAATGCGCCGTTCATGCGCCAGCTCGACTCGTTGCGTCAGGCCGCGGGGCTCGAGATGGGCGAGCGGGGTGGGGGGCGCATCAACGAACGCGACGCCGAGGCCCTCAAGCGATTCAACGAGTGGGCGCGACCGGTGACCGACTCCATCAAGTTCAACAATGACGGCGCGCGTTCCGACATCCGGACGATCCTGCAACCGTTGCAGCTGGCGAGAGCCGATTCGCTGTTTCGCGCCAACCGGGACGTCCGCGGTCGCCGCGCGCCGCGGCAGGATCGCAACGAACTGCGAGTCGTTAGGCACGTGCCCGGCGCGAGCGACTTCGATCGTAAGGCGCGCAAGAACCGGTGACGACCGCCGCTACGCCATATCCGCGTGGGGCGCGGCGGAGCCGCAGTAACGCGCGCCGTCTCACGTCGTGGATTCGCGCGTCGGCGTGGCTTCTCCTCGTCATCGGCGGCGTGTGTGGAATCGCCTTCCTGCTCTTCATCCATCGAGGCGACGCCGAGGGGAGCGCGCGAATCGCGAATCGGGAGATCGAGCTCCTTCTCGATCGCGGAGAGCGCGTCGAGCAGCGCCTCCCCGTCATGCAGCGGTACTGGTGGGACTACTTTCGCGTGACGCATGGGGTGCTCGCCGTAACCGATCGTCGTATCCTCTTCGTCGGAGTTCCGCCGGACGATCTCGTGCCGCACGAGGGCGAGCCACTGGAACTACTCGAGTTCTCCATCCCCTACGACCACGCGCAGGAGCATCAGTTCACTCGCGCGTTCCTCGGCACGCGCCCCGCCATTGCCATTCGGGATGCGGAGGGAACGCATCTCTTCGCGTACGCGTCAATCGACCGCGAGCGCGCGCAGGGCGTAATGACGATCGTCGATCGAAAGGAGGAGGAACTGCGGAGCGCGGCTCTTGCCGAGCGTCGCGCGACTGACGCCGCGGCCGCGGCATCCCGGCGTGCCATCTACCACTTGGTGCAGCGCGGCGAAGCGTTGGAGGTGATCGCCAAGCGTTATGGGGTCCCCATGGACTCCATCATCAAATGGAACAACTTGTCGGGGAGCCGCATTACCGCTGGCCGCCGACTCCTCGTGAAGCCCGGAACCTGACCGTGCAAGAACATCGCATTACTGTCTCGCGACGCGCGCGCTTCCACACGTTAGGCGATCTCGATTTGGCGCGCGAAGTCTGGATCGTCGTGCACGGCTACGGGCAACTTGCCGCGGAATTCCTGGCGCCGTTTGCTCCCGTGGCCAGCAACACCCGGGCGGTCGTCGCACCAGAGGCGCTCAATCGCTACTACAAGGAGCGACACGGCGAAGAAACGCACACGGAGACTCCCGTGGGCGCGACGTGGATGACGCGCGAAGATCGTGAAGCGGAAATTGCCGATTACGTGGACTATCTCGACGCGGTTGCCGATCGCGTAGGGCGCGACGACCGAAAGATTGTCGCGTTAGGTTTTTCGCAGGGGGTGGCGACCGTCACGCGCTGGGTGGCGAAGGGGACGACGCGAGTGGACCGTCTGATTATCTGGGCCGGCTCACTCCCGCGCGATCTGGATCTCGGCGCACACGCCTCGCGTTTTCCGAGTCGCGCCATCGACGTCGTCATCGGGACACGCGACGAGTATGCCTCGTGGGCCAACGTTGAAGAGCAGCGCCGCGCGGTCGAGGAAGCGGGACTTGGGTTCCGGCTGCATTCGTTCGAAGGGGGGCATCGCCTCGATCGCAAGACGCTCGTCGACCTGGCAGACGAATAGCGTCGCTGCGGCGCGTTAGGCGCGCCCTGCGGCGCGTTAGGCGCGCCCTTTCCAGCGGTCGATGTCACGACGCTCTTTCTTGCTGGGGCGTCCCTTGTCGCGAAATGCTGGGGGGCCCATCGCCTTGAGTTGAGCCGCCAGCTTTTCGCGCGCGGCGACGCTCTCCGAGCTCTCCTCATATAGCGTTACCGCGACCGTCGCGGGGCCGCGCTGATCGCTGACGCCTCGCACGACGAGCGCCTGCTCCATCGGCGGTCGGCGGACTCGGATGCGATCGCCGACCTGCACCAGCTTCGAGCGCTTGGCGCGTTCATCATTGACGTCGATGCGTCCGGCGTCGATCGCGTCAGCTGCAATGGCGCGCGTCTTAAAGAAGCGCGCCGCCCACAACCATTTGTCGAGGCGGACACGATCAGGTCCTTCGGTGTCGCTCATCACAGCCACGGATCAGGTCGAAGCAGTAAGGAAGCGTACTCTCCTGCCGACAATCTATTCGTCAGCACTGTCGTCGACTGGTGCGCGACGAGATGAGAATTCCTCCAATGTCGGTGTGCGCGACTTCCTGATGGTTGATGGCTGACGAGTCGGTGTGGCGTGAAGAGCGCTTGACGCAGCTGCTGTTAGAGAGCGCTGGTGAAGGGATCGTCATGTTCGATGGCGACCTTCGCATTCGCGTCTGGAACCGTTACCTCGAAGAGCTCACCGGTCTTTCTGCGAAGCAGGCGATCGGCAGGAAGTCGCAGGAACTCTTGCCGATGATGGAGGAGCGAGAGGGAGTGGCGCTGTTGACTCGCGCGTTGGCGGGGGAGACGGTCGTCGCCCCCGACTTTCCGGTATCGCTGCCTAACGGGGCCACCGCGTGGTATTCGGGGGCGTATCAACCGCTCCTCGGCGAGACGGGCGACACGGTGGGCGTGATCGGGCATCTGCACGAGATTACCGCGCGCCGGGAGAGTGAAGCGAGGCTCAACCGCAGCGAGTCGCGGATGCGAGCGATCGTCGAAGGCGCCACGGACGTCATCGCGATTCTCGACAAACGCGGGATTGCGACCTACGTGTCTCCCGCTGCGCAGGCAACGTTAGGCTATTCGCCCGAGTTCATGGTGGGGACCAACCCCATCGAACACGTCCATCAGGACGACAAGGCGCGGGTGCTCAACGCGTTTCTTGCCTCGCTGGCTGACACGAGTGGCACCAATCGTGTGCAGTATCGCGCACGGCACAGCAATGGTACGTGGCGCACACTCCTCACGACGTCGCGCAACCTGATCGCTGATCCGGCGGTGGGAGGCATCGTATCGTCAACACGCGACATCACGGAATGGCAGGAGTTGCAGGAGCGGCTGCACCAGTCACAGAAGATCGAGGCCGTCGGGCGTCTCGCGGGGGGCGTGGCGCACGATTACAACAACCTGCTGACCGTCATCAGTGGGAATGCGCGTCTCTTGTTAGGCGACAGCGGCGTCGCGGCTGAGGGGCGAGAGGAACTGGAAGAGATTGCGCAGGCCGCCGAACGCGCGGCGACGCTCACGCGCCAGCTTCTGGCCTTTAGCCGACAGCAGGTGCTGCAGCCGCGCGTGCTGGACTTCAACGAAGTGCTCGGAGGGATGGGGACGCTGCTCGACCGCCTCTCGGGAGAAGGGGTGGCGTGCGAGCAACGCCTAACGCAGCCGTTAGGCGCGGTGATGGCCGATCCGGTCCAGATCGAGCAGGTCCTCATCAACCTCGTGGTGAACGCGCGCGACGCCATGCCCGACGGGGGATTGCTTACCATCGAAACGTCCAACGCGACGGTTGATGCGCGCGAAGCACTGCGCCGGTCTCCAATGCCTCCGGACGACTACGTCGTGCTCGCGGTGCACGATACGGGCGCTGGCATGGACTCCAGGACGCTGTCGCGTGTGTTTGAGCCCTTCTTCACCACGAAGGCGTTGGGACACGGCACGGGGATGGGACTGTCGACGGTGTACGGCATCGTCAAACAGAGCGGAGGATTCATCTGGGGCGAAAGCGTCGTCGGCAAGGGGACGTCGTTTCGCGTGTATCTCCCGCGCGTCACCGTGCCTAACGAGCATTCGTCATCCATGCCCGCATCGCGCGCGCCCGTTGCGGTGGGAACGGAAACGATTGTGGTCGCCGAGGACGAACCACTCGTGCGAGCGATGACCAAGCGCACGCTCGAACGCGCGGGGTATCATGTCTTCGATGCGCCCAATGGCGCTGAGGCACTGCACCTGATGCGCACGCTCGATGCGCCCCCTGATCTCCTCATCACGGACATCGTCATGCCGGTGATGGGTGGACGCGAACTCGCGAGCGCCATCGAGCGTGAGTTCCCTCATGTGCGCATTCTCTTCATGTCGGGGTACACGCACGAACGCGTGGCGCACCTCGGCGACCAGTCTGGCGTGTCTCGATTTCTCCACAAACCGTTTACGCTCGACGAACTGCGGACGCGGGTGCGGATGTTGTTGGATCAGGCCACAAGCGCGGCGTAGTCGCTCGCTGGCACCGGGGCGCGTTGCGCTTGGGGCCGCCACCGTTGACATGGCGCGAAGAAAAGAGAAATCCGATTGCCGGCAGGTGACGTAACATCGGCATGGAGTTGGCCGACAAGCCGCTGGCCGTCATCTCATGCACCGTCGCGCGCCACGAATCTGTGAATCAGACGCAAAAGGGTGATGGCGGGGACGGACGCGAGAATCACGGTCGGCGTCAGCGCGTGGACATCGAGTCGCTGCGCACGGTTGCGCGCGGGATGGGTGCGTCACAGGTTGGGGGCGCTCGTCCCCAGGCAAACCCCTCGTTGCCCCTCATGACGGTGAGCTCGGCCACCGCGACACCCACCGATCTCGAACTTCTCTCGCGACTCATTGCGGGCGACGAACGCGCGTTGGGATCGCTGTACGATCGCCACGGTGCGCTCGCCTTTGGGTTGGCGACCGCCATCGTCGGCGACTCTGCTGACGCCGAGGAGGTGGTGGCGGAGGCGTTTGCGCAGATGTGGCGTAACGCTTCGACGTTCGACCGTACGCGGGGAAGTGTCGTGGGGTGGATCTCGACGATCGTGCGTTCTCGTTCGCTCGATCTGCTGCGCGCTCGCCGTCGCCGCGCGCGAATGCTGGACGAAGCGAGTGCGATGTCCGACGACGGATCGTCGCCCGCGCTGTCGATGGGCGTTCCAACGCCCGACCGCAACGTCGAGTTATCCGAGGCACAGCGGCTCGTTAGGCTGTCGTTGGCCGAGCTGCCAGCAGCGCAGCGATTGGTGTTGGAACTGGCGTATTTCGGCGGGTTGTCACAGACGGAGATCGCCGAGCGGTTGTCCGAGCCGTTAGGCACCGTGAAGACGCGCATGCGCTCGGGAATGGAGAAACTCCGCGCCTCGCTCAAACCGATCATGGGAGACCGGTCATGAGCGAGGACTACGAGATGTTGCGCCACGAGGGTGGTGCGGTCGCGTTAGGCGCGCTCTCACCCGCGGAGGCGCAGGCGTTCCAGCGCGAGATCGAGCGGTCGCCCGAGTTGGCGCGCGAGTTCGCGGAATATCAGGAAATTGCGGCGCTCCTCGCGCACGCGGCGCCACCCGTGACGCCTCCGGCATTGCTGCGCGACCGTGTCATGCGCGACGCGCAGGGCGTGCGCTCGATCGCTGGATTTGTTGCGACGCGTGATGCCGGCAGCAGCGCCTTTGGCGCGACGCCTAACATTGGAGGAAAACCGGCGCGCACGCCTAACGACCAGCGTTCGTCGACCTCCACGGTTGTGCCAATGCGTTCGCGTCCTCTTGCCGTGGCGCTTCCGTGGTTGGCGGCGGCGGCCGCATTGTTAGGCGTCGTCTGGACGAGCCGGTCGTTGCAGGACGAGCGCGTGGCTCGCGTCGCCGCTGAGGGGCGGAGCGAAGCGCTTCGGGCGCAGGTGTCGTCGCTCGACTCGGTGGTATCGACGCTGCTCGCGCCGGATGTGCAGACCGTCAAGCTCAGTGCGCAGGGAGCTCCTCCGTCGGCACGCATGTACTGGAACACGCAGAGCCGGCAGGTGGTGCTGGCGGCGTTCAATCTGCAGCCAGCGCCGCGCGGACGGACGTATCAGTTGTGGGGCATCGAGGCGGGCAAGAATCCCGTCTCCCTCGGCACGTTCAACACCGGGACTGATGCCGGCGCACGCGTCTCATTCCGTGCACCCGGCGGAGTGAAGATCGCCGTGGGCGCTGTAACCGAGGAGCCAGCGGGCGGTTCGCCTCAGCCGACCACCACGCCGTTCCTGGTCGGCGAATTCAAGGGCGGCGCGTAACAGCCTACTGCGCGCGGAGTGAAGCGGGCGCGCCTAGATCTCCTTTCGCAGCACCTTGAGCAGCGTTGCTTCGTCGATGTTGCCACCGCTTATGATGATACCAACGCGCTGTCCAGCGAGTCGTACGCGGAGCTTGATCAAACCGGCGAGTCCCGCCGCACCTGCGCCTTCGACCAACGTATGCGTCGTCGAAAGCAAGAGCCGCAAGGCATCGGAAATCTCGCTGTCTGTTACGGTGATGAAATCCTCGAGCCCTTCGAGCAACGCGGGAAATGTGAGGGCGTAGCTGCTGCGCGTCGCTAGGCCATCGGCGAAAGTCAGTGCATGTTCGATGGTGACGGGCCTGCCCGCATGCCACGAATCATGCGCCGCCGACGCACCGGCAGCCTGCACGCCGTAGACTTTGAGGTCAGGGCGCAGCGCACGTGCAACGGTTATCGCGCCCACTGCCTGCGAGCCTCCGCCAACGGCGACGACAACGGAATCGAGCACAGTCGCTTGCGTCAGCATCTCGAGCGAAAGCGTCGCCGCGCCCGCAAGGACGTTTCGATCGTTGGTCGAATGCGCCAGCGTTGCGCCGTCTCGTTCGACGATCGATTGCGCAACGAGTACGGACTCATCGTAGTCGCGCCCTTGCTCGATCACCGTAGCGCCTAACGCGCGCATCCCCGCGTTCTTATCAGGATTGTTGCCAATCGGCACGCATATGGTCGCGCGTACACCGAATTGTCTTGCGGCAAAGCTGACGCCCAATCCGTGATTGCCGCGCGTCGCCGCCACTACGCCACGTTCACGCTGCTCGTTAGGGAGTGCGGTCATGAACGACAGGCCGTTACGCACCTTGAACGAACCGGTGGGATTGAAGTTCTCGTGTTTCACGAACACACGAATTCCCGATCCTACTGCCTCGTCGAGCAGAGGATGCGTAAGTGTCGGCGATGGTGCGATAAAGGGGCGAATGCGTGCTTCAGCTGCACGCGCATCGCCGATGGTGATGGGAAACGGCATCTATTCGTTTCCCTCCACGCTCACGTATGCCTCGCCACCGGCGAAGGTCACGTGCACCGTCCACGGGTGGCAACAGACCTGGCAGTCCTCGACATAGCGCTGGTCGTCGCCGCTCCCAGGGTCAACCGCGATGACATTTTCTTCGCCGCAGTGGGGACAAATCACCGTCGCTTCTGTGTCGGCTGTGCCGTCGCCGAGGTCGAATTCTTCCGGGTCGTCATATCGCATGCGAGGAATACTAATCGCCGGTGCCAGTGCCTTCGCTCGCGCCCGGCACGTCGGGTAGATTGAGGCGCATGCAAAGCCCCGACGATGTCGCGACCGCCGTCGAGTCGTTGAGTTACGTCACTGTCCGCTTCACCACGTTCGTGTCGATCGTGGTGGTGGTGGGAGTGGCGGCGTTTCTTTCCATCGTCGTCCCCCGCATCGAGGGGCGCGGCGCGCGTGAGGTGGCGAACGAGATGCGCGCTCGTCTCCGCGTCCTCGGGCTGGGCGCGTGTATCGCGCTACTGGCGCTCGCGCTCGCGCGCCTCGCGTTGCAGCGGGCGATGTTGACCGAGGCGATGGGTGACACGCACCCCATCGCGCTGAGCGTCATGCTTTCCGGAGTTTGGGGTGTGGGGCTGGCGCTGCAGGTCGTTGGCGCGGCCGCCGGCCTGATTGCGTTCGGAACCAATTCAAGGACGATCGTGTCGACGCTGGCGCGCGGCGTGTCGCTGGTGATGGTTGTGTCACCATCCTTGAGTGGACACGCAGCGGGAGAGGAGAGCTCGACACTTCCGATCATCGCCGACTCACTCCACGTCCTGGCGGCCGGAGCGTGGGCCGGATTGCTGCTTGCGCTGGCCGTCGTTGCGCTCCCTGTTGTGCGCCGGCGCGCCGGCGGCGACAGCGGTCCCATCGTGCGCGAATTGCTCTTCGCGTTTTCGCCCGTTGCGTTAGGCAGCGCGGCCGTGCTCGCGGCCACCGGCGCGTATGCCGCGTGGTTGCACCTGTCGGGCGTGGCGTCGCTCTGGACCACGCGTTATGGACAGGCGCTGGTGTCGAAACTCGCGTTGGTTGCCGTGATGGCGCTCATCGGCGCCGTGAACTGGCGCCGCAACACGCCACGCGTCATGCGTCCCGGAGGGGTCGGGCGTCTGTCACGTGCGGCGTGGTTGGAACTGGCGGTCGCGATGCTCATCATCCTCGTCACGGCGGTTCTGGTGGGACGCAGAACGCCCGCCGATATGTAACGCGAGCTCGGAGCCTAACGACGCTCGGCGGGGTCTCGGGGAGGAATCGGACGGCACCAATCGGCAGGCACAAATTCCACCGGTGCAAAGAGGCGGATTTTCACCGCGTCTTCCGCGGTGGAAATCGTCGGGAATCCATGCTCGTCGAATTGCGGCTTCAGGCAGCCATTCCCGAACATGCGCGAAACTCGCAGCGCCTCTTCCTCGGGGAGCGGCTGCAGCACAAGCGGATTCCACGAGATCATCCAGTGCGAGATCTCCGTGAGCGCCCCCTGCAGCGGTTGCGACTGCGTCAGGCGACTCGGCTCCCGCAGAGTCAGCGTGCCATTCATGACGCGAATCGGATACACCCCGGTGAGAGTCGTCCACGCCGTGTCACCTCCGTCCCAAGTCCTTGGGCGCACGCGCGTGGTGACCTCTATGCCCTCAGCGACAAAGCTTACTTGAGGAAGTGTGCAAACGGCGTTCTGGGACGTGTCGCGAAGTACCATGCCCGCCGTTAGGCAGGGGAGAGACGCACGCGCATGTTCGACGATTCGTTCTCTCAGCACCGACCGCGACGCGACCGTTTCCACAAACGTCCACCCGGGGCGATGCGGAAGTGAGCGCATCCTCGTGCGCCGCATCGCAGTACTGAGCGTCGCGAGGGACACACCAAGCCATGGTTGAAAAAGTTCGCAGCCGGCACAGGCAACTGATCCAGCGGTGTTCTCCCCTACGTTCCCTTCCAGCGTGATCGTTCCAGAGAGATTGAAGCGACGTCCGCGCGCTACCGGGAAATGGAGGACGTAGTTGTCCTGACGCAGCGGCGTTATGCGTTCGCCCATCTCATTGCGAACGGTGAGCGAGAGAAGGTCGCCGCGAACGGCTGGCGCTTGAATGATCAGCGCGTCACCGTCATTCAGCGAATCGCTTGTGGTGCGCGTGAGCGTCCACTCCTGTTCGATTCGCGCGCGTGCACGCAGATAGTCGCGCGACGCGGGGCGGCACTCGCGAGACATGTTGCTCGCAAAAGTCGACGTCATCTCGATGCGTGCCAGTGATGTGACGCCGAGTGAATCGCGGCGCGGCTGTGAGGACTTAGCCTGTACACGGAGCGTCGCGCCACCACGAGTGGCCGGGCACTCGGGATTCGCGTAGACGGTGCTCAGGAAAATCCCGCGGGCTGTCTGCTGGTCATGCGTCGCTCGCAGCTTCCCGCTGTCGGAGCGTTCGGTCACCACTCGGTGCCGCACGTCGATCCGGAAACTTCCTTCACTCAGCTCCGTCCGCCGCTGCTGCTGCGCGCCGAGCCCGAAGACCGGAGCGAGCAGGGGGAGGAGCATGGCCAGAACTCTACGAGATAGCATTCCTTCAACCGGTTTTTTCGACCGCCCGCGGTTCTCGCGTGCGAACAGAGAGACGAGCGAGAGCGCGGAAGAGTCATCCCTGCACGCATCGGAGGAGGCGTCGTCGACGCTTGCGAGCGCGATGACCGTGCCCGAACTTCGCTCCTCGTCGCGCTGCTTCGCGGCGTCCGACTCCCACCGATCGCCAACCTTATGCTCGCTTTCTCGTCATCTCGACTCGTCCGATCGCGCACGGCGCCCGCTGTCGCCGCCTTGTCGCTTGCGACGCTGGTGTTCGCCGGACCATCGCATGCGACCGCGCAACAGGCGGCGGCCACAAACTCGCCGCAGCAGCAACCTCCGCCCGGCATCGCCGGCAAGACGCGCGGCATGGAGAAGCGCGACGGTCTCATTCCGCTCTATCTCGACGACAAGAGCGGAAAGATCTACTTCGAGATTCCCCGCGACTCCACGCGCGTCCTGTTCTTCCAGCAACTCTCCACGGGACTGGGCTCCAACCCAATCGGGCTTGATCGTGGCGGTGGAGGGGCGAGTGACGTGGCGCGCTTTGACCGGAATGGTGATCGCGTTCTCGTCGTATTGGAGAACTGGAACTATCGGTCCTCGCTGGCAAACAATGCTGCGCTGTCGCAGGGGGTCGCCGAGTCGTTTCCTCCGAGCACGGTGGCGTCGTTGCCGCTGCTTGCTGAGGAAAATGGACGACTCCTCGTCGACGCGACGGACTTCGTATTTCGCGATTGGCAGGATGTCGGACAGGTGCTCGCGCGCTCCCAAGAGGGGAGCTACGCCTTTGCAAAGGATCGTTCGAGCATCTACAAGCCGTACACACGCGCGTTTCCCGACAACAGCGAGATCGACGTGATGTCGACGTACGTCGTGAACGGACGCCCGGGAGGAACGGTCTCGCAGATTGTCCCCGACGGACGAGCGTTCACACTTCGCCAGCATCTTACCTTCGTTAGGCTCCCGGACGACAACTATCGTCCGCGCAAGCTCGATCCACGTGTCTCGTTTTTCGGCATTCAGTTCAAGGACTACGCGCAGCCAGTTCAGGGAATGCTCGAGCAGCGATGGATCAACCGCTTCCGTCTCGAGCGCACGAATCCACGCGACGCGAGTTCGCCGATCAAGAATCCGATCGTGTACTACGTCGATCGAGGGATTCCCGAGCCGATGCGCAGCGCCTCGGTTGAAGGTGCGAAGTTTTGGGAGACGGCATTCGACCGCGCCGGGCTCAAGGGAGGATTCGTTGTTCGGGATCTCCCGGAAGGGGCCGACCCCATGGATGTGCGCTACAACATGGTGTTGTGGATCAACCGCAATGAACGCGGGTGGAGCTTTGGCGGGTCGACGAGCGATCCGCGCACGGGCGAGAATCTCAAGGGCATCGCCCACATGGATTCGCATCGCAATCGCACGGCCTACAACATCTATGCAGCACTGATGGGCGCCGATCCTTCGCCCGCCGACACGCACTACGTGCTCGGGCGCGTGCGGCAGGTGACGGCACACGAAATCGGCCACACGTTAGGCATGGCGCACAACTACATCGCGTCGACCGACGAACGGTCGTCGGTGATGGACTACCCCGCGCCGCGCATCCGCCTCGATGCGCGCGGCGAGATCGACCTGTCCAACGCGTATGCCGTTGGGCCCGGCGACTTCGACGTCTTCGCGGTGCACTGGGGATACGGCATCTTCCCGCCCGAGAGCGAGGCCGACTCACTCGCCGCCATCGTGAAGGACGGGTTACAGCGCAAGCTGCTCTTCATGAGTGATGCCGACGCACGCCCCGACTTCGCCAGCGATCCACGCAACAATCTCTGGGACGATGCAGAGAACGCGAACGCGTTCCTGAAGCACCAGATGGATGTGCGCCGCGTGGCGCTAAAGCGATTCGGTTTGCGCAACATTCGCGCGGGCGAACCGGTCGGGACGCTGCAGGAGCGCTTCGTTCCCGTGTACATGTTTCACCGTTGGGGGATCAATTCGGCGGTGAAGGCGATTGGTGGACTGGAGTATTCGTATGCCGTCAAGGGCGATGGACAACAGGCGACGCGTCCGGTGAGTGCGGCGACCCAGCGTGAAGCGTTAGGCATGCTGCTGCAGTCCATTTCGCCGGCGGAGTTGGCGATTCCCGATAGCGTGGTCACGCTGCTGGCCCCGCGCCCCTTTGGTTGGTCTGGATCGGTCGAACTCTTCGAGTCGCGCGTGCGCCCAGGATTCGACGAATTGGAGACTGCGCGCTCGCTGGCGCAGTATGTCGTTGATGGAATCCTGCAGCGTGATCGCGCAGCACGCTTGGTCCAACTCGCGTGGCGCCAGCCTAACGCGCTCACGTTAGGCGAGACGATCGCCGCACTGCGCCGCGCCACGACCGACGCGCGCGCCACCTCACGCCGCGACTCAGCACTCGTGCGCGTTACGTCTCGTGCGCTCGTTGATCGGCTGCTGATGCTTGCCGCGGATAACAATGCGTCGCCCGACGCCCGCGCAATTGCGGAGCAGTCGTTGCGTGAAATCGCGGCAGGTGCACGCGCGCGCCAGGCGTCAGGTCCCACGGAAGCGAGGGCGCATCAGGCAAGCCTCGTCACTGACATCGCCCGATGGTTCGAGCGAGGGGAACTGCCAAAGACAACGCTCGCGCTTCGCCCTCCGCCGGGCGATCCATTCGGCGAGGATGATGAGTGGTGGATGCGATGAAACCAACGAGTGAGTGCTGAAGTAATTACTGCATGGTCACGACATCACTCACTCGCGCTCTCGCGTTCGCCGCGCTGATAGTTCCGGCGGCGGCGAACGCACAAGTGTTTTCAGTCGGTAACGAGCGGCAGCAAAATGCGGGGCCGCGTCGTTCGCCCGTCACCGGCGGATTGGCACTCGTATACGGTCAACCCACCGGCGTCTTTCGCGATTTTGTCAAGCAGGGCATTGGTTTCGACGCGAACGGGCACTACAAAGTCGACCGGCAGGGAATCTTCTCAATCGGGATTGAGGGTGGGTTTCTAACGTATGGCCGAGAGACCAAGCGAGTCCCGCTGAGTTCGACCATCGGCGGTCGCATCCTCGTCGATGTCACGACATCCAACAACATCGTGTGGGCTGGCTTCGGCCCGCAGCTCGCCGTTCCATCGGGGCCCATTCGCCCCTACGTCTCCGCGACTGCAGGATTCGCCTATTTCTTCACGGAGTCATCGGTCGAGGGGAGCACCAGCAACTTCCAGTTTGCCTCCACGACGAACTACGACGACGCGACGTTCGCATGGACGGGGGGCGGGGGATTTCTCGTCCCCGTCGGAAAGAGTGGCGGAGCACTCGACATTGGCGTTCGTTATCACGGTAATGGGAACGTTCGCTACTTGCGGAAGGGGGCGTATCTCGAAGACGGCAACGGCGGGATCAAGTTTTTCCCCACCGAAAGCGAAGCACCGTTGATCTCGTGGCGCATCGGATTCCGCGCTGGATTGCGCTGATCGCCCGCGACCACACGAGTTTCTCGATGAGGTCTCACACGCCAATCACATGCGTTTTGCTTCGTTAGTTCTGATCATTGGGGCGTTCGTTGCGTCGTCGGCGAGCGCGCAGTCCAACGACGTTCAGGCGGGGCGACGGAGTGCAGCGCTCAAGTCGTTAGGCGACCGCCTTCTCCTCGTTCCCTCGTCGCACAGCTTCATGGCCGACGATCAGCCGGGGTTCAAGGAGGCGACGGACTTCTTTTACTTCACGGGAATTTCCGATCTGGTCGGAGGTGTATTGGCCATCGACGGAACGACGCGCCGGACCGTCCTGTTCGCTCCACCTCCCAATCCGCTCTTCACGAGGCGCCAGGTCGCGTTAGGCGTCGACGAAGCCAGGCGCTTGCAAATCGACGCCGTCCTTCCGATCGACTCACTCGACGTATTTCTGCGAGCAGGCAAGTCCTGGCGCGGAATTCTTGTTTCGCCCACGGACCAACGAGGCGCTGTTCGCACGCCGCCGCCGATGGCGAATTCCGTTGCGCGGTGGCGGGAGTGGCTCAGTGCCATCGGCGTATCGGACAACGTCTCCAGCGCCAGCCCACTCACACGCCCCATCCGTGAAATCAAGGACTCGGCAGAAGTCGAGGTGCTGCAGCGCGTGGCCACGTTGAGTGGAAAGGCGATGCTCGCCGGAATGCGTGCGCTCGCACCTAAACGTTCGCAGCGATCGGTCGAGAGCCGTGTTGTGAACGCGTGCATCGAGGGGGGCGGTGTGCACTCATTCTGGCCGTGGGCGATGTCGGGTCCTGCCGGTG
Organism: Gemmatimonadaceae bacterium; assembly: GCA_044224185.1. Taxonomy (GTDB): domain Bacteria; phylum Gemmatimonadota; class Gemmatimonadetes; order Gemmatimonadales; family Gemmatimonadaceae; genus SCN-70-22. The sequence goes on along the minus strand of JBGAKW010000026.1, from coordinate 42,968 downwards.
TGTACACGAATTTGTGGAATGCCTTCGTCGACTATGAGTCGGACAATCGCGCGATGCAGAGCGGTGAGTTGGTTCGTGTCGACGTGGGGTGCCGACTGGATCAGTACATGGGCGATGTGGGGCGCACGGCGCCGGTGAACGGGCGCTTCACCCCGGGGCAGCGCGAGGCGTGGGATCTCTTCATCGCTGGATATCGGGCGGGGATGGCACTCGTCCACGACGGGACGCGCGTGACCGACGTCTGGGAAGGGGCGCGCGCAAAGATTCGCGCGCTCCAGCCGACACTCAAGACGACGCTCGGGAAGCGCGCTGCAGAAGAGATGTTGTCTTCGCGCGGCATCGAGGCATGGCAATTCCACGGCGTCGGTCTCGATGACGCCGAAGGAGCGCCGGAAACCTTGAAGGCGGGAATGGTGATGGCATATGAGATCATGTTTGCGCTCGATAACGACTCGTTCTATCTCGAGGACATGATTCTCGTGCAGCCAAGCGGCGTGCGAGTGCTCACCTCCGGCCTGCCATACACGGCGTCGGAAGTGGAGCGCGCAATGCGGGTGAATCGTTAGGCATGATTTCTCGCGCGCTGCGTTGGTTGGGGCGAGGAGTCGTCGCGACCATCGTAGTCGCGGTGGGTGTCTGGTGCGCGCTCGCACTTCCGCAGCATGCCATGAACCAGCGGGATTGGGATGGCGATCATGCCCAGCTCGCTCGCACGACGTTCGAGGGCGACAGCGCCGTCACGATACGCGACGTGCGCGACTTCACGTACACGTCGAGCACCACGTACTCCGCCTCGTATCGTCGCGATCACTTCCCCCTCGACTCGATTCAATCGGTCTGGTTCATCCTTACGCCCTTTTCGACAACGTGGCGCGGACCGGCGCACGCATTCGTCTCGTTTGGTTTTGCGGGAGGTAGATACCTGGCGGTCTCTGTCGAAGCGCGACGAGAGAAGGGAGAGGTCTACGGTCTCATCCCTGGCGTGCTTCGCCGATTTGAGCTTGCCTACATCATCGGGACTGAACGCGACTTGATCGGTCGTCGCGCCCTCTTTGATGGCGACGACGTCTATCTCTATCCCATCGCCGCACCACGCGAGCGCATTCGACAGATGTTTGTGAGCATGCTGCGGCGCGCCAACGCAGTGCAGGACTCTCCTGAGTTCTACAACACGCTCACCAACAACTGCACGTCCAACATCGTCGATCACGTCAACGCGATGATTCCCGGGCGCATTCCTTCGTCGTTGCGCGCTGTACTTCCCGGCTACGCGGACGAACTTGCGCTCTCGCTCAACCTGATTGATGCGAAGGGATCGTTGGATGAGGTCCGCGCGCGCTTCCGAATCAACGATCGTGCGCGTGCCGCTGAGCCTAACGACGATTTCTCAGCCGCGATCCGCCGCGCTCAATCTCCGTCGGTTGCAATTGCCGGTCATGTCCCGACTCCCTAGCTCCGGCGATGATCCTATTCGGACGCGAGCCATCATCGCTGGCATCGCCTTCGGCGTGATCTTCGGTGTTCTAGGCGTCGGCATCGCATCGCTGCAAGAGATTCACGGGATTCGCCTTGCTCTGGTCGTGTTCGGAATGGGACTCGGCGCCGGCGTCGCGATGTTCTTCATCAGCAATGGCATTGCCGAAGGGAGTGCGCGTGCCGTCAGCGCTTTCGTGCACCCGACGGGAGCGAGCACTCCGTACGAGGAAGTCTTCTCCGCTCACGATGCACTGGAAGCGAAGGGAGACGTGCAAGGCGCCATCGAGGCGTACGAGTCGACGTTGCGCACCCAGCCGGACAATCCGCGCGCGCTCCGTCAGGCCGCCGAGTTGTACGTGCGCGCTAACAATGCGCCGAGAGCTGCCGAGTTGTTTGGCGTACTCCGTCGCGCGTCGACCGCTGGGGCCGATGAACTCTACGCGACGCAGCGTTTGGCCGATCTTTATCTAGGCTCGTTAGGCGACGACGGCAAGGCATTGGTTGAACTGCGCCGCATCGTCGAGCGTTTTCCAGGGACACCAGAGAGTGAAGGGGCGCGCATCGCGATTCGACGCCTGAAGGAAGAGCGCGGAAGGGGCAACGCGGCGCATTGAGGGCGCGCGTCGCGGTCGGCATATTGCGGGACCGCATGAGGTAGCGCTTCACCAGAACTACACATTCGAAATGTTCTCACTCCGTCTGGTCATCGTCGGCGCGCTGGCGTTCGTTTCGTCTGAAAGTGCACTCGCCCAGCGTCCATCCACTCCGTTCGCCGAATTGCAGTGGCGGCACATCGGGCCGTTTCGTGGCGGACGGACCAAGGCTGCGACGGGCGTGCCTCAGCAGCCTAACGTCTTTTACATCGCGGCGGTCAACGGTGGGGTGTGGAAGACGACCGACTTCGGTCGCACGTGGAACCCGATTTTTGATGGGCAACCGACAGGGTCGGTGGGCGCGGTCGCCATTGCGCCGAGCGATCCAAACGTGATCTACGTGGGAAGTGGCGAAGGGCTCCAGCGTCCCGATCTTTCCACCGGCGACGGGATGTACAAGAGCGTCGACGGTGGCAAGACGTGGCGACATCTCGGGCTGCGCGACGGACAACAGATTCCGCAGATCGTCATCGACCCCCGTGACCCCAACCGTCTGTTCGTTGCGGTACTGGGGCATCCGTATGGGCCTAACGAGGAACGCGGACTCTATCGCTCGACCGACGGCGGCGAGAGCTTCCGAAAGATCCTGGGAAAGGATGAAAACACCGGCGCCATCGACATCGTCATGGCGCCTAACGATCCAAGCACGTTGTACGCTGCGTTGTGGGAGGCGCGGCAGGGACCATGGGAAAACGCGGCGTGGCAGGGGAGCGGCACCGGGCTGTTCAAGTCGACAGACGGCGGTGATCACTGGACAAAGATCATGCAGGGGCTCCCGACGCCTAACGAGGGGCTCGGACGCATCGGCATCGCGATTGCGCCAAGCAATCCACAACGGTTGTTCGTGACCGTCGATGCGGGGGAGAAGAGCGGCATCTATCGGTCCGACGATGCGGGTGCCTCGTGGAAGAAGACCTCGACCGACGAACGCGTGCACAACCGCGGCTCCGACTTCGCCGAGGTGAAGGTCGATCCCAAGAATCCTGACGTCGTGTACAGCGCGAGCATCGTCGTATGGAAGTCGACCGACGCCGGCGTCAATTGGGAGATGATTCGCGGTGCACCTGGCGGAGATGATTATCACCGCGTCTGGATCAACCCCGATAATCCGAAGATCATCCTGATCGGAAGCGACCAAGGGGCGATCATCACCGTGAATGGCGGCGACAGCTGGAGCTCATGGTACAATCAGCCCACGGCGCAGTTCTATCACGTATCGACGGACAACTCCTTTCCGTATCGCGTGTGTGGGGGCCAGCAGGAGTCGGGATCAGCGTGCGTGCAAAGCCGTGGAAATGACGGACAGATCACCTTCCGCGAGTGGCGACCCGTTGGCGTGGAGGAATACGGCTACGTCGCTCCCGACCCGCTCGATCCGAACATCATGTACGGCGGCAAGGTGACGCGTTTCGATTACCGCACCGGGCAAACGCAGAACGTCGCACCCAGGCCGTTCCGCGACGCGAACTACCGCACGGTACGCACGGCGCCCGTGCTTTTTGCGCCGACTAACCCGCGAAAGCTGTACTTCGCGTCGAACACGTTGTGGTCGACTATCGACGGTGGGAACAACTGGACGCAGCTCTCTCCCGATCTCACGCGCTCCGACTCGGCGCTTCCGCGCAGCGTTGGCAAATACGCAACCGAACGTGGAGCTGCTTCGCACCATCGCGGCGTCATTTATACGATTGCGCCTTCGTACATCCGTGAGAATGTGATTTGGGTCGGTTCGGATGACGGGCTCATTCACGTGACGATGAACGGCGGAAAGACGTGGAAGAACGTCACGCCGCCCTCGTTAGGTCCATGGGCGAAGGTGTCGATCATGGATGCATCGCACTTCGACTCGCTCACTGCATACGCCGCAGTGAACACGATTCGCCTGGATGACCTGCGCCCGCACATCTACCGCACACACGACGGCGGCAAGACATGGAGCGAGATCGTGACCGGTCTCGATAGCGGCGCGACGATCAACGCGGTGCGCGAAGACCCGAAGCAGAAGGGACTACTGTACGCGGGGAGCGAGACGAAGGTCTGGGTCTCGTTCGATGACGGCAACAAATGGGAGCCGTTGCAGGTCAACATGCCGGCGACATCCATTCGAGATTTAGTCGTGAAGGACAACGACCTCGTGGTTGGAACGCACGGGCGCGGATTCTGGATTCTCGACGACATCACACCGCTCCGCGAAGTCGCCGCCAAAACGTTGGAAAAGGATGTGCACCTCTTCCGGCCAGGGTTGGCAACGCGTGTGCGCTACTCGATGTACACGGACACACCGCTCCCGGTGGACGAGCCACGCGCCGCGAATCCACCCGACGGCGCGGTCCTGCACTACTTCCTGAAGAATTCGGCGTCGTCGCTGTCGCTGGACATCCTCGATGCATCGGGAACGATCGTTAGGCACTACAACAAGGGCGTCAATCCGGACCCCGATCCACGCGCTGAGGGACACTGGCCCGATTGGTGGATTCGTCCGTCGCCAGTGTTGGCGTCCGACCCAGGATTGCATCGTTTCGTCTGGGATATCCGCCACGCGCGCCCGAAGGCGCTGTCGTTCTCGTTCCCCATCTCCGCGATTCCGGGACAGACGGTCCCCGAGCCGCTCGGGCCATTCGCGGCGCCGGGCGTCTACACCGTGCGCCTAACGGTCGACGGTAAGGCGTACACGCAGCGCCTAACGGTTCGCATGGACCCGCGAGTGACAACGCCTGCCGCGGGCATCGCCGCGCAGCATGCGCTCGCAGTTCGACTCGCCAGCGGAATCGATCGCGCGGCTGACGCAATTGCCAAGGCAAAGGAGCTGGCCGCCAGCGCGCGCAGTGGCGGCAACGAAAACCGCGCGAAGGAGGTGGAAGCGCTCGTCGGTCGCGGCGGCGGATTCTTTGCGCCTCCAAGCGCGCCGTCCCTCACGCAGGTGAGTAGCCGCCTGACGCAGCTTCTCGATGTCATAGACGGCGCCGATCGCACGCCAACTTCGCAAGTTCGTACAGCCGCTGAAGCGACACTGCGGGAACTCGAGGCGCTGGTGGCCAAGGTGAAGTAGTCGTTAGGCCGCGAGCAGTCAGTTGATCCGTTTACGGACGGTTCGCGGTCATAACGAGCGGGCGATGAGCTCCTTCATGATCTCGTTCGTCCCACCGTAAATGCGTTGTACGCGCGCGTCGGCGAACATTCGGCAGACGAGATATTCGTTCATGTATCCATACCCACCGTGGAGCTGCACGCACTCGTCGATGACATGCTGCTGCATATCGGTAGTCCACCACTTGGCCATGGCGGCGGTGGTGTTATCGAGCGTACCCGACGCCACGCGTGCCACACAGTCATCCACAAATGAACGCGCCACGCGCGCGATCGTCGCACACTCGGCGAGCTTGAAGCGCGAATTCTGAAAATCACCGACCGGCTTCCCGAAGGCGTGTCGCTCCTTCACATACCGCGCCGTTGCGTCGATCGCGCCTTCCATCGCCGCGACCGCACCGACGGCGATGATCATTCGCTCATACGGAAGGTCCGACATCATCTGGGCAAAGCCTTTCCCTTCAGCGCCGCCGAGCAACCAGGACGCGGGGACGCGTACGTCCTCGAAGATCAACTCGGCGGTGTCCTGCGACTTGAGCCCCATCTTGTCGAGGATTCGCCCCACACGATATCCGGGGAGATTCTGCGTCTCCACCATGAAGACCGAGATCCCCTTGCCGCGCGCCGTCGGATCCGTCTTAACGGCGAGCGCGATCAGCGTCGTTAGGTATCCGTTCGTGATGAAGAGCTTGGAACCGTTGATGACGTACTCATCGCCGTCGCGCTCCGCGCGCATCTCGATCGACTGGAGATCGCTTCCGGCAGCGGCTTCGGTCATCGCGATGGATCCGATGAGTTCACCGCTGGCCATGCGCGGGAGGAGGCGCGCCTTCTGTTCCTCCGTACCATGATTCAACAGATAATGCGCGCAGATGGAATGCACTCCGGCGCCAAACCCTGAAATGCCACGCCTCGCGAGTTCTTCATGGACGATCGCTTCATGAAAGAACGATCCACCCATGCCGCCGTACTCCGTTGGGATATCCGCGCAGAGCACGCCGAGTTCACCGGCCAGTCGCCAGATCTCGCGTCCGACGTGCTGCTGCTTGCGCCACTCCGCGTCGTTAGGCACCATCTCCTGCTCGACGAATGCCCCCATCGTCTCACGAAACAGCGCCAGCTCTTCCGCGTCCTTGGTGGCCGCGTGGGCTCTCGTGGAATCGGTCATCGGCGAATCTCCCTGATGTGCATGAATGCCTGCTCGCGACGTGCCTAACGCGTGACGACGGGGAGGTACTCGCGCCAGGGGCCAATGGCATCGGTGTACTGCTTGGCCATCACGCGCGATGTTTGGGCGATGTGGCCGAGGTCGTGCACGACCCACGTCGAGAGAAGCTGACGCAGCGTCACTGCACCGAACGCCGGGTGCTCACCCTCGAGCGAAAGTTGCGCATCCGTCAGATTCCACGACCGCAGGATTTTGACGTTCCGCGCTCGCTCCTCCGAGAACTCGCGCAACAGATCGTCGAGCGTCTTTCCCTTGCTCTCTTCGAATTGTGCGAAGCGATCATACGGCGTGAAGCGCCGGTGTGCGCCTTGCGCGAGGATCAACTCCGCGCGAGGAATCCAATCCGTGCGTTCGCCATGCGCGAGGTGCCCGATAATGTCGTACGCGCTCCACGAGTCGCCACCCTCATTTGACGTCGTCCACTCGTTAGGCAGTCCGGCAAGGAGCGTGTGAAAGACACTCGGTGTGCGTTCGAGAATTTGCAGACTCGAAGGAAGATCGAATTCCATTGTGTGTGTCGAAGTGAAAGAGGAACCACTCGTGAATCGCCGGTTGCTACCCGCGGCGCCATGCACGCACGGCACCCCAGCCGGTCACGATCGCGATCAGCGGGAAGACGACGGCTCCGACGAACGCTCCGCCTCCTCCAATACGCGTGTGCTGCAAGAACTGCGTGACGGCCAGGAGTCGCGCCGTGTAAAACACGAAGAATGCGCAGATCAGCGCTAGCGGAATCGCGAGATATCGCACGTGTCAACGTCCGTTCGCATTGCGAGGTTCGCGTCGCAGCGGGTCTCCGAGATGCCGGTCACGACTCCTGCGCACGACCAACTCGCCGAGTAGCCCGACCGACACCAGTTGAATTCCGGCCAGGAGCAGCACGATGCCGAGGAGGAGTAATGGACGGTCTCCGATACGTTGCTGCAAGACCAGACGCAGCCAACTCATGTAACTGAGAATCGCGAAGCCCAGAGCGCCCAGGACCACCCCAACGCTTCCAAAAAGATGCATGGGCCGCATTTCAAAGCGCGTAATCAGCACGACGGTCAGCAGGTCGTAGGCACCCTTGATGAGTCGTTCCGACCCGTACTTGCTTTTTCCCGTTAGGCGCGGCGCGTGTTCGATGACGACTTCGTTGCATCGAAAACCGCGCCACGTCGCCAACACCGGGATGTAGCGATGCAACTCTCCGTAGAGGTCGAGCTCACGCACAACCTCGCGCCGATACGCCTTGAAGCCGCAGTTGAAGTCGTTCAGATGAATGCCGGTGATCCAGCGCGTTGCGGCATTGAACAGTCGCGAGGGGAGGCGTTTCCCCCAAGGATCATGTCGCACACGTTTCCAACCGGAAACGACGTCACATCCTTCCAGTGCTGCGAGGAGGCGAGGAAGTTCTGACGGTTGATCTTGAAGATCAGCGTCCATGGTTACCACGATGTCCTCACGCGCTTCGGCGAAGCCGACGTTGAGCGCCGCTGCCTTCCCCAAGTTGCGTCGAAGTGAAAAGACGCGCACGTGCGCATCCTGCGACGCGATTGAATCGAGAAGCGCGCCGCTTCCGTCGCGTGAACCGTCATCGACGAAAATGATCTCCCAGCGATCGGTCAGCGTGGGGAGTATCTTCGATAACTCGTGGTGCAGCTTTCCGACCGACTCTACCTCGTCGTAGACGGGGACGACGATCGACAGCCCGGGTCTGGCTGCGTGTTCGACCGCGACATCGGCAAATCGCTCCGCTGGCCGAGAGCGCTGCGGATCGCTCCGGCGAGCGTCGTTAGGCGTCGGCTGCGTGGGTGACGCGGACGGTGTCGTCATTTCACCTTACGGGTTGAACGATGTCATCGGCGTGACGCCCCGGAACCACGGTCTGGTCGGCTGAGACGCCGCGAATGGCGAATACAAGCCCGCCGGCGGCGCCGACGATCGTGAAGGCCACGAAGTAGAGGAGGCTACACGTGAGCGCGTCCGCCGCGCCCACGCCTAACGATGCGAGCAGCGCGATCCAGGCGCCATCTCGGATTCCGAGTCCGGAAATCGAGAGCGGGAGGAGCGCCGCGAGGCTGACGGCGGGAACGGCGACTAGCAGGAAGCTCGCCGGCACCGGGAGCTGCAACGCGCGCGTCAGCACCCACCAGGTCGCGATGTAGATGGCCTGAACGAGGAGCGCGAGCACGAGCGGGGCAATCCACTTCGCGATGGGGCGCCGAAATACCGCATACACATCGTTCAACACGCGGCGCAACGCGCCTGCGCCCGCGGTCGAAGTCACGCGCGAGCGTAACCCCAGCCCCAATGCGCCGGCGCATACTACCACGAGCGCGAGGAGTCCCAGCGCCAGCGCTGGAGTCGACCCGCGATTCCACCCTCCGATCGGCGCGACAAAGTGAGTCCCCCAAATCGAAACGCCTAACGATAGATAGAAAGCCAGCGCCAGCACGCCAAAGACGCGATCGAGTGCGACGCTCGCGACCGCGGTTCCGTGCCGCCCGCTCGAACGCGCAAGCCAGACGACGCGCATCGCGTCCCCGCCGATCGACGTGGGGAGAAAGAGGGCAAAGAACTGCCCCGCCAGATACAAACGCGTCAGGTACCCAATAGTTGGACGGGGCTCAGGGAGCAGCAAGCGCCACCGTACAGCGCTCGCCAACTGCGCCAGTGTAAGCGCACAGGCGGCGATGACAACACCGATTGCAGCTGCTCGCCACGACGGCGGTGCAACACGGGAAAAATCAACGCGGGAAAGGAGCAGTGCAATGAGAGCGACGCTGAATGCGATGCGCGCCCATCCCCATATCCTCGCTCGCATCGCACGCCGTTCATTCGACGATACACTGTCCGAAGCGACGATCATCGCGCCGCCTCGGGCAAGGAGTGCAGGCGATAGATGGTGAAGTCGCTTGTCTCGACGATGGTGTCGCTGGAATTGCGGAGATGATCGAGAAACACCGGCCGTGCGCGCAGCGAATCTCTCTGCTCGGCCGTCACGCCCATCCAGCGCGCCCCTTCCGCGCGCAGCGAGTCGAGGAGCTCAATGTTTTCGGCGTCGCTGGTCGAGAGCTCGCTCCACGAGCGCCCCTCGCGCGCCGGCGGAAAGATCCACCCTCGGCGTCGCGCATAGTATATCGGTGACGGGTCGCCTAACGCAGTGGCCATCGAGAGCACCAGGTCACTGCGCGTCGTTAGGCTGTCGAGCGCCCGCCCCATCCGGTAGCCACGTATGGCGTAGTCATGGTACATCACGAGCAGGCGACGCCGGGATGTGACGGTGGCCGCCACGAGCAGAAGCGCAACGACGCCCCACTGCAAGTGCGGAACATCTCGAACGTCGAAGCGGGCGAACCACCGCATGACGAGTCGCGCAATCGTCAGCATCCCATACGCGGCAAGCGCCGCCATTGCCGGGTCGATGATGTGGAGGTTCCACGGATTGTCCGCCAGTTCTCGCGCGCCAATAGCGTAGTAGACCACGCCCGCGACCAGCCACCAGTGAAAGAGAAAATGCAACCGCCCGCGCTCAACCGCGTTAGGCAGAAACCCCGCGAGCAATCCAATGAGCGAGAGAGCCATGGGAAGCGGCGTCCACATCCACGTCGTTAGGTGATGCCAGAGCTTGGGCAGGAAATACTCGGCACGCACCCACTCTCGCACACCAGCATTCCACAGCCAATTCCCTTCGCCCGCGAAGTGATACGGTGGATAGGACAACGCGACGTGCCGCGCCCACAGATACCACGCGAGCACGGGCACGATCATGAGTGAGATAACCACGACGAGCTTGGCGAGCCTCGTGCGTTGCAACGATTTGCGAACGCCTAACGACGAAACAAGGGCATACGCCATCGGCAATCCAACAATGAGTCCCGGAATCTTCGTGGCGAAAGCCCACCCGCCCACGACGCCGCTCAGCAGCAAGTCGCGCGTGCGATTGGAGTCGAGCCAGGCGACGAACAACCAGACCGTTGTCGTCGCCAATGCCACCATCGCCGGGTCGGGGAGAAATGAGCGATCGACAAAGACACTTCCCGGCCAGACGGCCATCGTTGCAGCTGCGGCGAGGGCGCCGCCATCACCCCACACGTGGCGTACCAGCTGATACAGCGCGAAGACTCCCCATACTCCAAAGGTCGCGGCGATCGCTCGACCGATCCAATCGTGCTGACCAAGGATGCGATACGCGAGAGATGCGAGATACGTGACGGTCTGGAATTCCCGCCCCTGATAGTTAGGGCCGGGGCCACTCCAATTCACTTCCGGCAGGAGAATGTTAGGGCTGGTCCGAAAGAAATTCTCCGCGATCATCGCCGTGCTCGCCTCCCGCCAACTGAAGGCATCGGTGAACGGCTGGCGTATGCGCCACCCTCGCAGCAGTGCCGCGAGGGCCAGCACACTCAACAGCGCGAGAACGCGGGTACGCCCACCGAAGAACCGCTGACGGATTGAACTCAACTGACTTTCCCTGTTAGGCAGCGTCGCCACACGATGCAACCATCAAACCCATCTTCGATAGAGATAGTGCATTCTGAGCTCTCTCGTGCCGATACTGAGAAGCGATGAGCCGAATCTCGATCATTCCCCCCGAGCCCTCCGTACAAGACGTCCTGCGCAAGCGCGGCGCCGAGCTCATCTCGTCGACGCCCAAGCGTCGCGCGGAGCTCCTGGATGCAACGCCATGGAGCAACCGCCTCAGTTGGAAAGAGGAAGAGGGGATCGGGTTCTTTCTGCAGGAGTTTCACCTTCCCGCAGGGACGGCGCTCTTTCGCGAGGGCGATCACGATGCCTTCGCCGCAATCCTCCTCGAGGGAAAGCTGGAGATCGTGAAAGGCGACTCGGCGCAGCGCGAACATGTCGTCGCGCGCCTGGGGCCGGGAAAGATCGTTGGTGAGATGTCGTTGATCGACGGGGCGCTGCGTTCGGCCACCGCCGTTGCGGCCGAGCCGACACGCATTCTCGTGCTGTCGCGTGAGGACTTCGATCGAATGTCGGAGGATCGTCCCGATCTCGCGTTCAAGTTTGCGATGATGGTGGCCGAGGCGCTGTCGCAGCTCCTGCGGCAGACGACGGGGACGCTCGTCGATCATCTGGGGCACGTGTAGTCCCTCGCAGTTATGCAACGCGACTCGTTAGGCAGCTTCTAGTCCCACGACGACGAACGGCGCTCGTTCTTTTTCTTCGACTCGCGGCGCTTTTCTTCGAGCCGTCGTTCCTGCGACGCGCGAGTCGGCTTCGTAGCCCGACGCTTCTTCGGAACGACAAGCGCGCGCCGGACCAACTGGGCGAGGCGCTGTTCCGCGAGGTCGCGATTCTGTCGCTGGCTTCGAGTGTCGCTCGCCACGACGCGAACGTTTCCGTCGGCGTCAAGGCGCGCGGCCAGCTTCTCGATGACGCGTGCCCGTTCGCTGTCGTCGAGCACACGCGTTGTGGCGGGATTCCACAGCACTTCGACGCGAGTCGACGACGTATTGACGTGTTGTCCGCCAGCACCGCCGCTCTTCGACGCACGAACACTCAGCTCGGCGCGCGGAATGGCGCGTCCCGAGCCGATGTCCAGCGACTCGTCATCGGGGGTGGAAGCCTGCGAAGCACGCTTTCGATCGTTAGTCAACGGCCGTCACCGCATCGCTCGACGCCTAACGCTGTAGGCACTTTCCCTCGTTGACCCGTTTGCGAAGCTCGCTCGGACTTGGAAGCGTCGCCCTGGTCGGTGCATGAAAGATCGCAAGGTACTCGTCGTTCGGGAGCGGGAAACTGTGCTCGTGCGTGTAGCCGACCTGTCCCAGCTCGCAGACCAGGAGCCACGGAGGCGTCCCATGTTGGTCGGTCGGATAGGGGGAATCGAGAATGCCAACACGCGCGCCAGGCTTGAGGGAGTGCGCGAGGTTCCACAGCAGCGCGTAGGGATCAGAGACCTCGTGGTACATCTGGATCATGGTTGCCGCGTCGAGCGAGTCGTTAGGCAGTCGGGGATCGTGCGGAGCGCCGCGTACGACGGTGACGTTCTTGGCCTTGGCTTGCCGGATGCGTTCGCTCAGTTGTCGCAGATACCCGGGGACGATGTCTTCGGCAAAGACCCACCCTTTGGCCCCAACGCGCTCGGAGAGTCGGAGCGCGTAGTAGCCGTCGCCAGCGCCGACGTCAGCGACACTCATCCCGCTACGAATCCCAAGCGAATCCATGACCGTCTCGACCTCGTGACTTGCGTCACGCCCGATCTCGCTGGACCACCTCGGTGCAACGATCGACGAAAAGCGGCGGCTTGGGAGCGGGAATGAATCGGCGGGGAGGCCGACCGCGTACGCGGACCACGGCGTCGACTTGTCATCCACCTTGGACGGCGCGGACTCACCGGCTTTGCACGATCCGAGCGCCAGCACGACCACGCACATCAATAGGATGCGCATCGACATCACGAATGAATGACTATGCTCACGACCGCCGTCAGGTGCGTTAGGCGGTGGCTTGAGGCGAGAGCGTTCCGGTCGGCTCAGTTGCACAGCGGAGGAGGGGGGGGAGGCGTTCATAGGGCAAGATGAACGCTAATGCGAGTGTGGCGATTCGCGAGGGTTCCAACCGCAAGCGCGGTAACCCGTTGTGAGGCAAATCGTCCTGAGGGTGGCACTTTGCCGCTATCCGCTCAGGACATCAAATCTTGCACTCTGCAACGACTTCGTCCGACATTCAATTGGTGAGAGACGGTACGCCCGTCTCGCTCAGTGCGTTCGCGCATCCTCGCTCGCTCCTGCGGTGGGTCTACCTCGGGCGGCTCACGATGTCGGCGGCGATTTTCCTCGCGGCCGTTTTCGCGTGGCGCGACGCCGAACGCGCCGACACGCTCGTGGCATCGCTCCTCATGACGGGGACGATGATTTTCACCGCGGGGTCGGCGGCGTATAGCGAAGTCTCGCGACGCCCCATTGGCGAAGCCTTCTATTACTTCCAGGCCGCCTTCGACCTCGTGCTCGTCACGGCGATCGTGCACGTGACGGGGGGTGGGACGTCGCAGTTTGCAGCGCTCTACATCCTGGTCATCGCGTCGTCTGCGCTGATGCTCGATACGCAGGGCGCCATCCTGATGGGGGCGTTTGGCTGCACCCTCTATTTTGCCGAAGTCATCCTCCTCGCCAGTGCGCCGGTAACGATCGGGCTTTGGTTGCAGCTGTCGGTCTTCGCGATTGTCGCGCTCTCGAGTGGCTATATCGCCGCTCGACTGAGAAGTGCGGGCGCCGGGACCAAGGAACTCGCCGCCGAACTGGTCAAGGTCCGACTGCAGGCGAGCGACATCCTAAAGAACATCAGCAGCGGAATCGTGACGGTCGACGCCAAGGGAACGCTGCTGTTCGCGAACCCCAAGGCGAGTGCGCTTCTGTCACTCTCACTCGAGAAGATGGTGGGTCGTCCGATTCTGTCGACGATTGAACCCGTCTCGCCCGTGCTGGCGCGTGCCCTTGAACGCGCCGTCGCCGATGGGGTGCGCACGCATCGCGCCGAAGGGAGTGTGCACACGAAGTCGCGCACTTTCCCCATCGGTCTCAACACCACGGTGTCGGTGCCTAACGGCGATGGTCACGACGCGCAGATGGTTGAAGAGTCGACGTCCGCGACCGCGATCTTTCAGGACATCACCGACCAGAAGCGGCTCGACACACTGCATCTGCGCGCCGAACGACTCGAGGCGGTGGCGGAGCTGAGTGCGTCGCTCGCGCATGAGATCAAGAATCCCCTCGCGTCGATTCGTTCGGCCGTGGAACAACTCGGTCGCGCGCAACGTGCCACACCAGATGAGCAGTCGCTGGCGTCGCTCATCGTGCGCGAGTCCGACCGGCTTTCACGCCTGCTCAGCGAGTTTCTCGACTTTGCTCGCGTGCGCGTTACCAAAATTGCACCTGTCGACTTGGGAATGGTCGCCGAGGGCGCCGCCTCGCTGGCGGCGGCGCATCCAGACATCGCCGCCGGTGTGCGCGTACGGTGGCAAGCTCCGTCGCAGCCAATGATTGTCGAAGGCGACGAAGACTTGCTGCATCGCGCCATCTTCAATCTCTGCCTGAATGCGGTGCAGGCGTCGCCTAACGGTGGCAACGTGCGAGTGGAGCTCGCCTCGCTCACCAGCGACGATGCGCCAGCGGGTGTGTCGTTCGATGACGGCGGCGTTGCGCTTCGGGTGTCCGACGAAGGGAGCGGAATACCTAACGAGATCCGCGACCGTCTGTTCGATCCTTTTTTCACGACGAAACCGGGCGGGAGTGGCCTCGGACTCTCCGTCGTGCACCGTGCCATTGAAGCCCACCGCGGCTTCGTCCTTGTCGACAGCGACCCGCAAGGGACGCGCGTCACCGTTCTTCTTCCCACATCCCAGTCCGACTCGGGAGACAATCCGTGATTGATCGCGCCACGCCTGGCCCACGTATCCTCGTCGTCGACGATGAAGCGGGCATTCTCGAATCGCTCCGCATTCTCCTGAAGAATGAGGGGTTCACGCCGCACGTCGCGTTAGGCGGCAAGCAGGGATTGGAGCAGCTGGAGAGCGTCGCTCCGGATGTCGTCCTGAGCGACATTCGCATGCCCGCCGTCGGCGGTCTCGAAATACTCGGCGCCGCGCACTCGAAGGATCCCGACACACCCGTGATCCTGATGACTGCGCAGGCGACGTTGCAGTCGGCGATGCAAGCGGTGAACGAGGGCGCCTTCTATTACATCCAGAAGCCGTTCCGCAACGACGAACTCCTCGCCATCTTGCGCCGCGCCGCCGAGCACAGGCAGCTGCGAGTGGAGAACAAGACACTCAAGCAGGAAATCCGGCGCCGCGATCGCTCGTCGGGAACGCGCCCCATCGGGCGAAGCAAGGCGTGGCTCGATGTGTTGCGGCTGGCGGAGACCGTCGCACCGACCGACTCGACCGTCCTGATTCAAGGTGAGTCGGGAACAGGAAAGGAAGTCATCGCCCGCTATATCCACGAGCTGTCGAATCGGATCGAAGGGCCATTCCTCTCGATCAACTGCGGTGCGCTCCCCGAGTCGTTGCTCGAGAGTGAGCTCTTCGGGCACGTGAAGGGATCGTTCACCGGCGCGGTGAAGGACAAATCGGGGCTCTTTTCGTCGGCGGAGAAGGGGACCTTCTTTCTCGATGAAATCGGTGAGACGACGCCGGCAACACAGGTGAAGCTCCTGCGCGTCTTGCAGCAGCGGCAGGTCATTCCCGTCGGCGCGACGGAGCCGGTGCCCATCAACACGCGACTCCTCGCCGCCACGAACCGCGATCTGGAAGAAGAGATCCGCCGTGGCTCGTTCCGGCGCGACCTGTTCTATCGCTTGAATGTCTTTGCGTTGCACCTGCCGGCGCTGCGCGAGCGCCGCGATGACATTCCGCTCTTGGTCGAGTCGTTTTTGCAGCGCAGCGCACAGCAGCGCGACCAGGAGCCGAAGCAGTTGAGCGAGGCCGCCCTGGAAACCGTGATGCGGTATAGCTGGCCCGGGAATGTGCGCGAGTTGGAGAATGCTCTCGAACGCGCGTGGATTCTCAGTGAAGGAAGCATCATCGAGCCTAACGCGCTCCCCGAGCGCATCACGTCGCACACGCCGGAGCGTCTCGTCGAGGAGCGCGTGACGCCAAACCCGCCGCTCGACGCCATCGAGCGCGCCTACATTCTGTGGGTCCTTCAGTCCGAAGGCGGGAACAAGACGCGCGCCGCTGAAACGTTAGGCATCGATCCCTCCACGCTGCATCGCAAGCTGCAGCGCTTCGGCGCCGAAGCGTGAGCAACGTCGTCGCAGCTGTTCCATCCATGAGCCTAACGACCGAACGCGACGCGACGTCGCCGCGCGTGGCGTCGCTCACGAGCGCTGTCCCGATCGCGATCTACGTCCTCGTCTTTCTCGCCGTCGTCCTCGCCATCGAACCGTGGCCGGTCGGCGTGTTTCAGGACGATGGGGTGTACGCGGTGCTCGCGAAGTCACTCGCCACCGGGCACGGCTATCGCTATCTCAACATTCCCGGCGAGCCACTGGCCACGCACTACCCGCCGGGCTATCCGCTCCTCCTCGCATTGCTGTGGAAAGTTGGACCTGCGTTTCCACAGAATGTCACGCTCTTCAAGTTCGCGAACGCGTTCCTGCTCGCGACTGCCGCGCTCGGCTTTCTCCATCTCGCGCGCACGCGCCTCAAGCTCGGAATCTGGCCTGCAGCGTTAGGCGTCCTGGCGTTCACGGCCTGCGCGCCGGTGATCTTGCTGACGGTCATGGTGCTGTCGGAACCACTTTTTCTCGCGCTGATGGTTCCCGTATTGATCATGGCGGAACGCGCGTCGGAGAGCGGGCGTGTCCGCGACGCTGTCATCGTGGCGCTTCTCGCATCGGTGCTGGCGATGGTCCGCACGATAGGGTTGATGATCGTGCCCGCGACGCTTCTTGTGATGTGCTGGCGACGTTCGTGGCGGCAGGCGCTCACGTTAGGCGTTGTAACGGCGTTGCTGATGCTGCCGTGGCAGCTCTGGGTGCGAGCGCATGCGGGTGACGTGTCACCCATCTACATCGGAAAATACGGATCGTACACCGCGTGGTTCACCGACGCCGTCCAGCGACATGGAGTGGGATTCGTGCGTGACGTCGCGTGGACGAATCTCAAGAATCTCGTTGCGCAAGGGTGGGCGACGACGGCGACGGATACCTTGCCGGCGCCCGTTCGCAATGCGACCTCCGTTGCGCTTTCGTTCTTTTTCGGGTTGGGGCTAGCCGCGTTAGGCAGGCGAGCGCCCGCGATCGCGCTCTTTGTCATCCTCTACCTATGTATTGTCGTTGTCTGGCCATTTGCGCCCGCTCGATTTACCTGGGGAATCTGGCCACTGTTAGGGCTCGTGTTCGTGCTGGCGGCGGTGACAGCGAGCACGTGGAGCGCCCGAGCGGGCAAATTGACGGCGTACGCCGTTCTTTCTCTCCTCGCGGTCGGATATGGCGGCTACAACTGGCTCGGCGCCTCGCGTGGGTGGTGGACGCAGCAGCAAATGGGTATCGCCAATCGCGCGCGCCCGTTGGCTGAGTGGGTGCAGGTGCACACCGACACCAACGCCGTGCTGGCCAGCGACGACGATGTGCTTATCTATCTCTACACCGGGCGGCGCACCGTGCCTAACGTTGTCTTCACTCCCGAAGAGCATATGGTCAGGCAGACGCCAGCCTTCGCGACTGCTTCACTTCGGCGCATCATGGCGACGTACCATCCAGACTATGTGCTCGCGTCGTCCGACTACGGGACGTATGCGGCCAGTGGGCTCCTGCAGGCATCGCCTCCGGAGCTGCGATTGGTGAATGTCTTGAAGCTTGGCGTTGTCTTGGCGCCGGTGCCCGTGCCTAACCAGACGCAGGGAGGGGGACGATGAACGCGCCTCACGCGGCGTTGGCGCTGTCGACACCTCCGGCAGCCGCCGCAGCCCGTCTAGACGAGTCGCACTCGTTGGAGCGTGCCGCTGCGCGCGAACGGCTCGTGGTGTTTGCGACAGCAGCGCTCGTCCTGATGGTCGCCATCATTACGATCACCCCCTGGCCTGTAGGCTCCTTTCAGGACGACGCGATCTACACGATCCTCGCCAAGGCGCTGGCAACAGGGCAGGGATATCGCATGATCGATCTCCCGGGATCGCCTAACGCGACGCACTATCCGCCGGGGTATCCGCTGTTCCTCGCGATCCTCTGGAAGATCTGGCCGCAGTTCCCGCAGAACGTGACGCTTTTCAAGTTCGCCAACGCCTTCTTTCTCTCGCTGGCGTCGGTCGGGACCTACGTGTATGTGCGCACGCGCTTCGCCGCCCCGGTCTACACAGCGGCAGCAGCAGCCATCGCCGGGACGCTCTCGATTGTCATTCTCCTGATTACTGGCGTCGTCCTCTCGGAGCCGCTGTTCATGGCGCTCCTCCTCCCGACGCTTCTCGTCTGCGAGCGCGCGAGCGACGATGGCAAGGCGTACACCGCGTTTCTCGCCGGGCTTCTGATCGGCGCGTTGGCCATGGTGCGAACCGTCGGCGTCTTTGTCTTGCCCGCCGCCGCATTTGTCTTCCTCGTTAGGCGACAGTGGAAGAGCATCGCCACGGTGATTGCCGGCAGTGCCTTCTTCCTCGTGCCGTGGCAGATGTGGGTGAACGCATACCAAAACGACATCGCGCACCCGCTCATCGGCAAGTACGGGTCGTACGGGAGTTGGTTGGTCGAAGGGTACAAGAGCGGCGGTTGGACCTTCGCCAAAGCGGTTGTCGCGAAGAACGTGGCGGAGATGGACAACACGTTCTCGTTCATCATCATGCCGGTGCAGGAGCGGTTGCCGAGGTTGGTTCTCGTGCTCGCGCTGCTGATGTTTATTGGGTTGGGGACATGGCGCCACTGGCGCAAGGCACCGGTGTCGCTCGTCTTCCTCGCCGGCTACATGCTTGTTGTCATGCTATGGCCCTTCGAACCGTCGCGATTCATCCTCGCCATCTGGCCACTCTGGTTTCCGCTGATTGGTTGCGGTGTCCTGGCCTGCTGGCACTGGCGCGTGCCTCACGCGGCGCGCATTCCGTGGCGAGGAGTGGTCGCGGCGGCCGTGCTGGGCATCGTCGGCGGCATGGCATGGTACAATGGCATGGGGTACACGCGCCGCTGGTGGGTCTCCATTCAGAAGAACACCGGCGAGCGCGCCAAGCCGACGATCGAATGGGTGGCCCGCTACACGCAGCCTAACGATGTCGTCTCCACCGAAGACGACCTGCTCGTCTACCTCTACACCGGGCGCAAGACGGTGCCGACGTCCACCTTCACCGCCTTGCAACGCGTGTATCCAATTGGCGATCAAGAGGACATGGCGCAGGTGAGGGCCATCTTCAACGCGTACAAGCCGCGTTATTATCTCGTGGCGGGTCCCCAGGGCGTTCGCACGTCGGCCAATCTTGCCAATGCAAATCCTCCGGTGCTCAAGCCACTGGGGAGTAACCCGTCGGTTCTGATCTACGAGCTCACCAAGCGATGACGCTTCCCCATAGCCCCACGCCGTCGTTCACCGGAACCATCGAAGGCTCGACCCCACGCCTGCGCGGCCGCACGCCCATCGCACGCGAAGACGTTGTCCTTTCGGTCCTCATCCCGGTGTACAACGAGCGCAATACGATCCGCATCATTCTCGACCAGGTGCATGCGGTCCCCGTGCGCAAAGAGGTCATCTGCGTCAATGACTGCTCCACCGATGGTACGCGCGAGATTCTCGATGGGCTCTATGCAGAGGGGCTCATCGATCGGCTGATTCATCAACCCGTCAACAAAGGAAAGGGAGCTGCCATTCGCGAGGCGATGAAAGCGAGCACTGGCAACGTCGTCATCGTGCAGGACGCCGACCTCGAATACGATCCGTCCGATTGGCCCGTGCTCCTCGATCCGATTATCGAGGGAAAGGCCGACGCCGTGTTCGGCTCCCGATTTTTAGGTGGTTCACATCGCGTCTTGTACTTCTGGCACTCCGTCGGCAATTCGCTCCTAACGATGGTGAGCAACATGTTCACCAATCTGAATCTCACCGACATGGAGACGTGTTATAAGGCGGTGCGCGGCGAAGTCGCGCGACGTCTCATTCTCACCACCGATCGTTTCGGATTCGAACCCGAGATCACGGCGCGACTCGCACAAACGCGCGCGCGTATCTACGAGGTCCCCATCTCGTACGCCGGACGTACCTACGCGGAAGGGAAAAAGATCAATTGGAAGGATGGTGTCGCAGCGTTCTGGCACATCGTGCGCTTCAATCTCATCAAGCCGGTGACGCCCCGCACATAACGAGTGTTGCACGTCGTGCAACGCACGTCTCCTGTTACTCGTGTAAGCGGCTCGGCGTCTTGCCGTTGTCATCGCGCACGTTCCGTCTCAACGGAGCTGGTAAAGCGCGGTGCGACGCAAGAAGCCGTTCAGTGTTGTTCCACGCTCGTGGACGTGTGGCAGACTGCAAGACAGCGCGCAATTCACTTCGCCGCACGCCGTCTGAGCGCAGTCCAACGAATCGTCCAAAGTGTTGAGAGACAACACGATCGCTGCAACATCCGGCTTCTGGTCCACCGATTGCCTTAACAGCGCTGAGAGCGGCCTAACAAAAAAGACCGTCCGTCCCCCAATCCCCGTTCCAGGAGCAGGCAACATGTTGAACAAGGCGCGCAAGGGCTTCACCCTCATCGAACTCCTCATCGTCGTCGTGATCATCGGCATCTTGGCCGCGATCGCGATCCCGAAATTCGCCAACACGAAGGAGAAGGCGTATCTCGCTTCGATGAAGTCGGACCTTCGCAACATGGCGACGACGCAGGAGTCCTATTTCGCTGACTTCCAGACCTACGTCTCTGGATCGGCGCAGAACACCGGTTCGACCGCTTCGGTCTATGGCTTCGTTCCGTCGGCTGGCGTGACGGTGGTGACGACCGCGACGGGCGGCACGGGCTGGAGCGCCTCGGCTAGCCACACAGCCACCACCAAGACGTGCGCCATCTTCGTCGGAGTCGGGCCGCTTGCCCCGGCGACGGTCGAAGGCGAACCGAAGTGCCAGTAGTCCTTACCTAACTACCAACATCCGGAGACACATCAATGCTAAGCAAGGCACGCAAGGGGTTCACGCTGATCGAGCTGCTCATCGTAGTCGTCATCATCGGCATCCTTGCGGCGATCGCGATTCCGAAGTTCGCCAACACGAAGGAGAAGGCGTACCTCGCTTCGATGAAGTCGGACCTTCGCAACATGGCGACGACGCAGGAGTCTTACTTCGCTGATTTCCGCACCTACATCTCCGGTTCTGCGCAGAACACCGGTTCGACCGCTTCCGTGTACGGCTTCGTTCCGTCGGCAGGCGTGACGGTGGTGACGACCGCGACGGGCGGCACGGGCTGGAGCGCCTCGGCCAGCCACACGGCCACTACGAAGACGTGCGCCATCTTCGTCGGAGTCGGACCGCTTGCCCCGGCGACGGTCGAAGGCGAGCCGAAGTGCCAGTAACACTGGGTTAGAAAGGACTGCGACAACCTCCTCCCTGTCGCAGCAATGAAGGCGGTGCTCCCCCCGGGGCATCGCCTTCTCCTTTTGCCCCCAGGCAGATTCGCGCCGAGTGGGGTCGTCGTTAGGCCTAACGAGCAGGCCACCTTCCGGTCGTCGCGGCTTCGTGTCACGCGCTTCACCTCCCCTCGCGCCGCCGAAGCGGGCCCGCGCCGGCAACGCCCCGGCCGCGCGGCTGCTCCCGTCCTTACGCCCTTCGCGAGCTCGCGATAGAGCGATACTGACCGGAACGAATCGGTGACGGGCGACGCGAGCAATCGCGCTACCGTGCGGCATGACAAACCGCCCCGCGATCCGCGCTGCCGCCATAGTAGTAGCCACCCGTACCTTCCGCGGCCTCCGCGTCACCCGCGGCCTCTACTCCACACGCGCCACCCCTCGCCCCCACCCAGCGCCTAACGAGCCGCATCAGCGCCAACTTGGCTTCACCATTGTCGAAGCCGTCGTCGCCATTCTCCTCCTCTCAGTCGGCGCCATCGGGCTCGCCTCCAGCTCAGCGTGGAGCGCGCGACTTACCGCCGACGCTCGCGCCCTGCAGCGTCAGTCCCAATCGGTGCAGTACGTCGCCGACTCGCTGCGCACTGTCGCGTGCCTCGCACTCAACTCCTCAAGCGCCACCACTGCGTACGGCCCCGTCTCCTGGAGCGTCACGCGGACCTCCACGGTCGCCAACGTTGCGATCACCGCACCCCCCGCCGCGCGTCGCTCCGCCGCGTTCTCCATCGCCCTCATCATCCCCTGCGAATGACGACGCGCCGCCCACGACTCGTTAGGCACCGGCGCGGCACGACGATCGTCGAACTCGTTGTGGCCCTGGTGCTCACCGCCATTCTCGCCGCGGCCTCCATGCGTCTCGTCGATTTCACACATCGCTTTGCCCGCGGCTCCACGCTCATCGCCGAAGAACGGACGCAAATCGCCGCCGTCGCGCACACGCTGCGCCCCATGATTCAAGAACTCTCCGCCGACGGCGCGGATCTCATCACCGCGTCGGATTCGTCGCTGACGTTCCTCGGTAACATCGGCTCCGCCATCGCCTGTCGTCTCGCGAGCACGTCCGTCGAACTCCCACCCGAAAACCTTGCGACGAACATCATGCTCTCGACATGGGCCATGTCGCCGCAGCCAGGCGACGAGGTCGCGCTGCTCGACGAAGGACCAACAATCGGCGGCGGAGACGATCGATGGTTCACCAGCCGCATCGTCGGAACCGCTCGCGTGCCTAACGGCTGCAGTGGAACGCCCTACGTCACGCCCGCCGACGCCGGAAAATACGGGTGGATGCTCCAACTGGCCGATACCGTCCCCGGCACCGCCCGTCCCGGCGCTCCCATCCGCACGCGCCGACTTCAACGCATCGCCCTCTACCGCTCCGGCACGCAATGGATGATGGGGTGGACCGACTGGAACCTCTCACTCGGTGCGTGGAACACCATTCAGCCGCTCGCCGGTCCGCTGCAGCCCTACGCCTCGCCGCCAGCTGCAAGTGGCCTCGCCTTCGCCTGGCTCGATTCCACCGGCGCTCCGGTTCTCGTCCCCGGCGCCGCACTCGCCTCGGTGCGCCTGGACGTCCGCGGACGCACCGTCGCTCCAGTACGCATGGCCGGTGCCTCGAACGGGGTTCGGCGCGACTCGTTAGGTGCGCGCATCCCTCTCCGCAACAGACGGTGATCGAAATGCACAATCACTCTCCCCATCGGCGTGACGATCGCCGAGGCGCAGCACTTGTCGCCATGCTCATCGTCATTGTCCTCCTCACTTCGCTCTCTCTCGCCGTCGTTCGCAACGCACACGCCGACTTCAAACGCGCGCGCGACACGCGCCTCGCCCTGTCGGCGCACGAATCCGGCGACTTTGCTGCCCATACCACGCTTCGCGATTGGACGCTCAACGGTGGCGATACACTCGCAGTTGGCGCGTTGCTCTCCCCCACGTCAGTCTCCTCGTCGCTCGGTGCCGGCAACGCGATGGCCATGCGAACGTCGCCTACCACGTACTGGACCATCGGCGAGGGATGGGCAGGGGACTCGGTCGCCCGAACGCTCTCACGCGCCCGGGTCAACACTGCTTGGCGCCTCGCCGTCCCTGACATCGTCATCAACGCGGCGCTTACCGCGCGCGATTCTGTCACCCTGGCGGGCGGCGCAAGAGTCATCGGCGCAGATACCACGCTCGCCGCATGGAGCGGCGGCTGCCCGCCGTTAGTCAGCGCGCCCGCCATTGCCCTTCCCGACACAACCCGCCTCTGCGACGGCGTATGCGGCGCCGGCAGCGTTGGGGGGCGAGCGATTGGGACTCCCGCGCTGCTGACCGATGCGCAAGCTGCACTTGCTTCGAGATACAACGCTTTCGCGCTAGAGAACTGGAACTCGCTCACATCGCACGCATCGCTCGTACTCCCGGGCGGGAGCGTTGTCTCACCAGCGCCGACTGTGTCCGCCGGCAGCTGCAACCGAATCGATCCGGCCAATTGGGGCGACCCGCTCTCGAGCACCTCACTCTGCGCACACTGGTTTCCCCTCATCTGGGCCCAAGGTGACATCGAGCTGCAAGGCGGCGTTGGGCAAGGCATCCTGCTCGCAGACGGTGATGTCACGCTAAGTGCCGGTACGCGCTTCTTCGGCATAATCATCGCTCACGACGATATCGTGAGCGCCGGCACTGGCAGCCAACTCCTTGGCGCGGCCCTCGCCGGGGACACGCGCAGCGGCGCTGGCGATCACACACTCCTCACCAGCTCCACCTCAATCCAGCACTCGTCCTGCGCCGTCCAACGCGCACTACTCGGCGCAGCACGCCTGCGGCGCGTGCGTGACCGACCGTGGATGGAGCTCCGATGAAAGGCGCGCGCGCAGCGGCGTCAGGGCGACATCATGACCGGCCATCACGCGCCGGGCGCCGACGAAAGCGTCACTCGTTAGGCGGGTCCGTATCGAGCGCCCGCACACCGTACGCTCCCTGCGGGTAACCCGCACTACGCGTATCTCGCCGATGCCAAAAAGTCGTCGGACGCGCAGCCGCTCCAGATGCAACATCTCCGCGACGCCATGACGCCGGACCAATCACGGTCGTCCAAATGCGTGTTTCGCGCTGCCTGACGAGTGCGCGGTGACTAAAGAGGGTCACCCTTGCACAGTGATATGACGCACGCATCAGGACATTCGCAACGGTTTGCGCTTTCTGCTGTTACCCCGCCTACCCGACGGTCGTGTCTTTGGCAGAATCGACCGATCGCTCGGTCATTCTGTCCCTGGACCATCATGCACGCTCGCTGTTTCCCGTTAGGCAACGTCGCCGCGATTCCCGCGTCGGACGCATCGACTCTCTCCGCATTCCGCAAATCGATATGGCGCTCTTCGGTCGCAAAAAGACCACGATCGGCCTCGACGTCGGATCTGGTCTCATCAAGATCGCGGTCATCGACCATGGCCGTGGTGAGCCGGAGCTCGCCAAGGTCGTCATCACGCCGCTCCTCGCCGATGCAATCGTCGAAGGCGAAGTCATGGATCCCGGCATCGTCACCGACGCCATCCGCAGTGCCATGGAGCAGGCGGGCATCAAGACGAAAGACGTCGTCACCGCCGTAGGCGGCCGCGATGTCATCATCAAGAAGATCCAGATCGAGCGCGTCAAGGAACAACAAGCGCGAGAACTCATGCGCTGGGAAGCGGAGCAGCACGTTCCGTTCGACATGGAGTCGGTTGAACTCGACTTCCAGATCCTCGATCCGGACGCTGACGGCATGGAGATGAGCGTCCTCCTCGTCGCCGCCAAGCGCGATCTTATCGAGACGAAGCTCCGCCTCCTCACCGATGCGGGCCTCGCCTCATCGATCGTCGACGTCGACGCCTTCGCACTCCACAACGCCTTCGAAGTCAATCATCCCGATGCGATGCAAGGCGTCGTTGGGCTGATCAACATCGGACACGAAGTCACCAACATCAACATCCTCGACGACGGCGTTCCGATCCTCACGCGCGACCTAACGATCGGAACCCGCCGCTTCCGCGAAGACCTGCAGCGCGAGCGCGGTCTTGGCGCCGAAGAAGCGGAGTCGCTCCTCCAGGGCTACGATCGCTCACAGCATCTCGACGCCGTCATCGACAACCGCGGCGAAGAAATCGCCGTCGGCGTCGAACGCGCAGCAGCGTTCCTCGCATCGTCATCACGCTCCGGTGGCCAGATGCGCGCTGTTTACCTCTGCGGTGGTGGCGCTCGCGTTCCCGGACTCGCCGATGCCCTTGGTCGCCGTCTCCGCCTCCCGGTCGAGCTGGCGAACCCGCTCGCGAACCTGCGCGTCCGCGACGGCGCGCTCGACAACCTCGTGACCGATGAGGTCGCGCCCCTTCTCATGCTCCCCATCGGTCTCGCGCTCCGCAAGGCCGCGTGAGTCTCTCGCGCTGACAATCCGACGATGATCGAAATCAATCTCCTCCCAGGCGCAGTCAAGAAGAGCAAGGGCCGCGGCGCGGGCTTCTCCCTCAAGGGAGTGACCGGCGCTGTTTCGGCGCGTGTCCGTGACCCCTACATGCTCTCTGCAGTCGCCAGCGTTGTCATCGCAGCCGGCGCCATCGCCACGTT
The DNA here is from genome assembly GCA_044224185.1 of Gemmatimonadaceae bacterium. GTDB lineage: Bacteria > Gemmatimonadota > Gemmatimonadetes > Gemmatimonadales > Gemmatimonadaceae > SCN-70-22. Next base: position 16,904 of record JBGAKW010000026.1, on the reverse strand, counting down.
GCACTTAGGCCATGCCTCCACCGCCTCGTCGCTGCAAGCGCGCGAAGAAGGGGCGATGCGCGACTCCACTCGCTTCGCGCTCGTTCTCAAAGAACGCCGCAAGGCCGAGGCGAAGCGCGACTCCGTCGTGAAGCAGCTGCAGATCATCAAGTCGATCGACAACGATCGCTTTGTGTGGCCGCACATCCTCGACGAAATCTCGCGTTCGCTTCCTCCGTACACCTGGCTCAAGACGGTCACGCAGTCGTCCGGAACGGCCGCTCCATCGGGCACGACCACTGCGGCGGCTAAAGAAGAAAAGAAGGACGACGGCAAGAAGCACGATCCGCAGCCGAGTACCGAGGCACTCAAGTTCCGCATTGTTGGCAATACGGTCGACATCCAGGCGCTCACGCGTTTCATGAAGCTCCTTGAGACCTCGCCTTTCGTGCAGAACGTGCAACTCGCGCGCTCGGAGATGGTCCTCGTCGACGGAAAAGAAGTCACCGAATTCCAGCTCGACGCCGAATACGAGCGCCCTGAGAAGGGCACGCTCTCCATGGCACCCGTTTCACTCTCGGTCAGGTAATCATCATGGCCTTTCCTCCGAAGTCGCAGCGCGAGCAGGTCATGATGCTCGTCACGATCGTCTCGCTGGCGCTCATCGCGCTCTACTGGAATTTCGTCTACTCCCCTAAATCAGCGGAGCTGACACAACTCACGGCTCGCGTCGACACGCTCGAAGCGCGCAACAACGCCGCGCGCGCGCAGCTCGCCAAGGGCAACGTCGAGCAACTCAAGGCCGAAGCGGAGCGCAGCGCGGCCGATCTCGAAGTCATGCGCCAGCTCGTCCCCACGGGCAACGAAGTCCCGGCGCTGCTCGAGCAGGTCTCGACGGCTGCACGCCGCGTCGGTCTCGATCTCTCCACGGTCGAACCGGAGCCGGTGGTCGAAGGCGAACAGTTCGACACCTATCGCTACAAGATCTCCGTGCACGGGGGCTATCACGCCGTGGCCGAGTTCCTCACCAATGTCGGCTCGCTCACCCGCATCATCGCGCCGGTGAACCTGTCGCTCGCTCCCGCGTCCAACTCGGCCGCCGCGGGCAACGGCGCCAATCCGCGTGCTGCCGGCACTTCGGCGCTCGCCACCAGTTTCGAAATCCAGACCTACGTCGCGCGTACGGCTTCGCCGGCGAAAAGGGGAGGGAAGACGTCATGAAGCGAATCGTTCTCTCGTTAGGTGTTCTGCTCGCCACTGCGTCCGTCGCGGTGGCGCAGTCTGCGCCTAACATCATGAAGCCCAAACAAGCTGCCATGCGTGCCGCTGCCGCAAGCAACGCGCAGACGGCTGCCAACTCCACGCTCCCCGAGGATACGACGCCGGCCAAGCCTGCGCGCCCCGAACCTCGTGAGCGTCACGCCGCGACCGACAGCGCCGCTGGTTCGACCGCTGTCACCGCCGGCACGAGCAACGCGGCGGCTGCTTCGTCAGCTGCAACAACAGCGACCAAGTCCGTGGGCTTCGAACGCGAGACGTTCAACTACGATCGCAGCGGTCGTCGCGATCCCTTCGTCTCGCTCATGAACACGAGTGAGCTCCGTCCGTACGTCAGCGACCTGCGCCTCGTCGCCGTCGCCTTCGACGAAAAGGGACGCAACTCTGTCGCAGTGCTCCGCGACCTCGGCACCAAGGAGCAGTATCGCATTCGCGTCGGACAGTCCATCGGACGCATGCACGTCGCAAACATCGCCCCCAAGGCGGTGGTCTTCACAATCGAAGAATTCGGATACAGCCGCCAGGAAACCTTGGCACTCGGCGATAACAACAAAGGGGTGAAGAAATGAGGCGAGTCTGGACGCTGGCCGCGACGCCGGCCATCGCGCTGGTTGTCAGCGCGACGCCCGCGCGCGCCGCGCATAACGGGCGCGCCGCGCACGAACCGCGCGTCGCGCACCACGAGACGCCGGTCGTCGCCGCGCGCGCTTCGGCGTGGCTCGACACTGGCGCGATTACCGCGCTCGCGCTCGTTCCCGGCGAGAACAGCACCGATCTGGTCATCGAGGTCTCAGGCGCCGTGACCGTGCAGGACTTCACCGTCCCCACGCCGCATCGCGTCGTCCTCGACATCACGGGCGCACGCCTCGCGGATGTCGGTCGTCCCTACGACCGCGTCGTGCGCAACGGCATCACGAATATCCGCACGTCGCAGTACCGCGCGGACGTCGTGCGCATCGTGCTCGACCTTGATGGGCCTCGCGCCTATACAGTCGCGCGCGCGTCCAACCTCATTCGCGTCTCCTTCAAGGGCAACGCGCAGTTCGCTGCCTGGCACTCAGCAGGCACGATGCTCGTCGCGGCCCCCGCTCCGGCAGCTGCAAAGCCGGCAGCGCCTAACGCGGCACCGGCACGCGACTCCGTCAAGACGGTCGCGTCAGAAGGCACCGTCGCCGATCTCCAGCCGGCCACCCGCCCCGAGCAGCAGAAGTCGGTCGATGACATCATCGCCGGCGCCAACAAGGATAAGGATGCGCAGGGCGACGATTCGGTCGCCGCACCGCGCTACGCCGCACCAGTCATTCCGGCGCCGCACATCCCGCTCGCCTCGCCGCAGTCGCAGCAGCCGAAGATCACGGTCACGTACCAGGATGCCGATATCCGCGACGTCCTCGCGGCCTTCGCCACCTTCTCCGGCCGCACGATCGTCGTCGGTAAGGATGTCGCCGGCACGGTAACGGCCGAAATCAAGGATCAGCCGTGGGACATCGCCCTCAAGGCGATCCTCGAAGCGCAAGGCCTTGCAGCTGCCGAGGAGCCCTCGGGCATCATCACGGTCGATAGCTACAAGAATATTCTCGAGAAGCAGTCGAGCGAGCCGGTCACCACGCAGATGGTGAACATCAACTACGTCTCCGCTGCATCACTCGTCCCCACGGTCCAGGGCCTTCTGTATAAGGATTGCCCGATCGGCGCCACGAGCAGTGGTTCTGGCGCTCCTGGGCAGGCGGGCGCAGGACCGTCTGGTTGCATCCAGCGCGGCTCGGTGAGCGCGGACAGCGCCACCAACGTCCTCATCGTCACCGAAGTCTCTTCGCACCTCCCCGACCTTCTCCAATACGTGCGCGGTCTCGACGTCCGCACACCGCAAGTCGCACTAAAAGCCAAAATCATCTCGGTCTCGCGCACGCAGATCGAGCAGCTCGGACTCTCGTACGACCTCGGCACGTCGGGCACGTTCTTCAATACGCTCGCCCCGCGCATCCCCGAAGGTCAGACGTCCGCGCCGAACATCGAATCGCAGATCACGCTCGGTGGCGAAGCGCTCGCTGGCGTCTCAAACGCCACGCGCAAGTACAAGCAGGGCTCCGCGCTCAACCTGATCTTCTCCACCGCGTTAGGCAAATACTCGCTGACGTCATTCCTCGACGCGTTGCACGAGACCGATCTCTCCGACATCCAGGCGGAGCCGAGCATCGTCACGCTCGACAATCGCCAGGCGCGCATCTTCGTCGGTCAGGAAACGCCAGTCCGGGTCATCGACGCCGGATCGGCCTCGCAGATCGGACAGCCAGCTCGCGCCAACGTCCAGTTCCGCGAGACGGGTATCATCCTCACCGTCACGCCGCATATCACTAACAACCGGCAGATCCGCATGACCATGGAGGCCGAGCAGTCGGACCTCAACATCGTCGGCGGTGACCTCGGCTTCATCATCAACAAGCGTAACGCCAAGTCGCAGCTCCTCGTGAACAATGGCGAGACTGCGGTCATCGGCGGCCTGACGCAGACGCAAGTCGTGAAGAACAAGTCGGGCATCCCGATTCTCTCCGACCTCCCGCTCATCGGACGCCTCTTCTCGCAGACCGATTCGCGCGAGCAGAAGAGCGACCTCCTGATCATGATCACGCCGCACATCATCGACGAAGGTGATGCGGTCCGTCCTCCCGGCGGCAGCAAGTAAATCACCCGAGGCCTATCGATGATGAACACGACAATCCGTCGCGTCGCCCCGGGACTCCTCGCGGCTGCTCTGGCCGCGGGGTGCGGGACCACGGAAATCGCTTCGGTCACGTCTGACCGGATCGTTCCTGAGGTCACCGTCGCTCTCGAAGGCACGACCGGTTCAGCCGGGAACGACTCCGTCTCTGTGCGGACGCCGCTCCAGGTCACGGTCGACGCGAAAGACAATTCTGCGCTCCTCTGGGTCGTGACCCGCGTCTATGCGGACACGCTCCTCGTTGGGCGCGACTCCGCCGGCTTCGCCGTCGCGAGCTCGAAGTTCTCGAAGACACTCAGCATCCCGCTGTCGGGCGTTAGGCCAGGACAGCTCATTACGGTTCGCACATCGGTCGCTGACGGCGCGGGGAATGCGGCGTCCGACGCGGTCTCCGCAATCGCCTTCGATCCGAACGTCCCGCGTCTCGGACTTGTCCAGCCGCAGCCGAACGTGATTGTGGGTGGTACGTATTCGTTTGATCTGGCAATCGCCGACACCACCGGTCTTACTAAGGTGGGGTATCGCGCGCTGGCCACCGGCTTCGCGAAGTCTGACTCGACCCTCTTCGCGGTTCCGTATCCGAAGGCTGACACCGTCTCGTACGCCTTCACCCTAACGAATGCGCTGGCCGCCGGTGCCAACATCACGATTACGCCGTTCGCCGAAAATCGCGACGGACTCCGTGCGCTCGGTGCACCAGTAACCGTGCGTGTTGCAGCTGCCGGCCCGGATCTCCTCGCGCCGATCGTCTACCAGACGGTCGCATCGCGCCTCGAGACCCCCGACTCACTCGACCTCACGGCCCGTGACACCGACGGTCTCGTCCGCATCCTCGGCTTCGTTGCCAAGGACATCAACGGCGCCGTCCTCTATCGCTCGGCCGATACGCTAGCCGCACCGCTGCAGCAGGTCACGCGCCGCAAAGCGTTCCAGGCGCCGATCTCGCTGCGCGGTCGCACCATGTTCATCACCGGATACGCGATCGATGCGGCCGGCCACACCGGCTACGCCGTGCCGAACGGTGCAACGGTCTCGGTCAACGCCGATTCACTCGCCAAGCGCGACCAGGTGACGTACGCGTACGGTCTCACGTATGCGCTCCCAGCTGGCTCGTTAGGCGGCGACATCGCCGTCGACACGTCGCGCTCGCACGTCTTCGTCTCCAATATCAACAAGAACCAGATCGAGGCCTTCACCTACTCCACCACATTGCAGTCGCTCGCACCCATCGCGGTCGGCGCCATGCCGTGGGGTATGATCCTCGATAACTCCAACTCGCTCCTGCTGGTCGCCAACTCGGGCGGTACGAACATCTCGAAAGTCTCGCTTGTCTCCCGCCAGGAAACTGGTCGCGTCAAGACGGCCAACGAGTACGTGTTCGACGTCTCGTACAGCAAGGACGAGACGAGCGGTGGCTTCAAGTATCGCGTTGCCCCGCCCATCGATTACTCCGACCGTCCGCAGTACATCGCACAGTCGGCGAGTGGAGCGCTCTATTACTCCACGCGTCCGACCACGACGGCCACTCCAGGCACGCTCCGCCGCATCGATAACTTCCTCGATGCGCGCGCCGAGCCTCGGCAGATCTGGGAGTACGGCACCTTCTTGAAGAACCACTATGTCATCCTCAACGCCGACGCCGTCGACGTCATCGAGGGACAGAATGGTGTCTCCGACAAGATCGTGATCTGCGAGCACACACCTGGCAATTCGCCAAACACAGCCACGTGTGTCTCCTCGACCGTCGTCGAGACCGCAATCGCGGCTCTCCGCGCAGCTCCGGTCAACGGCAACGTCGTCGCCATCAAAGACCTCGACGTCGCTTCACTCGCACTCCCCGACACGAACTTCGTCGCGGTGGGTGGTGATCGTCGTCGCGTCGCCTTCGGTGAAGCCAACACGGGCAACCGTGCGGGCCGAGTGCTGTTGGTGTACGATCCGACCGGTACGCCGGCTGATGGTGCGCAGTACTCCGCACCGCTCGAGGTCACCGACCTTACGAGCAACGCTTCCGACAAGGTCTTCGGCATCGATGTAAACAAGAACAGCGCCAACATCGGTGTGCACGGCGTTGAGACCTTCTTCGCCGACTCGTCGCTCCGACTGCAAGGCAAGTTCGCCACATTTAGTACGGGTGCGGGCATCGCCTTCCATCCGCTCAACGTCGACGAAAACACCGCAGACAGCACCGCGCGTGTCGCGTTCGTTGCCTCGGGTGACATGTCGATTCAGATCGTCGATTCGTACTCGTATCGCCTGCGCGGTCGCATCCCGATCCGCACGAATCTTTATGGTCCGCTCCGCGCCGTCCTCCCGACGCCCGCGGAACGAGCCAGCGATCCAACCGTTGTCGTGAAGCTCTTCGCCTTGACCCCGGAAGGTCTGGTGGTCATAGATGTTCGGAGGGGAGATATCGACAACGTGCCGCGATGAGCGTCGCGCAACGCGCGATCCAGGTCGCGCGATGCGCGATGTTGGTTGCGCATCGTTAAGTTCTCGATCGCTGCAACACGAACCTGACTGACTCAAGTCAGGTGCGAGCCCGGCTCCCAAGGCCGGGCTCGCGTCTTTTTGGAGGGGGAGATCGGCATGCTGCGTTTTACGACCGCCGGTGAATCACACGGACCGGCACTCGTCTCGGTTCTCGAAGGAATGCCCGCCGGCATTCCGCTTTTAGCCACCGACGTCGATACTGAGCTCGCGCGCCGTCAGCAAGGATACGGTCGCGGTCGACGGATGCAGATCGAACGCGACCAGATCGAGTTCCTCTCCGGCGTGCGCGCCGGCGAAACGCTCGGCTCGCCAATCGCGATGCTCATTCGCAATCGCGATTGGAAGAATTGGGAAGCGATCATGGATCCCGCGCCGCGCCCCGAGGACGAAGAAGCCCGCTCGCTGCGCAAACGCGCGGTGACGCGCCCTCGACCGGGACACGCCGACCTCGCCGGGATTCTCAAGTACGATCGCGACGATGCGCGCGACATCCTCGAGCGCGCGTCAGCGCGCGAGACGACGGCGCGCGTTGCAGCTGGCGCGATCTGCCGTCGCCTGCTCGCGGAATTCGGCGTGAGCATCGGGAGTCATCTCACGCACCTCGGTGGGATCGACGCCAAGGCGCCAACGGCACTGCCGCATCCGCTCAACGCCACATCCGATCAGTCACCAGTCCGTACGCTCGACAGTGACGCCGAAGCGCAGATGATCACGCGTATCGACGAAGCAAAGCGCGCCGGCAACACGTTAGGCGGCATCTGCGAAGTCATCGTCACCGGCCTTCCCGTCGGACTGGGCTCGCACGTCTCGTGGGATCGCAAACTCGACGGACGTCTCGCCGCGGCGCTGATGTCGATCCCCGCCGTCAAGGGCGTCGAGATCGGTCTTGGATTTGAATCCGCACGACGCACCGGCGCCGAGGTCCACGACGAAATCGACGGCGCACTCGGCACCCTAAATACGGGAAACGTCCGTCGCCGCACCAACCGCGCCGGTGGGCTCGAAGGCGGGATGACCACTGGAGAACCACTCGTTATGCACGTTGCGATGAAACCCATCGCCACGCTCATGCGCCCGTTAGGCACCGTCGACATTCGCGATGGTTCGCCCGCGGCCGCTGTCGCCGAACGCTCCGATGTCACCGCCGTTCCCGCGATGGGTGTCATCGCTGAAGCGATGGCTGCCTTCGTGATCGCCGACGCCTGGCTCGAGAAATTCGGGGGAGATTCTTTGGGAGAAACGCGGCGTAACTACGATGGGTACATCGCGCGAATCGCTGGTCGCGTCGGAGGCAGCGGTCAGAGCGGCAGCGCTGATGAAAGCGCCGCACCGACTTCCAGCGCCGAGCCGCACGTTGGCTGAGCGAGCACGCGGAGCACACCTGATTCTCGTCGGTCTCCCGGGGGCCGGGAAAACGACGCTCGGCCAACTCGTCGCCGATCGTTTAGGCTCGCCCTTCGTCGATCTCGATCGCCTCATCGAAGCCGCTGAGCGCCGCAGCATCGGCGAAATCTTTGCGTCCGATGGCGAAGCACACTTTCGCGCCCTCGAACGGCAGGCAACCGAGTATATGGTAGACGCGGAGAACTCGGTGCTCGCGCCCGGCGGTGGTTGGGTCACCCAACCCGGCCTCCTCGCACGCCTGCGCCCGCCGGGACGTATCATTCATTTGGAGGTCTCGCCGGAGGCCGCTGTCGCCCGAATGGGGAACGATATCGCCGCTCGCCCCCTACTTTCTGTGTCAGATCCCGTGGCCGTTGTGCGTGGTCTGGCCGAGTCTCGAGGAGCGGCTTATGCTACCGCTGATGCCGCCCTCAACACGGAAAGCCTTGATTTGCAAGCACTTGTAGAACAGATAGCGACGCTTGCCGTAGCTTGGGACGTCGGGGTAGGTTAGGCCATGGACGATAGAATGGCCCATCTCATCTCCCGCCTCCGCGAACGCTTCTCGGCTGATACCGATGTTGCGGAGGTCGAAGCTTACCTGTCGTCCGAAGGGTACGACCGGAGCCAAATCGGTGAGATAGTTATCGCCTATCTGACCGAATTTCCGAGTCAGGCCGAAGCCGCATCGCTCGAAGACGCGAATGTCGGGCGCTCGACGCTCCCATTCCGGGTTCTCGGTCCGCACGAAATTGGGCGCTTCACGACAGACGCGTGGGGGCACCTGCTCTCGCTTTCCAGCGCGGGACTTCTGACGTCGACAGAGCTCGAAAACATCATCGAACGCGCAACGTCTCAAATCGAGGGACGCATTTCTCTCGACGACCTTAGATCACTCATGGAGTCGGGTGGGTACGACGAGTTCGGACCTGCACCCGACCATGTGACCATACACTGAAGCGATGCCAGCTAAGAAGAAAACACCAGGCGACGCTCAAGCACTGCCGAAAGAGACTCGCCGCATTGCCGGACGAGGCGCTTCAGCACGTCCAGCAGCCAAGAAGTCGGCGCGTCGCGGTAAAACCGCATCCAAGATTTCCGCCACGGCCAAGCCCAAGGTCAAGCGCGCCACTCGCCCAGAAGAACGGGTCGAGGAGCCTGTTGCACCTGGTACATCCGCGCTGGTCGTCGTGGAGTCTCCCGCGAAAGCAAAGACCATCGGGAAGTACCTCGGTCGCGGCTATCGCGTAAAGGCGACCGTCGGCCATGTGCGTGATCTTCCGCAGAAAAAGCTCGGCATCGACGTCGATCGCAACTTCGAGCCTGAGTACGTCACCATCGAAGGGAAGGAGAAAACGCTCTCGGACCTCAAGAGCGCAGCGCGCGAATCCACCGCCGTCTTCATCGCGACCGACCCTGATCGCGAAGGCGAGGCTATTGGTTGGCATGTCGCCGAACAGATTCGCCGAAAGGGCGGGGCGCCAATCCGGCGCATTCTCTTCCACGAGATCACTAAAGACGCCGTGCGGGCAGCGATCGAACGCCCGCGTGACATCGACATGAAGCTCGTGGAAGCGCAGCAGGCGCGTCGCGTCCTCGATCGCCTAGTGGGGTACAAGGCTTCGCCTCTTCTCTGGAAGACGGTCAAGAAAGGTCTTTCGGCGGGGCGCGTGCAGACCGTCGCGCTGCGTCTCATCGTCGAGCGTGAACGCGAGATTCGTGCGTTCAAGCCGACGGAGTATTGGTCGGTCGCGGCGCAGCTCGAAAAGGACGGACAGCGCTTCAACGCCAAGCTGCACGCCGTCGATGACAAGAAAGTCGAAATCGGGAATGCATCAACCGCACACGGCATCGTCGACGATGTGCGTAAGGCGGCGGCGCGCATTGCCGCGGAACTCCCCGCCAAGGCGCCGCGCGGCGCGTTAGGCGTCTTCCCGATCACCGACGTCAAACGTCGCGAACGTCGCAAGAATCCGGCGGCGCCGTTCACTACATCGACGCTGCAGCAAGAAGCCGCCAAAAAGCTCGGCTTCGGCTCCAAGCGCACGATGCGCCTCGCCCAGGACCTCTACGAAGGCATCGAACTCGGCAAGGACGAGGGCGCCGTCGGTCTCATCACGTACATGCGTACGGACTCCACGCGCATCGCCGAGAGTGCAGCTGCAACGGCGCGCGAGGTCCTGACCAAGGCCTTTGGCGCGAACTATCTGTCCAATGGGGCGCAACTCTACGGTAAGGCTGGGAGCCAGGCGGCAAATACTCAGGACGCACACGAAGGGGTGCGCCCGACTGATCCGTCGCGCCACCCGGATGACGTAAAGCGCTACCTCAAGGACGATCAGTTCAAGCTCTACCAGCTCATCTGGCAGCGCTTCATGGCGTCGCAGATGGCGCCGGCCGTCTTCGATACCACCACCATCGACTTCGACATCGAAGGCGAGAAGAGCCCAAAGTCCAACGCGCGCCACTATCTGTTCCGCGCCACGGGGAGCGTCGTGAAGTTTGCGGGCTTCCTGGCTCTCTATCGCGAAGCGCGCGAAGAAGGCGACGGCAAGGCGCTCGAAGACGAACAGGCGCTCCCCGCTGCTACTGTGGGCGAGCGTGTTCCGCTCAACGAACTCACGCCCAACCAGCATTTCACCGAACCACCGCCGCGCTTCTCCGAGGCGAGCCTCGTCAAAGAGCTCGAACGGTTAGGCATCGGTCGCCCGTCGACGTACGCGTCCATCATCTCGACGCTTGCCGAGCGACGCTACGTCTTGCTCGAGCAGCGCCGTTTCACGCCAACGTCGTTAGGCGAGAGCGTCGAACGCGTGATGGTCAAGCAGTTCCCCAACGTCTTCAACGTCGGCTTCACCTCCGAAATGGAGGGAGAACTCGACAAGATCGAAGAAGGGGCGCTCGCCTGGCAGCGCGTGCTCAAGGACTTCTACGGCCCCTTCGAAGAGTCGCTTGAAGACGTGGACGTCGGTGGACTCATCGCCGAAGCGCACGATCTCTCGAAGCTTGCGACCGAGAAGTGTCCGAAGTGCGGCGGGAAGCTCATGCCCAAGGGTGGCTTCTTCGGACCGTTTGTCGCCTGCGAAAATCATCCGAAGAACTGCGACTACACGCGTCCCGTTTCCGGCGAGAAAAAGCCCGCGCAACTCACCGAACACAAGTGCCACGAGTGTGGCGCACCGATGGTCATTCGTCACGGGCGCAGCGGCGACTTCCTCGGCTGTTCGAAGTTTCCGAAATGCCGAGGGACGCGTTCCATGCCGACTGGCGTGCGCTGTCCCAAGGACGGCGGCGAAATCGCGCAGCGACGCTCCAAGACGCGCGGTAAGACATTCTTCGGTTGCGAGAACTATCCCAACTGCGACTTCGTCGTCTGGGATCGCCCTGTTCCTGAAACGTGTCCGGAGTGTGGGTACGTCGGCGCCGAAGCAAAATCCAACAAGACGCGCGGCGAGTACCGTCGTTGTCTCAAGTGTCAGAACGAGTGGGATGTCGCTCGTCAGGAGGAAGAAGAGGTCGCGACGGTTTGATCAGGTGAGGTCTCGGCCGGCCTAACGCACCAGGTCACGCAGTCAGACGAGAAGCGGTGGAGTCTCCCGCTTCTCGTCTTTGTGTTTTCTGGCGATGTTCCACCCATGACCAGTCCAGTGCACGTCGTCGGTGGAGGGCTCGCGGGAAGCGAAGCCGCGTGGCAACTCGCAGAGCGCGGGCACGATGTCATCCTCCACGAAATGCGTCCCGTGCGAGGCACTGAGGCGCACAAGACCGATCGTTTAGCCGAGTTGGTCTGTTCGAATACGTTCAAGAGCACCGAGCTGTCGAACGCGCACGGCGTCCTGAAGGAAGAGATGCGCGCGTTAGGCTCGCTGATCCTGCGTTGCGCCGACGCCGCGCGCGTTGCAGCTGGATCGGCGCTCGCCGTCGATCGCGACGTCTTCTCCAGCGCGGTGCACGAACGACTGCATGCACATCCGCGCGTGACGGTTGTTCGTGAGGAAGTGACGTCGATTCCATCGCCGGGAATCATCGCCACCGGTCCCCTTACGTCCGAAGCGCTCTCCGAGGCGATCCGCCAACGACTTGGCGTCGATCGTCTCGCGTTCTATGACGCGATCGCTCCGATCGTCGCGCACGATTCCATCGATCTCTCCATCGCCTTTCGCGCGTCACGTTACGACAAGGAGACGATGGCCGTCGCCGACGGTGAGGAGGTTGAAGGCGCATATCTCAATTGTCCTTTCTCGCGCGATGAATACGAAGCGTTCATCGCCGCGTTAGGCAGCGCCGACCAGCACCAGGGACACGACTTCGACAAGGTTCCGTATTTCGAAGGGTGCATGCCCGTCGAGGAGATGGTGCGACGCGGGAGTGATACGCTGCGCTTTGGGCCGATGAAGCCCGTGGGGCTCACCGATCCGCGAACCGGCCGTCGTCCGTGGGCTGTCGTGCAGCTCCGGCGTGAGGACGTGCGCGGCCAGATGTGGAATCTCGTCGGATTCCAGACGCGCCTGCGCATCCCCGAGCAGCAGCGCGTGATTCGAATGATCCCCGGGCTGGCCAACGCAGAGTTCCTGCGATTCGGATCCATTCACCGGAACTCGTATCTGAACACGCCAGCGTCGCTCTCAGCGCACTTGTCACTGCGCGACGACGAGCGCGTCTTGTTTGCCGGCCAGATCACCGGAGTCGAAGGGTACACCGAGAGCACCGCCACGGGGCTGATTGCGGGGATCAACCTCTCGAGAATGCTCCGCGGCGACGATCCCGTGGTCCCACCGCCGCTGTCGATGTTGGGGGCGTTGTATCGCTATCTGCGCGAGGCAGATCCCAAGCATTTTCAGCCGATGAACGCGAACTTCGGGTTGGTCGACGAACTGCCTAACGCGCCGCGCGACAAGCGACTCAAGCGCGAACAGATCGCGCACCGCTCGTTAGGCGCACTGCACGAGTGGATCGAGCGCGAGGGGATCGCGCCGGTGGAGCTGGGCGCGTGACGCGAGGGCGGCGTGCCGATCGGCCGGCCTTGAAGGCGAGTGCTCGTCCAACAGCATCCGCGCCCGATGCACCGGCGACGCGGGGGGCCCCCCCCAAAAACAACGATACCACTGGCTCGCCCAATGACCATCACCATTCCGACGCCACCCCAACCCCCACACCGCGCCCCGCCGAACTCTCCGACTTCCTCATCCACCTCGAGAAGGAACGCGATGTCTCCCCCAACACGCGTCTCGCCTACGAACGCGATCTCGATGGCTTCGTTGCCTACATGGGACAGCAGGCGGGGACGCGCGCCTGGTCGTGGAGCTCCGCCGACCGGCTCGTTATGCGCGGTTACTTGGGCTACCTAACGAGAAAAGGGCTCTCCAAGCGCTCCATCGCCCGCGCTCTCTCCGCACTGCGCACCTTCTACCGCTTCCTGCAGCGCGAAGAAATCATCGACGCCAACCCGGCTCGCGCCGTCGGCTCTCCCAAGTTGGAGAAGTATCTCCCGGGCTATCTCGATCGCGCCCAGGTCGATCTCCTCTTCCAGGCGGCCGAAGTGCGCGCGTGGGACGGGAAGTTCGAGGATGTACGGAACCTCGCCATCGTCGAACTCTTTTACTCCACCGGCGTTAGGCTCTCCGAGCTGCAGGGAATCAATCGCGCCGACCTCGATCTTGTCTCGCAACAGGTCAAGGTGCGAGGGAAGGGGGGCAAGGAGCGCATCGTCCCCATCGGCGATCATGCGCAGCGCGCCCTCCGCAACTACGAGTCGCGCCGGGATGAGCTGCTGCGGACAGTTGGAGGTAAGGCGGAGCGCGCCGCCGTTTTTCTGAGCCGCACAGGGAAACGTCTTTCCGTGCGTGGCGTGCAGCTCGTTGTCACCAAGTTTCTCAACCAGATCGACGAAGATGCCGGCCTTTCGACGCACTCGCTGCGACATACGTTTGCCACCCATCTCCTTGACGCGGGCGCTGATCTGCGCGCGGTGCAGGAGTTACTCGGCCACGCCTCGATCTCGACGACGCAGATCTATACGCACACGAGTGTTGAGCGCCTCAAGCAGGTGTACAAGAAGGCGCATCCGCGCGCCTAACGAGCGGGATGCACCAACCAATGCGCGGGTATTCGACGAGAGATGCACCAGACGCGCGTGGAAGATCGCCGTACATCACCGCAACCCAGACGCGATGTGTGGCCCTGGAAGTATCACGACGATTCCCGACTCGCTTGCCGCGTCGAAACGGATCACCAGGTTGCTGCTACATAGAGGGACCGGTACACAAACGGATGAGTCGGTGCGTCGCCTGGAGTTAGCTTTCGAGACCGACGACAGGATGGATGAAAATGTTATCCGAGGGGTTCGGATCGCTCTTAAAGAACGCCCGTAAACAACTCAATCTGAGTCGTGAAGAGCTGGCCGCGCGCGCGGGAGTGAGCCCTCGGCTCGTCGCGGAACTCGAGAGAGGGCAAAGTCCAAATGTCAGTCTGGAGTCCGCACTGCGGCTACTGAAACTTGTCGGCGTATCCGTCGTGGCGAGAGCGCCTAACGGCGATTCTGCCGAGATTCGGGGGCGATGCGCAGCCAAACTGTCGCGTGCTGCTCGTGCCGAACATCGCCGAACGACATGGAAGGGGCGCCACGTATTGCTACACGACAGCGGACATGACCCCATCCCGATGAGGTTAAAGGCGAAGCGCGTGATCTCGGTCGCTCAAGTCTCAAAGCAGGCATATGTCATTGCCGCGTCTGGCCGAGCGCATTCGCCAGGTACTAAGAGCACACGACCGAGCCGATGCGTCGACCGGTCGGCGGCGCAGACAACGATTCGCTCTCGCCAGACTTCATTGACTTTATCGAGTGTCTCAACGAGCAGGAGGTCGAGTATGTGCTCGTTGGAGGGTACGCACTGGGCGTGCATGGCGTCATACGCGCGACTGGCGACATCGACTTCCTCAGCGAAGTGTGGAAAGGAGCGCTGTCGACTAAAAGCGAAAAGCAAACGCTGCGAATGATCGGACTATCGGAGCTCGCGAAGAACAAGGCAGCTATTCGCCATACACCGCCTAACGATCACCAAGCGCCTGCAGCGCGCTCTACTCCACCCGAAACCGATACCTCCCCTTGATCACGTGACTGTCGCGCGACGTCGTCGCCCACGTCACCGTGTAGCTCCCGCTCGGCAACGAGCCTCGCAGGCCGGCGACAACCGCCGTATCACCCGCATCCATCGCCAACGGGGCGTTCAATAAGATCGCCTTGCCGCCCCCATCCGCGAGCTGCACGCGCGTCAGCTTCGGCTGCACCGCCTTCGAGAACCAAAGCGTTACCGAAGTCGGCGACTTCGGAAGCATTGCGTCTGCCGCGGGCGACGAGTGCAACAGCTTCGTGTGTCGAATTTCGGCGACCGCCGATGAGGGCGAGAGTAGAGCTATCGAAAACGGCGCAACGCCCACCATGGCGAGCACCGCAGTGCGCTGAATCATCGACCGGAAAAGCATTGCCAGCTTTGACCTGCGACTCAAAGTGAATACGTTCTCGCGCTCGCTCACGACGGCGGAGCCAGCAGCGCGCGGTAAGCTATGCTACCCCATAGACCACGGACAGTCGCGCATCCAATCGCCCCATCGACCGACTCCGCCCCACCCGATCGCCCCGGCTATCTTCCCGCCATGATGCTAAGAATATGAACTCACGCTTCCCGAATTTTCACGCGACCACCATCCTCGCCGTTCGTCGCGACGGCCAGCTCGCGCTCGGCGGCGACGGGCAGGTCACGCAAGGCGACACGGTCATGAAATCGAAGGCGCAGAAGGTTCGTCCGCTCGCCGGTGGCCGCATCCTCGCCGGCTTCGCGGGCGCCACCGCCGACGCCTTCACCTTGTTCGACAAGTTCGAGGAAAAGCTCGAGCGTTACTCCGGCAACCTCCCGCGCGCCGCGGTCGAGCTGGCAAAGGAGTGGCGCAGCGACCGCGTCCTTCGCCGTCTCGAAGCGCTCCTCATCGTCGCCGATGTCAATCACGGCTTCCTCCTCTCGGGTACGGGAGACGTGATCGAACCGGACGACGGCATTCTCGCCATCGGCTCCGGCGGGTCGTACGCCCTCGCCGCTGCGCGCGCCTTGGTGGCCAACACAACCCTCCCGCCCGCCGACATCGTGCGACGTTCGCTCCAGATCGCGGGGGAAATCTGCGTGTACACCAACACGAACATCACCATTCTCGAGCCGACGAGCTAGTCGAAACACACGACGGGCTCGTTAGGCGTTAGGCGGACCCTAAAATTCTCCGCCCTCCTACCTCGTTCGGCAACTCATCTCCTCATGTCGTCGCCACGCACGCAACAAGCCCTCGCTCGTCTCGCCGATCTCACTCCTCGGCAAATCGTGGCCGAGCTCGATCGATACATCGTTGGGCAGAGTGATGCGAAGAAGGCGGTCGCCATCGCCCTGCGTAACCGCTGGCGTCGCCAGCGCGCCCCTGAATCCATTCGAAACGAGATTTCTCCGAACAACATCATCCTCATCGGCCCCACCGGCGTTGGAAAGACGGAGATTGCGCGCCGGCTGGCCAAGCTCTCCGGCGCGCCGTTCGTGAAGGTCGAAGCATCGAAGTTCACCGAAGTTGGTTACGTCGGTCGCGACGTCGAAGCGATGGTGCGCGACCTGGTCGAAAGCGCCATCGACATGGTCCGCACTGAGCGCGAGGCGGAGATCGAAGATCTTGCGCACGAACACGTCAACGACCGCCTCCTCGACCTCCTGCTCCCCGTTCCCGCCGACGCAAAATGGCAGCCGTCAGCTGCAACGCCATCAGAAACTCGCGACCCCGCGTCGCCCTCCACCGTGTTCGTCGTCTCCTCGTCCGGCGCCGTGCAGGCGGAGCGCGACAGTGACGCCGCGCGCGAACGCTACCAGCGTACGCGCGACAAACTTCGCCAACTCCTCCTCGACGGTCAGCTCGAGTCGCGGGAAATTGAGATCGAAGTCTCGCAGTCGGCATCGCCGATGCTCGACGTCATGACGCCACAAGGTGCGCCCGAGGGAATGGAGTCCTTCTCAGAAATGCTGAA